>NZ_JBEVDL010000037.1:0-87118 GCF_040514055.1 Pseudomonas sp.
CCGCATTCTACGCGATCTACACCGCTTAGCAACCCCTCTTTTTAAGCTAACTGCTTGATTTACAAGCCGTTTTCCGAGAGGTTCACGCCGGAAGAGGTGCGCATTATAGGCCCGCCAGAACTGCCGTCAAGGCCTATTTTCCACAGACTGGCAAATCGCCGCTAAGCGCGCCAATCGGAAGTCAACGTAGCTCTTGACCGTCGCACCTATATAGAAGCAACCCAACCCACAGCGCACCTCAAGCTTCAATCGCGCTCAGATGGATGTCCGCGCCCACCACGCTTGCCGTTGCTCTTCTGCAAGCGCCACGAGGAATCGAAGACACCGCCCAACTGACACAGCTGCTGGGGGAGCCATCTTCCAGGATACGACCCTTGTCCAGCAAATCGCGGGCCCCCGGTCGCCCGTAGCGGATGTTGTCGCAGGGGTTGCGGTTGAACAGCGCGGTTTCCTGGGGCGCCACCGCGAATCGGCGAGCACACCTGCCCACGAAGACAGTCCTACCCGCATTCCGAGCAGCCCCTAGGGGTAATCCAAATTGACCGCGGAAAACCTCTTTCGCGACCTGGCCCGTGCCGATCCGCGCTGGTCGATCGCTTTGCTGCGTTACTTCAACCCCCTCGGTGCTCACCCCTCGGGGCAAATCGGCGAAGACCCCAATGGCACAACCTGCTGCCTTACATGTTGCAAGTCGCCGTTGGCCGTCTCCCGCAACTGAGCATCTACGGCGCGGATTATCCGACCCCGGACGGCACCGGCATTCGCGACTAGATCCACCTGGTCGATTTGGCCAAAGGGCATCTGAGCGCACCGCATCTGCTGCAGAGCCACAGCGGGGATGGGCCGTGGCTACTCGATGCTGGAAACGCTCGCGGCATTCGAGGCGGTAATCGGTCACGCCTTGCCACGCAAAGTGGTGCCACGGCGAACCGGGGACATTGCCCACTGCTGGGCAGACCCGAGCAAGACTCGGCGCGAGCTTGGCTGGCAGGCGCAATACGGCCAGCCCCGCCTGCTCGAGGACGCCTGGCGCTGGCAATGCCGGAACCCCAGTGACTACGACAAAGAGCACACCCGCCCGTAATCGACGACACCCACACCCTGGCTAGTCACCTGTGCGGAGAGCGCATCGCTTGTCGGCGCTCACTCACAAAGCAAGGCACCTTGACAGACCAGAGGGCAGATAGCCTCGACATTGCAGCCCCTAGGGCATTCATCAATAGGCGATCCGAATCGCCCCCTGGTTGGCGCTCAAAGAGCCCTTATTGATCTTCACGAGCGCCTCGGCACCATTGAAACTAATTTCGGGGGCGGCGATCAGCGGCTGACAGTTTTCTCGAATAACGGTGACCGCGGTGAACTCCTCGGTGGCGGTCCCCACGGCAAAACGAACCTGGAACTGATCCGGATAGCGAAGCAAATCCACTGGATCAGCAGCAGCGACAGGAAATCCGCTTGTTTCGGAATAAGTACCTGGCGCACTTTTCGCGGTATATACATTGATACAGGCCGTAGCGGGCCCGTTGACAATCACGAGCGTCTTGGATCCAGCCCAACTGGGTTTATTCAACACCTGAAAATTGAGCTCCCACTTCCGTTTGGTATCGCTTTTGGCATAGTCATAGACAACCACAAGACCTTCGCGGCGATTGTAAGCCACCGTCCGATAGGCCTTACTCAGCAACGGCGACCAGCTCTTTTCATTCACCTTACGCCGATACGCCAGAGCGGCATCGCCGCTGGCGACGACCCAGTTCTCGTCGTCCTGAAAATTAATCAATTTACCCCGGGCATCCATACTGTGCACCGGAGCCCCCGGGGCATTTGGATTTCTCGGGTCAACGACAGGCTCTGCCTGACCAAGGCCGCCATCGAATGTAAGTGCATTTTTAAAGCGAGTGGCCCGGGTTACATAACGCTGATGCTTCGTACCATATGCGGGATAATAACCACCACTAATCAACATGGCTCTCCCCTCTGAAACAAAAGTGAAAGCATTGTTGTCCGCATGGGAGTGATTATAGCTACCTAGACGACTTGAACGAAAAAATACACTGCTCCGGTTCGGATCGGTTGTTTTCGAATGCATGGCCACGATGCCCGCATCGTCAAAGACATAAGAATTGGGAAACGCCGGATCGACGGCTAACGCCGGGGCGGCGGCTGGCGCCAACCCGAGGAGTAAGTAGTGGTAGGGCAACATGGGTCTGGCGGAGTTTAAATTATCCTTGAATTGGCGCCAATATGTCTCATATAACGGATTGCCAGTGACACTGGCGAGCAAGCGAAATTCATCGTAAGAATACGCCCAGTAATTGGACTCGACCTCGGTGCTATCACCAAACTGACCGCGAAGGCGAGCTCCGATAGGCGTAAGCGCAATTTGAGTGAGTCCTGTCTTGCCCATGGCCGGCAAATCGGACAAGTTCACACCGGCGGTCAATTTCACCACGGCCATCAAACGACTGAGCGACAGCATCGCCATCCAGCCATAGTGATCACCGTTGCCAAATGCTCCATCACTGCTGCCCGCCCAAGTACCGGAGGTGGTGATCAAAGCCTCCCAAGCCAATGCCAACTGCGCCTTGGCTGCGGGAAAGTGCTGCCGATCGCCAATGACATACATCAGGGCTTCCGTACTGTATTTAATACCCGTGAGCAAATGCGACTCATACGGGACGGTATTGAGCCTGGGAAACCTGTTTAGCGTTTGCGTGACACGCGTATTGAATGCCAGGGCAATCCGGTTTTTTTGTTCCTCCGTCAGACTCAGTAGAAACAAATCATAGCCGCTGGCCAAACCCAGGTATATTTCTCTATTGGCCTGATCCTGGATGGCTTCACTGGTCGCGCCGTCCGACCGCCAGCCGGCCAAGGCGAGCAACCGATCAATACCCGGCCGGATATATTTTCGGTCGCCGGTGAAGTGTGCGGCGTAACCCAGGGTTTGAATGGCAAGCGTTTCCTCGGCGCTGCTCTCCTTCAATACCCGCAGCCAATTGTTGTATTCAGTATCATTAGGGAAATCGGCACGAACATGCTCCCTGGGCGCAGCGGGGATACCTTTAGTGAGGTAAGCATCCGCACGAACGATATAGGCAGCGTAGGAAACTCCCAGGTCACCAGCCGCCGCCAGCCGCGCAATTGCCTGGGCGTTTTTCTGAACCGGCACCGCCCGTGGGTGCCCCCTTACCGCGACTTTATCAGCAAACTCCACACCGCCCGGAATGATCATGGCATTGCGTTTGGTGATGGCGAAGCGTCGCGGCTGACTGCTGACGACTTCGCCGTTACGCCGGCTATAGGTGACAGTCCACGTATAAGAACCTACGGCCAGCTGCTGCGGTAGCAAGAGCCGCGGCGTCGCACTGGAATAGGTCAAGGTCGTATTGTTCGCGCCTTGCACAGTCAAGGTCATCTGACTCGAGGGCGCCAGGTCTGGGGGCATGACCCAGGAAAAAATAGGCGTAAGAATTTTAACCTTGGCGCAATCCCTGGGTTCAATCCTTCTGGCGTTCCAGCTACCCGTCTCCATGTAATCAGTTAAGATTGCGGGCTTGCATCCCGCAGCATAGCCCTGCGAGACACCAGACCCATCCAACGTAATTTCGGCCGCATTCCCCCACGCGCAGGAGAGCGCCACTACAGCGGCCAATGAACAGACCAGATAATTCAATGCAGACACCCCAAAATACTCAGCTTAATTTATACCTGAGCGCATACTATGTTTCGGTCTGGCATTTATCTTTAAGTTTTTGGTATTCGCTGCCTATTACTTAACGAAAGGAGACGCACTGGCCAAAGTCGAACGATAAGCAGCGCCCATACGTGCCTGCCAGGTCAGCCGATATGGATACTCCAGACACCCACCTGCAGCAGGTGGTTTACTCTCGCAATCGCCACTGAAACTGTATGTCTGCGTGCATGGCCACCAATACCCTGAGCTGACGGGCAGTGGCCCCTTCGTCAGCGGCGGCCTTCGCGGTATTCCCGCGGCACCTTGCCCGTCCAGAGCTTGAAAGCCCGACGAAAGTTCGACGCATCGCTGAAACCAAGCAGGGCCGCGATTTCGAACAACGGTAGGTGCGTCGTCGTCAGGTACTGCAGCGCCAGACGCTTGCGTACCTCATCGCGCACCGCCTGGTAACGGGTACCCAACTGCGCCAAGTGCCGGCGC
The DNA here is from genome assembly GCF_040514055.1 of Pseudomonas sp. Taxonomy (GTDB): domain Bacteria; phylum Pseudomonadota; class Gammaproteobacteria; order Pseudomonadales; family Pseudomonadaceae; genus Aquipseudomonas. The sequence continues at coordinate 4,178 of NZ_JBEVDL010000037.1, forward strand.
AGGGTGCGACTGCTGGTGTGTAGCGCCTGGGCGGCACTGTCCATGTCCGGAAAATCACCGGGACGGGCCAACAGCAGCCGACGCAAGCGCGTCAATAGCCCGTCGGGCAGGTCCAGGCTGACCAGCAGTGCCTCGCATTGCTGCTCGCACATCTGCACGGTGGCCGGATTGGCCAGTGCCATTGGCCGTTCCAGATAACGCTTGGGCAGACCGAAAAAATGAAAGGGCTGCTCGAACAGCACTGGCACGGCGAAGACCTGCGCATAACGCCCCACATACTCCGGTGCGGCATGCATAAAACCCAGGCGCGCCCGCTGCAGCGGCTCACCCAACAGGAACGCCGCGATGCCGTGCAGGCTCGCCATCAGGCACTCGGCGGCAAAACGGCCGAGCGGACCCAGCGGCAGGGTCTCGATCGCGCGCACCTCCACGGCGTCACCAACCTCCACCAACTCCAGTTCGAAGGCTAGGCCCAGCACCCGGTAGTAGGTCAACGCAAAGCGCAGGGCCTCCCCCAGGTTGGCGCTGGCGAGCACCGCATAACCTAGGATGCCATGGGTCGAAACATTCAATCGCTGTCCCAGCAACAGTCCAAGCGCCGGTTCCTGGCAATGCAGCAATACAGTACTGGCTAACAGCCGGAAATCGACAAAGGACATCCGGCCGCTGGGGCTGCCGAGCAGCCGCGCATCGATTCCGGCGTCGGCCAGCAGTTGGTCACGCGACGCTCCCAGGCTCTCAGCCAGGTCCAGCAATGCGGCGGCATAGGCGAGTGGCACCCGCTCGGCCGTCAAGGTACGGGAGGATTTCATGGCAGTGCACCTTGAGCAGGCCGAAAAAATGGCCGGATATGACCGAATTATTGGCAGAAGATAACCTTGTCCTACAAAGTCCCACAAGACCATAGTGGACCATGGTTCCATTCAGTCCCACGGAGCGTCCCATGAGCAGCACCACCCCTCCCGGTTTGGAGATTCGCCCCCGTCAGCTGGACTTTGACCTGGCGCAACCGTTGCCGCGTCATTGGCACAGCGGCGATGCCTTCAAGACCCACCTGTTCAATGCCATGTCCGTGCTGTTCCCTGACGGCGAGCGCTTCTTTATCGACTCGGTGCGCCTGCACCGCGAGCGCATCGACGACCCGCTGCTCAAGGAGCAGATCCGCGGTTTTATCGGCCAGGAAGCCCATCACAGCCGTGAGCACCTGGAGTACAGCCAGCGCTTGCGCGACCTGGGGTACGACGTGGACTACCTTGAGCGGGGTCTCAAGCGTCGCCTGGCCTTTGTGCAAAAGCACCTGTCGCCCCAGCTGCAACTGGCCGCCACCTGCGCGGTGGAACACCTGACCGCGATCATGGCCCACGCCCTGCTGACAGACGCCAATTGGCTGGACGGCGCCGACCCGAGCCTGGCGCGGCTGTGGCGCTGGCATGCGCTGGAGGAAACCGAGCACAAGGCGGTGGCCTTCGACGTATTCCAGGTCATCTCCGGCAGCAAATGGCTACGCCGTCGCGCCATTATCCAGAGCACGCTGTTCTTCACCCTCGACACGCTCAAGGGCCTGACCCATATGCTCAAGCGCGATGGCCTGCTGTGGAACTGGCGGGTCTGGCGCGACGGCCTGACCTGGCTCTGGGGCAAAAACGGCATCTACCGCAAGCTGGTGGGGCAGTACCTGGATTTCTACCGGAGCGATTTCCATCCCTGGCAGCATGACAACCTGCACCTGGTCTACCAGTACCGCGCCGAGTTCGAGCCTCAACCGCGTGCCGCCTGATACGCGCCACCCTCCTCCACCGCGTGCCCCCGGGAGATTCCCCATGGCCAGTAGCACCCCCTTCGGTTTGCAGATTCGTCCACGTCACCTGGACTTCCAGCTACCCGATCCGCTGCCCCGCCACTGGCACGGCGGCGATGCCTTCAAGACCCACCTGTTCAACGCGATGTCGGTGCTGTTTCCCGACGGCGAGCGTTTTTTCATCGACTCGGTGCGCCAGTTCCGCGACCGGATCGAGGACCCCGTGCTCAAGGCCCAGATCAGCGGCTTTATCGGCCAGGAGGGGCACCACAGCCGCGAACACCTGGCCTACAGCGCGCGCCTGCGCGATCTGGGGTACGCCATCACGCCGCTGGAGCGCCGCGCCCAGGGACGGATTCGCTACACCCAGAAAAAATTCTCTGGACAACGCCAATTGGCCGCCACCGTGGCGCTGGAACATATCACCGCGATCATGGCCGACGCCCTGCTGCGCGAGCCCCGCCATCTGCAGGGCGCGCACCCGACGCTGCAACGGCTGTGGCGCTGGCACGCCCTGGAGGAAACCGAACACAAGGCGGTGGCCTTCGACGTGTTCAATCAGGTCTGCGGCGATCGGCGCATGCTGCACCGTGCCATGCGCCTGGGCACCTGGTTCTTTCTGCTGGACACCAGCCGCGGCCTGATCCTGATGCTCAAGGAAGACGGCTTGTTGTGGAACTGGCAGGTCTGGCGCGACGGCCTGCGCTGGCTGTGGGGCAAGCAGGGCTTTTTCCGTGGCCTGGTCGGCCCCTACCGGGATTTTTTCCAGGAGGGTTTCCACCCCTGGCAACACGACAACCTGGCACTGCTGCAGAGCACCCGCGAGGAGTTCGACCCGGTCGCTGCTGGCTGACCGACCCACGCGACGGCCCTGTAGCCGTCGCGGCAACGGGCGCGTGGATCAGCTGCGCAGAAAGCGCAAGGTATCTTCCGCGCTGCGCTGAGGGATCTCTTCCATCGGGACATGGCCGACACCCGGGTAGACCCGGACCTGGATACCCGGCAGGTCGCGTTGCCACAACGGCACGTGCTGGGGCGATATCCAGCGGTCGCATTCGCCCCACAACAACAGGGTCGGGCTGCGCAACGCCGCCACCCGGGCCGGCGTTTCGTGCAGGTGCCCGGCATTGACCCGCAGCAATTCGCGAAAGATCGCCATCATTGCCCCGCGATTGCCGGGTCGGCGGCTCAGGTCGTAATAACGGTCGACGACGCCGGCCTTGATCCGCCCCGGCTGGCCGTAGACTTCACGAATGCCCTGGGCGATCAGCGCACGCGGCATCCACAGGGGCGTGGCCCACACCGCCCCCGGCAAACGCGCTGCGGCGATCATCCACGGCACCTTCTGCATGGGGTAACCCGCCGGGTCGATCAGAACCAGCCTGCGCACCCGCTGCGGTTGCAGCAGGGCAAAATTCCAGGCGATGTAGCCGCCCAGTGAGTTGCCGACCAGGTCGGCCTGCTCGACGCCCAGGTAGTCGAGCAACTGGACCAGTACCGCGAGCATGCGCTCGGCCGTGTAACGGCCGTCCCGCGCCGGGCCGGTCAGGCCGAACCCAGGAACATCGAAGCGGATGATGCGGTACTGTCCCCCCAGAATCGTCACCCAGTCGTCCCAGGTGTGCAGCGACGACACCACACCATGGATCAGCACCAGCACCGGCAGGTCGCGCGCGCCCTCGTCCCGGTAATGCAGGGAAAAGCCGTCCAGTTCGACGAACCGCGAGCCGCTCTCGACCCCGGCATAACGCGCTTTCAGACGCTGCAGCGGCAAGGCGCCAAACCCCCAACGGGCAACGCCGGCGGCCAGGGGGAGCGGTGACAAGGGGATGGCGGGCATGGCGGGCTCCTCGGGACTCGTGTCGAAACGCACGGGATTATCAGAGCACGCCCTCCCCTGGGTGGCGCCCCAACCTAGGAAGGGTGCACCGACCCAACCAAGGCGCAGGTGACGCCCGCCCGCCGGCTGGCTACCCTGGGTAACGTTCCTGGCTTTCGGAGCCCATTGTGCCCAGCCCGTCCCACCGCCCATGGTTGTCCCTGGTGTTTTTGCTGCTGATCACGCGGGCGTCGCCGCTGGTGGCCGCCGAGCTGTTTTACCTCGGCCAACCGATACCGGATATCCAGCGCCCCTGGACCAGCGCCGATTACCAGGACCTGATCAGCGCCCTGGCGAAAATCGACAGCGACCAGGCTGATGCGTTGCCGCGGCGCAGCGGCGAATTCACCGGGCCGATCTACCAACGCCTGGTCAGCGAAGAGAACTTTCGCGGTCAGCTGAATATCTATGCCCCCCTTGAAGAGCGCCAGAACGAGGCCCGCGAGGTGCTGTTCCGGCTCAAGGATTTGATGCGTCTGTATTTTAATTTCCGCGCCGCCGTGCAGCCCTATGGCGCCGAGGCGCTGGGATTGATGACCCATTCGTTGCGCCAGCAGGCGGTGCTGTTCACCCTGACCACGGAATTCTGGACCACCCTGTCGGCCAAGGAACAACGCAATCCGGTGCGCCTGCAGGGGCTGCAGGACACCAAGGCCGCCGCCGCGATGCTGACCGCCAGCGCCCTCGACTACCTGATGTTGACGGCCCAGTTCAATCGGGAAGACCTGGTACGGTATGGCGCCGAACTGAGTCAGCAGCTGCCGGCGCTGTTCGTCCATCTGCGCGCCGAGGTACGCGGCGAGTTGCTCGCGCGCATTGCCCGGATGGCCAACGAGCACCCCTACGCCGAGGTGCGGGCCAGCCTGAGCCAGTCGCTGCCGGTGCTGCAGGTCCTGCAGGCGGACATCCAGGCCCAGCTCGGCCAATCGGCTCAAGCGACCCAACCCGCCCGCACAGGCTCGGCCAGCGGCGCACTTGACCTGTCACTGCCCTCAGTGCAATAACCCCAGGGCCTTGGCCCGTGCCACCGCCTGGGTACGCCGCTCGACACCCAGCTTGCTGTTGATATGCCGGGCGTGGGTCTTGACGGTATGCAGGGAGATAAACAGGCGCTCGCTGATCTCTTGGTTGGAACAGCCCTGGGCGATCTGTTCGAGCACCGCCAGTTCACGCACGCTGAGGGTCTCGGCAGGCGCAATGGCCAGCGTGTCCTGCGCACCGGGCTCCGGCAACAGTGTCAGTAACGCATCGCGCAGGGGACAGGCGCGGATCGCCTGCAACTGCTCGCGCAACCAGGCCGGCTGCAGCACCAGCAGCTCATTAAATGCCAGTAAGGCCCCGCCACAGGAGGCCTCCAGGCAACTGTGCAATTGCTGTTGGGCTTCGCGCTCGCGGCCACTGTCACGCAACAGCAGGGTCAACTGCACCCGGGCGATCACGCCCAATAGCTGACCGCCAGCCGCCTGGGCCCGCTGGCTCAGCGCCCGCAGCCGCCGCTCGGCCTCGACCAGTCGGCCTTGCCGGCGCTCCAACGCGGCCTGTTTGAGTTCGATATGCAGCGGCAGTTGCGGATGGAACTCCGGCGCGGTGGCGGCCTCCTCTCCGCTGTAGGCCTCGGCCAGTCGCGCCAGCCAGGCAGCCGACAGTTCAAGTTGCCCCTGGGCCAGCCAGAGTTCGCATTTGACCAGGGTAATCATGGCCAGGTAATAGATCGGTGGCACATCCCAGATATGCATCAATCGTTCGGCCTCGGCGAGCAAGGCAAAGGCCTCCGACACCCGTCCCTCACGCCCGTCCAGGCTGGCCAGCACGCAATAGCCGATCAACAGACTGATGTCCCGGCAGGCACGCGCCTCGGTGATGCCCGCGCTCAGCAGCACCCGCGCGTCCTCGGACTGCAGACGCTGGGTCAGCAGGTAACCTTGGTACAGGGTCAGGCGCGCACGCACCGCATAGGAGCGTTGTGGCGCCAGGCCACGCAAGCGCTCGAGGCCCTGGCGCACTTCATCCAGGGCGCGCAGCACCTCGCCACGAGCCTGCAGCACACGCGCCCGATCATAATGGGTCAGCGCCTCGAATAATGGATTGCCGACCCGCTGCGCCAACTCGAGGGCCTCGCGGTTCAGCCCGCGGGCGCGCCACAGGTCACCGCGCACGATCGCCAAGTTGGCCAGGGTCGACAGGCACATCAGGCGCTGGCCGTAACGCTCCAGCGGCAATACCGCCAAGGCTTCGACGCAAAATGCTTCGGCTCGTACACGCTGGCCGCGCCCGCGGGCGATCACGCCACTCAGGGCCAACCATTGCGCCAACAGCGCCTGCTGTTCGGGGGCGCTGGGCGCCGGCAAAAAGCGGCTGAGCTGAGCCGCCAACTCTTCGGCCGCGTCCAGCTGGCAGGCCAGCGTCAACGCCCAGCCATACAGCAGAATCAGCCGCGGCGTACTGGCCAGCAGACTGTCGGGCAGGTCCATCTTCCAGCGCAGCAGCATGGCGACGTTCTGCTCCGCCAGCAGCTGCTCCTCGGACAGGTTCTGCACCAGGCTCGCCGCCACGTCCGGTTGGCCGGCCCGCAAGGCTTGATCCACCGCTTCGTCCAGCAACCCCTGGGCGCTGAACCAGCGGCAGGCGCGCAGGTGCAGGCTGGACTGGGGCAGCGACAGTAGCGGCGGACGCGCACGCAGCAGGTCGGAAAACAGGTGATGGTAACGGAACCACAGGCCCTGTTCATCCAGGGGCACCAGGAACACTTGGTGAGCCTGCAAATGCTGCAGGATCGCAGCGCTGTCGTGGGCCTCGCGCACGGCATCGCACAAGGCGGGTGAAAAGCGCTCCAGGCAAGCCGTTTCGTAGAGAAACGCCTGTACCGCCGCCGGCTGTCGCTCGATCACCTCTTCCAACAGGTAGTCGCGGATCAACCCCTCGGCCCCGTGTAAATGATGCCCCAGGGGATCGAGGCTGCCGCTTTGCGCTGCCGTCAGCAGCCACAGGCGCAACCCGGCAACCCAGCCCTCGCTGCGCTGTACCAGGCAATCCAGCGCTTCGCCTTGCAACCCTGCACCCTGGCTGGCGAGCAATTCGCGAATCTCGGACACCGTCAGGCGCAGGTCCTGTTCGTGCAGTTCCAGCAATTGGCGTGACAAGCGCAGCCGCGCCAGGTGCCAGTCAGGCCGGTGCCGGCTGGTCACCAGCAGTACCAGACCGCTTGGCAGGTGGTTGAGGAAAAACTGCAGGCAACGGTCCAACACCGCGCCCTGGGCCAAGTGGTAGTCGTCCACCACCAGCAGCAGCGGCCTCAAGGGATCCAGGCGAACCGCCAACTCATCGAGCAAACCGTCAAGCCACTCCTCGAAGGCAAAGGGCTGGTGGCGCTGGCGCATTTTCAGCAAACCCAAGGCGTCTTCGCCCACCCCAGGAAAGTACGGTTGCAAGCCGCCGAGCAGCCGCTCGAGGAAACGTCCCGGGTCACTGTCGCGAGCGCTCAATCCCAGCCATAGGCTACGCCACTGACTGGGCAGGCGTTCGCAGAACTCGATGGCCAGTGAGCTTTTGCCGAACCCGGCGGGTGCGCTGACCAGCAGCAAGCGCCCGTCCAAACCCGCTTCCAGCCGCACGCACAGCCGAGGGCGCGGCACATAACCAGCAGGCAAGGGAGGACGAAAGAAGCGACCCTCGGCGTCTAGGCCAGGGGCATTACTCAAGCGGTGCATACTGGATAGGTCAGTCATTACCCGGTTCTTGCAAGAATGAGCGGCAGTCGAAGTCCAGCAGACTAGGGCGTGTGCTAGCCGATGTCCACGCCTGCCTGCCCATCGGCCCCTGCGCATCCAATTAGCCTATCCGCCGCGTGCGCGCAAGCGCAGCGAATGGAGCAACCACGGAGCAAAAAAAACCGGCCTTTCGGCCGGTTCCTTTCAGACCAGGTTCACGCGTTTAGCGCACACCTGCCTGGCGCAGTGCAGCGGGGGTGAAATCGCTTTCCGAAGCGCTGTAGTTGAAGTCGTAGGATTGTTTCTCCTCGTTCTTCATCCCCAGCGCCAGGTAACGGCCCGACTGCAGGTCATACAGGGTTTCCACGGTATACCAGGGTACTTGCTTGTCGTAGTAGTACTGAGCATGGGCTTCGGCCACACGCCACAACGAACCACGGCCGTCGTAGTGGTCGATTTGCGCCGCTTGCCAGGTATCTTCGTCGATGAAGAAATCACGCTTGGCGTATATGTGGCGCTCACCGGACTTCAGGGTCGCGGTCACATGCCAGACACGGTGCAGCTCGTAGCGGGTCAGGTCCTGGTTGATGTGACCGGCCTTGACGATCTGCTCGTACTTCAGGCTTGGCGAATCCAGCTTGTAGCTGTTGTACGGGATATAGATCTCTTTCTTGCCGTTGAGCTTCCACTCGTAGCGATCTGGAGAACCGTTGTACAGGTCGAAGTTGTCGGAGGTGCGCAGGCCGTCCGCGGCGGTGCCTGGACCGTCGTAGGACACCTGCGGGGCGCGACGCACACGGCGCTGACCGGCGTTGTAGAGCCAGGCCAGACGAGGTTCCTTCACCTGGTTGAGGGTTTCGTGGACCAGCAGTACGTTACCGGCCAGACGCGAGGGCGCGGTGACACGCTGCTTGAAGTAGAACAACACGTTGCTCTGCTTGGTCGAATCGAAATCCTTCAGCTTGTCACGGAAGGTGAACTCATCCTGGAAGTACACCAGGCTGTAGGAGCCGTTGGCCTGCGGCGTGGCCTGGGTCACCAGGCGCTTCACGCTGCCACCGCGGTAGCGGGTGATGTGGTTCCAGATCACCTCCATGCCGTCCTTGGGGATCGGGAAGGGGTTGGCGCTCTGGAAATTCTCCAGACCGTTGCCGCCTTCGACCAGCTTGGTGGTGGTGGCATTGGCCTTGGCCGCGGCCAGGACGTCATCGGGCAAGGTCACTGACCGGTGGGTCGGATACACCGGCATCCGATAGGTTTCCGGATAGCGCTTGAACAGGGCCAGTTGCCCAGGGGTCAGCTTGGCCTTGTACTGCTCGACGTTCTGCGCGGTGATGGTGAACAGCGGTTTTTCGCTGGCGAACGGATCCGCCAGGAAACCCTTGCTGTCCACGGCACCGGCATTCTTCGGCAAGCCGCCGGTCCAGGCCGGAATGCTGCCATCGGCATTGGCCGCCATCTCGGCGCCCACGGGCGTCAGGCTGGTGCCCAGTTTGGCCGCTTCATCGGCCGATACCGCGGCCATCACCCCAGTCGCGACCATGGAAAGTGTCAGAGCACCGGTTTGCAACAAGCTTTTTGTTATTTTCATTTGCATGGTCTTCCTCAAAATTCCCTGTTCCCTTAGAAGTTCACGCCGAAGCTAAGCGCCACGAAGTCACGATCGCTGGAAGTGTTGAACTTGCCGCCGAAGAAATCGGTGTAAGCCAGGCTGGCGGTGTAGGTGTTCTGGTATTCCGCGTCCAGGCCCAGGCTGACCGCCTTGCGGCCTTCCTCGAAGTTGCCGCCAGGACCCGGGGAGAAACCGTCCACGTCATGCGACCAGGCCACACTCGGTTTGAGGTTGATACCGGCAACGACGTCCGGGTAGTCCCAGATCGCCCGGCCACGGTAGCCCCAGGAGCTGTGGGTGGTGTAACCGTCATCGTTGCAGTTGCGCGACTTGTTGGAGGTGTCGTTGTTGCCCACAGACCCGGCGGACGTCAGGGTATTGAGCAACTGGCAGGTGCCGTTGGGCAGTTCGCCCGGCCCGTACACCGGATCACGGCCATAACGGGCTTCGCTGTTGTGTTCCAGGCCACCGACAAAAGTCATCCCGACTTCACCAACCAGGGTCAGGCGGCTGGCGCCCATGACCTGATCGACGAAATGGGTGAAGGTGGTCTGGATCTGGGTCACTTCCTTGCGGTTGTAACCGTGCAGGTCCTGGCCCGGGATCGGGGTCAGCACCGAGGCATCGGCGAATGGCCCGCCAACCGGGCGGGCCGCCGAGTAGAGGATATCGGTGGTGCTCAACTGCACCGGCGCATTGGGCCGGTAGCTGACTTCACCGCTCCAGGCCGTGCCGGTGGGCAGGGTGGTGGAGAAGCTCAGGCCGTACAGGCGGATGTCTTCCGGGTATTCGATGAAGTACTCGGAGTTGCCCGCCACGCCCAGCACGCCCACGGTGCCCTTGCCGGCCGCCCAGTCGAACAGACCCTGGCTTGGCGACGAGGCGCTGAAGATCGGCGCGCGGCTGTGGTAGTTCATAAAATAGCCGCCGAACTCGGTGTCCAGCGGTTCGAAGAAGTAACGCATTGCCAAGCCGAACTGACCGTCGTCGCGGGCATCACGGTCCCCGCCGCGCTTGACCAGGTTACCTTCGGAGTTCTGGCTCAGCGGATCGAAACCGGCGGCCGTCAGCTGGGCGTTCACCGCGCCGATCAGGGCGCTGTTGTTGCTCAACAGGCGCAGGTTTTCATCGCAGCCATCGGCATAGACGTCCGGCTGGGCAAAGAAGGTACCGCAGTTGTCGACGACCGTCTGGTCCCATTCCAACTGGTAGAAGGCCTCAGCCGACAGGTTGTCGGTCAGGCTCTGGGACACGTAGAACATGTTGACCGGAATCAGGCCTTCCTTGATCTCGGCGCCGGGACGGCGGAACGCCGACACGTCGACCGGGTTGGTAGCGTTGATACCGTTTTGAATGAAGGTACTTTCGCCCCAGCTCAGCACCTGCTTGCCCAGGCGAACCGAACCGGCTTTATCGTCGATCGAATAGTTGTGATAGACGAAGGCATCGAGAATCTGCGCGCCGGACGACTGGGCGCCTTCCTTGCGGTCATTGTCGTCGATGTCCTTGAACAGACGGTCTTCGTCTTTCAGTTCGAAGTCATACCAGTACTTGCCGCGCACGAACACGCCGGTGTCGCCGTACTTCAGTTCCAGGTCGTGGATGCCTTTGAAGATTTTCGAGAAGGTCTCGCCCTTCTTGAAGTTCAAACGGCTGTCATCGGTGGTCTGGGAAAGACCCGAGCCGCCGTTGTTCACCCCGATCAGGTCTGGATCCGCGCCGCGGACCGACCAGCTGGCGCCGACGGAGAGCGACGAATCGAACTGCCCCTCGATCTCGCCAATATTGAAGGTAACGCCAAACGCCGGAGCGGCAAGGGTGGAGGCGAGACTGACAGCCAATGGCAGTTTTGCCAGGCGCCAGAAGGGTTTGTTAGATGTCATCGACCTACTCCATGTGTTTTTTGTTATGGATGGTGCGGACTATAGCCAGCAGCCAGTACGGCTTGATCCCTCGAAAGTGTGATTTGCACTCCCGGACACTCTGGCTCGCAGGTCTGACTGCGCAGTCACACTCGTACCGAGCCAAGAATGGCCTGAGAACAGCAATAAGCAAGCCAAACGCTTGTTTGACTGAGCAGTCACTTTAGCCACCCCCGCACCCTGGTCGTTAAAGGGTGGAAAGAAATGCGCTGCCGGCGGCCTGCCACTGGGCGATATCCAGGCGGATGCGCTTCTTATCCAGTTTCCCGACACTGGTCTTGGGAACTTCGGTAACAAGCGCGATCTGAGTGGGAATCGCCCACTTGTTCAGCAAGCCCTGCTCCACCAGCGGCTTAAGGTGTTCCTTGAGCCGCTTGGCATCCAGGGATTGACCCTCGCGCAGCACGATCAAAGCAAACGGGCGCTCACCCCACTGTGGATCGGGCACACCGACCACCGCCACCTCGCGCACCGCCGGGTGGCGACTGATCAGATCCTCGAGCTCCAGCGAGGAAATCCATTCGCCACCGGTCTTGATCACATCCTTGATGCGGTCGCGGATATCAATGATGCCCATGCCGTCGATGGTCGCCACATCGCCGGTATGCAGCCAGCCACCTTCCCAGAGTTCCTGGCTTTTTTCCGCTTCACGGAAATAGCCCTGGGTCAGCCAGGGCGCCCGTAATACCAGTTCACCCTGGGATTCACCGTCGGCCGGCAGGAAATGCCCCTCGGCGTCGATGATCGCGGCGTCCACCAGGGGGACCGGTACCCCGGCCTTGATCCGGTAGGTGATGCGCTCGTCGTCGCTGCCGGCGCGCAGTTCATCGTTGAGGTGGGCGCAGGAAATCAGCGGACAGGTTTCCGACATGCCATAGGCCGCGGTCAGCTGGATACCGCGGGCTTTGGCGGCTTCATACAGCGAGCGGGTCAGCGCGCTGCCGCCGATGATCACTTTCCAGCCCTTGAAGTCCACGCCCTGGGCCGCCTTGGCATTCATCACCATCTGCAGGATGGTCGGCACGCAGTGGGAGAAGGTGACCTTCTCGCGCTTCCACAACTCCACCAGCAACTCGGGGTCGTAGCGGCCCGGATAGACCTGTTTGACCCCCAGCATGGTCGCCACATATGGCAGGCCCCAGGCGTGCACGTGGAACATCGGGGTGATCGGCATATACACGTCGTCGGTGCCCATCAGGCGGATACTGTCCAGGCTGCCAATCACGGTGGCGGTGGACAGGGTATGCAGCACCAGTTGCCGGTGGGTGAAATAGACCCCTTTGGGGTTGCCCGTGGTGCCAGTGGTGTAAAAGGTGGTGGCCACCGAGTTTTCATCGAATTCGGCAAAGTCGTAGTGGGTGCTGGCGGCGGCCAGCAGGGCCTCGTATTCACCGACCAGATTAGGCAACTCGACGTCGCGCTGCGGCGCATCGGTCAGCAACAGGGTCTTTTCCACCGTGGTCAACTGAGCGGCGATGCCCTGGTAGAGCCCGGCGAACTCGCAATTGACCAGCACGAACTTATCTTCGGCGTGGTTCATGGTATAGAGAATCTGCTCGGGGGACAGGCGGATATTGATGGTGTGCAGCACCGCGCCGAGCATCGGGATGGCGAACATGCATTCCAGGTAGCGATGGCTGTCCCAATCCATTACCGCCACGGTATCACCGGCCTTGACCCCGGCCTCGGTCAGCACGTTGGCCAGGCGTGCGACGCGCTCGTTGAAGGTCGCATAGCTGTAACGCACGCTGTCGCGATAGACGATTTCCCGGGTTTTCTCATAGCGGCTGCCCGACAGCAGCAGGCGCTTGATCAGCAACGGATAGGGGTAAGCATTGTCGGCGGGGGGAATCACACGGGTCTGCAGCATGGTGGCACCTGTTCGGAGCATATTGTTTTTGGACTGAGGGCCACTCTAGAGCCCCTCCTGTGCTCATAAATCAGTCAAAAGAATGATTTGCCTGGCGCGGGCTTTGGCCATCGGTGACCACGCGCTAGAATCGATGGCCTGGGCCGGAACCGGCCATCCAATCACCCCTTTACAGCTAGCGAGGGATTTTTCCATGTCCGATATCGTCATCGTCAGCGGCGCCCGCACCCCCATGGGGGGCTTCCAGGGCAGCCTGTCCAGCGTGCCCGCCGTAGACCTGGGCGCCGCCGCCATTCGCGAAGCGGTGAGCCGCGCCGGCATCCCGGCCGCCGATGTCCAGGAAGTGATCATGGGCTGCGTGCTGCCCGCCGGCCTCAAACAGGGCCCGGCCCGCCAGGCTGCACTCAACGCCGGCCTGCCCAGCGCCACGGGTTGCACCACGATCAACAAGCTCTGTGGTTCGGGCATGAAGGCGGTGATGCTGGCCCACGACCTGATCAAGGCCGGCACCAACCAGGTGATGATCGCAGGCGGCATGGAAAGCATGTCCAATGCGCCCTATATCCTGGAAAAAGCCCGCAGCGGCCTGCGCATGGGCCATGGCGAGATCAAGGACCATATGTTCCTCGACGGCCTGGAGGACGCCCGCACCGGCCGTCTGATGGGCTCCTTCGCTCAGGAAACCGCCGACCAGTACGGCATCGGTCGCGAGGCCATGGATGCCTATGCCATCGAGTCGCTCAAGCGCGCGCAAAAGGCCATTGCCGAGGGTTCGCTGCGGGCCGAGATAGTGCCCATCACCGTGACCACCCGTAAGGGTGAAGTGCAGGTGGTGGACGACGAGCAGCCGCTCAACGCCAACCTGGACAAGATCCCCAGCCTCAAACCGGCGTTCCGCAAGGACGGCAGCATCACGGCGGCCAACGCCAGCTCGATCTCCGACGGTGCCAGCGCCCTGCTGCTGATGTCCGCCGAAGAGGCCAGCCGCCGCGGCTTGAAGCCACTGGCGCGCATCGTCGGGCACGCCACCCAGAGCCAGGACCCCAGCGAGTTCACCGTGGCGCCGATCGGGGCGATCGCCAACCTGTTCAAGAAAATTGGCTGGAGCAAGGACCAGGTGGACCTGTTCGAGATCAACGAGGCCTTTGCCATGGTCACCATGCTGGCCATGCGCGAGCACGACCTGGACCACGCCAAGGTGAACATCTATGGCGGCGCCTGCGCCCAGGGCCACCCGGTCGGCTCCACCGGTTCGCGGATCATCCTGACCCTGATCAATGCGCTGAAAAACACCGGCGGTTCCCGCGGGGTCGCCGCGCTGTGCATTGGCGGCGGCGAAGCCACCGCAGTGGCGGTCGAACTGCTGTAAGCCTGCACGAGGGCACGCCCGCCGCGGCGTGCTCCTCAACCAGCGGCCGGTTGCGCCTCCCCGGCCACGGCACGGCGACCGGCAAGTGCCGCAAGCCGCCTCAGCGCAGCTCGGTAAACGCCAGTTTCACGCCCAAGCCCACCAGCACTGCACCCATCGCCCGATCGAACCAGTGGCCCAGGCGGGCGAAACCGGCGCGCACCCGCGACTGGCTAAACAGCAAGGCCACCAGGCAGAACCAGATCCCGGTCGCCACCGCCAGGTAGAGTCCGTAACCGGCCTGCACCGCCAACGGGGTGTGTGGATTGATTACCACGGTGAACAGCGAGAGAAAAAATAGGGTCGCCTTGGGGTTCAGGCCATTGGTGACGAAACCACTGACAAAGGCCGCACGCGGGCTGCGCTCGACCGGCGCCTGGGCCAGGTCGGCCTGCGCCGGGTCGGCCGCCTTGGCCCGCAAGGCGCGGATGCCGATATACAACAGGTAGGCCGCCGCCAGCCACTTCAAGGCGTTAAACAGCACCACCGACTGCGACACGATCAGGCCGATACCCAACAGCGAATAGGTCACGTGCACCAGAATGCCGCTGCCGACACCGATTGCGGTCCAGGTCCCGGCACGTCGGCCGGCGCTGACACTCTCACGCACCACGATGGCGAAATCGGGCCCTGGGCTGGCCACGGCCAGCAGGTGGATCAAGGCAACGGTCAAAAATTCTGTCCAATACATGCTGAGGGGTCCTGGTGGCTGCGGGCGGTCTGGTAGGCTGCTTACCTTACCCCGTCACCCCGTCGCACAAAAGGTACAGCTGCAGATGATCAGTCGACCCGCCGTATTCCTCGACCAGGGTTCGCTGGACCTGGGTGACCTCGACCTGACAGCGCTCGAACGGGCGCTCGGCACCCTGACCCTGCATCGGCAGACCGCACCCGCGCAGGTGATCGAGCGCCTGCAAGGAGCCCACGTGGCAATCAGCAACAAGGTGCCGCTGAACGCGGCGACCTTCGCCGCCTGCCCCGAGCTCCAGCTGGTGCTGGTGGCCGCCACGGGCACCAATCTGGTCGATCTGGATGCAGCCCGCGCCCACGGTGTGGTGGTCAGCAACTGCCAAGGTTATGGCACCCCCTCCGTGGCCCAGCACACGCTGATG
This sequence comes from Pseudomonas sp., assembly GCF_040514055.1. Classification (GTDB taxonomy): domain Bacteria; phylum Pseudomonadota; class Gammaproteobacteria; order Pseudomonadales; family Pseudomonadaceae; genus Aquipseudomonas. Next base: position 19,486 of record NZ_JBEVDL010000037.1, read on the forward strand.
CTGTTGCTGGCCCTGGCCACCCGCCTGGCGGATTACCGGCAGGCGGTCGGCGCCGGCCGCTGGCAACAGGCGGAGCAGTTCTGCCTGCTGGACTTCCCCATCGTCGAACTCAGTGGCAAACGCCTGGGCCTGCTCGGTCACGGTGAATTGGGCAGTGCCGTGGGCCGACTGGCCGAAGCCTTCGGCATGCAGGTGCTGCTCGGTCAGTTGCCGGGCCGTGCACCGCGCCCCGATCGCCTGACCTTGGATGAGCTGCTGCCCCAGGTCGACGCCCTGACCCTGCACTGCCCCCTGAATGCCCAGACCCACCACCTGATCGACGCCCGGCGCCTGCGCCTGATGAAACCCGGCGCCTTTCTGATCAACACTGCTCGCGGCGGCCTGGTCGACGAACAGGCGCTGGCCGATGCCCTGCGCAGCGGGCATCTGGGCGGCGCGGCCACCGACGTGCTGACCGAGGAACCACCGCGGCGTGGCAACCCGCTGTTGGCGGACGATATTCCACGCCTGATCATCACCCCCCATACGGCCTGGGGCAGCCGCGAGGCGCGCCAGCGCATCGTCCTTCAGCTGGCCGAAAACGCCCGGGGCTTTCTCGCCGGAACGCCGCTGCGCCAGGTGAGTCCGTAGGGCGCGCAAGCGCGGTACCCACTGGCCAGCTTTGTTATGCTTGGCGTTTTGCCCGGAGTAGCCATGGACCCGCGAAGCGAAGTTCTCCTGCGTCAAGTCGAGCTGTTTGGCGGCAATCTGCTGCTCGCCGGCCTGCCAGCCGATGACCTGCTCGGTCGCTTGCCCGCGGCGCACGGTTGGAGCTGGCATGCCGGTGAGCACGCGCGACTGGAGGCACGCTTCGTCCAGCGCAGCGCCTTTGGCGTGACCCTGCCGACCGCGGCATTCGACGACGCGGTGCTGTTCCTGCCCAAGTCCCGCGAGCTGACCGACTATTTGCTGCAGAGCCTGGCCTCGCGCCTGGCCGGTCGCAATCTGTTCCTGGTCGGGGAAAAGCGCAGCGGCATCGAACGGGCCGCCAAACAGCTGCAGCCCTTTGGCCAGCCACGCAAGCTCGACAGCGCCCGCCACTGCCAGCTCTGGCAGGTACGGGTCGACCAGGCGCCGCCCACCCCCGACCTGAATAGCCTGGCCCAGTCCTACTCACTGGCGTTGGCCGACGGTCCGCTGACGGTTATCAGCCTACCCGGGGTCTTCAGCCATGGCCGCCTGGACCGCGGTACCGCGTTGCTGTTGCAACACCTGGACAAACTGCCCAGCGGCCACCTGCTGGATTTTGGCTGCGGTGCCGGCGTGCTCGGCGCCGCCTTGAAACGACGTTTTGCCCATAACCAGCTGACCCTGCTCGACGTTGACGCCTTCGCCGCCGCCAGCAGCCGCCTAACGCTGGCCGCCAATGGCCTGGAGGCCGACGTCCTGACTGGCGACGGCATCGACGCGGCGCCGCTGGGGCTTGACGCCATCCTCAGCAATCCGCCCTTCCACGAAGGCGTGCACACCGATTATCAGGCCACCGAACAGCTGCTGCGCCAGGCCCGCGCGCACCTGAAGCCCGGGGGTGAGCTGCGCCTGGTGGCCAACAGTTTTCTGCGCTACCAACCCTTGATCGAAGAGCATCTGGGCGCTTGCAAGGTGCTGGCCGAGGGCCAGGGTTTCCGCATCTACCAGGCGCGTCGCCGCTGAGCGCAGCCCGTCGGTACTTGCCCAATCGCCGACACTTGGGCACACTGCGCGCCGTCCTAGGGGAGTAGTCTCCCGCGAGCCGCCGCACGGCAGGCTCGCCCGGCACGCATCAACATACTGGGTCAACCGACCCTGGTGCGCGCGGCCCCGGCCTTTCATGGCCGTCGGCTCGACAAGACCTATGACACGTACACCTCACCCGGGGCGGGCAGGTCGTATGTGTCATAGCCATGTCGACCCGCCCCTTAGGAAGCCTGATGGAATCGCTGTACATCCCTACCCTGATCGTTGCGCTGGCCGAAATCGGCGACAAGACCCAGTTGCTGGCCCTGTTGCTGGCGGCACGTTTTCGCCGACCCTGGCCCATTATCGCCGGCATCGTGGTCGCCACCCTGGCCAACCATTTCGCCGCTGGCGCCGTGGGCAACTGGGTGGCCGGATTGGTTTCGCCAGCGGCGCTGAGCTGGATCCTCGCCGCCAGCTTTGTCGCCGTCGCACTCTGGACCCTGATCCCCGACAAACTGGATGACGACGAGGCCCAAGGCCTGAAACGCTACGGCCCGTTCCTGACCACCCTGATCGCGTTTTTCCTGGCGGAAATGGGCGACAAGACCCAGGTCGCCACCGTGATGCTCGCCGCCCAGTACCCGCACTTCATCCTGGTGGTGCTCGGCACCACGCTGGGCATGCTCCTGGCCAATGTGCCGGTAGTTTTGCTCGGCAACTTCGCCGCCGAACGCCTGCCGCTGACCTTGATCCGACGGATCGCCGCCTGCGCCTTCGCCCTGCTGGCGCTCTACGCCGGTTACCAGGGCCTGAAACTGAGCGGCATGCTCGGGTAGCCCGACGGCGGCGCCGGGAACGCGCCGCCGCCCCCTGCTACAGTGAAGGGTCAATGGGCGCCGTCACGCCGTCACCGGGAGTGGCTCATGTCACTGGACGATATGAAGAAAGTGGTTCGTCAGCACATCGACCTGTCCTGGAACAAAGGCCGTCTGGCCCTGGCGGAACAGCTGCATACGCGGGACTTCCTGTACAAGAACTCCTTCGTCGAGCTGCCGCTGGACAGCGCCGGGTTCTCTCAGCTGGTGACCGAAATCCGCACCGCCATGCCCGACCTGGAGGTGGTGCTGGAGGAATGCCTGGCCGAGGGTAACCAGGTCGTCACCTGGAGCACCCTGATCGGCACCATCGCCGAGCCGAGCCTGGGTTATCAGCCCAGCGACCGGGTGCTGAGCATCTCCGCCATGGCATTCTGGACCCTGACCCCCGCTGGCGAAATCCAGGAAATCTGCACCCTGTTCGACGTGGAAAACTTTCGAGCCCAGCTCGGCCTGGAGGCCTTGCCCTACCCACCGAAAGCCATGCGCTGACTTCACCGGACGGCGCAACAGCCCTGCCTGCGACAGCGCTGGAGCGGTAGCAGGCAGCAGGCAGCAGGCAAAGGTGCTACAGCCGCCCCCGGGCCTGTTGATACAAGGGCATGACTTTCGGAATCGCCGCCTGCAAGGCGGCGATGCGGTTGGCGGACGCCGGGTGGGTGCTCATAAACTCGGGCGGCGCGCCTTGGCTGGCCTTCTCCATTTTTTGCCACAGGCTGACGGCAGCGCTGGGGTCGTAGCCGGCGCGTGCCGACAGTTCAAGGCCGATCAGGTCCGCTTCGTTTTCGTTGCTACGGCTGTTCGGCAGGGTCATGGCGTACTGCACCACGGTATCGGCCAGCGCGATGCTGTCCTCCCCCAGACCCAACAACACACTGGCACCCTGACGCGCCATCTCGATGCCATAGGCCTTGGACATGGCTTCGCGCCCGTGTTCGCGCAGGGCATGGGCGATCTCGTGGCCCATCACCGCGGCGATTTCATCGTCACTCAGCTTCAGGCTGTCGAGCAACCCGCTGTAGAACAGGATCTTGCCGCCCGGCGCGCAACTGGCGTTGAGTTCAGGACTTTTGATCAGGCTGACCTGCCACTGCCACTGCGCCGCATCCGGCCGAAAATACGGCGCCTGGGCGATCAGCCGACCGGCGATCTGGTCCAGGCGCTTGGCGTTGCGCCCGGTCTTGTCCAGCACCCCCTGCCCCGAGGCTTTCTCCAGGGTCTCCTGGTAAGACTGGGACGACAGCTGGTTGACCTGCTCGGTCGACAGCAGGCTGAACATGTATTGCTTGCGCTCCACGCCGACGGCACCGCCGCGGGTGGTATTGACCGACTGGCAGGCGCACGACAGGACCAACAACGTCAGGGTAAGCAAACGGGCCAGGGCAGGCATGAGCGGTGTCTCCAGCGAAGGGCACAGCCCCATGCTATGCCAGGCAGGTGCCACATGACAGCAAGTGCGGGAATGGTGGCGGTTATCGACTAGTGTGTGTAGGAACGATCAAGCTTTGCTTTGTTCCGCCGATAGCCACAGACGGACGGCACCGTGCACAAACCGTTTCATGGACCCGTCGTTGGAGTTCGTATGAAGTTCAAGTCCATCCAGTTTTCCGTTGTGGTCATGGCCGGCGCCAGCATCCTCAGCGTGGTTGCGGCACTGGTACTCTACACCCTGTATGCCAGCGGCAAGACCCAGGAGTTGGTGCAGGTTCGCACCCGCGCCTTGCTCGAACAGGTGATCGAACAACGCCTGGCGACCCTGGCCCGGGCCCAGGTCAGCCAGATCCAACGGGAGCTGGAGGTGCCCTTGATGGTCACCGCCGACCTGGCGCGCACCACGGCGCTGCTCGGCATGACGGACGAGAGCGGCAGCCCGCTGCTGTCGGTCAGTCGCGAGGAGCTGTCCAACCTGATCCGCGAAACCACCGCGCAGAATCCCAAATTGCTGGGCACTTACATCGGCTGGGAGCCCAACGCCTTCGACGCCAGCGACGACATCTACGCCGGCCCCAAGGGTAACGGCTACGACGGCAGCGGGCGCTTTATCCCCTGGTGGTACCGCAATGCCGACGGCAGCCTGGCCATCGACTCGCTGGGCACCCTGGAAAGCGAAAAACTGCTGCCGACCGGCGTGCGCGAGGGGGAATACTACCTGTGCCCCAAGGAGCGCAAACGCCCTTGCGTGATCGATCCGGCCCCCTATGAGGTCGGCGGCAAGATGGTCATGCTCGCCTCGTTCACCTCGCCGATCCTGGTCAAGGGTGAGTTCCGTGGCATCGCCGGCGCCGACCTGGCAGTGAACTTCATCCAGGAGCTGCTGATCAATGCCGACAAACAGCTCTATGAGGGGGCTGGCGAACTGGCCTTGATCGCCAATAATGGGCGCCTGGTGGCCTTCACTCAGGACGCCAGCAAGCTCGGCGAACCGGCCAGCAGCGTCCTGCAAAGCGACAAGGTGGCGACCCTCAAGGACCTGTCCGGCGACCAGCCGTCCTACGACGTCGACCAGGCCCGCGGCTTGATCGAGCTGTTCCTGCCGTTTTCCATCGCGGGCACCGATGCCCGATGGACCCTGATGTTGCAGCTGCCGCTGGATGCCGTCATGGGGGACCTGCAACGCTTGCAGCAGGAGCTTTCCGATCAGCGTGAAACCGATACCCTGGGCATGGCGCTGGTGGGCCTGTTGATCGCCGGGCTGGGCCTGCTGGTGATCTGGTTCGTCGGCTACGGTATCGCCCGTCCCCTCCGGCAGATGGTCGCCATGCTCGATGACATCGCCAAGGGTGAGGGCGACCTGACCCGCCGCTTGAACACCGACCGTGTCGACGAGCTGGGTGCCATCGCCAGCGGCTTCAACACCTTCCTCGGCAAACTGCAGGTCATGATCAGCCAGGTGGTCAGCTCGGTGCAGCAGGTCAGCGACTCGTCGGAGCACACCGCCGACATCGCCATTCGCACCAACCAGGGGGTGCAGCGGCAGATGGCGGAAATCGACCTGGTGGCCACGGCCGTGCACCAGATGACAGCCACGGCCCAGGACGTGGCGCGCAATGCCACCCATGCGGCCGAGGCCGCGCACCACGCCGACCAGGCCGCCAACCAGGGCAAGGACATTGTGCATAGCACCTCCAATGCCATCGCCGCCCTGGCCAGCGAAATCGGCCGCGCGGTCGGTGTGGTGCAGACCCTGGCCAACGACAGCGAGAACATCAACGCCATTCTGGTGGCGATCCGCGGCATCGCCGAACAGACCAACCTGCTGGCACTCAACGCCGCCATCGAAGCGGCGCGGGCGGGCGAGCAGGGCCGAGGTTTCGCCGTGGTCGCCGACGAAGTGCGCAACCTGGCGCAGAAAACCCAGCAGGCCACCACCGAAATCCAGAGCATGATCCAGCAGCTGCAGCATGGCACCCGCGAAGTGGTCAAGGTCATGGAGGACAGCCAGGCACGCACCGACGACAGCGTGCATCACGCCGCCCAGGCCGCCCAGGCGTTGGAAGCCATCACCCGCGCGGTGTCGGTGATCAATGACATGAACAACCAGATCGCCAGTGCCGCCGAGGAGCAGAGTGCGGTGGCCGAGGATATTAACCGTAACGTCACCAATATCGGTCAGGTCGCCAACGAAGTGGCCGGTGGCGCCGATGAAGCCAGCCAGGCCAGCTCCGAACTGACCAAGCTGGCCGAGCAGCAGCGGCGCCTGATCAACCAGTTCAAGGTGTAGCCACGAGAGGCGGACGTAGGGCGGACTCCGGAGCGCAGCGAACAGCCCGCCGCCGTGCCTCGGCGTCCCGCCCGTCTACCGACGGGTGTGCTGACCTTGCCGTTGCAGAAGCGGCCACTGGTCGCGAGCGCTCCGTCCAGCGCTATGGGCTTGACGGACCGACACTTCAGGCGGGCGTCAGGCACTCCGGTCCGTCCAGCGTGGGGTCGTTGATCAGCCCGGCCAGTACCCGCTCACGCAGGGCCACCGGCGGTTGCGCCAACAAGGTCAGCAAATCCGCCTGTCCTGTCGCCGCGTCCAGCCAGGCGGCCTGGCCCGCCGCATCGAGCATCAGCGGCCGTCGTTGCCCGGATATCGCCTGGGTCACTATGGCCACACTCAGGTAATGCTGCTCTTGCACCGGGTAATCCTCCCAGATGCCGGCGAAGTACAAGGGTGCACCGTCGCCTGCCGTCAGCCAATACGGGCGCTTGCGTGCCGTGCCGCGCCATTCATAAAAGCCATTGGCGGGCAGCAGGCAGCGGCGCAGGCGAAACGCATCGCGAAACATCGGTTGGTCGACCAGGGTTTCGGCGCGGGCATGGGCGGGGGTCCTGGACAGGTCGGTGAGCCAGGGCGGGGTCAGGCCCCAGCGCGCACGGGCTGCCGCGCGCGTGCCTTCAGTGCCACGCAGGATCAGCACCTGGCTGTGCGGGGCGATGCTCCAGTGGGGTTGCTGATCGGCGGGAAAACCGGGCAGGGCCGCCAACGCGGGCGGCCAACGAAACAGGGCATAACGTCCACACATGGAGGGAAAGCTCTTCGAGGCAGGGCGCGGGCCGTTGGGGATAGCGACCGGGATTCAGCGGAATCGGCCTCAGCAGAGCAGCGTGCCGTACTCGGCCGCCGGCTCGTCGCCGGGCAGGGGTAGCGCGCTATTGTACGCGGCGATCAGCAGTCGCGCCCGCGTGGCTTGCTCGTCGCCCACCAGCAGCCCGAGCAGGCCCGAGGCCGGCAGTTCGCCCACGGCGCCCAGCAGATGCCGCCCGGTCAGGTGCGCCTCCACCCCTTCGCTGGCCAGCATACCCACCAGCAGGTCCGCTTCGAGCATATCCTGGGGTTCGTAGACCCGCTGCATCCGCGCTGCTCCTCTTCGACGACGCGCCAGGACGGCGCCCCTACAGGTTAGCAGTTGGGCGTCACTCGTTTTCGCTGCGCACCGCCAATGACCAGTCGACGCCGTCACTGCGCAGGTCGAAGACGATCGGCCGGCAGCAGACCGGGCAATCCTCGATGTAACTTTGGTCGCCGGCCGACAGGTCAAGCAGCGCCTCCACCGGTTCGCCGCAGTACGGGCACTGATAATCCTGGGACTCGAGCATGACGATCTCCGCTGTGACTTCTAGGTATAATGATGGGTCTATCTCTGGCTCCGCTTTTCGGGGGGCTTGGCCCCTACCGCAGCCGTTACGACAACAAGAGAACATGATGGGCGAATTCGATTCCATCCGACCGTACAACGACGCCGAAGTCCCTGCCGTGCTGGCTCGCCTCCTGGCCGACCAGGCCTTTCTCGAGATCCTCACACACTTTCGCTTTCCGCGCCTGGCCAGCCCCTTAGGCTGGCTGCTCAAGCCGCTGATCGCCTTTCGCCTGCGCCGCGAATTCGCCGGCATCCGCAGCGTGGCCGCGCTGCAGGACCGCATCGAACTCTACGTCGACCGGACCATCGAGCAGGCCACCGACGGCATCACCTATTCCGGTGTGGAACAGCTCAAGAGCGGCAGCGCCTACCTGTTCCTGGCCAACCACCGCGACATCGTCATGGACCCGGCCTTCGTCAATTACGCGGTCTACCACGCCGGCCTGCCGACACCGCGCATCGCCATCGGCGACAACCTGCTGCAAAAACCCTTTGTCAGCGACCTGATGCGGGTCAACAAAAGTTTTATCGTGCACCGCTCGCTCAGCGGTCGCCGTGAAAAACTCGCCGCGTTTCAGCTGCTCTCGGCCTATATCAACCATTCGATCCGCAACGACAACGAATCGATCTGGATCGCCCAGGCCGAAGGCCGGGCCAAGGATGGCGACGACCGCACCGATTCGGCGATCCTGAAGATGTTCCATATGAGCCGCAAGAGCGAAACCTTTGCCGAGGTCATCGATAGCCTGAACCTGACGCCGGTGTCGATCAGCTACGAGTACGACCCTTGCGACCAAGCCAAGGCCCGCGAGTTGTATATCCGCGCGACCACCGGCAGCTACGAAAAAGCCCCAGGCGAGGACGACCAGAGCATCGCCCTGGGCATCACCGGCTACAAAGGCCGGGTGCATGTGAATTTCTCGGCGCCGATCGGCCAGGCCAGTGAAGACAGCAAGCAGCTGGCCGCGGAAATCGACCAACAGATCCTGGCTGGCTACCGCCTGTTTCCGGCGCACTACCTCGCCTATGAGATGTGGCAGGAGCGCGACCCGGGATTGGCGGTCCCCCCCGCGACCGAGCTGTTTCACCCCGAAGAACTGAGCCGTGCCCAGGCGCAATGGAACAGCCGCCTGGCCGCCTGTCCGACCGAACAGCAGCCCTACCTGGTGCTGCAGTACGCCACGCCGGTGCGTAATCAGTACCGGGTCAAGGCCGGCCTGCCCCTGTAGCCGGCAATGCCGGAAGGCACACGCCTTCCGGCTAGCGACCCGCTCAGAGCTGGGTACTGAGCCACGTCAGCCCCAGCGCCAACGCCAGGCAGGTCGCGCCGAAGCCCTTGAAGAAGCGATTGATACGCTGCACCGCAGGCTCGCAAGCCAGTGCCGGCGCAGTCGCCCCAGCCTGATCCTCGAGCGCCAGGGCCGGCAGCGCCCGCTGTTCACGCCAGCGCGTGGCCAGTAACAGCCAACTGCCCGCCAGCGCGAAGAATAATGCCAGGCCATTGGCCAACGGCCCCGGGCTACTCAGCCACAGCGACCACAACAGTTGCAACGACACGGGACCTCCTGTGGGCACCACGACGGAGGCGGTGACCGATTGAATAGGGATCGCCCGGGTGGAAACCCCCGGTCAAAAAAGCGCGGCGCAGTCTACCCAAGCGAAGAACAAATGCGGCGGTTTTCCGACGAGTGCGGGTCCGCGTTGGTTTTTTTGCGCTAAGGTTTGGACTTGCCTTGGCGAACGAGACGCAACCCGCCACGCCGCCCAAGACGGAATCACTGTTCATGGAGGAATACCCAATGCTGCACAGCCAACCCCAGGATCAGGACTACCTGATCGATGCGCTAGACGATATCGAGGCGGTCATCGACGAACTGTCCTTCAACGTGCAGGACCACCACTGGCTGGTGTACTGCGCCCTCGGTGGCCACGAGCACTATGACTTGCCGGATATCGAGCAAAACAGCGGCTTCCGCATGCCAGATGGGTACGCCGCCGCCGCGTGACCACCGCCGCCAGGCCAGGATGGCCTGCCATCACGCCCACAAAAAAGCCCGGACAGAGCCGGGCTTTTTTATCAGCGGCATCAGCGCAGGCTGATCATTGCGCCAGGAGTTGACCGATGGCCGCGTCCTTGAAGGTGCGGGTCAAGGCATCGCTGAGCACTTCCCCGACCAACTTGGTGTTGGTCTGCTGGTTCGGCGCCATGGCGAAGCTCTGGTCCAACGACGCACCGTAGCGACCGCTGTAGCGCTTGTTGGCGTTTTGCACGTCGGCGCGGAAGGTCGCGCTGATGGTCGCCTTGGTCACATAGGCACCGTCTTTGGGCGACTGATACTTCAGGTCCGCCAGGGTCACCGTCAGCTGCGGGGCGTTATAGGCGTTCGGCGTAGGGGTGAACCCCAGCAGGCGCACCGCAGCCTCGGCCTGGGCCTGCAACTTGGGCAATAGCGCCGCACTGCTCACACTGATGCCACTGGTTTCCGGGTAAAGACCGCCCCGGGTGCCCAACAAAGGTGACGGCCGACCGTCGACGACCTTGACCACCACGGGCTGGCCTTGGCCAACGGCGGTAATCGGGGTGGTGATCTTGGGATCGGGGCTGAGTTGTTGTGGGCTGTGGGCACAGCCGACCAAGGTCAGGCTGGTGACAGCGATCACACCAAGCAACAGGCGGTGCAGCATGCTTATCTCTCCAGAGGGGGCGCAAAGTGGCAGCAGTATAACGATCGCCGTCCGTCGCTGACAGCGTGCTGATTAAGACCCGAGCCACTGAGTGGGGTTCCGGTCATCGGCCTGTCATGCCGTGCGGGGATAAAGGACGCATGCCCCGCCAAGAGTGTCCTGCCATGTCCTGGATTCGCACCCTGCTCTCCCCGCACCGCCGTGCACGCCACTACGCGTGGGTGGACAGCCGCGGCCTCTGCCAGGCCTTTCACCAAGGTCAACAGCCGCCTACGGGCCCGCAGTGGGTCCAGGTGCACGAGTGCCGCCTGAGTTGGCTGCAACGCCCGCTGCCCAGCGCCGCCCGCGTGGCGCCAGTCGTCACACAACCGCGCACAGGCCATCCGTTGCCGGCCTGACCGGCGGATGAATAAAAGTCACGCTAAAAGATCAACTTTCCCGAATTCGCCGTTATAATCGCGCCCCGATTGTAAGGACGTCTGCTGATCGGGCCTTTCCTCCACTGATTACCGCAATCAGTCCCCGTTCTGCCCCCAGCGTCGTCCCCCTGTGCTGTCCGTTTCGGCCAGCAGACGCTTTACCGCCGATGCGTCGAACGCCGCCCAGCCGCCGCGTACCGCTCGGCCTTGAAGCCTCTGCGCCCGGCAGCCAGCCTTTTTTGAGGTCCACGGTTCCAAAAGAGCGTGGAAAAACGGTTTTACAACTTCACAAGAGTGTCGCGTACACATGAAAACCCTGGCGTCGGCGAACAGCACCACTAACCCTCCCTCCACGTTATGCACAACCGGCAGCCGTCACTGACAGGCGCGTTTCTGGCTAGGGCCGCGAGGCCGTCACTGTGATGCTGGATTTTGGGAGAAGGGTAATGGCGCGTAACGATAACGAAGTGGTTGATGTGGTTTTGGTGGGCGCGGGCATCATGAGCGCGACCCTGGCCGTGCTACTCAAGGAACTCGACCCCAGCCTCAAGCTGGAGGTGGTCGAGCTGATGGAGTCCGGCGCGGTGGAAAGCTCCAACCCCTGGAACAACGCCGGCACCGGCCACGCGGGGCTGTGCGAGTTGAACTACACGCCACCGGCCGCGGATGGCTCGATCGATATCAAAAAAGCCGTCAGCATCAACTCCATGTTCGAGGAGTCGAAGCAGTTCTGGGCCTACCTGGTGCAAAAAGGCACGTTCGGCTCGCCCAAGAGTTTTATCAGCCCGGTGCCGCACCTGAGCTTCGTACAAGGCGATGACGGCATTGCGTTCCTCAAGACCCGTTTCGAAGCGATGACCCAGTACCATGGCTTCGCCGAGATGCGCTACACCGAAGACCGCGCCACCATGGCCAAGTGGATGCCGCTGATGATGCAAGGCCGCGCGGCGGACGAGCCGATCGCCGCCACCCGGGTCGAAGGCGGCACCGACGTCAACTTTGGCGCACTGACCAATCAGCTGCTCGGCTACCTGGCCAAACAGGCCGATGCCCAGGTCAAGTGCAGCCAGAAGGTGGTCGACCTGAACCGCAGTGATGCCGGTTGGCGCGTCACGGTCAAGGACCTGAAAAACGGCGGCAGCCGTGAAATCACCACCCGTTTCGTATTCCTCGGTGCCGGTGGCGCGGCCTTGCCGTTGCTGCAGATGTCCGGCATTCCGGAAGGCAAGGGTTTTGGCGGTTTCCCGGTCAGCGGCCAATGGCTGCGCTGTGACAACCCCGAGGTGGTCCAGCAGCACCAGGCCAAGGTCTACAGCCAGGCCGCCGTGGGCTCGCCGCCGATGTCGGTGCCGCACCTGGATACCCGCGTGGTCGATGGCAAGAAATCCCTGCTGTTCGGCCCCTATGCCGGCTTCTCCACCAAGTTCCTGCGCCATGGCTCGTTCCTCGACCTGCCGCTGTCGATCCGCCCGAGCAACCTGGGACCGATGCTGGCCGTGGCCCGCGACAACATGGACCTGACCCGCTACCTGATCGGTGAAGTGTTGCAATCCGAGGAGCAGCGCCTGGAGGCCTTGCGCCGGTTCTACCCCGAGGCCAAGGCCAGCGATTGGCGCCTGGAAATGGCCGGTCAGCGCGTGCAGATCATCAAGAAGGATGAAAAGAAAGGCGGCATCCTGCAGTTCGGCACCGAACTGGTGGCCGCCGCCGATGGCTCCATCGCCGCCCTGCTCGGTGCCTCGCCAGGTGCGTCGGTGACCGTCTCGATCATGCTCGACCTGCTCAACCGCTGCTTCCCCGAACAGGTACGTTCGCCGCAGTGGTCCAGCAAGTTGCACGAGATGTTCCCGGCCCTGGCGAAAGACCTGGAAGCCGATGCGGCACTCTACCGCGACGTGCAGTCACGTTCCGACGCCCTGCTGCAGCTGTCCACCAGCGATAACTTGAACGCCCAGGCGTTCTAGTCCATGGCGGCGAGGTAAAAAAACCGCCCTCGGGCGGTTTTTTTATGCGTGGGGCGCGGCAAAAAACCCGCTGGAGACGGGCTTTTAACACCTGAGGGCGCCCCAGCTGGCCGCCCCTGGGGCGGTTCAGCCTCGCGCCGCTTCGATGATCTCGATATAGGCCTGGGCCAGGCGCTGGTCGCCGACCAGTGCGACAAAGTCGCGACCCTGCTCGTCGCGGGCATTCAGGTCGTAACCGGCGGCGACGAAAAAACCGACAAAACGCTCGAAATCATCGATACGCAGGCCCCGGTAAGCCTTAATCAGCTTGTGCAGGGACGGCGGCGTGGCATCGGCGGGTTCAACCTCGAGAAACAACTTGATCGGCTCGTCGCCAATCTCTTCGCCAATCACCTGTTTTTTGTCTTTACGCATCGTCCACTCCGATCGAGCCTGTCAGGGGCAGGCAGTTTACCTGTGCCCCTGGGTTTAGTTCAGCCCTTTTGCCCGGTGATCGTCCGCCAGACCGACCCAGATCAAAACACCGGCCGGGCCTGACCCTTATACTGACAGCCGGTCCCGCTCCGGAGTTGTCATGGCCTTGTCGCTGCCCCCCCTGTTCGCTGCCTGGCGCCAGACACTCAAGGCGGGTTACTCCCTGGCCGCCCTGCGCGGTGACCTGGCCGCCGGCCTGAGCGTAGGCATCATCGCCATTCCGCTGGCCATGGCCTTGGCGATCGCCGTCGGTCTGCCGCCGCAGCATGGCCTCTATACCGTGCTGGTCGCCGCGCCGCTGATCGCCTTGACCGGCGGTTCACGCTACAACGTGTCCGGGCCCACCGCGGCCTTTGTGGTCATCCTGCTGCCCATCACCCAGCACTATGGGCCGGCCGGCCTGCTGCTCTGTACCCTCATGGCCGGTATGATCCTAATCGCCATGGGCTTGCTGCGCATCGGCCGACTGATCCAGTTTATTCCCTACCCGGTTATCCTGGGTTTCACCGCCGGTATCGGCATCGTCATCGCCACGTTACAGGTCAAGGACCTGCTGGGCCTCGAACTGGACGCCAGCACCGGCCATTACCTGGCGCAACTTGGCCGGTTACTGCACGCGCTACCCAGCGCTCACCTTGGTGACGTTCTGGTCGGCTCCGTCTGCCTGGCCGTGCTGCTGCTGTGGCCGCGCTGGTTGCCGAAAATCCCCGCGCACCTGCCGGCGCTGGTCCTCGGCGCGCTGCTCGGTTTACTCCTGGAACACTGGCACATCCCCGTGGCCACCCTGGGCGAGCGTTTCAGCTATGTGCTGGACGGCGTGACGCATCCTGGCATTCCCCCCTTCCTGCCTGACTTCGCCTGGCCCTGGTCATGGCCCGGTGCGGACGGCCAGCCCTTGCGGGTGTCGTTTGACCTGTTTCGCGCGCTGCTGGCACCGGCGCTGGCCATCGCCCTGCTCGGCGCCATCGAATCGCTGCTGTGCGCCGTGGTCACCGATGGCATGACGGGCAGCAAACACGACCCCGACGCCGAATTGATTGGCCAGGGCCTGGGGAATTTGGTGGCGCCGCTGTTCGGTGGCATCACGGCGACCGCAGCCATCGCCCGCAGCGCCGCCAATGTGCGCGCCGGCGCCTTCTCGCCGCTGGCGGCGATCATTCACGCAGGCGTGGTGCTGCTGGCCATGCTGCTGCTTGCACCGTTGTTCAGCGACCTGCCCATGGCCGCGATGGCCGCGTTGTTGCTGATGGTCGCCTGGCACATGAGCGAGCCGCACCATGTGCTGCGTACCTTGCGCATCGCGCCGCGTAACGATGTGCTGGTGTTGCTGACCTGCCTGGTGCTCACCGTGTTGTTCGACATGGTGTTGGCGGTGGGCGTTGGCTTGCTGCTGGCCGCCGGCCTGTTTATCAAGCGCATGAGCGAGCTGACCGACACCGCCGCGCTGCCCGCGGGTTTTCACCAGGCCCTGCAGGGGCTACCCGAACCGGTACGCGCCTACGCCATCCGCGGGCCGCTGTTCTTCGGCGCGGCGGAGAAAGCCCTGGCCGTGCTGCGAGGCGTCAGTCCTGGCGTCAGGGTGGTGATTGTCGAGATGAGTGCCGTGCCGCTGCTGGACATGACCGCCCTGGCCGCCCTGGGCACCTTACTGCGCGACTACCGCCAGCAGGGCGTTGGACTGGTGCTGGTCGCCACCTCGCCACGCGTACGGCTGAAGCTGCGCCGCGCCGGCATCCAGAGCGCGCCCGGGCAGCTGGCCTATGTGCCGACCCTGGATCACGCCAGGCGAACCGCCCTGCGCTGGCTAACGCCTTGAACGACGCAGGCGCTTCACCCCCGACCGAGCGGGTTCCAGCGCGCGGCATGCCGACACACAGGAACAGGCTGCCTTAGGGACTACCCCTCAGCCCGAACGGCACCCAGCAGCACATCGACGACCCGATCCTGCTGGCAGACGGTGAGTGACGGATAGAGGGGCAGGCAGAGCAACTCCCGGGCTGCGCGTTCGGCCTGCTCCAGCGGTCCGTGGCGAACGCGTGAGCGGTAGGCTGGCTGAGTGTGCAACGGACTGGGGTAGTGAATGGCCGTTTGCACATCCGCCTGATTCATGGCCGCCACGATCCGCTCACGCCCTTGCACACGGACAGCATACTGGGCCCATGCGGACGTCCGGCCCGCGCGGACCAGCGGGCAAACCAGCCGCGGCGCGGCGCCTCCCAGCAGGTGCTGATAGCGCTCGGCCAACTGCTGGCGCCGCGCCAGGTGATCCTGACGATGGCTGAACGCCGTCAGCACGGCCGCACAGGACAGGGAGTCGAGCCGGCCGTTGAAACCGATCAGGCTGTGCTGGTATTTACCGCTTTGACCATGGTCCCTGAGTGAGCGTATCCGCTCCGCGTACTCATCGTTCGCGGTGAAGAGCGCGCCGCCCTCCCCAGCGCCTCCCAGGGGTTTGGTCGGAAAAAAACTGGTGCAACCGATAAGGCCCAAGGTTCCGCTGCGGCGGCCGCCTAGCGTGGCGCCGTAGCTCTGCGCGGCATCTTCGACCAAGGCAATGCCGCGGGACCCGGCCAGCGCCTGCAGCGCCTCGAAGTCGGCCGGCTGGCCGTACAATGACACCGCGACAATGGCCCGCGTCGCCGGGCTCAGCAGGCGCTCGACCGAGGCTGGGTTCAGGTTGAAGGTCAGCGGATCGATATCGGCCAGCACTGGGGTGGCCCCTTGCAACAGCACTGCCTCCACGGGCGCGGCAAAGGTAAACGCCGGCAGTATCACCTCGTCACCCGGCTGTATGCCGAGGGCCATCAGGGCCAACTGCAAGGCGCTGGTGCCCGAGCTGCAGCTGATGGCGTGGGCGATGTTCAGGTCAGCGGCCAAGCGCTGCTCGAGTTCGAGGACCTCGGGCCCCAGGATAAAACGCCCGTGTTCGAAGATGGCCGCGATACGCTGCAGCACTTCGGCCTTGAGCGGCTGCCATTCGGCCACCAGGTTCGCGAATGGAACAGGCTCAGGCATCCACCGCCTCCCGCTGGACAGGCATGGGCCGCAGTTGCCGACGCAGCTGCTCGCAGAGCTGCATCACCGTCAGGGCTTGCATCGCCGTGGCGATACCGCTGGCCTCGCCCCGCAACGCGGACAGAAAAGCCTGCGCCTGCAGGGTCAGCGGATCGCCTTGACCGCCACCCGGCTGCCACTCCAGGGAAATACTGCCTTCCACCGAGCAAGGAGAGGACAGCACTTCGCGCCGTCGCTCGACATCGAAACCCGCACTCAGGTAAAGCTGCACGCCACTGGCAAATTCCAAACGGCATTGAATCGCCTGGACGCGCTCCCCGACCAGGCTGCTGGCCAGCACCTCAGTCGAGATCAGCCGTTGTCCGGCCTGCAATACCCAGTCGAGGTCATGCACCAACAGATCGTCGATCACATCGCTGTCGGCAGGCAGCGTATGGCTGGCATGCCGAAATACCTGCAACGAAGTGGTCGAGGCATTCAGTCGCTGCAGCGCGCGTCGCACGCCGGGATTGAAGCGCTCGCACTGCCCTACCGCCAACAGCGTGTCATGCTGCCGGGCGCACTCCGCCAACTGCCGGCACTGCTCACTGCTAAGTGCCAGCGGCTTTTCCACCAGGCAGGCGATGCCATAACTCAACAGCGCCAGGCCGTAGCCGCAGTGTGTGCTCGACGGCGAAGCGATGACCGCCAGGTCGATGCGCTCGCGCAGCGACTCGACCTCGGTGCAGTGAAACAGCCGATGCTGAAGGGCCCACTGCTGGGCAGCGGCCGCCGGGTCGCAGATCGCCACGAGCTCCACCGCATCCAGCTGTTTCCAGGCGTGCCAGTGGCGCAGGCCCATGCGACCGAGGCCGACGATGCCCAGGCGCAGACGGGGGGTCAACGCCACGGCAGACGGACTCGCACGCGACGGTAGAGGCCAATGGCCTTCCAGCCGGTCGAACGGTGGATCTCCGCGAGCGCCGTTTGGCAACGGACCAGCTCGTCGGCCAAGGCGTCGGCGCGCTGTCGCTGTTCGAGCAGTTGCTGCTGCCCGCCCACTTCGCCGAGTTCCAGCCGGCTTACAAGCGCCTGGCAGCGCTGCGCCTGGGCTTCCAGCTCGACCAGGCGCGATCGCTGCGCAGCAAGTTGGTGCTGCAGTTCGTCCTGCTGGCCCAGGGCGGCCTCGAGTTCGGCCCTGCGGGCCTGCTGCGCCGCGGCAATTTCGTCTCGCTCGACGATCTGTTGCCGCAATTGCTCTTGCAACAGCAATCCGCTCCGTTGCTCCGCCAGGGCGGTTTCGCCCTGGGCGGCGAGCTGCCGCTGTAACTGGTCCTGCACCTGCGCACTGGCCTGGAGTTCTTCCGTGGCCCTGACGGCCAGGCCTTCGGCCTCCATGCGCCGCTTCAAGGGCTCATGCAGGCTGCACAGATAGTCAGCGGCGGCGCTCAGCAGCTGGTCGGTCGACGGCGGCGCAGCAGGGCTGTCCAGCACGCTCTGATACAGCACTTCCCACTGGTCCGCCGCCCCCTGCAAATCCGCGCACTGGCGAATCCATTGACTCACTCGCCCAGCATCGGCGGGGTCGTATTGGCACAGCGCGGCAAACACACTGTCCTCGCTGACGCGCGCCTGTTGCATGCTGCGCACGCCAAAGTTGAGCTGGCGCAAGCGCCGCATGTTCTGCGTGGTCACCATGCCGGCCAGACCGGCGTAATCGCTGACAATGACCGCGCAGCCGACGGCCATGGCTTCCAGCGCGCAACGGGCCTTGGCAAACACCAGGTCGTAAGCGGGCAAGGTCTTGTCCGGGTGCAGCACCGGATGGCCCGACGCGACGCCTGCCACATCGACCTGCTCGATGCCAAAACGGGCGCAGGCCCGGCGGATGGCGGCCAGTTGCGGGCTGTCCCCGGCATAGTTACTGAAGACCAGCGCCTTGCGCGGGGTGGCGGGCAAGGCGGCACGCGGCTGGAACAGCTGCAGGTCGACGAAGTTGTAGATGACCTGGATATCCGCCGCACCAATACCCGCCGTGCTCAGCAGCCGCTCCCGGCATAAGTCGTCGACCGCGACGTAGCCGCGAATGGTCGGAAACCGCGGCGGGCGCTCTTCCCAGGGGGCCCAGCCGTGGCAGACATACAAGGCGGGCGTTTGCGGAAAACGCAACATGGCCGCCATGGCATCCAGGTGATGCTGGCCGTGAATCAGGTCAGGCGCCTCACCCAACGCGGCCAGGTCGTCGATCACCGGAATGGTTGCGGTGCGCAGCTCCTCGGCCACCCGGCCGTGCACGCTGCTGTAGGCCACGGGCCGATGGCCGCGCTTCATCAATTCGATCGCCAGGTCGCGCACATACAGCTCGGAACCGGCTTTCGCAGCAAGGGTGTTGTTGGTGAACAGGATGCGCAGGCTGCGCGGTTCGGCGTCAGGCAATTGGCTTGATCCCCAAGGCCTGGCGGGCCTGTGCCGGGCTTGCCGGCACCTTGCCCAGCAGGGCGGCCATCGCCACCAGGCGTTTGACCAGGTCGGCATTGGACGCCGGCTGGGTGCGCCCCTCATCCAGCCAGAGATAGTCCTCCAGACCGACACGCGCACCGTGACCGAACAGCAGGCCCAGGGTGTTCATGGACTGTTGAGCGCTGCCGATTCCCCCGCCGCACCAATAAGCACCCTGCGGCAGATCGGCCAGCAGCGCACCCAGGGCCAGGGGCGTGGCCTGAGCCGAAGCGATGTTGCCCAGCAGCAGGTTGAAATAGCAGGGTCCCTCCAGCAGCCCGTGGTCCAGCAGATAGCGTGCATAGTTGAGCATCCCCGCATCGAACACCTCCAGTTCCGGTTTGATGCCGGTCTCGAGCATGCGCGCGGCGAGGCGCTGAACCATTTCGGGGCTGTTGATACTGGCGTCTTGCCGGAAGTTGAGGGAGGACAGGGTCAGGCTGGCCATGTCCGGCCGCAGGTCGCCGGTCAGCCCGAGCGGCGCCGCGCGCTCCTCGAAATGCCTGGCCTGACGACCACTGAGGGACACTCCGATGATCACCTCATCATTGAACTCGCGGATTCCGCCGATCACGCGGGCATAGGTGTCCTTGTCGTGGCTCGGGCGCCCGTGCTCATCACGCACGTGCAGATGCAGCATGTTCACGCCCAGGGCGATGCACTGCCGAGCATCCGCAACTATTTCATCGACGCTGAGCGGCACCTGCGCGGACATGGCGCGCGTCGGTACCAGGCCGGTGGGCGCCAGGTTGAGGAAAAAACCCGTCATAGAAGTCCGTCGGTGGCCCGCAGACGGATACGCGCAGGCGACCCCAGGTGCAACGCACCGGCCTCCACGTCACGGGTGACCACGCTGCCCGCTCCCACCACCGCGTTTTCGCCAATGGTGACCCCGGGCAGGATAACGCTGCCTCCGCCGATTTTTGCGCCTCGGCAAATGCGCGGATAACTCAGCGCGCCGCCCTTGAGTTTGTCATTCAAGGTGATCACGCCAGGTCCGATAAACACATCGTCTTCAATGATGACGCCACGGGTGATATGGCAGGCGGTCTGGATCGACACACGGTTGCCAATGGTGCAGGCGCAGATATTGCAGTGCGAGCCGATGGTGACAGAATCGCCGAGGGTGGCCCCCTGATGGATCAGGGAAAACGAACCAATGCGCGAGCCTGGCCCGATGCGGACGTCCGCCTGCACCTCGGTGAGGCGGGCGTTATAAAAATTGACCTGCGCAAAGCGCTCTTCCAGATCATGCATGCGACGGTTCCACTGATCAGGTAAGGCAAATGGCGAGTCGAAATAGACATAAGCCATCGCATTGGCCAACAGTGTGGCACAGCAACCCCACCACCCTGTGTTGGCGACCCAGTGTTACAGCTGCGCCAGGCGCATGCAAGACAGGCTCGGCGGTGACGACGGCCCGCCAGGCAACGCGTGCAGCAAGGGCCATGGATGACCCTGCAGCGACGCCCTGCCCCTCGACAAAAACCCGCTCAGCCTGGCGCTTAAAGCCCCTTGACCGCGTAGATGCCCGGCGCGTTGCGCCAGTAGCCCTTATAGTCCATGCCGTAGCCGAAGATATAACGGTCGACGCAGGGCAGACCCACGTAATCGGCCTTCAGGTCGGGGCGCGCCTTGCGGTCGTGGGTCTTGTCGATCAGCACGGCGATATGCACCTTGGCTGCGCCAGCGTGGCGGCAGAAGTCGATGATCGCGCCGAGGGTATGACCTTCGTCGAGGATATCGTCGATGACCAACACCTCGCGGTCGATAAACGACACCTCTGGCTTGGCTTTCCAGAACAGCTCACCGCCGCTGGTCTCGTTGCGGTAGCGGGTGGCATGCAGGTAGGACAGCTCCAGTGGGAAATTCAGCTTTGGCAACAGCTTGCCGGAGAAGATCAAGCCGCCGTTCATCACGCAGAACACCACGGGGTTGCTCTCGGCCAGCTCGGCATTGATCGACACGGCAATCTGCTCGATGGCCGCCTCGACCTCGGCTTCGGGGTACAGGCAATCGGCTTCCGCCATGACTTGGCGGATGTGCGCGAGATCGACGGACATGGGTTTTCCTCTTCGGGGTAGGGACGCTCGGCCGGCCGGATAAGCTGATCGAGGCGTCAAGATAAAAGCCGGCAAAGGTACTGATCCGCGCGCCGCGGAGCAAGCCCCGAAACGCCGGGGTCGCCCCAAGGTTGCCGACGTTCGTGCATTTAAGGCCGCCCGCGCCTGGCCCGCAAGTCTTTCGCGGGACATGCCCGGACGCTGCAAATGCTTTACTCTTGTCGGTATTTTTGCCCGTTCGCAGGAGCCGTCCGCCATGCCCATCCGTGAAATCCGTCACCCGCTGATCCGCCACAAACTCGGCCTGATGCGCCGCGCCGACATCAGCACGAAGAATTTCCGCGAGCTGGCCCAGGAAGTCGGCGCACTGCTGACCTACGAGGCGACCCAGGACCTGCCCCTGGAAAACTGTCAGATCGAAGGTTGGTGCGGCCCGGTCCAGGTGGAAAAAATCTCCGGCAAGAAGATCACCGTGGTGCCGATCTTGCGCGCCGGCATCGGCATGCTCGACGGCGTGCTCAGCCTGATTCCCGGGGCCAAGGTCAGCGCCGTGGGCGTGGCGCGCAACGAAGAGACCCTGGAAGCGCACACCTACCTGGAAAAACTGGTCCTGGAGATCGACGAGCGCCTGGCGCTGATCATCGACCCGATGCTCGCCACCGGCGGCTCCATGGTCGCCACCATCGACTTGCTGAAAAAAGCCGGCTGCAAGGAGATTCGTGCCATGGTGCTGGTCGCCGCGCCGGAAGGCATCGCCGCGGTGGAAAAGGCCCATCCCGACGTACTGATCTTCACCGCCTCCATCGACCAGTGCCTGAACGAGCACGGCTACATCATCCCGGGCCTGGGCGACGCCGGCGACAAGATTTTCGGCACCAAACAGAAGGACAACTGAGCCATGCTCGACGAATTCAAGGAACCGCTCTGGCGCCAGGTGCTGTCCGGCGCGCAGATGTTGTTCGTGGCCTTCGGCGCCCTGGTGCTGATGCCGCTGATCACCGGCCTGGACCCCAATGTGGCGCTGTTCACCGCGGGCTTCGGCACCCTGCTGTTCCAGCTGGTCACCGGACGCCAGGTGCCGGTGTTTCTCGCCTCGAGTTTTGCCTTTATCACCCCGATCATCCTCGCCAAGGGCCAGTTCGGCCTGGCCGCGACCATGGGTGGGGTGGTGGCCGCCGGCTTCGTCTACACCTTCCTGGGCCTGGCGGTGAAAATCAAGGGCACCGGTTTTATCGACCGGCTGCTGCCGCCCGTGGTCATCGGGCCGGTGATCATCTCCATCGGCCTGGCCATGGCGCCGATTGCCGCCGACATGGCCATGGGCAAGGGAGGCGACGGCACTCAATTGATCCCCTATGCCACCGCCATGTGGATCGCCATGCCGGCGCTGCTCACCACCCTGGTGGTGGCGGTCTTCGGCAAAGGCCTCCTGCGCCTGGTGCCAATCATTTCCGGGGTGCTGGTGGGGTTCGCCCTGTCCTTCTACTTCGGCGTGGTCGACACCGCGAAAATCGCCGCGGCGCCTTGGCTGGCGCTGCCGCACTTCACCGCGCCGGAGTTCAACTGGCAGGCGATCCTGTTTATCGTGCCGGTGGCCCTGGCGCCGGCCATCGAGCATATCGGCGGCGTCATCGCGGTGGGCAGCGTGACGGGGCGCGACTACCTGAAGACCCCGGGCCTGCACCGCACCCTGCTCGGCGACGGGTTGGCGACCTCGGCCGCCGGCCTGTTCGGCGGTCCGCCCAACACCACCTACGCCGAAGTGACCGGCGCGGTGATGCTGACCAAGAACTACAACCCGAAGATCATGACCTGGGCGGCGATCTTCGCCATCAGCCTGGCCTTTATCGGCAAGTTCGGCGCCTTGCTGCAGTCCATCCCGGTGCCGGTCATGGGCGGCATCCTCTGCCTGCTGTTCGGCTCCATCGCCGCCGTGGGCATGAACACGCTGATCCGTCACCAAGTCGACCTGGCCGAGGCGCGTAACCTGGTGATCGTCTCGGTGACCCTGGTGTTCGGCATCGGCGGCGTGCTGATCGGCACCGGCACCGGCCCGGATGACTTCGGCCTCAAGGGCATCGCCCTCTGTGCGGTGGTCGCGGTGGGGCTTAACCTTCTGCTGCCGGGCAACGACAACTGGAAGCGCAAGGCCCTGGCCGAACAACAGCCACCGGCCCCCTGAGGCATACGCGGCCTGGCCGGCTATTGGCGGCTAGACCGTCTCGATCAACTCGCTGGCGCACCCCATTGCTGCAGCCGCAGTACGCTGTCGCGATAGGGTTTCAGCGCCCGGCTGAGCAGCAGGATCGAGCTGAGCACGGCCAGGCTGCTGACGATCAGCAGGGAATAGCGCAGGGCAAGGTCGTCGCCGAAGCCATAGTCGGTCACCAGTGCGACCGCGGTCGGGCCCACGCCCAGGCCAATCAGGGTAATGACGAACAGGTAGATAGCGGATGCCTGGCCACGCATGGTGTTGGGCATGATCTCCTGGATCGCCGCGGGCGCCACGCCAAAGGGCATGCTCAGGCAGAACACCGCGGGCGCCACCAACACCGCGGCCCACAGGGCATCGTTCATCAGCGGAAAACTGACCACAAAGGGCAGCGCGCCGATGGCGGCGTACAGGCCGACACGCATGTTGGCGTCGCTGCGCCCGCCCTTGGCCATCCGGTCGGCCAGGCGTCCGCCGAAGACAATCCCCAGGCAGCCGAACACTGCCACGATGCTGCCGTAGACGATGCCGACCTGCCCGGCGTCCCAACCGTAGCTGCGGATAAAAAAGGTCGGCACCCAGGCCGCGCTGCCGTAGCCGGCGAATGCCAGCCCGGCGAACCCGAAGTTATGCAGTAACACGGTGCGGCGGTTGGCCAGGATATAGCGGCCGACGTCGGCCAGCGGCACCACCACTCCGGCACCGACGCCCCGCCGCTGCGGCTCGCGCACGGCCAGCAGCAGCAGGGAAAACAGCACGCCCGCCGCGCCCAGCAGCAGGAAGATCGACTGCCAGGGACGGACCTCGCCAATCAGCGGAATGATCAGGTCACCCTGGGCCGAAGCGAATTTGATCACCAGCCCGCCCACCAGGAAGGCCAACCCGGAGCCCAGGTACACACCCATGGAATAGACACTGATGGCGGTCGCCCGGCGTTCGGGCGGAAAACTGTCGGCGATCAGCGAATAGGCCGCGGGCGACAGCGCGGCTTCGCCGACACCCACGCCAATGCGGCCCACCAGGAACTGCCAGTAGACCTTGGCCAGGCCACAGGCGGCGGTGGTCGCGCTCCAGAACAGGATGCCAACGGCGATCAGTCCGCGCCGGCTACGGGTATCGGCCATGCGCCCCAAGGGGATGCCGCACAGGGTGTAGAACAAGGCGAAGGACAGGCCCATCAGCAGGCTCATCTGGGTATCACTGATCACCAGGTCGCGGCGGATCGGCCCGACCAGCAGGTTGAGGATCTGCCGATCGATAAAGGACAGCACATAGGCCAGCATCAAAATGGCCACCGTGCTCCAGGCGCGAGCGCTGGAGGGATAGGCCCCGTCGGGAGGGGTGGCGGGTCCATTATCGCGGTACTCATCGTGCTTATTGTTGTTGTCGTCAGGCACTGCAGGCTCCTCGGCGCCGCTTGCGCGACGCGCGACGGGTTGGATGTGCAGGCAGCTTAGCCCCATCAACATTGGCGCTTATAGCAGCAGACGACCTTTATCCACTCAGCGAATGTTTCGGGTCGGCCCTGACGAATGACCCAACGGTCACAGCACCTGCGGTGCGCGCCGACAGAGGGTCGCGAGCGCCTCGGCCCACTGCGGATCGTCGTTCAGGCACGGTACCAGCACCAATTCCTCGCCACCGGCCGCGCGGAACTGCTCACGCCCACGGTCGCCGATCTCTTCCAGGGTCTCGATGCAGTCGGCGACAAAGGCCGGGCACATCACCAGCAGTTTTTTCACCCCCTGGCGCGCCAGTTCCTCGAGCCGTGTCTCGGTGTAGGGCTCGATCCATTTATCCCGGCCCAGGCGCGACTGAAAGGACACCGACCACTGCCCGTCCTGCAGGCCGGAGCGCTTGGCGAAGGCCGCGCTGACATGCTGGCACTGGGCGCGGTAGCATGTCGCCAATACGTGCGGCGGCGCCGTGCGACAACAATCCGGACCTTTCAGGCAGTGCCCCCGGGTCGGGTCGAGCTTGCGCAGGTGGCGCTCGGGCAAGCCGTGATAACTCAACAACAGGTGATCAAAACCCTGGGCCAGGTGCGGTTTGGCGCTGTCCACCAACGCCTGCAGATACTCGGGCTGATCGTAGAACGGCGGCAAAATCGCAAAGCGAATCCCCAACTCGTCCTCGCGCACCACCCGCTTGGCCTCTTCGATCACCGTGGTCACGGTGCTGTCGGCGAACTGCGGATAAAGCGGCGCCAGGGTGACCTGGCGAACCCCCTGGGCCGCCAGGCGGGCCAGCACGGTCTGCAGCGACGGCTCGCCATAGCGCATGGCCAATTCGACCGGACCCTGGGTCCAGTTGGCACGCATGCGTTCCTGCAACCGACGGCTGAGCACCACCAGCGGCGAGCCTTCCGCCCACCAGATCGAGGCATAGGCATGGGCCGACGCCGCCGGGCGCTTGATCAGAATCAACGATACCAGCAGGCGCCGCACCGGCCAGGGCAGATCCACCACATAGGGATCCATCAGGAATTGATCGAGGTAACGGCGTACATCGGCCACCTCGGTGGAGGCCGGGGAACCCAGGTTGACCAGCAACAGCGCGTGTTCAGTCATGCGAAATCCTGCTTATGGCCGACCCAGCAAATCCTGCAGGGCCGTCTCCAGTTCGGTAAAACGAAAAGTGAATCCAGCCTGCTGCAAACGCTCTGGCACCACCCGCTGGCCACCCAGCAGCAGCCCCGCCATCTCGCCCAGGCTCAGTCGCAGCAGCGACCCGGGCACCGGCAGCCTGGCCGGGCGGCGCAACACCCCGGCCAGGCTCCGGGTAAATTCGGCATTGCGCACCGGCGCTGGCGCGCAGGCATTATAAGGACCCTGGGCGCTGTCCTGCTGCAAGAGAAAATCAATCAGGGCGATCTGATCTGCCAGGTGGATCCAGGGCATCCATTGCTGGCCGGTTCCTATCCGCCCACCCAACCCCAGACGGAAGGGCAACAGCAGGCGCTTGAGAAAGCCGCCGTCGCTGGCCAACACCAGGCCGGTACGCAGCACCACCACGCGCATGCCCAGGGCTTCGCCGCGCAGCGCCATGGCCTCCCAGGCGGCGCACAGGCGCGCAGCAAAATCCTCGCCCGGTAGGGCCTGCGATTCGCTGAGCAACGCCTCACCGCCGTCACCGTACCAGCCCACCGCCGAGCCCGAGATCAGCACCTCTGGGCGGATTTCACAGCCATGCAACCAGTCGAGCAGTTGTTCGGTCAGGGTCACGCGACTGGCCCACAGCAGCGCCTTGCGTTTCTCGCTCCAGGGCCGGTCGGCGATCGGCGCGCCAGCCAGGTTGATCACCGCGTCCAGCGCCTGGCCCTCCAATTCAGCCAGTTGCCCAATGCCCCGGACCGATTTGCCACAGAGCGCTGCGACCCGCCCGGGCTGCCGACTCCACACCGTCAGATGGTGTCCCCGAGCCAGCAGGTGCTGGCACAGGACGCGACCGATCAGCCCTGTACCACCGGTCAGCAAGATATTCATAAGTGGCACCCTCCGCGGATCGACGACGACTTTTTTAACCGCAGCGACTGTCCTAACCTTAGGGGACAGGCCGGCGCAGCTGATTCGCCAAAACTTATACATAAACTGATTATTGTACAAGCTCTGTCACAAGCGTAACCTCACGACAGGTAACGAGGTAGACCATGACCGCTCCAATCGCCATTATCGGCACCGGCCTCGCCGGGCTGTCGGCCGCCCAGGCCCTGCACGCCGCCGGTCAACGGATCCAGCTCTTCGACAAGAGCCGCGGCAGCGGCGGCCGCATGGCCAGCAAACGCAGCGACGCCGGCGCACTCGACCTGGGCGCGCAGTATTTCACCGCCCGCGACCGGCGTTTCGTAGAAGTCGTGCAGCACTGGCAGATCCGCGGCTGGGTCGCCGAATGGAGTCCCTGCCTCTACCACTTCAGCGATGGACGACTGAGCGCCTCGCCCGACGAGCAGGTGCGCTGGGTCGGCACCCCGCGCATGAGCGCCATCACCCGGGCGCTGCTAGGTGCCTTGCCAGTGACCTTTTCCTGCCGCATCACGGAAGTCTTTCGCGGTCCGCAACACTGGCACCTGCAGGACGCCGAGGGGGCCAGCCATGGCCCCTTCAGCCATGTACTGATCGCCACCCCGGCGCCCCAGGCGAGCACCTTGCTGGCCGCCGCACCAAAGCTCGCGGGCGCCGCGGCCAGCGTGCCGATGGACCCCACCTGGGCCGTGGCGCTGGCGTTTGACCAGCCGCTGAACACCCCCGTGGAAGGCTGTTTCGTGCAGGACAGCCCCTTGGACTGGCTGGCGCGCAACCGCAGCAAACCCGGCCGGGAAACCCATTTGGACACCTGGGTGCTGCACGCCACCAGCGCCTGGAGCAGAGACCACCTGGACCTGTCCAAGGAGGCGGTAACCGAACAGCTCTATGGTGCCTTTGCCGAGCTGATCGGCTGTGCGGTCCCGCAGGCGGCGTTCAGCGTGGCGCACCGCTGGCTGTATGCCCGACCGACCAGCGCCCACCAGTGGGGCGCACTGGCCGACGCCGACCTGGGTCTCTACGCCTGCGGTGACTGGTGCCTGTCGGGCCGGGTCGAAGGCGCCTGGCTCAGCGGTCAGGAAGCGGCGCGCAAATTGCTCGAACACCTGCAGTGAACCGGCTCAATCCGCGCAAGCTGTTGCTGTCGAAATGGACCGCGACCCAACCGAGCAACCGCGAAAAACACTTTCTGGTCACCGAGTTGTTCTGTGACGAGGCCGGTAACCTGTTGGCGATCGAACTGCAGGCGGTACTCACCGCCCGCAGTGAGCGGCTGGACTGGCGCGCCCTGCACGATTCACAACGCTGGCGGATGGGCTGGCAGTAACGCACCCCGGCCAGCGCCTTGAGCCTTAAGGCGGCTCGACCAATGGCTCGAGCGCCGGCAGATCGCCGCGCCGACGGCCCTCGCGAATAATCCGGTTGAACTCGTCGAGCAGCGTCCGCTGGCCCATGGACTTGATAAACCCCAAGTGCAGGTAGCGACGCACAAAAGGCTTGGGCAATATGACAAAGCGTGCCCGCACGGCCTGCAGCTCCGGGTCGGCGTCGATCAGCCAGGTCAGCCCCTGGTGACCATTGCCGATCACCGCGGCATCTATGCGTCCGTGCAGCAGCTTCTTCAAGCGCGCGCCATGCCGCTGGTCCCGCTCGACCTGCAGCCATCCCTGGGTAATCGCCTGGTCCACTTCGCTACCAAAACTGGC
The DNA here is from genome assembly GCF_040514055.1 of Pseudomonas sp. Classification (GTDB taxonomy): domain Bacteria; phylum Pseudomonadota; class Gammaproteobacteria; order Pseudomonadales; family Pseudomonadaceae; genus Aquipseudomonas. The sequence goes on from NZ_JBEVDL010000037.1 coordinate 47,719, forward strand.
GCCGAGCTGGGCACCGATCTTTTTCCCGCGCAAGTCGGCCAGCTGCTGGTAAGGGAACTCCTGGCCCTTGAGCACCACCAGCACCACATCGTCGTAATAGACCGGTGCCGAGTAGTCGAACTGCAGCAGGCGTTCCGGAGTCTTGGACAGGCCTATCACTCCACCGCGTCCGGCCAAGGCGCTGTTGTAGGCCAATTTCCAAGGTGACAATTCCACCGCCACGCTGTTGCCGCTGATGGTCGCGTAGTACTTCAGCAGGGCGGGCAACGGCCCCTGCGCCTCGCCGGCGGCATCGCGGTAGATCACCCCGGAGTAGCTCTCGTCGCCAAAGACGATCACCCCTTGAGCCCGCGCAGCAGCATTCGACAAGCCCAGTATCCCCACCAGTACCCGCACTACAACCCAGCGAACAGCCATCAACGTCGCTCACTTACCGACTGACAGTCCAGGGAGTATGGCTGCCTGCCGGTAGGCTGCAACCCGTGGCCCTGCGCGCGCGCCCACCCTGAAGGCCCAGATAACGAATATATGGAATAAGAAAAATGATATTGCGAGCATATAGCTATATGAATTAGGCTTTGTTCACGCATGGTAGCGATACAACATCTAAGGAGGGATACGATGATTCATGACTCGCCCGCAAGCCTGGTGTTTGGCGAACACTTCCTGTCTCTCAAGACCATCGCCCCGCACTTCAGCGTCAACCTGAAGCTGGAGGGGCTGTCCATCAGCGGCTCGATCAAGATCAAGTCGGCATTGCACATGCTGACCGAAATGGAGAAGAGCGGCCAGCTCAGGCCCGGCATGCGCGTTATCGAGAGCTCGTCCGGTAACCTGGGACTGGCCCTGAGCATGCTTTGCGCCATCAAGGGCTACCCCTTCGTTTGCATCAGCGACCCGAATATTTCCCGGCAAACCGCTGGGCAAATCAAAGCCTTCGGTGCCGAGTTGATCATCGTTCAGCGTCGCGACGAGAATGGCGGCTACCTGCAGACGCGCATCGACCTGATCAGGACGATGCTCCAGCAGGACGCACGCCTGCTCTGGATCAACCAGTACGAAAACACGCTGAACGTCGACGCGCACTATCAGATGACCGGCCCGGAGATCCTGAGCCAGTTCGCCCGCCCCGATTACCTGTTCGTCGGAGCCGGGACGACAGGCACCCTGGGCGGCGTCTCGCGTTACGTCCGTGAACAGTCCCCGAGCACCGTGATCGTGGCGGTGGACAGCGTCGGTTCGGTGACCTTCGGCCATCCGCCGGGCAAACGTCTGATCCCGGGTCTGGGCACCAGCAGCCCACCCCCCATCCGCGCGCATGCCCACTTCGACCAATTGCTGATGATCGAGGAGCGTGACAGCCTGCGCATGTGCCATGACCTGGCCGCGCAGGGGGTGATGCTCGGTGGCTCGTCCGGTACTGTCCTCTGCGCCGTGCGCCAGTACGCCCCGCACATTCCCAAGGACGCCTGTGTCGTGGCCATTTCGCCCGACATGGGCGACCGCTACATCGACACCCTTTATAACCCCGACTGGATCCAACAGCACTTTCAAGGAAGACCCGAATGCCTCGCGGACATCGCCCCAACGCTCTCAAACTGATCGGTGCGCACCAGATCGAACAATGGCTCGACGCCAACCCTCAGCGGGTGTTCGATCTGGTGCGGGATATCTACCTGACCCATGGTGCCGGTCGCACCGTCAACCCGGACAGCTACTTCCTGCGCTTCCCCGACAGCGAGCGCGACCGCATCATCGCCCTGCCCGCGTCGATCGAGGACGAACAACCGATCGCCGGGATCAAATGGATCGCCAGTTTCCCAGGCAATATCGAGCAGGGTCTGAACCGCGCCTCGGCATTGCTCATCCTTAACGACCGGCACACCGGCTATCCGCTGGCCTGCCTCGAGGGCAGTGCGATCAGTGCCGCCCGCACCGCCGCCGCCGCCGCCGTGGGCGCGCATTACCTGCACCCCACCCCCAGGCGCGTCGCGTGCCTGGGGGTGGTCGGCTGCGGCCTGATCGCCTTCAACACGGTCGAACTGCTGTGCCGCCTGGGTTGGGAAATCGACGAAATCCTGCTCAGCGACCTGAGCCCCGAGCGCGTCGAGCTGTTCAAGCACAAGTGCTCGGCCTTCCACGGCCACCTGCGCGGCGCCAGCCTGGAGGACACCGTCGTCCGCTCGGACCTGCTGCTGTTCGCCACCTCGGCGGTCAAGCCCTTCGTCGACGAGGCCCAGTGGTTCGCCCACCACCCCACCGTACTGCACCTGTCACTGCGCGATCTGTCGGCACCGATCGTGCTGGACGCGCAGAACGTTGCCGATGACGTCGATCATTGCCTGAAAGCCCAGACTTCGCTGCACCTCGCCGAACAGCTGTGTGGCGACCGGCGATTTATGGCGGGCGACATCGCCGGCATGATCAACGGCGTGCTGCAACCCGACCGCGACCGCACCCGGATTTTTTCGCCGTTCGGCATGGGCGTACTGGACCTGGCCTTGGGCCGGGCGATCCTCGACAGCCCCGACGAAGTGGCGTTCAGCGCCTTCGACGACTTTTTCCCCACGGCCTATATCGAGTAACCAGGAGCTACTACGTGCTGCGACTTCCCAGGATTGCGCAAGACCGTCCCGAACTGCAGGACCGGCCCTGGCCGCCGGTCCCCGAGTTCGAGGCCTTCACCCCCGAATTCGAGGCCTTTCTGTTCGCCGACCGTGCCACCCAGTACGCCCAGCTGGCCAACCTGCGCGCCGATCCGGAAGGCCACGGACAGTTTATCCATCAGGGCCTAGGCACCCTGTATGCCTACGTCTATGGCTACCCCGACAGCCCGAGTTACCTGCGCAGCGACATCACGCTGGAAAGCGCCCTGCTGACGGCGAAACTGCTGCTTGAAGAGGAGATGCTCGAGGCCTGGTTGCCCGTCGAGCCTCCCCCCAGCGTCAGCAACCAGCACGAGGCGGCCGATTACCTGCAGCAGTTCGTGCAGAGCAACGCCGGGGTCTATCACGAACTCTTCGACTACCTGCGCGAACAGGCCTCGCGCGAGGCGCTGCTGGAGTTTCTCCGGCTCGAGGTGTGCCGCAACGAAGTTGTGGACGATGAAGTCGCCCTGCTGGTCTGCGGGCTGCAGGGCAACCTGAAGAAGGTCATGGCCTCCAACCTGTGGGACGAGTGCGGCAATGGCGAGCTGAGCCGCTTCCATACCTACTGGCTGCGCCGGCTCCTGGGCCGGCTGGAGGACTGGGACGGTCTACTGGCCTATCGCCGCGAGGCAAAACCCTGGTTTTCCAGCGTAACCTCCAATACCTTCAATGCCCTGCTGACCCGCCCGGCCTACAAACTGCGCGGCTACGGCTGCTTTATGACCACCGAGGCCTGGGTCGACGCGCATTTCGAGCGCATCCTCGGTGGCCTGGAACGCGTCGGCTTGCACCACGACGACATCGCCGTGTATTTCCTCGCGCACCAGACTATCGACCCGCACCATACCCTCGAACTGCTCGATGGCCTGCGCCATCAGGTGCCGGCACTGACCCCGCTGCAGGCCCAGGAAGTGGTGCGCGGCGCGCATCTGGCGGTGGCCGGCGGCGTTTCCCAATACCAGCGCGTGTTGCGTCACCTGCGACGCATCGACGGCGCCTAGCCGACCTTCTCTACAAGGACGTTCCCATGCCCGCACTGAGCATTGCCCTCGCCTTCTCACCCATTGCCCTGTGTGGCGTGGTGATCTTACTGCTGCGGCGCAGCGCGGTCATCGGCGCCCTCGCGGGCATCGCCCTGGCGGCGCTGCTGATCGCCCTCGACAGCCGCTTCGAGCTGCAGGCCAGCCGCCTGCTCGAGGCCCTCGGGGCCACCGCGATTCTCACCTTGAGCGCCGCGCTGGTGATAGTCCCGGGGCTCTACCTGAATGCCACGCTGCGTGGCCAAGGCATACTCGACGACCTGGTCGAGTGGATCCAGGCGCTGCCGCTGAGTGCCGAGCACAAGGCCCTGATGCTGCTGCTCGGACTACTGCCGGCGATCGAGGCCCTGACCGGCTTCGGCGTCTCGCTGTTCCTCGGAGTACCGATATTCTTTCGCCTGTTCGCCGCCGACCAGGCCTATCGTCTGTCCATGCTCGGCATGAACATCATGCCCTGGGGCACCCTGGCGTTGGCCACCGTGGTCGGTGCGTCGCTGAGTGGCACGGCCCTGACCCCGCTGGGCAGTCGCACGGCCTTGACCAGCGCCCTGGTCTTCCCGCTGATCGGACTGGTCGCGCTGTTCGTCATTGGGGGCGTGGCGCTGCTGCGCAAGCAAGCCCTGTGGGCCCTGGCGATTGGCGGGGGGCTGTCGGCGGCCCTCTACCTGTTCAACCGCCTCGGTTTGACGGAGACCGCCGGCATTCTGGCCGGCGCACTGATGGGCCTGCTGGCTTTCCTCTGCTTTCGTCGGCGCAGCGAAACTGCCCCGACGCCGCCAAACCCGGCTGCACGGGCACGCAAGTTCTGGATGTTTCTGCCCTATGTACTGGTCCTCGTACTGATCCTGCTCACCCGCACGGTGCCGGTGCTGCATGATTTCCTCGCGCAAGCCTGGGTCTTGAGCAGCGCGCGGATCAAACTCAGCGTGCTGGCCAGCCCGGGCATCGTCCTGGCCCTGGTATGCCTGTTCTTGCAGTGGCTGCGACCGGCGACCATCGACCATCGGGCCCTGTGGAGCCGGGTGCGGATCGCCTGCCTGGGCTTGCTGTGTTTTATCCTGCTGGCGCAAGTCATGAATGCCGCCGGCATGGTCGCGGCGATCTCTACCGCCCTCCAACAATGGACCGGGGATGCGCGGATGCTGTTACTGCTGGCACCCGCCCTGGGCATGTTCAGCGGTTTTATCACCGGGTCCAACCTCAGTGGCAACGCCCTGTTGATCAATGTGCAGCAGCAGATCGGCGAGCAGAGTGGTCAGGGCTTGCTGTTCGCCGCCCTGCAAAACAGCGCCGCCGGCCACAGCGTATTCACCTCGCTGCCGATCATCGTGTTGATCATGACCATCGCCCGCGACGCCGATAAGCACGCACAGCCCAGCCGGTCGGCGGAACACGACTTGCTGAACTTCGGGTTAAAGACCGCCGTCCTGGTCTACCTCGCGCTCGTCACTGCCGTTAGCCTGCTGTCCTTCTATTAGCGAGCAGTCGCCGCCCGCCGCAAGGCCGCCCCGGGACGCTGACCAGCGACACCGGCGCGGCAACCCGCCGCCATCCCCAGACCGCCCGCCCTGCTTACCCCTGCGCCAGGGGACCCCGGGCGGAAGCCGCCGTGACGCCTTGTAGCCACTCGGCAATCACAGACCACGCACAAAACTTATACAAATAACTTGACCTGTACAATAACGGTCTTATTATGGCCAAATCATGTACATAAAATTTTTATTGTACAAGTCTCGTCCAGGGGTAGGCCATGTCAGCGTCATCGTCCAGCAAACCCATATTGGGCATCAGCGCCTGCCTGCTGGGCAACACCGTGCGCTACAACGGCGGCCACAAGGAATCCCGGCTGTGCAGCCGGACCCTGAGCGACCATTTCGACTTCGTCGCAGTATGTCCTGAAGTGGCCATCGGACTCGGCACCCCTCGTGAACCCATCCGCCTGGTCGGCGACCCCGCCAGCCCGCGAGCGGTCGGCAGCGTGCAACCCGACCGTGATGTGACGCTGCCGCTGGCCGAATATGGCGGACGTATGGCGGGCGAGCTGGGCAGTATCTGCGGCTACATCTTTATGCAGAAATCGCCTTCTTGCGGGCTGGAGCGGGTCAAGGTTTATCAGCAAGGCGGCAAACCGAGCGAACCGGCGGGCCGCGGCATCTACGCCGCGGCCTTCTGCGCGCGTCACCCCAACCTGCCGGTGGAAGAGGACGGCCGCCTCAACGACCCGGTGCTGCGCGAGAACTTCATCAGCCGGGTATTTGCCTATGCCGCCTGGCAACAACTGCAGGTCGACGGGATTTCACGGCATCGCCTGCTCAGCTTCCATGCCCGTTACAAGTACTTGCTGCTGGCGCATAACCCGCTGCAGTACAAGGCGCTCGGCCAACTGCTCGGCAGCATGGGCCGGCAGGACGTGGCCGAGCTTGCCCCACGGTATTTTGGCGCACTGATGGCCGCCCTGAAAAACTGCGCCACCCGCGGCAGCCACAGCAACGTGCTGCAGCACCTCAGTGGCCACCTCAAGCAGTCACTGTCCCGCGACGAAAAAATCGAAGTCACCCAGCTGATCGAGCAATACCGCCACGGCATAGTGCCGCTGGTGGTGCCGCTGACGTTGCTCAAGCACCACTTCCGGCAACACCCCGACCCGTACGTGGCCGGTCAGGTCTACCTGCAACCTCACCCGGAAAATCTCGGCCTCAGGAATGCCCTCTGACCTATGGACGACCTCAACGTGGAACTGGACAGCGACGACTATCAGGCGGCCCTGGACAGTGGGTTGTTGCCCATTCGCGAGGTGGCACGCGCCACCGGCGTCAACGCCGTGACCCTGCGTGCCTGGGAGCGACGCTACGGCCTGATCGTGCCGCAGCGCACGCCCAAGGGTCATCGCCTGTACGCCCAGGAGCACGTGGAACGCATCCAGGCCATTCTCACCTGGCTCAATCGAGGCGTTTCCGTCAGTCAGGTCAAGGGCCTGCTGGATGCCCGTCAGCCGGTCAACGACAACCTCGACAATGGCTGGCAGGCGCTGCGCCTGGAGCTGCTGCAGGCAATCGGCGACCTGGCCGAGCGGCGCCTGGACGAGGGTTTTAACCGCGCCCTGGCGTTGTATCCACCCCGCACGCTGTGCGAGCAGTTGCTGTTGCCGCTGCTGCTGGACCTCGAGCAGCGCTGGCAGGGTCAGTTCGGCGCCCAACTCGAGCAGGTGTTCTTCTACACCTGGTTGCGCAGCAAGCTGGGCGCGCGCATCTACCACAACAACCGTCAGCACAGCAGCGCGCCGCTGTTGCTCGCCAACCTCTCTATCCAGCCGATGGAACCGGGGCTATGGCTGTGCGCCTGGCTGGTCAGCAGCGCTGATTGCCCGGTGGAAGTGCTCGACTGGGCACTGCCGCCGGGTGAACTGAACCTGGCGGTGGAGCGTATGGCACCCCGTGCCCTGCTGCTCTATTCCAGCCAGGCGCTGGACGCCACCCAGCTACGCCGGCAACTGCCCAAACTCAATGAAAGCTGCAGCGTGCCGGTGCTCATGGTCGGTCCGGCCGCCTCGATTCATCAGCAGGAATTGCGGGCGCTGAGCGCCCTGCACCTGGCCGAAGACCCCCTCAGTGCCCAGCGCAGCCTGCTTCGGCAGGGGCTGCTTGATCCACGATAAGGACCACCGATGCGTCAACTCATCTGGTTTCGCACCGACCTACGGGTGCGGGATAACACCGCCCTGGCGGCGGCGATGGCCGCAGGCCCGACCCTGGCGCTGTACCTCGTCAGCCCCACGCAGTGGCTGGCCCACGACGATGCACCCTGCAAGGTGGACTTCTGGTTGCGCAACCTTGGCGAACTCTCGACCGCCCTGCGCCGCCTGGGCGTACCGCTGTTGATCCGCACGGTCGACAGCTGGCAGCAGGCGCCTCAGGCACTGGCCGCGCTGTGCCGGGAACAGCGCATCGACTGCGTGCAGGTCAACGATGAATACGGTGTTCACGAAAGCCGTCGCGACCAGGCGGTGGCCGCCGAACTGCAAACACACGGCATCGGCCTGCGCCGCCACCTCGATCAATTGCTGTTTAATCCCGGCAGCATCCTGACCCAGTCCGGCGGCTACTTTCAGGTCTACAGCCAGTTCCGCAAGGTCTGCTACAGCCGCCTGCACCTGGCCGCGCCGGCCTGCGCGGCGCAGCCCGAGGCGCAGGCACCGCTGGCGCAGGACAGCGATCCGATCCCCCAGGCCGTCGCGGGCTTCGCCCGTCCGGCTGAAAGCCTGCGCCAGCTCTGGCCCGCCGGCGAACAGGAAGCGTTGTCGCGGCTGCAGCGCTTTACCGATGAGAGCATGGCCGACTACCGCGAGGCCCGTGATCGCCCCGCCAGCGCGGGCACCAGCCAGCTGTCGCCCTACCTGGCGGCGGGTGTGCTGTCGCCGCGCCAGTGCCTGCAGGCGGCGTTGATGGCCAACGCGGGCGAGTTCGAAAGCGGCAATCCTGGCGCCGTCAGCTGGATCAATGAGTTGCTCTGGCGCGAGTTCTACAAACACATTCTGGTGGGCTACCCGCGGGTGTCGCGTCATCGCGCGTTTCGCGCCGATACCGAAGCCGTGGCCTGGCGCCACGCGCCGAACGAACTGGCCGCCTGGCAGCAAGGGCGCACGGGATTTCCGATCATCGATGCAGCCATGCGCCAACTGCTGGCCACCGGCTGGATGCACAACCGCTTGCGCATGATAGTGGCGATGTTCCTGACCAAGAATCTGCTGATCGACTGGCGCGAGGGCGAGCGGTTTTTTATGCGCCAGCTGATCGATGGCGACCTGGCCGCCAACAACGGCGGCTGGCAATGGAGCGCCTCCACCGGCACCGATTCGGCACCCTACTTCCGTATTTTCAACCCGCTGTCGCAGTCGGAGAAATTCGACGCCGAAGGCCGTTTCATCCGCCAGTGGCTGCCGGAACTGGCGGAGCTCGGCAACAAGGACTTGCATAAGGTGGCGGCGCTCAATGCCCGCGCCCAAGGCCTGTTCAGCCACACCGACTACCCGCGGCCGATGGTCGACCTGGGTCAAAGCCGCGCCCGCGCCCTCGCCGCGTTCAAGCGCCTGGCCACCCCACACGCCATCCCGGAGCCCGACCATGTCTGGTAGCCCGCCGACCACCGCGCTCGGCGACGCCGGGGATTTCCTGCGGCGCTTCGCCTATGCCTTTGCCGCGCTCGACGCGCACAACCTGCAGCGCCTGGGTGAGCTGTACAGCGCCGACGTGCTGTTCACCGACCCGCTGCACGAAATTCGCGGCCTGCCGGCGCTGCGGGACTACTTCGCGCAGCTGTACGCCCATGTCAGCGACCTGCGTTTCGACTTCCACGGCTTCGACGCGGTGCGCAAGGGTGAAGGCTACCTGCGCTGGACCCTGCGTTTCAGCCACCCGCGCCTCAACCGCGGACGGGCGATCCAGGTCGAGGGCTGTTCGCACCTGCTGTGGCACAACAAGGTCCACTACCACCGCGACTACTTCGATGCCGGCGCCCTGCTGTACGAGCATCTGCCGCTGCTCGGTCGCATCATCCACTGGTTGAAAGGAAGGCTGGCATGAACGAGGCCCGACGTATCTGGCTGACCGGCGCCAGCAGTGGCATCGGTGCCGCCCTGGCCGGCGAGCTGCTTGAGCAGGGCCATCGCCTGGCCCTGAGCGCGCGCACCAGCGAACCGCTCGAAGCGCTCGCCCAGCTGTATCCGCAGCAGGTGCTGGTGGTACCCGGGGACCTCAGCGACGCCGAGCAAGTCCGCGCCATCGGCGAAGCCATTGCCCAGCGCTGGGGCGCGCTGGACAGCGTGATTCTCAACGCCGGGACCTGCGAGTACGTCGAGGTGCGGCAGTTCGAGGCCGCCCTGGTGGAGCGGGTGGTCAAGGCCAACCTGCTGTCGGCGGCCTATTGCGTCGAAGCGGCCTTGCCCCTGCTGCGCCTTGGCCAGCGACCGCACCTGGCCGCAGTGGCCAGTTCGGTGACCTACCTGCCGCTACCACGGGCCGAGGCCTACGGCGCCTCCAAGGCCGGCCTGCGTTACCTGTTCGAAGCGCTGCGTATCGACCTGGCCGCCGAGGGCATCGAGGTCACCCTGATCAGCCCCGGCTTCGTCGACACCCCGCTGACGCAGAAGAACGATTTCCCAATGCCCCTGCGCTGGTCGGCGGCCAAGGCCGCCCGGCATATCGCCCGACGCCTGGACCGCCGCCCGCTGGAGATCGCCTTTCCGGGTCCGTTCATCCTGGGCCTGCGCCTGTTGGCCAGTCTGCCCAAACGCCTGCAGCTGGCGGTCGGTAAACGCCTCGCACGCTCCGCCAACGATTGAGCACCTGCCATTCCCGAGGAAGCAGTATGAAGATTGCCATTATCGGCAGCGGTATCTCCGGCCTCACCACGGCCTACTTGCTCAACCGTCAGCACGATATCCAGGTGTTCGAGGCCAGCGACTGGGTCGGCGGCCACACCCACACGGTGGACGTCGAGATCGACGGCCGTGCCTATGCCATCGACACCGGCTTTATCGTTTTCAACGACTGGACCTATCCGAACTTTATCCGCCTGCTGGGGCGTCTCGGAGTCGGTTATCAGAACGCCGAAATGAGCTTTTCGGTGCACGACCCGGCCACGGGCCTGGAATACAACGGCAACACCCTCAACAGCCTGTTCGCCCAACGGCGCAACCTGCTGTCGCCGCCGTTCTGGGGCATGCTGCGCGACATCCTGCGCTTCAACCGCGAGGCACTGGACGACCTGGCCAACAATCGCCTGCCAATCGACACCACGCTGGGCACCTACCTGAGGATCGGTCACTACGGCAGCTGTTTTATCGACCACTACATCGTGCCCATGGGCGCGGCGATCTGGTCGATGTCACTCAACGACATGCTGGGTTTCCCGCTGCAGTTTTTCGTCAGCTTCTTCAAGAACCATGGCCTGCTGTCGGTCAGCAACCGGCCCCAATGGCATGTGGTGCAGGGCGGTTCGCGCAGTTACGTGGCGCCGCTGTGCGCTGGCTTCGCCGAGCGTATTCGCCTGAACTGCCCGGTGCAGCGCGTGGAGCGCGACGATCAGGGTGTCACCCTGCACAGCGCCGCTGGCGAGGAGCGCTTCGACAAGGTGGTGTTCGCCTGCCACAGCGACCAGGCATTGCGCCTGCTGGCCGCCCCCAGTGCCGCCGAATCGAGCATCCTCGGCGCCCTGCCCTACGCCGACAACGAGGTGGTGCTGCACACCGACACCCGTCTGCTGCCCGATCGCCGCTTGGCCTGGGCCAGTTGGAACTACCGCCTGGGCGGTCCTCAGCAACGGCCGGCAGCCGTCACCTACGACATGAATATCCTGCAGGGCCTGCAAAGCGAGCAGACCTTCTGTGTCAGCCTCAACCAGACCGCTGCCATCGACCCGGGCAAGATTCTTTCCCGGCACACCTACGCCCACCCGCAGTACAGCCTGGCCGGCATGGCCGCCCAGGCGCGCTGGCCGGAGCTGCTCGGCGAACACCACAGCTACTACTGCGGGGCGTACTGGGCCAACGGTTTTCATGAGGACGGCGTGGTCAGCGCCCTACGCGTGGCGCAAGCCTTCGGAGAAATGCTGTGAACAGCGCCATCCAGCGCAGCTGCCTGTACCGCGGCTGGGTCAGCCACCGCCGCTTTGGGGCGCGGCCGCACAGCTTCCGCTACAGCATGGGCCTGCTGTTCCTCGACCTCGAGGAGCAAGACGCGGTCCTGGCATTGTCGCCGCTGGCCGGCCGCGGCCGGCTCGCCCCTTTCGGCTTCCGCGAAACCGACTACCTGCCCCAGTTCACCGGTCAGGGCATGCCCCTGCTGGACGCCGTGCGCCAGCGCGTGGGTGACGCCCTGGGGCGTGTTCCCCAGGGGCCAGTGTGCCTGCTGACGCAACCGCGCAGCTGGGGCCTGGCGTTCAATCCGGCGAGTTTCTTCTACTGCTACGAAGCCGACGGGCGCCTCGCCGCGGTGCTCTGCGAGGTCAGCAATACCCCCTGGCGCGAACGCTACCACTACGTGCTGCCCGCCAGTGCCGAGGGGCACCAGCAGGTCAGCGTGAGCAAGGCGTTTCATGTCTCGCCCTTTCTGCCGCGCGACCTGGAGTACCGCATGCGTTTCAGCCCGCCGGGCGCACGTCTGGGCCTGCACCTGGCCGACTGGCAAGGCGAGCAAAAGGTCTTCGATGCCAGTCTCAGCCTGCATCGCCAGGTCCTGGACCGGCGCGGCCTGCACCGCCACCTGCTGACCTTTCCCTGGATGACCGGCAAGACCCTGCTGGCCATCTATTGGCAGGCGCTGCGCTTGCTGCTCAAACGTACACCGTTGTTTTCCCACCAGGCAGCGCACGGTTCCTTCGGCGTGGCCAGTTCGGACTCGAAGGAAGCGCACCATGAAAAGTTCTAGCCTCACCTCCGCCAAGGGCCGGGTCAACGCCGGTCACGGCCTGGGCGCCAGCCTGTTGCGCCGCGCGGTGCTGCGCCAGCTCGGCCAGCTGCGTCACGGCCAGCTGGTGATCCTGGAAGGCGACGAGCGCCTGGTGTTCGGTCAGGCGGGCGCAGCCCTGCAGGCCGAAATTCAGGTGCTCGACCCGGCCCTCTGGGGCCTGGTCGCCGGAAACGGCTCGATCGGCTCCGGCGAGGCCTATATCCATGGCTATTGGACCAGCCCGGACCTGACCGCGGTGATCCGTGTGTTCGTCAGCAACCTCGAGGTGCTCGATGGCATGGAGCGCGGTCTGGCGCTGCTCGGGCGCCCCCTGATCCAGGGCCTGCATTGGCTCAACCGCAACACGCGCAAGGGTTCGCGCAAGAATATCGAGGCCCATTACGACCTGGGTAACGCGCTGTTCGAGCAGTTCCTCGACCCGACCATGATGTACTCGGCCGCGCAGTTCCTCAGCCCTGAGGACAGCCTGGAACAGGCGCAACTGAACAAGCTCGAGCGAATCTGCCAGAAGCTGGCGCTCAAGCCGGACGACCATCTGCTGGAGATTGGCACCGGTTGGGGCAGCATGGCGCTGTATGCCGCGCAGCACTACGGCTGCCGGGTTACCACCACGACCCTGTCGCAGCAGCAGTACGCCTACACCCGCCAGCGCATCGATGCCCTGGGGCTGGGCGAGCGGGTCACCCTGCTGCTGCAGGACTATCGGGACCTAACCGGGCAATACGACAAACTGGTCTCCATCGAGATGATCGAGGCGGTCGGCCATCCTTTCCTGCCGACGTACTTCAAGCGCTGCGCGGGGCTGCTCAAGGCCGATGGTCTGATGCTGCTGCAGGCCATTACCATCCGTGATCAACGCTACGAACAGGCCAAGGGCACGGTGGACTTTATCCAGCGTTACATTTTTCCCGGCGGCGCCCTGCCGTCGGTGAACAAGATGCTCGACATTGTCACCCGCGAAACCGACATGAACCTTCACCACATGGAGGACTTCGGCCAGCACTATGCGCGGACCCTGCGCCTGTGGCACGACAACCTGCGCGCCGCCCGGACCAACCTCGAGCAACTGGGTTACGACAGTTATTTCTACCGCCTCTGGGAGTTCTACCTCTGCTACTGCGAGGGAGGGTTTATCGAACGCACCATCGGCACCGCGCAGTTACTGTTGGCGAAACCGGCCGCGCAACCGTCCCCGCTGCTGGGCCGTTTCGATGCCTGAGTCGAGCCTGGGCCAGCGCCTGGGCAATGGCCTGCTGTTCCAGGCCGGCTGGTTCGCCTGTGTGCTCAGCCCGCAGCAACCCGCCCTGCTGCTGGTGCCGCTGCTGGCGGTGGCCGTGCACCTGAGCTGGGTTAGCAGCTGGGCCGCGGAAGGCTATCTGCTGCTGGGCGTCTGGGTGGCGGGCACGCTGCTGGACAGCCTGTTGCTGCGGCTGGGCCTGTTCGACTTCGGCGAACCGCGGCCGTGGGTGCCACTCTGGCTGTCGTTGCTCTGGCTGCTGCTGGCCACCTGTCTCAACCATTGCCTGGCCTGGACCGCTCGCCCCTGGTGGCGCGCCAGCCTGCTCGGGGCCATCAGCGCGCCGCTGTCCTATTACGGCGGGGCGCAGCTGGCAGGCGTCGACCTGCCCTATGGGACCTGGCCCAGCCTCGGAGTGCTGGCCATTATCTGGGCACTGCTGCTGCCACTGTTGCAGGCTTGGGCCCGCCGACAGGCACGCCCAGCCGTCGAGGCGAGCTGAAAGCACCTCGCCGCCAGAGGCTGCTCTGGCTTACACTGGCACGATGAACACGATTCCCCTGACCCCTGTCGAGGCCACGCCCGCCGTGACCTGCGCCAACTGCGCGGCCTGTTGCTGCCAGTTGGAAGTGATACTGCTGACCGACACCGGCGTGCCCCAGCGCTATATCGATACCGATGAATGGGGCGGTGATGTCATGGCCCGCCTGGACGATGGGTGGTGCATCGCCCTGGACCGCGACACCATGCTCTGCACCATCTATGAAAACCGCCCCTGGGTCTGTCGCGAGTTCGAAATGGGTTCGCCCGAGTGCCTGGACGAACGTGGCGCACTGGCGACCATCTATCGCTAGAGGCCCGGGGTCTCAAGCCTCGCTAAGAGCCGCGGGCTTCGCCCGCCCTACGGACTGCACCCGCTCTGCCCCCCTGGGTCGTAGTCCGAAATGGGCCCTCTACGCTGGCGCCGGTTACGAGGGCATAAAAAAACCGGGCCAGGCCCGGTTTTTTCTTCGTGCTTACAGCCCCAGGCGGTAATGCAAGCTGATGCTCTCGATACCGTCGTTGGGTTCCTTGAGACCGGCATTGGAATAGTGGATGGCACGCAAGCCGACTTCCTGGTCCTGGCCAAAACGCAGGCCGGCGCCAATGCGGTCCTCGAACTGGAACGACGAACCGAGCTCGCGCCCTTCCAGGGTGGTATCGGCGAACGCCGCCACGCCAATCCCGGCCTCCAGATAAGGGCGTACGGCGTCGCCGGCAAACTCGTAGACGAACACCGGGGCGAACGCCAGCGAATGGTTGGTCGAACCGCTCTCGCCGTCCCAGTAGGTATACCCCGCATCCCAGTAGCCGGTCAGGCGTCCGGTGTCGCTCTGCCACCAACTGGTGCCCCAGTCGAATTGCAGGCCGATGCGCGCTACGGTGGTCGATTCGCTGGACTGGCCCGCACCGACGGTCAGGTCCATGGCCTGCGCGCCCCCCACGGCCCCCAACAACAAGGCCGCCAGCGCGGCGCACGAAAAGAGTCTGGTCATCCGCATATCCTTAATTTTCTTCTTTGATGAGTTCTTACCCGAACCAGTGAGCCCGGATCACTATCCGTTACCGCTCAGGCTAACCGACCGTTACTTTTCAAAATCGTGCACTAAGGTGCTATCACCGTACAACTGGGGCAGCACCTGCTCGAACACAAAACGTGAACCGCTGCTCCAGCAGTGGGTTGGCCCGGCCGGTCCGGCAGCCAGCAGGCCGTCGGCAGCCAGCAGGCGCTCCAGTTGACGGGCCACGGCAGCTCCGGTGTCGATCAGGCGAATGTCCGCGGGCAGCAGCTCGGCCAGCAGCGGTTTGAGAAAGGGGTAATGGGTGCAGCCAAGGATCAGCGTGTCGCAGCCCTGCTCCAACAGCGGCCGCAGGTACCCCTGCAACAGCGCGCGGGTGGTGGCGTCGTGCAGCTGCCCCGCCTCGATGCGCTCGACCAGGCCCGGGCAGGGTTGGGTAAAAACCTGTACATCGTTGGCGAAACGATCGAGCAAGGCGGCGAACTTGCCGCTCTTCAAGGTTCCGGTGGTGGCCAGCACCCCGACCCGGCCATTGCGCGTGGCGGCGGCGGCCGGTTTGACCGCCGGCTCCATGCCGACGATGGGCAGCGTCGGGTAGCGCGCGCGCAACTGCGCGACCGCAGCAACGGTGGCGGTGTTGCAGGCCAGCACCAGCGCCTTGCAGCCTTGCGCCAGCAGAAAGTCGGCCATGACATAACAGCGTTGGACAATGTAGTCCGGGCTTTTTTCGCCGTAGGGCACATGCCCGCTGTCGGCGATATACAGCAAGGTTTCGGCGGGCAGGCGGGTACGGATTTCCCCCAACACCGACAGGCCCCCGACACCGGAGTCGAACACGCCGACCGCGGCCTCACTCATGGGGCTGCTCCCCACAGACCGGGCAGGCCGGATCACGCTTGACCCGCAACTCGCGAAAACGGCTGCCCAGGGCATCGATCAACAACAGCCGCCCGACCATCGGCTCGCCAAATTCCGCCAGCAGCTTCAAGGCTTCCAGCGCTTGCAGGCTGCCCACCACGCCCACTAAAGGACCGGCCACACCGGCTTCGCTGCAGGTCAGCTCGGCCTCGCTGCCGGCGCCGTACAGGCAGTGGTAGCAGGGACTGTCGGCACGCCGTGGGTCGAACACCGACAGTTGCCCTTCCAGGCGGATCGCCGCGCCACTGACCAGCGGCCGCGTGGCCGCGACGCAGGCGGCGTTGACCGCCTGGCGCGTGCCGAAGTTGTCCGAGCAATCGAGCACCAGGTCCACCGCCTCGACCGCGGCGGCCAGCGAGTCCGCATCCAACCCTCGGGCGTGGGTGACCAGCTGGATGCCCGGGTTGATCGCGGTGAGGCGCGCCACCGCCGAATCCACCTTGCTGCGGCCGATACTGGCGCTGTCGTGCAGGACCTGGCGTTGCAGGTTGCTCAGGTCGACCTGGTCGAAGTCGGCCAGGTGCAGCTCGCCGACCCCCGCCGCGGCCAGGTACAGCGCCACCGGCGAGCCGAGACCGCCGAGGCCGACGATCAGCACCCGGCTGCACTTGAGCCGCAATTGCCCCTGGATATCCATCTGGGGCAGCAGGATCTGCCGGCTGTAGCGCAGCAGTTCCTCATCGCTCAACGACTCGGCGTCAGGGTTCATACCCATTCTCCCAAGGTGACCCGTTCATGGCCGCCCAGGTCACACCGGCTGTGCACCTGAACGAAGCCGCGCTGGCGCAGCAACTGGCGCACCGCGCCGGCCTGGTCGAAGCCGTGTTCCAACAGCAGCCAACCATCAGGCAGCAGGTGCGCCGGCGCCTGCTCGACGATCAGGCGGATATCGTCCAGACCGTCGGGGCCCGCGACCAAGGCACTGGCGGGTTCAAAGCGCAGATCGCCCTCGCTCAGGTGGTGGTCACCAGCGGCGATATAGGGCGGGTTGCTGACGATCAACGCAAAGGCTTCCCCGGCCACGGCCTCGAACCAGTGGCTGGCGCGAAACTGTACATTGGCCAGCCCCAACCGCGCCCGGTTGCGCTCGGCCAGGGCCACCGCTTGCTCCACGCGGTCAACGCCCCACACGTGCCAGGCCGGGCGTTCACTGGCCAGGGCCAAGGCGATTGCGCCGCTGCCAGTGCCCAGGTCGAGCACTTCGGCCGGGCCATCGGCAAGGCGCTCCAGGGCGATTTCGACCAGCAACTCGGTGTCCGCGCGGGGAATCAGGGTGTGCGGCGCCACTTCCAGGTCGAGGGTCCAGAAACCCTGCAGGCCGAGGATATAAGCCACCGGTTCGCCGTTACGCCGACGCAGCAGGTCGCGGGCGAAGCGCGCCGCCGGCTCGGCCTCGACCTCACGCTCCGGCCAGGTGTGCAGGTGGCTGCGCGGCTTGCCCAGGGCCGCCGCCAGCAGCAGTTCGGCATCCAGCCGGGCGCTGGGCGAGTCGGCCAGGTCGGCGTGGCGGAGCAGGTGTTCGATGGTAGCCATGCAGCTCTCTTGATCGTGGAGTGGATCAGGCGTTGCCGATCCACTGCGGGGACTCAATCGCTCAGGGCCGCCAACTGGTCGGCCTGGTACTCCACCAGCAAGGGCTCGATCACCGCCTCCACCCCACCGGCCAGGACTTCGTCCAGGCAATAGAGGGTCAGGTTGATGCGGTGATCGGTGACCCGGCCCTGGGAAAAGTTGTAGGTGCGGATGCGTTCGGAACGATCCCCGGAACCGACCAGCAAGCGCCGGGTGTCGGAGATCTCCTTCTGCGCCGCGGCGTCCTGCTGGTCATTGAGCTTGGCCGACAACCAGGCCATGGCCCGCGCCCGGTTCTTGTGCTGCGACCGCTCTTCCTGGCATTCGACCACGATGCCCGAGGGAATGTGGGTGATACGGATCGCCGAATCGGTCTTGTTCACGTGCTGGCCGCCCGCTCCGGAAGAGCGGTAGGTATCGACCCGCAAATCGGCCGGGTTGATCTCGATGGCCTGCTGCTCATCCGGTTCGGGCAATACCGCGACCGTGCAGGCCGAGGTATGGATACGGCCCTGGGACTCGGTTTCCGGCACCCGCTGCACCCGGTGCGCGCCGGACTCGAACTTCAGTTTGGCGTAGACGTTGTCGCCTTCCACCCGGGCGATCACTTCCTTGTAGCCGCCATGCTCGCCGGGGTTCTCGGAGAGGATCTCGACCCGCCAGCCGCGCCGCTCGGCGTAGCGCGAATACATGCGAAAGAGGTCGCCGGAAAAGATCGCCGCCTCGTCGCCGCCGGTGCCGGCGCGTACTTCCAGGAAGACGTTGCGCCCGTCGTTGGGGTCCTTGGGCAACAGCATGCGCTGCAGCTCGGCGTCCAACACGAGCAGGCGGTCCTTGGCCTCGGCCACCTCGTCGGCGGCCATGGCGCGCATGTCCGGGTCGCTGTCCTTGAGCAGCGCCTGGGCGCCCTCCAGGTCGGCCTGAACCTTGCGAAAGCTCAGGTAACAGTTCACCACCGGTTCGAGCTCGGCGTACTCCTTGGAGTAGCCGCGAAAGCGGGTCTGGTCGGCGATCACTTCACCGTCGCCGAGCAGCGCGGTCAGCTCCTCGAAACGGTCGTGCATGATGTCCAGTCGGTTCAGCAGCGAAGCTTTCATTGCGTCGATTTATCCGTCGAACCCTCGTCGAGGGCGAAGAGTTCCTGGGCCACGGCCAGCGCGTCGATGCGGCCGTCGGCGGAAAGTTTTTTCAGCTGCACGCTGGGCGCATGCAGCAGCTTGTTGGTCAGGCCACGGGCCAGCAGCGCCAGCACTTCATCGGCCGCGCCGCCGTTGGCCAGCAGCCGCTGGGCCTTGACCAGCTCCTCGTCACGCAGGCGTTCGGCCTGCTGGCGGTAGGCCTTGAGTACATCCACCGCGGCCAGCTCGCGCAGGCGCAGCATAAAATCGTCGGCACCGACGCTGACCAGCTCTTCCGCCGCCTGGGCGGCGCCCTGGCGACTCTTGAGGTTTTCGGCGATGACCTCGTGCAGGTCGTCGACGCTGTACAGGTAGACGTCGTCCAGTTCACCGACTTCGGGCTCGATATCCCGCGGCACGGCGATGTCGACCATAAAGATCGGCTTGTGCTTGCGCAGCTTCAGCGCGCTTTCCACCGCGCCCTTGCCGAGGATCGGCAACTGGCTGGCGGTGGAACTGATCACGATGTCGCTGTTGACCAGCTCTTGGGGGATTTCCGAGAGCAGCACCGCATGGGCACCGAACTGTTCGGCCAGCAGGCTGGCCCGCTCCAGGGTCCGGTTGGCCACCACGATGCGCTTGACGCCCTGCTCGTAGAGGTGCCGGGCGACCAGGGTGATGGTCTCGCCGGCACCGATCAGCAGCGCCTGACTGCGGTGCAGATCGCTGAAGATCTGCTTGGCCAGGCTGACCGCGGCAAAGGCTACCGACACCGGGTTCTCACCAATCGCGGTGTCGGTGCGCACCAGCTTGGCGGTGCTGAAGGTCGCCTGGAACAAGCGGCCGAGCAAGGGACCGACGGTACCGGCCTCACGCGCCACGGCATAGGCGGATTTCATCTGGCCGAGGATCTGCGGTTCACCGAGCACCATGGAGTCGAGCCCCGACGCCACCCGCATCATATGCCGCACCGCCGACTCGTCCTGGTGCACATAGGCACAGGCACGCAGCTCCTCGAGGTTCAGCCGGTGATAGTCGGCCAACCAGGTCAGCACCGCCTCGGCGGTCAGGCTGTCCTGCTCGATATAGAGTTCGCTGCGGTTGCAGGTCGAGAGGATCGCCGCCTCGCGGCTGGGAGTGCGCTGACACAGCTGCTGCAACGCCTCGACCACTTGCTCGGGGGTAAACGCCACGCGCTCGCGAACGTCCACCGAAGCGGTCTTGTGGTTGATGCCGAGGGCGAGAAAGGCCATGCACAGTCGCTGTGAGGGTCGGAAGCCGGCAATTGTCCTACTTCGCTCCGGCCAGGACAACTGCTATACCGACCGCGGTCGGCCGATGGCGTGCCAGCGGACCCTGCCATGCGCCCTCCACCCGGTCAGGGCCGCGGCGGTTCGGCCCGGGGTTGACGGCTGAGTTGCACCAGTTGATCGGCGAACAGGACGAACCACAGCGACAACGGCGTGACAATCGGTAGCATCAGCAACCCCAGCTGATAGCCCAGGGCGAGCAGCTCCCGTGACCAGGATTGCAGCTGCCAGGGGGCGGCGATGGAGGGGTGCAGGTCGAAGACCAGCGCCTTCAGCAGCCCAACGCCAACCCCGAACAGCAGCATCAGCAGTAAGCCGGCCAGGCTACCGAGCCAGGCGCGCCAGCTCAATCGACCCACGCCGCTGGCCAGCAACAGCGCCGCGAACAGCGGCACGCCGTAACCGTAGAGCAGTGGCCGCACCTCGATCAGCACCTCGGCGAAGCGCCCCGCGGGCACCATCAGGTCGCCATAGGTGCCGCCGCCCAGGCGCACCACGGCCTGCACCAGCGCCCCCTCGTGCTGCACGGCAAAGATCAACTCGCCACTGATCCAGACCAGCAATGGCTGCAGCAACCCGGCCAGCAGCCAGGCCATGGCCGGTGCCAGCAGGAACCACAGCCCATAGGTCAGCGGCAGCCAGGCCAGCACCCGACGAATCAACTGTGTGGTGTTCATGGTTCGATCCCTTGTCCCGGCGCCTGTAGGCCGCGCAAATAACGCAACCAGAGCAGGAACACCACCAGCACGTCAAGCATGATCAAGGCTTGCCAGCCGTACAGATGGGCCCATTCGAAATAGCGCAGGTTCCACTGGCCCAGGTAGAACAGGCTGATGATCCGCACCAGGTTCACCCCGTGCAGCGAGCCCAGGCCGATCAACAGGCCCCAGAACTTGTGCCGCCAGGCGGCCGGAAAGGCGAGGATGGCGGCCAGCAGGATGATCGAGGCTTCGATGCCGTTGCAGCCGGCCTCGATCGACATGGCGAACCGCGACGGCAGGTGGTACAGGTGAATACCGTTGGCCACCACGTCGCTGTCGAACCACTGGATCAGCCAGATACTTGCCTGTGCCAGCCCTTCGGTGAAGGGCAGCACCACCCAGCGCTGTGCCGGAGCGGTGAGTTCCAGCACAAACAGCAGGGCCTGGATCAGGCAGAAGAGCAGGAAGAACCGCTTAAGCGCCACTTAACGCAACCGCAGACGCGAGCTCCCCATCATCCCCAGCGCCATTACCCCCATCAGCAGCGACAGCAGGATCAGCGCCCATTGCGACAGGGTCGGCGCACCGACCGAATTCTTGATCACCGGCACTTCGTTGCGCGGCGTGTTGTTGCCCGGGTTCCAGTCACCCGGCGCATCGATCTGCGCCTGGTTCACCAGCGGATTGGGGCCCGAGTAATCACCGGCCAGCCGCGCCGTGATGGTGAATACACGACTGGCACCGGCGGCCAGCGTGCCCACCTGGCAGGTCAGGGTCGTACCGCTGGCGGCACAGGCACCGGACGGCGTCGACGAGACATAGGTCAGGCCCGCTGGCAGCGGGTCGATCAACTGAGCGCCGAGGCTGTCCACCTGCTCACCGTTGGGGCCGCCGTTGTTGCTGACAGTCAGGGTGTAGACCACGTTCTGCTCGGGCAGCAACGCCGCCGGGGTGGAGGTCTTGGTGCCACCCAGATCAGTGGCGATGTTTTCGCGACGGGCCGAGGTGGCCTCAACCGCCTGGTTGTTGTCCAGTTGAGTTTCGGTTTCGTTGACCGAAACGGCCACCGCGTTATAGCTGGTGCCCACCGCGGAGCCCTGTACGCCGCTGATCGACTCCGCCCGCAAGCGGTAGGTGACCAGGCGTGCCTGGCTCAAGCCACTGTCGAACGCGCCGCTGAACGTACAGGACAACACGCCGGCGGTGGCGTCGAGCGCGGGTTCCGTACAGCTGTACTGGCTGGCGTCGGCAGTGATCTCGACGCCGCCCTTGTAGACCCGCAGCTCACCCTGGTAACTGAACACCGCGGTCGGCGCTTCGCCCCCCGGCGCATTCACCGGAAAGGTATCGACCATGGTCAGGCCGGTACCCGCCGATGGGCCGCCATTGATAATGGCAATGCTGTAGAGCGAACTGTCACCCAGGTCGACGATATTCGGGTTGTCGCTCTTGTTGACCACGATGTCGAGGACCGCATTGGTCACCGGCGTGCTGGTGGTCGCCGCATTGTCTGTGAGGTCGGCCTCGAGGGTGCTGGTGGCGACCGACACGTTGTTGGTCACGGTGTCACCCGAGGTGGTCGGCCGCACACGGTAGGTCACGGTGCGTGCCGCGCCGGACGGCAGCGACGCCCAGGTGCATTGCAGGCTGCCGCCAGCCGCGCCAATGGCGGGCGTGGTACAGCTGCCGCCGCTGTCCGCGGTGAGGTCGATAAAGGTCGCATTGGCGGGCAGGCTGTCGGTCAGCGTCACCGCCTGGGCCGTGGACGGGCCCTGGTTGTTCACCGACACCACGAAGGTCAGCGGCGCACCGGCGGGAATGCTGGTATGGCTGGCAGTCTTGCCAGCCACCAGGTTCACCTGGGCGTCCACCGGGCTGACGATGGTCGATTGGTTATTGGTCCGATCGGTGTCGCCAATGTCTTCGGAATAGGCGCTGGCCACGTTGGTACGGGTGCCACTGATGGCGATGCCAGGGCGTACCACGACGGTCAGGGTCACGCTGGCACCACTATTGAGCGCCGGAATATTACACGCCAGCTCCCGCGTGGAACCGTTGCTGACGCCCAGGGTGGCGCTGGACGGACCACCGTTGATGCTGCAGGTGCCGCCGCCGTCGATGGCAACCGACTGGACGCTGCCCGTGCCGACCAGATTGGTCAGGGAATCGCGCACCCTGACGTTGCTGGCGATGGCCGGACCGGCATTGCTGATCAGCAGCTGGTAGGTCAAGTCTTCACCGGCGCGCACCAGGTGCGGCGCGGCAGGGCTGGTGATGGTCTTGACGATACTGACATCCACCTCGTCCACCGTGGCCTTGACGTTGGCGGTGCCGCAGTCGTTGCTGGCGTCGTCGTCACGGCCACCGGTGCCGGACAGGCTGGAGCACACCTGGTTGACCGAGGTACCGGCCGCGGTCATGTGCGCGGTCAGCCCGACCAGGGGGGTGTACGCATTCACCGCCAGCGTGCCAGTCAGGGTCAGGCTGCAGCTGATGGTGCTGGTGGTGCCGTTGCCCACCAAGGGGTACGGGCTGCTTGGGATACAGGTCCAGGGGCCTGGGGCGATGCCGGTGACCGTGACATTGACCGGGACGGTGTCGACCAGGGTAATGGTCTGACCGGCCCGCACCACCAGGGGACCGGTGTTTTGCGCCGCCAGGCCATAGTTGTACGGGTAGGCACTGCCGATCGGGGTGACGGCCGGGTCGTTGCCGAACGAGGTGATTTTCGCCCCGCGCAGGTTGGCCTGGTCACTCGAGGTGATGGTCACACGGCCGGTATTGTTGACCGGGTCGGGATCCGGCTCGGGAATCGTCACCTGCGCGACGTTTTCCAAAGAGCCCAGCACGCTGGCGGTGGCCACCAGGGTGATGGGCGGCATGCTGGTGTAGTTGCCCGCGATCCAGGGACCCGGACGGGTACAGGTCACCACCTGGCCAGCGACGTCGCAGCTCCAGCCGGTGCCGGACGCGGACCCGGGCACATAGTTCATGCCGGCCGGCAGGGTGTCGGTGACGGTGATCAGCTGGCTGCCGCTGGCCCCCGGGGCACTGCCGCCGCGGTGGCTGGCGGTGAGGGTATAGGTGACGTTGGTGCCCTGTTCGAGAACGGTCGCCGAGGCGCCCTTGATCAGCGCCACGTCGGAGCCGGTGGAGGCGGTTACGCTGGGGGCCTGGCTGTTGTTAGCCGGGTTGCCGTCGGGCATCGGGTCGCCATTGCTCTGGCTGGCGCTGACCGAGAAATTAGCGGTGATGGTGCCGGTGCTATGGACCACGGCCGGTACCAGCAGGTCAGCCGTATCGGCAGCGACCGCCAGGCCGCCAGCACGGGTACAGTCGATGGTACCGGTGCTCAGCGGATAACCCGTGGCCGGCAGGCAACTCCAGCCGCTGCCCGTCGGGCGCGCGGTGATCGAGGCGTTGCTCGGCACCGCGAAACTGATGCGGCTGCTGGCATCACCGGGCAGCGGATCCGGCCCCTGGTTACTGACGCCCAGGGTGTAGACGAACTCCTGGCCGGCCACTACGGTGGACGAGGATGGCGTGGCGCTCAACACCAGGTCCGACGCAGCTTGGGCGGTGGTGGTCTGGGGCGCGCCGTTGTTGCCGCTGTTGGGGTCCAGGCTGGCGCTGCTGGCACTGGCGCTGCTGCTGTAGACGCCGGCCAGGGGCAGACGCACGGTGACCACCGCGCTGGTGGACTGGTTGAGCGCCAAGTTGCCCAGGCCGCTGCAGGTCACGGTTTTCGGGCCGGCGTTGTAGTTGCAAGTACCCGCGCCGGAGGGGGTGGCCCCCACGAATAGCGCTTCATTGCCACCCGAAAACGGCATATTGAAGGTCAGGTTGACAGCGTTGGCGGTATCAGCCGCGGTCGGGCCGTTGTTGGCCACCGTCAGGGTGTAGCTGAACAGGCCACCGGCAGCGCCGATATTGGGCGAGTCCTGGAAGTCCAGCGCCAAGTCGGCCGCGCTTACCGAGACCGCACCCAACAGCAGGGGCACCACCAGCCACGGGGCCAGTGTCCGCCCCAGGGGGCGCCGGAATAGGACGACGTCGTTCGCCCTCGCCTGTCCTTGCTTGAATCCTGCTCGCATCAACTGTCCCTTCCCCTTCGAATACGGCGCACACCCGGGCACGGGACGCCGCCGCACAGGACGGACCGTCACCAGCAAAGACCGGGAGCTGCATTTCGCGACGCTCTAGCGCCAAGGAGCGGGTCGCCAGTCCGTTCCGGAACGGAGCGGACGCGGCACCTGGTCTAACCGGGCGAGTCGAGCATTGGCATTGGTTTTGTGTGGTCTACGGCAGCGATCTGGTACCGCTGCCGGCGGGGATGATCATGAAAGGCCGGGGCAAAAGCGAGACGCGAAATCGGCATGCAAGTTCCCATAAACCGATAATTATTCCCCTTGGGCAAACCCGGCAGCCATCGACGCGGCATTTTTATTTCGACGCGAAGCGCTCTAAAACAGGCGTTACAAAGCAGCACAGCGGTTGCCAGACGGCTTTGCCCGAGCGGCCAGCCGAGGGTAAAACGGCGCGAACAGGCGGCCCACTGACCCAGCACCCACGGGCCGAAAACGCCCGTTTTGCTAGGCAGATCCAATTTCCGCGATGGGTCGGCGCGACAACCCTGGCGCGGCGATAGCGGATGACGGAGCCAGGATGCGGCGCCGTTGCTACTATCCGCTCAGCGCCAACCGCTACCGACGCCACGCTCGACTCAATAGCGCGTGCGCACCGTCACACCCAGGGTCCGCGGCTCCCCGGGCAGCACCCCGTAGTCGCCCACACCGAGCAAGGCATACACTGCGGTGATGCGCCGGGTGTCGAACAGGTTGCGCACCCAGCCTTCCACTTCCCAGCCACCATCGACCCGGCGCAGGCCGGCACGCAGGTGGGTCAAGCTGAAGGCCGGCTGCCAGCTGCCGTCACCACCCTCGAGCGTGGCATAGGCGCCGTCGCGAAAGCTGTGGTCCAGTGCACCGAACGCCTCAAGCCCGGCGTCCAGCGGATGGCGGTAATCCAGTCCTGCCGTACCGCTCCATTCGGGTGCGTTGTACAGGCGCTGCCCGTCAAGGTTGCAGCTGACCTGGCTGCTGCCCGGGGCGCACGGCGCATTGGCGAAGTCCAGGTAGCGCGCATCGCTCCAGGCCAGGCCCAAACGCAGGTCCAACCGTTCGTGCAGGCGCCACAGGGAATCCAACTCGACCCCACGCAGGCGCACCTTACCCACGTTCAGCAGGTTGTCCCGGGGCGGCGGCGTCAGGGCGTCTTTTGGCTGGCTGTAGGTCAAGGCCTGGTAGTCGTTCACATCGGTCTGGTAGATCGCCAGGTCGACACTGGCCCGCTCGCCCCAGAAGCGATTTTTCAGCCCCACTTCCAGGGACGTCGCACGCTCGGCGTCATAGGTCGACTGAACCTGCGGGCCGATCACCTCGAGGTTGATACCGCCGGCCTTGTGGCCGCGTGACCAGCTGGCGTAGCCGAGCACCTGCGGGGCGAGGCGATAACTCAGGCCGAGCAGGCCGGACAGGTGGTTTTCGCTGATCGAATCGCGCCGGTAGTAATCGCTGCCCAAGGCGACATTGCGCAGCAGCGGCCCACCGACCTGGGAAATCAGGTCAGGTCCCAGCGGGCTGAGATTGCTCACCTGGCGCGAGATCCAGGCGGACTTGCGTTCGGCGGTGTAGCGCAGTCCCGCGGTCAGCTCCAGCGGATCGACGGGGCGCCAGGACAGCTGACCGAAAATCGCCCGACTGTCACCGGCCTGTTCACCGTCGAAAGTCTGCTGCGCGCCGCCCAGCAGGTTGCCCGGAATCTGCTCCGGGCCGGTAATACCGACGGCCGCCAGCTCAGGGCGGTCACCGAGAAACCAGGCCGCCGCCTGATCGCCAAAACCCACGCCGATTTCGCGGTCGAGCTGCTGGCGCAGGTAATACAGACCCACCAGGTAATCCAGCTGAGCGGTCGCCGCACCGGACAGGCGCAATTCCTGGCTGAACTGATGGTGGTCCAGGTCGGTGTCGACCTGGGACACCGACAGCGCCATGCCGTCAGCATCGCGGTCATTGCGGTTGCGCCAGTCGCGATAGGCGGTGATGCTGGTCAAGCGGTGGTCCGGGTTCAGCGCCCAGTTGGTTTCCAGCGACAGCCCATCTTGCACTGTCTCCGAGCTGACCGGGTCGTTCAGGCGGATTTCCCGCCGGTAAGGGTCGCTGGGCAACAGCGGGTAGCGGTTGAATGCCGCGCGCTGACGCGTCTCGCGGCTGTACTGGCTGTTCAGCAGGACATTCCCGTGCTGCTCCTGCTGGCCGCGCTCGCCGATCAGGCGCAGGCTGAAGTCTTCGTTCGGCGCCCACAGCAGCTGACCGCGCACGCCCTGGCTGTTCAGCGCATTGAGGTTGCCGCCGTCCTCCAGGTTCTCCACCAGTCCGTCGCGCTCACTGTCGAAAACACTCAGGCGCCCCGCCAGCACGCCATCCAGCACAGGGCCGGACAGGTTGGCCCGGTACTGTCGGGTGCCGTAATCGCCGAAGCGGGCCTCGGCCTCGGCCTGGGTCTGGAAGCTCGGCTGGCGGGTGACGATATTCACCGCGCCGGCGCTGGTGTTCTTGCCAAACAAGGTGCCCTGGGGCCCGCGCAGCACTTCGATGCGCTCGATGTCCAGCAACTCGGCGAAGGCCATGCCCTGGCGGCCCAGGTAGACGCCATCGATGAAGGTGCCGACACTGGGGTCCAGGCCATCGTTGTAGGCGGTGGCGCCGAAGCCGCGCAGGCCGAAGCCGGCAAAACGCTCGTTATGACCCGACACCACCAGGCCCGGCACGCGCTCCTGGATATCCTGCAGGCGGTACAGGCCGGCGGCGGCAAGCGCTTCGCCGTCCAGCACGGTCAGGGCAATCGGCACATCCCGGGCAGCTTCGGGGCGATGACGGGCAGTCACTGTCACCTCCTCGAGGGCCACCGGCGCTGGCGGTGCGGCCCGGGTCGACAGCGGCAGCGCCAGGCCAAGCAGGCAAGGGAGCCACGAGCCGCGGGGCGGCGACAACTTCAACATGGTCAAGGCTCTTCAGAGGGGGCAGGTCAAGCGTCGGGTTTGGGCTTCGCGGGTCAAGGCCTCGACCTGGGTCAGCAACTCGCCGCTGCTGGCGGGCTTGAGCAGCGCCGCGTCAAAGGCCAGGTGTTCGGGAAACTGCGGGGGGCGCTGCGCCGGCGCGGCGGAATAGAGCAGGACAGGCAAGCGCGCCCAGCGCTGGCGCACGTGGCGCAGCAAGTGCCAGCCATCCATGACCGGCATCATCTGGTCGCTGATCAACAGGTCATAGGGCGCCTGCTGCAGCGCCTCCAGGGCCTGCTCGCCATGCTCGGCACCGTTCACCTCGAAACCGTAACCCGCCAACAGGTCGCCCAACCACTCGCGGTTCTGCTCCACGTCGTCGACCAGCAAAATGCGCCGCCCCTCGCCGTCGACCGGCAAACCATGGCTCTCGACCAAGGCGTTATCGAGGTCCTGTTCGGTGGCGCGCTCGAGCTGCAGGCTGAAACTGAAGCGGCTGCCACCCTGCTCCGGCACCTCCAGCTCGAGCCGGCTGTCCATGCGCTGCAGCATCTGCGTGACGATGGACAGCCCGAGCCCGCTGCCCGGATGCGACCCGGCATTGCGCCCCCGGCTAAAGGGCTGCAGCACATGTTCGCGCTCGCTCGCGGCGATACCGATGCCGGTGTCGCTGAGCGTAAAGCGCAGGCGCACCCACTGCGCGGAGTCGCCGGCGCCGCCCTCGACCTCCAGGGTGATATGCCCATCACGGGTGAACTTGGCGGCGTTGACCAGCAGGTTGACCAGCACCTGGCGCAGGCGCCGGAAGTCGGCACGCACCAGGCTCGGCAGGTCCTCGCCCAGTCGGACCTCGAAGCGGTTGCCCTGGCGCACGGCCAGGACGGCGCCTTCCTCTTCTATTTCGCGCAGGAAACCGTACAGGTAGCCAGGCGCCAGGATCAGCTCCATCTGCTCCGATTCGCTGCGGGAAAATTCCAGCAACTCGTCGATCAGCTCCAACTGCTGGCGTGCGTGGCGCTCGATTTTCTGCGGGTAGTCGCCTCCAGCCTCCATGCGCATCAGCCGCGCGTAGTCGATGATACTCACCAGGGGCGAGCGCAGGTCGTGGCTGATGCGCGCCATCAGCGAGGTCCGTGCACGCAGCGAATCGTTGAGTTGCCCGGTACGCAGCGCCACCAGGCGCTCCAGTTTGGCGTGCTCCGCCTGCTGCTGGCGCTCCAGCTCACCCAAGGCGCGTTTTTCCCGCACCCGGGTGCGACTCACCTCCATCACCAGGGTACAGACCAGCAGCAGCACACCCGGCAGCACCGAAGAAATGCTCAGGACCTGCGCCGGTGCCTGCCACGGCAACTGCCACCACTGCAGTACATAACGCACCACGAACTGCAGCAGCAACAACCCCGCGATCAGCCAGACCAGCCAGTCATAGCGCAGCTGGCGGCGCCAGCCCGTCAGCAACGTAGCGACGACCAGGGGATAGACACTTATCCGCAGGTCGGCGCGCAGTGCCCGCGCCAGCTCGTAGTCGCCCACCAGCTCGCCGAGGGCCAGCACCGTATAGAGCAGCAACAGCACGGTGTAGGCACGCCCCCAACCGGAGGGTAAATGACCCACCCGCAACAGCACGCGCAAAAAGGCGAGAAAGAAAAAGAAGGAGACGCAACCCGCCACCAGGATGAACTCACGGGTCCAGGGCAACGCTGGCGGCCAGTAGAACAGGTAA
Source organism: Pseudomonas sp. (assembly GCF_040514055.1). Lineage (GTDB taxonomy): Bacteria > Pseudomonadota > Gammaproteobacteria > Pseudomonadales > Pseudomonadaceae > Aquipseudomonas. Next base: position 77,070 of record NZ_JBEVDL010000037.1, read on the forward strand.
CCGTTGACCAGGCAGATAACCACCAGGTAGCCGAACACCGACAGGGCATTGGTGCTCAGCAGACGCGAGCGCAGGATGCCGCCCAATACCAGGCTGAACGGCACCACCAGGATCACCAGCCCGAGGACGATGCCGTCGAGCATATGGCCGCTCTGGCGATTCGCCAGCGCGGCCGGCGTGGACCAGAGCTGCAGCTGGATCGGCAGCAACGAGGTACTGGCCACCCGCACCGCCAGCTCGATGCGCTCGCCAGGTGCCCAGTTCAGGGCAAACAGCGGCTGGCGCAGCGGCACCGCCCACGCCTGCAACGGATAGCGGCTGCCGGCGCGCATCACTCGCCAGGTCCCGGCCTGCCACACATGCACCTGGATATCCTCCAGCCGCGGATCGCCGACGCTCAGCCAGCGGCTGCAGTCGCTGGCCAGCGGATTGTCCAGTGTCAGGCGAAACCAGTAGGCCGAACGGCTATAGCCCTCAGGCCGCCGCGCCGCTTCGCTGGTCTGGAAACGCTGCTCCGGCAGCGCCATCAGCTGTTGCGCGGTCAACCGCGCAGTCGGGTCTTCAAACACGTGCAACCAGGGCGTCAGCTCCAGCTGCTCGACCGAGCAGGCCCGCGGCGCAGCTGCCAGGCCTAGGCTCAGGCCCCACACAGCGACCAACAGCAGCCCCCAGCGCAGCACTGCCCTCATGTCAGGCCCGTCTGCTCGCCGCCCTGGGCTTGCTGACGAAACTGGCTGGGGGTCAGGCCCAGGCGCTCGCGAAAGGCGGTGGTGAAATTACCGGCGCTGCGAAAGCCGACCCGTTCGGCGATGTCCTGTACCTCCAGTGCGCTGTCGGCCAGCAGTTCCTGGCCGCGGCGCAGGCGCGCCTCGCGGATATAGGCGAACACCGTCATGCCCAGCTGCTGGCGAAAGAGGCTCGACAGGCGTTTGTCGTAGGTGCCGACCTTGGCCGCGATCTGCGCCAGCGTGGGCATGCTGTCGAGGTTCTGCTCGATCAGGCGCATGGCCGCACGCAGCACGATCTGCTCGGCCGCCAGTGGCTCGCCGGGCGCCCGCGTGGCCTCGGCCGACGGCTCGCGCCGGGCCAGTTGCAGGTGGATGCGAATCCGCGCCAGCACTTCCTGGGGGTCGCAGGACTTCAGCACGTAGTCCACACCGCCCAATGCCAGCCCCTCAAGGCGCTCCTCGACGGCACCGGCGGAGGTCAGGAATATGATCGGCACCTGGCGCAGCCCGGGCGCTTCGCGCAGCAGGCGGCCCAGGGTGAAGCCATCCATACCGGGCATGCGCACATCCAGCAGGATCAGGTCCGGGCGCAACGCCAGCGCCCGCTGGTAACCCTGACGCGCATCGCTGGCCAGCGACAGGCGCCACGGCTGCAAACGCAACAGCGCCAGCAGGGAACCGATGTCCTGCGGACTGTCGTCGATAACCAGAACATGCGGCGCCTGGCCGAAGCAGATATCCTCATCACGCATCACTGCACTCCATGACAACGCCTGTGATGCCGGGCGCCCGAATTGTTGTAGGCGGGGCCCCACTCACCAGCGTCCTCCCCTTCAGGAAGCGGCTTTTCAAGGCGGCCCTAAGATAGCGCACTCGAAACAGGGGATCACTATGGAACGGTCCAGAGCAAAGACCGCGGCGGCACCCAAACAGCTGACCCATGCGTTGACCCAAGCCAACCTCCTGGATCAGCTGTATTGGTACTTGCATGTCGTCGAAGCCGGCAGCATTTCCGCCGCCGCCGAGCGCACCGGCATCGCTAAATCCAGCTTGAGCAGACGCATCATCCAGCTGGAAAAGCACCTGGGCGTGCAATTACTCAGCCGCACCAGTCGCAACTTCGCCATGACCACCCTGGGCGAACAGGTTTACCGTCATGCGTTGGATGTACTCGCGGTGGTCGATAGGGTGCAAGCCAGTGCCCAGGAGGCGCGCGGCGCCCCGGGCGGCCTGCTGCGTGTGGCTGCGCCGGCCATATTGTCCGATTGGCTGCTCGGGCAATTCGCCGGTTTCCAGGCCACGCACCCCAAGGTCAGCTTCGCCCTGACCACCCAGGACAGCGTGGCCGAGCTCGCCTCCCAGCGCCTGGACCTGGCCTTGAGCCTGAACGAGATCCCCACCGACAGCGGCGAACTCGTCGCCCGTCCCGTGGCCGAACTGGCCAACGTGATCGTCGGCAGTCCGCGCCTGCTGGAACGGCTCGACGATCCCCGCCGACTCGCCGAGGTGCCCGCCAGCGCCCTGCTCGCCGGTGGCCCGCCGCAAGCCCTGCAACCCTGGCGCTTGCACGACCGCCTCTACCTTCCCCACGGCGCCGCCTTCACCACGGAGAACCTGCAGATGTTGCGCGAGGCGGCCAAAGCCGGACTGGGGCTCGCCTGCTTGCCGCTCTGCGCCTGCCTCAATGAGCTGGCTGCGGGCACCCTGAGGCGAGCGTGCACGGCGGAAGCACCACTGCCGGCCACCCTCTACGCCCTGACCCCGGCGCACCGGGGCATTACCCAGACCGTGCGTAGCCTGATCCAGCACCTGCGTGACGACCTGGCCGATGGTCAGCGTCCGGGCATGCAACCTGCCCGGGTATTCGAGGGTCCCAGCATCACCGTCTAGTGGTTCACTGGCCAATCACTCGACCATGGGTTTAGCCAAAGGCTTGTGTCATGATGATCCGACCCCAGGTAAGTCGCCGTTTCCCTACTCTTATGACCAGATCCTTTCCGTTATTCGCCGCCTTATTGTTCCTCGGCGGTTGCCAGGCATTGTCACCCGTCACGCCGGACGGTTCGCCACCGGTGCAGGACAGCGCGAGCGTGCCGGTCGAGCCGCCGCCGCAGGTCTACGGCAGCTTTAGCCGGGATACCCTGCTGGCCTTGCTCACGGCCGAACTGGCCGGGCAACGCAACCGCTTCGACATCGCCCTGGGCAACTATCAGCAGCAGGCCCAGGCCACCCAGGACCCGGCGGTGGCCGAGCGCGGCTTTCGCATCGCCGAGTACCTGGGCGCCGAACAACCGGCCTTGGACATGGCACTGATCTGGGCCCAGAACGCCCCGAACAACCTGGATGCCCAGCGCGCCGCCGCCGTGCAGCTGGCCCGTGCCGGTCGCTACGACGAATCCATGGTTTACATGGAGAAGGTGCTGCTGGGGCAAGGCGACACGCACTTCGATTTCCTCGCCCTGTCCGCCGCCGAAACCGACCCGGACACCCGCGCCGGCCTGCTGCAGAGCTTCGAGCGCCTGCTGCAGAAGAACCCGGAGAACGGCCAGCTGCTGTTCGGCAAGGCACTGTTATTGCAACAGGATGGCAAGCCCGAAGCCGCCCTGGAATTGCTGGAAGACCACGCGGCAAGCAGGAACGAGGTTGCCCCGTTGCTGCTGCGCGCCCGCCTGCTGCAAGGTCTCAAGCGTGGCGATGAAGCCGTACCGCTGCTGGAAAAAGGCATCAAGCAACACCCTGACGACAAACGGCTGCGCCTGTCGTATGCCCGCCAACTGGTCGAGCTGGAACGTTTGGACGACGCCAAGGCCGAGTTCGCCAGCCTGGTCCAGCAGTTCCCCGAGGATGACGACCTGCGCTTTTCCCTGGCGCTGGTCTGCCTGGAAGCCGAGGCCTGGGCCGAAGCCGTGGTCTATCTCGAAGAACTGGTGGAGCGCGGCAGCCACACCGACGCCGCGCACTACAACCTGGGTCGCGCCCACGAAGAACTGAAGGACATCGACAACGCCCTGCGCGAGTATGCCCTGGTCGGCCCAGGGAACGACTACCTGCCGGCGCAGCTGCGCATCAGCGAGCTGCTGTTCGATGCCCAGCGCATCGACGAAGCCGCCAGCAAGCTGGCCAAGGCGCGGGAAAGCCAACCGGACTACGCCATCCAGCTGTACCTGATCGAAGCCGAGGCACTGTCCAGCCGTCAGCAGGTCCAACGCGCCTGGACGCTGGTCGAGCAAGCCCTGGCCCAGTTCCCCAACGATCTCAACCTGCTCTACACCCGCGCCATGCTGGCGGAAAAACGCGACGATTTGCAGCAACTGGAAAAAGACCTGCGCTTTATTATCCAGCGCGAACCGGAAAACGCCATGGCACTCAACGCCCTGGGCTACACCCTGGTCGACCGTACCACTCGCTTCGCCGAAGCCAAGGCGCTGATCGAACAGGCGCACCAGCTCAGCCCGGAAGATCCGGCGATTCTCGACAGCCTGGGTTGGGCCAACTTCCGCCTGGGCAACCTGGAAGAAGCCGAGCGGCTGCTGCGCCAGGCGCTCGAACGCTTTCCCGACCACGAAGTGGCCGCCCACCTGGGTGAAGTGCTGTGGGCCGCGGGCCAGCAACGCGAGGCACGCAAAGTCTGGAGCAAGGCCCTGGAAGCGGAACCGGACAGCCCGGTGCTGCGCAGCACCCTGCAACGCCTGACCGGCTCCGAGCAGCTGTGAAGGCCGCTCGTCTCACGACCGCGCTTAGCCTGACGCTGTTGCTCGGCGGTTGCGCCGGCTGGTTTCCCCGTGAAGTCCTGCAGGGCCAGGGCGACCCCCTGGCCTGGCAGGCGCACAAGGCGCACCTGGCAGCCCTGGACGCCTGGCAGATCGACGGCAAGGTCGGCATACGCGCGCCCAAGGGCACCAGCAGCCAGAGTGGCAGCGCCACGCTGTTCTGGCTGCAACGCCAGGCCTATTACGACATTCGCCTGTCCGGCCCACTGGGCGGAGGCGCCGCGCGCCTGACGGGGCGTCCCGACGAGGCGACCCTGGAGGTCGCCAACCGCGGGCGTTATCAGGCCGCTTCGCCGGAGGCGCTGCTGGAGCAACAGCTGGGCTGGAAGCTGCCGGTGTCGCACCTGCTGTGGTGGGTCCGCGGCCTGCCCGCGCCTGACAGCAAGAGTCGGCTGACCCTGGATGGCGACAGCCGCCTGGCCAACCTGGAACAGGACGGCTGGCAGGTCGAGTACCTGCGCTATGGCGAAGCCAACGGCTACTGGCTGCCCGAGCGCCTCAAACTGCGCGGCCACGACCTGGAAATCACCCTGGTGATCAAGGACTGGCAACCGCGCCAGCTCGGCCAATGAGCGGCGCGCCGACGGCCCACGGCACGCGCCTGAGCCTGCCCGCGCCGGCCAAACTGAACCTGATGCTGCATATCCTCGGCCGCCGTGCCGATGGCTATCACGAGCTGCAAACGCTTTTCCAGTTCGTCGACCATGGCGACCAGCTGGATTTCGCCCCGCGCGATGACGGGCAGATACGGCTACACCTCGACATGCCCGGGGTGCCCCACGACAGCAACCTGATCGTGCGCGCCGCACGCCTGCTGCAGCAGCACAGCGGCTGCCGACTGGGGGCGGACATCTGGCTGGACAAGCGGCTGCCCATGGGCGGCGGCATCGGCGGCGGCAGTTCGGACGCCGCCACCACCCTGCTGGGACTCAATCACCTCTGGGACCTGCAGTGGGACCATGACCGGTTGGCGGCCCTGGGCCTGACCCTGGGCGCCGACGTGCCGGTGTTCGTGCGCGGACACGCCGCGTTCGCCGAAGGCATAGGCGAGCGCCTGACCCCCGTCGACCTGCCGGAGCCCTGGTTTCTCGTGGCAATACCGCAAGTGTCTGTCAGTACAGCGGAAGTTTTCTCCGACCCTGAGTTGACACGGGATACTCCGGCCAATAAACTTCGCAGCCTTCTTGAGGGGTGCGGTCGTAATGACTGTCAGCCGGTGGTTCAGAAGCGTTATCCAGAAATTCATAACGCTTTGATCTTGCTAAACAAATTTGTTTTCGCAAGATTGACCGGCACTGGAGCTTGTGTGTTTGGGAGCTTCCCAAACCAGGACGATGCTGATAAAGTCGCCCGCCAACTTCCAGACACTTTGCCGTGTTTCATAGCCCAGGGGCGCAACGTTTCGATGTTGCATCGCAGGCTTGAAGAACTGGCAGGGAAGTGAATGCAGTTCGAGAGTTAAACGGATAGGGGCGTCGCCAAGCGGTAAGGCAGCAGGTTTTGATCCTGCCATGCGTTGGTTCGAATCCAGCCGCCCCTGCCATCTCCTTCACGGGAGTGGTCTGTCAACCTTGAAGAGTTGCATTGAGTCACACCGGATACAGGGGCGTCGCCAAGCGGTAAGGCAGCAGGTTTTGATCCTGCCATGCGTTGGTTCGAATCCAGCCGCCCCTGCCATATTCTTAGGAAGCTGTTCGAGAATTCCGCACCAGCGGCCTTCTCGAACAGCTTTTGATTTATTAGGCCCAGCCTCAGCGACAGGTAATACGCGTGTCCAAGATGATGGTCTTTACCGGGAATGCCAACCCCGATCTGGCGCGGCGTATCGTACGTCAGCTGCATATTCCCCTCGGTGATGCTTCTGTCGGAAAATTTTCCGACGGCGAAATCAGCATCGAGATCAACGAAAACGTTCGCGGTAAAGACGTCTTCCTGATCCAGCCGACCTGCGCGCCAACCAACGACAACCTGATGGAACTGGTGGTAATGGCCGATGCCTTCCGCCGCTCCTCTGCGTCGCGAATCACCGCCGTCATCCCCTACTTCGGCTATGCCCGCCAGGACCGCCGTCCGCGTTCCGCCCGCGTGGCAATCAGCGCCAAAGTCGTGGCCGACATGCTCACCGTGGTTGGTATCGACCGCGTGCTGACGGTGGATTTGCACGCCGACCAGATCCAGGGTTTCTTCGATATCCCGGTGGACAACATCTACGGCTCTCCGGTGCTGGTGGATGACATCGAGGATCAGCGTTTCGAAAACCTGATGATCGTGTCCCCGGACATCGGTGGCGTGGTGCGTGCCCGTGCCGTGGCCAAATCCCTGGGTGTTGACCTGGCGATCATCGACAAACGTCGTGAGAAAGCCAACCACTCGGAAGTGATGCACATCATCGGCGATATCGAAGGCCGTACCTGCATCCTGGTCGACGACATGGTCGACACCGCCGGTACCCTGTGCCACGCGGCCAAGGCCCTGAAGGACCATGGCGCGGCCAAGGTCTTCGCCTACTGCACCCACCCGGTGCTGTCGGGTCGGGCCATCGAGAACATTGAAAACTCCGTGCTCGACGAGCTGGTGGTGACCAACACCATCCCGCTGTCGGCGGCCGGACAAGCCTGCAGCCGTATCCGTCAGTTGGATATCGCACCGGTGGTGGCTGAAGCGGTTCGCCGCATCAGCAATGAAGAATCGATCAGCGCGATGTTCCGCTAAGGCGTCAAACCCTTGGTCCACAGCGCGTAGAACGAAAAGTGCCCCGCCCCGTGCGGGGCTTTTTTGCCGAACCGCCCGAACGCCGGTCGCAAGCGTTGCGGGCGTTGTTGTTATTTTGGAGAGTCACCATGAACGAATTTACCCTTAACGCTGAAGTGCGTTCCGACCTGGGGAAAGGTGCGAGCCGCCGCCTGCGTCGTCTCGCCAGCCTGGTACCGGCCGTGATCTACGGCGGTGACAAGGCTCCGCAATCGATCAGCATGCTGGCCAAAGAAGTGGCCAAGCTGCTGGAAAACGAAGCGGCCTTCAGCCACGTGATCAGCCTGACCGTCGACGGCAAAGCCGAAGACGTGCTGATCAAGGCCCTGCAACGTCACCCGGCCAAAGGCCACGTGCTGCACGCCGACTTCATTCGCGTCATTGCCGGCCAGAAACTGACCGCGCACGTGCCGTTGCACTTCATCAACCAGGACACCAGCGTTGCCGTCAAGCAACAAGGCGCCGAGGTTTCCCACACCATCGTGGAAGTTGAAGTGTCCTGCCTGCCGAAAGACCTGCCGGAATTCATCGAAGTCGACATGGCTGCCGTTGAAATCGGTCAGATCGTTCACCTGTCCGACCTCAAGGCCCCTAAAGGCGTTGAGTTCGTCGCACTGGCGCACGGCAACGACCTGGCTGTGGCCAACGTCCACGCTTCGCGTGTCGCTAAAGAAGAAGGCGCTGCCGAGTAAGCTTTACTCGTCTGCCTGAACAAGGGCTCCTGTCGTGACTGCCATACAACTGATCGTCGGCCTGGGTAACCCCGGCCCTGAATACGAACAGACCCGGCATAACGCAGGGGCCCTTTTTGTTGAGCGCCTGGCCGCGAGCCAAGGTGTTCAATTGCTGCCTGATCGCAAATATTTCGGCCTGGTTGGTAAATTCAGCCACCAGGGACGCGATGTTCGTCTGCTGATCCCCACCACCTTTATGAACCGCAGCGGCCAGGCCGTGGCGGCCTTGGCGAATTTCTTCCGAATCACCCCGGAGGCGCTGCTGGTGGCTCACGACGAACTCGACATGCTCCCCGGCGTCGCCAAACTCAAACAGGGTGGCGGGCACGGCGGGCATAACGGGCTGCGCGACATCATCGCCCAGCTCGGCAACCAGAACAGTTTTCACCGCCTGCGGCTGGGCATCGGCCATCCGGGCCACAGCAGCCAGGTCTCCAACTTCGTGCTCGGTCGCGCCCCGCGCAGCGAGCAGGACCTGCTGGACAGCAGTATCGATAATGCCCTCGGCGTGCTGCCGGACATGCTCGCCGGTAACTGGAGCAAAGCGATGCACAGCCTGCACAGCCAGAAAGCCACCTCTTAACGCTCCGCGAGGAATACACCATGGGATTCAACTGCGGCATCGTCGGCCTGCCCAACGTCGGCAAGTCCACCCTGTTCAATGCCCTGACCAAGGCCGGTATCAGCGCGGAGAACTTCCCCTTCTGCACCATCGAGCCCAATACCGGCATCGTGCCGATGCCCGATGCGCGCCTGGAAGCCCTGGCCGCCATCGTCAAGCCCGAGCGCGTGCTGCCGACCACCATGGAGTTCGTCGACATCGCCGGCCTGGTGGCAGGCGCGTCCAAGGGTGAGGGCCTGGGCAACAAGTTCCTGGCCAATATCCGCGAGACCGATGCCATCGCCCACGTGGTGCGCTGCTTCCAGGACGAGAACGTGATTCACGTCTCCAACAGCGTCGACCCCAAGCGCGACATCGAGATCATCGACCTCGAGCTGATCTTCGCCGACCTCGACAGTCTCGAGAAACAGCTGCAGAAGGTCACCCGCAACGCCAAGGGTGGCGACAAGGAGGCTGTGGCGCAAAAGGCCCTGATGGAAAAGCTGATCCCGCATTTCAGCGAAGGCAAGCCGGCGCGCACCCTGCTCAAGACCCTCAGTGACGATGACAAGCAGCTGATCAAGAGCTTCCACCTGCTGACCGTCAAGCCGGTGATGTACATCGCCAACGTCGCCGAGGACGGCTTCGAGAACAACCCGCTGCTGGACGTGGTACGCACCATCGCCGATGCCGAGGGCGCCATTGTGGTGCCGATCTGCAACAAGCTGGAAGCCGAGATCGGCGAACTGGAAGACGATGAAAAAGCCGAGTTCCTCGCCGACCTGGGCATGGAAGAGCCGGGCCTGAACCGGGTGATCCGCGCCGGCTACCAGTTGCTCAACCTGCAGACCTACTTCACCGCGGGCGTGAAGGAAGTCCGGGCCTGGACCGTGCGCATCGGCGCCACCGCCCCGCAAGGCGCGGCCGTGATTCACACCGACTTCGAAAAAGGCTTTATCCGCGCCGAAGTCATCGCCTACGACGACTTTATCCAGTTCAAGGGCGAAGCCGGCGCCAAGGAAGCCGGCAAATGGCGCCTGGAAGGCAAGGAATACATCGTCAAGGACGGCGATGTGATGCATTTCCGCTTCAACGTCTAAGCGTTCAGCGACACCCCAGAAGCCGCGCACCCGCGCGGCTTTTGCGTTTCTGAATACCCCCCTCACCCTGGCCCTCTCCCCAGGGAGAGGGGAAAAGTCGCACTCACCCAATGCGCACCATGGCGCCACAGGGTGCGGGGAAAATCCCCATTCGCCCAGCCCCCCCTCTCCCGCCGGGAGAGGGTTGGGGTGAGGGGGCGGCCGCGGATGCGGGTGAAGGTATTGCTTATTACTTCAACGGGCCTGGGTTATACATGGCACTCCAGGCGCACTGATAGTTTCTCTTGCTGGTATTGTAAAAATAGAAGCGGTTGCAGGCATTGTCGTAATTATAAGACCCGACATTCACGCGATACGGCCCGAAG
>NZ_JBEVDL010000024.1:0-28732 GCF_040514055.1 Pseudomonas sp.
ATGATTCGTTGTTTAAGCATTAAACCCGGGCTCCAGCCTCGACCTGCTCGCTCGTTTTACCGAAGCGACGCTGGCGAGAAGCGAAATCGGCCAGCGCGGTGCGCATGGCGTCGTGTTTGAAGTCCGGCCAGAACAGGTCGGAGAAGTACAACTCGGCGTACGCCAGTTGCCACAGCAGGAAGTTACTGATGCGGTGTTCGCCACCCGTACGAATGCACAGGTCCGGCAGCGGCAGGTCGCCGGTGGCCAGACAGGTTTGCAAGAGTTCCGGGGTGATGTCCTCCGGGCGCAGATGGCCGGCCTGGACTTCCCGCGCCAAACGCTGCGCGGCTTGCGCGATGTCCCACTGACCGCCGTAGTTGGCGGCGATCTGCAGGACGAAGCGATTGGCCCCCGCCGTCATGGCTTCAGCCTCACGCATGGCGGCCTGGAGTTCCGGGTGGAACCGCGAACGGTCACCAATGATGCGCAGGCTGATGTTGTTGTCGTTCAGGCGCCTGGCCTCACGACGCAGCGCCTTGAAAAAAAGATCCATCAAGGCACTGACTTCATCGGCCGGGCGCTGCCAGTTCTCGCTGGAGAAGGCAAACAGGGTCAATACCTCGACCTTGGCCTCGGCACACACCTCGATCACCGCACGAACTGCATCAACCCCCGCTTTATGCCCGGCGACACCCGGCATAAAGCGCTTTTTCGCCCAGCGATTATTACCATCCATGATGATCGCGACATGGCGCGGCACCGCGGACGGCGCAACCTGCTTGGTCTTTTCCATGAAAACGCGACCCTTATACGGCCATCAGGTCTTTTTCTTTCTGCGCCAGGTTCGCATCGATTTGAGCCACGTACTTCTTGGTCAGATCATCGATTTCGCCAGTTGCGCGACGCTCTTCGTCTTCGCTGATTTCCTTTTCCTTGACCAGATCCTTCAACTGGCTGAGGGCGTCGCGACGGATATTGCGCACCGCCACGCGACCGTCTTCCGCCGCATCACGGGCCTGCTTGGTGAAGCCCTTGCGGGTTTCCTCGGTCAGGGCCGGCATGGAAATCAGCAGCAGCTCGCCCAGGTTGGTCGGATTGAAGCCCAGGCCGGAGCTCTGGATCGCCTTGTCGACTGCCGCCAACATGTTGCGTTCGAACGCCACCACCTGCAGGGTGCGCGAATCCTTGACGGTCACGCTGGCCACCTGATTCAGCGGGGTGTCGGCGCCGTAATACGGCACCATCACGCCACCCAGGATGCTCGGATGCGCCTGGCCGGTGCGGATGCGACTGAACGCATGAGCCAGCGACTCCAGGGTTTTCTTCATGCGCTCCTGCGCGTCCTTCTTGATCTCGTTAATCATTGCTCGCCCTCCTCGATCAGGGTTCCTTCGGCGCCACCCAGCACGATATTCAGCAGGGCACCGGGTTTGTTCATATTAAATACGCGCAACGGCATCTTGTGGTCACGGCACAGGCAGATGGCCGTCAGGTCCATCACACCCAGCTTGCGGTCCAGCACCTCGTCATAGGTTAGCCGGTCGAATTTTTCCGCATGGGGGTCCTTGAACGGGTCGGCAGTGTACACCCCATCGACCTTGGTCGCCTTGAGCACCACGTCCGCATCGATCTCGATGGCACGCAGGCAGGCCGCCGAGTCGGTGGTGAAAAACGGATTGCCGGTGCCGGCGGCGAAGATCACCACGTCGCCCGAGGCCAGGTGCCGGACACCCTTGCGCCGGTCGTAATGGTCGGTCACGCCGACCATGGAAATCGCCGACATGACGATCGCCGGAATATTCGAGCGCTCCAGGGCGTCGCGCATGGCCAGGGCGTTCATCACCGTGGCGAGCATGCCCATATGGTCGCCCGTGACCCGATCCATGCCGGCCGCGCTGAGCGCCGCGCCGCGAAACAGGTTACCGCCACCGATGACCAGGCCGACCTGCACGCCGATGCCGACCAGTTGGCCGACTTCCAGGGCCATGCGATCGAGCACCTTGGGGTCGATGCCGAACTCTTCCGCGCCCATCAGGGCTTCGCCGCTAAGTTTGAGCAGAATGCGTTTATAGCGAGGTTGGCGACCACTCACCTGCTGAGCCATTGCGAGTCTCTCCTGCGGCGTGTTGAATACTGCGCAGGCCTCGATGGCCTGCGGGGGTAATGCGGTACAGCGTTGGGCACCCGTTCAGGGTACCCGGAACGGCCAGGCATGCCCGGCCAGCCCCTGAATCGACAGCAAAGTGCCGCCCTAGTTTGAAAAAGAGGCCGCGCGCGTAAGCGGGCAGCCTCTTCGGGGCGACAGCCTGGCTGTCTTACTGCTTGCTGGCGGCGAGCTGAGCGGCCACTTCGGCAGCGAAGTCCACTTCGCCCTTGTCGATGCCTTCACCTACACCGTAGCGGATAAAGGAAACGATCTCGGCACCGGCTTTCTTGGCCAGGGCACCGACGGTGACGTCGGGGTCCTTGACGAACGGCTGCTCGACCAGACTGGCTTCGGCCAGGAACTTCTGGATACGCCCACCGACCATCTTCTCGATGATTTCGGCCGGTTTGCCCTTCATTTTTTCTTCGTTCAGGCTCATGAACACCGCCTTTTCACGGGCGATGGCTTCTTCCGAGACTTCCGAGGTGTGCAGGAACTCAGGGTTGCTGGCAGCCACGTGCATGGCGATGTCGCGGGCCAAGTCGCTGTCGCCGCCCTTCAGGGAAACGATCACGCCGATCTTGTTGCCGTGCAGGTAAGCACCCAGCACGTCGCCTTCGACGCGGGTCAGGCGACGGATATTGACGTTCTCACCAACCTTGGCCACCAGCTCGACACGGGCGGTTTCGCGCGCGGCGATTAGCGGGGCGGCGTCGGTCAGTTTCTCGGCCAGCGCCTGCTCGATGCTCTCGCTGACGAACTTCTTGAAGTCGTCCTGCAGGGCCAGGAAGTCGGTCTGCGAGTTGACTTCCATGATCACGGCAGACTTGTTATCGGCGGCCAGTTTGATCGCGATGGCGCCTTCGGCAGCCACGTTACCGGCTTTCTTGGCCGCTTTGATCGCGCCCGAAGCACGCATGTCGTCGATGGCTTTTTCGATGTCGCCGCCGGCCTTGGTCAGCGCCTTCTTGCAATCCATCATGCCTTCGCCAGTGCGCTCGCGCAGTTCTTTGACCAACGCTGCAGTAATCTCTGCCATTTGAAAATTCCTCTTGGATAGGTTGTTAACCATTCCACCCGCCGGAGCGGGCGATCAATTCTAAGGTGGCAAAAAGGGGGCCTAGCCCCCTTTTTGCGCACCGAGCGACGCCAGGCGTCTGTTTACTCAGCCTTCAGCGGCTTCAGCGGCCGGGGCTTGCTCGACGAACTCGTCGGTGCCGCCATTGGCGTTGCTGCGGCCTTTGATCACGGCGTCGGCCATGGCACCCATGTACAGCTGGATGGCACGAATGGCGTCGTCGTTACCTGGGATGATGTAGTCCACACCGTCCGGGCTGCTGTTACTGTCAACCACGCCGATAACCGGGATGCCCAGCTTGTTGGCTTCGGTGATGGCGATCCGCTCGTGATCGACGTCGATCACGAACAGGGCGTCCGGCAGGCCGCCCATGTCCTTGATACCACCCAGGCTGCGATCCAGTTTTTCCAGATCACGGGTGCGCATCAGCGCTTCTTTCTTGGTCAGCTTGGTGAAGGTACCGTCTTCGGCCTGGATTTCAAGCTCACGCAGGCGCTTGATCGAGGCACGAATGGTCTTGTAGTTGGTCAGCATGCCGCCCAACCAGCGGTGATCGACGAACGGCGAACCGCAACGAGCGGCTTCTTCGCGAACGATCTTGCCAGCGGAACGCTTGGTGCCGACGAACAGGATCTTGTTCTTGCCCGATGCCAGTTTCTCAACGAAGCTCAGGGCTTCATTGAACATCGGCAGGGTTTTTTCCAGGTTGATGATGTGGATCTTGTTGCGCGCGCCGAAAATGTACTTGCCCATTTTCGGGTTCCAGTAACGGGTCTGGTGGCCGAAGTGCACACCGGCCTTCAGCATATCGCGCATATTGACTTGGGACATGTAACGTTCCTTAAAGTAAGTCGGGTTAGGCCTCCACGTATCCCAATGACCAACCCCCGGACATTCATCCGACGGCACCCAGGTCATCGTGTCGACACGTGTGTGGGGTTTGAGCTTTACCGGCACTGCCCGTAAAGCGGCGCACTTTATACCACAACAGCGACAACAGGGCTACAGCTCAAACCGTCAGCCTCCGAACCGCCGCGCCAGGGCGATCGCCCCGGCGCCTACAGCCCAAGGCCGGGGTAGTGCTAGAATCGCGCCTTCAACCGTTTTCGCCTGGCGCCCACGCGCGCCGAAGAAGAGAGTTCGCATGACCGTCACCATCAAGACGCCCGAGGAAATCGAAAAAATGCGCATCGCCGGCCGCCTGGCGGCCGAGGTGCTGGAGATGATCGGCGAGTTCGTCAAGGCGGGAGTCACCACTGACGAGTTGGACCGCATCTGCCACGACTATATCGTCGACGTGCAGCAGGCGATCCCGGCACCGCTCAACTACAAGGGCTTTCCCAAGTCGATCTGCACCTCGATCAACCACGTGGTCTGCCACGGCATCCCCAACGAGAAGCCGCTCAAGGACGGCGACGTGCTGAATATCGACGTCACCGTGATCAAGGACGGCTACCACGGCGACACCAGCAAGATGTTTATGGTCGGCAAGGTCCCCGAGTGGGCCGAACGCCTGGCGCAGGTCACCCAGGAATGCCTCTATAAAGGTATCCAGTTGGTCAAACCCGGCACCCGCCTGGGCGATATCGGCGAAGCGATCCAGAAACACGCCGAAAAGAACGGCTTCTCCGTGGTCCGCGAGTACTGCGGCCATGGCATCGGCAAGGTGTTCCATGAAGAACCGCAGGTCCTGCACTACGGCCGCGCTGGCACCGGCATGGAGCTCAAGGAAGGCATGACCTTTACCATCGAGCCGATGATCAACCAGGGCCGTGCGGAAACCCGCCTGCTCGGCGACGGCTGGACCGCCATCACCAAGGACCGCAAACTCTCGGCCCAATGGGAACACACCCTCCTGGTGACCGCCGACGGTTATGAGATCTTTACCCTGCGCAGCGACGACACCCTGCCGCGCACGTCGGCTTAACATGCTCTGACACAAGGACAGCCGTGACATGCCGCAGGTGGATCCCGAATTGTTCGACCGCGGCCAGTTCCAGGCGGAACTGGCGCTGAAGGCCAGCCCGATCGCGGCTTTCAAGAAGGCCATCCGCCGTTCCCACGAGGTGCTCGATGGGCGCTTCGCGGCCGGTCGGGATATCCGCCGCCTGGTGGAGGACCGCGCCTGGTGCGTCGACCAGCTGCTGCGCGAAGCCTGGGCCCACTTCAGCTGGAGCGAGGACGCCGATATCGCCCTGCTGGCCGTCGGCGGTTACGGCCGCGGCGAGTTGCACCCCTATTCGGACATCGACCTGCTGATCCTGCTCGACAGCGCCGACCACGAGATCTTTCGTCAACCGATCGAGGGTTTTCTCACCCTGCTGTGGGACATCGGCCTGGAAGTGGGCCAGAGCGTGCGCTCGGTGGAAGAATGCGCCGACGAGGCGCGGGCCGACCTGACGGTAATCACCAACCTGATGGAAAGCCGCACCATCGCCGGTCCAGAGCACCTGCGCCAGCGCATGCTGAGCGTCACCAGCAGCGAGCAGATGTGGCCGAGCAAGCATTTTTTCCTGGCCAAGCGCGAGGAACAACGGGGCCGCCACGCCAAGTACAACGACACCGAGTACAACCTGGAGCCCAACGTCAAGGGCTCGCCCGGTGGCCTGCGCGATATCCAGACCATCCTCTGGGTCGCGCGCCGGCACTTCGGCACGCTGAACCTGCACGCCATGATCGGCCAGGGTTTCCTGATCGAGAGCGAACAAGCGCTGCTCGCCTCCTCCCAGGCCTTCCTGTGGAAGGTCCGCTATGCCCTGCACATGCTGGCGGGGCGCGCCGAGGAGCGCCTGCTGTTCGACTACCAGCTGGGCATCGCCCGCCTGCTGGGCTTCGACGACAGCGACGCCAAGCACGCCATCGAACGTTTTATGCAGAAGTACTACCGGGTGGTGATGGGCATCGCCGAGTTGAGCGACCTGATCGTCCAGCACTTCGAGGAAGTCATCCTGCGCGCCGGCGAAAGCGGCCCGCCGCTGCCGCTGAACAGCCGCTTCCAGTTGCGCGATGGCTATATCGAGGTCACCCACCCGAACGTGTTCAAGCGCACGCCCTTCGCCCTGCTGGAAATTTTCGTGCTGATGGCCCAGCACCCGGATATCGAAGGCGTGCGCGCCGACACCATCCGCCTGTTGCGCGACCATCGCCAACTGATCGACGACGAGTTCCGCAACGATATCCGCAACACCAGCCTGTTTATCGAACTGTTCAAGTCCGAGCAGGGTATCCACCGCAACCTGCGACGGATGAACCGCTACGGCATTCTGGGGCGCTACCTGCCCGAGTTCGGCCTTATCGTCGGCCAGATGCAGCACGACCTGTTCCATATCTTCACGGTCGACGCGCATACCCTGAATGTCATCAAGCACCTGCGCAAGCTGGGCAAACCCGGGGTTGCGGAAAAATTCCCGCTGGCCAGCAAGCTGGTCGGCAAACTGGCCAAGCCCGAGCTGATCTACCTGGCCGGGCTTTACCATGACATCGGCAAGGGCCGCGGCGGCGATCACTCCGAGCTCGGCGCGGTGGATGCCGAAGCCTTTGGCCTGCGTCACCAACTGCCGCTGTGGGACATCCGCCTGATCGTCTGGCTGGTGCAGAACCACCTGGTGATGTCCACCACCGCCCAGCGCAAGGACCTGTCCGACCCCCAGGTGATCTTCGATTTCGCCCAACAGGTCGGCGACCAGACCCGCCTGGACTACCTCTATGTGCTGACCGTCGCCGACATCAACGCGACCAACCCCAGCCTGTGGAACTCCTGGCGCGCCAGCCTGCTGCGCCAGCTGTATACCGAGACCAAGCGGGCCCTGCGCCGCGGCCTGGAAAACCCGGTGGACCGCGAAGAACAGATCCGCCAGACCCAGAGCGCGGCCCTGGATATCCTGGTGCGCGCCGGTACCGACCCGGACGACGCCGAACACCTCTGGTCGCAATTGGGCGACGATTATTTCCTCCGCCACACCGCCGGCGACGTGGCCTGGCACAGCGACGCCATCCTGCAGCACCCCAACGACGGCAGCCCGCTGATCCTGATCAAGGAAACCACCCAGCGCGAATTCGAGGGCGGCACCCAGATTTTTATCTACGCCCAGGACCAGCACGATTTCTTCGCGGTGACCGTGGCCGCCATGGACCAGTTGAACCTCAATATCCATGACGCGCGCATCATCACCTCGACCAGCCGTTTTACCCTCGACACCTACGTGGTGCTGGACAACGACGGCGGCTCGATCGGCGACAACCCGGCACGGGTGCAGCAGATCCGCCGCGGGCTGACCGAGGCGCTGATCAACCCCGATGACTACCCGACCATTATCCAGCGCCGGGTACCGCGCCAGCTCAAGCACTTCGCCTTCGCGCCCCAGGTCACCATCCATAACGACGCGCAGCGCCCGGTGACCGTGCTGGAGCTGACCTCGCCGGACCGCCCCGGCCTGCTGGCGCGGGTCGGCAAGATCTTCCTGGATTTCGACCTGTCACTGCTCAATGCCAAGATCGCCACACTCGGCGAACGGGTGGAGGACGTGTTCTTCGTGACCGACGCGAACAACCAGCCGCTGTCGGATCCGGACCTCTGCACCCGCTTGCAGGACGCCATTATCGCCCAGCTGTCCGAGGCCCAGGGCCCGGGCATCGAACTGTCGCGGCTCAGCATCTGACGCCGCCCCAGCCTTGAAGAGAACGCAATGAATCACGCTTTGCAGCAGCTGCAGCCCTACCCCTTCGAGAAACTCCGCGCGCTGCTGGCCAGTGTCCAGCCGACGCCGGCCAAGACTGCGATCGCCCTGTCGATCGGCGAACCGAAACACCCTTCGCCGCCCTTCGTCGGCGAGGCACTGACCGCCCACCTCGATCAGTTGGCGGTCTACCCCAGCACCCTGGGCCTGCCGGTGCTGCGCGAAGCCATTGCCCACTGGTGCGAGCGGCGCTTCGGTGTGCCGGAGGGCTGGCTGGATCCGGTGCGCCATGTATTACCGGTGAACGGAACCCGCGAGGCGCTGTTCGCCTTTACTCAGGCGGTGGTCAACCGTGGCGACGACGCCCTGGTAATCAGCCCCAACCCCTTCTACCAGATCTACGAAGGCGCGGCGTTGCTGGCCGGGGCCCAGGCGCATTACCTGCCGTGCCTGGCGGAAAACGGGTTCAACCCGGACTTCGCCGCCGTCTCGGCCGAAACCTGGGAGCGTTGCCAGATCCTCTTCCTCTGTTCGCCAGGCAACCCGACCGGGGCGCTGATCCCGCTCGACACCCTGAAGACACTGATCGGCCTGGCTGACCAGTATGATTTTGTGATCGCCGCCGACGAGTGCTACAGCGAGCTGTATTTCGACGAACAGCAACCACCGGCGGGCCTGCTCAGCGCCTGCGTGGCCCTGGGCCGACGCGATTTCAGGCGCTGCGTGGTGTTCCACAGCCTGTCCAAGCGCTCCAACCTGCCGGGCCTGCGCTCCGGGTTCGTCGCCGGCGACGCCGAGATCCTCAAACCCTTCCTGCTGTACCGCACCTACCACGGCTGCGCGATGCCGGTGCAAACCCAGCTGGCCAGCGTCGCGGCCTGGAACGACGAGGCCCATGTGCGGGCCAACCGCACCCTGTACCGGGAAAAATTCGACGCCGTGCTGGCCATTCTCAGCCCGGTACTGGACGTGCAGCGCCCGGACGGCGGCTTCTACCTCTGGGCCAAGACGCCGCTGGACGATGCCGAGTTCACCCGCCGGCTGTACGCCGAGCAGCACGTGACCGTGGTCCCGGGCTCCTACCTGTCCCGCGAGGTCGACGGCTTCAACCCCGGTGCCGGGCGCATCCGCCTGGCCCTGGTGGCACCGCTGGCCGAATGCGTGGAGGCCGCGCAACGGATTCGCAGCTTTGTCGAGGCATTGTCGACCTGAGGGACTCAACCCCCTGGATACGACCCTGGCGCGACCTGCGCCCGGACCCGACCAGCAGCACTGAACGGGGCAACGCCCACGACGACCAGAAGCCCACCACAAGGACAGTTCAATGACGATTCGAACACGGGCGCTGGCGGCCCTTGCTATGGCCGTGCTGGCAGGCTGCGGCACCAAGGCCAACACCCTCAATATCGACGGCCGGGGTTATGCAAAAAGCCTGGGCGCCCATAACGGCCCAGTATGCCTGCTCAAGGGCGTGCTGCCCGCGCAGTTCGAGCACCAGGTGGTCGGGACGCTCAAGGGCAACCGGCAGGTGCCGGGCAACTTCGAGGGGGTTCGTGTCGCCATGGCCAACGAGGCACGCAACAAGGGCGCGGATGTCGTGGAAAACCTGGTGATGGAACAGGACTGGGCCTTTCGCGGCATTTTCCTGCTTCGCCCCATTGGCCAGGGCCAGGCCCTGCGCTTGCGCGACCCGGGCGCCCTGGATTGCCTGGCACTCGGTGGCCTGAAATACGGCACCGGACAGCGCCAGGCGGATCCGCAACCGACCTCGGTGCAGGCGCCGCTAGCGGCACCGGTACCGGCCGCTGAGAAGGCGTCTACGCCCCTTAGGAGCGAGAGCACAGCCGGCGGCAGTTACGACGACTGCATCCGGCGGGTCATGCGCATTTCCGACCCGCAGCTGCGGCTCAAGGGTATGGAGGCCTGCGACACACTCAACTGAAAGAACCCCTGACGGCCTAACTGACCGGCGCGCGCCGCCCTGTGCCCTGGGCATGGCCAGCGCGCGTCAGACCAGACAGCGGCACGGCCGCCGCCGCGCCATGCCCAGCAGACGTTACCGCGACAGACGGCGTAGCCAAGGGATCGACGTGGCATAATCGTTGAAACAGTTTTGGCGATATATTGGGGAGGTTTTGGGGAGCCCCGTTCAGCCCAGGAAAAACAATGACTTACACCCTCTATGGCATCAAGGCCTGCGACACCATGAAAAAGGCCCGTACCTGGCTCGATGAGCATGGCGCGGCCTACGACTTCCATGACTACAAAAGCCTCGGCGCCGACCCGCTGCAGCTCGAGCGCTGGTGCAACGAACACGGCTGGCAAACCCTGCTCAACCGCGCCGGTACCACCTTCCGCAAACTGGACGAGGCGCAAAAAGCCGACCTCGACCAGGCCAAGGCCATCGCCCTGATGCTGGCCCAGCCGTCGATGATCAAACGGCCAGTGCTGGACCTGGGCGAACGGACGCTGGTCGGCTTCAAACCGGACCTGTACGCCATGGCCCTGGCATGAGCATGGATATAGCCGCCTGGGCGCTGTTCCTGCCGGCCTGTTTCGCCTTGAACATGGCGCCGGGACCGAACAACCTGCTGTCGCTGCACAATGCCGCGCGCCAGGGCTTGCGCACTGCCTGTACCGCCGGCCTGGGTCGGCTGCTGGCCTTCGCCGGCATGCTGACTTTGGCGGCCTCCGGCCTGGCCCTGGTGCTGCAGGCGTCGGCCACGCTGTTCTGGGTGATCAAGCTGCTCGGCGCGGCGTACCTGTTCTGGCTCGCCGTGCAGCTGTGGCGGGCCGCGCCCGAGGCCCTCGATGGCGGCGACGGGCAACGGCGCTCGCTGTTCCAGCTGGCACGCCAGGAGTTCTGGGTCGCCGCCGGCAACCCCAAGGCCATTTTGATTTTCACCGCTTTTCTGCCGCAGTTCGTCGACCCGCAGCGCCCGGTGGCCGTTCAGTTCGCTGCCCTGGGCGTGGCGTTCCTGCTGCTGGAATGGCTGGCGATCGGTTTGTATGCCCTGGCGGGCGTGCACCTGGGTCGTCTGTTGGCGGGCCAGCGGGCCCGGCAACTGTTTAACCGGGGCTGCGCCACGCTGCTGGGCGCCGCCGGATTGGGTCTGCTGCTGAGCCGCCGGCCCGGCTGAAGTATTGCTTTCCATTTTTTGACTGATTCGATTTCGCACGAGGAATTTGCATGTCCACTACCTTGTACAGCCTGGCCTTCGGTGTCGGCACTCAGAACCGTCAGGGCGCCTGGCTGGAAGTCTTTTACGCCCAGCCATTGCTTGCGCCGGCCGCCGAACTGGTGGCCGTGGTCGCCGCCCAGCTGAACTACAGCGGCGGCAACCAGGCCATCGCCTTCAGCACCGCCCAGGCCGGCGCCCTGGCCGAAGCGCTGAAAGGCGTCGACAGCACCCAGGCGGCGCTGCTGACCCGGCTTGCCGAAAGCCATCAGCCGCTGGTCGCCACCCTGCTGGCCGACGACGTCGCGCTGACCTCCACCCCCGAGGCCTACCTCAAGCTGCACCTGCTGTCCCATCGCCTGGTCAAGCCCCATGGGCAGAACCTGACCGGCATCTTCCCCCTGTTGCCCAACGTCGCCTGGACCAGCCAGGGTGCCGTCGACCTCGCCGAGCTGGCCGAGCGGCAACTGGAAGCGCGCCTCAAAGGCGAACTGCTGGAAGTCTTCTCGGTGGACAAGTTCCCCAAGATGACCGACTACGTGGTGCCGAGCGGCGTGCGCCTGGCGGACAGCGCGCGGATTCGCCTGGGCGCCTATGTCGGCGAAGGCACCACGGTCATGCACGAAGGTTTTATCAACTTCAACGCCGGCACGGCCGGGCCGGGCATGATCGAAGGCCGCGTCTCGGCCGGCGTGTTCGTCGGCAAGGGCTCGGACCTGGGTGGCGGCTGCTCGACCATGGGCACCCTGTCCGGTGGCGGCAATATCATCATCTCGGTCGGCGAAGGCTGCCTGATCGGCGCCAACGCCGGCATCGGCATTCCCCTGGGCGACCGCAACACCGTCGAATCGGGGCTCTACCTCACCGCCGGCACCAAGGTGGCGCTGCTGGACGATCAGAACCAGCTGGTCAAGGTGCTCAAGGCCCGTGAGCTGGCCGGCCAACCAGACTTGCTGTTTCGCCGCAACTCCCAGAGCGGTGCGGTGGAATGCAAGAGCCATAAGTCGGCCATCGAGCTGAATGAGGCCCTGCACGCCCACAATTAAAAAATTGTTTTGACGCTGCTGCGCTCGACCATGCTGCGTTGAAATCAGGCTCGGGCTGCTCATTTACGGCTCGTAAACTGCGCGCCCTCGCCTGATTTCGCCTTGCCTGGTTTTCGCTCGCGACGCCTCAAATTCAATTTTTATCGGCAAGCCGCACGCACTGTTTTGTCCTCTCTCCCTCTGGCAGAGGACCGGAGTGAGAGAGCCGTGCGTTACCGCGAAACCATCCAGGCGAACGCCTACAGCTTTATCCTCCCCGGGAGAGGGGGTGAGGGCTTGAACCTTATCGCTTGAAGCTTGAAGCTTGCAGCTTGCTCCTGAATGCTCCTCAACAGTGAGACCTATGGTTCCCCTACCCTCCCCCTGGCGCGCGGATTTTCCGGCGCTGGCGGCCCTCGCCGCCGAAGGCCAGACCTACCTGGACAGCGCCGCCACGGCGCAAAAGCCCCAGGTGGTGATCGACCGCCTGAGCCAGTACTACAGCCAGGGTGCGGCCAATGTGCACCGCGCCCAGCATCTACCGGGCGAGCGCGCGACCCGCGCGTTTGAGGCCTGCCGCGCCAGCGCGGCGCGCTGGCTGAAGGCCTCGGACTGCGGCCAGATCATCTTCACCCGGGGCGCCACCGAGGCGCTGAACCTGCTGGCCTACGGACTGCAAGGGCAGTTCCAGGCAGGTGACGAGCTGGTCATCAGCGCCCTGGAGCATCACGCCAACCTGCTGCCCTGGCAACAACTGGCACGGCGCCAGGGATTGACGCTGCACGTCCTGCCCCTCGACGAACACGGCAGCATCGACCTGGACCAGGCCGCGCGGCTGATCGGCCCGCGCACCCGTTTGCTGGCCGTCAGCCAGTTGTCCAATGTGCTGGGCCGCTGGCAACCGCTGGACGCCCTGTTGGCGTTGGCCCGCGCCCAGGGCGCACTGACCGTGGTGGATGGCGCCCAAGGCGCGGTGCATGGGCGCCAGGACCTGCAGGCCCTGGGCTGCGACTTCTATGTCTGCTCCAGCCACAAGCTCTATGGCCCGGACGGGGTGGGCCTGCTGTATGGACGGCATAAGGCCTTGGCGCGCCTGCAGCATTGGCAGTTCGGCGGCGAGATGGTGCTGCATACCGGTTATGTCGACGCCCAGTTCCGTCCCGCGCCCCTGGGCTTCGAGGCCGGCACGCCGCCGATCGCCGGAGTGATTGGCCTGGGCGCCGCGCTGGACTACCTGGAAAACCTGCCGGGCGCGGCGGTCGCCGCCCATGAAGCCGCCCTGCACGCCCAGTTGTTGGCCGGCTTGTCCGCCATACCCGGCCTGCGCCTGCTGGGCAACCCGGAAATCGCTCTGGCCAGTTTTGTCATCGAGGGGGTGCACAGTGCCGATCTGGCGCACCTGCTGACCGACCAGGGGATCGCCGTGCGCAACGGTCATCATTGCGCCATGCCGCTGCTCGACCGCCTGGGGATCAGCGGCGCGCTGCGGGTGTCCCTGGGGCTGTACAACGATGGCGACGACCTGGCGCGCTTCTTCAGCGCGCTCGATCAGGCCCTGGGGCTGTTGCGATGACCTTGCCCGCCGCCGCCGACATGGCCCTGCAAGCTTTTACCGCCGCCGCCGGCTGGGAGCAGCGGGCCCGGCTCCTGATGCAATGGGGCGAGCGCCTGCCCGCGCTGGATCCGGGCGAATGCTGCGAGGCCAACCGGGTCATGGGCTGCGAAAGCCGGGTCTGGCTGCTGGCCGAGCGCGTCGATGGCCACTGGCGCTTTCGCGCCAGCAGTGACGCCCGCCTGCTGCGGGGCCTGCTGGCCTTGTTGCTGGCCCGGGTGGACGGCCTGGACGATACGCAGTTGGCGAACCTCGACCTGGCCGACTGGTTCGCCCAACTGGGCCTGTCCCGCCAGTTGTCACCCTCGCGCAACAATGGCCTGCAGGCGGTGCTGCAACGGATGCGCGAGTACCTGGCCTGATCGACGCTGAATACTGCTCGGGAACACCAGTCGTCCGCATGTCACCCAGGGGTGGCGATTAAACCGTTATTGCCGCGAGGGTGGGAGTCTCGCCGTCGTTCCCGCGCAAGCGAGAGCCCAGGTGCGCAAAGGTCCTGGATACCCGCCTACGCGGGTATGACGGGGTCTGGAGGGCGGGTGGGAATCTCGCCGTTGTTCCCGCGCAGGCGGGAACCCAGGTGCGCCGAGGTCCCTGGATACCCGCCTACGCGGGTATGACGGGTGTCTGCTGAGGTGCAAATGCCCTAGCGAACCGACTGGTTGCGCAACTCCCGCCCTGGCGCAACCGGCGACGGCATCCAGCTCAGCGGATCGCCGTCGCGCACGGCCTGTTGCAAGCGTGCCAGGTCACCGTTGGCGGTCATTTTTTTCAGACCCTGGTTGAAGGCGGCCAGCAACTCGGCGCCCCGCGGGTCGTCACGGCGAAACAGCAGGTGCAGCGGCAAGGTGGCCAAGGGCAGGGGGTGATGGGTAAACGCCTGGCCGCCATCGGCCGGGTAGAGGCGACGCAACATGGCATAGCCCACGGAGCGCTCCTGCGGATAGAGCTGGATCCGTCCCAGTTCCAGCAGACGGAAATTGGCATCCTCCCGTGAGCTACGGGTGACTTGCAGTTGGCCGCTGTTCTCCGCCTGGGCAAAATCCTCGCCGTAGAAATAGCCGAGGGACGCACCAATGCTGTAGTCCTTGAGGTCTGTCAGGGCGGTCCATTCGAACGGCCAGTCCTTGCGATGGAAAAACACCATTTCATCCCGCACCAACGGCGCGCTGCACCAGCTGAACGCCTGCCGAACCTGAGAACAGGCATAGGGCATGATGGCGTCCAGGCTACCCTTCTGCAGCATCAGCGCATTGCGGTCCCAGGGATAATAGGTAAAACGCACCTGATAACCGACCTGCCGAAAGGCGGCCGTCACCAGGCGCCCCAGAACCCCGCCATCCTCGCGCCGCTCGTCCACATAGGGCTGCCAATCCCCCGAGCCGACCAACACCACCTTGGGATCCCGCGCTTCCTCCGCCGTTAATGGCAAACCACTCGCGGGTAACTGGGCCAGCAGCGGGCCCGCCAGCAGGCCAAGCAGCACCAGCAAGCCGGCCCGCACCAGGGCGCAGGCCCTGGGCGTGGCTGGGGGACGCGCGACACGGGACGAGGAGGACAACAGCAAGGGCTTACCTCCGGTTCACAGGACAAGGCGGCGCGAACGGCCCCGGCGCCCCGGAAGCCGCGAACGACGGACCACCTGAATAGAATAGCCAGCTTTAACGAGGGCGGAACCCGGGCTGTCAGGGGGCCTGGAGTCGTTCCGCGGGACGGCGGGCGCCGGCCACCAACTTGTCCACCGCCCGGGCCGCGGCGACCATGCCAAAGGTCGCCGTCACCATCATCACCGCGCCCAGGCCGCCGCTGCAATCGAGCTTGGTCCCCTCGGCATCGCCAAACTTCTTCTGCAGGCAGATGCTGCCGTCCGGCTTGGGATAACGCAGTTGCTCGCTGGAAAACACGCAGGCCACGCTGTAGTGGCGGCCCGGCGTGCGGGAAAAGCCGTAATCGCGGCGCAGCATCGAGCGTACGCTGGAGGCCAGCGGGTCGTTGAAGGTCTTGTTCAGGTCCGCGACCTGGACCTGGGTCGGGTCAAGCTGCCCGCCGGCGCCGCCGGTGGTGACGATCTGGATCTTGCGCCGTTTGCACCAGGCGATCAGCGCCGCCTTGGCGCTGACGCTGTCGATGCAGTCCACCACGCAATCCAGGTCAGGCGTGATGCACGCGGCCATGGTCTCGCGTGTGACGAACTCTTCCACCTCGTGCACCACGCAAGCCGGGTTGATCGCGCGCAGGCGCTCGGCCATGACCGCGACCTTGCTGCGCCCGATGGTGCCCTGCAGGGTATGCAGCTGACGGTTGCTGTTGCTCACGCAGATATCGTCCAGGTCAAACAGCGACAACTCGCCGACCCCGCTGCGGGCCAACGCCTCGGCCACCCAGGAGCCCACACCCCCGACCCCGACCACCGCCACATGGGCCGCCGCCAACCGCTCAGCCCCTTGCTGGCCGTACAGCCGGACAATGCCGCCAAACCGTTCATCCACGCTCATTCACTCACCTCGACTGGGCCCCACCGCGGGAGCGGCGCGCATTATAGGAAGCCCGGCGCCTGCACCCAAGCTTTACAGCCAGGCGGTCGCGGTTCGGCGCCACCGAAGGCAACGAACTTATCGCCCGCCCGGCGGACCAACCTAGGCCGACCGTGCACCCCCATCCGGCGCGGGGCAAGAGCTATACAGGCCCTGCGGGCCCGAGTAGCATGCGCGCCATCCGGCG
Source organism: Pseudomonas sp. (assembly GCF_040514055.1). Lineage (GTDB taxonomy): Bacteria > Pseudomonadota > Gammaproteobacteria > Pseudomonadales > Pseudomonadaceae > Aquipseudomonas. The sequence continues at coordinate 16,420 of NZ_JBEVDL010000024.1, forward strand.
CTCGTCGGTTTTCCCTGGTCCACTTGTAGAATCCTGACCTCTATGCCTTCGCGTAAATTTGGACTCAACCTGGTGATGGTGGTGGCGATCGCCGCCCTGTTCACCGGTTTCTGGGCGCTGTACAACCGCCCGGTCACCGCCCCTGAATGGCCCGAGCAGATTTCCGGCTATTCCTACTCGCCGTTTCGCGCGGACCAGAACCCGCAGCAGAACCGTTACCCCAACGACGAGCAGATCCGCGACGACCTCGAACTGCTGAGCAAGCAGACCGACAGTATCCGCATCTATTCGGTCGACGGCACCCTGGACCAGATCCCGCGGATCGCCGAAGAATTCGGCCTGCGCGTGACCCTGGGCATCTGGATCAGCCCGGACCAGGAGCGCAACGAGCGGGAAATCCTCAAGGCCATCGAGATCGCCAACGACTCGCGCAGCGTCGTGCGGGTGGTGGTCGGCAACGAAGCGCTGTTCCGCCGGGAAATCACCCCCGAGGCCCTGAGCGCCTACCTCGACCGGGTACGCGCGGCCGTCAAGGTACCGGTGACCACCTCCGAGCAGTGGCACATCTGGCAGGAATTCCCCGAACTGGCCCAGCACGTCGACCTAATCGCCGCTCACGTGCTGCCCTATTGGGAATTCGTGCCGATGGAGGACTCCACCCAGTTCGTCCTCGACCGCGCCAAGGACCTGAAGAAACTCTTTCCGAAAAAGCCCCTGCTGCTGTCGGAGGTTGGCTGGCCAAGCAACGGCCGCATGCGCGGCGGTGCCGACGCCTCCCAGGCGGACCAGGCCATCTACCTGCGCACCCTGGTCACCGCGCTCAACGCCCAGGGCTACAACTATTTCGTTATCGAAGCCTTCGACCAGCCCTGGAAGGCCAGCGACGAAGGGTCGGTCGGCGCCTACTGGGGCGTCTACAACCTCGATCGCCAACCCAAGTTCGCCTTCGAGGGCCCGGTGGTGGCCATTCCGCAATGGCGAGTCCTGGCCATCGGCTCGGTGGTGCTGGCCATGCTCGCCCTGGCCCTGCTGCTGATTGACGGCAGTGCCCTGCGCCAGCGCGGTCGTACCTTCCTGACCTTCGTCGCCTTTGCCGGCGGCTCGGCCCTGGTGTGGATCGGCTACGACTACAGCCAGCAATACAGCACCTGGTTCAGCATGACGGTCGGAGTGCTGTTGGGCATCGGCGCCTTCGGCGTCTTTATTGTGCTGCTCACCGAGGCCCATGAACTGGCCGAGGCGGTCTGGGTGCGCGACCGTCGCCGGCCCTTCCTGCCGGTGCACGGCGACAGCCACTACCGGCCCAAGGTGTCGGTCCACGTGCCCTGCTACAACGAGCCGCCGGAGATGGTCAAACAGACCCTCGACGCCCTGGCCAACCTCGATTACCCGGACTTCGAAGTCCTGATCATCGACAACAACACCAAGGACCCGGCGGTGTGGGAGCCGGTGCGCGACTACTGCGAGCTGCTCGGCCCGCGCTTCAAGTTCTTCCATGTTGCGCCCCTGGCCGGCTTCAAGGGCGGCGCGCTGAACTACATCATCCCGCACACCGCGCCCGATGCCGAAGTGATCGCGGTGATCGACTCGGATTACTGCGTGGACCGCAACTGGCTCAAGCACATGGTGCCGCACTTCGCCGATCCGAAAATCGCCGTGGTGCAATCACCCCAGGATTACCGCGACCAGAACGGCAGCACCTTCAAAAAGCTCTGCTACGCCGAGTACAAGGGCTTCTTCCATATCGGCATGGTTACCCGCAACGACCGCGACGCGATCATCCAGCACGGCACCATGACCATGACCCGCCGCTCGGTGCTCGACGAGCTGGGTTGGGCCGACTGGTGCATCTGCGAGGATGCCGAACTGGGCCTGCGGGTGTTCGAGAAAGGCTATTCTGCCGCCTATGCCCATGACAGCTATGGCAAGGGGCTGATGCCCGACACCTTTATCGACTTCAAGAAACAGCGTTTCCGTTGGGCCTACGGCGCCATCCAGATCATGAAGCGCCACGTGCGCAGCCTGTTCCTGGGCAAGGACAGCGAACTGACCCGCGGCCAGCGTTATCACTTCGTGGCCGGCTGGCTGCCCTGGGTCGCCGACGGCATGAACATCTTCTTTACCGTCGGTGCCCTGCTCTGGTCCGCGGCGATGATCATAGTGCCGCAACGGGTCGATCCGCCGCTGCTGATCTTCGCCATCCCGCCCTTGGCGCTGTTCGTCTTCAAGGTCGGCAAGATCGTGTTCCTCTACCAGCGCGCGGTCGGGGTCAACCTGAAGGATGCCTTCGCCGCGGCCCTGGCCGGTCTGGCGCTGTCGCACACCATCGCCAAGGCCGTGCTCTACGGGCTGTTCACCAGCAGTATCCCGTTCTTCCGCACGCCGAAGATGGCCTCCAACCACGGCATCATGGTGGCGCTGGCCGAGGCCCGCGAGGAGGTCTTTATCATGTTGCTGCTGTGGGGCTCGGCGGTGGGTATCGGTATCGTCCAGGGTTTCCCCAGTGCCGACGTGAAGTTCTGGGTGGCCATGCTGCTGGTGCAGTCGTTGCCCTACCTGGCGGCGCTGATCATGGCGCTGCTGTCCTCGCTGCCCAAGCCGGAGGAAGTCGGCGAGCCGGCGCCCGCCGCGTAACGGCCGGCCAGGCGTCACCTAGTCAAGACGGCGGCCAATGGCCGCCGTTTTGCGTTATTTTGCTTTAAGATGGCGACCTTTCCGTTTTGCTGCCGTGCTGGAGTTGCAATGACCACCCTGTCGCCCACCCTCGAACTCGCCTGCGCCCTGATCCGCCGCCCGTCCGTGACCCCGGTCGACGAAGGTTGCCAGGAGCTGATGTGCCGGCGCCTGGCGGCCCTGGGCTTTGCCGTGGAGCCGATGCGCATCGAAGACGTGGACAACTTCTGGGCCACCCACGGCCGCAGCGGCGATGGCCCGGTGCTGTGTTTCGCCGGGCACACCGACGTGGTCCCCACCGGTCCCTTGCAGGCCTGGCAACACCAGCCATTCGACGCCCTGATCGACGAGCAGGGCATGCTCTGCGGCCGCGGCGCGGCGGACATGAAAGGCAGCCTGGCGTCGATGATCATCGCCGTCGAGCGCTTTGTCGCCGACTACCCGGACCATCGCGGGCGCATCGCCTTTCTGATCACCAGCGACGAGGAGGGCCCGGCCCATCATGGCACCAAGGCCGTGGTCGAGCGCCTGCGCGCCCGCGGCGAACGCCTGGACTGGTGCATCGTTGGCGAACCCTCGAGTACCGAACTGGTCGGTGACGTGGTGAAGAACGGCCGCCGCGGCTCGCTCGGCGCGACCCTGACGGTGCGCGGCCAGCAGGGCCATGTGGCCTACCCGCACCTGGCGAAGAACCCGATCCACCTGGCCGCGGGCGCCCTGGCCGAACTGGCCGCCGAACACTGGGACGAAGGCAATGCGTTTTTCCCGCCGACCAGCTTCCAGATCTCCAACCTCAACTCCGGCACCGGGGCGACCAATGTCATCCCCGGCGAGTTGACGGCGGTGTTCAACTTCCGCTTCTCTACCGAATCGACCGTCGAGGGCCTGCAGCAGCGGGTCAGCACCCTGCTCGACCGCCACGGCCTGGACTGGCAGATCGACTGGGCATTGTCCGGCCTGCCCTTTTTGACCGAGCCCGGCGCCCTGCTGGATGGCGTGGCCGCCAGCATCAAGGCCGTCACCGGCCGCGACACGCGTGCCTCGACCAGTGGCGGCACTTCCGACGGGCGCTTTATCGCCACCCTGGGCACCCAGGTGGTCGAGCTGGGTCCGGTCAACGCCACCATTCACCAGATCGACGAACGCGTCCTGGCCAGCGACCTGGAGGTCCTGACCGAGATCTATTACCAGACCCTCGTGAACCTGCTGGCCTGATGCTCACCTGTCCGATCTGCCAGCAAGCCCTGGTCGCCGTCGACAACGGGGTGAGCTGTCCGCTCGGCCATCGTTTCGATCGCGCCCGCCAGGGGTACCTGAACCTGCTGCCGGTGCAGCACAAGAACAGCCGTGATCCTGGCGACAACCAGGCGATGGTCGAGGCCCGCCGACGCTTTCTCGACGGCGGTCACTACGCGCCGCTGGCGGCACGCCTGGCCGCGCTGGGCGCCGAGCGCGCGCCACAGCGCTGGCTGGACATCGGCTGCGGCGAGGGTTACTACACCGCCCAGCTGGCCGCCGCCCTGCCCGAGGCCGAGGGTTATGCCCTGGACATCTCCCGCGAGGCGGTCAAACGCGCCTGCCGGCGGGCGCCGCAGCTGACCTGGCTGATAGCCAGTATGGCGCGTGTGCCCCTGGCCGATGCCAGCTGCCAGTTCCTCGCCAGCGTGTTCAGCCCGCTGGACTGGCAGGAAGCCCAACGCCTGCTGGCCCCTGGCGGCGGCCTGATGCGGGTCGGCCCCAGCAGCGACCACTTGCTGCAGCTGCGGGAAAAACTCTATGACCAGGTGCGCGACTACAGCGACGACAAACACCTGGCCCTGGTGCCGGACGGCATGCGCCTGGCCCATGGCGAGACCCTGAGCTTTACCCTGAACCTGAGCGAAGCCCAGGACCGTGCCGACCTGCTGGCCATGACTCCCCACGGCTGGCGCGCCAGCGCCGAGCGCCGCGCCGCGGTGGTCGCCGAGCCGCTGGAAGTGACGGTCGCCATCCGCTTCGATTGGTTCGAACGGCACTGATCGCCGTCTTCTTTCACCACGCCGCGCCGCGGCCAGAGGATTTACCTGTCATGCGTCAACCGGATATCGAAATCTACCTGAAGGACGCCGATCACCAGGCGGTGGCGGCCTGGCTCGGCGCGGCCCTGGGTCCCTGCTCGCCTTGGCGGCAACAAGGCCAGACCTACAAATGCAGCCTGGACAGCCCGGCCGGGGTCATTCCCCTGACCTGGCTGCCCAAGGCCGTGGGCAAGTGGAGCAGCCTGTTCCTGGAAAGCGATCAGACGCCCTGGGAAGATGACCTGGCCTTCGCCCGCGCCGCCTACGCCGCCCTGGGCGTGGAAATCCGCTGCGCACCGGGGGGCTGGCAGGAAGAAGAAAGTGTGGAAGACGCCGACCGTTGGGTACGCCTGAGCGCCGACGGCGAAGAAGAGATCACCTGGCACACCAGCTGAGACCCGCGGGCGTTGCCTGGGCGGACCCCGCCCTACCGGAGCCCACATACGCCACACCGGCCGTGAAAACCACGCCAAACCGCTTTCGTAGGGCGGGCAGCGCCCGCCAAGCTTGCCCTTCATTCCCCCGGAGGTCCGTCGCGGGCTTTGCCTAGGCAAGCCGTCTGGCCTAGCGCAGCCTGGCCACGGCAGGCGGGGCATTGGAGCGGACCAGGCTGTTCAGCGCGTTGATCACGAAACGGCCATTGTCCGCCCAGGGCTGCCGCACCGTTTCAGCGCGCAACCCTTGCGCCTGTACCCACAGGGGGTCGCTTAGCAGGTCGGTATCGGCCACCACGAGCAGATGAATGCTGTCGGCCGCCTTCAGGCCCTCCCTGCGCCCCTCGATGCCCTCCGGGTAGGCACTGCGGGCCGGCCCACGGATGCGCGCGGCCAGGCTGTAGCGCTCGCCGGTCGGCTTCAGTTCGCGGCTCAGACCCAGGGGCTCACGCAAGGCGGCGATCCCCGTGGCGGCGAACGGCATGGCATTGGCGGAGCTGCGCAGCACGGGCATAAATCTCGTGCTCGCCCCCACCAAGGGTTCGAGCAGGCCGGCGCTGGCCAGGCTGAGGTACGCCAAGCCTTGGGTGCTGGCGTCCCGCGGATCCAGGGCCGCCCGGGGCAGGCCCAACCAGTCTTCCGGGAGCGCGGGCGCCAAGCCCCGCCCCAGGCCCATGCCCATCGCGTAAGTACCGTCGGCCAGCACCTGATCGGGCACCAGGCGCAGGCCCCAGGCCTCGAGCAAGGGCTCCAGGTCCGACGCCCGGCCCGCATCGGGCGGCAAGTCCGGGCCCAGCCCGGTATCCGCTTCGCTGAGCGGATCGACGAACAGCAGCAATTTGCCCCCGCGCAACACGAACTGGTCGATGGCGTACAGGCTCGGTTCGGATAGCCCCTTGGGGTGCACCAGCAGCAGCACGGCGATCTCGTCCGGGACCTGTTCGACCGAGCCCGGCACAAGCTCGACCTGGAACCGCTGGCGGATCTCCTCCAGCACCTGCCAGGGCGGGGTGACCTGCCGGCCATGGGGGTCGATAGCGCCGGCGAGCGGCAACCAGGACAGCAGCCCGATCACCGGCCGTTTCGGCGCGCTCAAGCCCTGCCCCAGGCGCCCGTCGGGAAACGGCAGGCCGGCCAGCAGCCTGATCGCGACAACCACCAGCACGGTCAACAGCAGCACGAGGCCGGTCTGGATCAGTCGCTTCATCTCAGTCCGCCTTCCGCAGGTCAATCACCCCTGCCGTGACTGATGGCCTCGTATCCAAACAGCACGCAGCGCACGGGTTCAGGGGGATTATTCAGATCATGGATGCAGGCCCGTCCCCAAAGAGCGCCTGGACGACGGGCCCCACCAGTACCGGGTCGGACTATAAGAAGCCGACCACGGCAGAGCAAGGCAAGTTCGCTGCAGCAGGCGGATCGCAGCGAGCGGTCGCCCCCTCAAGGGCTGACTTGATAACCGCGCCCTTGCAGGCAGTTGGCATAGGCCGTCGAGTCGACCTGACCGGCACTGGCCGAGTCATCGCGACGATCATCGCGGCGATCGCGGCGCTGGCGCGAGCCGCCCACCGCTGCTCCCGCCACGGCGACCTCCTTGGCCTGGTTCTGCCGGTACTCCTGCTTCACGTCGTCATCCACACGGTCATAGACTTCCTCGTGCTGGTTGCCGCGCACCTGCGCCACTGCCGCACCGGCCACGGCACCGGCAGCCGCGCCGCGCACCCGGCCACCGGACTTCCCATCGCTGGTCGAGCTGCTGGAAGCGCTGGTCGCCGAACTGCTGCAGCTGGCGATATCCTGCTGGATCTGCTGGGAGCTCTGGCCCTGCAGGGGGACCACCGTTTCGGCCAAGGCTTGGACAGTCCCCGCCGACAAGGCCACGCACACACACAGAGATGACAGCCTGTTCATAGCAACCTCCTGGAGTCACAGTGGGAAAGGCGGTGCGGATCGGACTTGCCGTTGGCGAGTGGGAACCAGGATCGCGGCACCACAACGATTCAGCATAGCCTTAATCTGCGGCCGCCCCAGGTGCCTGCGGGTCAACCAGCACTGCAGGTTTTTGCCGCCAGGCGGCGAATCCGGCACACTAACGCCCCCGAGCAAATGCTCGCTTGATTGCCCTGCAGAGTCCGTATGACCCGTTCGCCCCTCCGCCGTCTCGTGTTTGGCACCCTGCGCCGCCTGCTGTACCTCTGGGTGCGCTCGGAAACCATCAACCAGTCCGCCTTCAGCCTCAAGCTCGATCGCAATAAGCCAGTGTTCTACGTGCTGCAACAGCCGGCCCTGAGCGACCTGGCGGTGCTTGACACCGAATGCGGCAAGGCCGGCCTGCCACGGCCGGTGTTGCCGGTGGACGTGGGCGGGGTGGATGAACCGGCAGCGTTCTTCTACCTGACCCCCGAGCCCGACTGGCTGGGGCGCCAGGACAAACGCGGCGCCTCGCCGACCCTGGTGCGGCTGGTGAACGCCGTCGCTGAGCAGCGGATCGAGGACGTCCAGATCGTCCCGGTCAGCGTGTTCTGGGGCCAGACGCCGGCCAGCGAATCGAGTCCGTGGAAACTGCTGTTCGCCGACAGCTGGGCGGTCACCGGGCGCTTGCGCAAGCTGGTGAGCATCCTGATCCTGGGGCGCAAGACCCGCGTGCAGTTCTCCGCCCCGCTGCAGCTGCGCGAGCTGGTCGAGCAGGACAAGGGCCACGAGCGCACCCTGCGCATGGTCAACCGCCTGTTGCGGGTGCATTTTCGCAACCAGAAGGCCGCGGTCATCGGGCCTGACCTGTCGCACCGGCGCAACCTGGTCAAGGGTCTGGTGCTCGACCCGCAAGTGCGCCAGGCCATCGCCGACGAGGCCGAGCGCGAAAAGATCCCCCTGGCCAAGGCACAAGCCCAGGCCCTGCGCTACGGCAACGAAATCGCCTCGGACTACACCTACACCGCCATCCGCTTCCTCGAGGTGGTGCTCAGCTGGTTCTGGAACAAGATCTATGACGGCATCAAGATCAGCCATATCGAGGGCGTGCAAGCCATCGCCCACGGCCATGAGGTGATCTATGTACCCTGCCACCGCAGCCATATCGACTACCTGCTGCTGTCCTACCTGCTGTTCCGCAATGGCCTGACGCCGCCCCATATCGCCGCGGGCATCAACCTCAATATGCCGGTGATCGGCAGCCTGCTGCGCCGTGGCGGGGCGTTTTTCATGCGCCGCACCTTCAAGGGCAACCCGCTCTACACCGCGGTGTTTAACGAATACCTGCACACCCTGTTCAGCCGCGGTTTTCCGGTGGAGTACTTCGTCGAAGGCGGCCGCTCGCGCACCGGCCGCATGCTGCAGCCCAAGACCGGCATGCTGGCGATCACCTTGCGCAGCTTCCTGCGCTCCCATCGCCTGCCGATCGTCTTCGTGCCGGTCTATATCGGCTACGAGCGGGTGCTGGAAGGCCGTACCTACCTGGGCGAACTGCGCGGGGCGACCAAGAAAAAAGAGTCGATCTTCGATATCTTCAAAGTCATAGGCGCGCTCAAGCAGCGTTTTGGCCAGGTTTCGGTCAACTTCGGCGCACCGATCAAGCTGGCCGAATTCCTCGACCAGCAGCAACCCGGCTGGCGCGAACAGGACCACGGTCCGCAGTACAAGCCGAGCTGGCTCAACGCGACCACCGGCCGCCTGGGCGAACGCGTGGCGCGTAACCTCAACGAAGCCGCGGCGGTCAACCCGGTCAACCTGGTGGCCCTGGCGCTGCTCTCCTCGAGCAAGCTGGCGCTGGACGAACGGGCATTGAACCGCGTGCTCGACCTCTACCTGGCCCTGCTGCGCCGGGTGCCCTACGCCCCCCACACTACCCTGCCCGACGGCAATGGCCAAGCGCTGATCGAACACGTACAGGGCATGCAGCTGCTGGCCGAACAGAAGGACGCCCTGGGCAAGATCTTCTACCTGGACGAGCAGAACGCCGTCCTGATGACCTACTACCGCAACAACGTGCTGCATATCTTCGCCCTGCCGGCGCTGCTCGCCAGCTTCTTCCAGAGCAGCGGGCGGATGAGTCGCGAGCAGATCCTGCGCTACACCCGTGCGCTCTACCCCTACCTGCAGGCGGAACTGTTTATCCGCTGGAGCCTGGACGAGCTCGACGCCGTGGTCGATCAGTGGCTGGAAGCCTTCCTGGAACAGGGCCTGCTCAAGCTCGAGAGCGATGTCTACGTGCGCCCGGCGCCCAGCTCGCGCAGCTTCGTGCTGCTGACCCTGCTGTCGCGCACCATCGCCCAGACCCTGCAGCGCTTCTACATGGCCATCGCCTTGCTGCTCAACAGCGGGCAGAACAACCTCAGCGCTGAGGAACTGGAAGACCTGTGCACCATCATGGCCCAACGGCTGTCGATCCTGCATGGCCTGAACGCCCCGGAGTTCTTCGACAAGAGCCTGTTCCGCCACTTTATCCAGAGCATGCTCGACCAGGGCGTACTGCGCCGCGACGAGGCCGGCAAGCTCAGCCACCATCCGCTGCTCGGCGAACTGGCCGAGGGCGCGGCGAAACGGGTATTGCCTGCGGAAATCCGTCTGTCGATCCGCCAGGTGGCCATGGACCGCAGCGAAGACATCGAAGACCTCGATATCACCCAGCAGCGCTAAGCGCGCAGCCCCCAGCTATTGGGGGGCGCGCCTTGCCGGCGGACCAACGCGCAACGCGTAGGGTGGATGGCGCCTTATCCATTCACCGCGCAGGGCTCCGGTGGAATAACGATGGTGCCCACGCTCCGCGTGGGCACCCCGACCGGGACGCTCCGGCGTCCGCTGCTGGCGTGCCGGTTTCGGGGCTCTGGTGGAATGAAGGGGCCCGCCGAGGTGGAATCACCCGCCCCTGACCCGCCTCAGTTAAGCCGATACCGGGCCAGGTCCTGGGCCGACAGCACCCGCATCCTGGTCGGCTCGATCGCCTGCAGGTCGGTCGCCAGGTTGGCGGGGATGTTCATTTCCTTGAAATAGGCGCTCGGGCTGTACGCCACGCCCTTACCAGCCAGATTGGCCCAGACCGAGTCACCGTGGGTGAAATAGGGCCGATGGATGGCGACCGCGCCGCGTACCGTCTTGCCGCGACCGGCGGCCAGCAGATAAACGCAAGTGCCCTGGCAAACGGCGTCGGCCGGCACCACGGCATCGAAGCCCTCCTCGCGCAGCAGACGGCCCATTCTGATGGCTTCCGGCACACTGCCACCGATGCTGTTCAACAACATCATCTTCTTGGCATAAGGGCCCGGGTTACCCGTGATGCCCTTGATCAGCGCGTCATAGTCGCCCGGTGCAATGTCATCGGACAGGTTGACGGCCAAGATCCGGCCGGCGGTTTTGGACTGCACGGCCTGCACCTCGACCTTGGCCTTCGCGGCGGCCGAAGCGAAGGCACACGCGCCGACCAGGGCAAGTCGCATTAGGGTACTGATCATCGTTCAACCGCGTCCTTATACCGAGGATTGCAAACCGCCGACGATACCCCTAACCACCGCAGGGGCCAAGGACGCGATGTTCGGCATCTCACCCACCGCCCTCCCCAACCCCGTCATAGCCGCGAAGACGGGTATCCAGGCCGCAAGGTGGATTCCCGCCCAACGGGAGCTACGCAAGCGCGCTCCAACGGGCCGGTTGACATGGGCTACCGACGCGCGTTTCGTAGAGCGGGTGAAACCCGCGAACCGCGGTAATTGCGACCTCGTAGCCAGCGCTTGCATGCCCAACCCTGAGCGCGGCGCGTAACGCCGTATCGCGCTCAAGCAGGCCCTAAAACAACCCCAGTTGCGCGCCGACCAGGGTGGTGAAGTCGTCCTGCACGAACGGCAGGATGGCGTCGGCCACCGGTTGCAGCTGACGGGTCAGGTAGTGGTCGTAGTCGATAGGCGCCTGGCGCACTTCCAGTGGCTCGGGGCCGGTGACCGTCATCAGGTAGCTGATCGAGCCGCCGTTCTGGTACTGCCGCGGGCGACCCTGCTGGTCGTTGTACTGGTCGGCCAGGCGCGCCGCGCGCACGTGGGGCGGCACGTTGCGCTGGTAGTCGTCGAGCCGACGGCGCAGGCGCTTACGGTAGATCAGCAGCTCGTCCTGCTCGCCGGCCAGGGTGCGTCGCACGAAGTCGCGCACGTAATCCTGGTGGGGTTGGCGGTCGAAGATCAGCCGGTACAGCTCGCGCTGGAACTGCCGGGCCAACGGCGACCAGTCGGTACGCACCGTTTCCAGGCCCTTGAACACCATCTCCTCGCTGCTGTCGGCGCGGGTCACCAACCCGGCGTAGCGCTTTTTGCTGCCCTCTTCGGCGCCACGGATGGTCGGCATCAGGAACCGCCGGTAATGCACCTCGAACTGCAGCTCCAGGGCGCTCTGCAAGCCAAATGCCTGGGCCAGATGCTCGCGCCACCAGTGGTTGACCCGTCGCACCAGGGCCTGGCCGATCGCCGCGGCGTCGGCCTCGGCGTGGGCGCCCTTGAGCCAGACGAAGGTGGAGTCGGTGTCTCCATAGATCACCGCATACCCCTCGGCTTCGATCAGCTCGCGGGTCTGGCGCATGATCTCGTGGCCACGCAGGGTGATCGAAGACGCCAGGCGCGTATCGAAGAAACGGCAGCCGCTGGAGCCTAGCACCCCGTAAAAGGCGTTCATGATGATCTTTAGCGCCTGGGACAATGGCAGGTTGTGCTCGCGCTTGGCCTGCTCGCGGCCCTGCCAGACCCGCTCGACGATGGCCGGCAGGCAGTGGTGGCTGCGCGAGAACCGCGCGCCGCGAAAGCCCGGCACCGAGGTCGCATCGCCGGGCTCGCGCAGGCCTTCGACCAGGCCCACCGGATCGATCAGAAAGGTGCGGATGATCGAGGGGTACAGGCTCTTGTAGTCCAGCACCAGCACCGACTCGTAGAGCCCGGGGCGCGAGTCCATGACAAAGCCGCCAGGGCTGGCCTCGGGCGCCCGCTGCCCCAGGTTCGGCGCGACGAAGCCCTGGCGGTGCATCTGCGGCAGGTACAGGTGGGAAAAGGCCGCCACCGAGCCACCGCTGCGGTCGACCGGCAGGCCGGTGACACAGGCGCGCTCGAGCAGAAAGGTCAGCAGCTCGGTCTTGGCGAAGATCCGCGTGACCAGCTCGCAGTCCTTGAGGTTGTAGCG
>NZ_JBEVDL010000052.1:0-110372 GCF_040514055.1 Pseudomonas sp.
GCCAGCGCTTCGTCCTTGTAGGCCTGGGAATGGCGGGTTCGGGGTTGTTTCATCGGGCTTGGAGTTCTTGCCATGGTTCACCTCGTTGCAGTTTATCGCTTAACGGGGTGTCCACTGAAACTGGGTAAGATCAAACCGCTAGTCTGAATTCCATTGAGCTCAGTGTCATGGCGGGCGCTATGACGTCAATCACTTCGACTTACTCATCCACCGCAGTGCCGTTTTCGGCCCGTTCCTGGATCGCGGCCAGCGCGCTGTCTCCTGCCCAACGCACCTGGTAGTTGGAATGCTCGCTGCATTGGCGGGCCAGCGCCGTGAGGGCAGGGTCGGGACGATCCCTGATCGCGCTCGCGACCGACTCGGCAAAAAAATAGTAGGGATGATTGACCAGGCGCGCCAGCAAGTCCAAATCGGTCAGCGCCAGTGCCGGGATCAGCGTGTCGGCGATCTTAAAGTGCTCTTCGGTGTCCTCGTCGAGCATGGCGTGAATAAACTGGCGCAGCCCGGCCTGATCTTCCAGTACGGGGTAGGGATGCACATGCAGATCGGTCAGCCAGCACTCCTCCTTTTTAGCCTGCTCGACGGCTTCCAGAAACGCTGGCAGGTCGGCAAAGGCGATATAGGCACTGTCGTCGTGCTGCCAGTACAGGATGCTGCCGCTCAGCGGTGCCTGTGTCAGATAGACGTGGTGATTGCTGGTATTACCGTCGTCGAGCACGATGCCGCCGAGCATGGCGATAATCGGCTCATCGAGTATCGCCAGGGTCAGTTCGGCCGACTGCTCGCGGGTCAGCAGATTGAGCTCAAGGTCATGCCGGTCGACGTTGGCCGGATCGACCGGCTGGCGGAAATAGGCCTCGAGCTCCGCGCTGGGCGTCGCCACGGCGGTGGGTGCCGAGCCAGGTTTCAAGGTCGATCCAAAGGGGTAGGTCATTTCAGCTCCTTCGCGTGGTGCGCGTTGCTAGGTTCAGGCGGTTCAGACCGCACCGCAAACCTCTGCATCCGGTACGGCGCGCATCTTTTCTTCTGTTCTGCCGCAACCCAGCCGGCCATGATCAATCCGTGAGCGCGTCACCTTGAACCGGATCCCGGGTTCCAGACACTGTTGGCCATCGAGGCCCTGGCATCACGAGGCGCCGGTATTCAACATTGCGCAAAAGGGCGGCAACAGGTCCCTGGGTGACGATGGAATTCAAAAGCAAGTCTCGGGGTGTCCAGGGCCCTGGCACTGCTTAGAATCGGCTTATCGACTCTCTGGAGAAGCGCCATGTCCAGCCATACCCCGATCTCGTCCCGTCCCGCCCGCGACGACCCGCGCTGGGCGGCCGTGGTCGCGCGCGATGCCCAGGCGGATGGGCAGTTCTATTACGCGGTCAAAACCACCGGTGTCTACTGTAGGCCCTCCTGCGGGTCGCGCACGCCCAGACCGGAGAATGTCAGCTTCCATCCCAGCACCGACGCCGCCGAACAGGCGGGCTTTCGCGCCTGCCAGCGATGCAAGCCGGAGCAACCACCCTTGGCCGAACGCCATGTCGCGTTAATCGCCCAGCTGTGCCGGCAGATCGAAGCGGCCGACGTACCGCCCTCACTGGAGACCCTGGCCCACAGCGCGTCCATGAGTCCCTCGCACCTGCACCGCTTGTTCAAGACGGTGACCGGGGTGACCCCCAAGGCCTACGCCACGGCCCATCGCGCCAGCAAGGTGCGCCAGGAACTGGCACGCAGCGGCAGTGTAACGGAGGCGATCTACCAGGCCGGTTACAACGCCAATAGCCGTTTCTACGAAGAGGCTACGAGCCTGTTGGGCATGACGCCCAAGCGTTACCGGGAGGGTGGGGTCGATACGCTGATTCGCTTCGCGGTCGGTGAATGTTCCCTTGGGGCCATCCTGGTTGCGGCCAGCGCGCGCGGCGTGTGCGCCATCCTGATGGGCGACGAGGCCGACAGCCTGGTGCGCGACCTTGAACGGCGTTTTCCCAAGGCGGAGCTGATGGGCGGCGACTCGTCGTTCGAGCATTGGGTGGCCATGGTGGTCGGCTTGGTGGAGGCGCCGCAACTGGGCCTCGCCCTGCCGCTGGATATCCGTGGGACGGCTTTTCAACAACGGGTCTGGCAGGCCCTGCGGGAGATTCCGGCGGGCACCACGGTGAGTTATTCGGAGCTGGCGCAACGTATCGGCTTGCCAAGGGCCGTGCGGGCCGTGGCCCAGGCCTGCGGCGCCAACGCCCTGGCAATCGCCATTCCCTGCCATCGGGTGGTGCGACACGATGGGGCTTTGTCCGGTTATCGGTGGGGCATCGAGCGCAAGCGTGTCTTGCTCGAGCGGGAGGCCCAGGGATGAAAGGCGGCAGCGAGCAGGGCAGTGTTGGGGCAGAGGACAGGGTGGGCTGGACCCGCCGGATTGATCAGCTCGACTGGCCGGGTATCGGCAGGGCGCTGGATGCCGGCGGTTACGCGGTGGTGCCGGCGTTAATCTCGGCCCAGGCGTGCGCCAGCATCGCCGCCTGGTACCCGGATGACAGCCGGTTCCGCAGTCGTATCGTTATGCAGCGCCACGGATTCGGGCAGGGGGAATACAAGTATTTCGACTATCCGTTGCCCGACCTGGTCGACTGTCTGCGTACCCGGCTGTACCCGCATCTGGTACCGATCGCCCAGCGCTGGTGTACCTCGATGGCCATGCCGGTGCGGTTTCCCGTCGAGCACCCAGCGTTCCTGGCCCGCTGTCACGAGGCTGGGCAGCTGCGGCAGACCTCGCTGTTGGTGCGTTATGGGCCGGGCGACTACAACTGCCTGCACCAGGACCTGTACGGCGACCAGGTCTTTCCGTTGCAGGCGGTGCTGTTGCTGGCCGAGCCCGGCCGCGACTTCAGTGGCGGTGAGTTGGTACTGACGGAACAGCGACCGCGCATGCAGTCGCGGGTGGAAGTGGTGCCACTCAACCAGGGCGACCTGGTGATCTTCGCCAGCCAGTACCGTCCGGTGGCGGGTGTCCGCGGCACCTACCGGGTCAATCTGCGCCACGGGGTATCCCGGGTTCGCTCGGGCCAGCGGCATAGCCTGGGCATCATTTTTCATGACGCCAGCTGATGGCTACTTCCATGACCGGTCTGCTGTCCTGCAGCATCGCGCTGCCCGGCGGCTTTCGCGCCGAGGATATGCTGGCGTTCCACCGGCGCGACCCACAGCAGGTGGCGGAACGGGTCACCGCGGCTTCGTTGTGCAAGGGGCTGCTTTGGCAGGGCATGCCGGCCTGCCTGACGCTGGCTTTCCAGGCGGGGCAGGCGCAGGCGCAACTGCGGATCGACGGCTTGGCCTCCAGCGCTTGCCCGGCCCGCTTCGAAGCGATGGTGCGCCATATGCTCGGCGTGACCCAGGCGGTGGAGGCCTTTGAGCAGCGCCACCGCGACCATCCGCTGCTGGGTCCGCTTATCGCCCGCCAACCAGGCCTGCGGGTGCCGGTGGCGGCCACGGTGTTCGAGGCCCTGACCTGGGCCGTGACCGGGCAGCAGATCAGCGTCGCCGTGGCGCTTTCCTTGCGGCGCAAATTGATCATCGCCGCGGACGTGCGTCACTCCGATGGGCTGCTGTGTTATCCGGATCCAGGCCGGCTCGCCGGGTTGAGCGTCGAGGTCCTGCGTCAGGCGGGTTTTTCCGCCAGCAAAGCCTCGACCTTGCTGACCCTCGCCGGGTTGGTGGCCGAAGAGCGTCTGCCGCTCGAGGCCTGGCGCCAGACGTTACCGGTCGAGCTGATTCGCGAAGAGTTGCTGCGCGTACGCGGCATTGGCCCCTGGACGGTCGACTACAGCCTGTTGCGCGGTTTCGGCTGGCTGGATGGCTCGCTGCATGGCGATGCGGCGGTCCGGCGGGCGCTGCAGCGGCTCTTGGGTACGCCGGACGCCATCAGCGAACAGCAGGCGAAAACCTGGCTGGCGGAATTTTCGCCCTGGCGAGCGCTGGTCGCCGCGCATTTGTGGGCCGACGCGTCGAGTACGGCTTACTGAGCGATATGGTCTTGGCCACGCTCTAGCGCCGCCCGCTCACGCGCTCGAGCGTGCGGGTGGCGTTACAGGCGCAGGGCCGGGCCAGCACCCGCCCGGCGTCCCTTGCGTTCTGCGCAGGGTAAGCCTGCTGGCCGCGTGGCAAGGGCTGGGCGCCACGCGACGGTGGGGTACTGCTGGCGGCGGCCGAGAACAGCCGTGCGAACTCCGCCCGCGCCTGATCCGTGCGGGCCATGGCTTCCGCCAGTTGATGGATCGACTGCCGCGCCTTCTGTAATGCGTTCATTGGGGGTGACCTCGACGTGAGCGGATACAGGCCGGCCTGGGGCCGTCCTCACTCGGAAGAGCGTCGCTGACACGTCCGGCCATCCGGCCAGGTCATTGAGCGTGCTCAGGCGGTGCGCCGCGTTATTTTGCGGCGGTGCGCCAAATTAACCATCGATAGGGTTTGTAGGTCAATACCGATGGTTTATTTAATTTTCACGACGTGCAGTTCGTAATCACTGGGGTGTCAGGGTGATTGGTCCGTGCCGCTCTGACTGGAAGGCCCTAGAGGCTTTGCGCGTTCCACGCCAGCAGCACCTTGGCGTGAATGACAATCTCCGCCAGCGGAACCCGCCGGTCCTTGTGCTTGGGGTTATCGGAGATCAGCTCGTAGTGATCGGCGTCGTGGCGCTGCAGACGTTTGATATAGAGCAGGTCGTGCCACGTCAGCAGGTACACCCCGTCGCCGACAAACTCGGTGATGCCACGGTCAAGGATCAGTGGGTCCTTGTCATTGATCGTGCCCTGCATGCCCTGGCCCCAGGCAGTGAGCAGCGCCAGATTGGCCGCGGCGGAGTACTGCACGCCCTTGTCGCGCAGCAGGGCCTTGTGGATGACCAGGCTGCTGATCGCCTGGCTCTCGCCGGGCGGCAGCTGGCCATGGCCCTTGGCATCGCGCAGCTCGTAGTGCGCAATCAGCAGCTCGCCTTCCGTTACCGGCGGCCCCGCGGCCTCGGCGCGGACCACGTAGCGGTAGGGAGCAAGGCCCTCGGCGACCGCCACCGCGATTTCGTTCTGCGCGCTCTCGTTCAGCAGCTTGCCGGCATGCTTGCGCAACAAGGCCAGTATGTCCTGCACGGTATTGGCGTCGCCGGCAGACAGATGCGGGCTGTCGGCTGTTACCTGCGGCGCCTCGCCGCCAAACGCGGTACGGGCCAGGCCCTCGATCTCGTCGGCCAGGCGCGGGCTGAAGCGCCTGACCGGCTCCTGCAGCATGCGCGACAGCACCGCCGCGAACTGCGCATTCAAGGGGTTTATCCCTTTAAAATAAAGGTTGACCGCCGCCGGGCTTATATTGGCTGCATCGGCGATTTTCTTCTGGCTGAGCTTCAGCCCGTGCTTTTTCGCCAGGAACAATCCATGGGCGGCTTGGCATTCGGCCAGGCGATCGGGGGGCAGGATTCGTTTCTTTGTCATCGAGCAAATCTATAACCATCGGTTAAAAGATAGAAGAAACCGTTGGTATTGATATGCCATTAACTGATGGTTTAGATCTGGATGTTCAGGGGCATTGCTGGCTTTCCGGGCAGTGGGCGAAACCGCAGGCGGCGCTGGTTTCGCCCCTAACCGCTGCCCAGGTCAGTCTGCACGGTCGGTCAGGCAGGCGACCAGGTCGGCGGCGAACCGGGACAGGGCTGCCCGGTTTCGAATGCAGACCTTCAGGTCGCGCTGTGCCCAAGGCTCGTCGAGTTCGACGATGGCCAGGGGTGCCCGTAAGCTCCCGCCGGCGACCGCGCTGCGGGGCACCAAGCCCAAGCCGACGCCCGCGCTGACCATGCGGCAGACCGCCTCGAAGCTGCGAACCTGGATCCGTACCTCCAGATGCCGGCCCAGGGCCGCCGCCGCGTTCATCGTAAAGGTATGGATGGCCGAGCCGGAATGCAGCATCACAAAGGGGTAATCCAGCACCTCGCTGAACAGCGCGCTGGGGTGGCGGGTAATCGGGTGATCGGTTGGCGCAATCAGCACCAGCCGGTCGGCGCGGTAGGGGATCAATTCCACTTCGGCGCCCTCGATCGATTCGGCCACCACCCCTACGTCCACTTCGCCGCGGGCCACGGCCATGACCACTTCAGGGCTGGTGTGCTCTTCCAGGGAGATGCTGACCTGCGGAAAGCGTTTCAGAAACGCCGAGAGATGGTCCGGCAAAAAGGTATGGGTGGCGTGGGTGTTGGCCCACAGGCTGACATGACCGCGCACGCCCTGGGCGTAGGGCGTCAGGTCGGCGTGCATCTGCTCGAGCTGGGCGAACACTTGGCGGGCGTGGCGCAACAGGGCATCGCCGGCACGGGTCAACTGGACCCCGCGAGCTTCGCGGACCAGCAGCGCCGTGCCAATCGACGCCTCCAGCCCGCGCATGCGATGGCTGGCCGAGGAGGGCGCCAGGTGTACGCGCTCGGCGCCACGGGTGAGGTTTCGTGCTTCGGCGATGGCGACAAAGAGTCTTAAGTCGATCAGGTCGTAATGCATAGACTTGGTTGAATCCGAACGTATATATGGGTAAAGGCCACTGTTAATCGGATCTTACACCGCTGATCATTCGCCTCACGACAACTCTGCGAGATCACGCCTGCCATGCCCTGGAACACCTGGTCGACCGAACGTATGGGCATCGCGCTGGCGGTGCTGGCCGCCTTCGGTTTTTCCTTCAAGGCGATTTTCGTCAAGCTGGCCTATGCCGCTGCGCCAGTGGATGCGGTCACGCTGCTGACTCTGCGCATGGGTTTTGCCTTGCCGTTGGTGCTGGGGGTGGCCCTGTGGCTGGGGCGCACCGCACCGCCCTTGGGGCGCAAGGACTGGGGCCTGCTGATCGTGCTGGGCCTGCTCGGCTATTACGGCGCGAGCATCCTCGACTTCGTCGGGTTGCAGTACATCTCCGCGGGCCTGGAGCGCTTGATCCTGTTCACTTATCCGACCCTGACCGTGCTGATCGGCGTGCTGTTTATGGGCAAGCACCTGGACCGACGGCAAGTCGGCGCCTTGTTGCTGTCCTATGCCGGCATCGGCCTGGCATTCGCCCATGACCTGCAGGTGGCGGGCGATGTGCAGGCTGTGTGGATCGGTGCGGCCTTTGTGTTGGGTTCAGCCCTGGCCTATGCGCTGTACAGCGCCGGTGCCGAGATCGCCATTCACCGTCTAGGCACACTGCGTTTTGCCGCCTTGGCGATCCTGGTGTCCACTGCCGCCACGCTGTTGCATTTCGTTATCGCCCAGCCGATCGCCGCGTTGGTCCAGCCGATACCGGTGTACGTCCATGCGGCCGCGATGGCGCTGTTCTCCACGGTATTGCCGGTGTTCTGGCAATCCGCCGCCGTTCGCCAGATCGGTGCCGCCCGTACGGTGTTGATCGGCACCCTGGGCCCGATACTGACAATCTTCTTTGGCTGGCTGCTGCTCTCGGAGCCGCTGTCGTTGGCCCAGTTGAGTGGGGCCGGTTTGGTGCTGGCGGGAGTCCTGCTCGTCTCGCGGCGAACGCGGATGCCCATTGGCCAGGCGCCTGCCAGCAGGGTCGATCAGGGCGTCCCGCTGGCAGCCCCCGTTCGGCCCCACGGAGCGGGAGGGGAGGATAAGGACCTTGCGTAACGGTCGGCTGCCCAGCAAGGTAGCGCCCCTCCAGATTGTGACGGCGGCGCGGCGCTGGGCGTTCCAGTTCAGCGTGCCGGTTGGGCGGCGGCCGTAATGGCAGCCACCTGGGGCGCTACTGCGCGCTGTTGCCCAGCCTCAAACCTGGGGGCCTGCTTGGTCGCCATACGGCGTTACGCGTCGCTGATCTTATTGAGTGACCGCGACGCGCGGCCCCTGCCCCAACAGGCGCCGGCGCGTCCATGCGCATCCTGGCAACAGGCCCTGCAGCGATCCGCCGATTTCCAAGCCTGAACCTGAATTTCTCCTGGATTTGAACGCGTGAATAAACTTTCCGAAATGCATACGTTTGTCATGGTGGCCGACACCGGCAGTATTTCCGAAGCCGCTCGCCGCTTGGGTACAGCCAAGTCAATGGTTAGCCAGCGGCTCCAGCAGTTGGAAAAGCGCCTGGGCACTGTCTTGCTGGAGCGGGGCCGGCAAGCTCGCCTGACCGAGTCGGGTGAGGTGTTTTACCGCTGGTGCGTGCGCATCCTGGGGGACGTCGACGATGCTGAGAACGCCGTGTTGTCGGCGCAATCGAGCTTGCGTGGCAGCCTTCGACTGGCGGCACCGATGGCATTTGGTATTCGGTACCTGAACCCCATCCTGTCGTCCTTTGCCATGCGCTACCCTGACCTGCTGCTGGATCTCGAATTCGATGACCGTCGCGTCAACTTGCAGGAAGAGGGGTTTGACGCGGCGATCCGCATTGGTGAACTGCCGGACTCGTCGCTAGTCGCCAAAACCATTACCCCCAACCGCCATATCATCTGTGCCAGCCCCGGCTACCTGGCGGCCCACGGAGTACCGCACGTGCCGGAGGACCTGGCCCAGCATTTCGCCATGCTCTACGTGCACCGCGAGCCCCATGGTATGTGGACGTTGCCGATGAACGACGCACTGGAGTCGTTTCGGGTCCGATGCCGCATGCGAACCAACTGTGCCTATCAACTTATGGAGGCGGCCAAGGCCGGCATGGGGCTGGCGATTTTGCCCACCTTCCTGGCCGCGCCGGCCATTGTGGCCGGTGAGCTGCAAGAGGTACTGGCCCCCTATGCCCCTCGTGGCGGCACTATCTCCGCCGTCTATCGGCAGTCCCAAAGAGCCTCGCCCAAACTCTGCGCACTGATCGACTTCCTCAGCGAACAGATCGGCAACCCGCCGGTCTGGGAACAACGCCTGGCGGCTCATTCGCAATCGCCAGGTTGAGTCGTTCGAAAAAAACGAAACACCGATTCGTTTTTCGTCGGCTTATGCCGTTTCCAGCCCTGAATTAACCTTTTTCCCAACAGGCGCATTACCCAGCGCCTGACAGGAAGAAACGGATGAAGAACACCCTCGATAACCCTCCCCGGCGTGCGGTGCTGGCTGGCGGCGTCATGGCCGCGGCCACGCTCGCCGTGGGCGCTGGCCTGGCAAGCGCCCTGGAAGCTGCCGAAAAACCCGCCAAGGGTGCGGGTCACACCAGTCTCATCGACGTCATCATCGTCGGTGGCGGCTCCGCCGGCGCGGTACTGGCCCGGCGTTTGAGCGAGAACAACCAGCGTCAGGTCGTGCTACTTGAGGCGGGTCATAGTTATGGCCCGTCCAGTTACCCCATGCTGGTCGCCAGCAGCGACATCGTCGGGGCCAATGGCAATCCCGCGTTTGACTGGGGTTACAAGACCCTGCCGGGTTACATCGACCATCCCATCGGGGCGTTGCGCGGTAAGGTGCTGGGAGGCAGCTCGGCGATCAATGGCGCCGTGGCCATTCGCGCCCGGGCTACCGACTTCCAGCGTTGGGATCTGCCGGGCTGGAGTTATAACGAGCTGCTGCCGTCCTTCATAAAACTGGAAACCCACAGCGCCGGTCCCGGCCCGCTGCATGGCCATGCGGGGCCGCTGCCTGTGCAGCAGCTCAGCAGGACCGATGTCACCCCCATGCAGCGCGCCTTTATCGACGCGACCGTGGCCAATGGCTACAAGGTGGTCGCGGACTTTGACGGGGCTGACGTCAACGGTGTAGGGCCTTATCCGATGAATATCGTTGACGGTGTGCGGGTCAACACCGGCATGGCTTACTTGAGCGACGACGTGCGAGCCCGCAGCAACCTGCAGATCCGCGCCGACAGCCTGGTGGATAAAGTGCTGTTCGAGGGTAAGCGCGCGATTGGGGTGCAATTGGCCAACGGTGACCAGCTGTTCTGCGCTGAAGTCATCCTGTCGGCTGGTAGCTACGGCAGCGCCGCGATCCTGTTGCGTTCAGGCATTGGCCCTAAGGCGGATCTGGCTGATCTGCAGGTTCCACTGATTGCAGACCTGCCGGTGGGGCAGCACCTGATGGACCACCCGTTCTACTACAACGCCTATGCCGCCCACCCTGAGTTGATCGGCCGCCAGTCGCCGGCCATCGGGGCCAAGCTCTGGACCCACAGCAGCACGGCTGAGCAGGGGGATCTGGACCTGCATATCACGGCCACCCACCTGTTTCCCCATGAGCAGAGCCCGACCCAGGTGGGTTTCGTGCTCGCGGTCGCACTGACCCGCCCGCTGTCGCGCGGCAAGGTGACGTTGGCCAGCCGCGATCCGTTCGTCGCGCCGCTCATCGACCTGAATTTTCTGGCGGAGCAGCAGGATCGCCAGCGTTTGCTGGAGGGCATCCGCCTGTCTCGCAAAATCGGCGCAACGGCGCCGCTCGCCGGGCTGATCCATTCCGAGCTCAATCCGGGCCAGGTCGAGGCTACCGACGAGGCCTTGTTGGCCAGCGTCAAAGCCAGCCTCGATACCTATCACCACCCGACGTCGACCGCACCCATGGGCCGTCCGGGCGATGCGCGGGCGGTGCTCGACCTGCAGGCCCGGGTTCTCGGCGTGCAGGGCTTGCGCGTGGTGGACGCGTCGATCTTCCCCGACGTGCCGTCGGTAGCCACCAATATCACCGTGATCGCCGCGGCCGAGCATATCGCCCGTCATTACGCTTAATCCTCAGGACCCCGTTTTATATGAACAGCACTCTAGCGATGAACTGGATCGACGGCCGCTGGCTGGACTCCGGTGTTTACCACGATTCCATCGACCCCGCGACCTACAGGGTAATTGGTCGTTATGCCGAAGGGGGCTTAAACGAAGCGCAGCAAGGCATAGAAGCGGCACAACGGGCGTTTGCTGAAACCCCCTGGAAAGACGATCGCCCCTTGCGCGCCACCGTGCTGTTGGAGTTGGCGGACGCATTCGAGCACAACGCCGCCGAGTTGATCGACACCCTGGCACTGGAAAACGGCAAGATCAGACCCGAAGCCGAGTTCGAGGTCACCATGGTGCCCTCCAAACTGCGTTACTACGCGGCGCTGGCCCGTACCGAATACGGTCGTGCGGCCGAGCCCAAGCCGGGCAAGATTTCCCTGGTGATCCGTCAGGCCGTGGGCGTGGCGGGCATCATAGTGCCGTGGAATTCTCCGGTGGTTCTGATGATCCGTTCTCTGGCGCCGGCCCTGGCAGCCGGTTGCACCACCGTGATCAAGATGCCAGGGCAGACCGCCCAGACCAACTGCCTGGTCGCACGGATCCTCAGCGAGGCGCGGTCGTTACCCCAGGGCGTTATCAATCTGTTCAGTGAGCTGGGCGCCGCAGGTTCCAAGCATCTGGTGGAGTCCGCCCAGGTTCCGGTGATCAGTTTTACCGGCAGCACCGGCACCGGTCGGGCGATCTCCGCGGCGGGGGCGCAACACCTCAAGCGCTTTGGTCTGGAGCTGGGTGGGAAAACCCCCATGCTGGTGTTCAACGATGCCGACCTCGATGTGGTCGTACCGAAGTTGGAAAAAGCCCTGACGGTGTTCGCCGGTCAATTCTGCATGACGGGATCGCGGCTGCTGGTGCAACGCGACATTGCTACGGCGCTGACGCAGCGCTTGGCTGCACGCCTGGAGGCCGTGCGTGTGGGGCCGGCGGCGGATCCCGCCAGCGAGATGGGGCCGTTGATCGACAAACCCAACGTACAGCGGGTCAACCAGGTGGTGGAGGACGCCATCGCCGACGGCGCTCAGGTCATCGTGCGTGGCGGGCCGGTCACCGAAGGGCCCTTGGCCCAGGGTGCGTTCTATCGCCCGACCTTGCTGCGGGTCACCGACGCCAACCTGCCGATCGTCCAGCGCGAGACGTTCGGCCCGGTACTGACCCTGCAGGTATTCGACAGCGAAGCCGAGGCGATCGAGCTGGCCAACAACAGCGAGTTCGGCCTGGCGGCCGGCGTCTGGACGCGCGATGTCGACCGTGCGCTGCGCGTTGCCCGTGAACTGGCGGTTGGCACTGTGTGGGTCAACGACTGGGCGGTGGTCTACGACGAGTTTGAAGAGGGGGGGTGCAAACAGTCGGGCCAGGGTCGCCTCAACGGCGTAGCGGCCATGGATGACTTTGTCGAGTACAAGCATATCGCCCTCAATCCCGGCCTGCGCCACGCCTAAGTCCAGTCTGTTCGCCTGCGCGCCTTGGTGCGTGGGCGACCGTGTCGAGAAATATCGTGATGAAACCTACAACACACTTGCTGGATCCTCTGGACGTTGGTCCTTTCACCCTGGCCAACCGGGTGTTGATGGCGCCGATGACGCGTTCGCGCTCTGCCCAGCCCGGCGATATCCCCACCGCGCTCAACGCCCACTACTATGGGCAGCGGGGCGGGGCGGGGCTGCTGATCAGCGAAGGCATCCCTATTTCGGCCGGCGCCAAGGGTTATGCCTTTACCCCCGGCATCCATACTGCGGCCCAGCAAGCGGGCTGGAAGCAGGTGACCGATGAGGTGCATGCCAAGGGCGGGCTGATCGCCGCCCAGCTCTGGCATGTCGGGCGCATTTCCCATCGTTCGGTCCTGCCCCAGGGGCAGGCGCCGCTGGCGCCCTCCGCCATTCGTGCACGCGCCCAGATTTTCGCCTTCGATGATCAGGGCGCGCCGGGCATGGTCGATTGCGACATGCCCGAGGCCTTAAGCGAAGCGGGTATCGCCGCGGTTGTGCAGGAGTTCGTCCAGGCCGCGCGCTGGGCCCTCGCCGCGGGCTTTGACCTGGTCGAACTGCAAGGGGCGAACGGCTTTTTGCTGGAGCAATTTCTCTCGGTCAGCACCAACCTGCGCACCGACCGCTACGGTGGCTCGCTGGAGAACCGCGCACGTTTTGTCCTGCAAGTGATCGACGCGGTTTCGGCGGCAATTGGTGCGGATCGAGTCGGTATCCGCCTGTCGCCCTGGTGCCCGCCCAGTGTCAACGACATGGACTACAGCGTCGATGCCGAAGCCATGACCTTGTACCTCGCCGAGTCGCTCAGTCAGCGGCGCATTGCGTACCTGCATCTGTCCGAGTGGCCAGGTGTGGCGTATCCCCCTGGCTTTCGCACGCAGCTGCGTTCGGCGTTCAGCGGCGCAATCGTGGTCTGCGGTGGCTATCAGCAGGCCAATGCGCAACAGATAGTGGCGCAAGGCCTTGCCGATGCCGTGGCGTTTGGCAAAGCCTTTATCGCCAATCCGGACCTGCCGCAGCGCTTTGCCCTCGGCGCCGAATTGGCCGAAGCGGATGGCGGTACCTTTTACGGTGGCGATGCCCGCGGCTATACCGATTATCCGTTCTGGGAGGCTGCGCGTTGAACCGCCTGTGGCTGCACCGATCGATGGCAGGCGTGCTGCTGGCCGGGACGCTGAGTGCGCCCGCGGCCTTCGCCGCCACCGAAAACCCTTCAACTGCCGCGAGCAAGCACGCCATGTCCCAGGACCCACTCCATGACGCCTTGCTTGACGCGCTTTATGCGACCTTTGGGCATCATCCTGGATTCCGCGTGACGCATGCCAAGGGCGTGTTGGTACGCGGCACCTTTACCGCCTCGCACGCGGCGGCGGCGCTGACGCGTGCGGCCCATTTGCAGGGTTCGGTCGTACCCGTACTGCTGAGGTTTTCCAACTTCAGTGGCGTGCCGGCCACCGCGGACGGTGATCCGATGGCCAGTCCCCATGGGCTGGCGCTTCGTTTTACCCTGCCAGACGGGGCGTCCACGGATATCGTGGCCCACTCGTTCAATGGCTTTCCAGTGGCGACCCCGGAAGATTTCCTGCGTTTTCTGCAAGGCATAGCCGCCAACGTCGCCGTACCGTCCGACCCTCTGCCGCTGCAAGCCTTTCTGGCCGATCATCCCCGGGCGCAGCAGTTTCTGGAGACCCCCAAGCCGGCACCACGCAGTTATGCCAGTGCTGAGTACTTTGGCGTTAATGCCCTGGTGTTCAGCGACCGTCAGGGCACGGACCGCGTCGGGCGCTACCGCATTGAGCCCTTGCTGGCGGAACCGGCCTTGAGCGACGAGCAAGCCGCCTCGATGCCCGCCGATTACTTGCAGGACGACATCGGCGCACGTCTGACCCAGGGAGCGGTGAAGTTGCGCCTGCTGGTGCAACTGGCCGCCCCCGGGGATGCCATCGAGGACGGTTCGATTCCCTGGTCGCGCAGCCATCAGGAGATTGAACTGGGCATATTGACCCTCGACGCCCGGATGCCGGCCGAAGAACAGGCACTCGCCCAGAAGCGGCTGGCCTTCAGCCCCGGGCGCTTGCTCGATGGCATCAAGCCCAGTCGGGATCCGATGATCCAGGCACGCGATGCTATCTACCAGCGGGCGGTACTCAGAAGGCAGCAACCATGAGCACTGACGCCGAGGTGGGCGTCAGTGTGATCGTGCATGAGCTCGATCCGCAGCATCAGGCCGGGTATGAGCGCTGGATGGAAAAGGCCATCCACGCCCACCGGCAGTTCCCGGGTTACTTGGCGACCGATGTGGTCAAGCCCCTGGGCTCGCAGCTGCGCTACGTAATCATTCTGCGCTTTACCAGCAAGGCGCACGTGGTGGCGTGGCTGGAATCCGCGGTGCGTCGGGAATTGCTGCGTGAAACCTTGCCCTGGCTGCGGCGGGATTACCATCGCGCCGACGAGGATTCGAAATTCTGGTTTGAGCCGCTGCAAGGACGGGCCGCGGTGGCCCGTTGGAAACAATGGCTACTGGCATGGCTGGTGGTCTTGCCCTTGTCGGTATCCATGCCGGGGCTGGTGACGACGGTGCTCGAGTTTTCCGATCTGCAGCTACCGCTGTGGTTGTTCAATGTGGTGGTGGCGGGGCTGGTGTCCTTCAATATGGCCTATTGGTTGATGCCTATCACAACACGGCTGATGTCACGCTGGTTGGTTGGCTGAGAGCAGCAGTCGCCCGGCGATGCCTTGGCGGGTGGGCAGTCTTGAGTTTCTTACCGCCCTGGACGTTTTATGGGGATGTCAGCATAACCCTCAAGCTGACCTGGTGTGGTCAGCTCCGCGCGGCCGGACCAAGCGAAATCCGCAAAGCCAGGCTGGACTTGGCGCCGTTGGGGATGCTGTTTGGGGGCGAAACTGTCGGTGTGAAAACCGGACCCTGGGCCCGGCTAACGGCGGCTTTTGCCGCCTTGCTTATTAACGCCGTGGCTGTCCAGGCCCTCGCGTCGCCTTAACTGATCCGCCATCGCGATGGCAGCGGGGTTTTGCTGAGCGAGGTTACCCTCACGGAGCACAACCTATGGGCGTTTCTGGCAGCACGCTTTATCGAGGTGCACGCGGACGCAGCGTACGTTATCGGCGGTGACGAACCCGGCAGGGTGGGTATTTCCATCGGTATGACCTGCCCTGGGACAGGTCTTGCCTGCTGAGTCTGGGGACGGTCGATGGGGTCTTTTGCAACTCTACTCGGAGTGAAGTGCGGCGAGTGAGGAAGAGCCGGCCCGCACTGAGTTGCCCGGTCTGGTGCCCCGTTCTCTTCTCAAGTGCCTTATTGAAAAACATTACTGTGCCAGTGCGGCTATGGGAACATTGCTTTTTTTGTCGCCCGAGTGCGGCGTTAAGGACTCTGCAGCGATGATCCAGGAACGTTTTGAGGGTTGCCTGTTGGGATTGGCGTTGGGCGATGCCATGGGGGCGCCTTACGAGGGCGGATATCTGGAACGTGGGTTGTGGGGCCTGATCGGGCGAACCGCCAGCGGCGCCAGGCGCTGGACCGACGATACCCAGATGTCGCTTGATATCGCTGAGTCCCTGATTGCCCTTGGCGTGTTGGACCTGGACGACCTGGCCCATCGATTCGCGGCAAGCTACCGCTGGAGTCGTGGCTACGGCCCTGGTGCCGCGCGTTTGCTCAAGCGCATTGCCAAAGGGGCTGACTGGCGCGAAGTGAACCGTTCCATCTATCCGGGTGGTTCCTTTGGCAACGGCGGCGCCATGCGCGCGCCCATGATCGGCCTGTGCTACGCGCAGTGTCCTGAGCAGCTGGTTGAGGCCGCTCGTCTCTCGGCGAGTATTACCCATGCCCACCCCCTTGGCATTGAAGGGGCGGTGCTGCTCGCGTCGGCTACCAGACTGGCGCTGGGCGGCGCGACAGCGCTGGAGATTTTCCAGGGCGCCGCGGCACACTGTAATCAAGAGCCCTTCGTTCAGCGGCTGGCGCTTGCCGCGGGCTGGTTGCAGTCCGGGCAGGAACCGAGCGCCAAGGAGGTTGCACGCAGCCTCGGCAACGGTATCGAGGCGAGCCAGTCGTGCGTGACGGCCTTGTATATTGCCCTGCGGTTCCTGCCGCGACCCTTTGCCGAGATGCTCGCTTTTATCGCCCATTGCCGCGGTGACGTCGATACCATAGGCGCCATGGCCGGTGCCATTTGGGGCGCGGCGCGCGGTGCTTCGCACTTGCCGGCAGCCGAGTTGGATCAACTGGAAGCCTGCAGTCGCTTGCGAGCGGTCGCCGCGGCGCTTTATCAAACCACGACCGTCGAGAATACCTGAGTACTCAGGTAGCTGACCTTCCGGCCTGCTCTTTAGTGTAGCTACCAGTCAACTGCTTTTATACACACACCTATATGTCGAGGCACGGCTTAGAATGAAAGAGCCTTCAGATTCAGCCCAGTCCTCGGTCGACGGCGAAGTCATGCAGCAGGTGCAACCCTGGACGCGATCTTCCTATCTCTTTGTGATGTGGTTATTTATTGCGTTGAATTATAATAATTGGGTGTTGGTGCTGGTTGCTTTGTTTTTTGTGCTTCGCAACCTCAAGTATGATAGTTGGTATAGGTATCTTTGGCCTTGGATATTTGTGTCTATGTTTTTGATTTCCACTATTTTTAATTTTTCCTTTCGAGTAATAGCTATGCGCTTTGTTGTCCCTTGACGTCCTCAGAATTCTACTGTGACGTCATGTGTCGTTTTTGAATCTGCCCCTGCTCTTGCGGAACATCCGGAGTTGGTTCCGTCGTCAATCCCTAACCGGTGCAGTGATCATGGAGTTGTCTGCTCGCCGGTTGTAGGCTCCGAGCCTGAAGTCGATGCCAGTCCAGCCAACCAGAGGAGTGTTTTTGTGAGTTATACGCTGTTCTACGCGCCAGGCGCCGCCAGCATGGCCGTGCACTGGATGCTGATCGAAATGGACCTGGTGTTTAACGCGCGGCTGATCGATATCGACCGCGGAGCGCAAAAAGCCGAGGAGTACCTGCGCCTGAACCCGGCGGGCAGGGTGCCGACGCTGCTGGTCGATGGCGTGCCCCATGGCGAGTCCGCCGCCCTGCTGATGCTCTTGGCCGAACGTCACCCCCAGGCGGCGCTGGCGCCCGCCGTCGGTGCCCGTGAGCGCGCGCCCTGGTTGGAGATGATGGTCTACCTGGCCAACACCTTGCTGCCGGCCATGCGCGACTGGTTCTACGCCGGTGTGGACGGCGATCCACAAGGCGCCGACGCGGTGCAAGCACTGGCCCGACGGCGTATCGAAAAGGCCTGGGATCGGCTGAATACCCTGCTCGCCGATGATCGGCCGTACCTGCTCGGCGGCGCACTGAGCACCGCCGACCTGCTGGCCGTGATGCTGATGCGTTGGTCGCGCAATATGCCGCGCCCGGCCACCACCTGGCCTCACCTCGCCAGTTATATCCAACGCATGCGCGCCCGGCCGGCCTTTGTCGAAGTCAATGCGCGCGAGGGCCTGACGGATTGGTCGAATCCTTGAGCGGGGCGACCGGGGCCCTTGAGCCTGGTGCTGGTCTTCCCGCCGAAGCTGGCACCTGGTCGACCGACAGCGGTCCCGGTTTTCATTTATGTTTTTCTTTTGTCCTGTTGTCCAAGACGGAGTCTAGGGATGTCTGAAGTCGATAAACGCAAGGTGTCGTGCGGGACGCATGGCGAGGTGCTGCCGGCCATTGTCTGTTGTCATCTGGTCGCGGCCTCCGAGCAGGTCCTGGGCTTTAACGAACCCGAAGCCGATCCGGAGGATCCCGACGACCTCCAGGGGTGGTGCGATGCCTGCAATGCCTTTCTGGAGGCACAAGACGGCTGGAACGACAAATCGGAAGCTTTCGCCGATCTGAAAATCGTCTGCGAGTTCTGTTTTGCCGCGTTGCGCCAACGGCACGGGCGCTCTGCGACTGGCCTCTAAATGCCCCTGCGCAGCAAGGCGTGTTCCCTGCGGCCCGCCAGGCGGGGCCTGAACCGCACAGCGTGGGATGCCGTTAGTTCGCCTTGAGTGAATTCACAAAAGGCGAAACGGCGCCGTTCCACAGGCATAGCGTGCAACGGCCCGCCATAAACACGTGGGAGCAGTTCGGGTAACCATAGAGGTGGTGGGCGCATTCGGGGCAGAGGCCGCTCATGGCAGAGCGCTGGGGCAGGAAAGGGCTGTCGCACTCATCGCATATCGCGGTCTGGCTGTGGGTCTCGGCGTTCAAACCTGTGCACCTGTAAAAGCCAAGGGGGTTGTCGTTGGAGCTGGCGTCAGCGCCACAGCGCCTGGGTGATCCTGTAGCATCCGGCCACAGGGGAGCCCTGGGTGGGTCGCGGCGCCACGGTCGCGCTATTGTACCTGGCCGCGTGGGCTCGAACCCCTTACCGTCGTTGCAGACAGAGACCATGGGTAGAAAAATCCTTCATATCGATTGCGACTGTTTTTACGCCGCCATTGAAATGCGTGACGACCCCAGTCTGGCCAACAAGCCCCTGGCGGTGGGCGGCTCGGCGGACCGTCGCGGCGTGATCGCCACCTGCAACTACGAGGCCCGTGCGTACGGCGTGCGTTCGGCCATGGCCTCGGGGCATGCGCTGAAACTCTGCCCGGAGCTGGTGATCGTCAAGCCGCGCATGGAGGCCTATAAAAACGTGTCCCGGGAGATCCATGGGATCTTTCGCGATTACACCGACCTGATCGAGCCGCTGTCCCTGGACGAGGCCTACCTGGACGTTTCGGACAGCCCGCATTGCGGCGGCAGCGCCACCCGTATCGCCCAGGAGATCCGCCAACGGGTCTCGCGGCAATTGCATATCACGGTGTCGGCCGGGGTCGCGCCGAACAAGTTCCTGGCCAAGATCGCCAGCGATTGGCGCAAACCCAATGGCCTGTTCGTGATCACCCCCGATGCGGTGGATGACTTTGTTTGTGCGTTGCCGGTGAACAAGTTGCACGGTGTCGGCAAGGTCACCGCCGATCGCTTGGGACGCCTGGGTATCCGCACCTGCCTGGAACTGCGCGACTGGAGCAAGCTGGCCCTGGTGCGCGAATTCGGCAGTTTTGGCGAGCGGCTGTGGAACCTGGCCCGCGGCATTGACGAGCGGGCGGTGCAGGTCGACAGCCGCCGCCAGAGCGTCAGCGTGGAAAACACTTATGACCAGGACCTGCCCGACCTGGAGAGCTGCCTGGCGAAGCTGCCGGAACTGCTGGAGACCCTGGCGGGGCGCATGGCCCGGCTGGACAGCAGTTATCGCCCGGACAAACCCTTCGTCAAGGTCAAGTTCCACGACTTCACCCAGACCACCCTGGAACAGGCGGGTGCCGCGCGGGACCTGGCCAGTTACCGGACACTGTTGAGCCAGGCCCACGCCCGCGGTGGCAAGCCGGTGCGGTTGTTGGGTATCGGCGTGCGCTTGCTGGACAGCCGCGGCCGTCATCAGCAACTGGAGCTGTTCGGTTCTTAGCGTATTCCAGGGCTGTTATGACCCCTTGCAGTCGCCTTGCCGAGCGCCGCAGTTCGGGCACAAAAGCCCCGCAAGCCGCTGTTAGACCCGCGCAGGGGTATCCGCAGGCTTCGGCGGGCCTGGATTCCCGCCTTCGCGGGAATGACGGTTTAAGTGATCCGACCTCCAGCCCCTGTTATGGCCGCGCAGGGGGTTATCCACAGCGCTCGGTGCAGCTGGGTTGTAGGCTTTGCGGGAACGGCGGTGAATTATCAGTCCCCGTCATACCCGCACAGGCAGGTATCAGGGGCCTGATCAGTCGTTTTCGGGCCAGAGGCGGATCGGTTTGCCTTCGGCGGGCCAGAGGCGCAACTGGTCGAGCGGCGAAACGTCCCAGCGCTGCACCTGGCGCAGGGCCTCGAGAAAGCGCCGTTCTTGTTCCATCAGCGCCGGGGCGCAGCCTTTGCGGGTGCTGCCCAGTTGGCCGAAGCTCAGCTGCTGGTCCTGCAGTTGGTAGGGCCCGTACCAGTGGTTGCAGCCCGCGCTGCCATAGGCGCGGCCGTCGGCATCCAGGGTCAGGGTCAGGTGGCTGTTGTCGAGCAAGGGGCGCTCGCCGATCCACTCCACCTGGTAGGTTCGTTCGCGCTCCAACTGGGGTGGCTGCGCGGCGCAACCCAGCAGGACCAGGGGCAGCAGGCCGAGGCACAGCGGGTTGGATGTCATGCGACCGCCTGTTGGCAGCGCGGGCACAGGTGCCGAGCGCCTTCGTTGGACCAGCCCAGCTCGAGGATCCGCGCTGCAGCGGCGGCAGGTTGGGCCTTTTTGCCCAGGCTGCTGTCCACCGCAAATTCGAAGTCCAGCTGCGCCTCGCAGCCGTCGCACTTGACCTGCCAATTGAGAATCGACAGTTCGGTGAAGGCCGGGCCCTTGGCCACGGCGACCCACTGCCCCGGGGGATTGATCAGGTGACGCACCTTGTCCACCGCCAGGCGCATGGACAGGTCGCGGCTGCCCTTGAGGGTGACCAGCAAGTGATCACCACCCTGGACCGAGCCGCCGTTGCCGGTGACCTGGTAGCGGCCCGGGGCCAGGGCGCGGCATTCGATCAGGGTGTGGGCGGGGTTGAGCAGGGTGTAGCGAAAATCGTGTTCAGCCATGGATCCTCCAAATCAGCGCAAATCCTAGCACGGCCCGGCCGAGAGCTCATTGATCGGCGCACCGGCCGCCCAGGCGGCGATATTGTCCAGAGTGGTGCAGGCGATGGCGCGCAGCGCCTCGTGGGTCAGAAAAGCTTGATGGGCGGTGATCAGCACGTTGGGGAAACCCAGCAGGCGCGCCAGCACATCGTCCTGCAGCGGCTTGTCGGAACAGTCCTCGAAGAACAGCTCGGCCTCTTCTTCGTAGACATCCAGGCCCAGGTAGCCGAGTTGCCCGCTTTTCAGGGCATCGATTAATGCCGGAGTATCGATCAGCGCACCACGCCCGGTGTTGATCAACATGACACCGGGCTTCATCTGGGCCAAGCGTCGGGCATCGATCAGGTGGCGGCTGCTCTCGGTCAGCGGACAATGCAGGCTGATGATATCGCTGTCGGCGATCAGCCGGTCGAGCTCCACCTGCTGCGCGCCCAGCTCGGCCAGGCCGGCGACGGGTCGCGGGTCATAAAGGATCACCCGGCAACCAAAGCCACCCATGATGCGCGCGAAAATAAGGCCGATCTTGCCGGCGCCCAGGACGCCCACGGTCTTGCCTTGCAGGTCGAACCCGATCAGCCCGTGCAGGGAGAAATCCCCCTCATGAGTGCGATTGAAGGCCCGGTGGATATGCCGGTTGAGTGCCAGCACCAGGGCCACCGCGTGTTCGGCCACCGCGTGGGGTGAATAGGCGGGGACGCGTACCACGGTCAGGCCCAGGCGCTGGGCGGCGGCCAGGTCGACGTGGTTGTAGCCGGCCGAGCGCAGCGCGATCAGCCGCGTGCCGCCCGCCGCCAACTGTTGCAGCACCGCTGCCGACAGGTCGTCGTTGATAAAGGCGCAAACCACCGCGCAGCCCTGGGCCAGCACCGCGCTGTCCAGGCGCAGGTGGGCTTCCTGGAACTGCAGCTGCCAGGCGGCGGGGGCACCGGCAGCCAGGAAACTGTCGCGGTCGTAGACTTTGCTGCTGAACACCATTACCCGCATAAGCGTCTCCGGGAGATCCTCGACTCAGGCACCGACCGCGGCTTCCT
Source organism: Pseudomonas sp. (assembly GCF_040514055.1). Lineage (GTDB taxonomy): Bacteria > Pseudomonadota > Gammaproteobacteria > Pseudomonadales > Pseudomonadaceae > Aquipseudomonas. The sequence continues at coordinate 21,848 of NZ_JBEVDL010000052.1, forward strand.
GCGCCAGGGTGACGATGGCCGCGTCCAATTGATCAAGGGCCTGGCGCGCTGCCGGGTCGTCTTGCTTGAGCAGTGTCTCGCTGAGCTGGCAAGCGGCACGCAGTTGCGGTACGCCGCAGTAGCGGGTCGCGCCATGCAGGCGATGGACCCGTTCGATCAGCGCCACCCGTTCGCCACTCTCCCGCGCCAGGCGAATGGCTTGGCGGTCGGCGTCCAGCGAGGCGATCAGCATGGCGAGCATATCGGCTGCCAGGTCGGCTTTGCCCGCGGCCAGGCGCAGCCCTTCCTCGGCATCCAGCACCGGCAAGCGGCTCTCGGCCGGGCTCGGCGCCTCGCTCGCCTGTTCGGGGCCCTGCTTACGCAAGGCCAGGCCGGTCCATTTGAGGACTACCTGGGCCAGCTGACGTTCGCTGATCGGCTTGCTCAGGTAGTCGTCCATGCCGGCCTGGAGCAGGGCGCGTTTTTCATTGGCCAAGGCGTGGGCGGTCAGGGCAATGATCGGTAGAGCGCTGCCATCGCGACCCAGTTCCCATTGGCGAATCGCTTCGGTGGCTTGCCGGCCGTCCATGCCGGGCATCTGCACGTCCATAAACACCAGATCGAAGGTCTTCTGCTGAACCTGCTGCAGGGCGGCATAGCCGCTTTCGACCGCAGTGACGTCGGCGCCCATGTCTTCGAGCAGGGTCTGTACCAGCATCAGGTTGGCCGGGTTGTCATCGACGCAGAGCAGGCGGGGTGCGCGGCTGGCCACACTGGCGGTTTCGCTGCGTTGATGGCGCGGGCTCGCCAGCTCGGCCAGGGCCCGCTGCAGCTTGCGGGTGCAAGCGGGCTTAGCCTGCAGCTGGCTGTGGGCGTCGGGCAGCGACTCGTGGTACAGCGCCTGTTCGGTGGTGGGGCAGAGCACCAGGCTTTTGCAGTTGAGGCTGTCCAGGTCCCAGACCCGCTGGCTCAGGCGTTCCGGTGGCAGGTCCTGGGCGGTCACGCCGAGCACGGCCAGACCGATCGGCGCCGAGGTATGGGCCTGGGCGGCAACCATTTCCAGCAACTGATCCAGGCTGGTGAACTGCACCACCTGCAGGCCGCAATCCTCGAGCTGGTGCTGCAGGGCCTGACGCGCCAGTTCGTGGTTCTCCAGAACGGCCACCCGGCGCCCCATCAGGGGTGGGCGTGGCAGGTCCTCGGCATCGTCGCGCGCCTTGGGCAGGTTCAGGCTGATCCAGAACTCCGACCCCTCGCCGGGGGTGCTGGCCACGCCGATCTCGCCGCCCATCTGTTCGATCAGCCGTTTCGAGATCACCAACCCCAGGCCAGTGCCGCCGGCCTGGCGCGACAGCGAGTTGTCGGCCTGGCTGAAGGCCTGGAACAGTGCCTGCAGGTCTTCGTCGGAGAGGCCGATGCCGGTGTCCTGCACGCTGATGCGCAGCTGGACACGCTCGTCTCGCTCTTCCTCGAGCATGGCGCGCATGACGATGGTGCCTTCGCGGGTGAACTTGATGGCATTGCTCAGCAGGTTGGTCAGCACCTGCTTCAAGCGCAGCGGGTCGCCCACCAGCGATAGCGGGGTATCGCGGTAGACCAGACTGAGCAGTTCCAACTGCTTGGCATGGGCGGCGGGCGCGAGGATGGTCAAGGCCTCCTGCAACAGGTCGCGTAGATTGAACGGAATGCTTTCCAGGACCAGCTTGCCGGCCTCGATCTTGGAGAAGTCGAGAATCTCGTTGATGATGCTCAGCAGGCTGTCGGCGGAGTTCTCGATGGTGTTCAGGTAGTCCTGCTGGCGGGGCGAGAGTTCGCTTTTCTGCAGCAGGTTGGTGAAGCCGAGGATGCCGTTGAGCGGTGTGCGGATCTCGTGGCTCATATTGGCCAGGAATTCGGACTTGATCCGGCTAGCCTCCAAAGCTTCCTTGCGGGCGAAGTCCAGCTCGATGTTCTGGATTTCGATGGTTTCCAGGTTCTGTCGCACGTCCTCGGTGGCTTGGTCGATGCTGTGTTGCAGTTCTTCCTGGGCGTTCTGCAGCGATTCGGCCATGCGGTTGATGCCAGCGGCGAGTTCGTCCAGTTCATGGCTGCCCAGTGGCGATAGCCGGGTTTCCAGGCGACCGTCCTTGAGTTGGGCGACGCCGTACTGGATGCGCCGCAGCGGCTCGTTGATCGCGCGCCCCATGCGCAGGGCCAGCAGGGCCGTGACGATCAGGCCGGCGATGATCAGGCCCAGGCTGGCGGCCAGGCTGCGGTAGCCACGCAGCAGGGTGCCGTGGTGCGAGATTTCCAGTTCGACCCAGCCCAGCAGCTGTTCACCGTCGGCGCCCACCTGGTCGCTGGTCAGGCTGCGGTGCCGTTCGAACACCGGCAGCAGGAAACGCGTGGCGTCCTTGTCGCTGCGCATCGCGAGGTTATTGCCGTTACCCCCGGGCACCGGGTTAAGCATGCTGGGGCCGGCGTGGGCCATGCGCTGGCGATCGGCGGCGAGGAAACTGATGGCGCGCACGTCGGGCTGCTCCAGCGACAGGCTGGCGATGCGCGCAAGCAAACCCTTGTCCGAACGGGCCAGGGCCGGCGCCGCCAGGGGCGCCAATTGCTCGGCGATCATCTGCCCGCGTTGACGCAACTGCGCCTGCAGGTCGGACAATTGCATCGCGGTGAAATAGCCCCCGAGGACCAGCGCCAATAGGCTGGTGGGGAGCAGGGTCAGCAGTAACACACGGCCTTTGATGCCAAGGTCCTTGAACACAATCCTGCTCCCCGTGGTAAGTGCGACAACTTCCAGCAGTGTAACGGCTTGTGGCAGGGGATTCCTCCCTCTTGGCCGGCCAACGGCCCATGATCTGCCCCGCGCTTGGCCGAGGCAGCCCTGCTCGGGGCATGGTCGCACCGAGTGACGGTGACGCAGGGGCGGCAAATCATTGCCCTCTCCACCGGGCCCGGGACGCTGGATACCCATGACGTCATGCCCCTCATACCGCATGTCCAGTGGCTGGTTTGAATCCGCCCTGGACCGGGTGTTGCGTGCGGTGCGACTATCCCGAATACTTGGTTACTTATAATCACTTGCTATTAAAAATGAACCTTACCAGTGCAGCAGCGCCGCGCGTCCTGATCATCGAAGATGACCCCGCGCTAGGCGCCCATATGCAGCAGCAGCTCGAGGGCTGGGGGTTCACCACGACCTGGCGGCAAACAGGCCCGGAGGGACTGCAGGAGGCCCAGGGGCAGGCTTACGCGCTGGTCCTGTTGGATGTGTTGCTGCCCGGCCTGCAAGGCCTGGAGCTGCTGGGCCGGCTGCGCCTCGAGCACGGCACCCCGGTGATCCTGCTGTCCGCCCTGGGCAGCGAAGCCGATCGCATCGATGGTTTCGCCCGCGGCGCCGATGACTACCTGCCCAAGCCGTTCAGCATGGCCGAGTTGCGTGTGCGCATCGACGCCATCCTGCGCCGGGTTGCCCTGGAGCGTCAGCGCCTGGCGCCGCTGTGCACGGCCCCGAGCGAATTGCGCTTTGACGACCTGCGCAGCGATGTCTGCTGCAGCGGTCAGTGGGTCGGCTTGACCGCCAGCGAATACCGTGTGCTGGAGACGCTCTGGCGTCACGCGGAGGAAGTGCTGAGCAAGGCTTTCCTCTATCAGCAGGGCCTGCACCGGGCTTACACCGCCCACGACCGCAGCCTGGACATGCATGTCAGCCAGATCCGCCGCAAACTGATCCGCTGTGGTTACGCCAGCCGGCAAATCCACACGGTCTGGGGCAAGGGCTACGTCCTGACGGGGCAGGGCAGCGCCCATGCCGAGTAGGCATTCGCTGTTCTGGCGCCTGGCCGGTCTGCTGATCGCCTTTGTGGTGCTGCTGGTCTGGCTCACGACCGCCTGGGGCACCCGTGTGGAAATCCAGGGGTATAGCCTGTCGGAGGCCGCCAAGGTTCAGTTGCGTGCCTACGCCGCCGACGCCGAGCGGGCCTGGTTGCGCGACGGCGCAGCGGGGCTGGACGCCTGGCAAGCCGAGTTGGCCCGGCGCGAAAGCGGCTGGTCCGCGGTGCTCGGTCCCGACCTGCAGCCCCTGGGCCACCAGCGTCTGGAGACCGAGCAACTGGCGCGGCTGACGTCGTTGCGCGCGCCGGACTGGCCCATGACCCGTCGGGCAAACGGCCTGCCCTATGTGAATGTGCCCTTCGCCCAGCACCCCGAGGTCGGCCAATTGGTCATGCGCCTGCCCGAGCGCTTTCTGCCGGGCGGATACAGCCTGCCGGCGCGCCTGCTGATCACCGGCCTGGTGCCGGCGTTGCTCGCGCTGTTGCTGGGCGCGGGGCTCTACCGGCTGCTGTTGGCGCCGCTGACCCTGCTGCGCGAGCAGGCCAACGCCTTGCGCGGCGATCGCCTGACCACCCGCATGGCCGCCGGTATCAGTGGCCGCAGCGACGAGTTGGGCGATCTGGGGCGGGCCCTCGATCATATGGCCGAGCGCCTGCAGCACAGCGTGCTGACCCAGCAGCAGCTGCTGCGTGCCCTGACCCATGAACTGCGTACGCCCCTTAGCCGGCTGCGCGTGGCGGCCGAAAGTGCCGAAAGCCTGCCCCAGCTGCGCGAGCGCCTGGAGCGTGAAGTGGACCTGATGCAGCGTCTCGCCGAAGACAGCCTGCAGCTGGCCTGGCTGGACAGCGACCGCAGTGCATTGCCGACCGAGACCGTCGAAGTGGCCCAGCTGTGGGCCGTGCTGGCCGAGGACGCCTGTTTCGAGACCGGCTGGCCGGTGGCCCAGCTGGACTGTGAGCTGGACGAGCAGTGCCGGGTCCAGGGCCACCTCAACAGCCTGGCCCAGGCCCTGGAAAACCTGCTGCGCAATGCCATTCGCCATTCCCCGGCAACGGGCCGCATCCACCTGGGTGGCCAGCGCACGGGGGCGCATTGGGAGTTGTGGCTGGAGGACCAGGGCGGCGGTGTACCGGGCGCGGACCTGGAGCGCATTTTCGAACCCTTTTTCCGGCTGCAGGGTAGCCCGCCGGGAGCGGGCGGCTTTGGCCTGGGGTTGAGCATCGCCCGGCGCTCGCTGGAGCGTCAGGGCGGGCGGCTCTGGGCGCAGAACGGCGTCCAGGGGCTGCGTCTGCACCTGCACCTGCCGGCGGAAAGTGTATAGTTTGTAAATGCGCTTTATTGTCATTTGATAATCAATATCATCTCGGCCGTCCATGCACGGTGCTACGCCAGTGGCACGGTGCCGCGTTGCCTGGTTCTGCCGGATTCGCCCGCGCAAAACCGGTGACCACCACTCACCCATGATGATCGCGCGGGGTCCCGGCCCCGTTGCCCAAGGAAAGTTCGCCCATGAATGCTCGTTTCGCCCCCAGCCCATTGGCCCTGGCGCTACTGCTGACCTGTACCCCGACCCTGCTGCTGGCCCAGCCGGGCCAGCCGGACGCGGACCTGGAGGCGCAGGACACCGAGGCGCAAGCGCTGCAGTTGCCGGAGGCCAAGGTGCTGGGCACGGCCGAGGAGGCGCTGAAACAAGCGCCGGGGGTGTCGATCATCAATGCCGAAGACATCAGTCGGCGTCCGCCGAGCAATGACCTGTCCGACATCATTCGCCGCGAGCCGGGGGTCAACCTGACCGGCAACAGCGCCAGCGGCAGCCGCGGCAACAACCGCCAGATCGACCTGCGTGGCATGGGGCCGGAAAACACCCTGATCCTGATCGATGGCCGCCCCTCGACCTCGCGCAACGCCGTGCGCTACGGCTGGAGCGGCGACCGGGATACCCGTGGCGAGACCAACTGGGTGCCGGCCGAGCAGGTCGAACGCATCGAGATCCTGCGCGGCCCGGCGGCGGCGCGTTACGGTTCCGGCGCCATGGGCGGGGTGGTCAATATCATCACCAAACGCCCCACCGAAGAACTGCACGGCTCGGCGACCTTCTACACGGTGCAGCCCGAGGACGATGCCGAAGGCGCCGGGCAGCGGACCAATTTCAGCCTCAGCGGCCCGCTCGCCGAAGCCCTGACCTGGCGCGTCTATGGCGGCCTGAACAAGACCGAGGCCGACGACCTGGATATCAATGCCGCCTCCCAGGTGGACTCGGAGGCCCGGGTGGCCGGTCGCGAAGGGGTGCGCAACAAGGACCTCGCCGGCCTGCTTAGCTGGCGCATCGATCCGCAGCAGGTGCTCGACCTGGACCTGAGCTACAGCCGTCAGGGCAATATATACGCCGGCGATACCATGCTCAACGGCGGCGGGGAATTCATCGACGACCTCTACGGCCAGGAAACCAATGTTATCCAGCGCAGCAGTTTCGCCCTGACCCACCGCGGCGATTTCGACTGGGGCAGCAGCCAGGCCTCGCTGGGTTATGACTACAACCGCAACGAGCGGCTCAACGAGGGCCTGGCCGGTGGTGGCGAAGGCGCCCCGACCGAAGGCGCCGGGCGTTTCACCTCCCGCCTGCGCAACACCCGCGCCAGCGCCGAGGTCAACCTGCCGTTGAGCCTGGGCGCCGAGCAGGTGCTGACCCTGGGCGGCGAATACCTTTACGAGTCGCTCAACGATCCAGGCTCGACGCGTGCCCAGAGCTGGGACCCGGGTGTTGGCGGGGTGCCGCCGCTGGCCGGCTTCAACCGCGGCACCAGCAAGACCACGGCCGACAGCTATGCCTTGTATGTCGAGGACAATATCGAGGTCGGCACCGGCACCACGCTGACCCCGGGGCTGCGTTACGACGACCATGAGGTGTTCGGCGACAACTGGAGTCCGAGCCTCAATGCCTCCCACGAGCTGACCGAAGCCCTGACCCTCAAGGGGGGCATTGCCCGGGCCTACAAGACCCCGAACCTGTACCAGTCCAACCCCGGTTACCTGCTGTTCAGCCGCGGCAACGGCTGCAACGCCAACGAGGCCAACAACGGTGGCTGCTACCTGGTGGGCAGCGCCGACCTCGAGCCGGAAACCAGCATCAACAAGGAGATCGGCCTGTCCTTCGACCAGGACAACTGGCGCACCAGCGCTACCTACTTCCGTAACGACTACCGCAACAAGATAGTCGCCAGCAACCTGGCGAACGCTCGCCTGGCCGACGGCCGACGGGTGTTGCAGTGGACCAACGCGGGCAAGGCGGTGGTAGAGGGTGTCGAGGGCAACCTGTTCGTGCGCCTTTCCGATCAACTGGACTGGAACACCAACTTCACCTACATGCTCGAGTCCGAGGACCGCGAGACGGGCGAACCCCTGAGCGTGGTGCCGGAATACACGGTCAACAGCCGCCTGGACTGGCAGGCCAGCGAACGCCTGTCGTTCGAACTGGGCGCCACCCACTACGGCACCCAGGAAGCGCCCTCGCGCAACCTGCGCACCGACAAGCCTTACGCCGCCGACGCCCAGCGCGATATCGACCCCTACACCCTGGTCGACCTGAGTGGTGGCTTTGCCTTCAGTGAGCACCTGAGTGTGCGGGTCGGCATCAAGAACCTGTTCGACAAGCAGCTGTACCGCGAGGGCAACGCCGACGAAGCCGGGGCCGCCAGCTACAACGAACCGGGCCGGGCCTATTTCGCCTCGCTGACCACCTCGTTCTGATCCTGCGCCCGCTCTGCCCCAGGTTTGGCCCGCGGCCAGCACACCTGGGCTGCCGGGTCACGCCGATCTTCTGTCCGGGAGCGCCAAAAATGGCCCGTACCCCTGGTTCACCTCGTCACGCCGTACTGCTCGTGCTCTCGCGCAGCGGCGCGGCCTTGCTGGGCGCCTACCTGTTCACTTATGGCTTTACCGCCGCCCTGGCGCGGCTGTTGCCGCTGGCACGGGTCGACGCGGTGATCATCGCCACGCTGCTGTCGTTGCTGGTGTTCTGCGCCGCGCAGCTGTGGGCCTTCGCCGCGCGCAGCGCCTGGCAGGCCTGGTGCGGCGCGCTGCTGGGGCTGCCGCTGGCGGCCATTGGCCTGTGGCCCGTGCCGGGAGCTGCCGGATGAAGCTGTTGCGTCAAGCCATGGCCTGGTTGCACACCTGGGGCGGCCTGCTGTTCGGCTGGCCGCTGTTCGCCATCTGCCTGACCGGCAGCCTGGCGATGTTCGACCAGGAGATCGACTACTGGATGCAGCCCGAGCTGCAGGCCCATCGGGTGGCGCCGGCGCTGGCGGCCGAACAGGCGCTGGCCTACCTCCAACGTGAACAGCCGACGGCCAAAACCTGGACCATCAGCCTGCCGACTGAGCGCACGCCCGGCCTGTGGGCGGCGAGCGGTGGGCGCGGCGCCTCGGCGCAGGCGCTCGACCCGCGCACCGGTAAGGCGCTGCTGGTGCGCGAGACTGCCGGTGGCGAGTTTTTCTTCCGCTTCCATTTCACCCTCAACCTGCCCCGGGCGATCTCCGGGGCGCTGATCTGCCTGATCGGCATGGCCATGTTCGCGGCACTGGTCAGCGGCATTGTGATCCACAAGAAATTCTTCAAGGAGTTTTTCACCTTCAGACCGGCCAAGGGCGCGCGCTCCTGGCTGGATGCGCACAACGTCACCGGGGTGCTGGTGCTGCCGTTCCACCTGATGATCAGCTACAGCGGGGTGCTGATCTTCGCCCTGTACTACATGCCCGCGGCCGTGCAGGCGCTGTACAAGGGCGACGCCGATGCGTTCTACGAGGAGCTCTATACCCCGGGGGTGCTTCCCGAGGCGAGCCCGGTCGTGCCCTCGCACCTCCGGTCGGCGCCCCTGGCCCCGCTGCTGGTGCTGGCGCAACGGGAAATGGGCCCGATCGGCTCGATCGGTATCGAGCGCCCCGGCCAGGCGGATGCGCGTATCGAAGTACGCCGGGTACTGGGCAACCGGATTGCCCTGACCAAGGGCCAGAACATGGCCTTCGACGGGGTCAGCGGTCAGCTGCTGTCGCCGCCGCCGCAGATGCGCGCCAGCGTGCTGACCCAGCGGGTGCTCTTCGGGCTGCATTTTGCCCAGTTCGGCGGTTACCCCGTGCGCTGGCTGTACTTTTTCTGCGGCCTGGCCAGCTGCGCCATGATCGGCAGCGGCTTGCTGCTGTTCAGCCACAAACGGCGCCGCCAGGCCAGGCAGATGAGCCCGGGGGCCGCACGCGGCCATCGCCTGGTCGAGGGCTTGAACACCGCCGTGATGGCGGGCCTGGTGCTGGCCTGCATCAGTCTGCTCTGGGCCAATCGATTGTTGCCGGCGCAGCTGCCCGGGCGCGTCGAATGGGAGCTGCAGGTGTTTTTCGGGGTGTGGGCACTTAGCCTGCTGCATGCCTTGTGGCGCCCTTACCGCCGCGCCTGGAGCGAGCAGCTGTGGCTGGCGGCAGGGCTGTGCAGCGGGGTGGTGTTGCTCGATTCGGCCACCGCGGTGCATTCGCCCTGGACGGCCTGGGGGCAGGGCGATGGCTTGCGCGCCTGGCTCGACCTCAGCGCGCTGGCTATTGGCGCGGCACTGGCGGCCATTGCCTGGCGGGTTCAGCGGGCCGCGCCGACGCCGGCGCCGGCGAGAACCGCCCGTGGCGGGGTGCAGCCATGCTGATGGTGTCGGGTCTGGTATTGAGCGTCGCCGCCATGCTGGCGCTGTGCCTGGGGCTGGAGCGGCATGCCCGTCAGCTGGGCCGCGCGCCGTCGCGCAACCAGCGCCGGGCGCTGCGCGGGCTCGGATGGCTGCTGCTGGGGCTGAGCCTGCCGGCGTGCGGTCTGGCCTGGGGCTGGGCGGTGGGGGCGGTGGCCTGGGTGGGCCTGCTCTCGCTCAGCGGCCTGCTGTTGGCGTTGACCTTGCCCTATTGGCCGACGGCGTCCCGGGGGCGTTGAGTGCTGCGCGGCTGTTCAGTCGCCGCGCGCGGCTTGCCAGGGCAGTTTGGCCAGCAGCAGCACCGCGCCGCCGAACAGGCTGAGCACTACCCCGAAAACCACCCCGAAAATACCGGCGCCGCCGGTCCACAAGGTCGAGGAGGCGATGGCGGCCTGTTCGGGGTGCTCGGGGTCGTAATGCACCTTGACCCGTTCGCCGACTCGATAGTCGTCGCTGCTGCTTTGCACCCGGTCGGTGAAGGTCACGGGTTGCCCGTCGGCGGTGCTGAACTGCACGATGGGCGCGCTGAGCCGGCGGGCCTTGCTGCCACGGGTGATGCTGCTGTCAAGGCTGATGACCTGGCCTTCGGCACTGGCATCGAACAACCAGGAGCCCAGGGTGCCGCCGACCGCGCTAAAACCGCTGTAGCCCATGTAAAGACCGATCAGGACAAAGGACCAAGCCCAGAAACGGATGATTTTGCGGATCATGCAGGCGGCTCCCCGACAGTTTTTTTGAAGTGCCCAGCATACCCGCTGGGCCGGGCGAAGGCCCGCGGATCGCTGGGCTTTGCCGACCCTGTCGCAGCCATGCCGCTGCCCGACGGGCGCCGTTGACCGGAACGGCAGTTATCGCCCAGCGCGGTTTGCCGGTATCATGATCGCCCCGCTGTCTGGATCGCGAAGACGCCATGACCCCGCATTTCCCCACCATCGCCGATTGCGTCGGCAATACCCCGCTGGTCCGCCTGCAGCGTTTGCCGGGTGAAACCAGCAACACCCTGTTGGTGAAGCTCGAAGGCAACAATCCCGCCGGCTCGGTAAAAGACCGCCCGGCGCTGTCGATGATCAGCCGCGCCGAGGCGCGGGGCACGATCCAGCCCGGTGACAGGCTGATCGAGGCGACGTCGGGCAACACCGGGATCGCCCTGGCCATGGCTGCCGCGATCAAGGGGTACCGGATGGTCCTGATCATGCCGGACAATATGAGTGCCGAGCGCAAGGCGGCGATGACCGCCTACGGCGCCGAACTGATTATCGTGAGCCGGGACGAAGGCATGGAAGGCGCGCGTGACCTGGCCGAGCGCATGCAGCGCGAAGGCCAGGGCAAGGTACTGGACCAGTTCGCCAACGGTGACAACCCTGAGGCCCACTACACCGGCACCGGCCCGGAGATCTGGGCGCAGACCGAGGGCCGCATTACCCATTTCATCAGTTCGATGGGCACCACCGGCACCATCATGGGCGTCTCGCGTTACCTGAAGGAGCGCAACCCCGAGGTGCAGATCGTCGGTCTGCAACCCCAGGAAGGCGCCGCGATCCCCGGTATCCGCCGGTGGCCGGAAGCCTACTTGCCGAAAATCTACCAGGCCCAGCGGGTCGACCGTATCGTCGACATGGCCCAGGCCGAAGCCGAGGACGTAATGCGCCGCATGGCCCGCGAAGAGGGCATTTTCTGCGGCGTCTCCTCCGGTGGCGCGGTGGCGGCTGCGTTGCGCCTGTCGCGTGAGGTGGAAAACGCCGTAATCGTGGCGATCATCTGCGACCGGGGCGACCGTTACCTGTCGACGGGCGTCTACGACGCGCCGAACTGACCATGGCCAAACGTAGCGGTGACCTGCGCTTTCAACCCAGTGGTGGCAGTCGCACGCCGCAGATTCCGGTGGGCAAGAAACAGAAATTGCGCATTGAGCGCCTGGCCAACGACGGCCGGGGTATCGCCTTTTTCGAGGGCCGCACCTGGTTCGTCGCCGGCGCCCTGCCGGACGAGGAGATCGAGGCGCGGGTGCTCGGCGCGCGCAGCCAGGTGGTCGAGGCGCGGGTCGAACGCATCCTGACGCCCAGCGCGGGCCGGCGCGCCGAGCCCTGTGCCCATGCCCGCCAGTGCGGCGGTTGCAGCCTGCAGCACCTGCCCCATGGGGAGCAACTGGCGCTCAAGCAACAGCAGTTGGCCGAGCAGCTGCGTCGGGTCGCCGGACTGCAGCCGGAGCAGTGGGCCGCGCCGTTGGTCGGACCGGAGCTGGGCTACCGGCGGCGGGCGCGGATCGCCGTGCGCTGGGATGCCAAGGCCAGGCAGTTGGCGGTGGGTTTTCGCGCCCCGTCCAGCCAGGAGATTGTCTCGATCGATGAATGCCCGGTACTGGTGCCTGCACTGCAGCCGCTGATGCGCGGCCTGGGTCCGCTGCTGCGTGGGCTGCACAAGCCCCAGGCGATCGGCCATGTCGAGTTGTTCAGCGGCAGCGCCAGTGCACTGCTGGTGCGCCATACCCAAGCCCTGCCAGAGAGTGACCTGGAGCAGTTGCAGCGCTTCTGCCTGGAGCAGGGGGCGCAGCTCTGGTTACAGGGCGAAGCGGCGCCGGCGCCCTTTGTCGCGGACCAGCAGCTGGCCTATCGCCTGGAGACCTGGGATCTGCAGCTGCACTACCGTCCGGGCGATTTTATCCAGGTCAACGGGCCGGTGAACGAAGCGATGGTCGCCCAGGCGCTAGACTGGATGGCACCGGCGGCCGATGCCCGGGTGCTCGACCTGTTCTGCGGCCTGGGCAACTTCGCCCTGCCGCTGGCGCGCCGGGTGCGCGAAGTGGTGGCGGTGGAAGGGGTGGCGGCGATGGTCGAGCGTGCCGCCCAGAACGCGCTGAGCAACGGCCTGGACAACCTGCACTTTCACCAGGCGGACCTGTCGAACCCGCTGGTCGAAGCGCCCTGGGCCCGCGAGGGTTTCGACGCGGTGCTGCTCGACCCGCCGCGCGACGGCGCCTGGGAAGTGGTCCGTCAGTTGGGGCGCCTGGGGGCCAGGCAGGTGCTGTATGTATCGTGCAACCCGGCGACCTTGGCCCGGGATGCGCAGGAATTGCTCAGGCAGGGTTATCGCCTAAAACGCGCCGGGATCCTCGACATGTTTCCGCAGACGGCCCATGTCGAGGCCATGGCATTATTCGAAGCGGACCCGGATGTCCGTTTAATCTGACCGGCCTCGGGCCGCATGCGCCGGCAGCTCCGGCGAGCGACTTGGGCAGGCTGGCGAGCATCGGCGCGCTACACCCCGCGCCGTAGGGAAGGGTAGCAACATGGTACAGGTGAGAGTGCATCAGCCGATCAATACCGACGGCAGCATCAACCTTGAGGCCTGGCTCGATCATGTGGTCAGCGTCGACCTGGCCCTGGACCGCGAGGCGCTGAAAAGCGCCTGCGAATTCGCCCGCGAGGCCGAGCAGCAGGCCAATGCCGCCCAGAACCTGTGGGCCGAGGGCACCTCGAGTTTCCAGACCGGCCTGGAGATCGCCGAGATCCTCGCCGACCTCAAGCTGGACCAGGAATCCCTGGTGGCCGCGGTGATCTACCGCGGTGTGCGCGAGGGCAAGATCAGCCTGGCGGCCGTGCATCAGCGCTTCGGTCCGGTGGTCGCCAAGCTGATCGAGGGCGTGTTGCGCATGGCCGCCATCAGCGCCAGCCTCACCCCCCGCCATTCCCTGGTGCTGGGTACCCAGGCGCAGGTGGAGAACCTGCGCAAGATGCTGGTGGCCATGGTCGACGACGTGCGCGTCGCCCTGATCAAGCTGGCCGAGCGCACCTGCGCGATTCGCGCGATCAAGAACGCCGACGACGAAAAACGCCACCGGGTCGCCCGCGAGGTATTCGAGATCTATGCGCCGCTGGCTCATCGGCTGGGCATCGGGCATATCAAATGGGAGCTCGAGGACCTGTCCTTCCGCTACCTGGAGCCCGAGCAATATAAGCAGATCGCCAAGCTGCTGCACGAGCGCCGGCTGGACCGCGAGCTGTTTATCAGCGAAGTGATGGCGCAGCTCAAGCGTGAGCTGGCCGACACCGGGGTGCAGGCCGATATCAGCGGGCGGGCCAAGCACATCTACTCGATCTGGCGCAAAATGCAGCGCAAGGGCCTGGAATTCAGCCAGATCTACGACGTGCGCGCCTTGCGCGTGCTGGTGCCAGAGGTGCGCGACTGCTACACCGCGCTGGGCATCGTGCACACCCTGTGGCGGCATATCCCCAAGGAGTTCGACGACTATATCGCCAACCCCAAGGAGAACGGCTACCGCTCGCTGCACACCGCCGTGATCGGCCCCGAAGGCAAGGTGCTGGAGGTGCAGATCCGCACCCACGCCATGCACGAGGAAGCCGAGCTGGGGGTGTGCGCCCACTGGCGCTACAAGGGCACCGACGTCAAGGCCAGCTCCAACCACTACGAGGAGAAGATCTCCTGGCTGCGCCAGGTGCTCGAATGGCACGAGGAGCTGGGCGATATCGGCGGCCTGGCCGAGCAGCTGCGGGTGGATATCGAGCCCGACCGGGTCTATGTCTTCACCCCGGACGGTCATGCCATCGACCTGCCGAAGAACTCCACCCCGCTGGACTTCGCCTACCGCGTGCACACCGAGATCGGTCACAACTGCCGCGGCGCCAAGGTCAACGGCCGCATCGTGCCGCTGAACTACAGCCTGCAGACCGGTGAACAGGTGGAGATCATCACCAGCAAGCACGGCACGCCGAGCCGCGACTGGCTGAACTCCAACCTGGGCTATATCACCACCTCCCGGGCCCGGGCGAAAATCGTCCACTGGTTCAAGTTGCAGGACCGCGACCAGAACGTCGCGGCCGGCAAGAGCCAGCTGGAGCGCGAACTGGCGCGCCTGGCGTTGCCACCGGTGGACTTCGAGAAGCTCGCGGAAAAGGCCAACCTGAAAACCGCCGAGGACCTGTTCGCCTCCCTGGGTGCGGGTGACTTGCGCCTGGCCCACCTGGTGAACCTGGCCCAGCAACTGATCGAGCCGGACCGTCATTACGACCAGCTCGAGCTGATCCCGCGCAAGCCCAGCGTGTTCAAGCCGGGCAAGCGTGGCGATATCCAGATCCAGGGCGTCGGCAACTTGCTGACGCAGATGGCCGGCTGCTGTCAGCCGTTGCCGGGCGACCCGATCGTCGGCTATATCACCCTGGGCCGTGGCGTCAGCATCCATCGCCAGGATTGCGCCTCGGTGTTGCAGCTGGGCGGCCGCGAGCCGGAGCGGATCATTCAGGTCAACTGGGGCCCGGTACCGGTGCAAACCTACCCGGTGGACATCGTGATCCGTGCCTACGACCGTTCCGGTCTGCTGCGCGATGTCTCCCAGGTGTTGCTCAACGAGCGTATCAACGTGCTGGCGGTCAACACCCGCTCGGACAAGGAAGACAACACCGCGGCGATGTCCCTGACCATCGAGATTCCCGGGCTCGATGCCCTGGGTCGCCTGCTGGGGCGTATTTCGCAGCTGCCCAATATCATCGAGGTGCGTCGGCACCGCACACCGACCTGAGGGCCCTGGCGGCCGTCACCGCCAGTGACGGCCGTCGATGGCTCACACTGGACCACCTTTTTTGCATGGGACCCGCTGCATGTACGCGCTCGACGATCTGCTGCACCTGATGGCCCGCCTGCGTGATCCGCAGGCGGGCTGCCCCTGGGACCTGAAACAGACCTACGCCAGCATCGTGCCGCATACCCTGGAAGAAGCCTATGAGGTGGCTGATGCCATCGAGCGCGGCGATTTCGAGCAATTGCCCGGCGAGCTCGGCGACCTGCTGTTCCAGGTGGTGTATTACAGCCAGTTGGCGCGGGAAGAGGGGCGCTTCGAGTTCGCCAGCGTGGTCGACGGCATTACCCGTAAATTGCTGCGCCGCCATCCCCATGTGTTCCCGACTGGCGACCTGTACGCCGCCGCCGAAGTCGCTGCACTGGACGAGGCGCAGATCAAACGGCGCTGGGAGGCGATCAAGGCCGAGGAGCGCGCCGAGCGGGCGACGGTGCCCGAACAGCTGTCCCTGCTCGACGACGTGCCGGCGGTATTGCCGGCGTTGTCGCGGGCGGTGAAGTTGCAAAAGCGCGCCGCCCAGGTCGGCTTCGACTGGTCGGACCCCTTGCCGGTACTGGATAAGGTTCGCGAGGAGCTTGACGAAGTGCTGCAGGCCATAAGCGAGGACGATCCACAGGCGGTCGCCGAGGAACTGGGCGACCTGCTGTTCGCCGCAACCAACCTGGCGCGCCACCTCAAGGTCGACCCGGAAACCGCGTTGCGCGCGGCCAATGCCAAGTTCGAGCGGCGCTTTCGTTTTATCGAACAGGCATTGCGCGAGACCCGACGTCCCATTGAAGATTGCAGCCTGGACGAGCTGGATGCCCTGTGGGGCGAAGCCAAACGTCAGGAGAAGGACAGCCCGTTTTCCGCTTGACCCACACCCCCTGTATTTATTTCGAGTCGTCCCAGCTTCCTCAGGGACCCTCTCCGTTCTGAAAGGTACGTTATGAGCATTTCCCTTCGCGACCAGCTGCTCAAGGCCGGCTTGGTCAGCCAGAAGCAGGCCAAGCAGGCCGGCAAGGACCAGCAGAAAAACCAGCGCCTGGCGCACAAGGGGCAGGCCGAGCTGGACGACTCACAGAA
The DNA here is from genome assembly GCF_040514055.1 of Pseudomonas sp. Taxonomy (GTDB): domain Bacteria; phylum Pseudomonadota; class Gammaproteobacteria; order Pseudomonadales; family Pseudomonadaceae; genus Aquipseudomonas. The sequence continues at coordinate 38,020 of NZ_JBEVDL010000052.1, forward strand.
GCGCGCGGCGCAGCAGGCCATGGCCGAGAAGGTCGCGCGTGACCAGGAGCTGAACCGCCAGCAGCAGGAAAAGGCGCAGAAAAAGGCCGAGGCGGCGCAGATCAAGCAATTGATCGAGCAAAGTCGCCTGCCCAAGCTGACCACCGAGGATTATTACAACTTCGTCGACGAAAAGAAGGTCAAGCGCCTGTCGGTCAACAAGCTGATGCGCGACAAGCTCAGCAGCGGCTCGCTGGCCATCGTCCGCCTGGGCGGCGGCTACGAGGTGATCCCGCGCGAAGCGGCGCTGAAGATCCAGGAGCGCGACCCGCAGCGGGTGCTGTTGCTCAACGTGCCGACCGAAGCGCCGGCGGCCGATGATCCCTACGCCGCCTACCAGGTCCCCGACGACCTGATGTGGTAACGCTTCGGGTTTAAGGTAGGCGATGAAGTGGGGCGGCCTCGGCGCGCCGTCCAGCGACAGCCCGCCGTGTTGGCTCAATCCAGCTGACCCGAGCTAAAACGCAGACAGAAAAAAGCCGGGCATGGCCCGGCCTCCATAACCGCGGTGGCGATTAACGGCCCTTGACCGCTGCGCCGCCCACCTGGCCTTCCTCGAGCATGATCTGGTACTCCTTGCCGTCTTTCTCGACTTGGTGCAGGCGCACCAGCAGGAAGTCCCAGTCCTTGGCGAACCAGAGCACGGTCTTGCGGCTGCTCTGGGTGGGATCGCGTACGCGCTCGACCTTGATCGCGTCGATCTGCCCGGCCTTGGTGTCGACCGTTTCCTCGCCCAGCACGCGGAAGTCGTAGGTCTCGATCTCGTCGCCGTCGACCACCTGGTAGCTCATGCTCTTCTTGCCGGCCGCCACGTCGTGCTGCAGCACCAGTTGGTAGGTCGACTTGTCCTGCATGCCGCGGTTGATGGCCAGCCGCACCGGCTCGCCGCGATCGGTGCCGATCACCTGCTTTTCGGTCCAGTCGAAATCCTGTTCGACCTGCTTGCTCTTGCCCAGGCCGCTTCGGTTGAAGCGGTAGGTCAACGGCAGGAAGGCCTCGTTCTCCACCTGGAAGGTACTTTCCTCGGTGAGGCTGGCCACCAGCATGGCGGCTTCGAAACTCAGTAGCCAGCGGCCGTTTTCCTGCGCCTTCAGGCTACGCTCGGCGGTGCCACTGAGCGGCAACTGCTTCCAGTCGGCGGTGTAGCTGGCCGAGAACGGCTTGAGCTCAAGGGCCTGCGCCGGCAGGGCCAGCACGGCAAGGACGAGCATTAGGGCGCGACGCATCAACAGCCTCCTCGGCTATGAAAGGGTGGAGCGAATCAAATGACCGGTGCTGGGCAGCGCCTGGCCGTCCAGCACGGCGCCGTGCTCCTGCAGTCGCAGACGACCGCTGGCGAACCAATGGACCGCCAGCGGGTAGATCTGGTGCTCCTGCTCGTGCACGCGCCGGGCCAGGCTGTCGGGCGTGTCGTCGGCTTGCACCGGGACCACTGCCTGTACGACCAGGGGGCCACCATCGAGTTCCTCGGTGACGAAGTGCACGCTGCAACCGTGTTCGCTGTCGCCGGCCTCCAGGGCCCGCTGGTGGGTGTGCAGGCCTTTGTATTTGGGCAGCAACGACGGGTGGATATTCAGCAGGCGGCCCTGGTAGTGACGCACGAAACCGGCACTGAGGATGCGCATAAAACCGGCCAGTACCACCAGCTGGGGGGCATGGGCGTCGATGGCCGCCATCAGCGCCGCGTCGAAGGCCTCGCGGCCGTCGTACGCCTTGTGGTCCAGTACCTGGGTGGGAATCCCGGCGCGCGCCGCGCGACCCAGGCCGAGGGCATCGGCGCGATTGGCGATCACCGCGCGAATGCGCAGCGGGTTGCCTTCGCCCTGGGCGTCGATCAGCGCCTGCAGGTTGCTGCCGGAGCCGGAGATCAGCACCACCACATCACAGCCTGCGGGCATCAATGGCGTTTCAGGTTGTTCAGGACCACCGGCTCGGCGCCGTTCTCGGCGGCGGCGATATGGCCGATCACCCAGGGCTGTTCGCCGGCGTCACGCAGGGTTTGCAGGGCCAGTTCGACCTGTTCCTGGGCGACGCAGATGACCATGCCCACGCCGCAGTTGAGCACGCGGTGCATTTCCACTTCCTCGACGTTGCCCTGGGCTTGCAACCAGTCGAACACCGCCGGACGCCGCCAGCTGGCCACGTCGACCACGGCTTGGGCGCCTTCGGGCAGCACCCGCGGGATATTGTCCAGCAGTCCGCCACCGGTGATATGGGCCATGGCCTTGACCGCGCCGGTGTCCTTGATCAGCTTGAGCAGCGGCTTGACGTAGATGCGGGTCGGCGCCATCAGCAGCTCGGTCAGCGGTTTGCCGTCCAGCTGGATGTTTTCGATATCGGCGCCGGCCACTTCGATGATCTTGCGGATCAGCGAATAACCGTTGGAGTGTGGGCCGGAGGACGGCAGGGCCAGCAGTGCGTCGCCCGCCGCCACCTTGGAGCCGTCGATGATCTCGGCTTTTTCCACCACGCCGACGCAGAAACCGGCCAGGTCGTAATCCTCGCCTTCGTACATGCCCGGCATTTCCGCGGTTTCACCGCCGACCAGGGAGCAGCCGGCCAACTCGCAGCCCGCACCGATGCCGGTGACCACCTGGGTCGCGGTCTCGACATTGAGTTTGCCGGTGGCGTAGTAGTCGAGGAAGAACAAGGGTTCGGCGCCGCACACCACCAGGTCGTTCACGCACATGGCGACCAGGTCGATACCGATGCTGTCGTGGCGGTTGAGGTTCAGCGCCAGGCGCAGTTTGGTGCCGACCCCGTCGGTGCCCGAGACCAGCACCGGCTGCTTGTAGCCTGCGGGGATTTCGCACAGCGCACCGAAGCCACCCAGGCCGCCCATCACTTCAGGACGCGCGGTACGCTTGGCCACGCTTTTGATGCGTTGTACCAGGGCTTCACCGGCGTCGATATCGACGCCAGCGTCCTTGTAGCTGATGGAGGGTTGCTTGCTCATAAGTCCGGCCTTTTGAAAGGGATGTTCGGTGGTCGACCATGACGCGTTCGGTTCAGTCGTGCGCTGCTGCAAGATCGAAGCGGCGGTGCACGGGCCGCTGGGCTGGCCACCGGTACTGTCGGGTTTGGTCTGCGAAGGCGCGCGATTTTATCAGGCTTACCGGCATGCGGCCATCGTAGCCTGTCGATTGCTCCGCCACGCGCGTTAGCAACGGCTGTGGCATCAAGGCCGTGCGCCGCGGCTACAGGCGAAAGCGGTCGACCGACTGGGACAGCTTGGCCGCCAACTGCGACAGCTCGTCCGTGGTGGCGGCGGTCTGCGCCAGGACCTCGCTGTTGTCCTGGGACATGCCGGCGATTGCCTCGACCTGCTGGGCGATGGCATCGCTGGCCTGGCGTTGCTGGCCAATGGTGCGGGTGGTCTCGTTGACCAGCTGGGTGGTGTTCAAGGTGGCCTCGAGGATCTCGCGGATGGCCCGCTCGACATCGGCGGTGACCGCCATGCCCTTGTCGACCTGCGCCACGCCAGCTTCCATGCTGCCCACCGCTTCACGGGTGCGTTGCTGGATGCGTTCGACCATGCCGGCGATTTCCTGGGTCGAGCTGCTGGTGCGCCCGGCCAGGCTACGCACTTCGTCGGCGACCACCGCGAAGCCGCGACCCTGCTCGCCGGCACGGGCGGCCTCGATGGCCGCGTTCAGTGCCAGCAGGTTGGTTTGCTCGGCGATGCCCTTGATCACCTGGATAATGCCGAAGATCTGCTCGGATTCCTGGTCGAGGGTGCGGATCACCTGGGCCGACTGCTGCACGGAGCGGGCGATACCGTCCATGTCCTTGACCACCTGGTGGATCACCTGCCCGCCGCTTTTCGCCAGTTGTTCGGCCTGGCTGGCCATGTCCAGTGCCCGTTCGGTGTGCTGGGTGATGGCCTCGATACTGTGGCTCATGTCCGCCGTGGCGATCGCCATGCTGCTGGCCGCCTCGCTCTGACGCTGGCTGCTGTTGGCGACGGTATGGCAGCCCTGGCTGAGGCGCCGGCTGATGCCCGTGACGGCCTGGGCATTGCCCCGCACCACTTCGATCATGCCGCGCAAGTCCCGTTGCATGGTCGCCAGGCTGGCGATCACGGCACCCGCCTCATCCTGGCGTTCGGCTGGGGCGATAGGTTCGACCAGGTTGCCCTGGGCGATGCTGCCAGCGATGCGGCTGGCCGATTGCAGCGGCCCCATGATGCTGCGGGTGATCCATAGCCCCTGGGCGATCAGCAGCAGCAGACTGACCGCTAACACGCCCGCCAACGCCTGGTTGGCGGTGCGGATGGCATCCTGGGTGTATTGGCCGGTGGTCTGGGTGTTCTGTTCGATCAACTCGCTGAGCGCCGCCATGTCCCCCTCCAACTGAGTGAAGGCGGCATTGAAGGTCGGCAGGTCCTGCTGCGCGGCTTCGGGGTTCTCCAGCGCCAGGGCGACGATGCGTTCAGCGGCGCTGATATAGGTTTCCAGGCTGGGTTTGACCTGCAGCAGGCCGGCCTTGATCGCGTCATTGACCGGCAGCTTCAGGTTGTCGCCAAGGACTTCGCGAAAATGTCCGGCGTGCTCGCTGACGTCGTTGCGCGCCTGGTCCTTCGAGGTGGCGCTCTTGCCCAGGCCGACCAACAGGGCCGAGAGCACGTCGGCGCGCAGGGCATCGTGCATCATGTCGCCTTCCAGATGATTGCTCAGGGCCATTAGGCTGACCCCGCTGTCGGCCACGGCGTCGGCGGTGCGGGCATTGCCCAGGTAACTGACCAAACCCATGATCGAGGCGGCCAACAGGCCGGTGGCGGTCAGCAACAGCAGGCGAAGTTTGATCGACATCCGACGTACTCCTAAACGGCAGGCCTGACCAGCAGGCAAGCCATTAGTCTAGGCGCTGTTACGGCGAACGTAGGCCCGGGGGAGGCGGTGACCGGGGTCGAGCTGTCGACCGGCTCCCGGTTTAGCGTGCGCAATGGTTGCCCGGGGCCGGACGGCTGTTTAAGGTAGCGTTTTTGGGGCGCCGCCAGGCGTCCGCCCGCTAATCGAGAACCACTCATGCGCCTACGCGTTCGCCAGTTGCTCCTGTGTCTGTCACTGCTCAGCCTGCCGGCCTTCGCCGAGACCCTCGAAAACCTCTATCAGGTGCGCGAGCCGGTCACCAGCCAGCAGCCTGAAGACCGCGCCGCGGCCCTCAGCCGAGCCCTGGATACCCTGGTGCTGCGCCTGACCGGAGATCCCAAGGCACTGCAAAGTCCTGGATTGGCCGAGCTGCACAAGGACCCCCAGCAGGTGATCCTGCAGTTCGGTTACGACGGCGATGCGATGCTGGTGGATTTCGATCCGGTGAGCACCGAGCGCAGCCTGCGGCAAGCCGGCTTGTCCCTCTGGGGGGCCAACCGTCCCCTGGTGCTCGCCTGGTGGTTGAACGAGACCACTGAGGGTGCGCAGCTGGTGGGGGATGACCAGGGTGCGGCGGCAACACCGCTGCGCACCGCGGCGCAGCACCGCGGGCTGCCCTTGCGCCTGCCGTTGGCCGACTTGAATGAACAATTGGTGGCGACCACTGAGAACCTCACGGCGGCCCAGCCCGACGCCCTGCGCCCGGCCTCCGAGCGTTATGCCGCGGACGCTTTGCTGGCCGTACGGGCAAGCGAGAATGGCGGCCAATGGCAAGCCGATTGGCGCCTGTGGCTGGGCGATCAGCGGGAACAGGGCGTCGCCCAGGGCGCGAATGCCGCTGCCCTGAGCGATGCGGTGATGCGCGCCGTGGCCGAGCGCCTGGCGCCGCGTTTCGTCGCCACGCCAGGCGCCGCACAGGCGCTGACACTGGAGGTGCAGGGCGGCAATCTGGCCCGCTATGCCGAGCTGGAGCGCTTGCTCGAACCCTTCGCCGCTCGCCTGCAGCGGGTCGAGGGCGATCGGCTGACCTACCGCGTGTCGGCCAATGCCGAACCGCTGCGCGCGCAGCTGGCCCTGGCCGGCTTGCAGGAAATTCCGCCTGGCGAGCCGGCGGCCGGCGCTCCGGCGACCGGTGCGGTACCGACAGGCGCTGCCCCTGACCCCGCCGCGCCGGTGGATGCCACGGCCACGCTGCCCGCGCCGACGTCTGCGCCCGCGTTGGCCGCCCCAGCCTCCGGTGATGTATTGCGCCTACGCTGGTAACGCCACGCTACCTCCGCCCGTCGGCGTGCCCAGCAGCACCCCGACGGCTGCCGAATTTCGCTGTTCAAGGACGCTGACTATGATTGCTTCGCGCTACTGGCTGCCACTGGCCGGTTTGTTGCTGGTGGGTGGCTTTGTGTACCTGCTGCACCCCATCCTCTCGCCATTTCTGATCGGCATGCTGCTGGCCTATATGGGCGATCCACTGGTCGACCGCCTGGAGCGGCGTGGCGTGTCGCGCACCTGGGGCGTGGTGATCGTCTTCGCGCTGTTCAGTTTGCTGTTGCTGGTGCTGTTGCTGGTCCTGGTGCCGATGTTGGGGCGGCAACTGGTGCGCCTTTACGAGTTGGCCCCGCAGATGCTCGACTGGTTGCAGCACAGCGCCTTGCCCTGGGTTCAGGCCCAGCTCGGGTTGGCCGATGGCTTCTGGGAGTTCGACCAGCTCAAGGTCCTGTTCAGCGAGAACATGGGCAAGACCGGCAGCGTGGTGGGCCTGGTGTTGGCCCAAGCCGGTGCCTCGAGCCTGGCATTGCTGGCCTGGCTGGGTAACCTGATGCTGATCCCGGTGGTGTGCTTTTACCTGATGCGCGACTGGGACCTGCTGGTGGGCAAGTTGCAGGGGCTGTTGCCGCGCCGGCGCGAGGCGCTGGTGGTGCAACTGGTCGGTGAGTGCCATGAGGTACTCGGTGCTTTCCTGCGCGGCCAGTTGCTGGTGATGCTGGCGCTGGCGGTGATCTATGCGGGGGGGCTGATGACCCTGGGCCTGGAATTGGGCTTGTTGATCGGTCTGCTCGCCGGGCTGGCCAGTATCGTGCCCTATATGGGCTTTGTGGTGGGTATCGGTGCGGCCATCACCGCCGGTTTGTTTCAGTTCGGCGGGGATTTCTACCCCTTGTTGGGGATCGCCGCGGTCTTTATGGTTGGCCAACTGCTCGAGGGCATGCTGCTGACGCCACTGCTGGTAGGCGATCGTATCGGCCTGCACCCGGTGGCGGTGATCTTCGCGATTCTCGCCGGCGGTCAGCTGTTCGGCTTTACCGGGGTGCTGCTGGCGCTGCCGGTTGCCGCCGTGATCGTGGTGCTGCTGCGGCACCTGCATGATTTTTACAAGAAGTCGCAGTTGTATACGGCCGAGCCACCGATGGAAGAGGGGGCTGGCGAAGGGGGGGATTTTTCAGAGGTGCCATCGCGAGGCGCCGAGGATGCCAGCAAACCGTTGATTTAAAAGGGTCGGTAGAGGGCCGGCAATGACAGTCGAGGGCAAAAAGCGCTAGACTTCGACCTCTCCAGCGAGAGTCCTGCGGCGGTTGCGCCTCCCCGAGTCCGGCATGAATCCGATTCAACTTCCCCTGGGTGTGCGCCTGCGTGACGACGCCACCTTCGCCAACTACTACCCGGGCGCCAACGCGGCCGCCCTGGGTTACGTCGAGCGGCTGTGCGAAGCCGATGCCGGCTGGACCGAAAGCCTGATCTACCTCTGGGGTGCCGACGGGGTGGGGCGCAGCCACCTGCTGCAGGCCGCCTGCCTGCGTTTCGAGCAGCGCGGCGAGCTGGCGGTCTACCTGCCCTTGGGTGAGGTGGCGATTCACGGTCCGGTGCTGCTGGACAACCTGGAGCGCTGCGAGCTGGTGTGCCTGGACGACCTCGAGGCGGTGTCGGGCTTGGCGGAGTGGGAAGAGGCGCTGTTTCACCTGTTCAACCGCTTGCGCGACAGTGGTCGCAAACTGCTGTTGTCGGCCGCCGCCTCGCCTCGGGAGCTGGCAATGAAGCTGCCGGACCTGCACTCGCGATTGACCCTGGCCCTGGTGTTCCAGCTGCAATCGCTGTCCGACGAGGACAAGCTGCGCGCCCTGCAGTTGCGCGCGTCGCGCCGCGGCCTGCACCTGAGCGATGAGGTCGGGCGTTTTATCCTGACCCGCGGTGAACGCAGCATGAACGCGTTGTTCGATCTGCTCGAGCGCCTGGATCAGGCCTCGCTGCAGGCCCAGCGCAAGCTGACCATTCCGTTCCTCAAGGCTACCCTGGGCTGGTAGCAACGGACGGTCTCAGCGGGCCTGCAGGGCGCCGATAAACCGCTCTATCGCTTCGGCACAAACGTCGGGTTGCTGCTGCAGGATAAAGTGCGGGCCCTTGATAGTCACCCCTTGCAACTCGGTGCAGTGCCGCCCGAGCGCAGCCCCGGCGTGCGACTTGACCAGGCGATCCTGTCCGGGCCGCAGGTGCAGGGCCGGCAGCGTCAGCGACCGGCGGGGTTCGGCCAGCTGGCTCAAGCTGCGTAGACGCGCGCGCAACAGCACGTCAGGTAGCTTAAGAAGCTGCATACGCAAGGCCTCAAGTTGCTCAGGGCTGGCGTCCCGGCCCAGGCAGAACAGGCGCAATAGGGCGGTGCGTGTCAGTACCCCTTTAGGTAGCGGCACGCTGCCCCAGGGCAGCAAACGCATCAGCGGCTGTGGACTCCCCAGAAAACCGGCGGCAAACACGACGCCCCGCAAGCCGGCCGGTGGATCCAGGGCCAGGCGATGCACCAGTGGCGAGGAAAAGGATTCGCCCAGCAGCACAAAAGATTCGTTCCGGCTGCGCAGGCGCGGTGCAAAGTGCCGGCTCAGGCTGTCGTGGTCTTGCGGGCCCTGGGTGGGCAGGTCCAGGCATTCGGCCTGCAGCCGCGGGTCGAGCCGTGCCAGCAACGGGGCGAACAGGCCGCTGCTGCCGTTCAGTCCCGGCAGCATCAGCAGGCGCATGGGCTCAGGTTTCTCCGGCCAACTTGCGGTCGTACTGGAAGCGCCAGCGGGTGTACATCAGGGCGGCGCAGAACAAGGTCAGGCTCAGCAGCAACTCGGCCCAGCCGAACAGGGCGCGCGCCGGGTCGATGGCGGCCAGCACCCCCTTGATAAAGTACAGGTTGACCACAAAACAGGTCCAGGCATGGGCGCGGGCACCGCCCAGCAGCATGCCCGGGGCGACCAGCAGCCATGGCAGCAGCTCGAAACACAGCACCATCCAGGTGCGGGCGCCATGCAGGTCGGCATAAAACAGCGTCCAGACCAGCAGCAGTACCGCCAGGGCGACAAAGCTGGTCAGGCTGATTGCGCGGCTGACGGCCAGGCGCGGTTTCAGCCAATCGAGAGAAGGCAGGGGTCCTTTAGCCACGGGCAGTCTCCAGGCGTCGGGCGACATCCGCCAGGCGTTGTCCCAGGGCGCGGCAGAGGGCGATTTCCTCGGCATCCAAAGGCCGTTTGCCATCGGCGCCCGCGTGGTGGCTGGGGCCGTACGGGGTACCGCCGCCTCGCGTCTCCAGCAGGGCGGACTCGCTGTAGGGCAACCCCAGCACCAGCATGCCGTGGTGCAGCAAGGGCAGCAGCATCGACAGCAAGGTGCTTTCCTGGCCGCCGTGCAGGCTGGCCGTCGAGGTGAACACGCCGGCCGGTTTGCCGACCAGTTGACCGGTCAGCCACAGGCTGCTGGTGCCGTCCAGAAAGTACTTCAGTGGCGCCGCCATATTGCCGAAACGGGTCGGGCTACCGAGGGCCAGTGCCGCGCAGTTTTTCAGCTCGTCGAGGCTGGCGTAGGGCGCTCCTTCCGCGGGAATCGACGGTGCTACCGCTTCGCATTCGCTGGACACCGCTGGTACGGTGCGCAGGCGGACTTCCAGGCCGGCCAGTTCGACGCCACGGGCGATCTGGCGCGCCATCTCGGCGGTGGCGCCATGGCGGCTGTAGTACAGGACCAGTACGTAGGGCGCGTTCATGCCAGCAGCTCCAGCACGCGTTCGGGTGGACGGCCGATGACTGCCCGCTCGCCGACCACCAGGATCGGGCGTTCGATCAGGCAGGGGTGGGCGACCATGGCCTCGATCAGTTGCTCTTCGGTGAGGGTGGCGTCGGCCAGGTCCAGGGCCCGGTAGGGCGCCTCGCCTATGCGCAGCAGTTCACGGGCCGACAGGCCGAGTTTGGCCAGCAGGTCACCCAAGGCGTTGGCATCGAGTGGGCTGTCCAGGTAGCGGATCACGCGTGGCGTCAGGCCGCGGGCTTCGAGCAATTGCAGGGCGCCGCGGGATTTCGAGCAGCGCGGGTTGTGATAGAGCGTCAGTTCGGTCATTTTGCGGGTCGCATTTGCTCGGGAGTGGCGGCTATTCTAACCGCGTCGGCACCTCGTGCTGAACAGTGCCTCGCGTTCGATGGCACCGAAGCCGGTTTTTGGGTCGATCCTGTCCCTTTCGCTAAGGAATAAGCATGCGTCAAAGCGTCGAGCACCTTGTGGAATTCTGGCGCTTTCTGCTGCAGCGTTTCTTTGCCGACAACGGTCCCAACAGCGCAGCGGCATTGACCTACACCACCCTGTTCGCCGTGGTGCCGGTGATGACCGTGACCTTCGCCATGTTGTCCGCCATTCCGGCGTTCCAGGGGGTGGGTGAGCAGATCCAGAGTTTTGTCTTCCGTAATTTCGTCCCTTCGTCCGGGGAGACGGTGCAGCAATACCTCAGCAGTTTCACCAGCCAGGCGCGGCAGCTGACCTGGGTCGGCGTGGTGCTGCTGGCCGCCACCTCCTTTATGATGCTGGTGACCATCGAAAAGGCCTTCAACACCATCTGGCGCGTGCGCCAGCCGCGCCGAGGCGTGTCCAGCTTTCTGCTGTACTGGGCCATTCTCAGCCTGGGGCCCCTGTTGCTGGGGGCCGGGTTTGCCATGTCGACCTACGTCACCTCCCTCGAGCTGATCTCCGGCCCCCATGCACTGCCAGGGGTGGCCACGCTGCTGGGGATGATGCCGCTGATCTTCAGCGTGGCGGCCTTCACCCTGATCTACGTCGCGGTACCCAATGCGCGGGTTCCTGCCAAGCACGCGCTGCTGGGCGGGTTGTTCACTGCCATCCTGTTCGAGGCGGCCAAGGCCCTGTTCGGCCTGTATGTCAGCCTGTTCCCTGGCTATCAGTTGATCTACGGCGCCTTCGCCACAGTGCCGTTGTTCCTGTTGTGGATCTACCTGTCGTGGCTGATCGTCTTGTTCGGCGCGGAGCTGGTCTGCAACCTGGCCACCTCGCGGCAATGGCGGCATCGGGCGATGCCACGGTTGCTGGTGCTGCTGGGCATCCTGCGGGTGTTCCATGAGCGCCAGCGGCGCGGTCAGACGGTCCATCACAGTGATGCCCAGCGTGCAGGCTGGCTGCTGCCCGAGGACGAGTGGATCGAGCTGCTGGACTTTCTCGAACGGGAAAAGCTGGTCAGCCGTACCCTAAGTGGCAGTTGGGTGTTATGCCGGGACCTGACCCAATACAGCCTCTATCAATTGCTCGGCCACTGCCCTTGGCCGTTGCCACCCTTGGCGAAACTGCCGGCGCAGTTGGACGAGCCCTGGTATCCGGCCTTGCGCCAGGCGCTGGAAGTGTTGCATGAGCACAAGAGTGAGCTGTTCGGCGCCAGCCTGGCGGAGTGGTTGCACCCTCCGGAAAGTGACGAAAAAAGTCAGATTGCGGCACGTTAGCTCCCTGCGACGCTGAAACGGTCGGTCTTGCGGGCCCCATCTACTGTTAATCGATCACTGGCACGCTTCTGGCATAACCAGTCTGGCAGGCTAGCAGTCTGCCAGTAAGGGTGTGAGGCGATCGAGGACGGCGTGGGTTATGAGTAGCGGCACGAACAAAGTGATTCACCTGCATCAGCGGGATCCTCAAGCGGCCCTTAAGCGGCTGAACCGTGTTACTGGCCTGCGTTTTTCTCGCTGGCCGGAGTCCCTTGCCCCGGCTCCACAGCAGGATGAGGCGGGTCCCAGCGTTGAGCCGACGACCCCGGTGTCGGTCAGTGGCGTGGCCTAAAAACGCAAAACCCCGCGTCAGGCGCGGGGTTTTTCAGGCGGCAGGGCCGGTGTCGTTCAGGCGGTGACTTGTCGGCTGTCGTCGTTGATCATTTCAACGGCTTGCACGAACAGTTCTTCCACGATCAGCGCCGAGGCTGGGACCGCCGAACGCAGCCGGACCTGGACATCTTCCAGCTTCACCTTGACCGGCAAGCGAGCCACGCCGGACAGCAGAATCTTGTCGGTGCCACCAACCTTGCCGTGGTCGACCGTCACCTCGCGACGTCGCTCGCCATCGCGGTAGTTGACCATCAGCGAGACCGGCAGATTGCCCAGGCCGGGAATCTGCAGCCAGGCGGCGATATTGAATTCAGCCACCCGACCTTCGTACGGGGTCACGATAAAGTGGGCGGTGTCGAGGATACGGGACGGCACTGGGCCGATCAGCTTGTCGTGGGCTTGGGACATGATGGATTTCCGGACCGATTAGCGGATCGAAGGACTTAAAGTGGTGCTTATTATAAACGCCGTCGTGCCGACGAAACTGTGCGCTCCGCCGACGCATGGTGTGACTGCTCTCGCATTTTAAAACATTCAGGCCAGGCGCAAGGGGTAGCGCATGACCGAGGGCGTGCCCAGATTGGCGGAGGGCAGCGGTACGTTAGCCTGGTTGTGTACGCTGACCAACTGCAGCCAAAGGTTTTCACCCTCAACGAACTGCCCGGTGGGCAGCCACAATCCGTGGTGCCAGGCGTTGCCTTGCACCGGGGTGCTCTGCAGAACGCCGGGGTGGGTCTGGGCGTTGGGCGCACGGCGCAGCCAGACGGGTCGAGGCAGGCCTTTCAAATAGCGCAGTCCCAGGTGCAACCCCTCGCTGTTCTGGTGCCGCCAGCGCACCAGGGCCAGGCTTGGCGTGCCACTGGTCGCCAACAGCAGCACCAACTGGCCAACGGGTAAATGGTGACCCTGATCCACGTTACACAGCAGGCGTGCCCCGCCTGCGCTGGCATCGAGCATCTGCGCCGGGCAGGCACCAGGATGCTGGTCCAGCAGTTGCGCATGGATCGCCGGTAGGCCAGGCACCAGCCGGCAGTCGCCTTCGTAGCAGGCGCGGGCATGACGGCGCTGCTGGCGACCCAGCCAGTGGGTGCGAACCCGTTCGAGCAGGTCGCCTTGTGCCGGTGTGCGCAGTGGGGCGGGCTCGTAGAGGGCAATCAGCAATGCGCCCAGCTCCAGGCGGCGCAGATAGGCAAGCGTGCCGTGCGGCGCCTGGTCGAAGCTCAGGCAGGGCTGTGCCTGGGTCAGGTCGACGGTCAGGCCCTCATCTTCTTCGTCCCAGGGCAACAGGCGGGCCAGGCCCGCCAGGGGCGCCAGGGCGGTGAACAGCTGAGCGCACTCGCCCTCGGTCAGGTGGAAGGGATTGCTCAGTGCCAACAGCAGCATTTGCTGGTACAGGCCACGCAAGGTGCTGGCAGGCGTGGGCAGAAAGGCGGCCGCGACCGGTTCATCCAGGCACTCTTGTTGCTCGCCGATCCAGTACAACAGGTGGCTGTCGCGCCACAACCCCGGGTTGGGCTCCTGATACAGCTGATAGTGGCGTAGCAGGCTTTGTGCGAGGAAGTGCTCGGCCATGTACAGGCACCAGGCCAGGTGCGGGCGCGAGGGTTGCCGGCCCTGCATCATCTGCAACAGCAGGCGTTTGAAGCCCATCGCCAATTCACTGCACAGGTGCATAAAGGGGCCCGGTCGCGCCGTGCCAGCGCCACAGGCATTGACGTAGTGCCGGTACTCATCGCTGAGGCTTTGCAGGGTCCGCTGTCTTTCGAGTAAGGTCATGACACTGCGGTTGAGCCGGAACAACAGGCTCAGTACTTTCTGCAAGGCCTGATCGACCGGTTGCAGGCGTGCCGCCAGCAGTTGCTCGTTGAGATCAGCCAGCGGCGTCGCATCTTCGGCAAGGAGGTCGGGTACTTCCAGGTGCAAGGCATCCAGCGTCATATCAACCCTGCGTGGACGAGGATCGAATGCATGGGAACGCGACTCCAGAAAATAGTGGGGGCACTGCTTGTCATGTGCTTGTTCAGCCTGGGTGGCTGCGCCGAGGATATCGGGCTCGACCAGCATGGACAAAAGGTACCGGCTGAGCGCCTGGAAGGCCAGTGGTTGGTGATTAATTACTGGGCCGAGTGGTGCGGACCCTGTCGCAGCGAAATTCCGGAGCTCAATGCACTGGCCAAGCAGCTGGACGGGCAATCCGTCCAGGTCCTGGGGGTGAATTACGATGGCGAGCAGGGCGAGGTGTTGGCAAAATCTTCCGAGCAGCTGGGGATCGCCTTCACCGTGTTGGCGGACGATCCGGCGGCACGCTTCCAACTGCCTGCCGCCACGGCCTTGCCTGTGACCTATATTGTCGATGAGCAGGGCCAGGTACGCGAGACCCTGGTGGGTGAGCAGACAGCGGTGGGCCTGATGGCGCGCCTGACCCATTGGCAAGGAGTGAACTGATGGCGCGTATTTGCCTGCACGGTTATATCAGCGGTCGCGTTCAAGGGGTCGGCTACCGGCAACACACCAGCCGCCAGGCCGAGCGGTTGGAGCTCGATGGCTGGGTGCGCAATCTCGAGGATGGACGGGTCGAGGTGCTGCTTGAGGGCGAGGAGGACGCGGTGCGTGAACTGGCCAGCTGGTTGCAGACGGGGCCGGTCAAGGCCAGGGTAGAAGGTGTCGAGCTGCAGGAGCAGCTCTTGCAGGGCATCGCCGGATTTATCGTGCGCCCGTGAGGGAAAGCCTCAGTCGTTGTCGCCAGGGTCGGCGGCAACGCGTCCCGCGCTCTTGAGCAGGCTCTGCAGGAAATCCTGTTGCAGTTCCGGATCATTGCGCGTCAACTCGATCAGGCTCTGCTCCAGCTCGCTGGCCTCTTCTTCCAGGCCCAGCTCCGACAAACGCTTGACCCGATGCACCCAGTGGCCGACTTCGTCGTCCTCCAGGTCGTCGTAGATCAACGCGTGAGCCTCGAGCAATTTGCCGCGCAGCGAGCGACTGACCAGTAAGGTCGCATCGGAACGTGCATTGTCCAAGGGGTCGCTGACGCTTAGCAACAGCTTGCCGACCCGGCTGACGTCCTGCTCGGTGAACGGTCCGTCCAGCAGGTTCAGGCGGACCACGCCATTGCGGTCGCTGGTCAGCTCATGGGTCTGCTCGCCGGCCTTGACCAGCACCGGGCGTTCGGCCCAGGGCAGGCTGGAGTACTCCATGCGCTTGTCGCGCTGCTGTTCGGTCAAGTCAGCCAGGTTCTGTTGCGAGCGCCCGTTGGATTCGACATTGAGCATGGGGTTAAGTCCGGCAAAACCGTAGCTGATCCAATCCTTGGTGGCCGTATCCGGCAGGCTGCCCAGCATGACCACGTTCACCACGTTGGCGCCGATACCGGCCACCACGGCCACCGCGCCCAAGGGAATTTCATACGCCTCGCGCCAGGCCTGGTAGGGCGTGTAGCGATCGTACCGGCGCGTAACCTCGAACTCGGTGACTTCGAAGGTTTTTTGTTCGTGAACCCGTACGCGGCGCTGCGGCAGCTCCAGCACCTGGGGTTCGCCAACATCGATCTGCAGGCTGTGGTCGAGCAGCTTGCGCTCGACGCGCTCCTCATGCTCGCTGCGCTGGGGTAGCTGGTTGGCGCAGCCCGTAAGCAGCAACACGCCACCGAGGGCGGCGCTGCCGAGGCGAAAGGTGTTTCGTGTGAACATGACGTCTCTGGGATCAGCGGCGAACGCGGGCTTGGATGAAGGTCAGTACCTCGGCCACAGGCAATGCCTGGGCCTCGGCTTCGCGACGGCCTTTGTATTCGAGGTTGCCGTCGGCCAGGCCGCGTTCGCTGACCACGATGCGATGGGGGATGCCCATCAGCTCCATATCGGCGAACTTGATGCCTGGGCTGGTCTTTTTGTCGCGATCGTCCAGCAATACCTCGAAACCGGCTGCGACCAGTTGGGCATAGAGGGTGTCGGTGGCTTCGCGTACCGCTTCGTTTTCGTAACGCAGTGGGACCAGGGCGACCTGGAACGGCGCCAGTGCATCGTTCCAGATGATGCCGCGCTCGTCATGGTTCTGCTCGATTGCAGCAGCCACGACCCGGGAAACGCCAATGCCGTAGCAGCCCATGGTCAGTGTGGCTGGCTTGCCGTTTTCACCCATGACCTTGCAGTTCATCGCCTCGCTGTACTTGCTGCCGAGCTGAAAGATATGCCCGACTTCGATGCCGCGCTTGATCTCCAGGGTGCCCTGGCCATCCGGGCTCGGGTCGCCGGCGACCACATTGCGCAAGTCAGCCACGTCTGGCAGCGGCAGGTCACGCTCCCAGTTGACGCCGAAGTAGTGTTTGTCGTCGATGTTGGCGCCGATGGCGAAATCGCTCATCAGGGCCACGGAGCGGTCGATCACGCAGGGCAGCGGCAGGTTCAGTGGACCCAGGGAGCCGGCACCGGCACCGATGGCCTGGCGCAGTTCCGCCTCGGAGGCGAAGACCAGTGGGTTGGCCACGGCTTCCAGGTTGGCGGCCTTGATTTCGTTCAGTTCATGGTCGCCACGGATGATCAGGGCGATCAGGCGGCCTTTTTCAGCGCTGTGCACGACCAGGGTTTTGATGGTCTTTTCAATGGCCAGGTCAAAACCTTCCACCAGTTCGGCGATGGTCTTGGCATGGGGGGTGTCGACCAGGCGCAGCGCTTCGGTGGCCGCGCCGCGGGCGGTTTCCCGGGGAATGGCTTCGGCTTTTTCGATATTGGCGGCGTAGTCTGAACTGTCGCTGAAGGCAATATCGTCTTCGCCCGAGTCGGCCAACACGTGGAATTCGTGGGAGCCGGTGCCACCGATCGAGCCGGTGTCAGCCTGTACCGGGCGGAAATTCAAGCCCAGGCGGCTGAACACATTGCAGTAGGCCTGGTGCATGCGGTCATAGGTCTCTTGCAGCGAGGCCTGGTCGGCGTGGAAAGAGTAGGCGTCCTTCATGGTGAATTCGCGGCCGCGCATCAAGCCGAAGCGCGGGCGAATCTCGTCGCGAAATTTGGTCTGGATCTGGTACAGGTTGAGCGGCAACTGCTTGTAGCTGCTCAGTTCGTTGCGGGCCAGGTCGGTGATCACTTCCTCGTGGGTCGGGCCCACGCAGAACTCACGGCCGTGGCGATCCTTCAGGCGCAACAGCTCCGGGCCGTACTGTTCCCAGCGACCGGATTCCTGCCACAGTTCGGCTGGCTGAATGGCCGGCATCAGCACTTCGAGTGCGCCGGCGGCGTTCATTTCCTCGCGGACCACGGCTTCGACCTTGCGCAGCACGCGCAAGCCCATGGGCAGCCAGGTGTAGAGCCCGGATGCCAGTTTGCGGATCATCCCGGCGCGCAGCATCAGTTGGTGACTGATCACCACTGCGTCGGCTGGGGTTTCTTTCTGGGTCGAGAGCAGATACTGGCTGGTGCGCATGTTTGGCCGTTCTATCCATTGCGAAGGCGGGAAATGACTTGGCATTGTACGGTGCCTGTACAGTGGCGTACAGGATGGGCAGCAGAAGGACATAAGCGTGGCAGCACTTACCGCAGAGCAGGTACAGGCCTTGATTCGAGAGGGCGTGCCGATGGCCGAGGAGATCGGACTGTGCATCGACCGGCTGGACGGACAGAGGGTGGTGGCGCGGGTGCCGTTTCAGCCACGGCTGGTCCGTCCTGGAGGGACCTTATCGGGGCCGACCATTATGGCCCTGGCGGATGCCGCCATGTATGCGGTGGTATTGGGTCGTCTGGGGCGCGTGGAGATGGCGGTAACCGCTAACCTCAACATCAACTTTCTGGCCCGCCCGGGTCCGGTGGACTTGCTGGCCGAAGCCAGTATCCTGCGCTTGAGTCGGCGTCAGGCGGTGTGTGAGGTGTCGCTCTATTCCCTGGGGAACGAAGAGGATCTGGTGGCCCATGTGACCGGTACCTACGCCTTGCCACAGTAGCCCGAGTAGGGCAGGAGCGAGGCGAAAAAAAGCCCGGCAATGCCGGGCTTTTTCAATCATGCAGTGCGGTAATCCCGCAGTTACAGGATTTCCAGCGGGTATTGCACGATCAGGCGTACTTCGTCCAGATCGCCTTCAGCCTGGTCGTCATTGGCGCGGTGTACCGCGTGACGAACGGTGAAGTTGAGGTCTTTGGCAGCGCCGTCCTGCACGGTGTACTTGGCCTGCAGGTCGCGTTCCCAGTGTTCGCCGTCTTCGCCGTAGACGCCAGCGTAGCCGCCAGACGCGTCAGCGTTGGTGCCGTCGATGTCGAAGCCTTTGATGTAGCGGGCAGTGAGGACCAGACCCGGTACGCCGAAGGTGGCCATGTTCAGGTCATAACGAGCCTGGAAGGACTTCTCTTCCGGGGCGTTGAAGTCGGAGTACTGAACCGAGTTCGCCAGGAAGATCGAGTCGCCACCCACGTAGTCGAAAGGCGTGTCACCGTGTACGCGCTGGTGCGCCAGGGTGAACTTGTGCGCGCCGATGCTGTAGGCCGCTGCCAGGCTCCAGGTGGTGTTGTCGATTTCGCCCTGGAGAGCATCGCCGGTGTCGTCGGTGCGGTACAGGTTGAAGTCGAAGTTCAAGGCCTGGTCTTCGGCGAGTGCGATGTTGTAGTTCGCATTGCCATAGAACTGGGTCCAGGACTCGTCGAAATCGGCGCCGTACAGGGAAACGCTCAGGTCATCGGTGATGCCGTACACGCCACCGACGAAGTCGATGGTTTTGCCGGCTTCGCCGCCGCCGTAGTTGACCAGCAGCTCGTCGTCGGAGTTGGTGGAGTTACGGTTGTTGTAGGCAGTGAAGTGACCGGCTTCAGCGGTCAGGCCTTCCAGCTCGCTGCTGGTGACCAGGAAACCGGTGGCGGTTTCAGGCAGCAGGCGGGAGTCGCCAGTGGCGAAAACCGGTGCGGCGGTGCGCATTTCGCCATACTTCAACTCGGTAGCCGAGAGGCGCATTTTGACGGCGCCGCCGGCTTCACCGTAGGAATCTTGAGCGTGACCGTCACTGCCAATTGGCAGCAGGCCGGTGCCAGCACGGCCTTTGCCGCTGTCCAGCTTCAGGCCCAGGTAGCCATAGGCGTCAACGCCAAAGCCAACGGTACCTTGAGTAAAGCCCGAGGCGTATTCGGCGATGACGCCGTGCGCCCACTCTTCACGGTAGTTCTGAGTGCCAGGATCACGATTTTTGAAGTTGCGGTTGAAGTAGAAGTTGCGGTTCAGAATATTCAGACTGCTGTCTTCAACGAAGCCCTTGGATTCGGACTGGTTGGCGGCTACTGCCATTTGAGTGCTGCCCGCTGCTACTGCGAGGGCGATTACGCTCCACTTCATCACTTGCATCGTGATTGCTCCTAGGTTTGGAAGAGTTGCGCCGCCCATTTCGGCTATTGGCTCTGTATGGGCAGCTCTTTCTTGTTGTGTCGGCGCTGACTTATATCATGGGTTTGACGCCGGTGATACCGTCATCGCCGATCCATAGTGCGGTACCAGTCCACTATTCGACGAGGTGCTCGGCAACCTCAGGCCCACTGGGGTATCGCGGGCATAAAGAGCGGCATAACTGTCGATCGGCAACTGGGAGGTTTGCCATAAAAAAGCCCAGCAAAGCCGGGCTTTTTTTATGCGTTACCAGAGTACCGCAGAGTTACAGAATTTCCAGCGGATACTCGACGATCAGGCGGAAATCGTTCACGTCACCGGTGTAGCTGCTGTCAGCACGGTAGATGGCGTTGCGTACGCGGAACGACAGGTCTTTGGCCGGGCCGTCCTGCAGTACATACTTGGCTTCGATGTTCAGTTCGTGTTCTTTGGCTTCTTCACCGCCGCCGACATCGATGTCGGTACCGGTGACGTAGCGGGTCATGAAGCTCAGGCCCGGCACGCCGTAGGTGGCCATGTTGATGTCGTAACGGGCCTGCCAGGATTTCTCGTCCTTGCCGTTGAAGTCGGAGTATTGGATCGAGTTGGCCAGGAAGATGCTGCCGCCACCGTCAACGCCGTAGACGTAACCGGCATCGCCGCTGGAGCTCTGGTGCGCCAGGGTGAATTTGTGCGCGCCGATGCTGTAAGCCGCTGCCAGGCTCCAGATTTTGTTGTCGGCTTCGCCGGACAATTCCTGGCCGTCACCGGAGGTCTTGTAGCCGTTGAAGTCGAAATTCAGCGCCTGGTCTTCGGTCAGGGGCAGGTTGTAGTTCAGGTTGACGTAGGCTTTCTTGAAGTGGTCTTCGACGTCGGAGGCGTGGATGGCCGCGGTCAGGTCGTCGGTGAAGGCGTAGCTGACGCCGGCGATATTGGCGGATTTCAGACCAAGGCTGTCGTGGCCGGTGTTGGCTTGGCTGCTGATCGCCGTGAAGCGACCGGCGGACAGTTCCAGGCCTTCGATTTCATTGACGGTCAGCAGGGTGCCGGTGGCAACTTCCGGCAGGATGCGGCTGTCGTCAGTCGCGAATACGGGGCTACCGGTGAATTGGTTACCGTATTTCAATACGCTGTTGGACAGGCGCAATTTGGCAGCGGCGCCAACTTCGGTCTGGGTATCGTCAGCGCTGCCGTCGTCGGTGGTACCGAACAGGCCATTGCTGTGACGGCCTTTGCCGCTGTCAAGTTTGATGCTGGTCAGGCTGTGAGCGTCCAGACCAAAACCGACCGTGCCTTGAGTAAAGCCCGACTCGAACAGGGCGCGAATGCCCAGGCCGGTTTCTTCACGGTAGCCGTTGGTTTTGCCGGTAACACTGTTTGTGTTGGCGCCGCCATTGCGGTAGTCGCGATTCATGTAAAGGGCACGACTCAGCACGTTCAGGCTGCTGTCTTCCACGAAGCCCTTGGAGTCCGCCTGGCTCGAGGCTACTGCCATTTGAGTGCTGCCGGCTGCTACTGCGAGGGCGATTACGCTCCACTTCATCACTTGCATCGTGATTGCTCCTTGGTTTAGAGAAGTTGCACTGCCTAATGATTTTGTTGTATAGGCAGCTCTTTCTTTTTGTATCCGCGCTAACTTATAGCACCGGAAGAATATTGACGAGACATGCGCCCTGGTCCGAATGAATTCTCTGCGAGCCTGTCGCGAGTCCATAAGGATAATGTCGCATTTTTGTAACTTCTGCGCCCATCCGGGCGAATCTAGCTACTGGCGATATGACAGCGGTCACACCGCTGGCATGGATTCCCTCCGATCCCTTCGCCTGATTCGATTGAGAATCATTCCGCTCCAAAATAGCCCGTGATCTAGGTGTCTCGGTGAGTGCTGATGTTAAGCAATAACCGTGCTCAAATTGCGTTGTGCCTTGAAAATCGGAGCGGGCGAGTCCGTCTCAGGGCGGCTGACGACACTGCCAGCGGCTCTCGGGCTGTCTTGTCCGGGCGTGCCGGACCCATTCGGGGTGTCGTCGCCAGGACTGGTTGTGTTTGCCTGGGGACTGTGGCAGGGCAGAGTGGGAGGATTACTGCCGGTAACAGTCGTGGCCAGTAGCGCTTCTCCCGTTGCGAAATAATGTGCCATTTTGGTGCGTTCTTCGCCTTTATTAAGGCACGCGGCTGAACTCGCCGTGGCCATGGTGCGCTATATGCGGCTGGCAGGGCGTCGGTCTCGGCTGTTTTTGGAGTCAGCAACGTTGTTGTCGCGTCACTGGCGGTATCCTAAGAGGCCCTCGGTAGGTGTTGCACCGTGACCCGGGGTCGGAATAAGTCAGAGGGTGGTTTTTATGTTTGCCTTGGATCCGCGTTTGCAGCAGGACACCGTGACTATTGGTGACTTTCCGCTGTGTCGGTTATTATTAATGAATGATTCTCATTATCCGTGGTTTGTCTTGGTGCCACGCCGCGAGCAGGTCAGTGAGCTGTTCCAACTCGATACAGCTGATCAGCAAATGTTGTGGCAGGAAACAGTGGCGCTGGCGGAGACACTCAAGGATTGTTTTTCCGGTGACAAGATGAATGTTGCCAACTTGGGGAATATCGTCAGCCAATTGCATATGCATGTGATCGTACGTCATTGCGAGGACCCTGCCTGGCCCGGACCTGTATGGGGGCGCCACCCGGCGCAGCCCTATGCCGACGAGCAGCTCGCGCAAGTACGTGCCCGCTTACGCACTGCGCTGGCGAGCGATTTTCGTTTTGCCGAGGGGGCGCTATGAATCTGGAGGCACGGGTCAACGATCTGGAAAGCCGCCTGGCATTTCAGGACGACACCATTCAGGCATTGAATGATGAGCTGGTACAGCAGCAACGGCTGATCGAACGGCTGCAGCGGCAACTGGCCGCGCTGCTCAAGCGGCAGGAGGAGTTGGGCAGCGCCTTCGAGGCGGCGGAGCAGGAGGCGCCGCCGCCCCATTATTGAGCGGCGGGGCGAGTCGGCCTGGCATAAAAAAACCCGCCGTCGGCGGGTTTTCAGGGGTGCGCTGTCGCGATCAGCGGCGCAGTGGCGGGGCGGCAATCACGTCCTCGGCCTGCAAGCCCTTGTCGCGCTGCATCACCGAGAACTCGACACGTTGACCTTCGACCAGTACCCGGTGGCCCTCGCCGCGAATGGCGCGAAAGTGCACGAAGATATCGTCGCCCGAGTCACGGGAGATAAAGCCGAAGCCTTTTGAGGTATTGAACCACTTGACCGTGCCGGTTTCGCGGTTGCTCATGTCGCCCGAGGGGGTGACCGTGCGAGTCGGCAGTTGCAGGTTAATGGCCACGTGCAGGGCAACTGCTGCCGCCACCGCCAACAAGCTCAACACTACGGCGGGCTGGCCGCCGATGGACGGCAAGGGCGCGAGCAAGATCAGTACCTGCAGGACCACGGCCAGCACCAGCAAGGCCGACACCAGCGCCTGCAAATGATTGCGTGCGCCTTGGTGCCAGATTGGCAGAAGGGGGGCAAGCAGCAGGTTCAATAGGCCGAACAGGGCCAGGTAAAGTGCGTCGGGTTGTTGCAGGTAGGGCAGGGCCTCAGGCCGAAAACTGGGCACCAGCGACAGCAGCAGGGCAGTGGCGCCCGTTAACAGATGGACGAGTTTCAACATGTGGAATGAGCTCATTTTTAATAAGAAGGATCATCAGGAAAAGCGGGCTGGGCGCCCGTGCCCTTGATCGAGGGTGGGCATTGGAGGCGGGCGCCGGGTCAGCCTGTGCCGGCCCCCGATGGGTGAGGGGTGACGGCACGCAGCGTATTTAACAGCAAAGAGAGGAGCTACTCAAATCAAGCGCTTAGCGCGCACGGCGGGGCCGGTGGCGTGGCGTGGGGCGTGCCGAGGCATTCAGGCGATCAGTGCGGTGTCGGGTGGCGTAGGGCAGACCTGATTTCGGCCATTGTGCTTGGCTTGATAAAGCGCGTCGTCGGCACGCGTGATCAGGCTTTCCGGGCTGTCGCCGCCTTGCGCCAGGGCCAGGCCGAAGGAGGCGGTGATGCTGTCCAGCATTTGGTCGGTCCGCCTGATCTTGATACGCAGCGCCTGGATCTTCAGGCGTAGCTGCTCGGCGAAGGCATGGGCTTGCTCCAGGGTGAAGCAGTCGCGCAGGATAAAGCAGAATTCCTCGCCGCCATAGCGCGCGGCCATGGCCCGCGCGGGCAGCAATTCGCGCATCAGCTGGGCCACGTGCTGCAGCACCCGGTCGCCCAGGGGGTGGCCGTATTGATCGTTGAACTGCTTGAAATGATCGATATCGAGCATCACCAAGGCCAGTCCCGGTTGGTTCGCGGCCAGCGCCTGTTCCAGCAATTTGTTGAAGGCGTGACGGTTGAAGACCTGCGTCAGGCTGTCCAGCGTGGCGGCCAGCTGGGCGCGTTCCAGCTGGCTGCGTAGTTGCTGGATTTCGCTCTGGGCTGCGCGCAGGCGGTAAAGAAACTGTTCCTGCTGCTCCTGCATGTGCTGAGTGCTTTGTTGCAGGTCGTGCAGCACCGATGGCAGGTTGTCCGTCAGGGGTTCGTGCAGGGCGGCCAGACCCAGCGTCAAACTCGACTGGTAGGTCTGGCTGCCCAGAACACTGCGCGCCACCCCGCCTTCAATATCGTCGACCAGTTCAATGACCTGCTGCTGGCCCGAGCGGGCCTCCTCCAGCTCACCCCGGATGATAAAGTCACGAAACAGCCTGCTTGCGGTTTCGGGTGGAAAGCTCTCGAAGTTCTTGAGGGTCTGGTCCAGGCGCCGGTTCAGCTCCGGCTCAGAGCCTTTGCTGTAGGTGTACCACAGGGCATAGTGCAGCGGGTTGGGTGGGATGTCGTGGCGTACCATCAGCGGGATGGCGCGCTTGAGCAACTCGGCTGCCTCCCGGGTTTCTTCGGGATACAGCTCGAGCAAGGACGGAGCATGGGGTGGCTGGCTCATGCACATCACGCAGCGGATGGAGTGTGCAGAGCATAGAACAGCCTGGTGAGAAACGTCAGCCCGCTGCGGTTGGCGATCGGCGGGCGGCCCGGTGCAGCAAGGGCCTTCTGGCCGTAACGGTCAGGCGGCCAACAGGCTGCGCAGCATCCAGGCGGTCTTCTCATGCACCTGCATGCGCTGGGTCAGCAGGTCGGCGGTCGGCTCGTCGCTCACCTTGTCCAGCAACGGGAAGATGCCGCGCGCGGTGCGCACCACCGCTTCCTGGCCCTGGACCAGCAACTTGATCATGTCCTGGGCGTTAGGTACCCCTTCTTCCTCCTTGATGGAGGACAGGCGGGCGTAGGCGGCGTAGGTGCCGGGCGCTGGGAAACCCAGGGCGCGGATGCGCTCGGCGATCAGGTCGACCGCCAGGGCCAGTTCGGTGTACTGCCCCTCGAACATCAGGTGCAGGGTGTTGAACATCGGCCCGGTCACGTTCCAATGGAAGTTGTGCGTCTTCAGGTACAGAGTGTAGGTGTCGGCCAGCAGGTGGGACAGGCCGTCGGCGATCGCGGCACGGTCCTGCTCGGTAATGCCAATATTGATTTCCATGGATTTTGCCTCTCGAGTCAATCGGGCGCTAGCCCTGTGGCGAACGGCTGAGCCTAGCATGCGTCGGACCGCCAGTGGGGCTGGCGTGTGCCTGCGTCGGGGGTGTAGTGGCCGGTTTAGACGCCTTGCGGCGGCGCTTAGGGCGTATTCTAAGGGGGTTGATCAGGCGTGGGCCAGTGCCGGTTGCTGCTGCAGGGTGCGGTTGAATACCTCGACCCAGGTGCCGCTGAACTGGCTGCCGCTCAGGCTGTTGATTTCCAGTATCGCGCGCAGCAGTGGGCGTTTGCTGAGGGTCTGGTGGGCGCGCTCGTGAGTGCGTGCGTCGAAGGTATCGATGATATGCAGGATCAGCGCGCCAGGGGTGATCTCAGTCTCGCGCAGGCCCTTGGGGTAGCCGCTGCCGTCGGCATGCTCCTGGTGTTGCATGACGATCTCGGCGGCAGCGGACCAGTCCGGCATGCGCTTGAGCAGGTCGAAGGCCAGGCGTGGATGGGACTGCATCTGCCGCCGCTCTTCACGGCTCAGGCGCTGATCCTTGTGCAGCAGGTCCAGTGGCAGGAAGGCCATGCCCAGGTCATGCAGGCAAATCGCGGCTGCCAGTTGGGTGGGCTGTTCCGGGCACTCAGCCGCTTCGTTCATCGTCAGGCCGAGTTCCAGCAGGCGCATCCCGCGGCCTTGCCAGTAGGCCGAGCGCTGTTCGCTGGCGTGCATCAGGTCGATGAAAAACTGCAGGTCGGCGCCGCCTTCGATGCCGTGTCGCGCCAGTAGCGCCAGGGTTGGCGACTGGTCCACTGGGGGTTGGGCAATCAGCTGGGTGGCAGGATCGAGTTGTTGCAGCAGCTGCCGGCGCGTTTCGGTCTGCTTTTCCGTGGGTGCCACGGCCAGGGCAGTCAGGGCGCGGCAGAGCGGCTCGAGGCCACTGGCGTCGATGGCGCCGGTGCCGCCGACCACCTCGTCGCTGAGGGCGCGCAGCCGATCCAGGCTGAGCAACAGGA
This sequence comes from Pseudomonas sp., assembly GCF_040514055.1. Lineage (GTDB taxonomy): Bacteria > Pseudomonadota > Gammaproteobacteria > Pseudomonadales > Pseudomonadaceae > Aquipseudomonas. Next base: position 63,909 of record NZ_JBEVDL010000052.1, read on the forward strand.
TGTCCCCCAGCAAGCTGTCGAAATTCAGCTGGCGGGTGCGCAGGGCGTCCAGCACGTCTTCGACGGCTTGCGGCAGCGGCATCAGTCCGTTAAACCCGACATAGCCCAGGTTGCCTTTGAAGGTGTGCACCTGGCGGAACAGCTCGCGCAGGCGTTCCTGGTCCTGGGGGTAGTGTTCGAGCTCGATCAGCAGTTGTTCGCAGCGCGGGAAGAGCTCCGCCGCGTCCAGCCGAAAGTCTTCCAGCAGGTCGCGTGACAGGTCGGCGGGTCGGGCGATGGCCATGGCGGTTCTCCGCGAGGGGAAACCTGAGTATAGGAAGGCTTAGGCGAATGCGAGCCGGACGCGCGGCTGCGCGTGGCGAATTAACCAGATATAATGCTGCCCTTTCGCCGCGAGACGCGGGCTCGCGGTGGTATTTTCCATAGCCGAGACGAGCCGATGCCAATTTACGATTACCAGTGCGGCGCCTGCGCTCATCAGCTGGAAGCGATTCAGAAGTTCAGCGATGCAGTGTTGGTCGATTGCCCGGCGTGCCAGGCACCCGCACTGAAGAAATTGTTATCCATGCCGGGTTTTCGCCTCAGTGGCAGCGGCTGGTACGAGACCGATTTCAAGACCGGCGCGAAGAAGAATCTGGCTGGCGGCGACAAAGCCGACTGAACGGCCCACCGATTATCCGAATCACGAGAAGCGAACAGACCATGATGCGCAGCCATTATTGCGGCCAACTGAACGAGAGCCTGGACGGCCAGGACGTCACCCTTTGCGGCTGGGTCCATCGCCGCCGTGACCATGGCGGGGTGATCTTCCTCGACATCCGTGACCGTGAGGGCCTGGCTCAGGTGGTCTTCGACCCGGATCGCGCCGAGACCTTCGCCGTCGCCGATCGGGTGCGCAGCGAATACGTGGTCAAGATCACCGGCAAGGTCCGCCTGCGTCCGGCCGGTGCCGGCAACGCCAATATGGCCTCTGGGGCCATCGAAGTGCTGGGCTACGACCTGGAAGTGCTGAACGAGGCGGAGACGCCGCCGTTCCCGCTGAACGAATACACCGACGTCGGCGAGGAAACCCGCCTGCGCTACCGCTTTATCGACCTGCGCCGTCCGGAAATGGCCGCCAAGCTGAAGCTGCGTTCGCGCATCACCACCAGCATCCGCCGTTACCTGGACGACAATGGCTTCCTCGACGTCGAGACGCCGATCCTGACCCGTGCCACCCCGGAAGGCGCGCGCGACTACCTGGTGCCGAGCCGCACCCATGCCGGCAGTTTTTTCGCCCTGCCGCAATCGCCGCAGCTGTTCAAGCAACTGCTGATGGTGGCCGGCTTCGACCGTTACTACCAGATTGCCAAGTGTTTCCGTGACGAAGACCTGCGGGCTGATCGCCAGCCGGAATTCACCCAGATCGACATCGAGACCAGTTTCCTCGACGAAGCCGACATCATGGCCATCACCGAGAAGATGATCCGTCAGCTGTTCAAGGAAGTGCTGGACGTCGAGTTCGGCGAACTGCCGCACATGACCCTGGCCGAGGCCATGCGTCGTTATGGCTCCGACAAGCCTGACCTGCGCAACCCGCTGGAACTGGTGGACGTTGCCGACCAGTTGCAGGCAGTCGACTTCAAGGTCTTCAGCGGTCCGGCCAACGATCCGAAATGCCGTGTGGCCGCCCTGCGCGTGCCCGGTGGCGCGAGCATGCCGCGTAAGCAGATCGACGACTATACCAAGTTCGTCGGCATCTACGGCGCGCGCGGCCTGGCCTATATCAAGGTCAACGAACGGGCTAACGGTGTCGAAGGCCTGCAGTCGCCGATCGTCAAGAACATCCCGCTGGACAATATCAATGTGATCCTCGATCGCGTTGGCGCGGTGGACGGCGACCTGGTGTTCTTCGGCGCCGACAAGGCCAAGATCGTCAGCGAGGCACTGGGCGCGCTGCGCATCAAGCTGGGGCATGACCTGAACCTGCTGACCTGCGAGTGGGCGCCGATGTGGGTAGTCGACTTCCCGATGTTCGAAGAGAACGACGACGGCAGCCTGACCGCCATGCACCACCCGTTCACCGCGCCGAGCTGCAGTGCGGCCGAGCTGGAAGCCAACCCGTCGGCCGCCCTGTCGCGCGCCTACGACATGGTACTCAACGGTACCGAACTGGGTGGCGGCTCGATTCGTATCCACGACAAGGCCATGCAGCAGACCGTATTTCGCGTGCTGGGCATCAGCGAGGACGAGCAGCAGGAGAAGTTCGGCTTCCTGCTCGATGCCCTGAAGTACGGCGCACCGCCCCACGGTGGCCTTGCCTTCGGCTTGGACCGCTTGGTGATGCTGATGACCGGCGCCCAGTCGATCCGCGAAGTGATCGCTTTCCCGAAAACCCAGAGCGCGGCCTGCGTGATGACCCAGGCGCCGGGCGAGGTGGACGCCAAGGCCCTGCGCGAGCTGCACATTCGCCTGCGCGAACAGCCCAAGGCCGAGTAAGCCGATGCAGGCGCGGCCACCTTGGGCCGCGCCTGTGGTTTCGATACGACCCTTATTTGAACAGCACGGGAGTGGGTATGGCGGGTCATTCCAAATGGGCCAACATCAAGCACCGCAAAGGGCGCCAGGACGCCAAGCGCGGCAAGATCTTCACCAAGCTGATCCGTGAGCTGACCGTGGCGGCCAAGAATGGCGGCCTGCCCGCGGACAATCCGCGCCTGCGTCTGGCGGTGGACAAGGCGCTGACCGCCAACATGACACGCGACACCATCGATCGGGCAATTGCCCGGGGTGTTGGCTCGGACGAAGCCGACAATATGGCCGAGCTGAGCTACGAGGGTTATGGCCCCAGTGGCGTGGCGATTTTCGTCGAAACCATGACCGACAATCGCAACCGCACCGCGGCGGAAGTTCGTCATGCCTTCACCAAGTGTGGGGGCAATCTGGGGACCGATGGCTCGGTGGCCTATATGTTCGACCGCAAGGGCCAGATCAGCTACGCCCCGGGCGTGGCTGAAGAGGCCTTGATGGAGGCGGCGTTGGAGGCCGGCGCGGATGACGTGGAAATGGGCGCGGACGGCTCGGCGCTGGTCTCCACCAGCTTCGCCGATTTTCTCGCGGTCAACGAGGCGTTGTCGGCCGCGGGCTTCAAGGGCGAGGAAGCGGATATCGCGATGATCCCTTCGGTCAGCGCGCCGGTCACCGACCTGGAAACCGCCAAGAAGGTCATGAAGCTGATCGACATGCTTGAGGACCTGGATGACGTGCAGAACGTCTATTCCAATGCCGAGATCCCCGACGAGCTGATGGAACAGCTGGGTTAGTTGGTAGGATGGGTTGAGCGAAGCGATACCCATCGAACAAATTTATCCGCCAGGCGGGCCTCGGGCGAATGGGTTCGCCCCAGTCCACGCATTTTGAAGCCGGAGAATCCTGGCCTCGCTTCGCGCAACCGCATCAATGAAGCTGCGCTAGGCGCTCCCGGCTTCTGCCTTTAAGCTGCCGGCATTCGGCTTGGCCGTTCCTTTTTGCATGTCGCGAGCGTTATGACCCTTATTCTTGGCATCGATCCTGGATCACGCATCACCGGCTACGGCGTGGTGCGCGACACGGGGCGCGGCTGCGAGTATGTCGCGTCCGGTTGTATCCGCACCGGCACCGGCTTGCTCCACGAGCGCCTGCAGGCGGTCTACCGCGGCGTGCGCGAGGTGATCCAGACCCATGGGCCGGTGACCATGGGCATCGAGAAAGTCTTTATGGCGAAAAACGCCGATTCGGCGCTCAAGCTCGGGCAGGCCCGGGGGGCGGCGCTGGTGGCGGTGATGGAGGAGGGCCTGGATGTCGCGGAATACAGCGCGACGCAGGTCAAGCAGGCGATCGTCGGCAGCGGCGGGGCGGACAAACAGCAGGTGCAGATGATGGTCATGCACCTGTTGAAACTCACGCAGAAACCGCAGATCGACGCCTCCGACGCCTTGGCCATCGCCCTGTGTCATGCTCATACCCGCTCCAGCCTGATTCCCCATGGTCTGGTCGGCGCGCGCAGCCGCGGCGGGCGGTTGCGCCTGTGACCGGCCTGCGCAGCGTTATTGGTGATCATCGCCGGCTCGGGCCCAACGCCTGCCGCCCCGTAAAGGAAACAACAACGTGATCGGACGCCTGCGTGGCACCCTGGCGGAGAAGCAGCCGCCGCACTTGCTGGTGGATGTGAATGGCCTGGGCTACGAGCTGGAAGTGCCGATGAGCACCCTGTACCGCTTGCCGTCCCTGGGAGAGCCGGTGACCCTGCACACCCATCTGGTGGTGCGCGAGGACGCCCAGCTGCTGTATGGCTTTTTCGAGCGCCGCGAGCGCGAGCTGTTTCGCGAGCTGATCCGCCTCAATGGGGTCGGCCCCAAGCTGGCCCTGGCCCTGATGTCCGGGATGGAGGTCGACGATCTGGTGCGCTGCGTGCAGTCCCAGGATACCTCGGCGCTCACGCGTATCCCGGGGGTCGGCAAGAAAACCGCCGAACGCCTGCTGGTGGAATTGAAGGACCGCTTCAAGGCCTGGGAAACGGTTCCCGGGTTGGCCGGCTTTGTGGTTGAACCTCGGCTGGTCGTGGCAGTCACAAGCGCGGAGAATGATGCGGTCAGTGCGTTGATTTCCCTCGGCTTCAAGCCACAGGAAGCCAGTCGGGCGGTATCCGCCGTGCAGGAAGACGGTTTAAGCAGTGAAGATATGATCCGTCGTGCATTGAAGGGAATGGGTTAAGTGATCGAAGCCGACCGCCTAATGACCGCCAGCGGCAAAGACCGCGACGAGCAGCTCGACCGTGCCATTCGGCCGCTGCGCCTGGCAGACTATATCGGCCAACCCAAGGTGCGCGAGCAGATGCAGCTGTTTATCCAGGCTGCCCAGGGGCGCCGTGAAGCCCTGGATCACACCTTGATTTTCGGCCCGCCGGGTTTGGGCAAGACCACCCTGGCCAATATCATCGCCCAGGAAATGGGGGTGTCGATCAAGAGCACCTCGGGGCCGGTGCTGGAGCGTCCGGGCGACCTGGCGGCCATGCTGACCAATCTCGAGCCGGGCGATGTACTGTTTATCGACGAGATTCATCGCCTGTCGCCGATCGTGGAAGAAGTGCTCTACCCGGCCATGGAAGACTTCCAACTCGATATCATGATCGGCGAGGGGCCTGCGGCGCGTTCGATCAAGCTCGACCTGCCGCCTTTTACCCTGATCGGCGCCACCACCCGGGCCGGCATGCTGACCAACCCGCTGCGCGACCGTTTCGGTATTGTCCAGCGCCTGGAGTTCTACAACATCGACGACCTGGCGACCATTGTCGGTCGTTCGGCCGGTATTCTCGGACTGCCGATCGAAGCCGACGGCGCCTATGAAATCGCCCGTCGCGCGCGTGGCACGCCGCGGATCGCCAACCGGCTGCTGCGCCGGGTGCGGGATTTCGCCGAAGTGCGGGCCCAGGGGCAGATCACTCGGGCGGTGGCCGATCTGGCGCTGAACTTGCTCGATGTGGACGAGCACGGCTTTGACCATCAGGACCGGCGCCTGCTGCTGACCCTGATCGAGAAATTCGATGGCGGCCCGGTGGGTATCGACAGCCTGGCCGCGGCCATCAGCGAGGAGCGCCACACCATCGAAGATGTGCTGGAGCCCTACCTGATCCAGCAGGGGTATATCATGCGCACCCCCAGGGGGCGGGTGGTCACGCGCCACGCCTACCTGCACTTCGGCCTCAACGTGCCCAAGCGCCTGGGTGAATTGCCCACCGCCGACCTGTTCGCCAGCGAGGACCCATGAGCCATCGACACAAAGAGTTGCAACCCCTGATTGGCAAGCGTGGGAGTAAGCACTAGAGTATGCGCGCGCAAAACGGACTTGAACCGTTCGCCCACCGGTGTCGGGTGTATTACGAAGACACCGATGCCGGCGGCATCGTGTACTACGTCAACTACCTCAAATTTATGGAGCGGGCCCGCACCGAACGGCTGCGCGCACTGGGTTTTGCCCAGTCGGAGCTGGTGGGGGACAATCTGCTGTTCGTCGTGCATTCCAGCGAAGCGCGTTACCACGTGCCGGCGCGCCTGGACGACGAGCTGCTGGTGAGCGCCGATCTCAGTGAATTGAACCGTGCCAGCCTGCGCTTTCGTCAACAGGTGAGGCGGGCCACGGATAATGCGCTGCTCTGCGAAGGGCAGTTTTTGGTGGCCTGTGTGCGCGCCGACAGTTTGAAACCCCGGGCTATTCCCGAAGCTTTGCGCGCGGCCTTCGCCGCGCTGAGCGGCCCGGGTACATCCAAAGCAGGAGAGTAAGCGTGGAAGCCACCGCCGTCGACCATTCATCCATGTGGAGCCTGATCAGCAACGCCAGCATCTTCGTGCAGCTGGTGATGCTGACCCTGGTAGCCGCTTCGGTTACCTCGTGGATCATGATCTTTCAGCGCAGCATCATGCTGCGTGCCGCCAAGCGCTCGCTGGACAGCTTCGACGAGCGTTTCTGGTCGGGCATCGACCTGTCCAAACTGTACCGCCAGGCCGGCAGTAACCCCGACCCGGATTCCGGCGTGGAGCAGATCTTCCGTGGCGGCTTCAAGGAATTCTCCCGCCTGCGCCAGCAGCCAGGGGTCGACCCGGATGCGGTGATGGAGGGTGTGGCCCGCGCCATGCGCGTGGCGATTTCCCGCGAAGAGGAAAAACTCGAGCAGAGCTTGCCGTTCCTCGCCACCGTCGGTTCCACCAGCCCCTATATCGGCTTGCTGGGTACTGTCTGGGGCATCATGAACTCCTTCCGCGGCCTGGCCACGGCGCAGCAGGCAACCTTGGCCACCGTGGCCCCGGGTATCGCCGAGGCGCTGATCGCCACCGCCATCGGCCTGTTCGCGGCGATCCCCGCGGTGATCGCCTACAACCGCTTCGCCGCCCGCGGCGAGATGCTGATCGGCCGTTATTACACCTTCGCCGATGAGTTCCAGGCGATCCTGCACCGCAAGGTCCACACCAGCGATGAGTGATTCGCCGGTTTTCTTTTCGGGTGGGTGTTAAGTCATGTCCAGAGTGCGCAAGAAACGTAAGCCGGTTGCCGAGATGAACGTGGTGCCCTACATCGACGTGATGTTGGTGCTGCTGGTGATCTTTATGGTGACCGCGCCGATGCTCAACCAGGGCGTCAAGGTCGACCTGCCCAAGGTGTCCAGCGAGGCCTTGCCCCAGGACAACGACAGCCAGGTGCTGACCATTTCCATCAAGGCCGACAAAACCTACTTCTGGAACCTGGGTAGCGAGGTCGATACCGACGCGGGCAAGACCACCGAGAAGGCCTTGACCCTGGCGGAGATGACCAGTTCGGTGACCAAGATCCTCAACCAGAGCCGCACCCAGGGTAAACAGACCCAGGTCTTTATCCGGGGCGACAAGTCGGTCGACTACGGGTCGGTCATGGCTGCCATGGGCGGCCTGCAGCAGGCCGGCGTGGGCAACGTCGGTCTGATCACCGAGGCCCCTTGATGCGCGAGTCCAGCCAGCGTTCCACTTCGGAAAGCTATTTCTGGCCCAGTGTCTGGGCGGTGGGCTTGCACGCGCTGATTTTTGCCCTGGTGTTCGTCAGTTTCGCCTTCGCCCCCGACTTGCCGCCGTCCAAGCCAATTGTCCAGGCGACCCTGTATCAGCTGACGTCCAAGAGCCCGGCCACAGTGCAGACCAACCAGAAAATCGCCGGCGAAGCGGTCAAGACCGCGGCCCGCGAGACCCAGGTCGAGCAGCTGGAAGCCAAGAAGATCGAGCAACAGAAACAGGCCGCCGCCGAAGCCAAGGAAAAACAGGAAGAGGCCGCGCAGAAAGCCGAGGAGGCCAAGGAAGAGGCGGCCGCCGACGCTGCCGAGGCCAAGGCCGCGGAGAGCAAGAAGGCCGAGGAAGCGAAAGCCGAGCAGCAGAAGCTCGCCGATATCGCGAAGAAAAAGACCGAGGAAGAACGCAAGAAGGCCCTCGAGGAGGCCCAGAAAAAAGCCGCCGAAGAGCTGAAGAAAAAGACCGACGAGGCCAAGAAAAAAGCCGACGACGCGAAAAAGAAGGCCGATGAGGCGCGCAAGAAACTCGAAGACGCCAACAAGAAAAAGGCCGCCGACCTGCTGAAGAAACAAAAGGCCCAGGAGGCCGCGCGCAAGTCTGCCGAGGAGAAAAAAGCCCAGGCCCTGGCCGAGTTGCTGTCCGACACCACTGAGCGCCAAGCGGCTGTGAGCGACGAAGTTGGCGAGCAGGTGGCGGGCAACTTCGATGACCTGATTCGCCTGCGCGCTGCCGAAAGCTGGAGCCGTCCACCGAGTGCCCGTAAGGGCATGTCGGTGACGGTGCAGGTTTCCATGTTGCCGGACGGCACCATCACCGGTGCGAGCATCGCCCGCTCCAGCGGTGATGGACCTTTCGATGCCTCGGCTGTGGCGGCGGTAAAAAACATTGGGCGAATTACCGAAATGCAAGGTCTGAGTCCACAGGACTTCAACCCTTACCGTTCTTTCAAGATGACCTTCACCCCTGAGGATCTAGCGTTGTGATCAAACTTCTTCGAGGTTTACTCGTGGTTCTCTGCGCTGCCGCCAGCCTGGCGGTGGCCGACGAGAAAAACATTCTGGTGAGCACGGGTAGAGACGTCGCTATTCCCATCGCCGTGGTGCCCTTTGGCTGGCAGGGCGGTACCGCATTGCCCGAGGACCTGGCCGATATCGTCGGCAAGGACCTGCGCAATTCCGGGACCTTCGAGCCGATCCCACGGCAGAATATGCTCAGTCTGCCGACCCAGGCCGGCGAAGTGATCTACCGCGACTGGAAGGCCCTGGGCGCGCAGTACGTGCTGGTGGGCAATATCGTGCCGTCCGGCGCACGCCTGCAGATCCAGTTCGCCCTGTTCAACGTGGCTACCGAACAACAGGTGTTCACCGGCAGCGTCGGCGGTACCGCTGACCAGCTGCGCGACATGGCGCACTATGTCTCGGACCAGTCCTTCGAGAAACTCACCGGCGTCAAGGGCGCGTTTTCCACCCGCATGCTCTACGTCACCGCCGAGCGTTTTTCGGTGAGTAATACCCGCTACACCCTGCAGCGTTCGGATTATGACGGTGCCCGTGCGGTCACCCTGCTGCAGTCGCGCGAGCCGATCCTGTCGCCGCGTTTTGCCCCGGACGGCAAGCGCATCGCCTATGTGTCCTTCGAGCAGAAGCGCCCACGGGTGTTCGTCCAGCATATCGACACCGGTCGCCGCGAGCAGATCACCAATTTCGAAGGCTTGAACGGCGCGCCGGCCTGGTCGCCGGAAGGCAACCGCCTGGCGTTCGTGCTGTCGCGTGACGGCAATCCGGAGATCTACGTGATGGACCTGGGCAGCCGCCAGTTGCAGCGGGTCACCAACCACTACTCGATCGACACCGAACCCTTCTGGGGCGCCGATGGCCAGACGATTTACTTCACTTCGGACCGTGCCGGCAAGCCGCAGATCTACAAGACCAATATCGCCAGCGGTTCGGTGGAACGGGTGACCTTCGTCGGTAACTACAACGCCAACCCGAAACTGTCGGCCGACGAGAAGACCCTGGTCATGATCCACCGCCAGGACGGTTTCACCAACTTCAAGGTCGCGGTCCAGGACCTGCAAACCAACAACCTGCGTATGCTGTCGGATACCAGTCTGGACGAGTCGCCTACTGTCGCGCCTAACGGCACCATGGTAATCTACGCGACCCGCCAGCAGGGCCGGGGAGTGCTGATACTCGCTTCCATCAATGGACGTGTAAAACTCCCGATTCCAACAGCGCAAGGCGAAATCCGAGAGCCTTCCTGGTCGCCTTACCTGAACTGATGCGGTGCAACACAATTACTTAACACACTGGGGTTTCATTAGGAGTTTTACCATGGAAATGCTGAAATTTGGCAAGTTTGCTGCACTGGCGCTGGCTCTGGCCGTGGCTGTGGGTTGTTCCTCGAAAGGCGCTGAAGACGCTGGCCAAGGCGCTACCGATCCAAACACTGGTTATGATGCTAGCGGTGCCAACACCGACGGCAGCCTGAGCGAAGAAGCCGCACTGCGCGCCATCACCACCTTCTACTTCGAGTACGACAGTGCCGATCTGAAGCCGGAAGCCATGCGCGCACTGGACGTTCACGCCAAAGACCTGAAAGGCAATGGCGCTCGCGTCGTTCTGGAAGGCCACACTGACGAGCGCGGTACCCGTGAATACAACATGGCTCTGGGCGAGCGTCGCGCCAAGGCTGTTCAGCGTTACCTGGTCCTGCAGGGCGTTTCCCCGGCTCAAGCTGAGCTGGTGTCCTACGGTGAAGAGCGTGCTATCGCTACCGGCAACGACGAGCAGTCCTGGGCTCAGAACCGTCGCGTAGAACTGCGTAAGTAATTCGCCATGCATAAGTGCCGACGTGTCTTAACCGTTCTGTCCCTCAGCTGCCTGCCGTTCGCGGCATTGGCTGATGTTCCCGTGGTCGATAACAATGCCCCTTCGGGTGGCAGCAGTTACCCGCCCGTGGGTTATGGCACGTCTGGCGCCTACGCAGGGGGAGGGGTTACGGCCCCTGCCTCGGCGCAGGGTGAGCTGTTTATGCAGTTGCAACAAATGCAGGAAGAGGTCGCGCGACTGCGCGGTATGCTCGAAGAGCAACAGAATGAAATCCAGCGCCTGAAGCAAGAAGGCCTGGAGCGTTACCAGGAACTTGATCGACGTTTTGCGAGTGGCGCAACCGGCGCTGCCATCGCACCCGAATCTTCGACCGCGGGCGCCATCAACGCCAGCGGCACCCCGATAGCACCGGCCGAATCGGCGCCGGTGAGTACCGAACCGGCGGATCCGGCGAAGGAAAAGCTCTATTACGAGGCTGCCTTCGACCTGATCAAGGCCAAGGACTTCGCTCGCGCGAGCCAGGCCTTCGCCGGCTTCCTGCGCAAGTATCCCAACAGCCAGTATTCGGGCAATGCTCAGTACTGGCTGGGCGAGGTGAACCTGGCCAGTGGTAACCTGCAGGAGGCCGGCCAGGCTTTCGCCAAGGTCAGCCAGGCGTATCCGAACCACGCCAAGGTGCCGGATTCGCTGTACAAGCTGGCCGATGTCGAGCAGCGCTTGGGTAATGGCGACCGCGCCAAGGGCATTCTGCAGCAAGTGATCTCCCAGTACCCGGGCAGCTCCGCCGCGCAGCTGGCCCAGCGCGATCTGCAGCGTTTGCCTTAAAAGCTGAGTCGCCGATCAGGAAAAACCCGCGCCTTGCGCGGGTTTTTTCGTTAGACTCTGCGCCCCTTTCCCGCAACGGAGGCGGATGGCCTGTTTCGCCGTCACGCCCGTGGCTGATATGCAAGATACCCTGCGCATTACCGAGATTTTTTACTCGCTGCAGGGGGAAACGCGCACCGCCGGCTTGCCGACTGTGTTCGTACGCCTGACCGGCTGTCCCCTGCGCTGCCAGTACTGCGACACCGCCTATGCCTTCAGCGGCGGCGAAGTCATGGCCCTGGACGTCATCCTCGAGCAGATCGCCGCCTACAAGCCGCGTTATATCTGCGTGACCGGCGGTGAGCCGCTGGCTCAGCCCAACTGCATCCCGCTGCTGCGGCACCTGTGCGACGCCGGTTACCAGGTGTCACTGGAAACCAGTGGCGCCCTGGATATCGGTGCGGTCGATACCCGGGTCAGCCGCGTGGTCGACCTCAAGACTCCGGGTTCGGCTGAGGTCGGGCGCAACCGCTACGAGAACCTCGACTTGCTGACCGCCAACGACCAGGTGAAGTTCGTCATCTGCTCGCGGGAGGACTACGACTGGGCGGTGTCCAAGCTGATCCAGTACCGTCTCGAGCAGCGGGCAGGCGAGGTGCTGTTTTCGCCCAGCCACCATGAGCTGGATGCGCGCTCGCTGGCCGACTGGATAGTCGCTGACAACCTGCCGGTGCGCCTGCAGATGCAGCTGCACAAGATTCTCTGGAATGACCAGCCCGGCCATTGAACGGCGGCTATTTTTCTATTCGAGGTGAGATATGGGCGAGAAACGGGCGGTCATTCTGTTGTCCGGTGGCCTGGATTCGGCGACCGTGGTGGCCTTGGCGCGGGCTCAGGGCTACGCCTGCTACAGCATGAGCTTCGACTATGGCCAGCGTCATCGCGCCGAGCTGGAGGCCGCCGAGCGGGTGGCGCAGCAACTGGGCGTGATCGAACACAAGGTGATCGGCCTGAACCTCAACGGTATCGGCGGTTCGGCCCTGACCGACAGCAGTATCGCGGTGCCCGAGGCGCCCTCCGAGGGGATTCCGGTCACCTACGTGCCAGCGCGCAATACGGTGTTCCTGTCCCTGGCCCTGGGCTGGGCCGAGGTGCTGGGCGCGCGGGATATCTTTATCGGGGTCAATGCGGTGGACTACTCGGGTTACCCGGATTGCCGCCCTGAATTCGTCGAGGCGTTCGAGCGCATGGCCAACCTGGCGACCAAGGCCGGTGTCGAGGGTTCGGGGTTTCGCATCCGCGCGCCGCTGCAGATGCTGAGCAAGGCGCAGATCGTCCAGGCGGGCCTGCAGCACGGGGTCGACTATGGCCTGACCGTCTCCTGCTACCAGGCCGACGACCAGGGCCGGGCCTGTGGCAAGTGCGACAGCTGCCGCCTGCGCGCGACCGGTTTCGCCGAGGCGGGCGTGGCCGATCCGACCCGTTATTTCTGATCCGGTTTAGCTATTTTTTCCGTGGGGTGTTGTTTTCCTGAATTAAATCAGTATCATGCGCCCTGCGTCGGGTCGTTAGCTCAGTTGGTAGAGCAGTTGGCTTTTAACCAATTGGTCGTAGGTTCGAATCCCACACGACCCACCATTTTCCCTCGCACTATCCCGCCTGTGCCCATCACCGAATTCTGTCTCGCGAATTCGGGTGATATAGTCGATTGTCGCGCCCTTGCTACAGGTCTCGTGAACATGACGCAGATTTCTGAACGTCTCCTTGTCCAAGCCCATCTCGATGCCCAGCAGCCCAAGCCGCTGAGCGATGCCGAGCAGGCCGATTATCGTGCCGCCATCGCCGCCGAACTGAAAGCGCAGAACGCGGTACTGGTCGCGCACTATTACTGCGATCCGGTGATCCAGGCCCTGGCCGAGGAAACCGGCGGCTGCGTGTCCGATTCCCTGGAAATGGCCCGCTTCGGCAGCCAGAGCCCGGCGCAGACGGTGCTGGTGGCCGGCGTCAAATTCATGGGCGAAACGGCCAAGATCCTCAACCCGGAAAAACGCATCCTGATGCCGACCCTGGAGGCGACCTGCTCGCTGGACCTGGGCTGCCCGGTGGATGAATTTTCGGCGTTCTGCGACCAGCACCCCGAGCGCACGGTGGTGGTCTATGCCAACACCTCGGCGGCGGTCAAGGCGCGTGCCGATTGGGTGGTGACCTCCAGCTGCGCCTTGGAAATCGTCGAAAGCCTGATGGACAACGGCGAAACCATCCTCTGGGCGCCGGACAAGCACCTGGGGCGTTATATCCAGAAAGAAACCGGCGCCGACATGCTGCTGTGGGACGGTGCCTGCATTGTCCACGAAGAGTTCAAGTCCAAGCAGCTGCTGGACATGAAGGCGCTGTACCCGGACGCGGCGATCCTGGTGCACCCGGAGTCCCCCGAGGCGGTGATCGATCTGGCCGATGCGGTGGGCTCCACCAGTCAGCTGATCAGGGCCGCGCAAACTCTGCCCAACCGCACCTTTATCGTCGCCACCGATCGCGGCATCTTCTACAAGATGCAGCAGTTGTGTCCGGACAAGGTGTTTATCGAGGCGCCCACCGCCGGCAATGGCGCGGCGTGCCGCAGTTGCGCCCATTGCCCCTGGATGGCCATGAACACCCTGGAGCGTACGCTGCTGTGCCTGCGCGAGGGGCGTAACGAGATCCTGGTCGACCCGGCCCTGATCCCCCGCGCGGTGCGCCCGCTCAAGCGCATGCTGGACTTTACCCAGGCCGCTCGCCTCAAATTGGCCGGCAACGCCTGAGGCGTTGCAGGTCATCATCGAAGCCCGGCATGTGCCGGGTTTTTTTATGCCGGGGCATGATGGCGGTGAGTCGTACGGAGGTGGCGTCGTGTTAGGTGGTGCTGGGAATGGACGCTGGAGCGTCCGGGACGGCATGCCCACGCGGAGCGTGGGAACGATCAGTCTTTCTCGCCGTTGTTCCCGCGCAGGCGGGAGCCCAGGGTGCGCAGATGTTCCTGGATACCCGCCTGCGCGGTTATGACGGGTGTCTGAGGGATGGCCTCTGTCCGGGCGGGATCTTACTCAGCGCCGTACCCGCGCGGGTTATCCAGCCTTCTGCGTCGTTCCCGGGCAGGCGGGAACCCAATTGCGCCAAGGTCTCTGGATATCCCCTACGTGGGGATGACAGGTGTTTGAAGGCATCTGCCCAGAGGTTTCGCGGCCGTGGGCCGATCCCGGTGAGCGTTAGGCGCGGCTTGCCCTACATCATCTGCTTGAGCAGGCGCTGCTCTTCCATCAGCACTTTCTGCCGCGCGTCGATGCGCGAGGCCAGTTGGAAATTGTTGGTCGCCCGTCGTTTGGCGAAATCCAGTTGCTCGATCGCCTGGTCATAGTCGCCGACCAGGGCGAAGTACTCGGCGCGTGCCTGATGCAGGCCGATGGTATTGCCCGACAGGCCGCGCACCTCCGCCACCAGGTACCATATGTCCGGATCCTTGGCGCGGCTCTTGAGCAGCTCGTCCAGGGCCTTCTCGGCGTCCTTGGGCCGCCCCTGCTTGATCAACAGGTCGACCCGCGCCTGCTTGAGCGGGTAACTGCCGGGAAAGAGCGTAAGCATGCGGGTGACGCGCTGCTGGGCGGCGTCCAGGCGGCGGCTGGCGACGTCCAGGTCGACCTGGGCCAGGTTGTAGCTGATCTCGTTGGCTGCCTTGGCCAGCAAGGGTTGCAGGCTGGCCTGGGCCTCGGCCAGCTGGCCACTCTTGATCTGCGCCAGCGCCAGGCCGTAGCGGGCGGCGTCATGCTGGGGGTTTTCGTCGAGCTGGGCGCGAAAACGCTTGGCGGCGAGGCCGGGAGTGTCCTCATAGGACAGCTGCACACGGGCTCGCATCAGCTGGTAGCGCAGGCTGTCCTCGACGCCGCCGGGTTTCGCCTGTTCGGCGCGGTTGCGGGTGTCGGCGATCCGCGACTCGGACACCGGGTGCGTCATCAGGAATTCCGGGGGCTTGCGGTCATAACGGTACTGGCGCATCAGCCGTTCGAACATGCTGGGCATGGCGCGCGGGTCGTAGCCGGCTTTTTCCAGGTTGAGCAGGCCGATACGGTCGGCCTCCTGCTCGTTTTGCCGGGAAAAGCGCCGCTGTTCCTGGACCGCGGCGGCCTGGGCCGAGGCGATCGCGGCGATCCCGGCATCGCCGGCACCCGCGGCGGCCGCTACGATGCCGGCCAGCATCGCCGCCATCAGCGGAATCTGCATGCGCTGCTGGGCTTCCAGGCCGCGGGCAAAGTGACGTTGCGACAAGTGCGCCAGCTCGTGGGCCAGTACCGAGGCGTATTCGCCTTCGGTCTGGGCGTAAAGGAACAGTCCACCGTTGACCCCAATGATCCCGCCGGGTGCGGCAAAGGCGTTGAGTTGCGAGCTGTCGAGCAGCACGAACTCCAGGCGCCGGTCCTGCACCTCGCTGGTCTCGGCCAGGCGGTAGACGCTGGTTTCGACATAGTCCTTGAGCTGCGGGTCGGACAGCTGGTGCACCTGGCCGCGCAGCAGGCTCAGCCAGGCCCGCCCCAACTGGTGCTCCTGTTCAGGCGAGACGATGGCCGAGCTGGCGTCGCCCAGCGACGGCAGGTCATCGGCGAACCCGGGCGTGGCCAGCAGGCAAGCGAGCGTGAGCAAGGTGGGGCGCAGGAGATTCATGCACGGGTCTCTTGGCGACAAAGGGCTTACTGTAGCCGCCAAGTCGGTCGGGTGGCCAGGCTTGTGCAGCCTTGGGTATGCTGGCGGCCCTTTTTGGAGACGTCCGCATGACCGATAGCGCCCCTGCCCACGACGCCCTGCTGGACGCCAGCGGCCTGAATTGCCCGCTGCCGCTGCTCAAGGCCAAGCTCGAGCTCAATCGCCTGGCCAGTGGCGCGGTGCTCAAGGTGATCGCCACCGATGCCGGCTCCCAGCGCGACCTGCGCGCCTTCGCTCGCCTGGCCGGCCATGAGTTATTGCAGGAAGAAGAAGAGGGCGGGGTGTATCGTTATTGGTTGCGCAAGGGCTGATGCCCGGAAAAGCCTTCACGGACGTGGCGCGCAGCCCAACGCTGTGCTCCCATTTCACCGTCATTTCCGCGTAAGCGGGAATCCAGGGTGCACTCGGCGTATGCCGGCCTGGAAGCTGGGCCAGACCCCATAAAAAAACCGCCGTTGGCGGTTTCTTGCCAAGCGGGTCAATTCAGCCCTGCTGCAGCGCCTGGGCGGCGGCCAGCACCGCGTCGACGTGACCGGGCACCTTTACGCCGCGCCATTCCTGGCGCAGCACACCGGCCTTGTCGATCAGAAAGGTGCTGCGGTCGATACCCAGGTATTCCTTGCCGTAGAGCTTCTTCAGCTTGATCACGTCGAACAGCTGGCACAGCGCTTCGTCGCCGTCGCTGATCAGCTCGAAAGGAAAACCCTGCTTGGCCTTGAAGTTCTCATGGGATTTCAGACCATCGCGGGACACGCCGAACACCAGGGTGTCGGCCGCCAAAAATGCCCCATGCTGATCGCGAAAACCCTGGCCCTGGGTGGTGCAGCCCGGGGTGCTGTCCTTGGGATAGAAATACAGCACCAGGTTACGGCCCTGGAGGTCCGCCAAGCGGACCTGCTGACCACTGGTGGCCGCCGCCTGGAAGTCGGCCACCGGCTGGTCGAGTGTCACGCTCATGGGCTGTGCCTCAGGAAGGGGTTTGCGGGCGCCAGGGTTCGATCAGCGCATCGAGGTTCAGGGCGTCGGCGAAATCCAGGAACTGATCGCGTAGCCAGCTGATCTGCGTGCCGGCCGGCAGGGTCACGGTCAAGGTGGCGTTGAGCATGGTGCCGCCGGTTTGCGGGGCCTGGTAGGTGTCGCAGGTCAGGTTTTCCAGCTCGACGTTATGGTCGATGAAGAACTGGCACAGCTCGTTGAGAATGTCCGGACGGTACACCGAGCTGACATAGGCCACATAAGGCAGCGCCTGCGGACGGACCTCGGAAGCGGCGCTGCGGGTCACGCTGACGGTGAAGGCGTGTTTCTTCGACAGGCTCGGCAGGCCGGCCTCCAGGCGGGCCAGGGCGTCCCAGCTGCCGGAGACCTGCAGCACCAGCGCGCTGTACTCGCCGTGCCGGCTCAGA
The DNA here is from genome assembly GCF_040514055.1 of Pseudomonas sp. Taxonomy (GTDB): domain Bacteria; phylum Pseudomonadota; class Gammaproteobacteria; order Pseudomonadales; family Pseudomonadaceae; genus Aquipseudomonas. The sequence continues at coordinate 81,222 of NZ_JBEVDL010000052.1, forward strand.
CGGGTGCTGACTACGGCGCAGCGGTTCTCGTGACTGGCACGGCACAGCACGTTGGTCAGCTCCATGGAGTTGGCGCCAAGGGCACTGATGACAAGGAATTGTTCGCGGACTGTGGGGGTGGACATGCAGCCTTCCTAGAGCGATGAGCGGTCGACACTGCTCGAGTGTCAATCAAAGCCGGAAGGTTAGCGAAAAGCGCGGCTGAGGGGAATGCTCACGGCAGCACTTCGCTTGTGCAAGGCAGGTGGCGCCAGTACCATTAGCCCCTCTTTTTCCGGCAGGAGCGGTTGCATGATTGCGGGCAGTATGGTGGCACTGGTCACGCCCATGGATGCGCAGGGGCGTCTGGACTGGGACAGCCTGAGCAAACTGGTGGACTTTCACCTGCAGGAAGGCACCAACGCAATCGTCGCGGTCGGCACCACGGGTGAGTCGGCGACGCTGGATGTGCACGAGCACATCGAGGTGATTCGTCGGGTGGTCGACCAGGTGGCCGGGCGTATCCCGGTGATCGCCGGTACCGGCGCCAACTCCACCCGCGAAGCGGTGGAACTGACGGAGAACGCCAAGCGTGCAGGCGCCGACGCCTGCCTGCTGGTAACCCCCTACTACAACAAGCCGACCCAGGAAGGCCTGTACCTGCACTTCCGTCACATCGCCGAGGCGGTGGCCATCCCGCAGATCCTCTACAACGTACCGGGCCGTACTGTCTGCGACATGCTGCCCGAGACCGTCGAGCGCCTGTCGCTGGTGCCGAACATCATCGGCATCAAGGAAGCCACCGGCGACCTGCAGCGCGGCCAGGAAGTGCTGGACCGCGTCGCCAAGGATTTCCTGGTCTATTCCGGGGATGACGGCACTGCCGTCGAGCTGATGCTGATGGGCGGCAAGGGCAATATCTCGGTGACCGCCAACGTCGCGCCGCGCGCCATGAGCGAGTTGTGTGCCGCGGCCATGGCTGGCGATGCCGCCGCCGCGCGGGCCATCAACGACCGCCTGATGCCATTGCACAAGGCGTTGTTCATCGAGTCCAATCCGATCCCCGTGAAGTGGGCACTGGCCGAGATGGGGCTGATACCGGACGGTATCCGCTTGCCCCTGACCTGGCTTAGCCCGCGTTGTCACGACCCGCTGCGGCAGGCCCTGAGCCAGTCCGGCGTATTGCTTTAATCGAGGAACTACTACGCATGAAGCGATTGGCCGGACTCTCCGCACTTGCCTTGATTATCTCCAGCACCAGCGGTTGCGCCTGGGTCTGGGGTGATGACGGCTATTTTCGCGATCGCGGCAGCGACTACCTGAACGAGCGCCAGACCGCGCCGATGCAGGTGCCCCCGAACGTCGAGGCCAAGCGTCTCGATCCGTTGTTACCGGTGCCGAACCAGATTGCCGACAGCACCGCGACGGTCGAAGGTTTCGAAGTGCCGCGCCCGCAGGCACTGCAAGCGACCGCCGAATCCAGCCCGTTCAGCCTGCAGAAAAGCGGCGAGTCGCGTTGGTTGGTGGCCCAGCAGGCACCGGCCGAGGTCTGGCCGGTGGCCCGGCAGTTTTTTGAGGACAATGGCTTTCGCATTGCCGAAGAGCGGCCGCAGACCGGTGAGTTCAGCACCGCCTGGCAGCGCTTCGACGAGCTGTCCACCACCATGGCCAGCCGCCTGAGCAGCCGGGTGGCGGGTGTCGAGCCGGACAGCGAAACCCGTGTGCGGGTGCGCGTCGAGCCGGGCGTGCAGCGCAACACCAGCGAGATCTTCGTGGTCAGCGCCGAGCGTCCCGCCGGCAGTCAGGTCGATATCCCGTTCCCCAGCCGTACCGGCAACGCCAGCCTGGAAGCGGCACTGCTCGACGAGATGCTCGCCAACCTGGCGCGCAGCGCCGAGCAGGGCGGCTCCGTGTCCTTGCTGGCCGCCCGCGACTTCGACGCGCCGAGCCGGGTCAGCCTGAACGAGGACGGCAACGGTAACCCGTTGCTGAACCTGGGCGCCGACTTCGACCGCGCCTGGTCCGGTATCGGTCGTGCCCTGGAAGCCGGGGACGTGCGCATCGACGACCTCAACCGCACGCTGGGCGTGTATTACATCAACCTCGCCGAAGGCGCGAAGAAGCCGGAAGAAAAACCAGGGCTGATCGGCCGGGTGTTCGGCAGCGAGCCGGACCAGGAAGAGATCGATGCCCGCGCCGAGCGTTACCAGGTGCGCCTGACCCGCGTCGGCGACGCGGTCCAGGTCAGCGTGGAAAAAGACCTCAACACCGTGGCGCCGGCCGACGTGGCCCGTCGCATCCTGGGCATCATCCAGGACAACCTCGGCTAACCCCCGGCCGCCGCGCCTGGCGCGGCGGCAGCGAGTGTTGCAGTGGCGGTAAAATCAATAGGCGAAACCGGCTCGGTTTCGCCTGTTTTGTTTGATCAAGGCGGATACCGAGATGACCACCACCCTCAGCCTGAAAAAGATCTACTCCGGCAAAGTGCGCGACCTGTATGAAATCGATGCCCAGCGCATGCTGATGGTCGCTACCGATCGGTTGTCGGCCTTCGACGTGATCCTCGCCGAGCCGATCCCGGACAAGGGCAAGATCCTCACCGCCATCTCGAATTTCTGGTTCGACAAGCTGGCCGGCCTGGTGCCCAACCATTTTACCGGCGACCGCGTCGAGGACGTGGTGTCGGCCGCCGAGCTGCCGCTGGTGCAGGGCCGCGCCGTGGTCGCCAAGCGTCTGCGGCCGGTGGCGGTGGAAGCCATCGTCCGCGGGTATATCGTCGGTTCCGGCTGGAAGGAGTACCAGAAGAGCGGCACGGTCTGCGGCATCGCCCTGCCGGCCGGTCTGCGCGAGGCCGACAAGCTGCCGCAACCGATCTTCACCCCCTCGACCAAGGCCGCGGTGGGCGATCACGACGAGAACATCTCCTTCGAGCAGTGCCAAACCATTATCGGCGCCGAGCTCGCCGTACAGGTGCGCGATACCGCCATCGCCCTGTACAGCGCGGCGGTCGAGTACGCCACCACCCGCGGCATCATCATCGCCGACACCAAGTTCGAATTCGGCCTGGACGAAGACGGCACCCTGACCCTGATGGATGAGGCGTTGACCCCGGACTCCAGCCGCTTCTGGCCGGCCGACAGCTACGCGCCGGGCAGTAACCCGCCAAGCTTCGACAAGCAGTTCGTGCGCGACTGGCTGGAGTCCACCGGTTGGAACAAGGAGCCGCCGGCACCTCCGGTGCCGCTGGAGGTCGCGCAGAAAACCGCCGACAAATACCGCGAAGCCCTGACCCGCCTGACCGAATAACGCGCCGGATACTGTGTTTGGCAAAGAGAAGCTTCGGCTTCTCTTTTTTTGCCCGGGTTTTATAAGGCGCCTCTTATCGGTGGATTGTGGGAGGCCCGCCCCCGAGCCGCGCTTTTTTGATCGTTTTTGATCCTTCCCACGCTCTGCGTGGTAACGCCGCCCCGGACGCTCCGCGTTCAACCAAGATACAAGGACCAGGCTCGCAGCGAGAAAGGCCCCGAGCGTGATCGTTCCCGCGCTCGGCTTGGTAACGCCGCCCCGGACGGTCCCCGTTCAACCAGGATACGAGGACGACCATCTAACCTGAGTCGGCGCACCTATCTCCCAGTCACCACCCCAGGTCACGCAAGCACCTGATCCAGGATGAAAAATTCCTCGCCGGGGGCTTCGCTGACGGCTCATGAACTGTTATGATGCGCGCCGCTGGAGAGATGCCGGAGTGGCCGAACGGGACGGATTCGAAATCCGTTGAACTGGCAACAGTTCCTAGGGTTCAAATCCCTATCTCTCCGCCACCATTTCACCCGAAAGCCCCGCACCGCGGGGCTTTCGCGTTTCTGGGGTGTGCTGCTCGCCCTTTTGTACCCGTTAGCGTCTAGACGCTCGTCTACATGGATAGACTTCCCGTGGCTTCTCTGAATAAACCTCCGGAAAATGCCAGATAGCGGATATCCGCGGTTTTATGATGTGTTGGGGTAGTTATGAGATTGAATAACCTGGGTATCTTTCTTTCCTGCGGTGCAGCTGTGCTGGTTGTACTGGCAAATTTATATTTCTATAACCAGCGCTGCGCGTTCAGTCCGACCATCTCCGTGGCGGGAGTCTTTATCGGTTTTTCATTGCAGGCCGTTTTTTTGCTGTCTTTTGCAAGCTTGCTGGGATACTCAGCGATGACCGCGCGGGCGCCTCGAGAAAACAGACTGAATAACCTTAAAATGACCACTGTGTTTATCTTCGGTGCCCTGTTTTTGGGAGGGGGTATCAGTCACCAGGCGTTATTGCGAAGTGATGCCATGAAATCACGAGGCGCTTCTTCAGTGGGTGATGTTTGTCTATTCAGCAGTCGCGCGGCTCCGACTGTTGAGACCGCGGTCGTGACGTCTGGCGCCGAGCTGCTCAAGCATGAACAGACATCGCAGCCGCAAGGCAGTGAAACGCTCCTGTACCCATTTATGCAACAAGCGTTGCTGCAACCTGACCGGCAGCTCGATGCGTTATCTCACGCGGACTATCAGGATCCTTCGAGCATTAAACTGAGCACTACGGCACCACGCGATGAGGCAGGACGAACGGCCATTCGAGTGCTGACCATTCCAGGACGGCCGGTATCGCCAGCCGCGATGGCGCAGCTGATAGACCGGTTCGGCGCCTTGCCGGAAAATTTCATGCACTGGTTTGGCCAACAGGCGGGCAGCGTATTGTTAGTGCGTGACGCGGATTCGACCCAACAGTACCGCGTGTTCAGCCCCGAGGAGGCCCTGGAGCGGCATGCCGAGCTGATGGGGTGGCTACACCTACATGACGACAGCGCGCCGGAGATGTCTAAAGATATATTCGCTATGCTTGGCAAAGCGGGCATTGACCCCGCCAAGATGCTGCCGATAGTGGGCAGTGATGGGACCCCGGACTGTTTTGTGATGCGCTTGGACGGCGAGTACCGAGGTCATATCTACTTCTGGAGCCATGAACAGATCCCCAGGTTTGAGCCGATTACAGCTAACGCGGTTGGCTTGCTTGAGTACTTGATCGACAGGGCTCGTGCTGGCGATATCTTCGTGCTTTGATACAGAAGTCGATTCAATAAGGTGATGAAGCTAGCCCTCGATTAACTTTGTTTCTACTTGATGGCTATGGTGGAATTCCTGATCTATCCCCTATTTATCCTCAGCCATAATTGCCCTGTGCTGCCTCTGGTACTCGTCGTAGGGCAGGTTTTCTTGCATAAGCTGCTGAAGCCGTTGATCCCTGTTTGACTGGCTTGGAGGAGTGGCTGTGCTTTCCACCTTTGGCTGTTTTCCGAGCTCGCCCTGGGTACTGGCGTTGTGAAGAAACACCAGTGCGTCGGCAAACTCTTTGGCCCTGTGCTCTGAGCGGAAATACACATTTCGGGCCGTCACGCCTTCGGAAAGTCGAATTGTTACGGCAAAGCGATTTTCACGACCGTTGCGTTTGGAAAGAATGGGCGTACCTAGAGAGCGAAAATAGATGCGCTGGGTTATCTCTTCCGTTCTCAAGAATGTCGAACCCAGACCGACGGCGACGCCGTTGTAGACGGAGACTGTGCCCGTGGTCAGCCCTCGGGTCACCGAGCCGTTCGATAGGCCAATGTACTCAGCGGTCACCATGGCTGACTGTGGTTTTTGTTGACTGAAGTCCTCGTAGAACCCTTGCTCTACAATCGAGGCTGCCTCGGTTATTCCTATGGCTAGGGGCGATGGCGTGTAGGCGATCCGAGAGTGGCCGCAGCCAGCCAGAATGAGCACTATCAGTGCGGATACTACTAAGCGCATGGCGCCTCCTTGCAGTCATGCGTGGAACAGCCAAGGGTGGCGATGTCTGGCACTTTGCTATCTTAGCAGTCTATTAACGATCTGCCGGCAGTCAGTAGCCCCTTCTCAGGGGCGTCGTAGCGGTACCACTCCCACCTTCGTCAGGGCTCAGCAATGCGCTTTCCTAGATTCCCTCCACTGTCGAAGAAGAGCCGGGAGATGCGCCGGGTCTTTGCTGAGATCCACCAGGGTCGCACCTGGGGTGACTGCGAATCGATTTCCGGGCCCGGCTCCACCCGTGCACGAGCGGCCACGTTTCTGCCGGACCTAGTCGCCCTGGTGCGGTCGCTCGAGGGGCACACGCTGCTCGATGTGCCGTGCGGTGACTTCAATTGGGCGGCGCCCCTGGCCGATTCGGTCGGCTGTTATATCGGCGTGGACGTGGTACCTGCCTTGATCGAGGCCAACCACCGCCAGCACGCCTCGGCCAACCGTCGGTTCCTCTGCCGTGACCTGGTTCGGCAACGGCTGCCCAAGGCCGATATCGTGCTCTGCCGCGACGCCCTGGTGCACTTCAGCCAAGCCGATATCATGGCTGCCATTGCCAACCTGCGCCGCACGGGAGCGGCGTTCCTGATCGCAACCACCTTCGTCGGTGACCGGGCGAATGCCGATATTGGCACGGGCGAGTGGCGGCCCCTCAACCTGCAGCGGCCCCCCTTTTCCTTCCCGTCGCCCCTGGCGCTGGTCGATGAGCGTTGCCAGCACACGGACGGTATCTACTCGGACAAACGCCTGGGGCTCTGGCGCTTCAGCGATCTGCCTTGACGCTGCTTGGGTAGAGGCGCGAGGTCATAGTGCTTGGCTTGGCATGCGCCGGTCTGTGGACCCACGCGGATGCCTGAGGTTTTCTCATCAGCCTGCGGCGACCCGCTGATCGTCAAGCGCTGCAGGAGCATCATGACGCGGGTTACGGGCCTTTATGTTGCCCGTGGCACAGCTAGAATCCTTGGTCTGTCTTATGGCTGGAGAACCGGGATGATCAGCAAGAACAGAGTCTGCCTTTGGTATGACGGCTCCGCGTTGGAGGCGGCGACCTTTTACGCCGCGACGTTTCCGGACAGCGCGGTGGGCGTTGTTTATCGCGCGCCAGGTGACTATCCGGCGGGCAAGCAGGGCGATGTGTTGACCGTCGAGTTCAGGGTAATGGGCATCCCCTGTCTGGGCCTCAATGGAGGGGCGGCGTTCAAGCCTAACGAGGCGTTCTCGTTCCAGGTGGCGACCGACGACCAGGCCGAGACGGATCGCTTGTGGGACGCGATCGTCGGAAACGGGGGCCAGGAAAGTGCCTGTGGCTGGTGCAAGGACAAATGGGGGCTGTCCTGGCAGATCACGCCGCGGGTTTTGACGGCGGCGATCAGCCATCCTGATCGGGCCGCCGCCAAGCGCGCCTTCGACGCGATGATGGGCATGCACAAGATCGATATCGCTGCGATCGAAGCGACGCTGCGGGGCTGAATTACGCTGGAGTATTGAGCCTTTAGCTGGGGCAACTGCGGCTGTGTAGGGCGGTCTCGGCGCGCGGTTCAGCGACAGCCCGCCGCTTCGCGGCGATGCCTAGAGCAGCGTTCTGCTCCAGTCGAGGGTGCCCCAGGGCCGCTGCTGCTTGGTATCGATACGCCAGGTTCCGCCCTTGCTCACCAGGCCGTACAAGCACTCATAGCGAACCGACGCACCGGGACCCTGTCGGGTCATCAGGCGCGCCGCGCGACCCTTGAGGTCGAGCTTGACCAGGGTTTCGTCCGGGCTGTAAGCGGGTGGGAAGCCAAAGCTGCCCTGGCGGCCATAGGTACGGGGTTTTGCGGTGCAAAAGCGCTCGAAGACCCGTTGCTGCCCGTCTTGAATCGGCTGCCAGTCGATATGCTCGTTGCCGCTACGCTGGTGGTCGGCGTAGCACTGGGTTTCCCAGCGGTGCATGGCCAGGATAAAACCACGCAGCACACTGGCCGGCTCGCTGTCGTCGATCTCGCCGCCATCGGCCACCGGCCAGGGCAATGTCGATTCTTTCAAGGGCACGGGCGCACGGGCGCCCTGGGCTTTCAACAGCGCCACCACCTCGGTGTGGCCACTTTCCTCCGCGCGTGACAGCGCATTGCGCCCATTAACGGTTTGCCCATGCAGGTTTGCGCCCGCGGCGAGCAGGCGCGTAACCACGTCGAGGTGTCCGTTTTGGGCCGCGCCCATCAGCGGCGAATGCTTGAAGGGGCTGTTGTCCTTGTCGACCTGGGCGTTGGCCGTCAGCAGCAGGTCAATGATCTCGACATAACCCTGCATGGCGGCCCAACTAAGTGGGGTAGAGCCAGTGGCCGCATCCGTGCAGTCCGGGTTCGCGCCCTGCTTCAGTAAGAATTCTACCGTGTCGGTCTGGCCGGCAATCGTGGCTTCGATCAGCGCGGTGCGACCTGGCATCCTGTCGGCGAAGTCGATAGCAATACCGGCCTCCAGCAGGGTCTGCAGCGTGGCGATTCGCCCGGCGGCGGCGGCCTTCAACAGCGCTTTACTCATTGCATCTCCTCAGGGCCTGGTAGGGCGACGTAGGGTATTGCCAGGTTTCTGGAGCGGCTGTACCGGCGTGATCCAGGAGCACGACGGTAGCCGAACGCGGGCCTGAGACAGCAACTTTGTATCGCGGCTGTGATGAGGTTCGATGATCAAAAGTGTCCAGGCTCCGCGCAGAAGCGCAAGAGGCGTTGCACGCAGGTGATCACGCGGATGGATAATGTGCCCATCCCCTTGACGATAAGGAATTGGCCGATGGTGGAGATACGCCAGGCAACGACAGGCGACGTGCGCCAGCTGCTGGCGCTGGTTGCCGAGTATTGGGCCTTCGAGGGTATTGCCGGCTTCGTGCCCGAGCGGGTGGCCGCCCAGCTGAGCCGATTGCTGTCCAGCGCGGAACTGGGCGCGGGCTGGATGGCGGTGGAGGAGGGCGAAGCGGTGGGCTATCTGCTGGCCGTCCAGGTCTTCAGTCTGGAGTACCTGGGGCTCACGGCCGAAATCGATGAATTCTTTGTGTTGGCGTCTCAGCGTGGCAGGGGCGTCGGCGCGGCGCTGCTGAACACCGCCGAAGCGGAGTTTGGGCGGCGGGGTTACACCCAGGTTTCGCTGCAGCTGTCGCGGACCAACCCGTCCGCGCTGCAATTTTACCGGGGTTTGGGCTATGCCCAGCGAGCAGACTATGGATTGCTGGATAAGCCCTTGGGGTTGAACGCCTAGCCGCCGTGAGGGGCTCATAAGCCCGAGCTGTGGACATTATCATCTCGCGCCGCGTTGCCGCGTAAATGGCCCCAGGCCAGGTGCGGGCTGCAGTTTTTTGTAGGGCGGGCAGCGCCCGCGAGTGCTGGCGAAATCGCCTTCCTGCACAGGCTTAACCCAGCGCTGTGCTCAGCAGGCCCGGCGGGACGTATCGGCTGTTAAATGCGCGGGATTCTCCCGCCCTACCAAAACGACGGGTTCGGCGCGGCCGTGCGGGTAGTGTCCACTGGTCCTAGAGCTGTCCTGCCGCAGGCGGTTTCGCAGTGCCTGGACCCTGGCGCCAGTGCCAGTAGATACCGATAGCCACTGCCGCCAGCACCAGCGCCAGCACACCCGCACCACCGGCTGCCAGCATCTGTTTGCCAGCGATACGGCACGCGGGGCGGGTTTGCTCGAACAGGGGCGGCGGGCAGTTCCAAAAACTCAAGGTGAGGCGGGCGGTCAGGTACAACAGCCCGCCGGCAACGGCACTGACCGCGCAGCCGATACCCAATAGCCAGAGCCGGGTGGACGTTGCGCCCGTGAGGCGCGGCGCGGCCGGCTGCTGGGTTATCGCCTGGGGGCTGTCAGTCGCAGCTCTGGAACGGAACCAGCGATTGCTGCTGGGGACATAAAGCAGCACGACCGCGGCCAGCGGTAGCAGGTAGACCAGGCTGCCAACGATACCCAGGTTCGGCCAAGACGGAAGGCTGGCCAGAAAAGCCACGAAAGTGATCACGCCATAAAAGTAGAACCCGGTAAAGGCCAGGCGCGCGGCGTTGCTGCCGAATGCCATGGCGACCAGCAAGGCGGCTTTTATCAGGTGGGTTACGGCAAAGAAGAACATCGGGATAAAGGGGGCGATCTGCATAGTCGACGTGCCCACTGACGGCAAGCCTCGAATAAAACCGTTGATCAAAAATACGGCCAGCACGACGATTGCCAGCAGCACCAGCGCAGGTGGACGAGGGATCATGGAGGCTCCAAGGCTGCGGACGCAAAAAAGGGTGGCAAAGTAGGCGTCTATTGAGCCTAGCTCGCTATAAAATGGCAAACCGGTTGGCGTGGAGCCTTCGCGCGGTGACAAACGTGCGTCCGAAGCACGTTTGGCCTTACGCTTAACGCAACTACGGGTGTGTGTTCGATCAATCAGCGGGCCTAGTGGATGTGGTGGGATTTGGTATGGAGCTTGGCCAGCTTTCGTGCGATGACTATGTGGAATGAACAAGGGTGGGTTTAGATGAATAAATGACCTGCCGCTTCAGTCAGGCAAGTAATCAGAGGACACAGTGTTAAATCATCCTTGCTTATGCGGGTGGCTCCATTTTTTTATATTGGAAATCAACTATGAGTGACCGTAGTCGGTACACTGCTTTCTTTATTTTGCTCTTGTTTCTTTGCGTTTATTACTGGCTGGCTGTTGAGAGTTCATGGCGCTGGTGGCTGCTTTGGCCAGCGCTGTCTTGCACTGTGCAGGCTTTAGCCTATGGGTTAAACCGTCCCTATTTGGTCTGTGGGAAAACCTCTTCCGGACGGATTTCCCTGCCCATGGTTCTGCTGAACTTGCCATGGTTGACGTTCACGTGGACCACGTGGGGGCTGATAGTCCTGTTCAGTCGCGAACCAAGCATTAACCCTATCCCCGGAACGAATGTCTCGATTTCCCGCTATCCACTGTTTGGGGTTGATCTTGCTGGATTCGATCGCGTCTTGGATCTTACCGCCGAGTTTCCATGCCTCTATAGGGTGCAAAAACAGTATCGATGTCTGCCCAGTCTGGATGGAATAGCTTTAAGTAATTTGTTGGCGGTGCTCGATATAAAGCCTGCCGAAAAAGTTCTTATTCACTGCGCCCAAGGGCACGGGCGCAGTGCAACATTCGCTTCGCTGCTGCTTACGGGGTATTCGATTTTCTCGACAGCTGAAGGCGCTTATGTTGCGATTCTCAACGTGCGGCCCGGTGCGAAGCTGGCGAAATCGCAAAAGCTCCAATTGCAGGCGGGATCTTTAACTCACCGTACTTAGCTGTTTCTGGGTTTTTAGTGTTTAGAGGTGGTCTTGGGTTTTTATGCGTTACTCTTGGGTTCTGGCATGCAGACCACTTTTGAACGGGCTATGTAAATTTTGTAAGCCGACATGGCTCCAGGTTTTTTGTACGGAGAATAGGTGCAAACAGGAGCTCCCAAACACTGGGGGAGGCTTCGTGCCTGCTTGCAAGCTGATGGTGTTTCGAACATTGTAGGTGCCACCTTATTCACTACCTGGGAGCGATTATGAGCTGGAGAACAGGCAGTAGTATTTTTCTGGAAATTTGGCCCATTCTGCAAAAGCATATCGAAGAGGATGACGAGCGTATCGAATTCACCGCCAGCCTGTTGAAGCTCTTCGTCGAAGGCGATATGGATGCCTACGATGTCGAAGACGTCCACCCGGAAATCCGCGCTGCGATGCGCGAGGCCGGTATTGCACTAGCCGAACCCGAGCGCTACAAGGATGAGCAGTAGGTCGCATGGGTCTATTGGATTAGACCTGGTTAACAGATGTATGCCGCCCCCCTTGGACCTTTAACGCGGCATTGAATTGAACGATGACGACACGTTGCAGCGGTTGTGTGACCAACCGCCCAGTCAAGCCGTGACAACCTCGCGGTGCACGCTGCTGCTGGCCTACTGGCACCAGCAGCACGAGGACATAGCGCTACTACTGCTGACGCACAAGGTCCGAGCGCTGCCGAAGCCCTCGCCAGCGCGCCCAGGATACCGTTCGAGCACCGCCGCATCGGAATAACCTGTCTGAATTCCAGCGCAAGTGCACTTGGGCCCTGGCCGATATCGGTACCTAAGGGCGTCGGCCGGATTGTTTCTTGCCGCGCTTGGACGGCGAGCACTGTGGTAATGTCTACTTCTGGGGCCATCATGAGCGCGCCAGCTGCGAGCCTTCGTGAATAACGCGGCGGACTTGCTTGAGTATTTGAGCGGAAGAATCAAAACGGCGAAGTGTTTTGGCGCTGAAGACTGATACGCCACTCAGGGACTTGGCACCTGTCAGCTTAGGGTGTGCCGTACTTTAAGCGCTGACTATGAGCAGAAGCGTCCAATTAGCAAGTGTCTGAACCTAGGGTAAAAAATCTCGTCGTGTATTGGTTGCCGGTTTGCTATAGTTTGACAGTGAATAATCTAATGGAGAGGGGGTTGCAAATAAAAAGATGAATACTCGAGCGAATGTTTCGGCTCGTCCGAAATTTGTAGGTGGGTTGCTTCTGGTATTGGTCATGCCCTTGGTTATCGCCAACTTGGCAATGCTCGGTGCGGATATGTACCTCAGCGTTTTCTCCATCGCGATGCTTACTGTGCCAGCCAGCTATTTCGTTGCTCGCTGTCTTTTCACCTCTGCAGATGATCTGTCAAATGTCATTCACCTGACTGAGGCTCGAGTGGTATATGTGTTAAGTTTTCTGACGGCCGGCTTGTTGATATTGTTTGCCCAGCCTATATATGCGGTGCCCGCCTTGCTAAGCGGTTTGATGTATTCGTGTAGCGAGCGAATCGTTGGTCGGGCGTTACGTTGGTTTCCGCTTTTTCGGTGAGATAAAAAAATCCTGCGCCGTTGTAACGAAATGAAAACTTCAAGCCGCACAGGCTGACGTTTTGGTGCGGTACGCTCGATTCAGGTTTTAAACAAGCTCTCCTCGCCATTACAGCCTGCTCGTTCGGTCACTTCAAAGTCTTGATAGGGTCGGCGTGCCGAGTCGTTGAATGAACGATTTGCCGGCGTCCTTAAGAGCGCAATCTACAACTCCGCTGCAGTGCTGGAAGACTGAGCGAAGAGCGAATTTATTACTGTTTAGGAATGCTCCCTAAGCTTATTTTGGAAAAGTAACGTGCACTGGCTATGTCGCTCTAATCTTATCTACAGCCCCGAACTCGTCCACCGCAAAAGCGATAAAACTGCGCAGCGCCTGGGTCATGCGCCGGTCGCGGTGGTAGAGCAGCGACATGGGCCGTTCCTGCAGTTGCCAGTCGGCAAACAGCTGTACCAGCTGTCCCGCCCGGACATGCTCGGCCAACAGCAGCGCCGGTTGCATCACCACGCCCAGGCCCGCGCAGGCGGCTGTTCGGACCGCCTGGCCGTGGTTGACCGTGATCGATCGCCGCGGCATCACCTCCACCACCTCGTCGCCCCTGGACAGCCGCCAGGGCGAACGCGCCGAGGGGGTAAAACCGACGGCTTCATGGCTGGCCAACTCCAGCGGATGCCGGGGTGTGCCCAGGCGTTTCAGGTAATCCGGGGCGGCCGCGATCATCATCCGGTAGGACGCCAGGCTGCGCACGATCAGCCGTGAGTCCGGCAGGCTGCCGAGGCGAAAGGCGAGGTCGAACCCCTCGTCCACTAAATCGATATTCCGGTCGCTCAGGGTCAGGTCCAGGCTGACCTCGGGGGCTATCTCGCGGTAGCGGCGTAGGCTTGGCACCAGGGCTTGCGCGCCGAAAGTGGTCGGTGCGGTGATCCGCAGCTGGCCACGGGCCTGGGTCTGCGAGGCTTGGGCATCCTGGTCGGTCACCGCCACCCGCTCCAGGATATCGCGGCATTGTTCGGCATAACCGGTGCCGAAATCCGTCAGGCTCTGGCGCCGCGTGGTGCGGTTCAGCAGGCGGGTGCCCAGGCGTGTTTCCAGCGCGGCGATATGCTGACCGACCATGGCAGGCGACAAACCGAGCCCGCTGGCCGCCGCACTCATCGAGCCGGCCTGCACGGTGGCGACAAACACCTGCATGGAGCGGAAGAGGTCCATTCGATAGCTTTTCTTTTAGATGATCCAAGTATTTCGCCAATTATCAGCAAAGTGCTGCTTAATTACCATGGCCGTGAGCAAATCCACCCAAGGAGTACAGCGTGGCACTATCACGGTTTATCGGTAAAACAATCCTGATCACGGGCGCGGGCACCGGCATGGGTCGAGCAGCCGCCCTGCGGTTGGCAGACGAAGGGGCACAACTTGTGGTGCTCGGGCGCAGGCTGGAGCCCCTCGAGGCGCTGGCGAAACAGATCGAAGCGCGCGGCGGCCAGGCGCTGGCAATCCCGTGCGATATCGCTCAGGAACCGGCGATCATGGCCGCCATTGCCCAGGGGCGTGGGCATTTCGGCGGCCTCGACGGCGTCTTCGCCAACGCCGGCGTGCTGGGTGGCTTCCAACCGCTGGCCGAGACAGCGGTGGAGGATTTCGACCCGCTGATCGCCACCAACCTGCGGGGCACCTTCCTGACCCTCAAGCACTGCCTGCCCTGGCTGGCGGGCGGCAGTATCCTGATCAACGCCTCCTGGACCGTCAGTGGCGTGATGCCGGGCGCCGGCGCCTATGCCAGTACCAAGGGCGCGTTGCTGGCGATGATGCGCACCCTGGCCCTGGAGCAGGGGCCTCGCAACCTTCGGGTCAACGCGATCAATCCGGGGATTATCCTGACGCCCATGGCCGACGAGGTGCTGGATCCCGAGGTACGTGCCCGGCTGGCCGCGCATACGGCCTTGCGCCGCAATGGCACGCCCGAGGACGTCGCGGGTACGGTCGCCTGGTTGCTGTCGGAGGATGCCGCCTTTGTCACCGGCCAGGAGATCACCGTGGACGGCGGATTCACGATCGGGGGGATGCGGCTTTAGGGGGCCGAACCGGGCACGCAAGCCCGCTGCTCGGTTGCGCGCGCCTGCCATGCGCGCGCCGCCGCGACGGTTCGCCGCAGCGGCCCGAAGTGACAGCGCGGGGCTGGCATGCAACCGTGTCAGGGTCGAATACGGCGCCGCGACCGGCGTCCCTGTGACAGGAGTGGCCTGGATGAAGACCCATGTGGAACGCTGCGGTGTACCTCCCGGCGCGCTGATCCAGCAGCAGTTGGCCGGGGCCCGCTTCGTCGATTGCCAGCGGATCACCCTCGAGAACGCCGAGCGCACCGCCCTGCGGCATTTTCTGCTGCTGATGGCCGATACCCCTCGCTGGATCGATACCCTGATGGGGGTGCGCAATCGCCTGGTGCAATGCGTGGGCTTGAAAAACCTCGGGCGCATGACGCGCGTCGACCCGGCGCGGCCGGACGAATCCTATCGTCCCAATGACCGGGTCGGAATATTTACCCTGATCGCCAATGCCCCGGACGAGTTACTGCTGGCCGACCAGGACAAGCACCTGGATGTGTATCTGTCGGTGAACCGGCTGCCGCTACGTGCCGACGGCACGCGGGATATCGTGGTCTCGACGGTGGTGCGCACGCATAACCTGCTCGGGCGGCTTTATATGCTGCCGGTGGGGCCGTTCCATCGCTTTATCGCGCCGCTGATGCTGGCGAATATCGCGCGTCACTGAGCTTTTTACGGCGCCATGCGGCGCTGCTGATGGGCGTCGCTGGGCTCGACCTCGGCGGTCCGATCCACAGGATGCCCAGCGCCTTGAGCGCGTAGGCGCTGGAACCTCTGCAGTTGCCTTCCCACGCGGAGCCTGGGCAGGATCATCTGCACCACAGCCGCGGCCGCCCTTCACTCCTTGAACCGGAAATGCCAGCTCGCCAGGTGGCCCAGTTCCTTGGCCCCGGCAAACGAAATACGCGTCGGGGTCGGCTGTTGATGGACGGGCGCGGGTTGACCCACGGCGATGCGTTTGACCCCGGTGGTCTTGGCCAGGCCAGCGGACCAGTGCTGGCAACGTTCGCCGTTGAGGCGGTCGCGGTAGGCCAGACCACGCACCTGCTCGGCGCTGGGAGTTGTGGGCGAGAGCAGGTCAAGGTATTCCACGCGGCCACGGGTGATGCCCCGCGCGTCGGTTTCTTCGGCATGGCAGTAGACCGCGCCCCACAGGTCCTCGCGGTAGCGCACGGCGTAGATATCACCGGCCGCGACCGGCCCACTGATGGCCTTGGGGCCGCTTGAGGGCGCCTTGGCCGCTTTCGGCGCCTTGACCTTGGCCGGAGCGGCGGGTTCGTGGGCGGGCACCGGCAGGTGGCCGAACAGACGCTCGAGCAGGGCTTCATTCAATCCGTGGTCGCTGCTCCACCAGGCCAATGGCCCCGGCACCTCGACCCGCACATTGGGGCGCATGTCGCGCTCGGATGACGAAGTGAAGCGGGTGAACAGGCCCGGGTGCTCAGGGGTTTCCAGCACGCCGATAAAGGCCAGTGCCGCCAGCAGTGTTTCACAGCGGGCCGGGGTATTGACCGCCAGCAGGCCGCTGGCCTTGATCGCCTCGCGGGCCTTGCTGTAGCGGGCGGCGGCGGGCAGGCCGCGCAACAGCTCGAGCAGCTGGTGGAACACCCACGTGTCGCGCTCGCTGGGGACGGGCCAAAGGTCCGCGGCGATGGCCGTGGCATTTTCCAGGGCCAGGACCGCGTCCAGCGGATCGTTCTCGCCCCATGCCGAGCCGCTGATCTGATGAAAGTAGCTTTGCTGGGCGCGGTCCTTGCTGGCGTCGGTATGGAAGCACAGGTTGCACACCCGATCCGGCGCAACACGGCTGGCGGTGTGTGCCGGCAGCGTCAGACCCAGCGCCATGGCGGGCAGCACCGTGGCCCAGGCCGGGGTGCTGGAGACCAGCGAGGCGACAAAGGCGTCGGCAGCCCGCTGCAGCTCGACGGCGCCGGCCAGTGCCTGCAAACGACTGATGCATGCGTCGTGCTCCATGCTGACGAACTGGTTGGGCATCGAGTGTGCGTCAGCCAACTGCTGGCGCTCCTCGGCGGTGACCGTGTCCGGGATGCGGTGACAATGACGCTTGTCCCCGTCGATATAGCCGTTGGGGTGCGAATAGATGCGCTTGAGTAGGGCCGTGAGGCTGGGGTCGAATGGCTTCACCGTGAACAGTCTCCAGTGGATGGATCAGAATGCGCGACAGGTAAAACGAGCTAGTCGGCCAGGCGCGCGTCGCACGCCTGGCGCGTGCCACCGATCAGCCGGTGACCACCTTGTAGCAGGGCACGTAGGCCGCGCCGCCCGGCAGTTTCATCCGGTGCTGGTCGACGAAGGCCTTGAGCAACTGGTCGAGCGGTTG
This sequence comes from Pseudomonas sp., assembly GCF_040514055.1. GTDB lineage: Bacteria > Pseudomonadota > Gammaproteobacteria > Pseudomonadales > Pseudomonadaceae > Aquipseudomonas. The sequence continues at coordinate 98,316 of NZ_JBEVDL010000052.1, forward strand.
GGTCACGGCCAGGTCGCCATGGATCTCGTACGGGCCATGTTGCTCGATCAGGCGGATGCCCTTGTCCTTGACGTTGCCGGCGACTATCCCGGAAAACGCCCGGCGCAGGTTGGCGGCCAGCTCGTGGGCCGGCAGGTCGCGGCGCAACTGCAGGCTGGCCATATTGGCGTGGGTCGGGTCGAAGGGGCGCTGGAAACTTTCCTCGATGCGCAGCAGCCAATTGAAATGGAAGGCGTCATTGCGTTCGCGACGGAACTGGGTCACCGCCTTCAGCCCCAGGGTCATCTGGCGGGCGACCTGAACCGGGTCGTCGATGATGATCTGGTAACGACCCTGCGCCGCCTCGCCCAGGGTTGCACCGACAAAGGCGTTGAGTTGCTGCAGGTAGGGTGCTGCGCTTCTTGGTCCGGTCAGGATCACCGGGAAGGGCAGGTCGCGGTTGCTGGGGTGCATCAGGATGCCCAGCAGGTAGAGGAACTCCTCGGCCGTGCCGGCGCCGCCGGGGAAGATGATGATGCCGTGACCGACGCGGACAAAGGCTTCCAGGCGCTTTTCGATATCCGGCAGTATCACCAGCTCGTTGACGATCGGATTGGGCGCTTCCGCCGCGATAATGCCCGGCTCGGTCAGGCCCAGGTAACGACCGCCGTGGATCCGCTGTTTGGCGTGAGCGATGGTGGCGCCCTTCATCGGCGCCTTCATCACGCCGGGGCCGCAGCCGGTGCAGATGTCCAGGCTGCGCAGGCCCAGCTCATGGCCGACCTTCTTGGTGTACTTGTACTCCTCGCTGCTGATCGAGTGGCCGCCCCAGCACACCACCATCTTCGGCTCGACGCCGGGTCGCAGGGTGCGGGCGTTGCGCAGCAGGTGGAAGACGTAGTCGGTGATGCCCTGGGAGGTGCTCAGGTCGATGCGCTGGCTGTCCAGTTCGCTCTCGGTGTAGACGATGTCGCGCAAGGCGCTGAACAGCATTTCGCGGGTACTGGCGATCATTTCGCCGTCGACGAAGGCGTCCGCGGGGGCATTGATCAATTCCAGGCGTACGCCTCGGTCCTGCTGGTGAATCCGCAGCTCGAAGTTCTTGTAGGCATCGAGGATGGTCTTGGCGTTGTCGATCTGCGCGCCGGTATTGAGGATGGCCAGGGCGCATTGGCGGAACAGGGTATAGATACTGCCGGAGCCGGCTTGGCTCAGTTGCTGCACTTCCCGTTGGGAGAGTGTTTCCAGGCTGCCCCGGGGGCTTACCGAGGCGTTGATTACGTGTCGTGGAGCCATTCTAGCTTCCCTGAAAACGCCGCACCCTGCGGATGCAGCGGAATGGTGGAGGCCGCAGACGGTTGCGCGCGGCGGCTTTCGGTGGGGCGGTTGGGCAGCGGCCTGAGATGGCGACTGAATGTGCCCGGTGCACCCTGCGTGCCGATCCCAAGGGGCGCGACAGCGCTTGGGTCTATCTTACCTCGGTGAAGTCGCGCGCAGTGTGAAAGCGCGGCGCCGGCAGGCGCCGGGGCTTGCTTGTCTGCCAGGCGAGTGGCCAGCGCCGTCTCTGAACACTGTCCCGAGGCGATAGAACAGCGGGCGCGGCTGCCATGTGGCAAGTGGCGAGGGGGTGTTGACACGGGCTACACGCGCCGAGTTGCCCAGGCCAGGCGCGGGCCTCAGGTTTTTGTAGGGCGGGCAGCGCCCGCGAATCCTGGCGAAATTGCCCCCGTGCTGTACCCAGCAGCGCCCGCCGGGGCAAGCGCGCGGTTAAATACGCGGGATTCTCCCGCCCTACCCAAGCGCCTCTGCGGGTAGGCACGGGCAGGCGCGGGCCGCAGTTTTTTGTAGGGCGGGCAACGCCCGCGAGCCCTGGCGAAATTGCCCCCCGTGCTGGACCCAGCAGCGCCCGGCTGGGCCAACACGCGGTTAAATACGCGGGATTCTCCCGCCCTACCTGAGCGCCCCTGCTGGCAGGCAAGGGTAGACGCCCTAGTCCATGCCTTGTGGCGGGCCCGGCAGGTTGTGGGCAATGGAGCGGGCCAGCTCCCGGACTTGGCGCGGCGTCCGGCAAAAGGCGGGTGCGATGTTCGCGAGGGTAAAGGATTCGCCCGTATCACGCTGCTGGAAACGCAGGGTCAGCACAGGCGTTTGACCGCGGCTGCAGTGGACCCTGAAGGAAGGCAAGCAGGCCTCCAGGATCCGCTCGATATCAGCGGTGGCAAGGGGTTTAAGTTCCATTGAGACCTGCCCGTACAAAAGGCCTTAGGGCCGTGGACACTAACCACAGGTGCCGTGCTGCCGCGCATAGTGTCCACCGGCCCTAGAGCGCCACAATAACGCTGCTCCGCGGGGGGTTAAATCCTCGAAATTCGTAGGGGGCCTGGAGCCTAGGGGCGAATGGGCGGGGCCGAGGCCGAGGCTGCCAGCCTGGCTCGACCGGACGGTCGGCGGGCTGCATTCGCTTGGCGGTGGCGGCCTTGCCTGCCACGACCAGGTCTGGGGTGCATGCGGCGACGTCCACCCGACCAGCGAGGCGATTGCACGGCTTGGCCGCCCGTGCGAATCATCTGGCCGAAAGTTGGGTTCGCTGTCGGGGCATGAAACCCCCGCCCTGGCGCGCGGCGTCGGCTTTGCCAAGTGCGCGGAGCTGGCTTTATGATGCTAACCGATCGGGTGTAAACCGCGTGGGGGGCATCGTTACCGAGATCCCCGCGACCCTGTCCGGCAGATGGCCGTTAGGCCGCTGACCAGGGCGTTGATGGAATAGCCGTGCAAGGATGCTGATGAACCTTTATACCCCTGGGCCTGCCTCGCGTCGGGCTATTCGCTCCGTCTCGCCTGTACAGGCGCGGCTTCTTTCTCGCCAAGCCTTCTCCCAGGCAGCCGCCCAGGGATGGCCTGCAGCGGGTTATCCGTGCTGACTCGGCCATGAGCTTGATACCCCGGTGTGGGCGATTTCCCTTGAGCGCGGATGTTTGCATCCGCCAGGTCAGGCTCCTGCTGCTGCCGCTGTTGCTGCTGGCGAGCGCCTGCGACCACCGACCCGCGGCCAATACCCCGGAGTACCGCCAGGCCCATGGCCTGGTCGAGGGCCGGGACAACCGCATTGTCGTTGGCGCCACGCGTTTTCGCATACCGGCTGCTCTCCCCGTCGAGGTTTACACCGGCGGGCCGATCCAGCCGGGGCGGGCCGACACCCTGACGCTGTATCTGGATTTCCCGGGGCGCCTGGAACAGCCGGCGGACCTCGGGATCTTGTCGCCGTCCACCGTCCGGGTCGAGATCAAGGATATCCCTGGCGGCGAGGAGCAACTGACGCCCCTGTCGCGGCAGGACGCGCGCTGGCAGCGCGTGTTCGATCGGCCCGACCTGGGCTTGACCGAGTTTCACGACCTGCAATTCGACGGGGGTTGGGGTTATATCAGTTACCAATCGCTGGCGCCGGACGCCAGGACCCCGCTGGGGGCGCCGATCCAGTTGGCGTGCAGCGGATTTCCAGTTGGCACCGTGCACCAGTGTCGGGGCGAGTTCCGCATGCCCGCGGGGCCTTACGTCTGGTACTTCATCAGCGTGGACTTGCTGCCCCATTGGCGGGACGTTCAGCGCGGCATCGTCGAAACAACAGAACAATTGACCAAGGATTGACCCAGACATGGAACGTATCTATCTGTCGCAACAACAAATCGACGTGATTCGTGCTTTCAGCGAGCGTGGCCCGAACGCCAGGGGCCGTTACGACGATGTATATCAGGCCATAGGCGCGATGCTGCCCGACAGCGACGTGAAACGCTGGTTTCAGGGCGCCGAACAGGCCAACGCCGGGCGTGGTGCTTTCTCCACGGTGATCCGTGAGTACAGCCGCCGGCAATTGGAGCTGCGCGGTGGCACCTTTACCCCCGAACTGATGCAGGCCGCGTCCAACGCGGTGGCGGTCAACGCGTTGAAGGACATTCTCAGCGCCGCTCGAAAACAGCCGGACGGTCGCTGGCTGTTTCCCACCATCGAGGACATTGCCAACAACGATGCGGTCGGTGTTGGGCAGGTGCTGTTCGCCCACCTGGGCAATGACACCGCCGGTGGCCTGGTCAACGCCGGTTGGGCCGGTTCGATCCTGTTTTCGGCACTGGGCTCCAACCAGACGTACCGGTTGACCACCGCGGGTGGTGGCGACCTGAATCGGCTGGACGATTTCAAGAACCTGCTGTTCGCCTACGAGGCCTTCGGCAAGGCCCTGGTGGCGGCGCGGGGGGCGGCGGGCAGCCAGGTTCTGGAGGCCGATCGGCAGTTCTTCACCGATATTGGCATTGGCTGGGACACCTTCCTGTCCATCAGCCTGAAGGACCTCTACGCCATCGGCTTTAACAAGGTCAGCGGCTTTTTGAGTGGAGACGCCAAGCTGTTCGGCCAGCTGATCGAGAAGGCCCAGCCGCCTCTGGTGCTCGACTGGCTGAGGTCCAGTTACCAAGGCAAGAACCTGGACAAGACGACCAGCGCCGAGGGCTTTCTGAGTGCGGCCCAGGGGTTTTTCGGCGGGCTCAGTGCGGCCACCCTGCAAGGCATGAACGCTCGCCTGTTGCCCGCCAACAAGCAGGAAATTCTCGGGCTGGCCAAGCAGGACGAGTCGGTTCGCAACGCCCTGTTCGCCCTGTCGCCGGTGGCCATCACCCTGCCCAGCTATGCCCAGGACCTGAGCCTGATGAAGTTGGAAACCGGCGACGGCAGCTTGTCCGAAGAATGGCTGGATAAACGCGCCTCGATGCTGATTTTCGAAAAGCTCTATCGCGAGGATGGCCAGAACGATGGCGTTTTCGAGATGCCATTTGGGTTGCCAGTGCCGATCGTGGGCGATATCGATTTTCGGGATTTCAGCGGCGGCAGCGAATACAAACTGCGTATAGATGGTGTCGACGGGGGCATTGCCGAGACCCGACAGATCGTCTTCGGTGGGCGTGGCGGTGATTCGGCCCAGGGCGGTGACGGCAAGGATTTCCTGTTCGGCATGGCCGGCGCGGATCAGTTACAGGGCGGCGCCGAAGCGGACTACCTGGAAGGGGGCGACGGCAACGATCAGCTCGATGGTGGCGAGGACGACGACAAGCTGTACGGCGGCAAGGATAACGACACCCTCAAGGGCGGGGACGGCAAGGACAAGCTGCTTGGCGGTAAGGGCAACGATACCCTCGAAGGGGGGGACGGCAAGGACATCCTGGAAGGCGGTGAGGGCAGCGACCGCCTGGCGGGCGAGGATGGCTACGATGTCTATCGCAGCGACAGCCAGGACGAGATATCCGACACCGACGGCAAGGGCGCCGTCTACCTGCAGGAAAAACAGCTGACCGGTGGCCGCCGCAAGGAGTCCGACCCGGAAAACATCTACAACGGGGGCGGGCACCGTTACGAACTGCAAGGCCGTACCCTGTTGATCAGCGGTGGACCAACGATCAAGGATTTCACCAACGGCGACCTGGGAATCAACCTGGAAACCGAGCCGGAGGATGACGAGGAAACACCGGACATCGACGGCCCCGAGCAAATCACTTCACCCATCGTGCTCGACCTGGATGGCGACGGTGTGGAGACCCTGGCCCTGGGTGCCAGTTACTTCGACCATGACGCCGACGGTCTGAGCGAACGCTCCGGCTGGGTGAGCCCCGACGATGGCCTGCTGGTGCAGGACCTCAATGCCGATGGTCGGGTTAGCAGCGGCGCCGAGTTGTTCGGCAACCACAGCCGGCTACGCGATGGCGGCCTGGCCGCCAATGGTTTCCAGGCCTTGGCTGAGTATGACGACAATGGCGATGGTCGCCTCGATGCCCAGGATGCTGCATTCGCTACCCTGCAGGTCTGGCAGGATCTCAACGGTAACGGCAGCAGTGACCAGGGCGAACTTAAGACCCTGACTCAGGCCGGCGTGCGCTCTATCGCCACCGGCTACGCCGACTCCGATCGGGTGGACGCCAATGGCCATGCGCACCGCCAGGTCGCCACCCTGTTGCTCAGCAATGGCACGGCGTCCACGGCGGCGGACGTCTGGTTCAAGGTCGATGCCGGCCAGCGCGTCAACAGCGGCAGCATTACCCTGACCGACGACGTGCTGTTCATGGCCAACGCCCAGGGGTTCGGCAAAGTCCAGGACCTGCGCCAAGCCATGGTGCTGGATGCGACGCTCAAGGAAATGGTCAGCCAGTACGGCCTCACCACCGATGCCAAGGTCCGTAGCGAGTTGCTCGACAGCCTGATCTATCGTTGGGCGGGCGCCGCGGACGTCAACCCCAACAGCCGCGATCCGAGCAAGGTCTATGGGCATGTGATGGATGCCCGGCAGCTGGTGACCCTGGAGAACCTGGTGGGGCGCGCCTACCTGGGCACCTGGTGCTGGGGCGAACGCGACCCCAATCCACATGGTCAGGCGGCGCCGGTGCTGGTGGCCGAGTACCTGGAGTTCAAGCGATACACCGCCGCGCAGTTGCTGGCGCAGACCGACTACGCCGCTGAATTGGGCATCCGCTCGCATTTCGGTTCCGACGCACAACGTCCCCGTGTCGATTGGGCGCCGCTGGCGGACACGCTGCGGACCCTCGATGCGACGGGGCAGAGCGAACGCGTCAAGGACATTATTCGCGTGTTGAGCGACCTGGGCCTCTATTCACCGGCTTACCGTGCCGAGCGGGATGCCGCGTTCCAGGCCATTGCCGCGGGTAATGTGCAGCTGGCGCCCTATTTCGATTTTTCCAGCCGTATCGGCACCGCGCAGAGCGACAATCTCTACGGTGTGACCGCCGGTACGTTGTTCTACGGGTTGGCCGGCGACGATCGCCTTTACGGCCAGGCCGGTGGCGATGGCTATCAGTTTGGTAAAGGCCATGGCAACGATGCCATCCTCGACCAGGGCGGTATCGATCAGCTGCTGTTTGGGCCTGGTATCGGTCCGGCCGATCTGCAGTTCTCGCGCAATGTCACGACGGTGTGGATCAAGGTCAGGAATGCCGATGGCAGTGTCAGCGACTCGCTGCGCATCGATAACTTCTTCGATTTCGACGGATCGGTGGCGTATGGGGCCATCGAGAAGATCGTCTTTGCCGATAACACCCGCCTGGACCAGCAGCAGATTCTTGGCCTGTTGACGGCCGCTTCGGTGACCAGTGGGGATGACCTGGTGTTCGGTTCGCCGCAAGGTGACGCGATTGCCGCCCAGGCAGGTAACGACAGCCTCCACGGGCTCAAGGGTAATGACAGCCTGTCGGGTAACGAGGGCAATGACCAGCTGCTGGGCGACGACGGCGAGGACCAACTGGACGGCGGGAGCGGTGACGACAGCCTGATCGGCGGTCGGGGCAGCGACACCTATCTGTTTTCGGCGGGTCACGGCCAGGACGTGATCAACAACTTTGCCCCGGACGCCGACAAGGTCGATCGAATTCGTTTCGATGCCTCCGTAGACCCGGCGGCGTTGCGGGTCCGGCGCGACGGAGAGGATTTGCTACTGCACACGTCGACTACCGACAGCGTGCGGGTCACGTCTTACTTCGCCGCCGAGGCGACGGGTGGCTACGCGGTGGAGCAGATCGCCTTTCACGACGGTACGGTTTGGCGCGTCGAGGAGGTCAAGGGCAAGGTCACCTTGGCCACGACCGGCGACGACGTGCTCGAGGGCTACGGCAGCGACGATAGCCTCTTCGGTCTGGCCGGCAATGACCGCTTGTTCGGTCGCGCAGGCAACGACAGCCTGCTGGGCGGCGAGGGTGATGACAACCTCGAGGGTGGGGTGGGCGATGACGTGCTGCTGGGTGACCAGGGGCACGATGGGCTGCAAGGCGGTGAGGGCAGCGATCGGCTTGAGGGCGGCACCGGCGATGACCGGCTCGACGGCGGCACTGGTGACGATCGCCTGCTCGGTGGTGAGGGTCAGGATGTGCTGGAGGGCGGATCCGGTCGTGATCATCTGGAAGGTGGCGAAGGCAATGACAGCCTTTCCGGCAGCGCAGGCGACGATTTCCTGGTCGGTGGCAAGGGCAACGATCGTCTCGATGGAGCCAATGGCAGCAACAATTACCTGTTCGCCAAGGGCGACGGCCAGGATCTGATTGTCGATGCGTATGAGGAGGTGGTGACCCTCTACCTGGCGCAATTGCCCCTCGACCAATTGGTCTTCCGTCGCGACGGCCTCAGCCTGACGGTCGGCTTTCTCGGCAGTCCCGACGACAAGCTGACCCTGAGCAATTTTTTTACCGGTGAAACTCCGCGCAGCAGTATTCAACTGCACTACGGCGATGGCCTGCAAAGGACCCTCGGTGCCGCGCAATTGCAGCTGCTGACCCTGGACGGCAGCGAGTGGGACGACCTGATCAGTGCTTACTCCGCCGATGACCGGATCGAGGCGTTGGCCGGCAACGATACCGTGCAGGCTGGCGCCGGAAACGATCAACTGGGCGGTGGCGAAGGCCATGATTTGCTGCTGGGGGAGCAGGGCGACGATGTGCTGCGCGGCGGCGCGGGTAATGATCGGCTCCATGGCGGCGAAGGCAATGACCAGCTCACGGGCGACGGCGGCGACGACATCCTCGAAGGCGGAGAAGGCGACGATCAGTATCACTTCGCTGCCGGCTTTGCTTCGGACCGGCTGGTCGATGCCTCGGGTGCTGACGTCGTGCACTTTAGCGGCATGGCACCGGACGACCTGATTCTACGGCGCGAGGGGCTGGATTTAATCTTGCTGAACCGTATGACCGGTGACCGCCTGCAGGTCGTTGGGCAATTTTCCGCGCAGGCGGGTAGGCCGGGCGGCACGCCGCTCGAGCGGGTGGTGTTCGCGGATGGCAGTACCTGGAACTACGACGACCTGAAAACCCTGGCCTTGAAGGGCAGCGAGCTGGCGGACGTGATTTACGGACATGCCGACGACGATCTGATCGAGGCCGGCAGCGGTGATGATCGGTTGCTGGCGGGGGAAGGCAACGATAGCCTGAACGGGGGAAGCGGCAACGATACCTTGAATGGTGAGCAAGGCGACGACGTGCTTTCGGGTGACGTCGGCGACGATCTGCTCGAAGGCGCCATGGGTAACGACCAGTTGCACGGCGGAGATGATACCGACCAGTTGTACGGCGGCGACGGCAACGACCTGCTGTTCGGCGACGCCGGTGATGACCAGCTCAACGGTGACTGGGGTGATGATCAACTGAACGGTGGCGCAGGCAACGATCTGCTGGCCGGCGGTGGCGGGCAGGACAGCCTGTATGGCGATGCCGGTAACGACAGCCTGAGCGGCGACGGCCTGCTCGATGGCGGCCTGGGCGATGACAGTCTGGAAGGCCTGGGCCTGCTGATCGGTGGCGAGGGCAATGACCACCTGAAGGGGCTGGGCTTCGATACCCTGCAAGGCGGGGCGGGCGATGACCTGCTGGAAGCACACAGCGATGCCTGGAACCAGGGCGCCAATACCCTGGAAGGTGGTGCCGGTGACGACACCCTGTACGGCGCCTTCGGCGAGGACCGCTATGTCTTCAACCTGGGCGACGGTCGCGACCTGCTGATCGAGCGGCGGGCCGACCAGGCCTACAGCAATATCGAGCCCACCGCCGATACCCTGGCCTTTGGTGAAGGCGTGGCCGCTGCCGACCTGGCCTTCAACCGTCGCGGCCTGGACCTGGTCATTGAGCATACCAACGGCAGCGATGCCATTACCGTGCAGAACTGGTTCCGGGAACCCACCGATCACTTCAAGCTCGATACCTTCACCTTTGTCGACGGCAGCATGCTGAGCCAGGCCGAGGTTGAGGCGCGGGTGATCACCCATGGCACCGATGGGGCCGACAGCTTTATCGGCTACCGCGCCCTGGGCGATGCCATGCGCCTGGGCGCGGGCGACGACAAGGCATGGGGCCGTGACGGCGACGACCTGATCCAGGGCGAAGCCGGTCACGACTACCTGGAAGGCGAAGCCGGTCAGGACAGCGTGCAAGGCGGATTGGGTAACGACCAACTGGACGGTGGGGTGGGCAACGACCTGCTGGCGGGCGGTGCCGGCGACGACAAGTATGTCTACAGCCTGGGCGACGGGGTCGATGCGATCGACAACAGCGGCGGTGGCAACGACGGGGTGTTCTTCAGTGGCGGCATCGATGAAAAGCGCCTGGACTTTAGCCGCGACGGTAACGACCTGCTGATCCGCGTGGACAAGGATGATGCGCAGGCGGTGCGGGTGACGGGGCACTTTCTGGGGGGCGACAAGGCCATCAGTTACGTGCAGCCCGACGGTGGTTTCCTGATCACGGCGGCCCGTATCGCCCAGATCATTGCCGCCGGCTCAATCCCCGGCGGCTTCGATACCCTGGTCGAAGGCACGGCGGCCGGCGAGCAACTGGCCGGCGGTGTGGGCCGCGACCTGTTGCGTGGCCTGGCCGGCAACGACAAGCTGTTCGGCATGGGCGGCAATGACCAACTCGAAGGCGGCGACGGCGACGACTACCTGTCCGGCGGCAATGGCGGGCAACAGGGCTCGGGCAACGACAACCTGATCGGCGGTGCCGGCAAGGATGTGCTGGACGGCGAGGATGGTGACGACGCCCTGGCCGGTGGTGCCGGCGATGACCAGTACTACTACCGGGCCAATGGCGGCGTCGATGTGATCGACAACAGCGGCGGCGGCTTTGACGGTGCCTTTATGGTCGGCGTGGCGCGTACGCGCCTGAGCTTCCATCGGGTCGGTGACGACCTGGTGGTGCTGGTGGACAAGGACCTGAAGCAACAACTGCGCATCAGCGGGCACTTCCTCGGCGGCGATGCGGCCATCGATTTCGTCCAGCCGGACGGCGGCAGTTACCTGACCACGGCGCAAATCGCCGGGCTGTTGACCGCCTTGCCGGATGCCGGCGGTACGCCAACGGACCCGACTGATCCCACAGATCCGACGGATCCAACCGACCCTGGCGATCCCGGCACCCCGCCGCTGCCTGGCGTAGGCGGCGCCGACCTGCTGACCGGCACGGCCGGCCACGATCTGCTGCTCGGTGGCGCCGGCAACGACACGCTGGACGGTGGCGCCGGCAACGACCGCCTGCTCGGCGGCGTGGGCGACGACCGTTATGTCTTTACCGCCGGCCAGGACCTGGTCGAGGAGCAGGGCGGTGCCCAGGACCGGCTGCAGTTCGCCGCCGGTATCACCTTCAACCAGGTGGCCTCGGGCATGACCAAGTCCGGCAACGACCTGATCCTCAAGGTCAACGGCAGCACGGCCAACCAGGTGACGCTCAGGGACTTTTTCCTCGGTGGCGACAACCTGGTGGAGACCTTCGGCTTCGACACGGGGGGCGAGCTGACCGCGGCGCAGATCTTCGGCGCCTTTGGCCTGGCCCTGCCGACCCCGCTGCCGGCCTTCGACAATCGCGTGCAGGGCAGCAGTGGCCATGATGCGGCGCTGGTCGGGGGCGCCCTGCGCGACCTGCTGCAGGGCTTTAACGGTAACGACGGCCTCAAGGGCGAGGCCGGTAACGATCGCCTGGAAGGCGGCAACGGCAACGACACGCTTACCGGCGGGGTCGGCAACGACCTGCTGCTGGGCGGGCGTGGCGACGACACCTATGTGTTCGCCGCCGGCAGTGGCCAGGAGGTGATCGACAACAGCGGTGGCGGGTTCGACACCCTGCGTTTCGAGGGCATCAGCCAGAGCCAGGTCGGCAGTGGCCTGCTGAAAAGCGGCAACGACCTGGTGCTCAAGGTCAGCGGCGGTGCGGACCAGGTGACCCTGAAAAACTGGTTCCTCGGTGGCGACAACGTGGTCGACCTGATCACCTTCGCCGGCGGCGGGCAGTTCACCGCGGCGCAGCTGTTTACCGTATTCAAGCTGAGCAACCCCGATCCGCTGGGTTCGCCCGCCTACCAGAACCTGCCGGACGAGCGCGGTTTTGCTACGGTCCTGGCGGGCCAGGCCGGCGAGCAGAACCTGCTCGGCTCCTCGGACGCCGAGCTGCTCGACGGCGGCTTGGGCAACGACCGGCTGCGCGGCAATAAGGGCAACGACTACCTGCTGGGCGGCGACGGTGCCGACACCTACCTGTTCGCCGCGGGCGATGGCCAGGA
>NZ_JBEVDL010000093.1:0-13962 GCF_040514055.1 Pseudomonas sp.
GGTTCAGCTCGCCGTCGAGGATATACAGCCGCCGCGGGCCCACCGGGTCGCCGATCGGCGCATAGGCCGCGTCCAGGCGGTCGCCGGCGAAGGCTTCCCAGATCAAGGGCGTCACCACCGTCTCGGTCGGCCCGTAGCCGTTGACGATGCGCTGGGGCTTGAGCACCCGCTGCAGGCGTTCGTAGGTGTCGCGGGTAAAGGCTTCGCCGCCCAGGGTCCAGGAGCGGACCTTTAGCTGCGCCAGGATGGAGGGTTCGAACTCCAACCAATCCAACAGCTGCAGCATATAACTGGGCGGAAAACAGGCGATGGTCACGCCCTCTTTCGCCAGCACCGCGCAGGTCTGTTCGGCGCTCCACAGCGCCTGGTCGCGGATCACCAGGCGGCTGCCAAAGGCCAGCGGCACCGCCCAGCGCTCCAGGGCGCCGTCGAAGCTGATCGAGGCGAAATGCAGCTCCACGTCGTCCGCCGTCATGCCGTAGCGCTGGCCGATGGTCTGCACGTGCATGCTCAAGCCGGCGTGGTCGATCGCCACGCCCTTGGGCGTGCCGGTGGAGCCGGAGGTGTAGATCAGGTACGCCAGGTGCAGCGGCTGCAGGTCAACTTCCGGGGCGCTCGCCGGGTAAGCGGACAGCTCCAGCGCCTCCAGGCACAGCACCTCGACCGCCACCGGCAGCGCCAGGCGTGGCAGCAGCTCGGCGCTGCTGAGCAGCCAGCGCAGGCCCGAGTCCTCGACCATAAAGGCCAGGCGTTCCCGGGGGTAGTCCGGGTCCAGCGGCACAAAGGCGCCGCCGGCCTTGAGGATGGCCAGCAGGCCGACGATCATGGCATTGCCGCGTTCCAGGCACAGCCCGACCCGGGCATCCGGGCCGACGCCGCGGCTGACCAGCAGCTGGGCCAGGCGGTTGGCCTGCTCGTCCAGGTCGGCGTAGCTCAGGCGCTGGTCGCCGTGCACCAGGGCGATGGCCTGCGGGCGCTGGCGCGCCTGGGCGGCGATCAGCGCCGGCAACAGCACCGCGCCCTCGTAGGATTGCCGCGGCCGGTTCCAGGCCTCGAGCTGGGCCTGGTCGGCCGGGCCGATCAACTGGAGTTGTCCCAGAGGGCAGTCCGGCTGCGCCACAAAGGCCTGCAACAGCTGCACAAAACCGCCGATCAGGCGTTCGATGCTGGCTTCGCTGAACAGGTCGGCGGCGTAGGCGAAATTGATTTGCAGGCGATTGTCCGTGTCGCGCACCGCGTCCAGCGCCAGTTCGAAGGGAATGGTCGACGACGGCAGTTCTTCCAGCTGGGTGACCAGGCCCGGCAACCAGTCGGCGGGCAGCGGGTGCTGGCGGCGGTAGTTGAAGGCCACCTGGAACAAGGGGTTCTGCCCCAGGCTGCGGGCCGGAGCCAGGTCTTCCACCAGCTGTTCGAACGGCAATGCCTGGTGGGCCTGGCCGTCGCGCACGCCGGCACCGACCCGGGCCAGCCAGTCGCGGACCGACTCCTGGGGTCGTGGACGTCCGCCCAGCACCAGGGTGTTGACGAAAAAGCCCACCAGTCGTTCATGGCCGCGGGCGCGGTTGGCCACCGGTACGCCGATGCGCACTTCCGGCTGGCCGGACAGGCGTGCCAGCTGCAATTGCAGTGCCGCCAGCAAGACGCCGAAGATGGTCACGCCACAGCTTTTGGCCAGGGCCTTGAGTCCGCCCACCAGCTCCGCATCGAGCGGTAGCAAACGGTAGGCGGCGCGCTGAGCGGCCTGGCCCTCGCGGGCGAAATCGGCCGGCAGCGCCAGCGGCGGCAGCGGTTCGCTGAGTTGGCTGCGCCAGTAGGCCAGCTGTTTTGCGCCCTCGTCGCCGGCCAACCAGTCGCGCTGCTGCAGGGCGTACTCGGGGTAGGTCAGCGGCAAGGCGGTCATAAAGGGCGCGCGCCCCTGCTGGGCGGCGCGGTAGAACTCGGCCATCTCCTCCAGCAGCACCCGCACCGACCAGGCATCGGACACGATATGGTGCATGGCCACCACCAGCCCATGGCGGTTTTCCCCCAACCGGTACAAGCCGATCCGCAGCACCGGCCCGCGGGTCAGGTCATAGGGCCGCGCCACGAAGGCCCGCGCCGCTTCGCGCAGCGCCTCGTCCCCCGCCGGAAAGTCCAGCCGCTCCAGCGCCAACGGCATGGGCGGCAGCACAGCCTGCAGCGGCTGGCCTTCGCGCTCGACAAACACCGTGCGCAGGGCCGGGTGACGCGCCAGCACCTGATCGAGGGCGGCTTGCAGCACGTCCTCGTGCAATGGGCCGTCGAACCGCAACAGGCCGCCGATGTTGTAGGCCCGACTGTCAGCCTCCAGACGGCTGAAAAACCACAGGCGCTGCTGAGCGGAGGACAAGGGCGTCCACACCAGCCCGGTGCCGGACAGGTCCGCAGGGGAAGGAACGGCGATTGGGGCGTTCATCGATAACCTCGAACAAAACAGTCGGCTAGGCGCCCAACGGCGCGTATGCGGCCTCGTCGCGCAGCAGGCGCGAGGCATGAAATTCGATCAGTTGCAGCAATTCGCTTTCCTGGGCGCGCAGGTAGAAGTGATCGCCCTCCAGCCAGTGCAGGCTGAAGGCGGCACGGGTCTCCCGGCGCCAGGTGCGCAGGTCTTCTTCGCTCAGCTGGTCCTGGCGGCCGCCCAGCACATGCACCGCGCAGGGCAGCGGCGCGCGGCGGCGGTAGTGATAACGCTCGGCCAGGGCAAAATCACCGCGCAACACCGGCAGGCATTCGCCGCGAAACAGCGGGTCGGCCAGCAGCTCGCGGGGCAAACGGGCAAAACCGTCCAGGGCCGCCAGCAGTTCGGCCTCGCTGCCATTGGCCAGGCGCGGCGCCAGGGCGCGACGTGACGGCGCCCGCGAGGCCGAGGCGAACAAGGCCAGGGGCGCCGGGTGACCGGTGGCGATCAGCCGATGGGCCAGCTCGAAACCGAGCAAGGCGCCCAGGCTATGCCCCCAAATCAGGTACGGCCCCGCATGCTCGCGTTGCCAGGCCCGCTGCAGGTCGGCCAACACCGCCTCGAAATCCTCCAGCAACGCCTCGCCCGCCCGAGCACCACGGCCCGGCAGCTCCAGCGGGCAGATCTCCAGCCAACGCGGCAGGCGCCGCCGCCAGCGGGCATAGGGCATGGCGCTGGCGCCGGCATGGGCCAGGCAGAACAGTTGCATCAGGCGCCGACGGCTTCGCGCAGGCTGAGCGGCCGCATGTCGGTCCAGACCTCGCTGATATGCGCCAGGCAACTGGCCTTGTCGCCGGCGACACCGGTGTCCTTCCAGCCCAGCGGCACCGGCTTGTAGTCCGGCCACAGGGAGTACTGCAGCTCGGCGTTGACCAGGACCAGGAAACGGGTATCAGGGCTGTCGAAACTCATAAAGAACTCCTTGGAAAGTTGAATCGCTCGGGGACACCGACTCCAGTCGGTTACCTTAAACAAAGTACGAATAATTTATATTTCAGTCGTGGCGGCAGACGTGACGAGGTCACCCGCGCCGGGTTGTTCCAGCGCCGTCAACTGTCCACGTGGGCCTTACACGCCTTCGGCGTGCCGCTGGCGTGCCGGGCCGCCGATCTCGCGCAGGGCATCGGCACTGGCGCGCTGGCGCAGCTCACCGGTCAGCTCGATCAGTTGGCCACCGTCCATTTTCAGCAGACGGTCGGCCTGGTCGAAGTAATGGTCGTCATGGGTGATCGCCACCACGGTCTTGCCGGCCGCCTTCAATTGCGGCAACAACTCGCGGTAGAACAGCTGACGGAACAGCGGGTCCTGGTCGGCTGCCCACTCGTCCAGCACCAGGATGTCGCGCTCTTCCAGCAGCGCCAGCAGCAGCGCCAGGCGCTTGCGCTGGCCCTGGGAGAAGCGGGTGTCGAGCAACCGTCCGCCAGCGAAACGGGCCTTGTGCCCCATATGCAGCCGGGCCAGCCAGGCAGCGATGCCGCCCTCCTCCACTTCACGGCCCTGGGGGCCGAGCAGGCGGGCGAACAGGTGAAAATCGGTGAAGACACTGGCGAACAGCTGGCGATAAGCCGGCCACTCTTCGGCGCCCAGGGTCTGCTCGCCGACGACGATCTGGCCGGCATCCGGGCGATACAGGCCGGTGAGCAAACGCGCCAGGGTGGACTTGCCGCTGCCATTGCCGCCGACCACGAACACCAGTTCGCCACGGCGCAGGGTCAGGTCCAGTGGCCCGACGTCGAACCCGGTCTCGCCGGCATCCGCGGCTGGGTAGCGGTATTGCACGCCCTGCAGTTGCAGGGTTTGCCAGTCCGCGCCGAGGGTCGGCGGGCTGCTGAAGTCGGCACGGAACGGCACCAGCTCGAGGCCTTCGAGTTTTTCCAGGGCCACCCGTGCCGCCATCAGGCTGGGCACCGCGGCCACCGCGGCGACCATCGGCGTGCGCAGGAACAACACGGTCAGGGCGAAGGTGGCGGCGACCGCCGCGCTGGCCCAGCCCATGCCATTGGCCAGGTAGAAGACCAGGCCGATGGTGCCCAGCACCATGATATTGGCCCAGTTACCCGCCAGGCCGTTGAAGATGTCGGCGCGGGTCACGTGGTCGCGGTAGGCCCGAGCATTGCTGTCGAATTCTTCCTCGTAGAGGTGACGGGCACGGTCGCGGTTCAGCGCCAGTTCCTTGCGCCCGTCGATCACCCCCTGGTAGTCCTGATAGAGGCGATCCTCGGCCTCGCGCAGCAGGCGGATATGCCGATTGACCCGGCCCATCAGCAACCAGCCGACCGCCAGGGTCAGGCTCAACCAGGCCAGGGTCATGCCGAACAGGGCGGGCGACAGCCAGGCCAGGTAAGCGAAGGCCGCCAGGCTGAGGATCAGGCCGTAGACCAGCTCCGGCAGGTAGACGAAGGCGATGGTGATATTGCGGATATCGCTCGACAGGCTGGCCAGGATGCGCGCCCCGCCGAGCTGCTCCAGGCGCTCGATATCGGTGTCCAGCACCCGCTTGACCAGGGAACGGCGCAGGCGGTAAACGAAGCGATGGCCGAGCACGTGCAGGGAGATCTGCGCCGAACCGGCACAGAGCAACAGCGCCAGCAGCAGGCCACCGAACTGCGCCAGGGCCAGGCCCAGTTCGGCGCTGCCGGCGATCAGCCGCAGGTTGACGAAGGCGATCACGCCGACGCTCAGCAATGCGCTGCACAGGCTCAGCAGCATTACGCCCAGCAGCGGGCCACGATGGTCTTGGAACAACAGGCGAAGCAACTTCATGGTCGGACTTCCAGTCGAGCCGGACGAAAGGCCGGCATTTACCCCTTGGCGCTTGGCGCAGCCGATCGATTGACCGCTGGCGAACCCGCAGGCCCGCTATATTAATGATAATAGTTCTCAATACAAGCTTTTATACACCTGGCTGCACGGCTGCTTGCCCAGCGGTCACTGCGCGCAATCAGCCAAGGGCAACCCGCCGCAGTTTATTTTTTTCGCATCTAACCGCGCTCCGACTTGGACACAGACGTTCTTAAAGCCGGCATGAACTCAATCGCCACGGGATATATCTGCTGATTACCAGGCCCATGGCCAAAAACGTCTACCCCTCAGCCGCGGGTCTGGAAATTGCGCAGAGCACCAAGGAGCTTCGTCATGTTCGAGTCCCTGCTAAATCTACCCAGCGATCCATTTCTGGAGTTCGATCGCATGCAGCGCGAGCTGCAGCAAGCCTTCGCCAATGTCGGGCGTCCCGGCAGCATCCGCGCCGTGGCCAGCGGCACCTTTCCGGCCATCAATCTCGGCAGCACACCCGAGGCGATCGAGGTCTATGCCTTCGCCCCCGGGATCGACCCGGCCTCTCTGGAGGTGCACCTGGACCGCGGACTGTTGTCGATCAGCGGCGAGCGCAGCAGTGCCCGTCCAGATACCGGGGGCGAACGCCTCTCGGTGTATGCCAACGAGCGCTTTACCGGACGCTTCAAGCGCACGGTGAGCCTGACCGAGGACGCGGACCCGAACCAGGTGGAGGCCCATTACCAGGACGGCGTGCTGCATATCCGCGTGGCCCGTCAGCAGGCCATGCAACCCAAACGCATCAGCATTCAGTGACCCAACCCAAGCAAAGAGGACAGCACCATGAGCGACAAATCCAGCAACCAAGACAGCCGCAGTGGACAAAGCGGGCAAGGCAGCCAGGCCGGACAAGGCGTGCCAGGCGGCAGCCAGAGCGGTCAAGGCGGTCAGCGCGACTCCGGCGGTCAAGGCTCCCAGGGCGGTCAAGGCGGTCAAGGCGGCAGCCAGAGCGGTCAAGGCTCCCAGGGCGGTCAAGGCTCCCAGGGCGGTCAGCGCGACCCTGGCGGTCAAGGTACCCAGGGCGGTCAAGGCAGCAGTCAGATGGGTCAATCCGGCCAAGGCTCCCAGGGCGGTAGCCAGGGCGGTCAAGGCGGTCAGCGCGACCCCGACGGCCAAGGTACCCAGGGCGGCCAAGGCAGCGGTCAGTCGGGTCAAACCGGCTCAGGCTCCCAAGGAGGCGGCCAAGGCGGCCAGGGTCGCCAGTGATCCGCACGGATCAGGGAGAGCAGCATCATGAGCGAAAAATCCGGCAATGCAGACAACCTCGGTACGTCAGGCAGTCAAGCGCAGCACCAGGGTACACCGAGCGGTACAGGCAGCCCTGAGCTGCAGGGCGCTGATCAAAGCAGCGGCGGCCAGCAGGAGCAGGGTCGAGCAGGCCTGCAAGGCGGCCAAGGTATGCAGAGCGGCCAACGCGAGCAAGGCCTACGCAGCGACCAACAGGGGCAACACCGCCACGCGATGAACCGCACCGAGCGACGGACGCGAGAAAACAGCCTCAGCCTGATGCCGTGGGTCGACGTGTTCGAGAACGAAGACAGTATCTTGCTGTTGGCCGATCTGCCGGGCGTCTCGAAAGAGAAGCTGGAATTGCGGATCGAGAACGACCTGCTGCAGATCGAGGGTGAAATCAGTACCGAGACGCCCGAGCAGATCGAAGCGATCTATGCCGAAGTACGGGCGCCGCGCTACAGCCGGACCTTCAGCCTGAGTTCCGAGCTGGACACCGGCAATATAGACGCCCAGTTGCACCACGGCGTATTGCAGTTGCGCATTCCCAAACACGCCCATGCCCAACCGCGGCGCATCGAAATCAAAGTGGTTTGAACGAGCGACGACCGGGCCCTTGGAGGGGGCCCGACCTTCGCAGCCCGCCCTGGCACGGCGACCGCCTGATAAGGAGGTTTTATGAACTCACTGCGCGATTTGAAACAGGGCCTGGAGGGCACCCTGCGGACGGTTGGCGAGGGCTGGCGACACCTGCGCGAGCAGGCCAGCGGCGCCTTGACCCGCTTCACTCCGGCCGGGCGGCCGGGCGCCGACAAAGGGGTCGCCGAGGGCGGGCCCAAGGCCGACAGCCCGCCCCAGAAAACCACTTCGTTGAGCGAATGGCAGTTCCCCTCGGCCGGCTGGGCCCTGCTGGCCGGGGACCTCTACGAGGACGACAGCAAACTGGTAGTGCGCCTGGAGATCCCCGGGCTGGACAAGGACCAGCTGGACCTGGAGGTGCGCGATGACAACCTGATCGTGCGCGGCGAAAAACGCCTCGATGAACAGGCCAGCGACGGCCACTATCGGATACGCCAATGCGCCTACGGCAGCTTCCACCGCAGCATCGCCCTGCCCCGGGCGGTGAAGGCCGACCAGGCCAAGGCCGAATACCGCAACGGCGTGCTGCGCATCGAATTGCCGAAAAGCGAACGGCACCAGGGTCGACGGATCGAGGTCAAGGGCGAATGAAGGATGTGTTTTGGGGGGCGCCTAACCCGAACGCGATCCGCGTGGGTGATGCGGCGCGGTAACCCCGTCGTGGCCTGGTCGGTTAACGCACTGGCGCCACTCACCCACCCTACGAAAAGCGATTCGATAGCGCTCAGGTAGGGCGGGTGCGCAGTTGCGCTGCGGTTCCCGGCGCTTGCCCATCGAGCCGCAAGACTGCACCTACGATTGCGGTGGATAAGGCAAGGTTAGCCACCCTACCGCTCGCCGAAGGCCGTACGCCACCACCTGGCCAACGGGGGCGGGCGATGGCTGGACAGCGCGCCGCGACCACCCTGGATCGCGGTGCCGAGTTTGTACTGCCGCGGCTCAGCCCTGGCTGCGTGGCCAGACCAGGCTGAACTGGGCGCCGCCCAGGCTTTCGCTGCGGCTGATCTGCGCGCGGCCGCCGTGCCAGTGGATGATCCGCCGCACGATCGACAACCCCAGGCCGTGGCCGCCCGAGGCGCGGGTGCGGCTGTCGTCCAGGCGCAGGAAGGGGGTGAAGATGCGCTCCCACTGCTCCTGCGGCACGCCCGGACCGTCGTCCTCGACATCCACCCGGCAGCGCTCCTGGCCGATCTGAAAACTCAGGCGAACCCGTGACTCGGCATGGCGCATGGCATTGGTCAGCAGGTTCTGCAAGGCGCGGTGCAGGTAACGGGGCTCGCCCTCGACCCAGGCACCGACCCCCTCGCGGGCATGGAACGGCGCACGCTCGACCACCACCGCCGGGCGCAGCGGCGCCAGCTCGGCCATCACCTGATCGAGCAAGGCCGCCAGGTCGACGGCCTGGAAACTCAGCGGCGGCGCACCCTGCTCCAGGCGCGCGTAGGTGAGCATCTCGTCCACCAGTTTGTCGAGGTCCTGGATATCGTTGTCCATCCCTTCCAGGTACTTGTGCCGCGCCTCGGGCGTGGAGGCGGTGCCGATCATTTCCAGGCCGAAACGCAGTCGCGCCACCGGGGTGCGCAGCTCGTGGGACACCGCCCGCACCATCTCGCGCTGAATCGCCAGCGAGCGCTGCAGGGTTTCCGCCATGCCATTGAACGCCGCCGCCAGGCGCCCCACCGAATCGGCGCCGCCGGCCGGCACCCGGGTCTCCAGGCTGCCCCGGGCGATGCGCGTGGCGGCGCCCTCCAGGCCCC
Organism: Pseudomonas sp.; assembly: GCF_040514055.1. Lineage (GTDB taxonomy): Bacteria > Pseudomonadota > Gammaproteobacteria > Pseudomonadales > Pseudomonadaceae > Aquipseudomonas. The sequence continues at coordinate 8,938 of NZ_JBEVDL010000093.1, forward strand.
GCAACCGTCGCTCCAGCTGGCGCACCAGCAGGTAGACGGTCAGGGCGATCAGGCTCAGGCCGAGCATGGCGATCAGCACCAGCAGTTGCGGCGGGTAATCGTTCATCGGGTACAGCGGACCGAGCTCGAGCACCCAGGGGGTGTTGCTGATACCGGTGAATACATGGATGGAGTCGCCGCCCCTGCCCAACGCCATCACGGTGTCGCTTTCGCTGATGCGCCGCTGCTGATCGGCGTCGAGGTTGGCCTGGGCCAGGGTCACCAGATGCAGGTCGAAGCCAAACTGCTTGCTCTCCTTCAAGGCGGCCAGACGCTGGGGCTGCTCGTCCACCGGATAACGCACCAGTTCGTCGATCAGCAGGTAGACGGTGGCCCGCGCCAGCTGTTCGCTGACCTGCTGGACCTCGGCGACCAGCACCGTCTGCTCGGCCACGCTGACCCGGCTAAACACCTTGGCCGAATGCGAGCCGGTCTTGATCACCAGCACCTGGCCACGCTCCAGGCGCGCACGCTCGCCGCCGTCCAGCTCGTCGTCGGCCAACTGGCGCACCGCCAGCGGCACGCCCAGCAAGCGGTTCCACAGCGCCAGGGTCCGGCGTCGCTCCAGCGCGGTCATCGGCTGCAGGTTGTCGCCCATCAGGCGAAAGGTGCCGCTGGCCAGGCGCTCGCGGTAGTCGTCGGCCCGCACCTGGTTGGCCAGGTGCAGCGCGCCGGCACCGAGCAGCGCCACCAGCACCAGCACCCCCAGCATGCCGCCGTAGATGCGCAGGAAGATCGAGTTCAACGCCGCCAGTCCGTGCTGAGCAAGCCATAACACTCCAGGCTGAGAAACCCCCCAGCCTTGAATTCACAGTCGCGCCGGGTGCCCTCGTGGACGAAACCGAGTTTTTCCAGCACCCGCGCGCTGGCCCGGTTGTCCGGCTCGACCACCGCCTCAACCCGGTGCACCGCCATGCGAGTGAAGGCATGGACGATGACCGGCACCAGGCACTCGGCGATGATGCCCTGACCCCAGTGGTCCGGCAGCAGCCAATAGCCCAGTTCGACGCGCCGGTGGGCCCGCTCCCAGTCGTTGAAGCCGCAGGCGCCCAGCAGGCTGTGCGGCGCCTCGGGGCGGCAGATGCCCCACCAGAGCCCTTCCTGCTGTTCGTGCAGTTCGCGGAACCAGTCCATCTGCAGCTGCGTGGCTTCCAGGGAGTCACAGGACACCCCGTAGTGCGCGATCACCCGCGGATCGGAGAGCGCCAGGTAGACGACCTCGATATCCGCCTGCTGGATTTCCCGCAAGCGGAAACGCGCCGTTTCAAAGATGGGAAACATCGGCCTGGCGCCTCACTTTAGCCCCTCCGCTGCTTCCCGGACGAACAGATAGCCCTTGCTGCGCACCGTCTTGATCAGCCGCGGATGCACTGGGTCGTCGCCTATCTTGGGGCGGATGCGCGAGATGCGCACATCGATGGAGCGGTCCTGGCCGTCGTACTCGATGCCGCGCAGGGCGGTGAAAATCTCTTCCCGGGACAGAATCCGCCCGGCGTTGGCGGCCAGTAGCCACAGCAGATCGAATTCGGCGCTGGTCAGCTCGATGCTCTGCTCGCGCAGCCAGGCCTCGCGCATGGCGCTGTCGACCACCAGGGCGCCGAATTCCAGGCGCCGCTGCGCCGGCGCGGCACTCGACTCCGGCCCCTCGCTGCGCCGCAACAGGGCCCGGATACGGGCCAGCAGCACACGGGGACGCACCGGCTTGCAGACATAGTCGTCGGCGCCCATCTCCAGGCCCAGGACCTGGTCCATGTCGTCCGTGCGCGCGGTCAGCATCAGGATCGGCCCGTCGTAGGCGCCGCGGACCTTGCGGCAAATGGCCAGACCGTCTTCGCCCGGCAACATCAGGTCGAGCACCACCAGCGCCGGCTGCTCCTTGATGATGCGCGCCGCAGCGCGGGCGCCATCGGCCTCGATCGCCACGCGCAGGCCGTTGCCCTCGAGGTAATCCCGAGTCAGCTCGGCCAGGCGCAGGTCGTCCTCGACGATCAGGATGTGCCAGGCTTCGTGTTCCACTTCTGTCCCCTTAAAACCATCGCGGCGACTGCGTAATGGATGCGCATTGTAGCAACGGCCGGGCTTCTGCACAGCGCATGCCAACGCCGGTTACAAAACACAAGATGTAGTGTTGTCTTGCGAAGTTCTCAGCATCTTTGTACGACCCTGTCAAAGGGCAAAAACTCACGACGAATGGTCCATCCGAGCGAAGCCCAGCAGCCACGCGGGCTGGCCAAAGTTACTCAGGGTTAACCCACAGGGTTATCCACAGGCAGCCTGCCCAGCTCGCCTTGCATTGACCCGGTCGTCGCACTATCTTGTGCCCCCAGATCAAAAAACATCTACATGTTGGGTTTTTGCCCAAGCGTTCAAGAAAATCGAAAGCATAGGCCAAGCCCGTCCGGCAAGCCGTTTTCGGTTTTCCCAGTGCAATTTTTCACTTGACGGATCGCCCATGCGGCCCGTCCCAACCTCAGGCCCGCTGTGGCGTCCCGAGGGTAGATTCTGGTGCGACACACCCCGGTGTGCGCCCACTAGGTATTGTGGTAGGGCCCTAGGGCCATGAACCCGTTTTTTACCTGTTTTTACACCCGGAATCACTTGAGTCGTAGCCTTTCCCGATGTCACCCGAGCCCCTCCCGGCAGCGCCCACAGGCGAGCCCGCGGCATCTCGAACGGAACGGCGACGCCCCCAGGTGTCCAACAAAATATAGAGACCACGGAGAGCTTCATGCAGACCGACACCACCCGCGAGAACCCGCAGGCCCAGGCACGGCAGGACCAGGATTCGACCCAGGACCTGGCCGCCACCGCACCGGGCCAGCTGCGCGTGATCAAACGGAACGGCACCGTGGTGCCTTACACCGATGACAAGATCACCGTAGCCATCACCAAGGCGTTCCTCGCAGTGGAAGGCGGCACCGCTGCCGCTTCGTCGCGTATCCATGACACCGTCGCGCGCCTGACCGAACAGGTCAGCGCCACCTTCAAGCGGCGTATGCCGTCCGGTGGCACCATTCATATCGAAGAGATCCAGGACCAGGTCGAACTGGCCCTGATGCGCGCCGGCGAGCAGAAAGTCGCCCGCGATTACGTGATCTACCGCGACTCGCGGGCCAAGGAACGCGCCACCCGTGGCAGCAACGAGCCGGCCCAGCCGCACCCGAGCATCCGCGTGACCCACACCGACGGCAGCCTGGCGCCGCTGGACCTGGGCCGCCTGAACACCATCGTCAACGAAGCCTGTGAAGGCCTGGCCGAAGTCGACGGCGCGCTGATCCAGAAAGAAACCCTGAAGAACCTCTACGACGGCGTGGCCCAGAGCGACGTCAACACCGCCCTGGTGATGACCGCCCGCACCCTGGTCGAGCGCGAGCCGAACTACTCCTACGTCACCGCCCGCCTGTTGATGGACACTCTGCGCGCCGAAGGCCTGGGTTTCCTCGGTGTCGCCACCAGCGCCACCCACCACGAGATGGCCGACCTCTACGCCAAGGCCCTGCCGGCCTATATCGCCAAGGGCATCGAGTTCGAGCTGCTGAACCCGGAGCTGGCCAGCTTCGACCTGGAAAAACTCGGCCGCGCGATCAACCACGAGCGCGACCAGCAGTTCACCTACCTGGGCCTGCAGACCCTCTACGACCGTTACTTTATCCACAAGGACGGTATCCGCTTCGAGCTGCCCCAGGTGTTCTTTATGCGCGTGGCCATGGGCCTGGCGATCGAAGAGAAAAACCGCGAAGCGCGCGCCATCGAGTTCTACAACCTGTTGTCGTCCTTCGACTACATGGCCTCGACGCCGACCCTGTTCAACGCCGGCACCCTGCGTCCGCAGTTGTCGAGCTGCTACCTGACCACGGTGCCGGACGACCTGTCGGGCATCTACAACGCCATTCACGACAACGCCATGCTGTCCAAATTCGCCGGCGGCCTGGGCAACGACTGGACCCCGGTGCGCGCCCTGGGTGCCTATATCAAGGGCACCAACGGCAAGTCCCAGGGCGTGGTGCCGTTCCTCAAGGTGGTCAACGACACCGCCGTGGCGGTCAACCAGGGCGGCAAGCGCAAGGGCGCGGTCTGCGCCTACCTGGAAACCTGGCACCTGGACGTCGAGGAATTCCTCGACCAGCGCAAGAACACCGGCGACGACCGCCGCCGCACCCACCACAAGAAAACCGCGAAGCACGCGCCATCGAGTTCTACAACCTGCTGTCGAGCTTTGATTTCATGAGCTCGACTCCCACCCTGTTCAACTCCGGCACCCTGCGCTCGCAGCTGTCCTCGTGCTATCTGACCACCGTGTCGGACGACCTCGAAGGCATCTACGACGCTATTAAAGACAACGCGCTGCTGGCCAAGTTTGCCGGCGGCCTGGGTAACGACTGGACCCCGGTGCGTGCGCTCGGTTCGCGCATCAAAGGCACCAACGGCAAGTCGCAGGGCGTCGTCCCCTTCCTGAAAGTGGTCAACGACACGGCCGTGGCCGTGAACCAGGGCGGCAAGCGCAAGGGCGCGGTCTGCGCCTACCTGGAAACGTGGCACATGGACATCGAGGAATTCCTCGACCTGCGCAAGAACACGGGCGACGATCGCCGCCGCACCCACGACATGAACACGGCCAACTGGATTCCGGACATGTTCATGAAGCGCGTGATGGAAAAGGGCGAATGGACGCTGTTCTCGCCATCCGAAGCGCCGGACCTGCACGATAAAGTCGGCAAGGCCTTCGAAGCGGCCTACCTCGGCTACGAAGCCAAGGCTGCCGCTGGCGACATGCGCGTGTTCAAGAAAATCCAGGCGCTGGACCTGTGGCGCAAGATGCTGTCGATGCTGTTCGAAACGGGCCACCCATGGATCACGTTCAAGGATCCATGCAACATCCGTTCGCCGCAGCAGCACGTCGGCGTCGTCCACAGCTCGAACCTGTGCACCGAGATCACCCTCAACACCAGCAGCGATGAAATCGTCGTCTGCAACCTGGGTTCGATC
>NZ_JBEVDL010000035.1:0-3793 GCF_040514055.1 Pseudomonas sp.
AGGCAGCCTCATGCCGCGCTTTTTCATGCTCAAGGACGGCATCAAGCCGGAAACCTTTTTCAGTCGAGTGGGCTACTCCGGTGCCCATGACGCCACCGTCGCCTGGGTCCAGGCCGGCAAGGTGGACGCCGGCGTCCTGAACGCCAGCGTCTGGGAAAAACTGGTCGCCGCCGGCAAGGTCGACACCAACAAGGTCAAAGTGTTTGCCACCACCCCGGCCTACTTCGACTACAACTGGACGGTGCGCGGGACCCTCGACCCGGCGCTGGCGGCGAAGATCAAGGCGGCCTTCCTGGCGCTCGATCCGGCGAAGCCCAAAGACAAGGAGATCCTCGATCTGCAGGCCGCCAGCCGGTTCATCGAAACCAACCCGGAAAACTATAAGGGCATCGAAGAAGCCGCTCGCGCCGCCGACCTGCTCAAATGACCTTGCACCTGACCCAGGTCAGTCTTACCCACGCCAACGGCGTCCAGGCGCTGCAGGGCGTGGACCTGCACATCGCAGCACGGGAACAGGTCGCCATCATCGGCCCGTCCGGGGCGGGCAAGTCGAGCCTGCTCAACCTGCTGGCCACCGCCCTGCGCCCTGGCAGCGGCGAGTTACAGGTACTCGGCGAGCGCGCCTGGCAGTTGTCTGCCCGTCAGCGCCAGCGTTTACGCGCGCGCATCGGACTGATCCATCAAGCGCCACCGCTGCCGCCGCGCCAGCGCGTGGTCACCGCGGTCCTGGCCGGCAAGCTGGGCCAGTGGGGCCTGGGCAAGAGCCTGCTGAACCTGCTGCATCCACTGGACATTCCGGGCGCACGCGCAGCATTGGCCAGGCTCGACCTGGGCGACAAGCTGTTCGCGCAATGCCAGCAACTGTCCGGTGGCCAGCTGCAGCGCGTGGGCATCGCCCGGGTGCTGTATCAAGCGCCCGAGGTGTTGCTGGCCGATGAGCCGGTATCGGCCATGGACCCGGTGTTGGCCGAGCACACGCTGTCGGTGCTGTGCCGCCATGCCCGGGAACACAATGTCACCCTGGTCGCCAGCCTGCATGCGGTAGAGCTGGCGCTGGCGCACTTTTCGCGGATCATCGGCTTGCGTGACGGACAGATCCTGTTCGACCTGCCCGCCGGCGCCGTCGACCGCGAGCTGCTCGACAAGCTCTACGCCAATGAGCAGCTGCAGTCCTCACCAGTTCCGACCGCACCCTTGGTTGTGCAGATTCCCCGATGCTGACACGCGATACCCGAGATCCCGCCACCCGCCCCCGCTTGCTGATCACGCTGCTGGCCCTGCTCCTGCTGTGGCCGGGCATCCACTTCAGCGAGTTGGACCTGAGCGTACTGGTCGCCAGTGACAGCCAGAGCGAGATCGGCAAGTTCGTGTCAGCCTTCTGGCCACCCGCCCATGACGAGGCGTTCATCGAGCTGTTGTTGCAAGCCACCCTGCAGACCCTGGCCATCGCCACGGCCGGCATGGCTTTGGCGTTGCTGTTGGCCATCCCCGCCAGCCTGCTGGCCAGTCGCGCCCTGTCGCTGTCCGCTGCCTCCCGTGCCGGCCATCCGGGTTTCTGGGGCCGACTGCTGCGCTGGCCGGTTCGCGGCTTGCTGATCTTCCTGCGCAGCGTGCCGGAAATCGTCTGGGCCCTGCTGTTCGTGCGTGCCGTCGGCCTCGGTCCGACGGCCGGGGTGCTGGCCATTGCCATTACCTACAGCGGCATGTTGGGCAAGGTCTATGCGGAGATTTTCGAGTCGGTCGACCAGCGCCCGGCCCACGCGCTGCTGCAGGCCGGCAGCGGTCGGCTTGCGGCCTTTGCCTACGGGATCCTGCCCAATGTCGCCGCAGAGCTGCTGTCATACACGGTGTACCGCTGGGAATGCGCCATCCGCGCTTCGGTGGTGATGGGCTTTGTCGGCGCCGGCGGCCTGGGCCAGCAAATGGACCTGTCGTTGCGCATGTTCGCCGGCGGTGAAGTGGCCAGTCTGTTGCTGACGTTCCTCGTGCTGGTGCTGCTCGCCGATCAACTCAGCCGCCTGCTGCGCTGGAGGCTGGCATGAATCGCCTGTTGAACCTGATCCTGCTGCTGTGCATCGGTGCAGCGGTCGTCGCTTCGTTCATCTACCTGGGCATCCACCTCGGCGAGCTCGGCGGCAGCGGCAACCTGAACCGGATGGGTGCTTATGCCCAGCGTTTTCTCAGCCCCGACCTGAGCGCGGGCCATCTGCAAGCCATCGGTCACGGCGCCCTGGAAACCATTGCCATGTCCGCCCTGGGCACCCTGCTCGCGGCGGTACTCGGCCTGCTGCTGGCGTTGCCCGCGGCCGGGCGCTTTGGCTGGCCCTTGCAGAGCGCGTCGCGCCTGGTGCTCAACGCCTTGCGCGCGGTGCCGGAACTGGTGTGGGCCGCGCTGATGGTGCTTGCCGCCGGCCTCGGGCCCAATGCCGGCACCCTCGCATTAGCCCTGCACACCACCGGCGTGCTCGGCCGACTGTTCGCCGAAGCGCTGGAAAATACCCCGCCGCAACCCGCCGAAGCCATCCGCCTGCAGGGCGGCAATGCCGTTTGGGCGTTCTGTTACGGGACCCTGCCCAACCTGTTGCCACAGCTGTTGGCCTACATCCTGTACCGCTGGGAGAACAATATCCGCATGGCCAGTGTGCTTGGCTTCGTCGGCGCCGGGGGCTTGGGACAAATGCTCTATGTCAGCCTCAGCCTGTTCCAGGAAGCTCAAGCCAGCACGGTGATTCTGGCCATGCTGATCCTGGTATTCGCCGTCGACTCCTTGAGCAGCTGGAGCCGTCAACGCTGGGTCAAGGCCTGACCGGGCCCCAGGCGTCTCAATCATCCTCATGCAACTTGATACCCCGCGCATGCAGCAGATGAGGCACCAACAGCACCAGTAATGTCAGCGCCAGGAATGCCGCCGAGATCGGTTGCGTCAAAAACACCGTCCAGTCCCCCTCGCTGATGGACAAGGCGTTACGCAGTTGCTTTTCAGCCATCGGCCCCAGCAGCATGCCGACGATCACGGGGGCGACGGGGAAGTCGAAGCGCCGCATCAGGACCCCGCCCCAACCGATCGCCAGCATCAGCAACAGATCGAAGGAAGAGTGGCGCATGCCGTACACGCCGATGGTGGCGAACACCAGAATGCCGGCGTTCAGGTACGGCCGCGGGATCTGCAGCAGTTTCACCCAGAGGCCCACCAACGGCAGGTTCAACACCAGCAGGATGACGTTACCGATGTACAGCGAGGCCACCAGGGTCCAGACCAGCTCCCCCGAGGTCTCGAAGAGCATCGGTCCCGGTTGCAGGTTGTAGTTCTGGAACGCGGCCAACAGGATCGCCGCGGTGGCGGAGGTGGGAATGCCCAGTGTCAGCAGCGGCACCAGAGAACCGGTGGCGCTCGCGTTGTTGGCGGCTTCGGGGCCGGCGACGCCTTCAATGGCGCCCTCGCCTTTGCTGGCGGCAAATTCTTTCGGGTACTTGCTCAGTTTGCGCTCGGTCGAATAGGACAGAAAGGTCGGAATCTCGGCACCACCGGCCGGGATCGAACCGAAGGGAAAACCGATCAGCGTGCCCCGCAGCCAGGCGGGCACCGAGCGCTTCCAGTCGGCGCGGGTCATCCACAACGAGGTCAAGCGGTGCCGGCCGGTCTCTGCTTCTTTCTGATAAAGCAGGCTGTACAAGGCCTCCCCCACGGCAAACAAACCGACCGCCACGAGTACCACCTCGATGCCATCCACCAGCTCGGGCACCCCCAAGGTGTAGCGGGCTATACCCGACGTCGAGTCCAGGCCGATCAAGC
>NZ_JBEVDL010000089.1:0-12164 GCF_040514055.1 Pseudomonas sp.
TGTCAGTTGATACATGTGCTGACTGACACACCGTATTCGCGAGCAAGCCCGCTCCCACATTATTTTGATCTTCATTGTCAGGGAGAAAGCATGAGTTCAACCAAAGACCCCTGCATCAATATCTGCAAGTTCACCGACGACATCTGCATCGGCTGTGGCCGTAGCAAGCGCGAAATCCGCGCCTGGAAGAAACTCGACAAGGTCGACAAGCGCACCGTTCTCGCCGAAGCCGAGCTGCGTCTGCTGGCCCTGGGCGCCACCGGTCGGCGGAAAAACAAGTGACAACCCACTATTGAGCTAGTCTCTGATGCGCAACGCGCGCCATGCGCGTATGATTCGCGACCCTTTGCTGATGTATTCGGCCAAAGCCCCGCTTTCAACACTCTTCAGGCCACGCCTGAATCGACCCACCGGGAGGTGCTTAAGATGAACGACAAAGACCAGAACGACAGCCAGGAAATCGGCCCAGCAGGTGAAAAACTGCAAAAGGTGCTGGCGCGTATCGGCGTGGGCTCGCGCCGCGACGTCGAAGCCTGGATCACCCAGAAGCGCATCAAGGTCAACGGCGTCGAGGCCACGCTCGGCCAGCGCGTCGACCTGCACGATGCAATCACCATTGATGGCAAGGTCATCAAGCGTGAAGAGGCCGCCGAATCGGTGCGCCGCGTGATCATGTACAACAAGCCCGATGGCGAGATCTGCACCCGTGACGACCCGGAAGGCCGTCCCACGGTCTTCGACCGGTTGCCGCGTCCCAAGGACGGTCGCTGGATCAATATCGGTCGCCTGGACATCAACACCACCGGCCTGCTGATGTTCACCACCGACGGCGAGCTGGCCAACCGCCTGATGCACCCGTCCTACCAGATGGACCGTGAGTACGCGGTGCGGGTACGCGGCGAAGTCGACGACGAGATGCTCGAACGGCTCAAGGCCGGCGTGGTCCTGGAAGACGGTCCGGCGCGCTTCACCGATATCAAGGAAGCGCCCGGCGGCGAAGGGTTCAACCACTGGTACCACTGCGTGGTGATGGAAGGCCGCAACCGCGAAGTACGGCGCCTGTGGGAATCCCAGGGCGTGGTGGTCAGCCGTCTCAAGCGCGTGCGCTTCGGCCCGGTATTCCTGACCTCCGACCTGACCATGGGCCGCTGGCGCGAGATGAGCCAGGGCGAAGTGGACATCCTCGGCGCCGAAGTGGGCCTGGAGCGGGTGTTGCAGCCGGCGATGAAGGAAAAGACCCGCGACAAGCTCGACCGCCTGCAGCGCAAGTCGGCCAAGCCGGTCGGTCGCGCCGCACGCCCCGAGCGTACCCTGCGCCCCGCGCACAATGCGCCTGCACGGGCCGAGGCGGGTCCGCGCTCGGAAGGCGGCGAGCGTCCCCAGCGTGCCTCGCGCGGTGCCGAAGGCGGTGAGCGTCCAGCACGCAATACCCGTCCGGACGCCGTCAATCGCCCGCAACGCAGCGCGCCACGCAGTGATGCGCCGCGCGGCGACGCGGCGCGGGGCGAGCGGCCGGTCCGCACCCCGCGTACCGAGGGTGCCGACCGCCCGGTGCGCGCACCCCGTGGTGAAGGCGCCGAGCGTCCGGTGCGCACGCCGCGTCCGGACGGTGAGCGTGCGCCACGGCCGGCGCCGCGTTCCGAATCGGGTGAACGTGCACCGCGCACGCCACGCCCAGCCGCCCCGCGTGGCGATCAGGGCAAGGGCACGCCGGTGGCCGAACGGCCGCGGGATGTGAACAAGAAGCGCCCGAGCAAGCCCGGTCGTCCCGGCATCGTGCTGGTCGATCGTGATGCGGGCAAGCCGGCGCCGGCCAAGCGTCGCGGCCCGCCCGCCGGTGATGGTCAGCGCCCGGGCTTCGGCCGGGGCCGCAAGCCTGAGTAAGGCGGTGCGCAGGCCATAAAAAAGAGGCTCTTTCGGGAGCCTCTTTTTTTTGCTGCCGGTTATCTGTGGCGCGCGGGCAGATGAGGTTCCTCAGCCTGCCATGGTCAGGCGGTTGCGGCCTTCGCGCTTGGCCACGTACAGGGCGCTGTCGGCGCGCCGCAGCAGGCTTTCCACCGACTCGCCCGGTAGCAGGCAGGCGCACCCCAGGCTGATCGACAGCTCGATCGCGCTGCCCTGGGCCAGGCATTGCAGGTTGAAGATGCCGTGGCGCAGGCGCTCGCCGACCATGGCGGCGGCTTCGCGGCCGGTGTTGGACAGCAGTATCAGAAACTCTTCGCCGCCGTAGCGGAACACCATGTCGACGTTACGCAACTGGCTTTTCAGCGTGTTGGCCGCGGCCTTGAGGACCTCGTCGCCCATGCTGTGGCCAAAGCTGTCGTTGATCCGCTTGAAGTGATCGATGTCCACCATCAGCAGCGACAGCGGTTGCAGGTTGCGCCGGGCCAGGTCGATCTCGCGCTGCAGGGCCTGGTCCATGGCAATACGGTTGCCGGTGCCGGTCAAGGGGTCGCGCAGCGCGCTCTGTACCGCGGCGCGGTAGAGCAGGGCGTTGCGCAGTGGGAACAGCAGGCTGGCGAGCAGCGACTCCAACTGGCCCAGTTCGTCGTCGTCGAAACGCTGATTGCGGCGGAAAATCAGTTCCCCCAGGTATTCGCCTTCGTGGCTCAGGCGGTAGCCGGCGGAGTGGTTGGCGCGCCCGCCCAGCTCCAGGCGTACATCGCTGGCGCTATGCTGGTAGGCCAGGGCATCCAGCGGCACCAGACGCTGCACCTCGCGAAAGAACAGGCCGAGGATGCGCTCGACTTCCAGGCTGGTCTGCAGCTGCAGGCTCAGTTGCTGGCGCAGTTGACCCAGGCTGACCGGACGCAGCGACGGAGTGCGATTGGCGGAAAAGCCCAGGCGCTGAAGTTTGGCCGCATCGAAATCGATGGTATTGGTTTGGCTGTGCGGGCTCATGGACTTCACCTCTGGTGCGTGGACACCAGACCTATAGCGATTTCCATGCCACTTCTTATGTATTTAAAAAGTGCTTTATTATCAGGTGCTTAAAGATTAGCTGGTGGAGGGGGCGGCAGATTGTTGCCGGTTGCCTGGCCGGCTAATGGCAATTTGCCGTGGCTGGTGCCGCCGCGCCGCCGGTTTTCCGGCGCAGCGGCAGGGGGTCACTGGGCGTCGAAGGCCTGGCCGTTGCTGCCCTGGCTGTCGGGGCCCATCAGGTAGAGGTAAAGCGGCATGATGGCTTCGGGCAGTGGATTGTTCAGTGGATTCTCCCCTGGGTAGGCCTGGGCGCGCATGCTGGTGCGGGTGGCCCCGGGGTTGATGCTGTTGGCCCGTACGCTGCTGATGCCCTCCACTTCGTCGGCCAGCACCTGCATCAGGCCCTCGGTGGCGAATTTCGAGACCGCGTAGCCACCCCAGTAGGCGCGACCCTTGCGACCAACGCTGCTGGAGGTAAACACCACCGAGGCGTCGCTGGACAGCTTGAGCAGCGGCAGCAGGGTGCTGGTCAGCATAAACATGGCATTTACATTGACCTGCATGACCCGCATGAAATTGTCGCCCGACAGCTGTTCCAGCGGGGTACGCGGCCCGACGATGGAGGCGTTGTGCAGCAGGCCGTCGAGGTGGCCGAATTCGTTCTCGATCATCGCTGCCAGCTCGTCGTACTGGTGCGGCAGCGCGGTTTCCAGGTTGAAGGGGATCACCACCGGTTTAGGCTGGCCGGCCGCCTCGATCTGGTCATAGACCTGGTTCAGGCTGGCTTCGGTCTTGCCCAGCAGCAGCACCGTGGCGCCATGGGCGGCATAGGTCTTGGCGGCGGCCGCGCCGATGCCGCGGCCGGCACCGGTCACCAGGATGGTACGACCCTGGAGCAGGTCGGGGCGGGCGCTGTAATCGAACATGGGAACTCCTTGGGAGCGCTGCAGCGGCAGGCTTCAAGCCGCAAGTTAAAGTAGTAGGTTGGCGAGGCTTGGCTTGCCGCTTATGGCTTTCAGCTTGCCGCTGTTGCACTGCGGCTTCAGCAGCCGCACAACGCCCGGTCGAGCACCGTGCGCAATTCCAGTGGATGATCCACCACCACGTCCGCGCCCCAGTGCCGGGGGTTGTCGTCGGGGTGGATATAACCGAAGGTCACCGCGGCGGTCTTGGTGCCGGCGGCGGCGCCGGACTCGATGTCGCGCAGGTCGTCACCGACGAACAGCACGCTGGCCGGGTCCAGGCCCAGGCGTTGGCAGGCCAGGATCAGCGGCTCGGGGTCGGGTTTGCTGCGGGTCACATGGTCGGGGCAGATCAATACCGCGCAGCGTTCGGCCAGGCCGAGTTGCTGCATGATAGGTTCGGCGAAGCGCAGCGGCTTGTTGGTCACCACGCCCCAGATCAGGTGCGCCTGCTCGATGTCGGCGAGCAGTTCCGGCATACCGTCGAACAGGCGGGTCTCGACCGCGCAGTGGTTCTGGTAGCGCTCCAGAAACTCCAGGCGCAGGGCTTCGAACTCGGCGCTGAGGGGGTCGACGTCAAAGGCGGCGAGCACCATGGCCCGGGCGCCGCCGGAGACCACATCACGCACCCGCTGCTCATCCACTGGCGGCAACGCGTGGGCTGCACGCAGGGCCTGGACCACTGCGACGAAGTCGGGAGCGGTGTCCAGCAGGGTACCGTCCATGTCGAAAAGAACCGCTTGTAGACGCATGCGTGTCACTCCTCGCGCAGGGTCTGCAGCATGTAATTGACGCTCACATCCGCTTCCAGCCTGTAGTGCTTGGTCAGCGGGTTGTAGGTCAGGCCGATGATATCCCGTACCTGTAGACCGGCGGCGCGGCTCCAGGCGCCCAGCTCCGAGGGGCGGATAAACTTGCGGAAATCATGGGTGCCGCGCGGCAGCAGGCGCAGCAGGTACTCGGCCCCCACCACGGCGAACAGGTAGGCCTTGGGGTTGCGGTTGATGGTGGAGAAAAACACCTGGCCGCCGGGTTTGACCAGGCGGAAGCAGGCACGGATCACCGAAGCCGGGTCGGGCACGTGTTCGAGCATTTCCAGGCAGGTGACCAGGTCGAAGCGCTCCGGCATCTCGTCGGCCAGGTCTTCGGCGGTGATCTGCCGATAGTCCACCGAGACACCGGACTCCAGCTGGTGCAGGCGGGCCACGGCCAGGGGCGCTTCGCCCATGTCGATGGCGGTCACCTGGGCGCCGCGCTGGGCCATGGCCTCGCTGAGGATGCCGCCACCACAACCGACGTCCAGCACCTGTTTACCAGCCAGGCCGGCGCGTTCGTCGATCCAGTTGACGCGCAGCGGATTGATGTCGTGCAGGGGTTTGAACTCGCTCTCGCGGTCCCACCAGCGGTGGGCAAGGGCTTCGAACTTGGCGATTTCGGCGTGGTCGACGTTGCTCATGGTGCTGTCCTCTAAAACGGTGTTCAGCGAGTGGCGCAGGCGGCGCTGGTCTGGCCGGCGATGCGCGCACCCCATTCGCGGGCGGTGGCGCCGAGCCGCTGTTCGTCCAGGCGGGTCAGTTGGCCCTGGTCCAGCAGCTGTTTGCCGCCGACCCAGACATGCCGTACGCAATCACGGCCGCTGGCGTACACCAGTTGCGAGACGGGGTGGTAAATGGGTTGCTGGGCCAGGCCGGACAGGTCGAACGCCACCAGGTCGGCAGCCTTGCCGACTTCCAGGGAGCCGATCTCGTCCTCCATGCCCAGGGCGCGGGCCCCGTTGAGCGTGGCCATGCGCAGGGCGCGGTGCACGTCCAGGGCGGTTGCCGAGCCGGCCACGGCCTTGGCCAGCAAGGCCGCGGTGCGGGTTTCGCCCAGCAGGTCCAGGTCGTTGTTGCTGGCTGCGCCGTCGGTGCCGATGGCCACATTGACGCCGGCCAGCCACAACCGCTCCACCGGGCAGAAGCCGCTGGCCAGCTTGAGGTTGGACTCGGGGCAGTGGATTACGCTGCTGTTGCTTTCGACCAGCAGCGCCAGGTCATCGTCGTCGATCTGGGTCATGTGCACGGCCTGGAAGCGTGGGCCCAGCAGGCCCAGGCGCGACAGGCGGGCCAGGGGCCGCTCACCGTAAGTGTCCAGCGACTGCTGCACCTCGAAGGCGGTCTCCTGCACGTGCATATGGATGCCAGCATCCAGCTCGTCGGCCAGTACGCGGATTCTCTCCAGCTTCTCGTCGTTGACCGTGTAGGGCGCGTGGGGGCCGAAGGCGACCTTGATGCGCGGGTGGTGCTTAAGGTCGGCGAACAAGGCGACACCCTTGCGCAGGGCTTCGTCGGCATCGCGGGCGCCGGGAATCGGAAAATCCAGCACCGGAATGGTGATCTGCGCGCGGATGCCGCTGTTGTGCACCAGTTCGCTGACTACTTCCGGGAAAAAATACATGTCGGAGAAGCAGGTGATACCGCCCTTGAGCTGTTCGGCGATCGCCAGCTCGGTGCCATCGCGGACGAAGTCTTCATCCACCCACTTGGCCTCGGCCGGCCAGATATGCTGTTCCAGCCAGGTCATCAGGGGCAGGTCGTCGGCCAGGCCGCGGAACAGCGTCATGGCCGCATGGCCGTGGGCGTTGACCAGGCCGGGGCTGAGCAGCATGCCGGGCAGCTCCCGCACTTCCACGGCCGCGTGCCGCAAGGCCTCGTCGCGCGGCGCGATCAGCGCGATGCGGCCGTCCCGGATGCCCAGGCCATGCTCATGCAAGACGACGCCAGCCGGCTCCACCGGTACCAGCCAGGTGGGCAGCAGCAGCAGGTCGAGCGGGGCATTCTGGTCAGGCATGGCGGGCGTCCTTGGCGTATCGTGGCAAAGGCCGAAGTATACCCGAGCGCCTCGGCAGGGGGCTCGCTATAATCCGCGGCTTTTCGTTTCACAGGACGAGGTAGGCCATGCGCGAGCGCTTGTTGGCAGCGGAGAAGGTGAAGGCCATCGATTGGCGTAATGGCGTATTGCATCTGCTCGATCAGCGCCTGCTGCCGTTCGAGGAGCGGTGGTGCGTCTGTGAGTCGGCCGCGGCGGTGGCCGAGGCGATCCGTGGCATGCTGGTGCGCGGAGCGCCGGCCATCGGTATCAGTGCGGCCTATGGGCTGGTGCTGGGCGCGCGTGCGCGCCTGGCGGCGGGCGGCGACTGGCAGGCGGCGCTGGAGGCGGACTTCCAAGTGTTGGCCGACTCGCGGCCGACGGCGGTAAACCTGTTCTGGGCGCTGAACCGCATGCGTGAGCGCCTGCAGCGGCTCAAGGTGGGCGATGACCCCCTGGCCGTGCTGGAGGCGGAAGCGGTGGCCATCCATGACAGCGACCGCGAGGCCAACCTGACCATGGCCCAGCTGGGTGTCGATCTGATCCGCCAGCACCAGGGCAATCCGCAGCCCCTGTTGACCCATTGCAACACCGGTGCGCTGGCCACCGGCGGCTTCGGTACGGCCTTGGGGGTGATCCGGGCGGCGTACCTGGAAGGCCTGGTGGAGCGGGTCTATGCCGACGAAACCCGGCCCTGGTTGCAGGGCGCACGTCTGACCGCCTGGGAATTGGCGCTCGAAGGCATTCCGGTAAGTTTGAATGCCGATGCGGCGGCGGCGCACCTGATGAAAACCAAGGGCATCACCTGGGTCATAGTCGGCGCCGACCGGATTACCGCCAATGGCGACGTGGCGAACAAGATCGGCACCTATCAGCTGGCCGTCAACGCCATGCACCATGGGGTGCGTTTTATGGTGGTGGCGCCCAGTTCGACCATCGACATGGCCCTGGAGAGCGGCGATGACATCGTCATCGAGGAGCGCGACGGGCGCGAACTGCTGGAGCTGGCCGGGCAGCGGGTGGCGGCGGACGTGGCGGCGGTCAATCCAGTGTTCGATATCACCCCGGCTGACCTGATCGATTTCATCGTCACCGAGAAGGGTGTGGTCGAGCGCCCGGATGCCGCCAAGATGGCGCAATTGATGTGCCGCAAGCGCCTGCATTGAGGGGCTCCGTCGAGTTCTGTCGGGTTGTTGCATTGTTCTGCAAATCAGGTGCTTGCGCCGCTTGCCGGGCAGCGGCGGTGACTGCCGGGGGATAGGTGCGGACCTGGGTTTGTGGTACGCTCCGTCGGTTTTCACGGGTGGCCGGCCGGGTCGTTCCGCTTAGCGTCGACCCCCGTCATAACCCGTTGATTTGTCGTGAGTCGTTAATGGCCTAGGGCCATTGCGGCGGACTTCGCCCCGTTTAGTGCATGTGGGTGGGGTTTCACCAGAAAAAGGAACCAGGCTTCTCATGGGCGAACTGGCCAAAGAAATTCTACCGGTCAATATCGAAGACGAGCTGAAGCAGTCTTACCTCGATTACGCGATGAGCGTGATTGTCGGGCGGGCGCTGCCGGATGCGCGTGATGGCTTGAAGCCCGTGCATCGGCGTGTGCTGTTCGCCATGAGCGAGTTGGGCAACGACTGGAACAAGGCGTACAAGAAGTCCGCCCGTGTGGTCGGTGACGTGATCGGTAAGTATCACCCCCACGGTGATACCGCGGTGTACGACACCATAGTGCGTATGGCGCAGCCCTTCTCCCTGCGCTACCTGCTGGTCGACGGCCAGGGTAACTTCGGTTCGGTGGACGGCGATAACGCGGCCGCCATGCGTTATACCGAAGTGCGTATGACCAAGTTGGCCCACGAGTTGCTGGCCGACCTGCACAAGGAAACCGTCGACTGGGTGCCCAACTACGACGGCACCGAAATCATCCCGGCGGTCATGCCGACCAAGATCCCGAACCTGCTGGTCAACGGTTCCAGCGGTATCGCCGTCGGCATGGCGACCAATATTCCGCCGCACAACCTCACGGAAGTGATCAACGGCTGCCTGGCGTTGATCGACAATCCTGAGCTGAGCATCGACCAGTTGATGGAATTCATCCCGGGGCCGGACTTTCCGACCGCGGCCATCATCAACGGGCGTGCCGGCATCATCGAGGCTTACCGGACCGGTCGCGGGCGCATTCATATCCGCGCGCGGGCCATTATCGAGGACATCGACAAGGTCGGTGGCCGCCAGCAGATCGTGGTCACCGAGCTGCCGTACCAGTTGAACAAGGCGCGGCTGATCGAGAAGATCGCCGAGCTGGTCAAGGAGAAGAAACTCGAGGGGATCACCGAGCTGCGCGACGAGTCCGACAAGGACGGCATGCGCGTGGTCATCGAGCTGCGCCGCGGCGAGGTCCCGGAGGTCATCCTCAATAACCTCTATGCCCAGACCCAGATGCAAAGCGTGTTCGGCATCAACGTGGTCGCCCTGATCGACGGCCAGCCGAAGATCCTCAACCTCAAGGACATGCTCGAAGCCTTTATCCTGCACCGTCGGGAAGTGGTGACGCGGCGCACCGTGTTCGAGCTGCGCAAGGCCCGCGAACGCGGGCATATCCTCGAGGGGCAGGCGGTCGCGCTGTCCAATATCGACCCGGTGATCGCCCTGATCAAGGCCTCGCCGACCCCGGCCGAGGCCAAGGACGCCTTGATCGCCACCGCCTGGGAGTCCAGCGCCGTGGTGGCCATGGTCGAGCGCGCCGGTGCCGATTCCTGCCGCCCGCAGGACCTGCCGGAGCAGTACGGCTTGCGCGAGGGCAAGTATTTCCTGTCGCCGGAGCAGGCTCAGGCCATCCTCGAGCTGCGCCTGCACCGCCTGACCGGCCTGGAACACGAGAAGCTGCTGGCCGAGTACCAGGAGATCCTGCTGCAGATCGGCGAGCTGATCCGCATCCTCACCAGCGCCGTGCGCCTGATGGAAGTCATCCGCGAGGAACTTGAAGGGGTCAAGGCCGAATTCGGCGACGCACGCCGCACCGAGATCCTCGATGCGCGGCTGGACCTGACCCTGGGCGACCTGATCACCGAGGAAGACCGGGTGGTGACCATTTCCCACACCGGTTATGCCAAGTCCCAGCCCCTGACCGCCTACCAGGCCCAGCGCCGTGGCGGCAAGGGCAAGTCGGCCACCGGGATCAAGGACGAGGACTACATTGCCCACCTGCTGGTGGCCAACAGTCACACCACGCTGTTGCTGTTCTCCAGCAAGGGCAAGGTGTACTGGCTCAAGACCTATGAGATTCCCGAAGCCTCCCGCGCCGCGCGCGGCCGTCCGTTGGTCAACCTGCTGCCGCTGAGCGAGGGTGAATACATCACGGCGATGTTGCCGGTGGATATCGCGGCTATCGCCAAACAGGCCGAGGTCGAGGATCTCGACGCCGACACCCTGGTCGCCGAGCAGGACGATGGCGAGGTGGCGACCGAAAAGGACAAGCGCAAGGCACCGTTCATTTTCATGGCCACCGCCAACGGCACCGTGAAGAAGACCCCGCTGGTGCAGTTCAGCCGGCCGCGCAGCGTCGGCTTGATCGCCCTCGAACTGGACGAGGACGATATCCTGATTTCCGCCGCCATCACCGACGGCTCGCGGGAAGTCATGCTGTTTTCCGACGGTGGCAAAGTCACCCGCTTCAAGGAAACCGATGTGCGGGCCATGGGTCGTACTGCCCGTGGGGTACGCGGCATGCGGCTGCCCGAGGGGCAGAAGCTGATCTCCATGCTGATCCCGGAAGAAGGTAGCCAGATCCTGACCGCCTCCGAGCGCGGCTATGGCAAACGCACCGCGATCGCCGAATTCCCCGAGTACAAACGTGGCGGCCAGGGGGTGATCGCCATGGTCAGCAACGAACGCAATGGCAAGCTGGTCGGCGCCGTGCAGGTGCTCGATGGAGAGGAAATCATGCTGATTTCCGACCAGGGCACCTTGGTTCGTACCCGTGTCGACGAAGTTTCCAGCCTGGGTCGTAACACCCAGGGCGTGACCCTGATCAAACTGGCCAGCGATGAAACGCTGGTCGGTCTGGAACGGGTTCAGGAGCCGTCGGAAGTCGAAGGTGAAGAGCTGGAAGGTGAAGAGGGTGAAGAAGGTGCAGTGTTCGACGGTGAAGTCGTGATCGACGACGTTGCCGAAGACCAGCAGCTCGACGCCGCCGCTGACGAAGAACCGCAAGAGTAAGCGGACAAACAGGGGGCGGATGAAAATTCGCCCCCTTGTTGTTTGTCCGTAATGAAATATCGACACCCATGGAGATCCCTTGTGGGAGCGAGCCTGGTCGCGATGCAGGCGCCGCGATACGTCTGAGGCGCTGCGGTGATGCCATTGCGAGCAGGCTCGTTCCCACAGATGTTTTGCTTTAGCCGGGACTCTGTGTCGATTGATGTTGTGATTTATTGCGTGACTACCACCAAATCAGAGCGAGATTGGATGTGAGCAAGAGAGCCTATAACTTCTGTGCCGGTCCTGCGGCACTTCCCGAAGCTGTCCTGACGCGCGCCCAGGGTGAACTCCTTGATTGGCACGGCAAGGGCCTGTCGGTCATGGAAATGAGCCATCGCAGTGATGAGTTCGTGTCCATCGCCACCAAGGCCGAGCAGGATCTGCGTGATCTGCTGAATATCCCCTCGAACTATAAAGTGCTGTTTCTGCAAGGTGGCGCCAGCCAGCAATTCGCGCAGATTCCCCTGAACCTGCTGCCGGAAAGCGGCACCGCCGACTATATCGACACCGGTATCTGGTCGCAGAAAGCCATCGAAGAAGCTTCGCGCTACGGTAACGTCAATGTCGCCGCCACCGCCAAGCCTTACGACTATTTCGCTATTCCCGGTCAGAACGAATGGAACCTGTCGAAAGACGCGGCCTACGTTCACTACGCACCGAACGAAACCATCGGTGGTCTGGAATTCAACTGGGTTCCGGAAACCGGTGACGTTCCGCTGGTCGCCGACATGTCTTCCGACATCCTGTCGCGTCCGATCGATGTCTCGCGCTTCGGCATGATCTACGCCGGCGCCCAGAAAAACATCGGCCCGAGCGGCATCGTCGTCAACATCGTTCGCGAAGACCTGCTGGGTCACGCCCGTTCCCTGTGCCCGACCATGCTCAACTACAAGGTCGCGGCCGATAACGGTTCGATGTACAACACTCCGCCAACCCTGGCCTGGTACCTGTCCGGCCTGGTGTTCGAGTGGCTGAAAGAGCAGGGTGGCGTTGAAGCCATCGGCAAGCTCAATGAAGTGAAGCAGCGCACGCTGTACGACTTCATCGACGCCAGCGGCTTGTACAGCAACCCGATCAACAAGTCCGACCGCTCGTGGATGAACGTCCCGTTCCGTCTGGCGGACGATCGTCTGGACAAGCCGTTTCTGGCCGGCGCCGACGAACGTGGCCTGCTGAACC
>NZ_JBEVDL010000013.1:0-4050 GCF_040514055.1 Pseudomonas sp.
TGTCGCTGTGGCGTTTGAGCAGGCCGGAACCGGCGCGATCGGGGCTGGAGTCGAGTTTGACGCCGAGCAGACCGATGGCGTCGAAACCGACGCCGACCAGACCTTCGGTAAAGCCTGACTCATAGCGCAGCAGGAACCCCTGGGCCCATTCCTCCTGTTTCGATTGCGCGGCGTTGGCCTGGCGATAATCCCGGTTGAAGTAAAAGTTGCGCAGTTCCAGGCTGGCCTTGCTGTCTGCCAGGAAATCCGCATGGACGTGGGTGGCAAGGCTGCTGCCTGCCAGGAACAGGGTGAAGAGGGTAGGTTTCATTGCTTGTCTCTTGTTGTTATGGGCAGTGTTGTTATGGGCAGTGTTGTTATGGGCAGTGTTGTTATGAGCAGTGTTGTCATGAGCCAGCCGTTCCCGCACTGGCCGGGGCCGGTGGCGGGAAGGCTGGTTGAAGGTGCCCTGCGCCGGGCAGCGCAGGGCGGGAGTAAAAAAGCGCGAAGCAAAGGAGCGGACTCGCGCTCGGGGCCGGTGCCCCGCAATGCTGCAGCGTTAGTGACTGCTGGCCACGGCAGCCCCCAGGCCGGTCTGGGCGCGGACGAACTGATCGGCATAGGCCGCGCGCTCACGGTCGGCGCGCTCGCTGCGGTCCAGCCTGGACGCCACCACGATGACCAGGAAGGCCAAAGGCATGGAGAACAGCGCCGGCTGGTCGTAGGGGAAGATCGCCTGGGCATGACCCAATACACCGACCCACACCGACGGCGACCCGATGACCAGCGCCAGGGCGCTGACCAGGCCGGTCAGGCCGCCGTAGAGGGCGCCACGGGTGGTCAGGCCACCCCAGTACATGGCCATGATCAGTACCGGGAAATTTGCAGAGGCGGCGATGCCGAACGTCAGGCCGACCAGGAAGGCGATGTTCTGGCCCTCGAACAGAATGCCGAGGGAGATCGCGACAATGCCCAGGCCGACAGTGGCGATACGCGACACGCGCATCTCCTGCTTCTCGTCGGCCTTGCCCTTTTTCAGTACCGAGGCATACAGGTCGTGGGAAATCGCCGAGGCGCCAGCCAGGGCCAGGCCGGCCACGACCGCAAGGATGGTGGCGAAGGCGACGGCGGAGAGGAATCCGAGAAACAGATTGCCGCCCACCGCTTTGGCCAGGTGCATGGCCACCATGTTGCCGCCACCGATCATGGCGCCGCCCAGCTTGCCATCGACGTAGTACTGCGGGTCTGTGCCGACGATGACGATGGCGGTGTAGCCCAGGATGCACACCACGAGGAAGAAAAAGCCGATGAACACCGTGGCGAACAGCACCGATTTTCGCGCCTCCTTGGCATTGGGCACGGTGAAGAAACGCATCAGGATGTGCGGCAGGCCGGCAATGCCGAAGACCAGGCCAAGGGACAGTGACACCGCGTTGATCGGGTCGGCCAGCAAGGTGCCCGGCCCCATGATTTGCACGCCGCTGGCGTGCACCGCTACGGCTTGGGCCGACAGCGTCTCGAAGCTGAAGCCGAAGCGGCTCAGGGCCATCAGCATCAGGGTCGTTCCGCCCGCCAGCAGCAGGACCGCCTTGGTGATTTGCACCCATGTGGTGGCGAGCATGCCGCCGAAGATCACGTAGACCAGCATCAGCACGCCGACCACAACCACCGCCGTGCGATAGTCGAGGCCGAACAGCAGCTTGATCAACTGGCCGGCGCCGACCATCTGAACCACGAGGTAGCAGCACACCACTGTCAGCGAGCCGAGGGCGGCGAAGCTGCGTACGCGCGTCTGATCCAGGCGAAAGGAGACGATGTCGGCGAAGGTGTAGCGGCCCAGGTTTCGCAGGCGTTCGGCCATCAGGAAGGTGACGATGGGCCAGCCGACGAAGAAGCCAATGATGTAGATGAAGCCGTCATAACCCCGGGCGAACACCATGCTCGAGAGGCCCAGCAAAGTGGCCGCCGACATGTAGTCACCGGCGATCGCCAGGCCATTCTGGAAACCCGTGATACCGCCACCCGCGCTGTAGAAATCGGCAGCGGAGCGCGTACGCCGGGACGCCCACCAGGTGATCAGCAAAGTGGCAAGGACGAAGACGAAGAACATGCCGATGGCATGCACATTGAGCGGCTGCTTCTGCGCGGTGATGGTGTCGGCGTTGGCCAGCAAAGGGCTGAGGGCGAGAAGGGGGAGTAGGCGTTTCATGCGCGGGTCTCCTGCAGGATCTGCGCGCTGAGCGCGTCGAAACGGGTGTTGGCGGTGTGCACGTACCCGGCGGTGAGCAACCAGGACAGCAAGATGATTGCCACGCCAACCGGCATGCCGAGGGTCAGGTGACTACCGTCGTACAGCGGCAGGTGCAGCCAGGCAGGTGCGAAGGCCACTACCATGATGAAGCTGTAATAGACGGCCAGGACCGCACCGCTCAGTGACCAGGCCAGCACTGAGCGCTGGCGGCTGAGGCGCTGGAATTCAGGATTGGCCCTGACCCGGGCGCAGGTCTGGACGTGGTTCGGATGGTCAGTCGTCATAGTGAGGCTCCGCTTTTAATTGTTGTTGTATGTCGGCCTTTTGAGGGGCGTACGGGTACCCGGGCGACATCCCTGGGCGGGACATCACCTGAATGCTGCTGGAGTCGTTGCTGCCCTGGCGATCTTCCGGAGGCGAGGGGAACGCATGGCACCGGTTTGGTGCCGACAGGGTGCCCGCCGGATGTGTCCTCGGCGGGGGCGAATGCGACAGTGATTGCGCTGCCGCGCAACAGCCATTTTTCGCCTTGAAAACAGGTTTTTTACCCTGCATTCAGGCCGTTAGCCCTGATTGAAATCGGGGCCTTTCCGGTGGAGAAACGATGCTGGTCAAACCAGGCTGAATGCGAGTATATGTTGGCTAATTTCCAATAAGAATTGGCAGAAAAGCCTGATGAATATGCAAAATCGCACAACGCAAACTCACGTGAATTGGGACGATATGCGTTTCTTTCTCGAGGTCGCTCGTGCTCGCACCGCCAGTGGCGCAGCACGCCGCCTGGGGGTGGACTACACCACGGTGTCGCGGCGCATCCGCGCCCTTGAGCAAAGCCTTGGCGCGCTGCTTTTCGAGAAGTCCCGAGCGTCGGGTTTCGTCATGACTGTCGAGGGGCAGCGCCTGATCAGTCATGCGGAAACACTGGAAAGTACGCTGCTGGCAGCTTGTGGGGAGGTTTCAGGAACCACCGGGGGGCTTGCCGGGCACCTGCGTATCGGCTGTACCGAAGCCTTCGGCTCGTGCTTCATCACCTCGCAGATGAGTCACTTCATCATTCACTATCCGCATATCTCAGTGGACATTTTGCCGGTCCCGCACTTCGTCAACCTGTCACGACGCGAGGCGGACATTGCCATCACCCTGGAGCGTCCCGAGCGCGGTCCCTACGTGTGCTCGCGCCTATGCGACTACCGCTTGCGTCTGTATGCGACACCGGAGTACCTGGCCAATCATCCACCGATTACCCATAGCGAGGACTTGGCGAGTCACCCCTTCGTGACCTATGTCGAGGACCTGGCGTTCAGCTTCAAGCTGCTCTACCTGAACGATCTGCTGCCCGGCGCGCAAAGCCGCCTGCGTAGCACCAGCGTAGTCTCCCAGTATCATGCGGCGCTGGAGGGGCGCGCGCTGGCCATCCTTCCGTGCTTTCTCGCAGGTCCCGACCCGCGCCTGTGCGAAGTATTGCCGGACCAGGTGGAGGTCACTCGACAGTTCTGGATGTACTACAGCGAGGACCTGCGCAAGCTCAAGCGGATCACCTTGGTCGCCGAATACCTGCGCGCCTGTGCGGAGCTCAATCATCCGCTGTTGATGGGCGAATCGCGCGCGATGGCCTACCTGCCGTCACCCTGAGGTAGCAACGCTGATCCTCGGCTGACAGCATGTCATTCAACCGACCTTGACGATCAGGCGTGAGTTTCGTTCATTGCGAAAGGCCAGTTGTTCAATGGTCTGGGTCGCGTGCTCCGCCTCTTCGCGGGCCTTGAGGATCACGCCGTGTTGAGGCGACTTGCTGCACACCGGGTCGGCGTTGCTCGCGT
>NZ_JBEVDL010000055.1:0-6811 GCF_040514055.1 Pseudomonas sp.
CAGCGGATCGCCCAAGGCCTGCCCGAAGACGTACAGAAGGATCCGGCGGTGCTGGAAGCCTATCTGGGAGGAGTTGAATGATGAACATGCAAGTGGAACCGCACCTCGCGCCGCGCAACCAGGTCGACGACGCCGTGCTGGAGATCAAGGGCCTGAGCGTGGCCTATGGCAAAGTCGAAGCGCTGAGCGACGCCAGCCTGACGGTCGGCAAGGGCCAGATCGTGACGGTGATCGGCCCCAATGGCGCCGGCAAGACCACCCTGCTGTCGGCCATCATGGGCGTGCTCGGCTCCCGGGGCCAGGTGCATTTCGACGGCAGCCTGGAAAGCCTGCCGGAAGTCGAAGTGATGGTTTCCCGGGGCCTGGGCCTGGTGCCGGAAAAACGCGAGCTGTTCACCAGCATGAGCGTGGCCGACAATTTGCTGCTCGGCGCCTTTCAACGCCATCGCCGGGGGGACCGGCGCTACAGCGAGACGCTGGCCGAAGTCTATGAACTGTTCCCGCGCCTGTGGGAACGTCGCGAGCAACTGGCGGCGACGTTGTCCGGCGGTGAACGGCAGATGCTCGCCGTGGGCCGGGCGCTGATGGCCAAGCCCAAGTTGCTGATGCTCGACGAGCCGAGCCTGGGCCTGGCGCCGCTGATTACCCGGGAGATTTTCCGCATCATCACCGCCCTGCGCGAGCAAGGGGTGTCGATCCTGCTGGTGGAGCAGAACGCACGCGCCGCGTTGCGGGTGGCCGATTACGCCTATGTGCTGGAAACCGGGCAGATCGCCATGCAGGGCCCGGCCCGGCAACTGGCTGACGATCCACGGGTGATCGAAGCGTACCTGGGCCTGGCCAGCAAGCATCAGGAAATGCTCGCCACCTGACACTTCAACACGACACCGCCCCCTGTAGGAGCTGGCTTGCCAGCGAAGGCGTTCTATCAGTCAACATCTCAGTTGAATGTGCCGCCGCTTTCGCCAGCAAGCCGGCTCCTACAGGGCGATTGCGGTGGGTCAGTCGATGTATTTATCGACTGGTCGGACGCTTTCGCTGTAGGAGCTGGCTTGCCAGCGAAGAGGCCCTCATGTCTTGCATCGTCCTTTCAGCCGCCTTCGCCAGCAAGCCGGCTCCTACACAGGGGATCGGCGGCATGTGCGGAAGGCATAAACATCATATCGCCCTGAACAGCCATTACCGCTTGGCAAGGCCCTTTTGAATAATCCGGAGCTACGATGAACGCTTCCCCCTTGCGCATCGGCATCGCCGGTGCCGGTGCCATCGGCTGCACCCTGGCGGCACGCCTGGCTGTCAGCGGCCACCAGGTCAAGGTACTGGCCCGAGGTGAAACCCTGGGCGTTATCCGCCGTGACGGCATCCACCTGTCCGACCTCGACGGCCAGCACCATGTGCGCGTCGAGGCCAGCGATGACGCCGCCAGCCTTGGCGAGCAGGACCTGATTTTTCTCTGCGCCAAGGCCCAGGCCCTGGCCACTCTGCTGCCGCAACTGCAACCGATGATTGGCGCCGAAACGGTGGTGGTCCCGGTGGTCAACGGCGTGCCGTGGTGGTACTTCCACGGCGAAGGCGGACGCTACGACGGGCAACGGGTGCGCGCGGTCGATCCGCAGTCGATGCTCAGCCAGGCCCTGGACCTGCGCCACGTGATCGGCTGCGTGGTGTTCATCACCGCGCACTGCCCGGCCAACGCCGTGGCCGAATCGCACACCCCGCACCTGATGATTTTCGGCGAGCCCGACAACCGCCTCAGCCCGCGCCTGGAACGTGTGCGCGCACTGATCGAAAGTGTCGGCATCGAAGCGCGGGCCACCGACCGCATCCGCGACAACCTGTGGACCAAGATCATCGCCAACCTCACCTCCAACCCCCTCTCGGTGATTACCGGCGCCACCCTCGAGCAGCTTTACAGCCTGCCGGAGTTGCGCGACCTGGTCAGCAGCTGCCTGCACGAAGCGCTGCTGACCGCCGCCGCGTATGGCGCGCGAGTGAGCATCGACCCACAGACCTTTCTTGAGCTCGGTGCCGGCATGGGCGCGGTGCGCACCTCGATGCTGCAGGACTATGAGAAAGGCCGTCCCCTGGAGCTGGCCGCCATCGGCGACGCGGTGCTGGAGCTGGCCGACTGCATGGCCATCCCGATGCCCGTCACCCGGCACCTCATCGCCCTGGCGCGCTTTCGCGGCGAACAGGCCCGTCACTGACCCACACCCACAAGGACTCCGACATGGACCACAGCCCAATGGCAAAACCCCACGCGTACAGCGACGAAGAATGGGCATTGCGCGTGCAACTTGCGCATTGCTACCACCTGGTGGATTACTTCGGCTGGACCGAAACCATCTTCAACCATATTTCCGCACGCCTGCCCGGCCCGGCGCACCATTACCTGGTCAACCCGTTCGGCCTCAATTACACCGAAGTGACGCCGGCCAACCTGCTCAAGGTCGACCTGCACGGCAAGAAGCTCGAAGACTCGCCCTATGACGGCAACCCGGCCGGTTTCGCCCTGCACAGCGCGGTGCACGGCGCCCGAGCAGACATCCAGTGCCTGATCCACACGCACACCACGCCGATTTCGGCGATCGTCATGAAAAAGGCCGGCTTCGCCCATCACGACTTTTACGGGGCGCAACTCTACGGGCGCATCGGCTACCACACCTTCGAAGGCATCACGCTGTTCGATGACGAAAAAGCCCGGATGATCGACAGCCTCGGCGACAAGCACATCCTGGTGCTGCGCAACCATGGGATTGCCGTCGGTGAAAGCAGCATCGCCAAGGCGTTCTTCCTGCTGTGGACGGTGCAGCGCGCCGCCGAAATCCAGTGCCAGGCCGGCGCGTTGGGGGGTGAAGACAATCCGCTGCCCGAGGCGATCAGCCAGAAGTGCGCCGAACTCACCGCCATGCTGATCCGGGACAGCGGTTTCGCCGTAAAATTCTTCGACGCCATGGTTCGCAAAATGCGCGCCGAACGCGGCCAGTGCTGGTAATCGCGGGAGCGTAGCGTGGCTAACTCAAAGGAACACACACCGCCGGTGATCGTTGCGGCACCGCCAGAAGTCCCGATCTCGCGCCTGGATGTCCGCGGTCATCTGCTGGCCTGCAACGATGCCTATCTGGCGCTCAGCGGTTACGCCCGCGAAGACTTGCTCAACCAGCCGCATGAACTGATCAATCACCCGCTGATGCCCGAGCGAGTCATGGATCGCATGTGGGACACCCTGCGCAGCGGCGTGCCGTGGACCGCGCCCATGATCGGCCGCGATAAACAAGGCACGACCTTCTGGTGCAATCTCTATGTGGTGCCGCTGTTCGAAGGCGGTCAGCTGAACGCGCTGGGGACCGCGTATCACCCGCTGGACGACGCCCAGCGCCTGCGAGCGGAACAGCTCTATCGCCGCTTGAATGACGGCCACAACCCGCTGACGTTAAGCCGACGCGTGCAGGAACACGCCAGCCATCAGGGGATCGCCTGGCTGCTGGGGCTCGGGGTCACCGGCGCCATGCTCGGCGGACAGATCGACCTGGTACCGGGCCTGCTGGTGCTTGGCGGCGTAATCGCCGCGGCCTGGCAATGGCGAGCCACGCAGCAGGCGGATGTTCGCCGGATCATGGCCCGCCATGCTCAGGCCTACAGCGATGCCTTGCTGGCGCCGCTGCAGGACGGCAGCGCCAGCGTCGCCAGCCGCCTGGACATGGCCCTCCACAGCCAGAACACGCGGATGCGCACGGTCATGGCGCGCATCCGGATCAACGGCGAGACCGTGCGCCAACGCGCGCAAGAATCATCGACGCTGGTGCAGGCCCAGTCGGGTCACCTGCAACGGCAACTCGAGGAAGCCGAGCAGTCCGCCGCGGCGGTCCATCAGATGAGTGCGACGATCCAGGAGCTGTCGCGCAACCTGCAACACGCGGCCGAGGCCACTCAAGCCGTGGATCGCCTGGCCCGCGAAGGCGACCGGATGTCCGGGCAGAGCCAGCGTTCGATGACCGGCCTGTGCACTTCGGTCGAGGAGATCGGTCAGGCGGTCAGCCACCTGGCGGAGTCGATCGAATCCATCAGCGGTGTCGCGCATGTGATTCGCAGCATCGCCGAACAGACCAACCTGCTGGCGCTGAACGCGGCCATCGAAGCGGCCCGTGCCGGAGAGACCGGACGCGGTTTCGCGGTGGTCGCCGATGAGGTGCGCAGCCTCGCGACCCGGACCCGCGAATCCACCGAACAGATCCAGCGCTCCATCGAGCAGTTGCGCGACGGCAGCGCCCTGGCGCTTTCCACCGCACAACGCGGCGAAACGGCCGCGCGCGAGTCCCGCGAAGATGTGGCACAGGTACAGACGGCGCTGCGACGCATCTGCGAGGAAGTCGGGCAGATCTCCGGCATGAGTTTGCAGATGGCCTCGGCCATCGAACAGCAAGGTCAAGTCGCCCAGGAGATCAACGGGCAGATTTCCCAGATCGTGAGCCTGGCGCAGACCAGCAGCGATCAGTCCCGACGCAGTACCCAGATCGGCGAGGAGCTGCATCAACTGGCCAACTCCCAACTGGACCTGGCCCAGCGCTTTGTTCAGGGCTGAGTTTAGCGAGCTTCGAGCATCAGGCCCGACACGCTGCGGCCTGTCCGCTGGTTTTTTGCCGCGGGCGGCGCGACAATGACGCCCGCTATCAAACCCAGTTCACAGAAAGACTACGCCAACCTTTATGACCACCCCGAAAAAGCGCCTGAGCCGATACAACCCCGCCAGCGAGGATTTCAAGAAGGAAGAGTTCCCCTTCTACTGGCTGGCTCGCCTGCACGGCCGCTACTCCATGGCCATGGAGAAAGCGTTGAAAAAAATCGATATGGACATCCCGCGCTGGCGGATTCTGTTCATCCTCAAGGAGAACGGCGAGTCGAGCATTTCGGAAATCTCCATCCATGCCATCGCCAAGCTCTCGACCATCACCAAAATCGTCTATCGCATGAAAGCCGACGGCCTGGTAGAGACCAATACCAGCGCCAGCGACGGGCGGGTGACCCAGGTCTCTCTCACCGAGATCGGCCGCCATACCATCGAAGAAATCCAGCGGGGCACCAGCGATATCTTCCGCACCAGTTTCAAAGGCCTGACCGAGGCCCAGATCACCAAGCTGAACAGCACCCTGGAAATCATATTCAATAACCTGCCAGAAGACTGACCCGCGACGGCCACTGCAACACATCTGCCTGAATCAGGTTGAACCTTTACGATCTGGCGTAGCCCCTATTCTGAGGAACGCTCGATCACAGGAGGAATGACCATGATTGACGAATCGATAATCCGCCAATTAGCTTATGAATTGTGGGAAA
Organism: Pseudomonas sp.; assembly: GCF_040514055.1. Classification (GTDB taxonomy): domain Bacteria; phylum Pseudomonadota; class Gammaproteobacteria; order Pseudomonadales; family Pseudomonadaceae; genus Aquipseudomonas. The sequence continues at coordinate 5,335 of NZ_JBEVDL010000055.1, forward strand.
GGGATGCTCGTCCGGATGGCGCTGAAGACCATTATTGGCGGCTCGCTCGAGAGCAGCTTGAGAAAGAAGGACTGCAGGCTGAAGGTGGCGAAAAAGCTGACGAGGATGACTGGCCGGCCAAAGGCGAAGCCGCCCGCTACTCAGGCGCGTAGTGTGTGCGCTGATGATGAAGAGGCTCTTCGTTCAGGCGAGGGAATGAAGAGCCTCTTGATACATCCCAGTGCGCTATCACAACACTCATGGCCATCATCACCATTTATCAGCAATGTAAAACATGACACTTGCGACACCCATCATGACGAGCGCCTTGAATATCGGGTACCCAGGCCCCTGGCATGAAACGTACTGATATATACCCGATATCAAAAAAAGTGCGCCTACACACAGCACGATGATTGATATCCACCGCTGGACCCGGAATCTGTCTTTTTTGCTGCCGTACCAAAACATCAAGATCCTCCCTGAATTCCCAAACCTGACAATACATTGTGCTGCGCATGCGGTCACGGAGGGCAGCGCCTGACTGGGGATACCCCATGAGCAATATCCACCCCTCCGACCGCGCGCCGATAAGTAATAATCCTGGCTCTATATCGGCGGAGTGAGCACCGATGCGATATCGCTCTCCGTAGCGAAGGTGAGAAACGCGAGGTGGGCCTCGTAGCGCTCGAGCACGTCGTCAATCACCTGTTTAGTGAGGCCCATCAGGTCATAGCCGCCATTTGCGCAGTCTTGGGTCGTCTCTAGCCATTCCGGACGACCGCGTCGAAAAACAAAGACATCTATTTTATATTTGAGCCCCACGGACACAATCCCGTCCCTGAAATGACGGCTCAATATCGTAGTCGTAAATCCTTCGTCCTTGATGGTCCGGCACTGCACATATTTGTTGTCACGTTGCGCTGCAACCACACCAGCCAATACTGCCAAGTCTCGCGAGCCCCGCTCGGTGGCTCGGGTCATGACATGTCAGCTGAGCATGCCGAGCTGGCAGTAGATCGCTTGTTCGAATCGCCCTCTCCCGTCATCACCGTCGAGTTTCAGGGCGGCGAACCACTTCTGGCCTTCGACCGAATTCGACAAATTGTTGGATTAGTAGCGGCTCGTAATGTAGCCGAGCAACGAAGCATCCAATATGTGATCACGACCACGCTCCACCATTTGACTGACGAAGTCCTGGATTTCGCGGAGCAGCATAAATTCCAATTTTCAACGTCTCTGGACGGTCCTGCGTTTTTGCACAATGCCAACCGGCCGACACCTTCAAAAGACGCCTATGAGCGCACCGTAGAAGGTATTGACCGAGTCCGAGCAAGACTTGGTCACGATGCCGTATCCGCATTGACCTGGTGCGCATGTACGTCGACCTGGGCGAGGTGACCGAGGAAAACCGCACAACGATCCGCGAGACCAGTGCCGAGCAACTGATCGCCACCGCGCAGCGGATCTTGCAACCCTACACACTGGAAGTGAAAAA
>NZ_JBEVDL010000025.1:0-16310 GCF_040514055.1 Pseudomonas sp.
TGCTGGGCGACGGCGACGAATACTTGAAGTTGACGGAGAGTAAATCGCATATCTATATAACCGATAACCCTTATCTTAATAATCCATTTAACAGATATTGTCGCTGCCATTAGAATGCGATGCAATTGCGCACATCAGCGGTGCAGGCAAAATCTCCAGGAGTCCCACGTACATGAGCAACATGAACCACGAGCGTGTCCTCAGTGTTCATCACTGGAACGACACTCTGTTCAGCTTCAAGTGCACCCGCGACCCGGGTCTGCGCTTCGAGAACGGTCAGTTCGTGATGATCGGCCTGCAACAGCCCAACGGCCGGCCGCTCATGCGCGCTTACTCGATCGCCAGCCCGAACTGGGAAGAACATCTCGAGTTCTTCAGCATCAAGGTACCTGATGGTCCGCTGACCTCCCAGTTGCAGCACCTGAAGGAAGGCGACGAGATCATCATCAGCAAGAAGCCTACCGGCACGCTGGTACTGGATGATCTGAAGCCGGGCAAGCACCTTTACCTGCTCAGCACCGGTACCGGTCTGGCGCCATTCATGAGCGTCATCCAGGACCCGGAAACCTACGAGCGTTTCGAGAAAGTGATCCTGTGCCACGGCGTACGTTACGTCAACGAAGTCGCTTACCGCGAATTCATCACCGAGCATTTGCCGCAGAACGAGTTTTTCGGTGATGCCCTGCGTGACAAGTTGATTTACTACCCGACCGTGACCCGCGAGCCATTCGAAAATGAAGGTCGCCTGACCGACTTGATGCGCAGCGGCAAGTTGTTCAGCGATATCGGCCTGCCGCCGATCAACCCGCAGGACGACCGCGCCATGATCTGCGGCAGCCCGAGCATGCTCGACGAGACCAGCGCGGTACTCGACAGCTTCGGCCTGAAAATTTCCGCGCGCATGGGCGAGCCCGGCGATTACCTGATCGAGCGTGCCTTCGTCGAGAAGTGAAGCGTTCGTCCATGTGATAAAAAACCCGCCTGTTGGCGGGTTTTTTTATGCCACCTCGGGCCCGGCGGGCAGCACGTCCAGCACGCAGATGCGGCGCGGTTCGGGGTAGTGCCAGCGCACCTCGACGTCCCACAGGCGAGTGCCGTAACGCCGCTCGGGCAGCGGCTGCTGGTAGGCCGGGCGTGGGTCCTGGGCCAGGCACTGCTCGATCAGCGCCACCAACGGCTCGTCCAGGCGCTGCCCTTGGCTCTGGGCCTGGAGCAGGGCGGCCGGCGCCCAGTCCACCGCGATCAGCACCGGGGCCGCCTCGGCCATCCGGTTGATGGCGCTCTCGACCCGGTCGGCATAGGGCACATAGGGCTTGATGTCGAGCACCGGGGTGCCGTCCAGCAAGTCGATGCCGGACAGCCACAAGCGCCCGGCCTCGAACCGCTCCAGCTTGACCACCGATTGGCCGATGCCGTTGGGCCTGTGGGTGGCCCGGGTGGCGAATACGCCCTGAGATTTGTTGCCGCCCAGGCGCGGCGGACGCACCTTCAGGCGCGGTGTGTCTTCCAGGGTCTGGTGGAAGAGAAACAGCAGCCAGACATGGCTGACCTGTTCCAGACCGTCCAGGGCCTCGGCCTGGTCGAAGGGCGCGACCAACTCCAGCACCCCGCGGGCCGCCGGGGCCAGGTGCGGCTGGCGGGGAATGGCGAATTTCTCCTTGAAGCAGGAGCGCATAAAGCCGATGGGCGAAACGGAGTAGGACATGACGACGGCCGCGGGTCAGGGGCGGGCATGATAACCCGTGCCGAGGGCAACCCAGGGTCTTAGAGCAGGCTGCGTCCCGGCTGCTCGGCGCAACGGGCGTTGTCGAAGGGGCCGGCGACGCGCTCCCAGCCAGCACCGGGGCTGAACTGGGCGCAGAACAGCGCGCCATCGGCCAGGCTGCGCCATTGGTACCAGGGCGCCGGTGCCGCAGCGCAGGGCAGGGCCAACAGCGCCAGCAGGGCCAGGCAACAGCGGTAGGACACGGGCGTTGCTCCTGTTTATCTGCGGGGTGACAGGCGTCAGCCTACACCCCTGGGGCGCCACCGCAAGCCGCGCCAGAGCCTGTAGCGCCTCCTCAAACGGCGCGGCTCACAGGCTAAAGCCCCCGTCGATAGGGATAATGGCACCGGTCATATATGCGCCCGCGGTGCTGGCCGCTGTTGTCGTTTTCGGTAGCGGACGACGCGGGTCAGGGGGGCGTCTGTCAAATGGGAGTTTGTTCAGCCTGGGGATGTTTATCCAGGAACGCCGTCAGATGGCGGATCACCTGTTCAGGCTGATCTTCATGGACATACAGGCGGGCTTTGTCGATGCTGATAAAACCAGCAAGATTGCCGAAACCTTGACTCATTTCCAGGGCGTGCACTTCGGGGAACGTATCGTCCTGGCGTCCCCAGATCAGCAGCGTCTGGGCTTTGATTGCGCCGTGGATCTGGCTCAGCGCATCGAGCTGCGGCCAATCGAGCACCGCAATAAAGGAACGGCGGGCTTCGTCCATGGCCTGTGCCGAGCGGGTCAGTGGCGCAATAAACCGTCGATTGAAGCTGCCGAGCAAATGCTGGTGATCGTAGAGCGTCCCGCCAAAACTCAGTTTCGAGCACAGGTAGGCGGCATTTTTCAGCTGGATACGGGCAATCGCGTTGTAGCCCGGCAGCCAGCGCGCCAGCTGCTTGTACAGCTGCTGGTTGGGCGCACGATGCCCCGGTATTTCCGTGTTCAGCAGGATCAATTTGTCGACCTGGGTGGCGCCCCAATAGGCCAGGTAGCGCGCGGTTATCCCGCCACTGTCATTGCCTAGCACGCTGTAAGCCTCGATGCCCAGGGTCGCAAGCAGGCCGAGCAGCAGCTGAGCCTGACCGACCGGACTCAGGTCGTGACGGGTTGACCAGCGGCTGACGCCGGCCCCCGGCAGGTCCGGCACTATGCAGCGGAAGCGGGCGGCGAGTGCATCGACCAGTGGCGCGAAGGTGTCGCCGTTCAGCGGCCAACCGTGCAGCATCACCAGCACCGGGCCTGTACCATGGTCTCGGTAGCCGATGCGCAACCCTTCGACATCGGCGAATCGATGCTCCTGAGCGAGAAAACCGCTTGTTTGTGAGGGGCTGAACGCGTTCATGGGACTGCCTCGTTGCCTGATTGATATCGCCTAACTTACTCGGCGCCAGGGCAAGGACACTTGTAAGAACGAACTGACGTTGAGACCTCCGTGCAGAATATCCTGATCCTGGGCAACCAACTCACCCTCTATATCGGGCCGCTGCCCGACATCGGCCAGCATCGGCATAGCACCAGCGCACTTTGCCTAGGGCTGCATGCACCCATTCGGGCTCGAGGTGACGCCGATAGCCCATGGCATCCGTACGATCAATTGTTCGTGCCCGCGGGAGTCGAACATGCCTTGGCCTTTGGTGGACATCCGGTTGCCGTGCTGTTTTTCGAGACGCAGAGTCGGTGCTATCAGCAGCTGCGGGTGCGCTACAAGCTGTCCACCGACGTGCTGAGCGCGGCCGCGCAGATTGCCAGTGACTGGCTGTCGGGCATCGAGGGGCTGCAGGACGGCGAGAGCATGCTGGGGCAGATCGTGCGGCGACTGTTGCCAGAAAAGCTCGAATCGAGTCCCACCGATCCACGGGTCATCAAGGTGCTGGTCGCGATGCAAGCGCAACCCCAATACAACTTTACCGCGCAAGAATTGGCTGCGTCCGTTTGCCTGTCGCCGAGCCGCCTGAGCGCGCTGTTCAAGCAGGAGATTGGACTGCCGCTCAGGCGTTATCGAGTGTGGCTGCGCTTACGTGCGCTGGTCGGTTTTATCAGCCAGGGCCTGTCGCTGACCGAGGCGGCGCTGATGGCCGGCTTCAGCGACTCCGCGCATTTCAGCAACAGTTGCCGGAAACTGCTTGGCATCAAACCGACCGATATTCTGGCTGCCAGCGCGGCGCTGCCCATACTGTTTTCGGATCATTTGTAAGCGGCCCTACGGCCACCTCAGTACCCGTCTCCCGCCCCGAATGCTGTAACCGGCGCGCTTCGATTACCTCCCCAACCGTAGCGCGGTATACCAGGTACTTGCCGGGTGAGCCGAGCTAAGCGTCGTTAGCTCTATCCTTGAATAAGGCCCTGGGGATAACAGGATGCAGCAAAAAGGTTCGCTGCAGTGGCGTGCGGATTTTCACAGGCTGAAGCCCCCGTCGATAGGGATAATGGCACCGGTCATATAGGCGCCCGCGGTGCTGGCCAGGCTGATCGCCAGCGCCGCCATCTCCGCTTCGCGGCCCCAGCGGCCCATGGGGATCTGCGCGGTGTCGGCGGCCAGGGCCTGTTCGTCCTCGGCGATATGGCGGGTCATCTTGCTGGGGAAGCGTCCCGGGGCGATGACATTGACGTTGATATGCTGGCTCACCAGCTCGCGGGCCAGGATGCGCGACAGTTGGTGCAACGCGGCCTTGCTCGGTCCGTAGGCATAGGCCTGTTCGCCGAAGGAGCTGATGCCGGCGACCGAGCCGATATTGATCACCCGTGCCGGCGTTTCGGCAGTACCGGCCTTGCGCAGCAGCGGCAATAACTGCTGGATGCAGCCGAACACCGAGGTCACGTTCAGCTGCAGTACTTTTTCCCAGCCCTGGGCCGGGTAGCTTTCCAGGGGCGCGCCCCAGGTGGTGCCGGCATTGTTCACCAGGATATCCAGGCGCTCGATTTGGCTGGCCAGCTGGGCACCCAGGGCCTGGATGCCTGCTTCATTGGCCAGGTTGGCGGGCAACGCGCGGCAGTCTCCCAGCGCCGAGAGCTCTGCGGCGGTGTCCGTACAGGCCTGCGGGTCGCGGGCGCAGATATAGACGGTGGCGCCGGCTTCGACAAAGCCCTGGGCGATCATCTTGCCGATGCCGCGGGTGCCACCGGTGACCAGGGCGGTACGGCCCTGGAGGGAGAAATACGGGTGCATGGGACGTCCTTCGCGGAGGGAAAGACCTTACCCTAGAGGGCTGGCGCGCCGGGCGCAGGCATCATGCACCCGGGGAATGCCGGCGTATGGATGCCGGCGGGGTGCCCAGGCGACTTAGCCGCGGACGCGCAGGGTCAGGCCCTTGAGGAAATTGCGCAGCAACTGGTCGCCGCAGGTGCGGTAGTTGCTGTGGCCGAACTTGCGGAACAGGGCGCTGAGCTCGGGTTTGCTGACCGGAAATTCCGCGGCCTTGAGGATCGCGTGCAAGTCCTCTTCCTTGAGCTCGAAGGCCACTCGCAGCTTTTTCAGCACGGTATTGTTGGTCACCGGCAATTCCACCGGGTGAACCGGCAGGCTGTCGTTCTTGCCGCGCTTGAAGATCACCAGGCCGTCGAGAAAGTGCGCCAGCACCTCGTCGGGGCAGATCCGGTGCTCTTCGTCTTCGTCCTTCTTGAGGTAGGCGACCAGGTCGTTCTTGTCCAGCTCCAGCCCGCCGAGGCGAGTGATCTCGACCACCTTGGCGTCGCTGATATCGAGCATATAACGCACGCTGCGCAGTACATCGTTGTTGATCATGGGGCAATCCTGAAAGGGTCGAAACGCGGCCGGGCGGTTCGGTGCCTGGCCGCGGGCAGAAGTTGTCTGCCGGGAAACTGCCGACGCGCCACTGGGCGCGCGACTATTAGAATTTTTCGCCGGGCGCCAGGTAGCGCCACTGGCCGGGCTGGACCTTGGCCAGCGGCACACCGCCGATGCGCAGGCGCTTGATCGCCATCGGGGTCAGGCCCACAGCGGCGCACATCTGGGCGATCTGGCCGGGCTGGGCCGCCTTGAGGGCGAAGCGCAGGCGGTTCTCGCTCTGCCAGCTGGCCTTGGCCGGTGGCAGGGTCCAGCCCTTGTAGGTCAGGCCATGATTGAGCCGGTTCAGCCCATGCTGGGCGATCTCGCCGGCGACCTCCACCACGAACTCCTGCTCGATCTTGCCAGCGTCGTCGGTCAATTTGCGGACGATCCGCCAGTCCTGGGTGAACACCACCAGACCGCTGGCCTCGGCGCCCAGGGGCGCGACGCCTTCCAGGCGGGCGAAATGGCCCTTGAGCGTGCGGATCTCGGCACGGTCGTCGGGCCAACGCGAATCGGCGGTGATCAGTTGCAGGGCCGCCGAGAAATCCTTGAGGGTGTCGATCCCGACGGGTTTGTGCAGCAGCAGGGTCATCGGCTCGGCGGGCGCCAGGCGCGCGTCGGCGGCCAGTTCGACGCGCTCGGCGGCGACCTTGAACTGGGGTTCGTCGATCACCTGCCCATCCACCAACACCCAACCGCCCTCGATATATTGCTCGGCTTCGCGACGGGAGCAGCCGATCAGCTCGACAAGGCGTTTGGACAGGCGGACGGGTTCGGTCATGGCAAAGGCTGCAAGAGGCATGGACCACCATTGTACCTGCCCTGGCCGATTCTGGGGGCCTGGCGCGGCGAATGGGCTACTCCACCACCAGGAAACGCAACACGCCAATCAGTTGCCCGTCTTCGGTCACCACTTGCACCTGCCAACGGCCCAGCGCGTTCTCGGGGAAGTTCTGCTTGTGGGTCCAGGCGCGGTAGCCTTCCTTGCGCCCGCCATGGATATCCAGGGCGATGCGATCGCCTTTTTCGCTGTTTTCCCCGGGCCGGCGCCAGACGTGGTAAATGCGCTCGTTGAGGCCCCGCGGCGCGCTGATCGCGGTGTAGGCGTACAGCCCCTCGCTGCGCAGCTTGGCGAGGCTGATCTGGCGCAGCGGCGCGCCTGGAAGCCGTTGTTGCGTGTCCAGTTCGGTGCTGGTGACCTGCTCGGTCAGCCACAGCGTCGCGGGTGGTACCCAGGTGCGCAACAACCAGCCGGCGCCGCCCAGCGCCAACGCCATGCCCAGCACCAGGGGGATGCGCCACCAGTTCGGCACATTGATGCTGCGCACCAGGCTGGGGAACGACAGCAGCACGGCCACACCAATGGCCAGCTGATAACTCTGCGAGGTGGTCAGTTGCAGGATGATCGGCAGGGCGGTCAACAGCACCGCGAACAGGGCCAGGGTGTGATACGCCAGGTACACCCAGCGGCGTGGCGCCAGCCACTTGTAGTACAGCGGGTCGATGATCGAGACCAGCGCCGCGGCGCCCAGCAAGCCGGTGAACAGGGCCTGGCCGCTGTTCCAACTGGTGGTGATGGCAAAAAACGGCAAGACGAAAAACAGGCTTTCCTGGTGGATCATCTGGGTCGCGTAGCGCAGCACCGGTGGCGGCAACTCGAAGCCGAACCAGCGGGCGATGCTGCGGGTCAGCAGGTTTTCCAGGGTCAGCCAGACCCAGCTGATCAGCATGGCCACGGCGATGATACGGGCGGCGCCCTCCTGGCGGTCGACCAGGATAAAGCTGGCGATCCCGGAAACGAAGCCAAAGGCGGCGATTACGCCCGGGTAGCGCCGAATCAGCTCGAGCAGGCGGTTCAGCTGGTGTTTCCAGAACGGCATAGGGGCTTCGCAATCGCTGGCAGGTAAACAGGCGAGGGTACAGCGCCCAGGCATGGACGAGGGCGGAGAAATGACCGGCGCTTGTCCGTTGATAGACCTTAGTCCGGCCGCGCCGGCCGGAGTTCGATACGGCGCGCGGGGAGAGGCAGTTTACTCACGCAGATGCGTATTACGAAGCGCCGGTGCCGGGCGTTCGGCGACCTAGGGGCGGCTTTTTTGCGCCTGGTACAGATCCAGCAACTGCTGTGCGAAGGCTTGCTGGGCGGCAAACGCCTCAAGGTCGGGGGCGTAGTCCATCAGGGCCGGCCATTCCTCGGCGGCCAGGCGATGCCAGTAGCGGATAGTGGCTTCGCCGGCGATCGAGTCGGGGTCCTGCTTGTGGATGTATTCCATGGGCTGGTCGTCGACATAGCGCCAGGTCCGCTCCAGGTTATCCGGTTCGTCGGTGCGGACCTGCACCAGGTGGCCGTTGGCGAATTCGTAGAAATAGCGCACGCGGCTGACCAAGTCGTTTTCCGGCTGGCTGCCGTCCAGCCAGATGGCGCAGACCTCGCCCGCGGACGTGCTGTAGACCATGAACTCGACGTCGGGCGCATGGGGCCAGCCCTGCGCGGCGCTTAATTGCGCGGTGAATGCGCTGTTGTCGTAACCGCCCTCGCCGGCGGGGCAGAAGTCCTGAAAAGTGTTGATCCCGGCGATGGGGTTCCAGCGCCAACCACCGGCCTGGGTCGGGATGGCGTTGAAACGGTCGAGCAGGTCGTGAGGCGCGTGGTGTTGCTCGCCGCCGAAGTGGCCACGAATACGCGCCTGAACCACCTCCCGGGTGGCCCACCCCGGCCAGTGCCCCTTTTTCAGGGCGCAGTCGCTGGTGGCCGGCTCCTGGTGCGCGCCAGGGGTGTAGAGGAGCTGCATGTCGCCGGCAAGGATTTCGCGGGTACGGTCCTCGGCGTAACAGGACAGGGGCACTTCCAGATGAATCGACTCGCATCCGGCGTCGCAGGGCAGCAGCTTCAGGTACAGGGCAGCAATGCGAAAGCGCGCTCCGCCGTCGTCGAGCAGCGGATCGAAATCCAGATTCAGGCTGCGCTCGCCCGCCAGGCTGACCTGTTGTGGCGGCAGGTCGCGTTCGACGCTGCGTTCGACGGTGCGCTCGCATCTGCTGAAGGAAGGGATGAGGTCTACGCGCCTGCCCGAGCTGGCCTGGCAGTTACCGAAGCGGGTGCTCGTCACCTGAGTGCCCGGAGCCCCCGGCTCCAAGGGTTGATAGTGGGCACTGATGGCGACCTGCCAGCGCGCGCTGGTCACCGCCGTCGGCGCGAGCAGCTGCACGCTGATCCGGCTGTTCTCCGGCGCCAGCGCCGAGGCGGGCGCGGGCAGAGTGCCCAGTGGCGCTTGGTCAAGGGCATCGCAGGCGCATAGTCCCAGGAGCATCGTGGCACTCAGCAGCGCGAAACCAGGGAGGGATTTCATTGTAGATGTCCCGCTCATTGAACCGTTGAAAAGCGTCCGGAAGGCGACTGGCGCTCAGGGCCCGCGCGGGCGACCGGCTGGCCGGTTTTGCATCCAGAGAGTCCAGAGACCTGAAGCAAAGAGCCGCGCGCAAGCTGGCCGGTATCTCGCGGGCTTGCACCGGAGTGCCTCCGCATGTGGGCGGCGTGCTGCCTTGGCCGCGAATAGCCGCGGGGCAAGCGGTTGGTGGTGAGGCTGATCAAACAGCGTTCGCGTATTTCTCCAGGCGTTCGATCTTGAGATCAGCAAATTTGGGCGTGCCGACAGCGGCAGACAAGGGGTATTCCATTAGCACGCCAGTTCTCTGATAACCGCGTCTCAGATAGAAGGCGATCAGCTCGCTGCGTGCTGAAACCACCACCAGAATGAATTTTTGCGAGCCGAAACGCGTTTGGGCCAAGGCTTCCGCCTGTGCAAGCATGCGTTTGCCCAGGTTGATGCCCTGCAGTCGAGGGTTAACCGCCAGCATGCCAATATAGCTGGCGTCCGCGGTTTTTTCGATCTGGATACAGGCCTCGATCCGTAGCTCCTGGATACCGAGCAATATGATCGAGCCTTCTTTCGAGATGGCATCGCGTACGGCTTGCTGGTCGATTCGATCGCCTGAAACCAGTTCGGACTCATGGGTCCAGCCAGCTGCTCCAGGCGCGGGACGGTAGGCGTGATTGACCAACTGAACGATCGCATCGACATCCGCGAGGGTGGCGGTACGGTAGGCGTCCGGGTTCATAAGAGGCTCCATGCTCGATAGTTGATCCGGGTGCATGCCTGCGGGGTATTCGCAAGATGCGTTCCATTGGCCTGGAGGTTATAGGAGTGGGCCCGGCCCGCGCAGCTGTTTTGGAAAAACAGCCCCGCCCTGGGCTCCCTTGTTATCGCTTATCCAACTGCAGCGAGGCGGCGGCATATTCGATGGCTTGGCTGCGCGACAGCCCCTGGCGTTTGGCCAACTCGTGCTCGATCAGGCGATTGGCCATGGCCCGGTCACCAAAACAGCGCTGCAGCAGTTGTTGTTCCAGGGCTTTGGCGTTGCCTCCGGCGCCGCTGGTGGAAGGTGTTGCCAGGCGCTTGTACAGCAGAAACAGGGCGAAAAAAACCAGGGTCAGGGCGATCAGGGGAACGGCCAGGGTGCTCATAGGTATCCGGTCATAGGGGTTTGAGGGGAGATGGCATTGTGGCCAGGGTCAATCCAGGCCTTTGACCAGCCGTTGGATTTTCAGCGCCTTTTCGAAATGGTCCAGGCGCTGGCTGCGGATCCACCATTCGGCCGCCTCCATCAGCAGCTCGGGGTTGTCGTTTTTGTTGGCAAAAAACGCATAAAAAGACAGGCCGACCTCGGGGCCTTTCTGGGCGATCTTGTGCGCGCACACCGCGAGGATTTTCTGTTTCAACAGGGCATTCATAAAACGCAGGGTCCTGGGATGGGCGACGCGGTTGCCGAGCAATCACGGTCGCGACGTTAGCGAGGGGCAGGGTGTTTATTGGCGGTATCAGCCGTGAGGCGAACAGGGGTGGGCGTTACCACCAGCCATTGTCGTTCAAGACCGCTTTTTTATAGAAGTCGAGATTGGCCCGCGTGGCGAAAGCCGCCGCGACGCCCAAGTGCAGCGATTTGACCAGCTGAGGGAAACCCAGGGCTGTCAGGATAAGCGCCAGCAGCAGCACCAATACAAAGGCCGCGGCGAAATAACTGAAGGCCTTTTTCCACATGCCTTTACTGGCGTAGTACAGCGGGCCAAAAAAGAAGGCCAGCAAGTTAAAACGCATGGCCTGGCGTCTTTCATTTTTTGGCAGGGACTTGAAGTTCGGCAGCTTCACGCCACCGGCGCGGTTGATCGCCTTGAAGCGCAGCTTCCAGCTGGCGGAAACCGGCAGCGCATCGATCCGTTCATCGCTGATGGCGTCCGGCGCATTATTCAGGCTGGCGCTGGGGGCGGAGTAGGGGTTGTCGGTTGGCACGGTGCGTCCTTGAGGCGGGGTGGGGCAGTCGAGATCGTCCATGACGTATCCATTCGACGACCTGGGCCAGGTTATCAGCCAGGGTTGGCCGCAGGTATGAGGCGGTTGCAGTTTGCTCGGCTGGTTCTCGATTCTATCGCGGTCCTGCGGCGTGGCGAATGCAGTGGCAATACCGGTGACTCACTGGCCGGCGGCCGTGCATAAAAAAGCCCCGCATGGGCGGGGCTGTTTTAGCGACTCGACTTACAGGGTTTCGGCCCAGAGGTCGTATTCGTCAGCATTGGTCACTCGGCACCAGACCTTGTCGCCCGGCTTGAGGTCCTGGTCGCTGTCGACATAGACGATACCGTCGATTTCCGGGGCGTCGGCGAAGGAGCGGCCAATGGCGCCGTCCTCGTCCACTTCGTCGATCAGCACTTCGATGTCCTGGCCGACCTTGAGTTGCAGGCGGGCGCTGCTGATGGCCTGCTGATGGGCCATAAAGCGGTCCCAGCGCTCCTGTTTGACGTCATCCGGGACCGGGCTGTCCAGCAGGTTGGCCGGGGCGCCTTCCACGGGCGAGTACTGGAAGCAGCCGACGCGGTCGAGCTGGGCCTCGGTGAGCCAGTCCAGCAGGTACTGGAAGTCTTCTTCGGTCTCGCCGGGGAAACCGACGATAAAGGTCGAGCGGATGATCAGTTGCGGGCAGATCTCGCGCCAGCTTTTGATCCGCGCCAGGGTCTTGTCTTCGAACGCGGGGCGTTTCATCGCCTTGAGGACTTTCGGGCTGGCGTGCTGGAACGGGATGTCCAGGTAGGGCAGCAGCTTGCCGGCCGCCATCAACGGGATGATGTGATCGACGTTGGGGTAGGGGTAGACATAGTGCAGGCGCACCCAGACGCCCATGCTGCTCAACGCCTCGCACATCTCCAGCATGCGGGTTTTCACCGGCTGGCCGTTCCAGAAATCGGTCTTGTACTTCACGTCCACGCCATAGGCGCTGGTGTCCTGGGAGATCACCAGCAGTTCCTTGACCCCGGCCTTGACCAGGCGCTCGGCCTCGCCCAGCACCTCGCCCACCGGCCGGCTGACCAGCTTGCCGCGCATGGAGGGGATGATGCAGAAGCTGCAGCTGTGGTTGCAGCCTTCGGAAATCTTCAGGTAGGCGTAGTGACGCGGGGTCAGCTTGATACCCTGAGGCGGAACCAGGTCGATCAGCGGGTTGTGGTCCTGACGGGGCGGCACCGCGTCGTGCACGGCGTTGACCACCTGCTCGTACTGCTGCGGGCCGGTCACGGCCAGCACGCTGGGGTGCACGTTGCGGATCACGCTTTCATCCACGCCCATGCAACCGGTGACTATGACCTTGCCGTTTTCCGCCAGGGCTTCGCCGATCACTTCCAGGGATTCGGCCTTGGCGCTGTCGATAAAGCCGCAAGTGTTGACCACCACCACGTCGGCGTCCTCATAGGTCGGCACGACCTCGTACCCTTCCATGCGCAGTTGCGTCAGGATGCGCTCGGAGTCGACCAGCGCCTTGGGGCAGCCCAGGCTGACAAAGCCGACTTTCGGGATATGGGGGGTGGACATGGCTAACCTCAGGCGTTCGGTGATGGGCGCTTGGCACGCCTCTGATCAAAAAGTGCGCAATTCTAGCGGCACGCGGGCAGCTTGGCCAGTGCCGCGCGCTGCCGTCGGGCGTGCGGGGGCATTCAAAGGCCTATCCGGACAGTGCCAGAAGGGCATGCACAGTCCCGGGCTATAGGTGGCCTATCGGCAATCTCACCTAGGCGTCGCTCCGCCATTTCTCTTGGCCATAGCCGTGGACGCGTACTTAGGCGAGGAGATTCCCTTTGCGGCGCAGGCTGGATACTGACCAGACCGCAGCAACGCTGATTTTTCCTCCCCTCACTGCCCAGGCTTGATACTGGGCTTTGACTTGAATTCGAGCCTGATTTGAAAGCAGTGAATGACCAGAAAAATCACTGTAGCTGTCAAGGTGAAGGCCAGCAGACTGTTGAAGATATTGAAGCTGCTATGGCCCAGCAGGTGATTCGGCAAGGTAACCATTAAGGTGAATATGACCGCGACCAGTATTTCTTTAACTACCGGCATGCGTTGACGGGTCTTGCTGCTGTCGGAATGCATGTGATGGTTCTGTCGAGGGGTAGGGGGAGCGGGTGCCTTTGCGTGGGCAATCGCTGGTCAACGAGTTTAACGCCACGTTCGGCGAATTGTCAGTCGCGCGGGGCGACCCTGGCGGGTACGCCAGGACGGCGCGCCGAGCCCCCTGGCTGCTCCATAAATAGAAGCCAGTTCGCCGAGCGCCGATGCTCGGAATGGCCTGGGCGCGGCGGTCCGCTCGCCGTCGATAAACCGGTATGACGCCGCTGCGCCTGGTTGCCTTGTTCGTGGCGCAGGCGCAGGATGCGCGGCAGATTTCTTTCTGGATGTTTCCATGAGCACAGCAGTTTCGACCCAGGAACAGGACACCGGTCATAAAACCTCCACGCCCATCGGCCTGATGGTGGCTGCCGTGGGGGTGGTGTATGGCGATATCGGCACCAGCCCCTTGTACACCTTGAAGGAGGTGTTCGCCGGGCATTATGGCGTGCAGGCCAACCATGACGGGGTGTTCGGCATCCTGTCGCTGATCTTCTGGTCGCTGATCTGGGTGGTGTCGCTCAAGTATGTGCTGTTTATCCTGCGGGCTGACAACCAGGGCGAGGGCGGCGTTATGGCCTTGACCGCCCTGGCGCGGCGAGCCTCGCTGGCCCACCCGCGGCTGAATGTGGTGCTGGTGATGCTCGGGCTGTTCGGTGCGGCGCTGTTCTATGGCGACAGCATGATCACCCCGGCCATCTCGGTGCTGTCGGCCGTCGAAGGCCTGGACGTGGCCTTGCCCGGGCTGTCGCATTGGGTGGTGCCGGTGACGGTGATCCTGCTGGTCGGGCTCTTTATGATCCAGAAGCACGGCACGGCGCGCATCGGCATCCTGTTCGGCCCGGTGATGCTGACCTGGTTCGCGGTGCTCGGCGCCCTGGGCGTCTATGGCATCCTGCGCCGGCCGGAAGTGTTGCAGGCGCTCAACCCGCTGTGGGCGGCGAACTTCTTTATGGCCCATCCGGGTATCGGCGTGGCGATTCTTGGCGCCGTGGTGCTGGCCTTGACCGGCGCCGAGGCGCTGTATGCGGACATGGGCCATTTTGGCCGCAAGCCCATTGCGCGGGCCTGGTTCGTGCTGGTGCTGCCGGCATTGACGCTCAATTATTTCGGCCAGGGCGCGCTGTTGCTGGACAACCCCGAGGCGGCGCGCAACCCCTTCTACCTGCTGGCGCCGTCCTGGGCGCTGCTGCCACTGGTGGCGCTGTCGACCCTGGCCACCATCATCGCCTCCCAGGCGGTGATCACCGGCGCGTTCTCCCTGACCCGCCAGGCGATCCAGCTCGGCTATGTGCCGCGCATGCATATCCAGCACACCTCCAGTGCCGAGCAGGGGCAGATCTATATCGGCACGGTGAACTGGGCGCTGATGGTGGGCGTGGTGCTGCTGGTGATCGGTTTCGGCTCCTCCGGCGCCCTGGCCTCGGCCTACGGGGTGGCGGTCACCGCGACCATGTGGATCGATACCCTGCTGGTGTCGGCGATCATGCTGCTGATGTGGAAAACCCCGCGCTGGCTGGCCATTCCAATGTTGCTGGCGTTCCTGCTGGTGGACAGCCTGTTCCTCGCCGCCAACCTGCCGAAAATCCTGGAAGGTGGGGCCTTCCCGGTGCTGGCCGGTATCGCGTTGTTTATTCTGATGACCACCTGGAAGCGTGGCCGGCAGATCCTGGTCGAGCGCCTCGACGAAGGCGCGCTGCCGCTGCCGCTGTTTATCGCCAGTATTCGCAGCCAGCCGCCGCACCGGGTGCAGGGCACTTCGGTGTTCCTCACCGCGCGCTCGGACGCCGTGCCCCACGCCTTGTTGCATAACCTGCTGCACAACCAGGTGCTGCACGAGCAGGTGGTGTTGTTGACGGTGGTGCACGAGGACGAGCCGCGGGTGGCCGCGGAGCGGCGTTTCGAGGTGACGGCCCACGGCGAGGGGTTTTTCCGTGTGGTCCTGCATTTTGGCTTTGTCGACGAGCCGGACGTGCCGGCCGCCTTGGCTCTCTGCCATCTCGACGGCCTGGATTTCAGCCCCATGCGCACCACCTATTTCCTTAGTCGCGAGACGGTGATCCCGACTCGGCGCATCGGTATGGCGCGCTGGCGCGAGGCGCTGTTCGCCTTCCTGCTGAAGAATGCCAACGGCAACCTGCGTTACTTCAAACTGCCGGTCAACCGGGTGATCGAGCTGGGTACCCAAGTGGAGATCTGATCCTCAGGGCCGGTGGGAGCCTTGGCGCCGGCCTTGCCCAACCAGCCCTGGACTTCGATCTCGAAGCTGCCGCTGCGCGCCAATGCCAGCAGCAGGATGCTGTCCACCTGCTGCTGGTCGGCGGCGGGCAGCTGGTTGTAGAGCGCCGGCAGGACATCGGCGCCAAAGGAAAAACCGATCAGCACAAACCGCTTGGCGCCCTAGTGTTGCCGGTAGCGGGCCATCAGCCGGCTCAGGTCGGCCGCGGCCTCGGCCGGGGACTTGTGTTGCCAGAAGTAGCGCAAGGTATCGACGCCCACCAGCGGGTATCCCAGCTTGGCCATCTCCTCGGCCATCTCCTCGCCCACCGCCCGGTCCAGGTCGCGCCAGCCGCCGCCTGAATAAAACAGCGTGACCGTCCTGTTAGCCCCCTGGGCCGACACTTCAACCACCGGCATGTCGCCGTCGGGGTCTGGCAGCAGCTCGCGCAGTTGGCTGTCCAGCAAGTGCGGCAAAGGCGTCTGGTAGATCGGCATTCGCCGGAGCGTTTGCTGGAGCCCGGTTGCCAGCAGGGCGCCGCCCAGTGCGGGGCCGGGTACCCGTTAGGGAATGGTGCAGCGCGGCCGGCTCCGGCCCGCTCAGCAAGTACAGGCAGGCGATCAGAGTCAGGGAAAGCAGCAGGGTCAGGCCCGGCAGCAGCGGCGCGCGCTGAGGGGCCAGGCGTGACGGCCAATGTTACGACAGCCGGATGCGGTCGGATAAAACAGACGCGCACAAAAAAGGCCACTTTTTCAAGTGGCCTTTTATTGTCTGGTTGCGGGAGCCGGATTTGAACCGACGACCTTCGGGTTATGAGCCCGACGAGCTACCAGACTGCTCCATCCCGCGCCGGCAATTCTACAGTGGGGCGCGCGCCTGTCAACCATTTTCTATTTTTTTGGTTTTTGGATCAATGACTTATCTTCGAGCCCAAATGTCGGGCACAAAAAAGGCCACTTTTTCAAGTGGCCTTTTATTGTCTGGTTGCGGGAGCCGGATTTGAACCGACGACCTTCGGGTTATGAGCCCGACGAGCTACCAGACTGCTCCATC
>NZ_JBEVDL010000026.1:0-276167 GCF_040514055.1 Pseudomonas sp.
AGTGATGCTTGCTCAAGTCATCCGGCGTTTGGGGAGAACCGCAGCGTTTCACATACTCCGGCGAGGCAACCAGAACCCGCTGGTTCCACGGTGCAAGCGGCAGTGCCACGTAGTTGGCGTCTTCATTCGGGCCATATCGAATCGCCACGTCCACAGGGTCGCGAAACAGATTGGCCATCTGGTCTGACAGGAAAAAACGCAACGTCAATTCTGGATGCTGACGGCGGAACAGCGTCAGCCACGGCAGCAGTATGTTGCGCCCCAGATCGGAGGGTGCTGTCACCTGCAGGACGCCCCGCAGCGTGGCGTTCTTACCACGCAAATTTTCCTTGCCTTGCTGCAGGGTCTCAAGCACTGAGTGGGCGGTGGGCAGATATTGCTCGCCTTCGGCAGTCAATCGCAGGCTACGAGTGGTGCGGGCGAACAGGCGTACGTCCAGCTCGCGCTCCAGACGTTTGATGGCGGCGGCGACCTGACCCGGCAGTAGCTCAGCCTCCAGCGCCGCGGCGGTGAAACTGCCCAGCGCAGCGCTGCGGAGGAATAAAGCAAGATCATCGATGCGGATCATTTTCACTCCTGCAGTGAAAGTGTTGGCGCATTCTGCTTGTTTTTCTTTGTACATAGGAAGTCGAAGATGGCTGCACGTGAATGCATCAACCCTTCAGACCGCGAGTTTCCATGAAAGCCATCACCTTTACCCAGCACGCCTTGCCCATCGACAATCCACAAGCATTAATCGACATCAGTCTCCCGGTGCCCACGCCTGGCCCGCGGGATCTGCTGGTCGAAGTTCGCGCGGTCTCAGTGAACCCGGTCGATACCAAGGTGCGCGCCGGAACTTTCACAAAAGAACCAAAAATCCTCGGTTGGGATGCCACAGGCATGGTCCGCGAGGTCGGTTCTGAAGTGACGCTGTATCAGCCGGGCGATGAAGTGTTCTATGCCGGCTCGATTGCCCGCACCGGCAGCTACAGCGAATTCCATTTGGTCGATGAGCGGATCGTCGGGCACAAGCCTCGTTCATTGAGTGCAGCCGATGCGGCAGCGTTACCGTTGACCTCGATCACTGCCTGGGAATTGCTGTTTGACCGGCTCGGTATCGTCGAGGGCTCGGGGGAGGGCAAGTGCCTGTTGATCACGGGAGCGGCTGGCGGCGTCGGTTCGATGCTGGTGCAACTGGCCCGACAGTTGACCCACCTTACCGTCATCGGTACCGCCTCACGCCAGGAAACCGCTGATTGGGTGCTGCAGTTAGGCGCGCATTACGTGATCGATCACAGCCAGCCACTGCTCGCACAGTTGCAAGCGCTCGGCGTGCCGGAGATCGACTATGTCGCCAGCCTGACCCACACCGAACAGCACTTTGCACAACTGATCGAGGTGCTCAAGCCGCAAGGGCGTCTGGGTGTGATTGACGATCCCGAGAGCCTCGACGTGATGCCGCTCAAGCGCAAGTCGCTGTCGTTGCATTGGGAACTGATGTTCACCCGTGCGCTGTACGAAACCCCGGACATGATCAACCAGCATCACCTGCTCAATCGGGTCAGCGCGCTGATTGATCAAGGTGTTCTGCAGACCACCGTGGGCGAGCACTTCGGTGCGATCAATGCGGCAAACATGCGTCGTGCCCATGCGCTGGTCGAGAGCGGCAAGGCCCGGGGCAAGATCGTCCTCGAAGGTTTCTGATGCCACTGATCAGGCGGGCGCGCTTGCGCGCCCGCTGAACTGCCTGCGGCATCACTTGCCATTTTTTTATCTCGGAGAATTGACGATGAATACGTCCAGTAACCTGTTGGTATCGATCGCCGTGCTCAAGGCCAAGGCAGGCAAAGCACGGGCATTGAAACAAGAATTGCTGGCGCTGGTAGAGCCGACCCGCGCAGAGCCGGGCAATCTCGATTATGTGTTGTTCGAGCAGCGTGACGAGCAGGGCACGTTCTACATGCGCGAGGCTTTCAGGGATCAGGCGGCGCTGGATGCGCATTTTTCGATGCCTTACTTTCAGAGCTTTGCCGCCACGGCAGATGACCTGCTGAAAGAACCGTTGCAACTGATATTCCTTGAGCAGGTATCGGCCTGATCATTCAACCTGCTGAACCGCACCACGTCGGCCGGGCGTGGGCGTGGGCGTGGGCGCGGCCGGCGTATCAATTCGCTCCAGGACGCGCCTGTACTCCGAATTGCGGAACGATGTGAGTGCCCAGCTCCTCAATGACGTGCGCAGCAGGGCGCTTTGCGTACTTGAGATTGAGGATTACGTGGTCCACCCCGATTTCCTGAAGCGACTCCAGCAAGGCCCGGAGGTGGTCGCGTCCAAGCCTGAACCCCAAATGAATGCGAGTGGGCGGCGTGGACGGGTTCTCGCTGAGGTCGATGTAAAGCGACTGAGTGAAGGGCTTATAGACGGAACCGCATTGCGTCATGACCTCCATCCGCCAATCTTCCACGATCAGTCGCTGCATTTTCGGCGGGCGTGGATAGTTGATCCATCCGATGCTTTCGCGCGCGATCCAATCCAGTGACTGGCGGCTATTCCCGGTCACGAGCATTGGAATCACTTGGGTTGTGGGTTTCGGAATGAGGTCTGCGTCCCGCAGCTCACCACCGCTCCAGCAGATGGGTTCAAAGCTGCTGCTGTGGGCGCGGCGAATCACCTCGTAGTGCTCTCGAAAGATTTCTCCGCGCCTTTCGGGATCGACGTCAAAGGCTGAAAACTCCACTGGGCGATCGCCGGAAGCGACCCCCAGAATCAAGCGACCTGCGCTCAACTGATCGACGCTGGCTGATGCCTTGGCCGTGTGTAAAGGATGGTGTAAAGGGATGGCAATGGATGCGGTGCCAAGCGCTATCTCTGATGTATGAGCGGCCATATAGCCCAGGTAAACCCAGGGATCGAAGACTTGGCCGACATCGCCGAAATTAGGGTCCCGAAGAGGCACGTCGCGAAACCAGAGCGCGGAAAAGCCCAGCGCCTCTGCTCGTTTGGCCAATGCGACCTGGTTGAGCATGCTCGGAGTGTCCCCATCGAAGGCCTCCAAGGGAAAGAACAATCCCAGGCTCAAATGATCCGGAGTGAAGGTTCGCCTGAACCCTCGATGTTCCTGATAAGGAACCGTGCTTGGTCGATACATACTCATCTTCCTCAATGGAAGAACGTGAACCGCGCACCCATTTCTAGAGGCGCCGCATCGGTCGCTTAGGGACGATAGGTGGGATAGTCCGTGTAGCCTTTACCCGTTGCGCCGTACTGCTGGTCGGGTCGACCAGATTGAGGGGCCGGTTGTTGGCGATACGCGCGGGCAGGTCCGGATTGGCAATGAACGGGCGGTCAAATCCAATCAGATCGCTCCAGCCCGCTACTAGTGCCTCAGCAACGGCCTGGTACTCATGCAGCTAGCGTAGGCGGTTTTGCAGGGAACAACCATGTTCGTGATCACGACTATTGGTGTGGGCGCAACTGAATTCCCCCCGATTTCGTGAGCACATTCCAGTGTCCGTTCCTGGCCGGTTCTGTTGAAAAAGTGCCTCCAACCCGTTTCTGAAACTTGTGAAATCCATTTTTCTCGGCACGGTTTGTTCAATCGAGATAATCGGGTTTTCCAACAGCATCGGCCGATTCGTGCCTGTCGCGAAGGGTTGTCTTGTCTATCGTCCTGGTCCTAGCAACCTGCGCTACATTGGAGTCGATGTTGGAAAGGGCCAGCACCTGGTTGGCCGCTGCGCCTGAGTAGGGGAGGCATCAAAGTAGACGTTGGCGGTCAATGTCGTTGCATGCCCCATAAATTCGGACAAGGAAATGTGGGATACACCGGAGTCGACAAGTCGTTGAGCGGCACGGTGTCGCAGAGCTGTCGCACTCCAACGTTGCCCGGTTATCTGCTCTGTCAGGCCCGCCAAGGGACGAGAGAAACCCAGTAAGACCCGACTCGGTTTCGTCAAATTGACGATCAGTCAGTAGGTCATCAAGCAGATCAGATCCGTACTGACGCTCGGAATGCAGATACAAGCGATCTATCGCGTGTAAAAAAATGGCGGCAACGCGTGCTGTTCTCAAGTCCTGCGCGAAGAACCTCAGCCCACACGGTGGACCAATATCTCGGCATTCCTAAGGCATCCGTTAGAACCCAGCCGCCAAGCGCTTTGGGCGTATGGGGAGAATCGTAGTCTGAGACAAGGCATCGACTGATCGTAGTCAGTGATCTGAAACATGCCAGGCAAGGAGCAAGCATCAGAAACGTTGCTCGGGTTAGCCATTGGGGGGACATGCGACGTCTATTCAATTTAACATAATATACATTATACGAAGTGTTGTTACTGCTTTGGGGCGGCCGTTCTTCCTGCTGGAACGGAGGTTCGGCACCACCGCAGCTGGCTTCTTCAGCCTCACCCACGGGCCATGAGAGCTCAGCGTCGCTGTGGCAACGCCTGTTCGACGATAAGCTGCGACAAACTGGCGATCAACTGCGGGTCGGACTCGGCGGCGGTAAACAAGCGAAATTGCGCATCGGGTAACTTCGGCAAGCCGTGCTCGGCGGCTATCACCGCCAGTCCCGGCTGCCACTGGCTCAACGGCATGGGCGCCACGGCAAACCCGGACAACACGGCAGCTTTCAAGGCCGCGTTGCTGCTGCACAGCATGGCCGTGTGCTGGGCGATACCCGCCTGGGCCAGACCCGTCAGTGCCGCCGCCCGGTAAGGACAAGGCTCTGGAAACAAGGCCAATGGCAGCGGCGTCGGCCAGGCTTGGCACGGCTGCTCGGCGCCCATCCACACCAGCGGCTCCTGCCAGAGCAATTGCCCGGCGTGGCCCGTTTCGCACAACGAGCCCAACACCAGGTCAAGTTCCCCTTGGTGGAGCGCGTTCAGCAAGGTGCCGGGAATATTGACCTGTACCTTGAGCTCCATGCCCGGGTACTGCGCCACGAAGTCCTGCAGGACCCGCAACAGGCGCGGCTCGGCAAAATCCTCGGACAGCCCCACACGCACCTGCCCGTGAAACGGCGCCCGGGTCAGCTCGGCCAAGGCATCGCGGTTCAGCGCCAAAATCGCCCGGGCGTAGCTCAGCAGACGCTCGCCATCGGCGCTGAGGTGCTGGGAACGGGTGGTGCGTTTGAGCAGTGGTTTGCCCACCTGCTCTTCCAGCCGACGCAAGTGGCCGCTGACTGCCGACTGGGTCAGGTGCAGGCGTTCAGCGGCGCGGCTAAAGCCGTCGGCGTCGACAACTGCAACAAATGTCCTGAGCAACAGGGTGTCGAACATATTTCGATACCTGATTAATACATAATTTATTTACGATTTATATTTCAGATATAGCTATGTTGCAATCCCGGCCTCACTTATCGCCCCCGAGGCCAGCCATGACCCGGCTCCTGCACATCCAATGCTCTCCCCGCAAACAGCGCTCCGCCTCCCTGGAAGTGGCCCGCAGTTTTATCGCAGCGTATCAACAACAGCGCCCGGACACCGAGGTCGTGACCCTGGACCTCTGGGCCATGGCGCTGCCGGAATTCGATCAGGTGGCCATGGACGCCAAATACGCCGGGCTCAACGGCAACCGCCGCTCAGCAGCCGAGGACAGCGCATGGGGCCTGCTGCAGTCCCTGGCCCAGCCGCTGCACGACGCCGACCTGCTGCTGTTCTCGGTGCCGCTGTGGAACTATGGCATTCCCTACAAGCTCAAGCACTTTATCGATTTGGTGTCGCAGAAGGACATCCTCTTCAGCTTTAGCGCCGAACGCGGAATCGAGGGCCTGCTGCAGGACAAAACCGCG
The DNA here is from genome assembly GCF_040514055.1 of Pseudomonas sp. Classification (GTDB taxonomy): domain Bacteria; phylum Pseudomonadota; class Gammaproteobacteria; order Pseudomonadales; family Pseudomonadaceae; genus Aquipseudomonas. Next base: position 5,772 of record NZ_JBEVDL010000026.1, read on the forward strand.
GTGCTCGCTTATGCCCGCGGCCTGGATTTCTCCGCGCAATCGGCCACCCCCGCGGCGCTGTTCGACTTTCAAAGACCCTATATGGAAGCCTGGTTGCGCCTTGTCGGCGTCACTGACCTGCATGGGCTGGTGGTCGAAAAAACCCTCCTGGGCGACGCGCTCGATCGCACCGCCCGACACAGCGCCAATCAGCAGGCGTGGGAGCTGGCCAAGCGGCTGCAGCCTTGCAGTCGACCGGTTTTTCTATAGATCGAAACGGTCCACCGCGCGGCGGCGTTCGTTGTCGTCGCGCACGTCGTACTGGGCGGTGGTCTGGATATTGCTGTGGTGCGCCAGTTTTTGCGCGATCGACAGGTCGTGGTCCTCGATCACCCGGGTAATAAAGGACCGGCGGAAATCATGGGGCATGATCCGCACGCCGACCTGCAGGCCCCGTTGCCGCGCGATGTAATAGATGGCGTGCTTGCTGATGCGCTCGCGGGTGATGTGATCGCCGCGGCGAATCCGGTTGAACAGAAAAACATCGTCCCCCAGGCCGTCGGGCAACTGCTCGCGACGGCAATTCAACCAGGCCTGCAGGCGTTCAAACGCCCAGGCGGGGGCGTATTTGATCAGTTGTTTGTTGCCTTTGCCCAGCACCTGCAGGCTGCGTTCGCTGAAATCGACCTGGGCCAGGTCGAGGTTCACCGATTCGGATTTACGCATGCCCGTGCCGTACAGCAACGCGATAATGGCCGCGTCGCGCAGCCCCTGGGGCCTGGGGTCCGCCGCGCAGGCGTCGAGCAAGTCGCGAATCAGCGAGCGCTTCAGGTTACGCCCCTGGCTCAGGCGCGTGCCGGCCATGGCCTTGACCGAACGCAGCTTCAGCAACTGCTCCTGGCTGATCAGGCTCATGCGCCAGGCTTCGTTGAAGACGCCGCGCAGCGCATTGACGTACAAGGACGAAGTATTGGGCGTGTAACCGTCCTCGCGCAAGGCCGCCACCAGCGCGGTGACATGTCCGGGTTGCAGCTGCTGCCAGGGCACCTCGTGCAGCGCCAGATCATCGAACCCCAGGCGATTGGCCGTTTCCTGCAGCACGTAGCGCATGGTCAGGCGGCTGCTGGGCGCCAGCCGGGACAGGTACTGGTTAAACGGGTCGGACTGCCCTCCCCTCGGCAACGTGCTGGCAGGCGTCGGGGCACGCCGGGGAAGCTGATCATCCATGCTGCGGTTGTCCTGTGGAGCGCCCGCCGGTGCGGCCGGGACGCAGGCCAGTGTGGCCGGGTTGATAATTAACTCAACTAAAAAGTGATTTAGTTGAGTTAATTGTAACAGGTGGGTGATGGACCGACTAATCCCCTTCTTACCTGGCCAGAACGGCTGCCGTGCCCTGCTCTCGCACCGGCAATAGTGCGCTGGTATTCAGGCCTGATTCCTGGGTATCGCTTCGCTCAACCCAAGCTACGGCTGCGCGTGCTCGTGCGCCTGCCGTGCTTTGCGCAGGCCGGGCCGCGTAGATAGCGCTGCTTGATCGGGCCCAGCCCTACCCGGTACCCTGGCCTGCAGCATGGCGGGAGCTGATACCCGCCTGGCTGTTGGCGTCGGCGCCCTCCTACCCCGGTTCCGGTTCCTCGCAGGCGCTGAGCAGGCTCGTCAGCCGGGCATCGATCTGTACACAGTTGGCAACCACCATCCGTATATGCGGCTGCACGGCTTCCGCCACTTCGACCAGGCCCTGGCGCTGCAACCAGGCCGAAATGAACTGCACCGATTCACTCAGGGCCACCTGGTTCTGGTGCAACAACGCCAGGGTCACGCCAATGCTGTGTGCGTTTTTCATAGGCGCCCAGGCTCGTCAGTCGTTTCCTCTCAGCATCCCTGTTCGGCTTCGGGCTGGCCATACCTCCTGCTAGGTACCTCTTCAGGGCCGCCTTTTCCGGGCTGGAAATTGACAAGAATCATTATTGATTCGATTTAGCCGCCTTAGGCTGGCGCCAGTGTTTATCGCTTTAGGAAACCCGCCATGAAACCCCTTCCATCGCTCGTTTTGCTCAGCCTGCTGGCCACCGATGCCGCTCATGCCCGGGAGTACCCGATCGGCGCGCCCCAGCAGTGCGCCGGCATGGAGGTGGGAGCGGTCTACCTGCAACCGATCGAAATGGATCCGCCCGGCATGATGCGCCCCGCCAGCGACTCCGACGTGCACCTGGAGGCCGATATCAGCGCCCTGGAAAACAACCTGCAGGGCTTTCAGGAAGGCAGCTTCGTACCCTACCTGGGGGTCAGCTACCGCCTGACCAAGGTCGGTGACAACCAGGTGCTGCAGGGCGATTTCCACGCCATGGTGGCCAATGACGGTCCGCACTACGGCGATAACCTCAGGCTGCTGGGCCCCGGGCAATACCAGTTGACCTTCAAGGTCAGCGCCCCCGGCGCAAGCCATCACGCCTTCGGCCGCCACACCGACAAGGAAACCGGTGTGGCGCCCTGGTTCGCTCCCTGCGAACTGCACTACCGCTTCACCTACGCGGGCATCGGCAAAAAAGGCGGTTATTGAGGCGTATTCGCCCGCGACTCCGGAGTTCCACGCCATGCGCCCTTCCCTGTTCTGCCTGCTGTTCGCCAGCCTGCCCTGCGGTGCCCTGGCCGCCCCCCTGCCGACCCATGAACTGCGGATCCGCGACGGCCATTTCGAGCCGTCCAGCGTGCAGGTGGTCGCCGGCCAGCGGTTCAAGATCATCGTGCACAACCTGGGCCAGGGACCGGTCGAGTTCGAAAGTACGCCGCTGCGAATCGAGAAGGTACTGGGCCCGGGCATCAGCTCCTTTGTGGTGATCCACCCGCTCAAACCCGGGCGTTACCTGTTCTTCGACGAATTTCACCCCGAGCTGCCCCAGGGCGTGATCGAAGCGCGCTGACGCCCTTCTCCACGAGGTTTACTCCATGGAACAAGCCCTGTTGATCGTCTGGCGCGAAAGCGTCGAGGCGCTGCTGGTGATTGGCATCCTGTATGCCTGGCTGCGCCACCAACCCGAACACACGCGCGCCATGCGACATCTGTGGGCCGGTGTCGGGCTGGGCCTGCTGCTGGCCGGCCTGCTCGGCACGCTGATGGTGCTGGCCGGCGGCTGGATCAACGGCCCCGCGGGCGAGTGGTTCCAGACCGCCCTCAGCCTGCTGGCGGCCGGGTTGATCCTGCAGATGCTGCACTGGATGGCGCACAACGCCTGGCAACTGCGCCGTCAGTTGGAACAGCGCGCGGCCAGCGCGCTGCAGGGCCGTCGACTGGGCAGCCTGACGTTGCTGGTCACCCTGGCCGTGGCGCGCGAAGGCAGCGAGACGGCGATATTCCTCTATGGCATCGGTGGCACCGCCAACCCGGTTCCGTTGGCACTGGGCGCTGGGCTGGGCCTGTTGCTCGGGCTGCTGTGCGTGGCCCTGCTGCAGGCCGGCGGCCGGCTGATCGGCTGGCGGCAGTTTTTCCTCGCCAGTGAAGTCTGGTTGGTCCTGCTCGGTGGAGCCTTGCTGATGAGTGCGGTCGACCGTGCGAGCGGTCAATGGATGGCCTGGGAGTTGCCCGAGCACCTGTATCGCCTGCTGGGCGAGCCGGTGTGGGACAGCTCGGCGCTGCTCGACGACGGCAGCCGGCCCGGGGCCCTGCTGGCGGGCCTGAGTGGTTATCGGGCCATGCCCTCGGCGGTGCACCTGGGGCTGCTGGGCCTGTACTGGCTGCTGGCCTGGTTCCTGATCCGGCCGGCGCGGCCGCCGCGTTTAAGCCCGTTGCCATGAGCACTGGGCGCAATGGGCTGCTGACCCGCCTGGGGCATGCCCTGCGCCGCCACGGGCGCGGGATCCGTCGCCTGCAAGGGGCGGTGATAGTCATCTACGCCGGCCTGTTGGTGATTCCCGCCCTGCTGCCGCTTCCACCCGACCAGGCGCGGCTGTTCGATAACCTGACGCTGCTGGCCCAGTTCGTGTTCTGGGGCCTGTGGTGGCCCTTTGTCGTACTGTCGGTGCTGCTGTTGGGGCGGGTGTGGTGTGGCGTGCTCTGTCCCGAGGGCGCCCTCAGCGAGTGGGCCAGCCAGCATGGCCTGGGCCGCGGCATTCCACGCTGGATGCGTTGGGGCGGCTGGCCGACCCTGGGCTTTATGCTGACCACCCTGTACGGGCAACTGATCAGCGTTTACGACTATGCCCAGGCGGCGCTGTTGATCCTAGGTGGCTCGACAGTGGCGGCCATGGCCGTTGGTTATGGCTACGGCCGCGGCAAACGGGTCTGGTGCCGCTACCTGTGTCCGGTCAGCGGGGTGTTCGCCCTGTTGGCCAAACTCGCGCCCCTGCACTTCCAGGTCGATGAACAGCGCTGGCGCGAGAATGCCCCGCCGCACCTGCCGCCGCCCAACTGCGCGCCGCTGGTGGATATCCGTCGCATGCGCGGCGCCTCGGACTGTCACGCCTGCGGGCGCTGCAGCGGCCAGCGCGATGCGGTCCGGCTGATCGCCCGCTCTGGCAATGAGGAAATCGTCCGCTACGGCGCTGACGGCGACAGCCCCTGGGAAACGCGCCTGTTACTGTACGGGGTGATCGGTCTGGCGCTAGGCGCCTTTCAGTGGACATCGAGTCCCTGGTTTATTGCCCTCAAGCAGACACTGGCCGAGGCGCTCGCGGGGCGCGGCGTACTCTGGCCGTTGCAAGCCGATGCCCCCTGGTGGTTGCTGACCCATTACCCGGCGCTGAACGATGCCTTTACCTGGTTGGATGGCCTGTCGATCTGCCTGTACCTGGGTGCCAGCAGCCTGCTGCTGGGGGGCACGCTCCAGGGCCTGCTGAGCCTGGGGGCACGGCTGGCAGGACGCGGGGTGGCGTTCGCCCGGCAGCTGAGCCTGTGCTTGCTGCCCACGGGCGCCGCCGGCTTGTTTCTCGGGCTGTCGGCCACCACCGTCAAGTTGCTGCGCTATGAAGGGCTGGCCCTGCTCTGGGTGTCCCCCTGCCGCACCCTGCTGTTGGCTGTCGCCCTGCTCTGGAGCCTAGGGCTCGGCTGGCAGGTTTGCGCCGGCCTGCCCGTCGCCCGCAGGGCGGCGCCGCTGGCCGCCCTGGTGCTGGGCAACAGCGTGGTGGCCTATGCCTGGTGGTTGCTGTTCTGGGGCTGGTAAGCCCGCCGGGCATGCATGCCCTGACCGGCCGTTCAGGCGTCACGCAGCTCGAAACTGGGAAACAACTGGCCGAGATAGGTCCATAGCTGGGGCGCATCGGCAGGCGCCACCACGGCACCCAGGCTCGGGTCGAGCATGCGTGTCGGGCGTGCCAGCTGGATCACCAACCGTTTGACGCCGAGGCCGGCCAGGCGTTCGCCCAGGCGCTGCAGGCGCCGGCAATCGAACAGCTGCCAGTGCACGGTGGTGCGGCATTCGTAGTCCACCGGGCTGTCCAGCAGCCACTCGAGGCTGCGCCAGTTGGCCAGGCCACTGCTGCTGACTCCGGTGATCAGCGCCACCTCCTCCTCCAATGCCTTGACGTCGAATCCGACCCAGTCGCACAGCGGCAGCACCCGACGGAACGAGCTGGGTTTGATCCCGGCGCTGTGCAGGCCCACCTTGAAACCCAGCTCGCGCACCTGGCGCATGGCATAAGGCAGGGCTTTTTGCAGGGTCGCCTCACCGCCACTGAAAACCACCGCTTCCAGCAGGCCGCGGCGCGACTGCAGAAAGTCGAGCACCTGCACCCAATCGACAGGACTGGCTGACTGGGCCCGGATCAGCTCGGGGTTGTGGCAGTAGCGGCACCGCCAGGCGCAGCCCTGGCAGAACACTACACAGGCCAGGTGGTCGGGAAAGTCGAGGGTGGTAAGCGGCAGCAGCCCACCGATGCGCAGCGAGGCAGCCTGCGTATCGGTGGGGCCTGGCCTGTGACAGGGACGGGGCATCGGTGGGTCTCCCAGGAAGGAAAACCCCGCCGATCATCAGACTGGCGGGGTGGCAACGACGGCGGTCTACTTTGGTTCGCAGAAGTGCCGACGCTCACGGTGCTCGGCCTGCTTGCCGGGATTGAAGGCCGCCACCGGACGGTGGTAGCCCATGACCCGGGTCCAGACTTCGCAACGCTGGCGTTGGGCTTCGGGCAGGTGCGCTGTGGCGGTTAGGGGGTGGTTCATGGTGTAACTCCTGGGGTGGGATAAAAGGGACGCGGGCTCAGCGCTGTTGCTGCAACAGCACCTCGTCGCATTTCGGGCAGAACTCATGCTCACCGGCCAGGTAGCCGTGTTTCGGGCAGATCGAAAAGGTCGGGGTGATGGTCAGGTACGGCAGGCGGAAGCGGCCGAGGGCGGTGCGCAGCAGTTTTTTGCAGGCCTCGGCCGAGGAAATGCGCTCGGCCATGTACAGGTGCAGCACCGTGCCGCCGGTGTACTTGCACTGCAGGGCATCCTGCAGTTCCAGCGCTTCGAAGGGGTCGTCGGTGAAACCCACCGGCAATTGCGAGGAGTTGGTGTAATACGGCGCCTGCGGCGTGCCGGCCTGGAGGATATCGGGGTAACGCTTGCGGTCCTCCTTGGCGAAGCGGTAAGTGGTGCCCTCGGCGGGTGTCGCCTCGAGGTTATAGAGGTGGCCGGTCTGTTCCTGGAAACGCACCAGGGTGGCCCGCACATGGTCCAGCAACAGCAACACGAAGGCGCGCCCGTCCTCGGTGTGCATGCCGTCGCGATCGCCGCTGAAATTGCGCAGCATCTCGTGCAGGCCGTTGAGCCCGATGGTGGAGAAGTGGTTGCGCAAGGTGCCCAGGTAGCGCTTGGTATAGGGGTACAGGCCAGCGTCCATATGCTGCTGGATCACCTTGCGCTTGAGTTCCAGGCTTTCCATGGCCAGTTCCATCAGGCGGTCCAGGCATTGCAGCAAGCCACTGGTGTCGCCCTTGGCGCCGTCGCGGCCGCGGAACAGATAGCCCAGGCGCGCGCAGTTGAGCGTCACCACTCCCAGGGAGCCGGTCTGCTCGGCCGAACCGAACAGGCCACCGCCGCGCTTGAGCAGTTCGCGCACGTCCAGTTGCAGCCGGCAGCACATCGAGCGCACCTGGTTGGGCTGCAGGTCGGAGTTGAGGAAGTTCTGAAAGTACGGCAGGCCGTAGCGCGCGGTCATGTCGAACAGCCGCGTGGCGTTGTCGCTGTCCCAGGGGAAGTCATGGGTGATGTTGTAGGTCGGGATCGGGAAGGTGAACACCCTGCCCTTGGCGTCTCCGGCCATCATCACTTCAATATAGGCGCGGTTGATCAGGTCCATTTCGGCCTGCAGCTCGCCGTAGCAGAACGGCATGTCCACCCCGCCGATCCTCGGCACCTGTTCGCGCAGGTCCTCCGGGCAGACCCAGTCGAAGGTCAGGTTGGTAAAGGGGGTCTGGGTGCCCCAGCGCGACGGCACATTGAGGTTGTAGATGAATTCCTGCAGCGCCTGACGTACGTCTTCGAACCCCAGCCGATCCTGGCGTACATAGGGGGCCAGGTAGGTGTCGAAGGAGCTGAACGCCTGCGCCCCGGCCCATTCGTTCTGCAGGGTGCCGAGAAAATTGACCATTTGCCCCAAGGCGCTGGACAGGTGCTTGGGTGGTCCGGCCTCTACCCGCCCCGGAACGCCGTTAAGCCCTTCGTTGAGCAGCGTGCGCAGCGACCAGCCGGCGCAGTAACCGGCCAGCATGTCCAGGTCATGGATATGCAGATCGGCCTCGCGGTGGGCACGGCCGACCTCGGCGCTGTACACCTCGTCCAGCCAGTAGTTGGCGGTAACCTTGCCAGAAACGTTGAGGATCAGACCGCCCAGGGAGTAACCCTGGTTGGCATTGGCCTGGACTCGCCAGTCTTCGCGGTTCAGGTACTCGTTCATCGAGGCGGCCACGTTCACCCTGCTATGACAGTCGCGACGCAGACGCCCATGGCGCTCGCGGTAAAGGATATAGGCGCGTGCGGTGGCGTAATACCCGGCCTCCATCAGCACCTGCTCGACCCGGTCCTGGACCTGCTCGACCTCCACCCGCACGATCCCCAGCAGGCGAGCCAGTACGGCCTCCGCCAGGGCGAGGCTGTCATCCGGCGCCAACTCACCGCTCGCCTGACCGGCCGCCGCGATGGCCCGTTGAATCTTGCCTAGGTCGAAGGCGCTGTCACTGCCGTCGCGTTTACCCAGAATGCTTGGCCGATAGGTTTGTTTAAGGGGAAGCACCGATTACCTCCAGACACATCATGTAGTGGGTGTGTTCGCTTAAAAGCACAATATGATGGGTAATGTACGAGGTGCTGGCGCGACTGAATTGATTTTGATCAAGAACGGGTAAATGCCTTGCCCGTGGTCATGGCATGGGGTGCCGGACGGGTATGACAGGGGCTGTGGGAGCCGAGTGAGTCACCGTATTCCTAGGATGCGTTGAGCGCAGCGATACCCATCGGCTGGTCCGCGCCCGACGTCTGCATGCTGTTTCCAGATAAACCCTGTCACCCGCCCTGGATACCCGCCTGCGCGGGTATGACGGGGTTTGTGGGTTCACCGAATCGTAGGATGGGTTGAGCGCAGCGATACCCATCGGTCGATCCGCGCCCTAGATCTGCATGCAGCTCCCAGATAAACCCTGTCACCCGCCCTGGATACCCGCCTGCGCGGGTATGACAGGGTTTGTGGGTTCACCGTATTCGTAGGATGGGTTGAGCACAGCGATACCCATCGGCTGGTCCGCACCCTGGGTCTGCATGCTGTTTCCAGATAAACCCTGTCACCCGCCCTGGATACCCGCCTGCGCGGGTATGACGGGGTTTATGGGTACACCGTATTCGTAGGATGGGTTGAGCGCAGCGATACCCATCGTCCGTTAAACCCTGTCACCCGAGCCCGCCTCGGTCGTTTCAAGCGAAACGCCCGCTTACGGGCCAGGGACAATCAGCACGCCGATCTTTTCCGCCAGGGAAATGATCTCGCTGTAGGCCGCTTCATCGTCCAGCAGGTCACGCTCGTCACTGTGCTGGATGACCGCCCCCGGGGGAACCCTGTCGCCGAACAATACGATGGCCACAGCGGTGTCATCCTGCCGCGACACCCAGTAGAGGCCATGGATATCCGTCGCGTGGGCGTGGATGGTTTCGGCCCAGTGGCGGCAGATGGGGTACTGATCCTTCTCCGTGTCGATCAGCTGAGCCCTGGTCACCCCCAGCAGCCTCAATGCCTTATTGGTCAGGTCGACCAATCTGAGTTCAGCGAGGAACTCAACCCTGGAGTGCCGGTAGCCATCGAGCTTGTTCTTTGGGTAGGTCTTCAGGCCTGGCGCGAACGGGACGTCATGAAAGACGGTCTCCATCGCGGCGCACTCGAAGGTGCTGCCCGCATACAAGGTCGGAATCACCGCGCCAGCGGAGTCATGGATGGGACTGAAGCGAGCGTTTCCCGCAGACGTGGGGTTGAACTGCGTTGCCCGGTAGTTGCTGTGATGGATACGGTGCATCACCGAGCCAGCTGGCACCCTGAGATACGAGATATGCAAGGCGGTATCCGGCACGGGCGGGGGCGATCGCTCAGCCATGGGTAATGCCGGCAACCTCATCCTCGGCTGCAGCCACTACGCGGGCCGGAGCGTCGTCAAGCAGGTCCTGGGGCCGTTTGCCCCCCAAGTAGCTGTTCACAGAGGCAAGCCAGTAGGCTAACCCCCAGCCATCCTTGCGCCCGTCGAACACGTTCAATACGTCGGCCATGGCCGGGCGCGGGCGATACCCTGTTTCCGGGTCCAGGGCATAGATCGGAAAGTAGTCGCTGCCGTTGTGGCGAAGCGCGAAGATCCGTCCTTCTTGCTTCCATTTATTGGGCTGCGAGCTGGGATTTTTGGAAGTGAATCCGGCCAGGTTCGCAACGTCGCCCGCGGACAGCCAATCACCGCTCTCCAATACGGCCTTCTTGGCGTGGGCCAGCATCTGGGCTTCCTTGAAGACCGCCGGCCGTATTGGCACTTTGGGCACCAGCAGCATGATGATTTGCTCGATGGTGGCTTGCTGGGTCTTGAGCATGGTGTCCGTGATCAGGCGAGCCGCGGCGTCCAGGGACTTACCCAACGCCGCCAGCGTTTCACGCGAGGCATGGTCCACCGTGATCACCACGGCGTGTTCGGCTTTTTCAGCACGCAGCTCAGCGGACAGCGTTTTCAGGTCGCCCGTCAGGGTAGAGCGGATGTCGAGGTGTTCAGCGATCAGGCTCATGCTTGCCTCCCAAAATTGCGATATCGGATATCACAAAATATTGATAACCAATCTATCCGCGACGGATTGCAATAGCAACTGACGGCCGCTGAATGGCATGGGCTGCAGTCAGGCGTTCGAGGTAAACGCCAGCAAGCAAAAAAAAACCGCCCTAAGGCGGCCAAAAGGGAGTTAACGGGTTAACCGCCACTGACATTCATAAACCGCAGCACCTTGACCTCGCCGTCGGCGGAGAACTCGTGGCGCCAGGGTTTGCGTTGCAGGGAGCGGCCGATGGCTTCGAGCACCGGGCCGTCGTCCAGGGGGTGGCGGCGCAGCAGGCCGCGCAGGTCGATGCTGTTTTCATGGCCCAGGCAGAGCAGCAGGCGGCCCTCGGCGGTCAGTCGTACGCGGTTGCAGGTGGCGCAGAAATTATGGGAATTGGGCGAGATAAAGCCGATGCGCGTCTGCGGATGCTCCTGCAGACGCATATAACGCGCCGGCCCGCCGCTCTCTTCGGTGCTGTCGAGCAGCCGGTGCTGGCGGGTGATCACCTGGCGCACCTCTTCGCTGGCGCAGAAGGATTCGCCGCGGTGGCGACCCACCTCGCCCAGGGGCATCTCCTCGATAAAGCTGATATCCAGGTGATGGTCGATGGCGTACTGCACCAGGGCCGGCACTTCATCGAAGTTACGCCCCTTCATCACCACCGTATTGAGCTTGATCCGCTGGAAGCCCGCGCTTCGCGCCGCCTCGATGCCATCCAGCACCTGGCGCAGGCTGCCGGTGCGGGTGATGCCGCGAAACCGCGCCGGGTTAAGGCTGTCCAGGCTGATATTCAGGCGCTTGAGCCCGGCGTCGGCCAGCGGGCGTGCCAGCTTGACCAGCTGCGAGCCGTTGGTGGTCATTACCAGCTCATGCAGCCCGGGCAAACCGGCGATGCGTTCGCAGAGCCCGACGATGCCTTGGCGTATCAGCGGCTCGCCGCCGGTCAGGCGGATCTTTTTCACCCCCTGCGCGACGAACAACGCGGCCACCCGGTACAACTCCTCCAGCCCCAGCACCTGCTGGCGCGGCAGAAAGGTCATGTCCTCGGCCATGCAATACACGCAGCGAAAATCGCAACGGTCGGTCACCGACATGCGCAGGTAATCGATCTGCCGGCCAAAGCCATCCCGCAGTGCAGTGCTCATCACGTACTCCTGGCCTGAATAAAATCATGTCCCGGATTGCAGCCGGGCTACCGCTAACGCCCGCTCTCAGAAAAAGTCTTCTGCATCCGGACGCCCGTCCGCGTGGGTTACGCCGCGCAGCGGCTGCGCGTGGTTTTTCAGGCCGGCTGCTGCGCGACTCACCCAGCCTACGAAAACGCTTGCGGCTGTTCCTATTGCAGCAATGGCGAATCGGCGCCCTGCAGCTGGATGCCGACGATTTCCGCGGCGCCAATCAGGGTTTGCAGATACTGAGCCACGGCTTTCTGCCAGACGCCCTGCTGCAGCTGCTGACGGATCGACCCGGCCACCACATCGTAAGGCAAGGCCTGGCCTTCCAGGCGCTGGTCGACGCTCACCACATGCCAGCCGTAGCGGCTTTCGAGGGGCTGGCCGGCCAGCCCGGCCGGCAGCTTGAACAATTGCCGTTCGAACTCGGGCACGGTCTGGCCCTTGCTGATCTGCCCCAACGTGCCGCCTTGGTTCTTCGAGGAACAGGCGGAATGCGCCGCCGCCAGCTCGGCGAAACAGCCGCCGTCCTGCTGCAATAACCCCAGCAACTGCTCGGCCTTCTCGCGGGCCAGGCTACGGGCCTCGCCGTCCTCGGGTGCGCATTCCAGCAGGATGTGTCGCGCCGCCAGCAGCGGCGCGGTGAAAAAACGCGGCCGGTTGCTTTCGTAATAGCGCCGGCAACTGTCCTCGTCGCAGTCCGGCAGCGCCACTTCCTGCTCGATCAGCAGGCGCGTGGCCGCCTCCTCCTCGCTCTCGCCCGGTCCGGTCTGCACCGCAAGGCCCAGCCCGAGGATCCGTTGCTGCAACAGGCTGCGAATCACCAGCGCCCGCGCCGCGAGAAACACCGCCTCCTCGCGGCTCTCGGCCGGGTGATACTGCAACTCCTGGGCGATCGCCTCCGGCGCGATCGGCAGGCCGTTGACGCTGATGCGCGGCCATTCCTGCTCGCTGCTGGCGATCAGCGTCGCGTCGTCCCCCGGTTGCTGGACGCCCCGCGCGTCGGGCTGCTCCGCCAAAGGCGCGGGCGTCACCTGCTGCACCACAGCGGTATCGACCGCGGCTTTTTGCCCGCCACAGCCGCCCTGCCCTGCATTACCACCACCGCATCCACATCCCATAACCACCTCTACAATTCGTTGATTGGGCCAACCGCCTGGTCGGCTGGAGCCTCGGTAGGCTGTGCTCGCGAGTAGGGTGTACTCGCGAAGCAGTACACCGCTTAGCGCCTACCGCCTACCGGGCAAGCGGCGGACTGTTCGCTTCGCTCTTGAGTCCGCCCTACGCCAGTTGATAGCTTGTGTCAGCCCTTCTGCCGGACGATCTGGTAGCGCCGGCCCAGGTACCAGACCGGGGCGCTGACGATGTGCACCAGGCGGGTAAAGGGGAACAGCACGAACAGGGTCAGGCCCAGGACCACGTGCAGCTTGTAGACCAGGCCGACCGGCGCGATGGCCGCTGCGGCCGCCACCGGCTGCAGGGTCACGGTGTACTGCGCCCAGTTGGCCAGCATCACCATCACCGAACCGTCCATATGGGCGGTCGAGGCGAAGATGGTCAGCAGGCCGAGCAGCAGCTGTGCCAGCAGCACCAGCAGGATCAGGATGTCCGAGGGGCTGGAACTGGCCCGCACCCGAGGGTTGCCCAGGCGCCGGTAGAGCAGCATCAACAGGCCGATCAGGCACAGGGTGCCGAAGAAACCACCGGAGACCATGGCCAGCAGTTGTTTGTGCTCGGTGCTGATCACATGGTGGTAGAGCGACTCGGGCATCAGCAGGCCGACGAAATGGCCGGCCAGGACGAACAACACCCCGACATGGAACAGGTTGCTGGCCACGCGCATGCCCTTGTTGCTGAGCATCTGGCTGGAGCCGGCCTTCCAGCTGTACTGGGCCAGGTCGAAACGCGCCCAGCTGCCCAGCAGGCAGATGGCCAGGGCGACATAGGGGTACACCCCGAACAACAGCAGATCGAGCTTAGACATGACGTGCCTCCTGGACCGCCTCGACGGCCGCCCCTTCCTGTTTGAAATCCACCCAGTGCAGCGGGATGGCCGACTCTTCACGGGCCTTGCCAGGCCCGCTGGCCATGCTCGGGCAACGGTCCTGCTGTTCAGCCTTGAGAAAATCCACGGCCTCCTCTTCCCAGAGTTTGTCCAGGGCTTCCAGGGAGTCGTCGCGTACCTCCGCCGCGACCTGGGCGCGTACCGCTTCCACCGCGCGCTGCGGTTCGGCGCCGGCAATCTGCAGCAAGGCGCGGAAACAGCCGGCATAGGCGCTCTCGCGCTCCTCCAGGCGGCTGGCCAGCAGCGCCAGCAAATGCGCCACATCGGCCAGGCCCTCGCGGGCCTCCATGGCGTCGCGGGTGGAGAGAAACTCCAGGTACAGCGGGATATAGTCCGGCAACTCCTTGATGCCGATGGCGAACCCGGCCTCCTCGTACTGCGCCAGCATGTCGACCATGGCCTGGCCACGGTCGCGGGATTCCCCGTGCACGTGCTCGAACAGCAGCAGGGACAACGAGCGGCCGCGGCCGAACAGCGCGCCGTAGTGTTCCTGGCCATCCATCAGGTCCTGGTCGCAGATCAACACAAGCAGCGCGTGCAGCGCGCCGCGTTGCGCCGGACTGATCTCCCGGGCGCTGGCGATGGCCTGGTCGAGCTCATCGCGGGCCGCCACCAGTTGCTCGGTGGGGTAATCCAGCAGCACGGATATCGCCTTGAGAATAAGCATCTTCAATCCTCCCAGAGCTGCACGGTTTTCAGGATGTCGCGACGATTGGCTTTCTTGCCGCCGAACATATTGGTGTCGGAGCTGCCGCTGCAGCCGCTACCAAAGCTGAACCCACAACCCGAGCGTTCGGCAAAGGCATCGCTCATGGCCTCCTCGCGATGGGCACTGGGGATCACGTAGCGGTCCTCGTAGTTGGCGATTGCCAGGTAGCGGTACATGTCCTCGACCTGGGCCACGCTCAGGCCGACATCGGCCAGTACCTGCAGGTCCTGCACGCCCTCGACCTGCTCGGCGCGTTTGTAGGCGCGCATCGCCAGCAGGCGCTTGAGGGCGCGCTTGACCGGCTTTTCGTCGCCGGCGGTGAGCAGGTTGGCCAGGTACCGCAGCGGGATGCGCAGGCTGTCGACATCCGGGATCACCCCGCTCATGCCGACGGTGCCGGCCTGGGCGGCATTCTGGATCGGCGACAGTGGCGGCACGTACCAGACCATCGGCAGGGTGCGGTATTCCGGGTGCAGCGGCAGCGCCAGCTTCCAGTCCACCGCCATCTTGTATACCGGGGATTTCTGCGCGGCGTCGATCACCGACTGCGGCACACCGTCGGCCAGGGCCTGCTGGATCACGGCCGGGTCATTGGGGTCGAGGAACAGGCTCAGTTGCTGCTCGTACAGGTCCTGTTCGTTCGGTGTGCTGGCCACTTCATGGATACGGTCGGCGTCATACAGCAGCACGCCCAGGTAGCGGATACGGCCCACGCAGGTTTCGGCGCACACCGTGGGCATGCCGGCTTCGATACGCGGGTAGCAGAAGATGCATTTTTCCGATTTGCCGCTCTTCCAGTTGAAATAGATCTTCTTGTACGGGCAGCCGCTGATGCACATGCGCCAGCCCCGGCATTTCTCCTGGTCGATCAGGACGATGCCGTCCTCTTCGCGCTTGTAGATCGCCCCGCTCGGACAGGCCGCCGCGCAGGTGGGGTTCAGGCAGTGCTCGCACAGGCGCGGCAGGTACATCATGAAGGTGTTCTCGTACTCCCCGTAGATGTCGGCCTGGATGTTGTCGAAGTTCTTGTCCTTGCGCCGCTTGGCAAACTCGGTACCGAGAATCTCCTCCCAGTTCGGGCCCCATTCGATCTTCTGCATGCGTTTGCCGGAGATGATCGAGCGCGGCCGCGCGGTGGGCTGGTGCTCGCCCAGGGGCGCGGTATGCAGGTGCTGATAGTCGAAGTCGAAGGGCTCGTAATAGTCGTCGATGGTCGGCAGGTCCGGGTTGGCGAAGATATTCGCCAGCACGCGGAACTTGCCGCCGATACGCGGGTTGATCGAGCCGTCCTTGTTGCGGATCCAGCCGCCGTTCCATTTGTCCTGGTTTTCCCACTCCTTGGGGTAGCCGATCCCGGGTTTGCTCTCGACGTTGTTGAACCAGGCGTATTCCATGCCTTCACGGCTGGTCCAGACGTTCTTGCAGGTGATCGAACAGGTGTGGCAGCCGATGCACTTGTCCAGATTGAGGACCATGCCCACTTGCGAACGAATTTTCATTTTGTCGGCCCCTCAAGCTGAACCTTGTGAGATGGCAGGGTGCGGGCACCCTGCGCTATTGCCATTGGTGAGCGAGTTTTCATGGCGTGTTCCTCAAAGGTCGCGTGGCAGGGGTTGTGGCAGCGCGTCGCCGTCGGAACCGTCGAGCCAGTCGACCTTGTCCATCTTGCGCACCACGACGAACTCGTCGCGGTTGCAGCCCACGGTGCCGTAGTAGTTGAAGCCATAGGCCTGCTGGGCGTAGCCACCGATCATATGGGTGGGCTTGAGCACCACCCGGGTCACCGAGTTGTGGTGGCCACCGCGGGTCTTGGTGGTTTCGCTGCCGGGCACGTTCACGATGCGTTCCTGGGCGTGGTACATCATCACCATGCCGTCTTTCACCCGCTGGCTGACCACCGCCCGGGCGGTCAGCGCGCCGTTGGCGTTGAAGCACTCGACCCAGTCGTTGTCCTCGATGCCGGCGCGCTTGGCGTCGGTCTCCGAGAGCCAGATGATCGGCCCGCCGCGGCTCAGGGTGAGCATGATCAGGTTGTCCGAATAGGTGCTGTGGATACCCCACTTCTGGTGTGGGGTGATCCAGTTCAGGACGATCTCGGTGTTGCCGTTGGGCCGCTTGCCCTTCACATAGTCGATGGTGCGGGTGTTGATCGGCGGCCGGTAACTCATCATCTGTTCGCCGAAGGCCTGCATCCAGGGGTGATCCTGGTAGAACTGCTGGCGACCGGTGATGGTGCGCCATGGGATGAACTCGTGGACGTTGGTGTAGCCGGCGTTGTAGCTGACATGCTCGTCTTCCAGGCCGGACCAGGTCGGGCTGGAGATGATCTTGCGCGGCTGCGCCTGGATGTCGCGAAAGCGAATGGCTTCGTGTTCCTTGGGCAGCGCCAGGTGGCTGTGGTCCAGGCCGGTGAATTCCGACAAGGCCGCCCAGGCCTTGACCGCCACGTGGCCGTTGGTTTCCGGCGCCAGGCTGAGGATCACCTCGCAGGCGTCGATGGCCGATTCGATCTGCGGCCGGCCCTGGCTGACGCCCTCGGCGCGCACGCGGTGGTTGAGCTCGCCAAGGAATTTCACTTCCTCGTCGGTGTTCCAGTTGATGCCCTTGCCGCCGTTGCCGTTCTTCTCCAGCAACGGGCCGAGGGAGCTGAACTTCTTGTAGACGTTGGGGTAGTCGCGCTCGATCACCGTCATGTTCGGGCAGTTCTTGCCCGGCACCGGAACCACGCCGGCGGTCTTCCAATCGGTGCCACCGAAGGGTTGGGCCAGCTCGCCCGGGCTGTCATGCAGCAGCGGCGTGGTGACCAGGTCCTGCTCGACGCCCAGGTGGCCGACCGCCATCTCCGAGAAACGCTTGGCGATGCCCTTGTAGATTTCCCAGTCGGACCGGGACTCCCAGGCCGGATCGATGGCCGCCGACAGCGGGTGGATAAAGGGGTGCATGTCGGACGTGTTCATGTCGTCCTTCTCGTACCAGGTCGCGGTCGGCAAAACGATGTCCGAGTAGACGCAGGTGCTGGACATACGGAAGTCCAGGGTGGTGACCAGGTCGAGCTTGCCGATGGCGCCCTCGTCCACCCAC
This sequence comes from Pseudomonas sp., assembly GCF_040514055.1. GTDB lineage: Bacteria > Pseudomonadota > Gammaproteobacteria > Pseudomonadales > Pseudomonadaceae > Aquipseudomonas. The sequence continues at coordinate 23,024 of NZ_JBEVDL010000026.1, forward strand.
TCGACATCGTTCGGCTTGAAGCCGCCGCGTTTGCCGAGGTCTTCGTTCATCACGCCGTTCTTGGTGCCCAGCAGGTACTTGAGCATGTACTCATGACCTTTGCCCGAAGAACCGAGCAAATTGGAGCGCCAGATAAACATGTTGCGCGGGAAGTTTTCCGGGCTGTCCGGCTGTTCGCAGGCGAAGCGCAGGCTGCCGTTCTGCAGCGACTGGGTCACATAGTCCACCGGCGACAGGCCGGCCGCCGCGGCGTCACGGGTGATCTGCAGCGGGTTGCGGTTCAGTTGCGGCGCGCTGGGCAGCCAGCCGGCGCGTTCGGCGCGGATGTTGTAGTCCAGGGCGTGCTCGGGAAACTGCGACTTGTCGGCCAGGGGCGAGAGCACTTCGTGCATGCTCATCTTCTCGTGGCGCCACTGGGAGCTGTGGTTGTAGAAGAAGCTGGTGCCGTTCATCTGCCGCGGCGCGCGGCTCCAGTCCAGGCCGAACGCCAGGGGCAGCCAGCCGCACTGGGGACGGAGTTTTTCCTGGCCCACGTAGTGCGCCCAGCCGCCCCCGGTCTGACCGACGCAACCGCACATCATCAGCATGTTGATCAGGCCGCGGTAGTTCATGTCCATGTGGTACCAGTGGTTCATCGCCGCACCGACGATGATCATGGAGCGGCCCTTGGTCTTGTCGGCGTTGTCGGCGAACTCGCGGGCGATCTGGATCGCCTTCTCACGGCTGACGCCGGTGATCAGTTCCTGCCAGGCCGGGGTGCCGGGGACGCTGGCGTCGTTGTAGTCCTTGGCGACGTTGCCGCCGCCCAGGCCACGGTCGATGGCCAGGTTGGCCGCCGACAGGTCGAACACCGTGGCGACCTTGGCCTGGCTGCCGTCGGCCAGGGTGATGCTGCGCACCGGCACCCGGCGCAGTTGCACCGCTTCGCCGGCCACGTGCTGGAAGTGCTCGTGGGTCTGGCCGCCGAAGTAGGGGAACGCCACCTCGGCCACTTCTTCGCCGATCAGGCTCAGTTGCAGCTTGACCTCACGGCCCTCGCCACCCTCGCGGGCTTCGATGTTCCACTTGCCCTTCTCGCCCCAGCGGTAGCCGATCGAACCCAGCGGCGAGACCAACTGGTCGGTCTCGCTGTCCAGGGCGATGGTTTTCCACTCGGGATTGTTGTCCTGGCCGAGATGGCCGGCCAGGTCCGCGGCGCGCAGGAAGCGGTCCGGCTGGTAGCCGTTGAGCGCGGGCGTGGCGCCGACATGCTCCTTGAGCAGCACCAGCACCGGGAAGTCGGTGTAACGACGCACATAGTCGGTGAAATAGGCGCTCGGCTTGTCCAGGTGAAATTCTTTGAAGATCACATGGTTGAAGGCCTGGGCCAGGGCGGCGTCGGTGCCTTGTTTGGGGTTGAGCCAGAGGTCGGTGAGCTTGGCCACCTCGGAGTAATCCGGGGTGATGGCCACGGTCTTGGTGCCCTTGTAACGCACCTCGGTGAAAAAGTGCGCGTCCGGGGTGCGCGTCTGCGGCACGTTCGAACCCCAGGCGATGATGTAGTTGGAGTTGTACCAGTCGGCCGATTCCGGCACGTCGGTCTGCTCGCCCCACACCTGGGGCGAGGACGGTGGCAGGTCGCAATACCAGTCGTAGAAGCTCAGGCACACCCCGCCGATCAGCGACAGGTAACGGCTGCCCGCGGCATAACTGACCATCGACATGGCCGGGATCGGCGAGAAACCGACCACCCGGTCCGGGCCATGCTCTTTGACGGTGTAGACGTTGGCGGCGGCGATGATCTCGTTGACTTCCGCCCAGGTGGAACGGATAAAGCCGCCCATGCCGCGCTTGCTCTTGTAACTCTGGGCCTTGACCGGGTCGGAGACGATGCTGGCCCAGGCTTCCACCGGCGCCAGGCTCAGGCGCGCCTCACGCCAGAGTTTCAGCAGGGGCTTGCGCACCTTGGGGTATTTAAGGCGGTTGGCGCTGTAGATGTACCAGCTGTAGCTGGCGCCGCGTGGGCAGCCGCGCGGCTCGTGGTTGGGCAGGTCGTTGCGGGTGCGCGGGTAGTCGGTCTGCTGGGTTTCCCAGGTGATCAGGCCATTTTTCACATAGATTTTCCACGAGCAGGAACCGGTGCAGTTCACCCCGTGGGTGGAGCGCACGATCTTGTCGTACTGCCAGCGCGAGCGGTAGACGTTCTCCCAATCGCGGGATTCCTGGCGGGTTTCGCCATGGCCATCGGCGAACTCACCCTGTTTACGGGTGAAGAATCGCAGTTGATCGAGCAAGTGACTCATGGTGCTTTCCTCTCAGGCGTGCGGCGGGATCTGCGTCCCGCACAGGCAATGATTCGATGCGTACTGGCGGCGACTGCGATTTCCCCTTGTCCCGCCGGGACAAGGGCGCGCGTCGCGCCGGATAAGGGGCCTCAGCAGGGGATGGCGGCCCCCTTGCGCGAGTACCACCACCAGGTCACCGCGATGCAGCTGACGTAGTAGGCGACGAAGATGTACAGGGCCATGGCCGGCCCGCCGGTCAGGGCGATGGAGGTGCCAAAGGACTTGGGAATAAAGAAGGCGCCAAAGGCCCCGATCGCCGAACTGAAGCCGAGCACGGCCGCCGACTCCTTGCCGGCTTCGCGCAGCGCCTGCTCACGGGCAGGCGCGCCCTGGCCGGCGCTGGCACGCTCGTGAAAGGTGCGGAAGATCACCGGGATCATGCGAAAGGTGGAACCGTTGCCGATGCCGGTGGTGACGAACAGCAGCATAAACATCGCCAGGAAGCCGTAGAAGTTGCCGGCCTCCCCGGCCTCGGGCAGGAAATGCAGCACACCGAAGACCGCGACTATCATCGCCACGAAGTTCCACAGGGTGACGCGCGCACCGCCCAGCTTGTCGGCCACCCAGCCGCCCAGGGGCCGCGCCAAGGCGCCGACCAGGGGCCCGAGAAAGGCGAATTTCAGTGCCGTGACGGCCGGAAAGGCGGTCTTGATCAGCAATGGGAAGGCTGCGGCGAAGCCGATAAAGGAGCCGAAGGTCGCCAGGTACAGCCAGCACATCAACCAGTTGTGCTGGCGGGTGAAGATCACCGCCTGCTCGCTAAAGGACGCCTTGGCGCTGGACAGGTCGTTCATGCCGAACCAGGCCGCCAGGGTCACCAGCAGGATAAAGGGCACCCAGATAAACCCGGCATTCTGCAGCCACAACTGACCGCCGTCGGCCAGCGCCTGGGCATCTCCCCCCGCGGCGCCGAACAGCCCGGCACCGATCACCAGGGGCACGCAGAACTGCATCACCGAGACCCCGAGGTTACCCAGGCCCGCGTTCAGGCCCAGCGCCGTGCCCTGCTGCGCCTTGGGGTAGAAGAAGCTGATATTGGACATGCTCGAGGCGAAGTTGCCGCCGCCAAAGCCGCACAGCAAGGCGATGATCACGAAAATGCTGTAGGGGGTGCTCAGGTCCTGCACCGCGAAACCCATCCAGATCGAGGGCAGCAGCAGCGAGGCGGTGCTCAGGGCCGTCCAGCGCCGCCCACCGAAGATCGGCACCATAAAGGAGTAGAAGATCCGCAGCGTCGCGCCGGATAACCCCGGCAGGGCCGCCAGCCAGAACAACTGGTCGGTGCTGAAGGTGAAGCCAATGGCGTTCAGGCGCACGATCACCGTGCTCCAGACCATCCACACGGCGAAGGCCAGCAACAGGGCGGGAATCGACATCCACAGGTTGCGCATGGCGGTTTTCTTGCCGCTGGCGCCCCAGAAACTCGGATCTTCCGGGCGCCAGTCGTGGATGACCGGTCCCTTTTCGGGCTGGTGCAGGATGGACATGGTCAGACTCCTTTGGAAACGGGGATAAGGCCGGCGCGGGTTGCCACCGGCGGGGCCCCCATGACCGGGGTCTTGCGAATTTCGCTGAGGTACATCCAGATCAGGGAGACCCAGACCACGCCATACATGAGCATGAAGCAGGAACTGCGCACGCCCGTCAGGTCGACCAGGGCACCGAACAGGATCGGCAGGACAAAGCCGCCGAGGCCGCCGGCCAGGCCGACGATGCCGGAGACCGCCCCCATGTTCTGCGGGTAGTCATTGGCGATGTACTTGAAGACCGAGGCCTTGCCGAAGGCGAAGGCGATGCCCATGACAAACAGCAGCGCGGTAAAGGCGTAGGCATTGAGGCCAATGCTGAACTGCTTGGGTCCACTGACGGTTTGTATGCTCAGTTCGGTCTGCGGGTAGGACAGCAGGAACAGGCACACCCAGCTGACCCACAGCACCCACCAGGTCACGCTCTGGGCGCCCCAACGGTCCGACATCCAGCCGCCCACGGCACGCAGCACGCCGCCGGGCAGCGAGAAGCAGGCCGCCAGCAGCGCGGCGCTCTGCAGGTTGAAACCGTATTCCTGGACGTAGTACTTGGTCATCCACAGGGCCAGGGCCACGTAGCCGCCAAAGACGATCGAGTAGTACTGGCAGTAGCGCCAGATCGCCGGGTCCTTGAGGGTGCGCAACTGTTCGGCCAGGGAGACCGAACTCGTCACCCGGTGCGCCTTGTTCTCCGCGGTGCAGAACCAGAACAGCAGCGCGGTGATAAACATGATCGCCGAGAAGACCTTGGGCACCATCTGCCAACTGGCGGCGGCGATGATCGCCGGGGCGAAGAATTTGGTCAGGGCGGCGCCGGCGTTACCGGCACCGAAGATGCCCATGGCAAAGCCCTGGTTCTGCTTGTCGAACCACTTGGCGACATAGGCGATGCCCACCGAGAAGGAGCCACCGGCCAGTCCGACGAACAGGCCCAGCAGCAGAAAATGCCAGTAGGCAGTGGCCTGGCTGATCAGGTAAATCGGCAGGACACACACCAGCATCAGCAGGAAAAACACGATGCGCCCGCCGAACCTGTCGGTGAGCATCCCCAGTGGCAGGCGTACCAGCGAGCCGGTCAGCACCGGGGTGGCGGCCAGCAGGCCGAACTGGGTTTCGTTGAGCTGCAGCAGTTCCTTGATCGGCACGCCGAGCACGGCGAACATCATCCAGATCATGAAACAAACGGTGAATGCCAGGGTACTCATCCCCAGCACCAGTCCCCGTTGGACGCGCAGAGTAATCATGGTGCACTCCTCAGTCTCGCCAGCCCTATTTGCGCTTGCCATGGCGGCACACTAAAGAGCGGGGCCCGATGAAACTTGACCCAGATCAACACCCCAGCCGGGCCTGCAGCCCTATGCTGTGCCTCACTACCTCTTAGGGAGTAGTTTGTTTACGGATTAAATATCGTTATTTATCAGCGTCTTATAGGTTATTTATGGAGTTCGCCGTGTTCCGCTGTCAGTGCAAACTCTTTGGAGGTAGTCCGCCCTCCTCGCCTAGCTCACACCCACTTAACAGCCGGGGCGAGCTACACGCAGGTCGTTGCGCAGCGAAGACCTGCACGCATGGAGGCAACTGAACATGTTTCGCTGGCTGCGCAGCTCGCTGCCGGCGCGGGCGGGGGTGGCGGTGATCCTGATCGCCATCCTGGCCCTGGCCAGTTCGCTGAGCGCCGGGTTGATCGCCTGGTTCAGCGAGGACGACGCGGCGGCGATCAACAGCGCCGGTTCCCTGCGCATGTCCACCTATCATCTGTGCTGGAAACTGCAATCGGGCAGCGACCGCGACACGGTGCAGACCCTGGCGAACCGGCTGCAGGAGCGCCTGGGCAGCCGTGACCTGCAGGCCGTGCTGGAAAACGGCCCGACTACCCCCCTGCGCCTGGCATTCCTCGACCTGCAGCGGCGCTGGCTCGACACTTTGCGCCCGGCCCTGGACCGCGGCGACTACCCCGGTTTTCAGGCGGCGGCGGACGACTTCGTCGGGCAGCTCAATCACTTCGTCACCCTGCTGCAGCGCCAGAGCGAACGTAAGCAGAGCTGGCAGCAAGGTATCCAGGGTGTGGCGCTGTTCACCACCCTGATCATCCTGCTGGTGGGCATGTTCGAGCTGCAAAGCAGCGTCGTTGGCCCGTTGCAGGAGCTGGTCGAGGCCACGGAACGGTTCCGCGCCGGTGAGTTGTCGGTACGGGTCCACCACCGTTCGGAAGATGAGCTTGGCCGGTTCGCGCTGAACTTCAACGACATGGCCGAAGCCATCGAGACGTCCCACCGCACCCTGGAAAGCCAGGTGGCGCAGAAGACCCTGAAACTAATGCAGGCCAATGCGGCCCTGGAGTTGCTCTACCAAAGCAGCAGCAGCCTGGCCACCCGCCAGGCCAATGCCGAGCGCCTGGACGAACTGATTGGACATTTCCAGCAGCGCTTGCCGGGCCTGCGGCTGACCCTGTGCCTGCAGGGCGAGCGGCAGGCGCCCGCCCAGCAATTGCTGGCCCTGCACGGCAGCCAGGCGCGGGACATCTGCGCACCCAGCGACTGCGCCAGCTGCGAGCGGCATAACATTGCCCAGCAGGCAGTCTTTAACATCAGCAACCAGGGCCACGAACTGGGCGAACTCAAGGCGCATTTCGTCGACGCTCGGCCCGCCGAAGCCTGGGAGAGCCAGCTGATCCAGGCCCTGGCCAACCTGATCGGCACCACGCTGTCGCTCAAACGTCAGCGCGAGCAGGACCATCGCCTGCTGCTGCTGGACGAGCGCACCACCATTGCCCGGGAGCTGCACGACTCGCTGGCCCAGGCGCTGTCCTATATGAAGCTGCAGGTCAGCCGCCTGCAGACGCTGATTCGCCGGGGTGAATCGCCAGAAACCCTGGAAACGGTCAGCGGCGAACTGCGCGAAGGCTTGAACAATGCCTACCGCCAGCTGCGCGAGTTGCTGACCACCTTCCGCCTGCAGATCGAGGACGGCAGCCTGGTCAAGGAGCTGCAGGATACCGCCGAGGAATTTGCCCAGCGGGGCGACTTCGTGGTGCAGTTGCAGCTCGAGCCTTTGGTCTACCAGCTCTCGGCCAGCGAGCAGATTCATCTGCTGCAGATCGCCCGCGAAGCGCTGTCCAACTGCGCCCGCCATGCCCATCCAGGGACCGCATGGCTGCAGCTGCGTCAGGTGGGTGAACAGGTACAGCTGTCGATCGAGGACGATGGCTGCGGCTTCGCCGCGGGCTTCGATCCGCGCCAGCACCATGGCCTGACCATCATGCAGGAACGCGCGCGCAGCCTGCACGGCGCGCTGCGCGTCGAACCTCGCAGTCCCTGCGGCACCCGTGTCCACCTGCAGTTTCGCCCCGAGTTTCTCGGTCCCCTCGAAGAAGGAAAGCCGGCATGAACAGCCCCGCCCGACACCGTATCCTGTTGGTCGACGATCACCCGCTGATGCGCCGCGGCATGCGCCAGCTGCTCGACCTGGAAGAGGACATGGAAGTCGTCGGCGAAGCCAGTCACGGGGTGCAGGCCCTGGAGCAGGTCGCCGCGTTGCAGCCGGAATTGGTCCTGCTGGACAACAATATGCCGCAGATGAATGGTCTGGAGACCTTGCGCCGTCTGCGGGAGCTGCAGTTCAAGGGGAAAGTGTTGCTGTTCACCGTCTCCGATGCGCAGGATGACATCCGTGACGCCTTGCGCCTGGATGCCGACGGTTACCTGCTCAAGGATATGGAACCGGAGCTATTGATCCAGCTGATCCGCGACGCGCTGCACGGCACCCTGGTCATCAGCCCGGCCCTGACCCGGGTGCTGGCCCAGGCCTTGCGTGCCCCCGTGGGCAGCTCGCCGATCGACTTGACCGAGCGCGAACGGCAAGTCCTGAAAATGATCGCCGGCGGCAACGCCAACAAGGTTATCGGCCATAAGCTCGGCATCACCGAGGGTACGGTCAAGGTCCACGTCAAGAACCTGTTGCACAAGCTCGGCCTGCGCTCGCGGGTCGAGGCGGCGGTCTGGGCCATGGAACATATGCGCTAAGGGCTGATTTCTGGGGTTTATCCCCAACCCGAGCAAGCACATCCGCTTTTCGTAGGGCGGGTCAGCGGCACCTTGGTAGGGCGGGTGCAACCCGCATGCTTTGGCGGGAGAAGAGGCACACCACGAGCCCCAGAGCACCGTTACTCATAGAGAAAGCTGCCGTCCAGCTGCGCCGGGGCCTCGATGGTGGCACCCAGGTCCTTGACCAGGCCGTCCTGCAGGCCATAGATCCAGCCGTGCACCACCAACGGTTGGCCGCGTTTCCAGGCGTTCTGCACGATGGTGGTGTGGCAGACGTTGCGCACCTGGCGCTGCACGTTCAGCTCGCACAGCAGGTTGACCTGGGCCTCGGGGGCCAGCCCGCTGAAACGCTCCAGGTTCTGGTGGTAGAGCGCCTTGAGCGCGCGCAGCCAGTTATCGATCAGCCCCAGCTCCTCGTGACCCAAGGCGGCACGCACCCCGCCGCAGCCGTAGTGGCCGCAGACGATGATCTGCCTGACCCGCAGCACGTCCACCGCGTACTGCAACACCGAGAGAAAATTCATATCGGTGGCCACCACCATATTGGCCACATTGCGGTGCACGAACAGCTCGCCGGGCATCAGCCCGACCACCTCGTTGGCGGGCACCCGGCTGTCCGAGCAGCCGATCCAGAGAAACTCGGGACGCTGCTGACGGGCCAGGCGAGCGAAAAAATCCGGATCCCGCGCCCTGAGAGACTCGGACCAGAAGCGGTTATTGGCCAGTAATTGTTCAATTTCCATCAGGCCTCCCGAGAAGCGATGCAGCGGTGCCCCAGGATAGTCACGCCGCGATCGGCGCCGCGTTGTCACGGATCAATAAAACCGGCCCTGGTCAGCCTCCGAGGTCGGTTCGCGCCGTCTGCCTCCAAGGAGGTAGGCCGGCGGAGGAATGGGGGGCATACCGGGATGTCCCTATGATGGAGGCACACGAGGTGCTCCCATGTTGACCAATCCGTCCATCATCCAGCTGATGCAGCGCCACCACCTGTTTAGCCGCTTGCCGGAAAAGACCCTGCACGAGGTGTGCGCCCTGGCCAACCTGAAACGCCTCGCCTGCAACGAGCCGCTGATGCACCAGGGCGATAGCGCCGAGCGCTTTTTCCTGCTGATCAGTGGGCAGGTCAAGCTGCACCGGGTCACCAGCGAGGGTCAGGAAAAACTGGTGGAGGTCATCCAGCACGGCCAGTCCTTTGCCGAGGCCCTGTTGTTCACCGAAATGAAACGCTACCCGGTAAGCGCCACGGCCTTGAAGGACAGTGTGCTGGTCAGCATCGACGGCGCGCATTACCGCCACTTGCTCGAGGAACAACCGAAGATCTGCCTGGATATCCTGGCCGGAATGAGCATTCACCTGCACCGCCGGCTGCGCGAGATCGACCTGCTGACCCAGGCCAATGCCAGTCGCCGGGTGGTGGGCTACCTGTTTCAGGAGCGCGATCCGCGCAGCGACCTGATCCACCTGCAGGTGCCCAAGCGCCTGGTCGCCTCGAGGCTGGGCATCCAGCCGGAGACCTTCTCGCGCATCCTGCACCGCCTGGTCGATAGCGGTTTGATCAGCATGGAGCGGCGCAATATCCGCATCCTCGACGAAGTCCGCCTCGCCGATTATCACCAGTGAAAGCACCGCCCTGCCCATTCCCCGGAGGCCGTCCATGCCCACTCCTGCCCTGCCCCTGGTCTACGCCTGTTCGGGCTGCTCCAACGTCGCCCAACTGGCCAATACCCTCGCCGTACGCCTGGACCGCAGTGGCCTGGCGGAAATGTCCTGCATCACCGGCGTCGGCGGCCATGTCGCCGCCTTGGTGAACAAGGCCCGCTCCGGGCGACCGATCCTGGCCCTGGACGGCTGCCCACTGGCCTGCGTCAAAGGCTGCCTGGACCAGCACGGCATCCAGGCCGACCTGCACCTGGTGCTGAACCAGTACGGCGTGCGTAAACGCTACGGCGAGGACTGCAGCCAGGAGGACGCCGACAGCCTGTACGGCCAGCTGCAGCGGCTGATCCCAGCGCTCGACCGACCGCTCGGAGACAGCGCCTGAGCTTGGGAAACAAACACTGCTTCACCGTGATTCCCGAACCCTGGCGCGCGGAAGTCCCTGGATACCCGCCTGCGCGGGTATGACGGGGTATGGAGGTCGGTTTATTCCATTATCGATCCCGCGGAGCGCAGAGGCCGCTGGAGATTTGCCTGGGCGGTGAGGACGGCGACTTGGGTATCAACTGATTCCCCGTCGTCCCGCGAAGGCGGCAACCCAGGAGCGCCGACGTTGCGGATACCTGTTTGCGCCGATACAACTGCCAGGCTTAGGGCCTGCATTGCTGAAAATGAGCGCTAGCCCCCGGCGGCGGCCACGCCCTTGCCTGCCCGTTCCAGATTACGCCACAGCCAGGGAGGCAGCAGCTCCGGGTCGAGGCTGTCGAGCAGGTTCTTGATCCCCAGGCCCAGCTCGGTGTCGCCCTCTATCACCAGGCGTCGACGAAAGAACAGCGTATCGGGGTCCTCCTGGCGGCTGGCCAACAGCAGAAACTCACGCCAGTTGCCACGGATAGTCACCTGGGCCGGCGCGCTACGGGCAATGCACAGGCCCCGGGGACCCAGGCCGAGGTACCAGACCAGCCCCAGGTCGCGCACCTGCAGGCACAGCCAGCGGCCGCGCAACAGCTCGAACTCGCCGGCGGCCAGGGGCTCGGCCAGCCAGCGGTTCAGCCCATGTTGCAGGCTCAATCGCTGCACCACAAAGGGTACCCGTGCCACCAGCGGCAGCGCCTGGTCGGCCAGTATCAGTAACCAGGGGGCGGGCTTCAGCATAGGCTGGCCTGCTCGGCCCTGAGCATGCCCGGACGCCCATGCCAGTAGCCGTTGCAGCCTTCCACCAGCAGCGGCGGCAGCGCGCCCCGACGCACCCGGTCGAAGGAGTCGATCACCTCGTTCATATGCTTGGCGCGCGGGCTCAGGCGCAACAACTGGGCGCCACTGGCCTGCAAGTCGGGGTAGTCGGCCAGCAGGTTGCTGACCTCGGCGGACAGGGTCTGGATGCCGTTGAGGGTAAACAGGGCCTCGCCCGCCTGGCTGAGCAAGGCGATGCCCTCGGGGTAATCCAGACAGCAGTACTGACAGTCGTCTTTCGGCCGATTCTGCGCCCGCGCGGTGAAACAGCGCGCCGAATAGGCCAGCGGCAGATGGCCGTAGGCGAAGAGTTCGAGCTCGGGCGGCTCCAGCTGCAACTCCCGCAGCTGGGTCAGGGCACTGCGGATCAGGGCGCCGGAGCACTCCACCGGGGGCACCCAGCGGTACATGCCGCAGGCCAGCAGTTCGGCCAGGGCATGGCCGTTGTACAGGTTCAGCGAAGGACCGGCGACAAAGGGCACGCCGGCGTCGGCGAGGAACTGCACCGCCGCCATGTCGTTGGCTTCCACCCGCAATTCGCCGTTCTCGCACAGGCGCCGCAGACTGGACAATTCGGAGGCGGCCTCGACCAGGGCCAGGCCGGACACCACCAGCTCGGCCCGGCTGCATTCGCGCAGTTCACGGGCCAGGCCCAACCATTGATCGAGGGACAGGCTGCGACGCTTGGAACAGACCGTCTCCCCCAGGTAGATCATGTCCAAGGGCGCCGCGGCCATTTCGGCGTAAAAATCCAGCAGCTGTTTTTTGTCCCAGTAGAACAACACCGGGCCCAGACTGAGTTTCATGGCAGGCACCTCATTGCCAGGATCGATGATAGGCGCCCAGGGTGGTCTGGCTGCCTTCGGAGAGTTTGTCCAGCACCTGGCGCCATTGGGGCTGCACGCTGAACGTCGTGGGCGTGCCGCGATACGCATCCAGGGCGGTGCGCCAGACCCGGGTCACCTGCTCGACATAGGCCGGACTGCGCTGGCGCCCCTCGATTTTCACCGCCACCACACCGATGCTGGCCAGCTCCGGAATCAGGTCCAGGGTATTGAGGCTGGTGGGCTCTTCCAGGGCGTGGAAGCGCTGCCCCTCGACCAGAAACCGCCCCTTGCACAGGGTCGGGTAACCGGCGGCCTCACCGGGGGCGTAACGGTCGATCAGCACGCCATTGAGGTGAGCGCTAAGGCCTTCCGGCGCTTCCCGCCAGGCCACCGCCTTGGCCGGCGAACAGACTCCGCAGAGGTTCGGCGACTCGCCCGTCAGGTAGGACGACAGGTGACAGCGGCCCTCGGCCATGATGCACAGGCTGCCAAAGGCAAAGACCTCGATCGGCACCGGGCTCTTGGCCGCGACCTGGCGCACCTGGGCCAGGGACAGCACCCGGGGCAGAACCGCCCGGCGGATGCCGTAACGCTGGTGGTAGAAGGTCAGTGCCGCGGCATTGGTCGCCGAGCCCTGTACCGACAGGTGCAAGGGCAGCTGTGGATGGCGACGGCTGGCGTAGGCCAGCACCCCCGGATCGGCGGCGATCAAGGCATCGACGCCATACTCCGCCGCGCGGTCCACCGCCCGGCGCCAGCGCTCCCAGCCCTCGGAGGGGGCGTAGGTGTTGACCGCGACATAGAGCTGTCGTCGATGCTCGCGCACATGGGCCACTGCGCTGTCGAACTGTTTGTCGTCCAGGTTCAGCCCGGCGAAGTGCCGGGCGTTGGTGTCGTCGCGAAAGCCGACATAGATCGCATCGGCGCCTTCGCGCACGGCGGCCTTGAGTGCAGGCAAACTGCCTGCCGGGCAGACCAGCTGCATGATGGATACCTCCGGTTGTACAGCGCGGCACCCAGGGAGAGCGTCCCGGGGCCATGGCAAAAAAGTCTACTCAGGCGCAGCGGGGTCAGCTTGACCCCGGTCAAGCTCAGTCCAGCAAGGCTGAAAACGGCAGAAACAACAGCGGGTCGCCCTGGCGCAAGGTCTGCCCGCAGTCGATCACCGCCAGCCCCTGAGCCGCGCAGGCCGGCGCCAGCATGGCCGAGCCCTGTTGGGGGTGCAGCAGCACCGCGCTTTTGCCGTCGGCGCCGGTGCCCAACCGCGCGCGCAAGTACTGGCGGCGGGGGTTGGCCGCCAACCAGTCGAAACCGGCGCTGAGCAACACGGGCTGCGGCAGCACGTCGCAACGCCCCTGGGCCCGCAGCAGGAACGGACGCGCCACCACCAGCGCGGTCACCAGGGCCGCCGCCGGGTTACCCGGCAAGCCGATCCAGGGCACGCCCTCGACACTGCCGAATGCCAGGGGCTTGCCCGGCTGGATCGCCAGCCGCCACAGGTGCAGCTCGCCCAGTTCGCGCACGGCCTGTTTCAGGTGATCCTCTTCGCCGACCGACACCCCACCGGTGGTGATCAGCACATCGGCTTGTGCGGCCGCCAGGCTCAAGGCCTCGCGACTCGTTGTCAGGTCGTCGGCGAGGATGTCGTGGTCCTCGACTTCGCAGCCCAGGCGACGCAGCACCGCCCCGATGCTGTAACGGTTGGCGTTGTAGATCTGCCCCGGCAGCAGCGGCTCACCCGGGATGCGCAGTTCGTTACCGCTGCTCAGCAGGCCGACCCGCAGGCGCCGGTACACCGCCACGCTGGCGACGCCCAGGCTGGCCAGCAAGCCCAGGGCCTGGGGCTGCAGGCGCTGGCCGGCGGCGAGCAGGCAATCGCCCGCCTCGAACTCCTCGCCGCGGCGGCGCACGTGAGCGCCGCGCACCACCGGTCCCAGCCGGATCCGTCCGCCCTCCACCTGGACCTGCTCCTGGGCCACCACGCTGTCGGCGCCGGGCGGCAGCGGCGCGCCGGTGAAGATACGCACCGCCTGGCCACTGCCCAGACGCTCGCCCGCCCCGTCACCGGCGGCGATACGGCCACCCAGGCTGAGCCAGCCACCCGTGGCGGGCAGGTCCGCGGCACGCAATGCATAACCGTCCATGGCGCTGTTGTCCCAGGCCGGCATCGGCGCCGGTGCCTCGGCCGGTTCGGCCAGCACCCGGTCCAGGGCGTCGCTCAGCGGCAGCCATTCGACCTGGGGCGTGGCCGGAACCCGTGACAGCAGCTGGGCAATCGCCTCGTCGACCGGGCGCAGGCCCTGACCGTCACAACTACCACCGCTCATGAGCGTGTACCGCAGGCGGGCAGCGGCCGTGCTGGCAGCTGTTTGAGGTGCGGCACGAAATTGCAGGGGCGTGTGCGGCTGTCCAATTGTTCCATCAGGATCCGACGCCAGGCGGTGCGACAGGCCCCCGGGGAGCCCGGCAGGCAGCACACCAGGGTGCCGTTGCTGATACCGGCCAGGGCGCGGGACTGCACAGTCGAGGTACCGATTTCCTCCAGCGACACCTGGCGGAACAGCTCGCCGAAACCCTCCACCTGCTTGTCCAGCAAAGGCGCCACCGCCTGCGGGGTATTGTCCCGGTCGGTAAAACCGGTGCCGCCGGTGATCAGCACCGCCTGTACCAGCGGGTCGGCGACCCAGGCACAGAGGCGGGCGCGGATCGACCAGATGTCGTCGCGCACCAGGGCGCGTTCATACAAGGCATGCCCGGCCGCCTCCAGCGCCTCGATCAGAGTCTGGCCCGAGGTGTCGGTGGCCAGGCTGCGGGTGTCGCTGACAGTAAGCACGGCAATGCGCAGTGACTGGAATTCGGTGCTGGACAAGTGGCCCATGGGGCGAACCTCGGCAAAAGGAGTTGCGCGCAGCCTGCACCCCGCAGGCAGCGACGCCCATTCCCCAAAGGAGGTATCACCCCGCCGCACTGCGGCGCCCTTGACCTGAATCAATCATTCCAGGCACGGCCTTGATCTCGATCAAGGTCGCTCGCCCTGCCGCGGACTAACCTGGCGTCGACGCTCAACACCCGGTGATGCCATGAGCAAGCCATTTCCCGTGCACCCCACACACCCCGAGCGCATCTGTTGGGGCTGCGATCGCTACTGTTCGTCCACCTCGATGGACTGCGGCAACGGCTCCACCCGCACCATGCACCCTTGCGAGACCCTGGGGGAGGACTGGTACCTGGACTATGGGTTCGAGCCACCGGCCAAGCCGGAAAAAGTGGATAACGCGCCCCGTTTGATCCCTGCGCAGCGCCAGGACTGAGGCCCGGCGTCGGGTTTAAATCAGGTTCAGCCGCCGCGCCAGCTTGCGCAGGTTGCTTGGGTCCATCTGCAGGTCGCGGGCGGCGGCGGCCCAACGGCCCTGGCGCGCCCTGGCGCGCCCTGAGCGCGCTTTCGATCAGCTCACGCTGGCAACGCTCCACGGCCGTCTGCAGCGGCTCGACGATCGCCGCTGGCCGCGCGGTGGCGACGGGTTCGAGCGGCATTGGCAGCCCCTCCAGGCCCAGCCAGGGCGCCTCGATGCTGAGCAAGGCGGTGCGCGATTGCGCCTGGCTGAGCACCTTGAGCGCCGCGCGGCTGATGACATGCTCCAGCTCGCGCACATTGCCGGGCCAGGCGTAGGCCAACAGGGCCCGCTCGGCGTCGCCGGACAGGCGCAGGCAGCGCAACCCCAGGCGTACGCGGTTGAGCTCGAGAAAGTGCCCGGCCAGCACCAGCACATCCCGGCCACGCTCGCGCAGTGGCGGAATATGCACCGGGTAGACCGACAGCCGGTGGTAGAGGTCGGCGCGAAAACGGCCCTCGCGCACCTCTTCCCACAGACGTCGGTTGGTCGCGGTGATCAGCCGAACATCGACATGCCGTGGCTGGTCGGCGCCCAGGCGCTGGATCTCGCCGTTCTGCAGGGCGCGCAGCAGCTTGGCCTGGATCGACAGCGGCAGCTCACCAATTTCATCGAGAAACAGGGTACCGCCATTGGCCGCCTCGAACCGCCCGGGACGGTCCTGCCCGGCACCGGAGAACGCGCCCTTGGTATGGCCGAACAGCTCGCTCTCGGCCAGGGTTTCGGGCAGCGCCGCGCAGTTGACGTAGACCAGCGGCTTACGCGCGCGCGGCGAACGCTGGTGCAGCCAGCGGGCGAACAGTTCCTTGCCGACCCCGGTTTCGCCCTGCAACAGTACCGGCAGGTCGGAGTCCGCCACCACCGCGAGCTCCTCGAGCAACGCACGCAACAGCGGGCTGCTGCCCAGGATCATCGACTGCGGGGGATCGCCGTCCTCGACCAATTCGCGCCGGGCCAGGCGCAGGCTGCGCACTTCGCCCTCCAACCGGCTGACCCGCAGACCGGCCTCGATCAGCAAGGCGTAGGCTTGCAGGTGCTGGCTCGCGTGGCGATCGAAGTGGCCAGGGCTGAAGGCGTCGAAGGTCACCGCGCCCCAGAGCACCCCGTCCAGGTAGAGGCTCATGCCCAGGCAGTCATGCACCGGCAGGGGCTGGTCCGGATTTTCCGCCAGCAGGCCGTCGTAGGGGTCAGGCAGGTCGGAGTCGGCGGCGAACTGCAGCGGTTCGCGCTGGGCCAGGATCCGCGCCAGGCGCGGGTGGCGGGCCAGGACGAAACGGCGGCCCAGCACTTCATGGGCCAGGCCGACCGCGGCCAGGGGGCGCAGGCTGTCGCCATCCAGGCGCAACAGCACCACGGCATTGCAGGCGAAGGCTTGGCGCAGGCTGACCACCAGCCGCTGCAGGCGCACCGCACTGGGCAGCTCGCCGACCAGGTCCGCCAGCAAGGCCTGCTGTAACGAGGTCAAATCCACCATATCGGGTACCTGGCACCGGGAAATGTCCGGGTAGATTAAACCTGATGGGGGCCTAAACCCTTGATCCTGGTCAGGTTGAGGAACGGCACGGGCTTTGCGATGAAGCACTCGAGACTTAGCCCGCTACGGAGACCCCAATGGTCACTCAACTGCTCGATCACAGCCTGGGCCATCTGGCGTGCCAGATTCCCGGAGCCACCCGGGTGTTCCACGCGCTGCGCCTGGACTTCTGCTGCGCAGGCCAGAAATCCTTGCGCCAGGCCGCCCTGGAGCGTGGCCTGGACGCCCTCGACGTGCAGGCGCGCCTGCTCGCCCTGCCCCCCGCCGACCACGAAAGCGCCGATTGGCGCGATGCTCCGCTGGACAGCCTGATCGCTCACCTGCTGCAGCGCTACCACGAGGTGCATCGTCAGCAGTTGCCGGAGCTGATACGCCTGGCCGCGCGGGTCGAGCAGGTCCACGGCTGGCGCGCGGATGCGCCGCAGGGGCTGACCGAGTTTTTGCTCAGCCTGCAGCAGGAGTTGGACAGCCATATGCAGAAGGAGGAGCAGGTGCTCTTTCCCATGATCGTCCGCGGTGCTGGCCCCCTGGCCGGTGGGCCGATCTCGGTGATGTGCTACGAACACGACCAGCACGGCGCGGCACTGGCGCAGCTACTCGAACTGGCCCACGACCTGCAGCCGCCGGACGACGCCTGCACCACCTGGCGTGCCCTCTACCGCGGGCTCGACGAGCTGCACCGCGACCTGATGCAGCACATCCATTTGGAAAACCATGTGTTGTTCCCCCGTGCGCTCGGCGAGGAGGCCCACAATGGGTGAGTACCGTAAACTCTGGTGGCTGCTGATCGCCGTGCTGGGCGTGACCTTCTGCCTGCTCGGCTGGTTCGGCCGCGAAGTCTATCGCCAGGCACCGCCCATTCCCGCCCTGGTACAAAGCATCGATGGCAGCCGCCTGTTCAGCGACCAGGACATCCTCGATGGCCAGACCGCCTGGCAGAGTGTCGGCGGCATGCAGCTGGGCTCCATCTGGGGCCACGGTGCCTACCAGGCACCGGACTGGAGTGCCGACTGGCTGCACCGCGAACTGCTGGCCTGGCTCGATCTGGCGGCGCAAGAGCGCTTGCACAAGCCCTACGCCGAGGTGGACGAGGACCAGCAGGCCCTGCTGCGCCAGCAGCTCAAGCGCGAGTACCGGGGCAACCAGGTCGTTGCTGGGGTACTGGTGTTGAGCCCACGGCGTGTGGCCGCCGTGCAGCAGACCGCGGCCTACTACACCGCACTCTTCGGTGACGACCCGGCCCTACAGGCCAGCCGCAAACACTTCGCCATGAAGGAAGGCACCCTGCCGACTGCCGAGCGGCGCGAACAGCTGACCCGGTTCTTCTTCTGGACAGCCTGGGTGGCCGCCACCGAACGTCCCGGGGAAACCGCCACCTACACCAACAACTGGCCGCACGAACCGCTGATCGATAACCGTCCCACCGCGGAAAACCTGATCTGGTCGATCGTCAGCGTGGTGGTACTGATGGCTGGTGTCGGGTTTCTGGTCTGGGCCTGGGCCTTCCTGCGCGACAAGGAGGAAGATCCGCCAATGGCGCCCGCCCGCGATCCGCTTAGCCTGGTGGCATTGACCCCTTCGCAGCAGGCGTTGGGCAAGTACCTGCTGCTGGTCGTTGCGCTCTTCGGCTTCCAGGTGCTGGTGGGCGGCGTCACCGCGCACTACACCGTCGAAGGCCAGGATTTCTATGGCATCCCGTTGTCCCGGTGGTTTCCCTACTCGTTGATGAGGACCTGGCATATCCAGAGCGCGCTGTTCTGGATCGCCACCGGTTTCCTCGCCGCCGGACTGTTTCTGGCGCCGTTGATCAACGGCGGCAAGGACCCGAAGTTCCAGAAACTGGGGGTCGACCTGCTGTTCTGGGCCCTGGTGGTGGTCGTCGTCGGCTCCTTTGCCGGCAACTACCTGGCCATCGCCCAACTGATGCCGGCGGAATGGAATTTCTGGCTCGGCCACCAGGGGTACGAGTACGTCGACCTCGGGCGCCTGTGGCAGATCGGCAAGTTCAGCGGCGTGGCGTTCTGGCTGCTGTTGATGCTGCGCGGCATCCTGCCGGCTTTTCGCCAGGCGGGCGACAAGAACCTGCTGGCCCTGTTCTCCGCCTCGGTGATCGCCATCGGCCTGTTCTACGGCGCCGGTTTCGCCTATGGCGAACGCACCCACCTGTCGGTGATGGAGTACTGGCGTTGGTGGGTGGTGCACCTGTGGGTGGAGGGGTTCTTCGAGGTATTCGCCACCACCGCCCTGGCCTTTATCTTTTCCAGCATCGGCCTGGTATCGCGTCGCATGGCCACCACCGCCAGCCTGGCCTCCGCGTCGCTGTTTATGCTCGGCGGCGTGCCCGGCACCTTCCATCACCTGTACTTCGCCGGCACCACCACGCCGGTGATGGCGGTCGGCGCCACCTTTAGCGCCCTGGAAGTGGTGCCGCTGATCGTGCTCGGCTACGAGGCCTGGGAACACTGGCGGCTGAAGTCCCGGGCGGCCTGGATGGAACGGGTCAAGTGGCCACTGCTGTGCTTTATTGCCGTGGCCTTCTGGAACATGCTCGGCGCCGGGGTGTTCGGCTTTATGATCAATCCACCGATCTCCCTGTATTACGTACAGGGGCTCAACACCACGCCGGTGCACGCCCATGCGGCGCTGTTCGGGGTCTATGGCTTTCTGGCCCTGGGGTTCACCCTGCTGGTGTTGCGCTATATCCGCCCAGCGTTGCAGTTCAACGAGCGGCTGATGAAAACGGCCTTCTACTGGCTCAATGGCGGCCTGGTGTTGATGATCGCCACCAGCCTGCTGCCGATCGCCGTACTGCAGTTCCACGCCAGTGCCAGCCAGGGCCTGTGGTACGCCCGCAGCGAGGCCTTTATGCAGCAGGACCTGCTGCAGACCCTGCGCTGGATCCGCACCCTGGGTGACCTGGTGTTTATCGTCGGCGCCTTGGCGATGGCCTGGCAAGTGATCAGCGGCGTGTTGTTTGGCGGCCGTAAAGCGCACCCCGCAGCGGAGCAGCCGCTGACCGCCAAACACGCCCGCCGCTAGGCGCCGCCCCACCGCCGGTAAGCCGGGCACGCGGCTTACCGGCGGTGGATGGAGGCCCAAATGCTCCCGCACCTACCCTGTGCAGGCGCCGGCCGGTGCAGCGGCGGCGCCTTTGTCGCTGGCCGGTTCCTGCGCAATTGCGTACCATCCCCAGCTTTTTTCCAGCCGCCGCACTGGCCGGCGACGGTCAATCTCCCTGGGTCATCGATGAAAGCAAAACGTCTGCGCAGCGACGCCCTGGCCGGCCTCACCACTGCCTTTGCCCTGGCGCCCGAATGCATCGCCTTCGCCCTGGTCGCGCACCTCAACCCGCTGATGGGGCTGTACGGCGCCTTTATCATCTGCACCCTGACCGCGCTGTTCGGCGGTCGCCCGGGCATGGTGTCCGGCGCCGCCGGCTCGATGGCGGTGGTGATAGTCGCGCTGGTGGTGCAGCACGGCGTGCAGTACCTGCTGGCCACCGTGCTGCTGGGTGGCCTGTTGATGCTGCTGTTTGGCCTGTTGCGCCTGGGCAAGCTGGTGCGCATGGTGCCGCACCCGGTGATGCTCGGCTTTGTCAACGGCCTGGCGATCATCATCGCCCTGGCCCAGTTGGAACACTTCAAGGAGGGCGCTGCCTGGTTGGGCGGCGCGGCGCTGTACCTGATGCTGGCCCTGGTGGCGCTGACCATGGCCATCGTCTACGGGCTGCCACGCCTGACCCGCAGCGTGCCACCGGCCCTGGTGGCGATCCTGAGCGTGGGCCTGGGCGTCTACCTGCTTGGCCTGCCGACCCGCACCTTGGGCGATATGGCGCATATCGCTGGCGGCTTGCCGGCGTTTGCCCTGCCGCAGGTGCCCTGGACCCTGGACACCCTGCGCATCGTGGCGCCCTACGCACTCTTGATGGGCCTGGTCGGCCTGCTGGAAACCCTGCTGACGCTGAACCTGACCGACGAGATCACCGAGAGCCGCGGTTACCCGGATCGCGAATGCCTGACCCTGGGCGCGGCCAATATGGTCTCCGGGGTGTTTGGCGGCATGGGCGGTTGCGCGATGATCGGCCAGACCGTGATCAACCTCAGCTCCGGCGGCCGTGGCCGGCTGTCCGGGGTGGTCGCCGGGGTGATGATCCTGCTCTTTGTGCTGTTTCTGGCTCCGCTGATCGAGCGCATTCCTCTGGCCGCGCTGGTCGGGGTGATGTTCGTGGTGGCCCAGCAGACGTTCGCCTGGGCGTCGTTGCGGGTGCTGCACAAGGTGCCGCTGAACGATGTGCTGGTGATCGTCGCCGTGACCAGCATTACGGTTTTCACCGACCTGGCCACCGCCGTGCTCTGCGGCATCGTGATCGCGGCGCTCAACTTCGCCTGGCAGCAGGCCCGCGAGCTGTACGCCGACGATTACCTGGAGGCCGACGGCAGCAAGCTCTATCGCCTGCATGGCACGCTGTTCTTCGCCTCGACCACGCCGTTTTTGCGCTTGTTCGAACCGGCCAACGACCCCGCCCAGGTTACCCTCGATTGTCGCCATCTGCGTTTCGTCGATTATTCGGCCATCGCCGCGCTGAAAACCCTGCGTGAGCGCTACACCAAGGCCGGCAAGCACCTGCGGGTCCTGCACCTGTCCGAGCGCTGCAAGCAGATGCTCAAGCGCTCCGGAGTGGGACACGACTGAGGGCGCCCCTACCAGGACAGGTAGAACATCGCCTTGGCCAAGAACAGGATGGCGAGCATTTGCGCCAGTACGCTGAGGTGAATCCAGCGCGAGCGCGCCGGGGTCATGCGGCCGCTGCGCATCAGATACACCACGCCGATAAAATGCCCGAGAATGCTCAGGGCCAGGCCGATCTTCAGCGCTAGCAGAGTGCCAAAGCTGCTGGCGAACGGATCGCGCAGCACCTCGCGGTACTGCCAGGCCAGCCCCAGGCCCGCGCCATACAGGCTGAGCACCACCCAGTGCATGACCCGCCGCGCCCGTTGCCCCAGGGCTTTGGACAGCTGCTCGCGGGGTGCCGGCGGCAACTGGCGCGCCGCATGGCTAAGGATCATCACTTCGAAAAACACCCCGCCGATAAAACAGGCGGCCGCCGCCAGGTGGATAAACTTCAGCAAAAAATGACTCATGATCTGCTTCCTTAACCCGGATGGCCGTCGACACGGGTGCGGCACAGCATCGGCGCATAGCAATACAGGAACTGGGCGAAGGCGCCCAGCCAGCAGGCCGCGGCCAGCCACAAGGCCGGCTGGTAGCTGAAGCTGACCAGCAGCACCCGCGACAGCCCGCCCAGGTTGAGCAGCACAAAGGCCAGGGCAAACCCCGCGGGCAGCTGCAGCGGCCGCCCGGTATGCCCCAGGGACACGCGCGCCAGCATGGCCAGGATCAGCCCGCCCATGGCGCCCACCGTCAGCGCATGCAGGGCCTGGCTGGGGCTGTCCAACAAACCGAGGTGCCAGAACGCCATGCCACCGCAGGCCAGGATCAGCCAGGCATAGGCCAGGTGCAGGGACCAGAGCAGCGGTACCCGCAACAAAGCGCGGTCGAACCAACGCCACAGGCGCACGCCATGGGCCAGGCCCAGGGCGGCGAATGGCAGGGCCAGCCAGACCTGGGGTTGCAGGGCGATTCCCAGGCCGTGTAGCAGTGCCAGCAGTGCCGTGCACAGCAGGATCGCCCAGTCCAGCCAGGCCCAGGGTTGCACCGCCGCCTCGCGGCCAAGGCCACGCTGGGTGAAAAAGGGAATCACTCGGCCACCGATCAGGCCCATCATCGCCGCCACCATCCAGACCCCGGCCCAGACGCCCTGGCGCTGCCAGTTACCGTCGTCCTGGCGCACGCCGAGCAGGGTCAGCAGGTCGGCGGCGAGGATCAGCAGCAGGGCCAGCAGGATCGGATAATTGCGCCGCTGGCGCACCGCCCACAGCGAACGCGCCATGACCCCGGTCATCCCCAGCAGAAACCCCAGGTTGGCCAGCAGCAACAGGTTCGCGTCCAGCCACCAGGCCAGCCGGGCGACCAGCCAGACCAGTACCAGCAGCGCCAGGGGCGTACCGGAAATGCCCGGCCGGCCGGTCCAGGTCTGCACCGCGGTCAGCAGAAAGCCGGCGATGATCGCACCGGCAAAGCCAAACACCAGCTCATGCCGATGCCAGGCCAGCCAGCCACCCAGCGGCGCGCGGAACCCGGCGTCGCCCTGCAGCGCCAGTACCCACAGGGGAATGGCCAGCGCGGCCAGCAAGGCGCCCAGTAAAAAGAACGGCCGGAAACTCAGGCGCAGCAAAGGCGTGATGCCCAGCGCCTTGCGCTTGTCGAGGATCTGCATGGTGGAATACCCCTTGGCCGGAGCAGGACGTGTCGGCTACCCAAGGATGACGCATTGGCGCTAACGCACCTTGACCCAGGTCAGCTCGGGCACCTGCGGACGGCCGACGCTGGCATGCACTGCCGGGTACCGGTACCTTAGGGCCGGTGTTCACCTCAAGGACGACTGCATGAACCCGATGGAACTGCGCGCCACCCCCAGCACCTGGTCCCTGGTGCTGGCGCTGCCCGGCAGCACCCGTTACCTGTTGTTGGGCATCTGCCTCTCGCGGATGGCGGCGTCGATGGTCTGGCCCTTCGTCGCGGTGGCGATGAACCGCCGGTTCGGCACCCCGATCAGCGAGATCGGCGCGCAGCTGGCGTTGGGCGCCCTGATCGCCATCGCCCTGGCGCCGTTGTGCGGTGTACTGGGTGACAGATTCAACGGCAAACACCTGATGCTCGGTGGCTGCGCCCTGGCCATCGGCTGTTTCCTGCTGATGGGGCTGTTCCCGGGGCAACGGAGTTATTTTATCGCCATTATCGGCGTGTCGGTCGCCCACAGTATCCTTGAACCGCTGGTGCGCGTGGCCCTCGGCGACGGGGCGACAACCGCCGAGGAACGCAGTTTCCTCTTCCATGTGCGTTATTACCTGGTGAACCTGGCCGTGGCCCTGGGACCGCTGGCGGGCATGTGGTTCGCCAACCGCGAAAGCGACCTGGTGTTCCCGCTCGCGGCCTGTGGCTACCTGCTGCTGGCGGCCAGCATCGCGGCGGCTCCGGTCCCTCGCCCGCATTCCGCCGCCGAGTCAGCGGCCGGCGGCAAGCCGCCCCTGCGCCAGATCCTGCGGGCGATCCTGGCCAGCAAGCTGTTTCTGGCGATCCTGGTGGCCAATTTTTTCCTGGTGTTTATCTATGCCCAGAACGACGAGCCACTGACCTTCTACCTGTTGAGCCTCCAGGTGGAAGACATCAACCGCATCATCGCCCTGATCAGCTTCACCAATACCGCGGTGGTGCTGGTGGTGCACCTGTTCCTGATGCGCTGGCTGATCGCCCTCGACGAAAAGCTCGCCTATGGCCTGGCGCTCGCCTGCCTGATGGTGGGCCATGGCATCATCGCCAGCAACTTCGCCGCCTGGTGGGGGTTGTGGTTGCTGGCGATCGGTTTTTCCACCCTGGCCGAGATCATCGTCATGCCGCTGTTCGCCACCCTCAGCGACCAACTCGCCCCGGCCGGCATGCGCGGCAGCTTTATCGGCATCTCCATGCTCTCGGGCCTCGGTGCCGCCTTGGCCCCCTTGCTCGGCGCCCTGGCGATCGAGCGTTTCGGCGGCGCGCTGCTGTTCGCCCTGATGGCCGCCGCCTGCCTGCCCATCGGCCTGCTCGGCTACCGCGTCCTGCACGCCTGCCAGCCAAAAGCATGAGCCTGTCCTGTCGCGTCGCCCCCTACCCGGCTGTCCTGGCACGGCCCGGTATCCGCATTCAGGCCTGCCGGTTCGAGCACGGCGAGCAGCCGCTCCAGCAGTTCGCAGCCGACGGCCTGGACCCCCTGCTGCTGCCCGACGCCTTGCGCCAGGCCGTGCCCAAGCGCCAGGCGGAGTTCCTCGCCGGTCGCTATTGCGCGGCGTTGGCCTGCCGGGCGCTGGATGGCACCCAGCCGAGCATCACGATAGGGCCCGGTCGCGCGCCCCAGTGGCCAGTCGGACGGGTCGGCAGCATTTCCCATGTCCAGGGTTATGCCCTGTGCGCGGTGGCCAAGCGTACGGACTTTATCGGCCTGGGCATCGACGTCGAGACCCTGACGCCGGGCGACGACCTGGGTGCCCTGGCGCGGCAGATCGCCAGCGACGCCGAACTCGCCTGCCTGGGCCGCCAGCGCGGCGACCCGCTGGCCTTTACCCTGCTGTTTTCCGCCAAGGAGGCGATTTACAAGGCCCTGTACCCTGAGGCGCAGCGTTTTATCGACTTCGACGAGGTGCAGTGCGTCGGTGCCACCTACAACCAATTGCACTTCCAAACTGGCCCTGGCCTGAATGACCTGTTCCCCAATGGGCAACGCCTGCAGGTGCTCTATGGCCAGTGGCAACACCTGATCTTCACCCTCTGCGCGCGCGAGGCGCGGTAGCGCAGGGCCCACTCCCGGTCTAGGATGAGCGGCTTGGATCGGCAGTCTCAAGGATCGACTATGCACCCCTACCAGTGGCTGGCGCCGCGTTCGTTCTGGCGCTCGGCAATCGCCGACCGCGATGTCCAGGGCATCGACGAATTGTGGTTGCCAAAATTCGCGATCGGCCGCACCGACGCGATCATCACCGCCGGCTCCTGCTTCGCCCAGCATATGAGTCGCGCGCTGGTGGCGCGCGGCATGCACTGGCTGGACGCGGAACCGGCTCCCGCGACGCTGCCGCCGGAGCAGCACCAGGCGCACCATTACGGGGTCTTCTCCTTTCGCACGGGCAATATCTACACCCCGGCGATGTTGCATCAATGGTTGTGCTGGGCCTTCGGACGAAGCCCGCTGCCGGACGAGCTCTGGCACCAGGACGGGCGCTTCTTCGACCCCTGGCGGCCGACCGTGGAACCCGAGGGCTATGCCAGCGCCGAGCACCTGCTGCAGGCACGCC
The DNA here is from genome assembly GCF_040514055.1 of Pseudomonas sp. GTDB lineage: Bacteria > Pseudomonadota > Gammaproteobacteria > Pseudomonadales > Pseudomonadaceae > Aquipseudomonas. The sequence continues at coordinate 48,501 of NZ_JBEVDL010000026.1, forward strand.
AGGTCACGCTGGCGGCCATTCGCGGCGCGGTGGCCGAGGCCAAGCTGTTGGTCTTCACCCTGGGCCTGACCGAGGCCTGGGAAAACCGCGCGACCGCACTGCTCTACCCGGTCTGCCCCGGCACCCTCAAGGGCCGCTTCGACCCCCAGGCGCATCGTTTTCGCAACTTCACCTTTGCTGAAACACACGGCGAGCTGAGCGCGGTCATCGCCTTGCTGCGGGAGGTCAATCCACGCCTGCGGCTGCTGCTGACGGTGTCGCCCGTGCCCCTGACGGCCACCGCCAGCGGCCAGCATGTACTGAGCGCAACCACCTATTCGAAGTCAGTGTTGCGCGCCGTGGCCGGCCAGTTGTGCGATGAACACGAGCAGGTCGACTATTTCCCGTCCTACGAGATCATCAGCGCGCCGCCCTTTAAGGGCGCCTTTTTCGCCGACAACCAGCGCGAGGTACTGCCGGCGGGCGTGGCCTTGGTTATGCGGCATTTTTTCGCGGCGCTGCAGCCGGCCAGCCAGGCTGCGCCAACCCACACCAGGGCCCAGGGCCGCCACGCCCTCTCCAGCGAGGAGCTGATTTGTGAAGACGCCGTACTCGACTACTACGCCAAGCCCTAGATTCCTGTTACTCGGCGACTCCCACGCCGGCCCGATCGGGGCGGCGGCCCGGACCCAGGGCTTGCCGTTCAGCGGCGGTCCGCTCGGCGCCGGGCGGGACTTTAGTGGCCCCTTCTTCGACCTGACCGAGGGCGGCCTGGTGTTGCGCGATGGCGAGATGAATGGGCTGCTGAGCGGCTTTCTCCATGAGCTGGGAGTCAACCGACTGGCCCAGTTGCAGATCCCCCTGGTATCCACCCTCGGCTTGAGCCTGCACTTTTACGCCACCACGGAAAACTGGGAATGCTACCGGGTGCGCGGCGGGCAGTTCGACCCGGACTTCCTTGGCAGCCGACTGTTCGATGGGCTGATCGCGGCCATGGCCCAGGAGGCCTTGGCGTTCTACGAGCGGCTGCTGGCCCTGGGCCTGCGGGTCTGGGTGGTGTTGCCGCCACAACGGGTGCCCAGCCTGTCGGATGCTCAGGTGTTTATGGCTGCCCAGGAATGCCTGCTGCGCCGCCTGACCGCGTTGGGGGTGGAGGTCATCGATATACGGGCCGCCACCACCGACGCCGCCGGCCTGCAACGCCCTGAATTCTGCGAGGCGGACGACCCCCTGCACGGCAACCTGGCCTTTGGCCAATTGCTGCTGCAGGCGCTGGTTGAACACGGGCTCTGAACCCTGAAAAAACCTGACTGGCCTGAGGGTAGCGACCAATGAAAAGCTGTGGTGTGGCGTAGACGTAGGCTGGTCTCGGCGCGCGGTCCAGCGACAGCCCACCGTGCTTGGCCCGCAGCCCCATAGCCCCGTAAGGTGGATAACGATTTTCTTATCCACCTAGCTCCGTACAGGTGATGAACAAGACGGTATCTACGGGTTCGGTGCCGGTGGTCAGCCCAAACGCAGGCCCTCGTTGGCTGCCAGCGGTCGATCGCCAAGGATGGTCACCCGCTCGCCATAACGGGAATAGGGGAAATAGTCCCAGATGGCATGGTGCTGGGTACAGCGGTTATCCCAGAACACCAGGCAGTTGGGCGTCCAGCGAACCCTGCAACTTAGTATGGGTTCGCGCGCCACCTGGTCGAACAGCAGGTCGAGCAGCGCCTGGCTTTCGCTGCGCGACAACTGCGGAATAAACGCGGTGAATCCCGAGTTGACGAACAGCGCCTTGCGCCCCGTTTGCGGATGGCGGATCACCAGCGGGTGCTCGGTCTTGGGCAGCCCGGGCGGTGCCTCGTAGCCTTGCCAGGGAATCGCCCCGTCATGGATGGCGCTGAGTTCCTCCAGAAAGCCCCGCATGGGCGGCGAGAGCATTTCATAGGCCAGGTGCATATTGGCGAACAGGGTGTCGCCGCCGCAGCCGATTTCCGGGGTCTGCTTGAGGTAGAGCATCGAGCCCAACGACGGTGCGACATCGGCCGTGCCGTCGGTATGCCAGGTTTCGCCGGCGACGAACTTCGAATGGCGGTTCGCCTTGATCACCACCAGCTCCGGGTCGTCGCCGTCGATGTCTTCCAGCGGCAAGGCCCGCAAAGGGCCAAACAGCCGGGCGAATGCCTTGTGCTGATCGACGTCCAGCACCTGGTCGCGAAACACCAGCACATGGTTTTCCAGAAAGGCCCGACGCACCTCCGCCAGCTGCTGGCCCAACAGCGGTTGGGCGAGGTCGAGGCCGCTGATCTCGGCGCCGATCACCGGCGTCAGGCGGGCCACCTCGATCGTTTCATAGGGCGCTCGGGGCGCCGCCGCGATCCGTTCGATGGCGTCGAGGGCAAAGTGGTCCATGGCGTGACTTTTCCTAGTTGATAGTCCAGAGGTGACGGTCTACGACCGCCTTTCGATTTCGCTGCTGCGCCCTGGCCCAAGGCGGCCTGTTCAGATCGACAGTGGCCGCGGCGGCGCGCGATACTCCCGCGCCTCGACGCCGCGTGCGCGCAGGCGCGCCCTTTTTTCCCGCTTCAGCTCCCACAGGTCCCGTATGAGCGACAAAGGCTTGACTGAAACCAGCAAATTCCTCAGCTACATACTGCGTCACGAGCCGCACAGCATTGGTCTGACGCTCGACAGCGAAGGCTGGGGGTCGATCGATGCGCTGATCGCCGGAGCCGCTGGTGTCGGCCGGGTACTGGACCGGCGGCAGATCGAGGCAGTGGTCCAAGGCAACGATAAAAAACGCTTCAGCCTGTCCGACGACGGACTGCAGATCCGTGCGGTGCAGGGGCATTCCACTGCCACCGTCAGCCTGCAGTACGTACCGAAAACGCCGCCGGCGTGCCTCTACCATGGCACCGCGACCCGCTTTCTGCCGTCGATCGAACAACAGGGCCTGGTCCCGGGCTCTCGCCACCATGTCCACCTGTCCGAGGATGCCGCGACGGCCATTGCGGTTGGGCGACGCTATGGTCAGGTGGTGCTGCTGAAAATCGATGCGTTGGCCATGCAGCAGGCCGGATTGGCCTTTTACCAGGCCGACAATGGCGTGTGGTTGACCGACCATGTACCGATCGCCTTTATTCATCGCGGGGCTGAACCCGACCAGTAAGCCAAACGTTCACTGACGTGGCTCGCCAGCGCCGGGCGCGTCCTGCTCGCGCAACGAGCGCGGGCGCATATCGGTCCACTGGCGCTGGATATACGCCAGGCAGCTGGCCTGGTCGCCCCGCTTGCCCACCGTTGCCCAGCCGGGCGGCAATGCCTTGCGGGCGGGCCACAGCGAGTACTGTGCCTCCTCGTTGAGCACCACCTCGAAATACTCCGTTGCATCCGTCATATCCGTCATCTTGCTGACTCTCCCTGATGGGCACTGTTGAAAACGCCGCCGTCGACCCGCCCAAGGCTGTCCAGCAGTCCACTGGCCAGGCGCTGGTAGGCCCTGTGCAGCCGCTTGTCCTGGCCTTCGCCGCCCTGGGCAAAGGCCAGGGCCACCGCGCGGGCCCCGGCATGGGCGTAGGTCTCGGCATAACACTGCGCGTCGCCACGGGCGTAGGCCTCGGCCGCCAGCTCGGCGTTCGCCCGGGCGTTGGCCGAGGTACTGCTGGCGGCGCTGGCCGTGCTTGCCAGCTCGGCGTAATAGTCGGCATAGGCCTGGGCCGTACCGAAATGCTCGGCGATCATCGCTCCGTTGGCTGCCGCGTTGGCATACGCCAGCGCGCTGGCATGGGCCCGCGCATACGCCTGCGAGCGGGCGAAGGCCAGGTCGTAGACCTCCGGCAAGGCCGCGCCCAGGGCCGCCCGCCACTCCGCGCGACCCGGCCGCAGCCCGAGCAAGGCGCGCCGGTGCAGGGCCTGCACGCGGCGGTGGCGCTGCGGATCGCCGCCGCGACGGGCGCTGGCCTCGAGCAACAAGGGCGCCACCGTGTGCGCTTGCCAATGGTCGATCACGGCAAACGGCAGCTGGGCATCCAGACACTTGAGCTGGCCATACAGCTGCAGGCCCCAGGCCCCGGCCTCCTCCGCTGGCAGCGCATCGAACAGCAGGCTACTCAGCTGCGCCAGCCACAGCGGCATGACGCCTGGAGGGCAGGCGGCTGGCCGCTCGACCTGCGGGCCAAGCACCCCGAGCAGGCAGCTCAGCGGCGCTCCCGCCCCGTCGCGGGCCTGCCAGTGGCCCTGGATCAGGCGACCGGCCGCCAGGGCCTGGGCGTAAAGCGCGAGCGCCTGCACAGGGTTGCTGGCATTAACGCTCATGGACGGCTCCTTGCCCGGTGCGGCCGGCGCCATCGGCGATCACCCGGGCGATCGACTCGGCCCAGGGGCCCTCGACTATGCCGTAGTGATCGGTCTCCAGGCGTTGCCAACCCATCCTTGGTGGCAACAGCGCCTGCCAGTGCTGGCGCAGATCCGCTTCCGCGCGGTCGCGCAGCGCGTGCGTTGCGACAAACACATGGCTGCTGCCCTGCTCCAGCGGTGTCAGCTGGAAATCCGCCATGCTGGCGATATTGCGTCGGCAACACTGCAGCAGGCGACGCACGTAATCCTGCAGTTCCGCCGGTATGCGATTGCGCGCGCCGGGACTCGCCGCATCCGGCCAGTGCTGGGTCAGTTCACGCAAGAACACCTCCTCGATATCGCGGTCGGCGAACCGCGCCAGTGCCACCCCGGCGTCCGGTGCGGGCGGGTCGATCAGGTACAGCGGCGGCGGCACCTGGCCGCCGGCCTGCACCACGCCACCCATGGCCTGTGCCACCCAGGCGCCGAACGACCAGCCGACCAGGTGCCAGTCATGAGCCTGACGCGGATAGGCGCGCTCCAGCGCGCGCAGGTAGAGCGCCGCGCGCTCGGCCAGGCCGATCGGCGGCAAGCCGGGGTTGGCCAACCCCGGGTCGGCGATCACGCAGAGCCGTACGTGGGGCGGCAAGGCGCTGGCCAGCGCGCGGTAGGCCTGGACGTCGCCGCCGACCGGATGGAGCAGGCACACCAGGGCCGGTCCGCGGCCCGGGGTCCACAGGTCCAGCCGCACGCTGCTGTCCCATTCCGGCTCGGCTTCGACAGGGGGTACCGCCGTGGCTTGTTCGGCCAGGACGAGGACTTCTTCCAGGCTGACCTTGTGGCTGAACTGCGACAGTTGCAGGCTGATGCCGTGGCGCCCCGCCAGTTCGTCGATCAGGTCCAGCAGGGTCAGGGAGTCCGCGCCCAGCGCGTACAGGGACGCCGCCGGATCGAGCCGCTCCAGGCCCAACCATTGGCACAGGCAGTCCTGCAGCTGCTCGCGCAACGCGGTATCGGTTGCCAGCGGACTGGCCAGCCGTCCCTGCCGGCTCGGGTAGAACTGCCGGGCCGTCTCGATCGGGGTGGTCGATACCAGCAGTTGCGGCAGCTGGACCTGCAGCGCCTGCCGGAAGATCTGCACGCCCTCCTCGACCGACAAGCCCAGGGCCAGGTGCGCCTGATGCGCGGCGTCCGTGGCCAGGGCCGTGGTGGCCATGCCGACGTCGCGCCAGATATCCCAATTGACGCCCATGCGGATGCAACCGGGCGCGTCCGCGGCGCGGTAATGGGCGAAGCCGTCCAGTACGCCATTGGCGGCCGCATAGTCCAGCTGCCCGGCGCCTCCGAAGATCGAAGCCATCGACGAGCAATAGAACACGAAGCGCGGCTGCAAGCGCGCGATCAGGCTTTCCAGGGCCAGCATGCCAAGGGTCTTCGCGCCCATGGCCCGGGCCAATGCGGGCCCGTCGCGGCCCTGGATCAGGCCGCCGGCGCCGACGCCCGCGGCATGAATGACCCCCTCCAGACGCGGGTACTGGCGCGACAATCCCGCCAACACCTCGGGCCAGCCTTGCAGGTCGGCCAGGTCGGCGGCGATCACCTCGACCCGTTCCCGGTACGGCTGCAAGCTGGCGGGCAGCTCAGCGCGCCGCGACAACAGCAGTACCCGCCGCCCCGGGGCTTGCAACAGGGCCAAACAGAGACTGGCGCCAATGCCGCCGCTGCCGCCCAGCACCAGGAACACCCCCTGTGCCGGCAGCAGTGCCGTGGCACTGGAAGGGGGCGGCGCGCGATAGGGCAGCAACTGCGGCTGCCAGAGGTAGTCGCCACGCAACGCCAGGCGCCGCGGCGTGTTCTCCGGGGCGCCGAACACGGCGGCCAGGCGTGCGGCCTGGGGCTGCCACGCGGGGCTCGGCAAATCCAGCCAATGACATCGCACCCGGTACTCCTGGGGCACCACCTCGTTGACGCCGGCCAAGGCGCCCAGTTCCGGCCGTTGCACCTCGCCGTCCACCGGGCAGGCCTGGTACGACAACAGCCACAGGCGCAGTGGCGCCTGCCGCGATTGCTGCCCCCAGGCCTGCAGCAAGGTGCTCAGGCTATCCAGGCAGGCCCATTGGGCATGCGCCATGCTCGCCGGGCTGACCTCGCCGCGGACCGACAGCGGCAGGCTATGCAACCAGTCCAGGCCCTGCTGCGCCGAGGGTTCGAGCAGTTCGAGCAGACGTTGCAGGCCCTGGCGATCCAGGGGGTCGAATTCGTAGTGGTGCGGGTTCAGGCAACGGTAGGCCGCACCGACCCGCAGTTGCACCACCCGCCGGTAGACCAGGCTCAGGTTGGCCAGGCAGTCGGCTTGCAGTTCTTCGTCGCCGCAGACCACCAGGGTATCGCGCCGCTGGCCGCTGGGTTCCTCGTCTAGCCGACGGTAGCGACTCCACTGGCGCTGATACAACCAGTCGGCCGGCGGCTGGCGTTCGCCCTGCGCCGGCTCGACCACAGGGGGCGCGGCCGGCTGAAAGTCGAAGGGCTCCAGGTCGAAGGCCGAGGGCGGAAAGTCCCAGGGCGCGGGTGCGCAGGCGGGTTCAGCGGGCCAATCGAGGCACACCCCCGCGCGCCAGGCCTCGAGCAAGGCCACGTCGGCAAGACCGCTGGCCGCCAGACGCTGGCCGTGCGCCGGGCTGGCCTGGTCCGGCCTTAACGAGGCGTCGCGCAGCAGTGCCGGCGCCGCCGCGGCGCTTGGGCACTGCGCGGCAAACCGCCAGGGCAGCGGCCGGCGCGCGCGCTGCAGGTGCGCCAGGACCTCGGCGTAGCGCTGCGGATGCCGCTCCAGGTAAGCGGCCGTGGCCTCCAGGTCCCGTTCCAGCGCGCTGCGGCTGTGGGCCGAGAGCAGCAGGCAGGCGCGAGTAGCACCCGGCTCGACCGCCGCGGCCATCTGCTCGGGCGGTTCGGCGACCACCACATGGGCATTGGTGCCACCGATGCCAAAGCTGCTGACCCCCGCGACACGAGGTTGCCCGTGGGGCCAGGGGTGCGCGCTGCCGGGGATATAAAACGGCGTGGCAGCCAGGTCGATCTGCGGATTGATCCGCCTGAACCCCAGGTTCGCCGGCACCACGCCGTGATACACCGCCAGCGCGGCGCGAATCAGCCCCACCGCGCCCGCCGCGGCGCCCAGGTGACCGAGCTGGCTCTTTACCGAACTCAGGGCGCAGCTGTTGGCCGCGACCGGCCCCAGGGCCTGCTGCAGCGCCGCCACTTCCACCGGATCGCCCAGCAGCGTGCCGGTGCCGTGGGCCTCGACATACCCGAGCTGGTCGCCGCGACGGCCGGCCCGGGCCAGGGCGGCGCGAATCACCGCGGCCTGCCCGGCCACCGACGGCGCGGTGTAGCTGAGCTTGTCCTGGCCGTCGTTGTTCAGCGCCGAGCCCTCGACCAGGGCATAGATGCGGTCGCCATCGGCCCGCGCCCGCGCCAGGGTTTTCAGCACCACCACGGCATAGCCACTGGCGCCGATGGTGCCGCTGGCGTCCTCGCTAAAGGGCCGGCAGATGCCGTCGCGGGACAGGATATGCTGCGGCCGGTAACGGTAGCCCTGGGTCAGGCTGGTGTCGATCAGCACCCCGCCGGCCAGCATCAGGTCGCTGTCCCCCTGGCGCAGCAGGTGGCCGGCCAGGTGCACCGCGATCAGCGAGCTGCCGCAGGCGGCCTGGGCACTGAGCGCCGGCCCCTTGAGGTCCAGGTGATAGGCGACCTTGGTAGCGAGGAAATCCTTGTCGTGGTGCAGGGCCAGCTGGAAGCCGTCCGGCAACTCACCCTCGCCGGCCTGGCGCAGCATCCGCTGGAAGTAGGTGTTTTCGCCAGCGCTGGCGATCAGGCCGATACGCTGGGTGGTCCGGCGCGGGTCCACGCCCGCCTGTTGCAAGGCATGCACGCAGCCCATCAGCAAATGGCGCTGCTGCGGGTCCATCAGACGGGCTTCCTGGCGACTGATGCCAAAATAGGCCGGGTCGAAGTCGACCAGCCCCTTGAGCTGGCTGCGCGCGCCGACCCAGCCCTCGGCGGCGGGGAACAGCTCGATGCCCCGCTCGCCCTCGATGACCAGGCGCCAGAACGCCTCCAGGTCATCGGCCCCGGGCACCTTGAGCGCCATGCCGACGATCGCCAAGGCTCCGTCGTGACTGCCGGCTGTGGTCGGCACCAGGCATGGCGCCGGCCGTGGCGCACCGCTCGCCTGACGGCTCAGGTGCGCGGCCAGTCGACGGACCGTGACCTGTTCGAACAGGTCGGCCATGCTCAACGGGGTGGCCAGGCTCGTATCGCAACGCAGCTTCAGGCGCATCAGACCGAGGCTGGTGGCGCCGGCGTCGAAGAAGCGCTGGTCGAGGCCGATGGGACGTCCCACCACCTCCTCGAACAATGCGCTCAACTGCTGCTCCAGCCCCGTCGGCGGCACCCCGTGGCCCTGCCGCTGGGCGAGGCCACGGGGCAGCGGCACTCCGCTGGCCGGGTCCAGCGCCTTGCGGTCGACCTTGCCACTGGGGGTGCGCGGCCAGGTGTCGAGCCGACGGTAGTGCTCGATGCGCACATGGGCGGGCAACTGCCGTACCAGCAGGGCGTCCAGCGTCTCGGCGCTGGGTGCCGGTCCCTGGAGCTGCAGGTAGGCGACCAGCGCCGGCGGCTCGTCCTGGCAACGCACCACTGCATCGACCACCGCCGGATCGTCCATCAGCGCGGCCTCGATCTGCCCCAGCTCCAGGCGCTGGCCACTGAGCTTGACCTGCTGGTCGTCCCGGCCCAGGTAATGCAGCTGGCCCTGGTGATCGAGCTGGACGCGGTCGCCCGTGCGGTAATAGAGACGCACAGCCCCGTTCTTATCGGGATCGGGCAAACTGACGAAGCGACTGAGGTTAAGGCTGTCGTCGTCCAGGTAACAGCGGTTTACCATCGCCCCGGCCACCAGCAGGTAACCGCTGCAGCCCGCCGGTAATGGCCGGTCCTGCTCGTCGACCAGCAGCAGTCGGGCATTGGCCACCGCCTGGCCAATCGGCGCGCGCGCGGGCCAGCGGCCGGGTTCCGCGCCCAGCCGATAAGCGCTGACCACATGGGTCTCGGTGGGCCCGTAATGGTTGAACAGGCGGGCCTGGGGCATCCCTGTGAACCACTGGCGGATCGCCTCGGTGCACAGCAGTTGCTCGCCGGCGGTAATCACCTCGCGCAACTGCGACGGGTAGCGCCCATGGGCCACGGCGCTGCTGGCCACCTGCTGCAGCGCCACGTAAGGCATAAAGATGCGCTGGATGCCGGCGCTCGCCAGGTAGACCAGCAGGGCCTCCGCATCGAGACGCCAGGCCGGAGTGATCAGGTGGTAGCAACCGCCGCCACAGAGGGTGCTGAAGACTTCCTGGAAGGACACGTCGAACGCCAGCATGGAAAACTGCAGGGTGCTGGCGCTCGCCGCCAACCCGCCGTCGCCCCGTTGCCACTGCAACAGGTTGCACAGGGTCCGGTCCGGTACGCTGACACCTTTGGGCCGCCCGGTCGAACCCGAGGTGAACAGGGTGTAGAGCGGCCGCAGTCCCCGCGGGCCGTACGCCGGGGGCGGCGCCACGGACTCGGTAAGCGTCACCGGGTACCGCGCCATGCCCTGCGTGTCGAGGGCCGACAGGGGGCCCTCGGTGGCCGCGCTGAACAGCACGGCATGGGGACGCGCCTGCGCCAGGATTTGCTGCAACAGGGCCGGAGGATAGGCCGGGTCGAGCGCAATGGCGGTGACATTCAGCTTGGCCAGGGCCAGCAGCGCCACCACCTGCTCGACCGAGGGTTCCAGGTACAGGGCCACCGACAAGGTGGCGGCGCTGGCCGGCCAGGCCTGGCGCTGCAGCAACTGCCCGGCCAGGCCATCGGCCAGCCGGTCCAGGCGGGCGTAGCTGATCGCCTGGCTGCGGTCGACCAGCGCCGTCGCCTCGGGGCTGCTGCGGACCTGGTGTTCGAACCAGTCGGCGATCGCGCCAAAGCCCGGCACCTGGGTCGGCCCTTCGCTGGCGGCCGGCAGCTGGCAGCGGTACGGCTCGACCAGGTCGGCCAGGCGGGCTTCAGGTTGCTCCAGCAGCAGGTCGAGCCCCTGCCCGAACAGCCCGGCCAGGGCCTGCAGCTGTTGCCGGTCGAAATAGGCGAGCTGGTACTCCCACCAGCAGTCCAGCCCCTGGGCACCATCGACCACCAGCAGGGTCAACGGGCACTTGGCCTGGAGCCGTTGCGGCAATTCCAGGCGCACCGTCACGTCCGGCAGCGTGAGGCCGGCATAGTCGGTGTTCTCCAGCACGAACATGCAGTCGAACGGCGCGCTGGCCGCCTGACTGGACAGCTGCAGGTCCTCCACCAGGTCGCTCAGCGCCACGTCCTGGCAGGCCAGCACCGCCCGCAGCAGCTGGCTCTGGCGGCGCAGCAGCTCGCGCAGGTCGAGCCGCGGGTCGAGCGTACTGGGGATCAACAGGGTGTTGGCGAACATGCCCGTCGCCGCTTCGAACTCGGCCAGCGGACGGTTCGACACCGGGCTGGCGATGCGCAGGCGTGCGTGTCCGGTGACGCCGTAGAGACTCCAGGTGAACAGGCCGAACAGCAGCTCGAAGCGTGTCAAGCACAGCTGCGCGCACAGGCGGTCGAGGGCGACGCGGCGATCCGGGCCGAGGGTGACGGGGTACAGCCGCGCCTCCAGGTCCTCGGCACTCTGACGCGGCAGCAGGGCCGGCGCCGGTTGCCCCTGGTCCCGGTGCAGCCGGACCAGGCGCTCGCGCTGCGCCCGGTAGCCAGGCTGGGCGCGCCACTGGCGCTGCCACTGGGCAAATTCCAGGGTCCCCAGCCCGTCGGCCACGGGCGCGGGCGCCTGCCCCGCGCAGCCGTGGCGGTAAAGCATGGCGAGCTCGTCGAACAACAGGTTCAGCGACCAGCCATCGACGATCAGGTGATGCAGGTGCAGCAACAGCACGTGCCGTTCGCTCGCCAGGGGCAGCAGGTAGGCCTGAAACAGCCTGCCGCTGCGCACGTCGAAGGGGCTGGCAAACAATAACTCGGCGAACGCCTGCCACTGGCCCATTTCGAAGCGTTGCGGGGCCACGACCTGGCACACCGCGCCGTGCTCGCGGACCACTTGCTCGAGTCCCTCGGGGCCCGCCTCGAACGCCATGCGCAACCCCTCATGGCGCGCCACCAGGGCGTCCAGCGCCCGTTGCAGCACCGGCAGGTTCAGCGGCCCCTCGAGGCTCAGCATCAGCGGCACGTGGTAGGCCGTGGCCGCGGGCGCGCGCTGTTGCACGAACCACAGGCGGGTTTGCTCGGCCGTGGCCACGCCGCGACCGGTGGTGCACCGCGGCGGCGCTGGCGGCTGGGCCAGGGCATCCGGCGCACCCGCGAGGGCCTCGGCAAGCCGTTCGGCCAGCCTGGCAAAGGAGTCATCGAGCAGGCTCGTCACCTCCAGGTCGCGCTGCCAGTGCTGGCGGATCTCGAAACGCAGGCGCAGCGCCTTGAGGGAATCGCCGCCGCTGCCGACGAAGCTGTCCTGGGGAGCCAGGGCAGGCAGCCCCAGCAGCTGCGCCGAGCGTTGCAGCAGCCACTGCAGGCACAGCTGGTCCGCGGTGCCGGACGGCTCGTGCTCGGCCTGCCACGGCCGGTGCCCGGCGGCCAGCAGCTGCGCCGAATCGACCTTGCCATTGGCCGTCAAGGGCAGGCGTTCGAGCACAAACAGCCGATGCGGCCGCATAAAGGGCGCCAGGTGCGTCTGCAGGTACGTGGCGAGGGCCTCGTGGGCCAGCGACCCGCGCAGCACCAGGAATGCCAGCAGTTCATGCGCCTCGGCCTCGAGACGCCGAGCGCAGACATGCACCTGCAGCACCTGGGGGTGCTCCAGCAGGCACTGTTCGATCTCTCCCGGTTCGATACGAAAGCCGCGCACCTTGATTTGCCGGTCGACCCGGCCCAGGTACTCCGGCAGGCCGGCCGCGTTCAACCGGACCCGGTCGCCGCTGCGGTAGTACCGAGTGCGCCCCTGGTCCAACCAGGTAAGTCGGACAAAACGCTGCGCCGTCTCGTCGGGGCGGTTGCGGTAACCGCGGGCCAGGCCGCCACCACTCAGGTAAAGCTCGCCCTCCTCGCCTTCCCGCGCCTCCCGCTGCCCGTCCACCAGTAGCCTGAAGCCGGTGTCGGCCAAGGGCCGTCCCAGGGGCACGACGGCCCCGGCAAAATCACGCGGGATCGCGTGGCAGAAGGCGAAGGTGGTGCATTCGGTCGGACCATAGCCGTTGAACAGTTGGCATTCGCTGCCGGGGTTGGCCCGGTACCAGGCGCGCACCGCGGCGGCGTTCAACTGCTCGCCACCGATCAGCACCTGGCGGGCCTGGGCGAAGCAGTCGGGCTGCTGGACGGTGAGCAAGTTGAACAGCGACACCGTGATAAACAGCGTGGCGACCTGCTCGGCCGCCACATGCGCCGCCAGGCGCGCGGGGTCCCGCAGCGTCGCGTCCGCGATGATCACGCAGCAGCCGCCATTGAGCAGCGGTGCCCATAACTCGAAGCTCAGAGCATCGAAAGCCGGATTGGACAGGCAGGCGAACCGGTCGCCGGCGTCGATGCGGATATACCCCGGCTGGGCCAGACGCAGCAGGCCGGCCTCGGTGACTTCCACCGCCTTGGGTTGGCCGGTGGTGCCCGAGGTATAGAACAGGAAGGCGATGTCCAGCGGCGGCAGCGACGGCTCGAGCCAGCCGTCAAGGCAGTGGTCCAGCAGGTGCTCGACCGGGGCCTGCCAACACCCGGCCGGCAACACGGCGTCCAGCTCCGCGCCGGCCTGCACCCAGCCCACGCAACCGGCATCCTGCAGCATAAAGGCCTGGCGGGCCGGCGGGCTGCTGCGGTCCAGCGGCACCACCACGGCACCGACCCGAAGCACCCCCAGTACCGCGGCCAGCAGCGGCCAGCCGCGCGGCAGCGCCAGCGCCACGCTTTGCCCCGGGCGTACCCCGCGTGCCGTCAGGGCAGCGGCGAAACGCCGGCTGGCCTGGGCCAGCTCGGCGTAACTGAGGCGTCGGGCCGGGTCGATGACGGCGAGGGCGTCGGGCGCCCTCGCCTGCTGGGCGTCGAAACGGGCAATCAGGCCGGCCTGGGCCGGCACTTGGGATAACGCGGCTTGCATTTACGCCTCCTGCGAAACGGGATACAGCGCCTGCCGAACGATCGGCGCAGAGAAGCGCAACAGCTCCTGTTGAATGGTCTTGCCGACTCTCAGCACTTCCGCGGTTTCCAGCATGTCCCAGTGGTCGCCGCGCACCAGCTTGACCCGGTAGCCACCCGCGGCCCGGCGGCGCCAGAACCGCCGCAGCTCATGCAGCGCCGCACGCGGCCGGCCCTCCTGGGCCTGGACCAGCACGATGCGCCCGGCGGCCGGTGGACAGGCGTAGGTCGCCACGCACAAGCGGTTGTGGTTGTAGAGGGTGAAATAGCGTTCGACTTGGGCGTCGTCGATCCCGGGGTACATGCCGTTGAACTTGACCAGCTTGGCGCGAAACTCGGCCATGTCGACCGGCGCCATCTGCGCCCGGTACTGGGGGTCGTCCGAGCCCTGGGTATCGAGCAGCACCAGGCTGACCTGGGGCTGTCCGGCCAGCGCCAGGCGGCGCGCCATCTCGTAGGCGACCAGGCCGCCAAAGGACAGACCGGTGAGGATCAGGGGCCCGTCGAGCAGCGGCTCGATCAGTCGCAGGTAGGCCTCGGCCATGGCCTCGACGCTGGGCTCGGTGGCCTCGCCGGGGTTCAAGCCCGGCGACTGCACGCCATAGACGCCGATGTCCTCGGGCAAAACCTTGGCCAGCGACAGGTAGCAGAACGCCGTACCCCCCGCCGGGTGGATGCACACCACCCGCTGCGCGCCACTGCCGGGACGGAACTCGATCAGGTTGCTCTGGGCCGCCTCGGGATTGGCCCCGGCGCGGATCCAGCCGCCCAGGGCCTCGATGCTCGGATGGCCGATGACGACCCGCACCGGCACCTCGATGGCAAAGGCCTGCGCCACCTGATGCGCCATCTTGATCGCCGAGATGGAACTGCCGCCGAGGTCGAAGAAGCTGTCGCGAATGCCGATCTGCGGCGCCAGCAGCAGGTCTTTCCATATCTGGTAAAGGCGCAGCTCGATGCCGTCGCGCGGACTGCTCAGGTTGACTTGCTTGAGCGCCAGCTCCTGCTCGGCCAGGCGTAGCAGCGCCGCCCGGTCGAGCTTGCCATTGGGCAGCAACGGCAACGCCGCGACCCACAGGTAGTGCCGAGGCAGCATAGGGTCCGGCAGCCGAGTGGCGAGAAAGGCCGCCAGGGCCGAACTGTCCAGCGCAATGTCGGCGGCCGCGACGCAACAGGCGACCAGCCGCTGCAGCTCGGGGGTGTCGCCCAGCACCAGCACGGTCGCCTGCAGTACGCCGGGACACTGCAGCAGGTTGCTCTCGATCTCGCCCAGTTCCAGACGAAAGCCGCGAATCTTCACCTGCAGGTCGTTGCGCCCGAGAAACTCCAGGTTGCCGTCAGTCCGTTGGCGGGCCAGGTCACCGCTGCGGTACAGGCGATCGTCGGCCACGAAGGGGCTGTCGATAAAGCGCTCGGCGCTCAGCGCCGGCAGGTTGAGGTAACCGCGCGCCACCCCGGCGCCGCCGATATGCAAGTGGCCGGTCACGCCGATCGGCACCGGCAGGTCCTGATCGTCCAGCAGGTAGACCCGTGCATTGGCGATCGGCCTGCCGATCGGGATCACCGCAGCGGGTACCGGTGCCCCGGGCTCGAGGGTCCAGACCGTGCTGTCGACCGTGGCTTCGGTGGGGCCGTAGACGTTGTGCAGGCGCGCCCAGGGTAGGCGTTCGCGAAACAAGCGCACCAGCGCCGGCGTCAGTTCGCCACCGCCGCAGAAGACCTCCGTCAGGCTGCGGCACTGCAGCACCTCGTCGTGCTGCAGAAACAGCTGCAACATCACCGGCACGAACTGGATCACCCGAATGTCCCGCGCGCGGATTTCCTGGATCAGGTAACCCGGATCGCGGTGGCCGTCGGGACGGGCCAGGACCAGCTCGGCCCCACTGGCCAGCGGCCAGAAAAACTCCCAGACCGAGGCATCGAAACTGCAGGGGGTTTTCTGCAGCACACGCCCCTGGTCCCCCAGCGGGCACAGCTCGCTCGTCCATTGCACAAGGTTGACCAAGGCCCGGTGCTCGACCATCACCCCCTTGGGGACACCGGTCGACCCCGAGGTGTAGAGCACATACGCTAGGTGCGCGGGCGTCAGGCCAATGGCCGCGGGCGCCAGGTCGTCCGTGGCCGCGTGCGCCCAGCGGCTGGCGTCCTGTTCCAGGTCCAGCAGGGTCACCGGCCAGCGCGCCGCATCCAGCGCGGCCGCCACGGCGGCACGCGCCGCGCCATGGGTCAACAGCACCCGCGGGGCGCTGTCGAGCAGCATATGGCGCAACCGTTGCAGCGGGTACTCCGGGTCCAACGGCACGTAGGCGCCACCGGCCTTGAGCACCGCCAGCAGGCCGATCAGCAGTTCCGGCGAGCGCTCCAGGCACAGTGCCACCCGCACGTCCGGACCGACGCCGAGCGCGCGCAGGTGATGCGCCAGGCGGTTGGCCTGGCTGTTCAGGGCGGCGTAGCTGAGGCCTTGCCCCGCCTGGCTCAGCGCCACGGCGTCGGGTGCCCGGCGAACCTGGGCCTCGATCAGCTGGTGCAGGCACACCTGACGGGCAAAGGGCCGTTCGCTGCGGTTCCACTCCAGCAGTTGCCGCTGTTGCTGCGCCTCGTCCAGCAGCGACAGTTGGCCCAACGGCCGTTTGGGGTCGCGGCCGACCTCGGCCAGCAGCCGCACGTAGTGCGCCGCCAGGCGTTCGACGCTGGTCGCATCGAACAGGTCGGTGTTGTATTCGAAGCTCAGCTGCAACTGGCCATCGCGTTCGACCGCCTCGAGCGTCAGGTCGAATTTTGCGACGGCGCCGCTGGCGACCAGGGCCGACAGGTTCAGGCCAGGCCACTGCAGCGCCCCTCCCGGGGTGTTCTGCAGCACCAGCATGACCTGGAACAACGGCGAATGGCTGGTCTGCCGGGGTGGGTTGACGGCCTCGACCACCCGATCGAAGGGCACCTCCTGGTACGCGTGCAACTGCAGCACCTGGCCGCGCACCTCACGCAGCAGCTCGGCGAAGCTCTGCTGCGGGTCCAGGCGGGTGCGAATCACCTGGGTGTTGACGAAGTGCCCGATCAGGCCTTCGAGCTCCTGCCGGGTGCGGTTGGCGAAGGGGCTGCCGATGCAGACGTCGCGCTGGCCGCTGTAGCGCCCCAGCAGCACTGCCAGGGCCGCCAGCAACAGGTTGTACAGCGTGCCCTGGGTCTGCCGGGCGAGCCCGCGCAATTCACCCAGCGACGCGGCATCGACCCCGGTGACCCAGGTGGCGCCCCGGTAACCCTGGACCGGCGGCCGCGGTCGATCGGTCGGCAGGTCCAGCAGCGCCGGTGCATCGCGCAGGTACTCGCGCCAATAGGCGAGCGGTGCCTGCAGGGCACTGCCCTGCAGGCGTTGCTGCTGCCAGCAGGCGTAATCGCCATATTGGATCGGCAACGCCGGCAACGGCGAGGGGCGTCCTTCCAGGAAGGCACCATAGAGGCTGGCCAGCTCCTGCAACAGGATGGCCATCGACCAACCGTCGGCGACTATATGGTGCAGGTTGAGCAACCACAGGTGGCGGCTTTCGCCGAGTCGCAACAGCACGCTGCGAATCAGCGGCCCCCGCGCCAGGTCGAAGGGCCGCGCCGCATCGGCTTGGGCCGCCGCCTGGGCCTGGCGCTCGCGTTCCGCCGCGGGCAGCGCGCTCAGGTCGGTCAGCGGCAGTGCCGTCTGCAGGCTTGGGTGGACCACCTGACGCGGCTCGCCATCGACCGTGGCGAAGGTGGTGCGCAGGATCTCATGGCGTTCCCGCAGTGCGTTCAGCGCCCAAGTCAAGGCGTCGACGTCCAGCGGCCCGTCGAGCCACAGTGCCGTGGGGATGTTGTAAAAAGGGTTGCCAGGCTCCAACTGGTCGAGAAACCACAGTTGCCGCTGGGAAAACGACAACGGCAGCAGTGCGCCGGGCGCCCGCGGCGTAATGGCATCGGTGCTGCCGAGCAGGCCGATCAGCTCGACCTTGTGCCGTTTCAGGGCGTCCAGCCGCTCGGCGTTCATAAACCCGCGGGGTGCCTTGCAGCGCAGCTTGTCGCCGTCCACTTCCAGCCCGACAGCATGCTGCCTGAACAGCTCCAGCAGTTCGTGGGCGGTCATACCTCGATCTCCTCCAGGTCGCGGTCAGGGTCTGCAGGGCCTGCGCCCAGCGCCTCGCCGGGGTGGCCCACCACCGCTTCGTCGCGCACCCCGCCGACCATCGAATAGATCAGCCGGTGGCTGGCGCCCAGCTCGAACAGCGCCTGCAAGGGCGCGGCGTCGATCGAGCCCATGCCACACAGCCCCAGGCGTTGCTCGACCGCCACCATGCTCAGCAGCTGGGCCATGGCCCCGGCTTCGATATGGCAGAAATCCAGGCTGCGCTCGCCGTACAGCGGCTGGATCGCCGCCAGCTCGCCGATAAAAAACAGGGCGAACGCCGCCGCCTCGAACACCGGCCGATTGACGAAGTAATCGTAGGTCTCGGGGTCCAGCGCCCGCCCCTCGCCCAGAGCCAACAGGCGGTGCTGCTGTGGGTCGTAGTAGTAGGCACCGCCCGGCACGCCCTCCACCCGTCCGGCTTTGACATAGAGATAGGCCTGGATCGGGTAGAGCCCGCCAGCGGAGGGGAACTGGTACTTGACCTGCCCCTCGAGACGGCCCTGGGACAGGCAGGCCAGCAGTTCGGCAAAGGCCAGGTTGGCCACGGGCTGCGGGGAAAAATGACGCACCGAGCGATAGTCGGCGAAACGCTGGGCGAACCCCGCGGCGCTGGGCCGTGCCAGGGCCAGGCCCGGGGCGGCGAATGCCCGGCGGCCGGGTTCACGGGCCTTGAAGGCCTGGCGTGCCTCAGGGTCCTCGATCAGCGCCTCGATCGGCGCGGCAGCTGGGGCGGCAGGCGCCAATTGCCCGCTACCGGCGCGGTGCGCACGGTACAGGCCCAGCAGGTTGAGCAAGGTCGGCTGGGCCAGCAGGTGCGCCAGGTGTGGACGGAACTGCAGTTCGCTGGACAGGGCGTTGCCGATGCGCACGATATCGATCGAGGTGGCGCCCAGGTTCAGCAGGTTGGCGCTGGCGGCGATCCCGTCGCGCTTGAGCACACCCTCGACTATCGCCACCAGGCGTTGTTCCAGCGGCCCCTCAATGGCCAGGCTCGGGCCCTCCTCGGCCTGCAAGGTCGGTTCGGGCAAGCGGTTCTTGTCGACCTTGCCATTGGCCGAGAGCGGCAGGCTGTCGAGAAAGGTAAAGGACGACGGCAGCATATACCCGGGCAACTTGCCCGCCAGGTACTGCGCCAGGTCCGCCGCGCCCAGCTCGGGATCGGCCTTGAGCACATAGGCGGCCAGGCGTTTTTCTGCCTGGCCGCTGCCCAGCACCCGCACCACCGCGGTCTGGATACCCGGGTGACGGACCAGCGCCGCCTCGATCTCGCCCAGCTCGATACGGTAGCCCTGCACCTTGACCTGATTGTCCTCCCGTCCGAGGAACTCGATCTGCCCATCGGCCAGCTGCCGTCCCAGGTCGCCGGTGCGGTACAACCGCTCGCCGCTCAGGGGGTGGACAAGGAAACTCGCCTGGGTTTGCGCGGCGTCGCGCCAGTAACCCTGGGCCAGGCCGATGCCGCCGATATACAGCTGCCCCGGCACCCCCACTGGCCGCTGCTGCAGGTCGTCGTCGAGCACATGGAAACACTGGTGCTCCAGCGCCTGGCCGTAGGGAATGCTGCGCCACTCGGGGTCGACCCGATCGATCGGGAAGCCGATCGACCAGATCGAGGCTTCGGTCGCCCCACCCAGGCTGATCAGCTGCAGCGCGGGACGCAAGGCGTGCACCCGTGGCGGCAGGGTCAGCGGGATCCAGTCGCCGGACAGCAGGGCCAGGCGCAGGCAGGCCGGCAGCCCGAGGCCCTGGGTCTCGACATACTCCACCAGCATGCCCAGCAGGGCCGGCACCGAGTTCCACAGGCTGACCCCGTGGGCCTCGATCAGCGCCAGCCAGTGGGCCGGGTCCAGTGCCGGCTCGGGCGCCAGCAGCACCACCGCCGCCCCTGCGGCCAGGGTGCCGAACAGGTCGTAGACCGACAGGTCGAAACTCAGCGAGGAGATGGCCAGCACCCGGTCGCCGGGAACCACGGCGAAACGCCGGTTGATGTCCAGCAGGGTGTTGACCGCACCGCGGTGGTCGATCATCACCCCCTTGGGCACACCGGTGGAGCCGGAGGTGTAGATCACATAAGCCAGGTCGGTGGCCGCCACGGCCACCGGACGCAGCTGGCCGTCCTGCCGGGACGCGGGTTGGTCGACGGCGATCGAGCTGACCGCCGCCGGCAACTGCAGCCGTGGCCCGAGGGCCGACTGGGTCAGCACCAGCGTTACCTCGGCCCGCAGCAGGATATGCGCGACCCGCTCGGTCGGCAGGTTCGGATCCAGTGGCAGGTAGGCAGCGCCGGCGTAAAGCACCGCCAGGGTCGCGACCACCTGTTCCCAGCCGCGCTCCATCATCACCGCGACCAGTTGGTTGGGCCCTGCCCCACGGGCCTGCAGCTGCGCACCGAGCTGACGGGCGCGCTGGCGCAGTTCGCCGTAGTCGAGCTGGCGGTCCGGCGCGATCACCGCCAGGGCCTGCGGGGTGGCCAGGGCCTGGGCTTCGAACAATTCGTGCAGCAGCGGCTGAGGCGCGGGCTCGGCCAACGCGGCGGGCAGCCGCACCTCGGGCAGCAGCTCCGGGGTCCTGGCCTGCCAGGCATCGGGCTGCGCCAGGCAATCGAGCAGCCGGTTATAGGTGGCGAACATCTGCGCCACCATTCCCTCGGGGAACAGCTCGTCGATGCTGTCCCAGTTGAACAGCAGGCGGCCTTCGAGCTCGAGCAGGGTGTGGTCGATCCAGACCTGCGGGGTCTGGGTGATGCTGTGCACGTTCTGCGCCTGCAGCGCATCCGTCAGGTTGTATTCGGCCTGCTCGACGGCCGCTTCCGACAGGGTGCTGTTGAACACAATGGGCATCGCCGTCTGCTGCGCGCCACGGGCCTGGGACAGTTCGCGCAGCACCCGCACGCCGCTGACCGCGGCATGATCGATGTCCTGCCAGAGTTGCTCCTGGATCGCCCGCGCCTTCTCGATAAAGGAACGGTCGCCGGCCATCTGCACCTCCAGCAGCACCAGGGAGGTGAAATCGCCGATCAGGCTGTCGACCTCCGGGTGCAGCGGCAAGCGGTTGAACAGCGGCAGGCTCAAGGTGAAGCGCGGTTGCCGGCTCCACAGTGCCAGCACCTGGGAAAACGCGGTCAGCAGCGCCACCGAGGGGGTGATGCCGAGTTGCTTGGCGGCCGCCTTGATGGCAGTCCATTGGACCGCGGGCATATCGCGGTCGCGGCGGGTGAAATGCGGCCGCTCGATACTCTCGGGCTGGCGCACCAGGGGCAGCTCCGGCGCGGGCGCCAGGCTGGCCACGCGCCCGCGCCAATAGGCCAGGGCCCGCTCATAACGCGGTGACTGGCGCAAGGCGTGCTCGGCCAACACATAGTCGCGGTAACGCAGCCCGGGCTCGGCCAGCACCAGGTCCGGCTCCAGGTAAAAAGCCATCAGCTCGCGGGCGAGGATCTGGCTGCTGGCGGCATCGACGATCAGCGCGTCGAGGCTGATATGCAGGTGACACAGCGAGTCGTCCAGCAGGGTCAGGCCGAACTCGAACAACGGCCAGCGGCTGGCATCCAGCACCTGGTGCGACAGCCGGCTGCGGTTGGCCTCGAGGCGCTGCGCCACCACCTCGGCGGACAGCCCGCGCAGGTCTTCCCGCGGCATCCGGTACGCCGGCACCTGTTCCAGCACCTGCTGGGTCCCGTCGCTAAGGAATACCGCCCTGAGCATGTCATGGCGGGCGATCAGGCGGTTCAGCGCCCGTTCGAAACGCTGCGCATCGAAGTTCTCGATACGCAGCTCCTCGTAGCCATGGGCACTGACGCCACCCAGGCTGACGGTGGCTTCGCGGCCGAACCAGTAAGCCTGCTGGATGTCGGTCAGCGGAAAGGGTTGATACCGTCCGGCGAGGTCGACGGCAAGCGGCGCAAAATCCGGCTCCCGCTCCGCCAGAGTGTCCCGGCTGGCCTCCAGCTGGGCAGCCAGGTCGGCCAGACGCGGGGTCTTGAACAGGCTGCTAAGCGACAACTGGGCGCCCATGCGCTGGTTGATCGCATAGACCAGTCGGGTGGCCAGCAGTGAGTGGCCGCCCAGGTCGAAGAAGTTGTCCAGCACACCCACCGACTCGCGCTTGAGCACCTCGGCCCAGATCCGCGCCATCTGCGCTTGCGCGGCCGTGCGTGGGGCACTGTAGGTCGCCGACCCGTCGGCCGCCGGGACGGCGGGCAAGGCGCGGCGGTCGAGTTTGCCGTTGGCGGTCAGCGGCAGCTGCGCCAACGGCACCCAGGCTGTGGGAATCATATGCTCCGGCAGCTGGCTGGGCAGCGCCTTGCGCAGCGCCTCGGGCGAGGCTTCGCCCACCAGGTAGGCGACCAGGCGCGGCTCCCCGCCAGGGTCCTGCTCCAGGCTTACGGCCACATCGCGTACCCCGGGCTGACGGCGCAGGACGCTGTCGATTTCGCCCAGCTCGATGCGAAAACCCCGCAGCTTGACCTGCTGGTCGAGGCGTCCCAGGTACTGCAGGTTGCCGTCGGCCAGCCAGCGCACCTGGTCGCCGCTGCGGTACATGCGGGCGCCGGGCACCCCGGCGAAGGGATCGGGCAAAAAGGCCGCGGCGGTCAGTTCCGGACGGTTGAGGTAACCGCGGGCCAGGCAGGCGCCGGCGATGTACAACTCGCCCACCACGCCGACCGGCACCGGGTTCAGCGCCTCGTCCAGCACATAGAGCCGGACGTTGGCGATGGGCCGGCCGATCGGCGGCGCGCCCGGCCAGTCGCCGGCCCGTTCGCAGGCCAGGGCGTATTGGCTGACCACATGGGTTTCGGTCGGTCCGTACTGGTTGTACAGGTAGCGGCCGCCCAGGCCGCGTACATAGGCGCGCAGCTCATCGTTGACCTGCAGCGCCTCGCCGGCGGTAACGATCTCGCAGCCTCCCGCGGGCATCGGCGCATCGGCCGGACTCAGGGCGACCAGTTGCTGCAGCACGGCGAACGGCAGGAACGCCCGTTGCACGCCCTGCTCCACCAGCACCTGGCGCAGGCGGCCGAGGTCCTGGCGATCTTCCGCGCTGAGCAACACCAGGCCCGCGCCCTGACACAGGCCGCTGCAGATTTCCTGGAACGACACGTCGAAGTTCAGTGAGGCGAATTGCAGCACCCGCGCGGGCGCCGGGCCCTCGGCAGGGCCGTCCTCGAGTTGCCAGGCGATCAGGTTGTCCAGCGCCTGGCGGCTGTGCGCCACGCCTTTTGGCCAGCCGCTGGAGCCGGAGGTGTAGAGCACGTAGGCCAGGTGCCCGGGCAGCACCGCCACCACCGGGTTGGTGCTGGCGCACCCCGCCCAGGCGGCGGCCTCGCTGTCCAGGCAGACCCGCGGTCCACTGGCCATCGCGGCCGCCGGGCCCGCCCGCAGGTGCGCCTGGGTCAGCAGCAGCTTCGGCGCCGCGTCGCTGAACATATAGGCCAGGCGCTCGGGCGGGTAGACCGGGTCGAAGGGCACATAGGCCGCGCCGGCCTTGAGGATCGCCAGCAGGCCAACGACCATCTGCGGCGAGCGCTCCAGGCACAGGCCGACCCGGTCGTCGGGCCGCACCCCCTGCCCGATCAGCCAGTGCGCCAGGCGGTTGGCCGCCTGGTTCAGCTCGCCATAGGACAGGCGCTGCTGCTCGAACTGCAGGGCCAGCGCCTGTGGCTGGCGCGCCACCTGGGCTTCGAAGCGCTGCACGACCCCGGGCACGCCGTGGCGATCGCGCTGCGTGGCATTCCACGCGACCAGGATCCGCTGGCGCTGCGCCGGGTCGAGCAGGTCGAGGTCGACCACCGCCCGCGCGGGGTCCTCCACCAGCTGCTCCAGGACCCGTCGAAAATACTCGGCGAAGCGCGCCACCGTGGCGGCATCGAACAGCGCGGTGGCGTACTCCAGGCCACCGACGATGCGGCCGTCGCGCTCGCTCAGGGCCAGCATCAGGTCGAACTTGGCCACCGGCTGCGGGTTGTCCAGGCACTCGACCCTCAGGTCGGGTAACTGCAGCTCGCCGCCCGGGTCCTGCTCCCAGGCGAACAGCACCTGGAACAGCGGGCTGTGCGCCAGGCTGCGCAGCGGGTTGAGCTGCTCCACCACCTGTTCGAACGGCAGGTCCTGGTGGGCCTGGGCGTCCAGCGCCACCTGGCGAACCCGCGCCAGCCACTGGGCCACGCTGGGGCGATCGGAAAGGTCCAGGCGCAGCGCCAGGGTGTTGACGAAGAAACCGATCAGGCCATCCAGCTCGCTGCGCATGCGGTTCGCGCTGGGGGTGCCGACCACCACCTCCTGCTGGCCCGCCAGGCGTGCCAGGACCAGCCCCCAGCCGGCCAACAGCGTCATAAACAGCGTGCTGCCTTGCGCCAGGCCGAAGGCCTTGAGCCGCGCCGTCAGCGACGGATCCAGCTCGAGGGCGAGATAACCGCCACGGTAGTCCTGCACCGCCGGACGTGGCCGGTCGTTGGGCAATTCCAGCAGCGCCGGCGCACCCTGCAAGGTCGCACGCCAATAGGCGCTCTGCTCGCTCAAACGCGCCGCCGTCAACCATTGGCGCTGCCAGGCCGCGTAGTCGGCATACTGGACCGCCAGGGCCGGCAGCGGATCCGGCTGGTCGTTCAGGAAGGCGCTGTACAGCTGGCCGAGCTCGCGGACCAGTACGCCCATGGACCAACCGTCGGAGACGATATGGTGCAGGGTCAGCAGCAAGGCGTGGTCGTCCTCGGCCAGGCTCACCAGGCGCCCACGGATCAGCGGCCCCGCGCCCAGGTCGAATGGCGTACGGGCCTCCTCGCGGGCCACGGCCAGCAGGCGTGACTCGGTATCCGCCTGCCCCTGCAGGTCATGGTGCGGCAAGGCAAAGCCACAGTCGGCGGGTTCGATCCGTTGCTGCGCCTCACCCTGCAGGGCGAAGAAGGTGGTGCGCAACGCCTCGTGGCGCGCCACCAGCCGGCGCAACGCCGCGTGCAGGGCCGCGGGGTCCAGGTGACCGCGCAGGCGCAGTCCCAACGGCATGTGATAGGCCGCGCTGGCGCCGTCCAGCTGGGCCAGAAACCACAGCCGTTGCTGGGCGAAGGACAGCGGCAGGCTGGCCTGGCGATCGACCACCGCGATCGCTGGCTGCACGGCTGCGCCGCTGGCCCCTACCCGCTCGGCGAAATCCGCCAGGCGCGGCGCGGCGAACAGCGCCGCCGCCGGGACTTCGAGCCCCAGGGCCTGACGCACCTGCGCGATCACTCGCATGACCAACAGCGAATGGCCACCCAAGGCAAAAAAGTGATCGTCGCGCCCGACCCGCGGTTGCTCCAGCAACGCCGCCCAGATCGCCGCCAGCTGGGTTTCCAGCGGCCCCTGGGGGGGCTGATAGGGGCTGGTCGCCAGCGCCGCGCCGTCGGGCGCCGGCAACGCCGTGCGGTCCAGCTTGCCGTTGGCCGTCAACGGCAGCGCCGGCAAGCGCACATAGGCGCCCGGCACCATGTAGTCCGGCAACAGGGCCGCCAGCTGGGTGCGCAAGGTGCGCACCTCGGGTTCGTGGCCAGGCTGCGTGCTGAAATAGGCCACCAGCCGCGGATGACCGGGGCTGTCCTCGCGCAGCTGCACCAGGCAGTCGCGGACCCCGTCGAGGTTGGCCAGCTGCGCCTCGATCTCCCCCAATTCGATGCGCAAGCCACGAACCTTGGCCTGGAAGTCATTACGGCCGAGGAACTCCAGCTGGCCGTCCGGACGATAACGCGCCAGGTCGCCCGTGCGGTACAGCCGATCGCCCGCGACGAAGGGGCTGTCGATAAAACGCTCGGCGGTCAGCTGCGCCCGCCCCAGGTAGCCGCGCGCCACCCCGGCGCCACCGATATGCAACTGGCCCACCGACCCGGTCGGTACCGGCTGGTCCCAGGCATCCAGCAGGTACAGTCGGGTATTGGCGATCGGCTGGCCGATCGGCAGTACGGCCGCGCCCTCGATCAGGCGTTCGTCGAGCGCGCAGTAGCTGCTGTCGATGGTCGCCTCCGTCACCCCGTAGGCATTGAACAGCCGTACCCGGTCGCCACAGACGCGGCGCAACAGCCGTGCCTGGGGCGCGGTCCAGCTGTCCGAGCCACAGACCAGGGTCTGCAGGAACGCCAGGTTCTCGCCGGCGTGGTCGGCCCAGGCCAGCAAGGGATTGAGCACCGCCGGCACGAAGTCGGCGAAGGACACCTGCTGCTCGCGCAGCAGGCGGTACAGGGCGGGCGGATCCAGCAGTTGCTCGTGGGGGCACAGCACCAGCCGGCCACCGAAGGCCAGCGCACGCAGCAGGTCGGCGCTGAAGACGTCGAAGGCGAAACTGGCCATCTGCAGGTGCACGCCCTGCGGCCCCAACGGGTACAGCGCCGGCCAGGCCGCGCAGACCGCCAGCAGGTTGCGGTGCTCGACCATCACCCCTTTGGGCAGGCCGGTGGAGCCTGAGGTGTAGATGACATAGGCCAGGTGCCCGGGGGTCAGGCCGATCTGCTCGGGCGCCAGGTCGTCCGGCGACGCCCCGGCCCAGCTACCGGCATCGGCGTCCAGGTCGAGCAACGGCGGCGCTTCGACCGAGCCCTGCAGGGCCGCCGCCAACGCTGCACGCGCCGGGCCATGGGTCAGCACCAGGCGCGGTGCGCTGTCGGCCAGCAGATGGCCCAGGCGCGCCGGCGGGTGGGCGGGATCCAGCGGCACATAGGCGCCCCCGGCCTTGAGCACGGCCAGCAGGCCGACCACCATGGCCAGTGACCGTTCGAAACACAGCGCCACCCGTACGTCCGGGCCGACACCCAGCTCGCGCAGGTGATGCGCCAGGCGATTGGCCGCCGCGTTCAACTCGCCGTAGCTGAGGCGCGCCTGCTGAAAGACCAGGGCGGTGGCCGCGGGGTCGCGGCGCACCTGGGCCTCGATCAGGCACTGCACGGCCGGTGCCTGGGCATAGGCGAGTTCGGTGCGATTGAGCGTCACCAACAGCTGTTCACGCTCGTCCGTTCCGAGCAGCTGCAAGGAGGCCAGCGGCGCCTGGGGCTGCTCGAGCATCTGCTGCAGCAGGACACGCAGGTACTCGCCGAACCGCGCCACTGTGGCCGCGTCGAACAGGGCCGTGGCGTATTCCAGACCACCACTGACGATCCCGTCCCGCTCACCCAGGACCAGGGTCAGGTCGAACTTGGCCATAGGTTCGCCGCTGGCCAGGCGCTGCAGCTCCAGCCCCGGCCACGACAAGGACGCCGGGTCGTCGTTTTCCCAGGCGAACATCGCCTGCACCAGCGGCGTGTGCGCCGTGCTGCGCGGCGGATTGAGCAGCTCCACCACCTGTTCGAACGGTAGGTCCTGGTGCTCCTGGGCGCCCAGCGCGACCGCCCTCGCCTGCTCCAGCAGGCTGGCCACGGTCGGCGCCGCGGAGGCGTCCAGGCGCAGCGCCAGGGTATTGACGAACAAGCCGATCAGGCCCTGGGTTTCACTGCGGGCGCGGTTGGCGCTGGGCGTGCCGATCAGCACCTCGGTTTGCCCGCACAGCCGCGTCAACAGCAACGCCCAGGCCGCCAGAACGGTGATAAACAGGGTGCTGCCCTGGGCCAGGCTGATAGCCTTGAGCCGCGCGCTCAGCTCAGGGTCCAGCTGCAGGGCGACAAAACCACCGCGGTAATCCTGCTGCGCCGGGCGTGGCCGGTCGGTGGGCAAGGCAAGCAGGGTCGGCGCACCGGCCAGGGTGTCGCGCCAGTAGGCACGCTGCTGGGCCAGCACGTCGCCCGACAACCACTGGCGTTGCCAGGCGGCATAGTCGGCATATTGGATCGGCAAGGGCGCCAGCACCTCGCTCCGCCCCTGGCTGAAGGCCCCGTACAACTGGCCCCACTCGCGAAGCAGCAGGTCCAGGGACCAGCCGTCGGCGATCAGGTGGTGCAGGGTCAGCAGCAACACCTGCGTCCGATCGTCCAGCAGCGCCAGGCCGGCGCGCAGCAAGGGGCCGCGTTCGAGGTCGAAAGGCTCGCGCGCCATGGCTTCGGTCAGCCGCGCCAGGCGCGCCTCGGCGTCCGCCTGGTCGCGCCAATCGTGCAGGTGCCACTGCACCGCGGTATCGGCTGCGGCGATGCGTTGCTCGGGCTCGCCGGTGCTGGCGACAAAGCTGGTGCGCAGCGCCTCGTGGCGGGCCACCACCCCTTGCAGCGCGGCCTGCAGCGCCACCGGGTCGAGCTGGCCAGACAGACGCAGGGCCAGGGGGATGTGATAGGCCGCGCTGGCGCCCTCCAGCTGGGCCATAAACCACAACCGCTGCTGGGCAAAGGACAGCGCCAGCGGACCGTCGCGGTGTTCCAGCGGGGCGATCCTGGAACGTTTCTGCAGGGCAAAAAACTGCGCCGGCGTCATGTCACGCATAGCATTCTTGCTGACCATCTCTCGCTTCCATCCCTGTTGCGTCGTTATTTTTATGGGTTACAACGGCCCAGCGACCTGGTCATGAACAATATTGACCAAGCGAACAGCTTTACTCGTAAATACCTGTTGCCAGAGGCTCAGGCGGGACTCTCCTCACATTCCGCGAAAATAAACTCGAGCATCTGTTCGAGCGTGGGCGCGTTGAACAGCAGGCTCAGCGGCACGCTGACCCCCAGCAGCGCCTCGACCTTGGCGACGATGCGCGTGGCCAGCAGCGAGTGCCCACCGAGGTGGAAGAAGTTGTCGGTCATGCCCACCTGATCCAGGCGCAGCACCTCGGACCAGATTTGCGCCACTGCACGCTCCATGGGCGTGGACGGCGCGACGAACGCACGGGTGACATAGGCGCTCGCCTCCGGGACCGGCAAGGCCTGGCGGTCGAGCTTGCCATTGCTGGTCAGCGGCAACGCCGCCAGGCGCACGTAGGCGGCCGGCAGCATATGTTCCGGCAGGTTGGCCGCCAGCCGCTCGCGCAGGGCCTGCACGCTGCTGCTGTCGCCGGGGATTTCGCTGTAATAGGCCACCAGGCGGACATCGCCCGGCGCAGCCTCCCGGGCGACCACCCGTGCCTCGCGCACCCCGGGACATTCCGCCAGGCACGCTTCGATTTCGCCCAGTTCGATGCGAAAGCCTCGGACCTTGACCTGGCTGTCGTTGCGCCCGAGAAACGCCAGGTTGCCCTCGGCGTCGTAGCGCGCCAGGTCGCCACTGCGATAGAGCCGGTCGCCGGGCACGAAGGGGTTGTCGATAAAGCGCTGGGCGTTCAGCTCTGGACGGTTCAGGTAACCCCGGGCAACCCCGGCACCGCCGATATGGATCTCCCCGGGCACGCCGATCGGCACGGGTTGCCCCATGTCATCCAGCAGGTAG
Organism: Pseudomonas sp.; assembly: GCF_040514055.1. Taxonomy (GTDB): domain Bacteria; phylum Pseudomonadota; class Gammaproteobacteria; order Pseudomonadales; family Pseudomonadaceae; genus Aquipseudomonas. The sequence goes on from NZ_JBEVDL010000026.1 coordinate 77,469, forward strand.
CAGCGCAGGTCGTCCAGTGGTCGGCCGATCGGGCTGGTGCCGGCATGTTCGGCGTCCGCCGCACTGAGGGCGCGGTAGGTGGCATGCACGCAGATCTCGGTAATGCCGTACATATTGACCAGCTGCGTGGCCCGGTTGCGCGGGTCGGCGTACCAGGGCCGCAGCGCCGTGGTTTCCAGCGCCTCGCCGCCAAAGACCAGGCAGCGCAGGCGATGCTCCTGGAGCGAGTCGGCCTGGGCGGCCAGCAGGCCGGAGAAGGCGCTGGGGGTCTGGTTGAGCACCGTGACGCCCTGCTCGCAAAGCAACCGATAGAAATCCCCGGGTGTGCGGCTGACCGACTGGGGCACCAGCACCAGCCGGCCACCGTGCAGCCAGGCGCCCCACAGCTCCCAGACGGAAAAATCGAAGGCGATGGAATGGAACAGGGTCCAGACGTCATGCGGGTCGAAGGCGAAGCGTGCCTGCGTGCTGTCGAACAGCCGGCTCACCTGGCGGTGTTCGACCATCACGCCCTTGGGCGTGCCGGTCGAGCCGGAGGTGTAGATGACATAGGCCAGGTGCCGAGGCGTCAGGCCCAGTATCCAGGGTTCGGGGTTGTCGCCCGGTGACTGCGCCCAGGCCGGCCCATCGGTTTCAAGGTCCAGCAGCCGTGGCGCCTGCGCCAGCCCCGCCAGCGCGGCTTGCAGTGCCGGGCGGGCGGCGGGATGGGTCAAGGCCAGCGGCGGCTGGCTGTCCTCCAGCAACTGGCGCAGTCGTGCGCTGGGGTAGCTCGGGTCCAGCGGCACATAGGCACCGCCCGCCTTGAGCACCGCCAGCAGCCCAACCAGCATCGACACGCCCGTTTCGAAGCAGAGTGCGACCCGTACATCCGGCCCCACGCCCAGTGTGCGCAGGTGGTGTGCCAGGCGGTTGGCGGCGGTGTTGAGTTCGCCGTAGCTCAGGCGCTCGTGCTGGAACACCAGCGCCGTCGCCTGCGGGTCCCGCGCCACCTGGGCCTCGAACCGGCGGTGCAGGCATTGGGGCGGCGGCAGCGGCTCGCCCCCCCGATTCCAGTCCAGCAGCAGGCGCTGGCGCTCGGCGGCGGGCAGTACGTCGAGCCGATCGGGACGCTGCTGGGGTCTACCCTCCAGGGCCTCGGTCAGGGTTTCCAGGGCGCGCTGCATCATCGCGCAGAGACGCTCGGGTTGCAGCGCGGCACTGACCTGGGCCCCCAGGCGGAAACCGTCGCCCTGGTCGTCCACGGCCATCACCAGGGGGTAATTGGTGCGTTCCTCCCCGGCCAGCAGCTCGATGCCCTGCCAGGCCTCGCCGTCACGGTCGCGGCCTTCGACGAGGCGATCGCTGTGGCGGAAATTCAACAAGGTGGTGAACAGCGGCGCCGGCGCCAGCACCCCGCTGCAACGTTGCGCCAGCGACAGGGATGCCTGCTCATGCTCGAACAGCTCGGTCAGCAGGGCGTGGGTACGGCGCACGCAGGCTTCGCTGCCCTCGGCCGCCAGATCGATGCGCAGCGGCAGCGTGTTGATAAAGGGGCCCATGATCCGCTCGCTGCCCTCGCCGCCCTGCAGGCGGCCAAACAGCACGGTGCCGAAGACCACATCCGGGCGGCCGGCCGTATGCGCCAGGACCTGGGCCCAGGCGACATGGAACAGGCTGGCCGGACTGACCCCCAAGCCCTGCGCCGCCGTCCTTATCCGCTGCGCCAGGGGCCCATCGAGGGCCAACCGGGCCTCGCGGATGCCACTGCCGTCGCCCTGGGTATCGAGCAGGCCGAACGGCGCTGTCGGCTCGCGGACAGTGCCCAGCATGCCCCGGAAAAACGCCTCCTGGGCCTCACGGTTGTGGCTGCGGCGCAGTTGCGCGATAAAGGTGCGATACGCCAGCGGCGCCGGCAGCTGCGCCACACGGCCCGCCAGCACGGCCTCGACCTCGGCATTGAAGTGTTTCAGCGAGGTGTTGTCGTCGATGATGTGATGGAACAGGCGCAGGGCCAGCCAGCGTCCGTTCTGCGGATCATGGGCCACCGCCAGACGCATCAGGGGGGCCTGGCCCAAGGGCAGGCGGTAATGACGCGGGTCATATCGCTGGCGCAGCTGGGTGGCGATATCGCCGTCGGCCGGGTCCAGCTCGACCTCCTCTATCCAGTCGCCAGGCTCGCGCCAGACCACCTGCACCGGCTCCGGCAGGTCGCTCCAGAGCACCGCGGTACGCAGGATATCGTGGCGCCCGACCACTACCCGCACCGCATGCACGTAGCGCTCCAGCAGGGCGCGATCGGCAAACCCCAGCAGGTTCCAGACCAGGTAGGGGTCGCCCTCCTGCGCCATCATATGGTGAAAGAGGATGCCTTCCTGCAACGGCGACAGCGGGTAGATGTCCTGGACATTGGCCGCCCCACCCGGCACGGTCGCCACTATGGCGTCGATCTGCCCCTGGTCGAGGGTCACCAGCGGCAACAGGTCGGGGTGGATGGCGCTGCAACCCGGCTGCAGCAGGTTCGGCGGCACGGCGTCGGCCTGGCGGCCCTGGCCGACCAGCGCCGCCAGCTCATGCAGCACCGGGGTGCTGAACAACAGCCGGGCCTCCAGGTCGATGCCCTGCCGGCGCAGCCGCTCCAGAACCCGCAGGGCCAGCAGCGAATGCCCGCCCAGGGCAAAAAAGTGATCGTCGCGGCCGATGCGTTCGACCCCCAGCAGCTGCGACCAGATCTGCGCCAGCGTATTCTCCAGTGCGCCCTGGGGGGCCACATACGTCCGCGGACCCACTGCCTGCTGATCGGGCGCCGGCAGCGCCTGATGATCGAGCTTGCCGTTGGCGGTCAGTGGCAGCGCCTCCAGGCGCACATAGGCCGCCGGCAGCATATGCGCCGGCAGGCTCGCGGCCAGGTGCGCACGCAGCTGCTGCACCGAGTCGGCGCCGCTGCCAGCCTCGGTGTAATAGGCCACCAGCCGCTGGTCGCCGGGGCTGTCTTCGCGGACGATCACCCGTGCCTCGCGCACCCCGGGACACTCCACCAGGCGCGCCTCGATTTCGCCCAGTTCGATGCGAAAGCCCCGCACCTTGACCTGGCTGTCGTTGCGCCCGAGAAACGCCAGGTTGCCTTCGGCGTCGTAGCGCGCCAGGTCACCGCTGCGATAGAGGCGGTCGCCGGCGACAAAGGGGTTGTCGATAAAACGCTCGGCGTTCAGCTCTGGACGGTTCAGGTAACCCCGTGCGACTCCGGCGCCGCCGATATGGATCTCCCCAGGTACACCGATCGGCACGGGCTGCCCCTGGGCATCCAGCAGGTAGCAGCGCAGGTCGTCCAGCGGCCGACCGATCGGGCTCGCGCCGGAACGCTCGGCGTCCGCCGCACTGAGGGCTCGGTAGGTGGCATGCACGGTGATTTCGGTGATGCCGTACATATTGACCAGTTGCGTGTCCTGGTTGCGCGGGTCGGCATACCAGGGACGCAGGCTGGCGGTTTCCAGCGCTTCGCCGCCGAACACCAGATGGCGCAGGCGGTGGCTCTCGGCGCAATCGCCCTGGGCCGCCAGCAGCCCGCGAAAGGCGCTGGGGGTCTGGTTGAGCACCGTGACCCCCTGCTCGCAAAGCAGCCGATAGAAGTCTCCGGGCGCGCGGGTGATCGCCTGGGGCACCACCAGCAGCCGGCCACCATGGAGCCAGGCTCCCCAGATTTCCCACACGGAAAAGTCGAAGGCAATGGAATGGAACAGACTCCAGACGTCGTCACCGTCGAAGCCGAACCGCGTCTGCGTGCTGGCGAATAGCCGGCTGACCTGGGCGTGTTCGACCATCACCCCCTTGGGCGTGCCGGTCGAGCCGGAGGTGTAGATGATGTAAGCCAGGTTACGGGCGCTCAGCCCCGGCACCTGGGGATTCTCCGCCGGGCGCTCGGCCCAGCGGGTGGCATCCGTTTGCAGGTCGAGTACCCGCGGCGGCGTGCTCAACCCGCGCAAGGCCGCGGTCAAGGCCGGCCGCGCCGCGCCGTGGGTCAGCACCACCGGCGACCGGCCATCCTCCAGCATATGCTGCAGGCGCTGGGTCGGGTACGTCGGGTCCAGCGGCAGGTAGGCGCCCCCCGCCTTGAGGATCGCCAACAGGCCCACCAGCAGGTCCAGCGAACGCTCCAGGCAGAGGGCCACCGGCACGTCCGGGCCAACGCCCAGGCTGATCAGGTGATGGGCCAGGCGGTTGGCCCGGCCGTTCAGTTCGCGGTAACCCAGGGTGCTGCCGTCGAAGCTCAGCGCCGGTGCCCAGGGGTCGCGCTCCACCTGGGCCTCGAACAGGCGGTGCAGGCAGGACGGCTGGGGTACTAAGGTCTGCATAGGATTCCATTCCACTAGGAGCCGCTGCCGCTCGGCGGGGCTGGCCAAATCATAAGCGCCGATCGCACGGCCGGGGTGTGCCAGGCATTGCTGCAGCAGGTTCAGGTAATTGGCGCTCATGCGCTGCATGCTGGCCGCGTCGAACAGGTCGACCGAGTAATTCCACAGCAACGTCAGGCCGTCGGGGTTGGCCGGGTCGGACGAGCGCGGAATCAGCACGATTTCCAGGTCGAACTTGGCCGTCTGGTTGCTGTACGCCTCAAAGAGCGACAGGCTGAAGCCGTCGCCGGCCAGCGGCGGGACCTTGGAATCGTGGAAACTGAAGCCGACCTGGAACAGCGGATTGCGCGACAAGCCGCGGTCGGGCTGCAAGGCGCGCACCAGCAGCTCGAACGGCAGCTCCTGATGGTCATGAGCGTCCATCAGCGTCTGCCCGACCCGCGCCAACAGCGTGCGAAAACTCGGTTGCCCGCTCAGGTCCGCGCGCAGCGCCAGGCTGTTGACGAACATGCCGATACAGCTTTCCAGGTCCCGCGCGCCGCGATTGGCAACCGCCGAGCCGATCAGGAAATCCTCGCGCTGGCAGTAACGCCCGAGCAGCACCTGGAACACCGCCAACAGGCTGGTGAACAGCGTCACCCCTTCGGCCTGGCTGAAGCTGCGCAGCCGCGCACTGAGGTCCGCCGGCAGCTCCAGGCGCACCTGGCGACCGCGGCCGGACAGTTGTGCCGGTCGCGCGAAGTCGGTGGGCAACGGCAGGCTGTGCGGGGCGCCGTCCAGTGCGGTCTGCCAGTACGCCAGCAATGCCTGATGCCGTTGCTGCGCCGCCGGTCCCCGCTGCCAGTGCGCATACTGACGGTACTGCACCGCGGGCGGCGGCGGTGGCTCTGGCCGCAGCCCCTGATGGTGGGCGTACAGCTGCACCAGGTCCTGGAGGAACAGGTTGGCGCTCCAGCCGTCATGTACCAGGTGGTGTTCGATATGGATCAGCGCCTGCCGCCCGGGGCCCAGGGTCACCAGCAGCCAGCGCACCAGGGGCAGACGCCCGGTGTCGATTGGCCGGTGCACCTCCTCTTCCAGCAGGTGGGCAAACGCCAGATCGGGCGCTTCCCGACTGAGGTCGAGGCATTGCAGGGACGCGCCGACGCCAGGGTGAACCTGCTGAAAGGGCTCGCCCTGCTCGTCTTCATGAAAGGTCGTGCGGTAGATCTCGTGGCGTTCGAGCACATCGTCAAGCGTGCGCTGCAGGCGCTGCGCATCCAGCTGGCCCTGGATATGGATGACGCTCTGGGCATGGTAGGCCAGGCTGTTCGACAACTTCTGCAACAGCCAGACAGCGCTTTGCTGGTAGGACAACGGCGCCTGGCGCGGCTCGAGGTCGTCCAGCGCCGGTGCGCTGAAACTCGCCCGCTGGTGCTCCACCGGAGGGCTGTCCGCCAGTACCTCGGCCAGGCGGCCGAGGGTGCGGGCGGCGAACAGCTGCTTGAGGCTCAACTGGCGATGGAAGGCTTCGCGCATCCGCAGGATCAATTGCACCGCCACCAGGGAGTTGCCACCCAGGGCCAGGAACTCGTCGTCACGCCCGACCCGTGTCACGCCCAGCAGTTCGCACCAGAGCTCGGCCAGGGTGCTTTCCAGTGGCCCTCGAGGTGCCACGTGGGGGGCGCTGGCGAACGCCCAAGCGGTCGGCGCCGGCAAGGCCTGGCGGTCGAGTTTGCCATTGGCGGTCAGCGGCAATCGCTCCAGCCAGACATAGGCCACCGGCAGCAGGGGCTCGGCCAGCACCAGGCTCAGCGAGTGGCGCAGGGCCTGGGCGTCGAGCGCCGCGGGCGCCCGGTAATAGGCCACCAGGCGCTTGTCCGCCGGTCGGTCCTCGCGGACGATCACCTGGGCCTGCTCAATCCCGGGCAGGGCCAGCAGGGCGCTTTCGATCTCGCCCAGCTCGATGCGCACGCCGCGCACTTTCACCTGAAAATCGTTACGGCCGAGAAACTCCAGGTTCCCCTCGGCATCGTAACGGGCCAGATCGCCACTGCGGTAACAACGCTCGCCCTGGTACAGCCAGAACCGTTGCGCGGTCAGCGTCTCGCGGTTTAGGTAACCGCGGGCCACACCGGCACCGCCGATATGGATCTCGCCCGGCTCACCGACCGCCACCGGCCTGCCGTCCTCATCCAGCAGGTGGATGCTGACGTTGGCGATCGGCTGGCCGATCCGCGTCGGAGGGCACCCAGGCTGGTAGCGCTGCACGCTCGCCCAGACCGTCGCTTCGGTCGGGCCATAGGCGTTGTACAGTGCCCGCCCAGGCGCCCAGACGTCGAGCAGTGCTTGGGCAGGCGTTTCGCCAGCCAGTATCAGCGTCTGCAAGCAGCTCAAGCCCTCGCCGGGCTGCAACCCGGCGAGGACCATCGGTGGCAGGGTCGCATGGGTGATCCGCTGCGTGCGCAGCAAGTCCAGCAAGGCCTCGCCGACCAAGGGCCCTGCGGCCGGCCCGAGGTGCAGCGAGGCACCATGGGCCAAGGCCATGACGATCTCGAAGATCGAGGCGTCGAAACTGTAGGAGGCGAACTGCAGGACCCGGCTGGTCGGCCCCGGGGCGAATATCCGGGTCTGGGCGTGGGCCAGGTTGACCAGCCCGCGATGCTCGATCATCACGCCCTTGGGCAACCCGGTGGAGCCGGAGGTGTAAATCACATACGCCAGGTGTTCGCCAGCCAGGCCGCTAAGCTGCAGCCCGGGGTTTTCCGGCGAATGCGTGGACCAGGCCTGCACCTCGGAGTCCAGGTCGAGCACCGGCGGCGCGGGGTCCAGGCCTACCAACGCGCCGGCCAGGCACTCGCGCGTCGCGGCGTGGGCCAGGACCAGTCGTGGCGCGCTGTCGTCGAGCAGATGGCGTAAGCGCGCGGCCGGATAGGCCGGGTCCAGCGGCACGTAGGCACCGCCGGCCTTGAGCACGGCCAACAGGCTCACCAGCAACGCGGGGGTACGCTGCAGGCACAAGGCGACCGGGGTGTGCGGCCCTACGCCGTGGGCCATCAGGTAATGGGCCAGGCGGTTGGCCTGGGCATTCAACTGGCCGTAACTCAGGTGGCCCTGCTCGGCCACCAGCGCCGTGGCTGTCGGGGCACGCCGTGCCTGGGCTTCGAACAAGTGTGGGAATAGCACCGGCGGCGCGGCCGCCAACAAATCGACGAACACCGCGCCAGCCGCCGCAGCGGCCTCGGCATAACGGGCGCGTGCCACCAGCGCATCTGCCGGCAGGCCACAGAGCAGCCAGTCCACCCGATGTTCTGCCAGCAGCTCGCGGCAGTTCCAGGGCACGGGATCAAGGCACGGGTCGGCTGCCGGGGGATCGAGGTAGAGCGCGGCGCGGCCCCACTCCATGGCCGGGACCGCCTGATCAGCCGGAGTATTCGCCTCGAGCAGGCGCTGGGCCAGCGTCGCGAGGCCATCCGGGGGCGAACAATCGAACAGGCACACGCAGCTCAAGTCGGCGAAAGCGCGGGGTCCCGTGGGTCCACCGGACAGACCTTGTTCCTGTCGAAACTGCAACTCACGGACAATTTCCCTGGCGTTGTCCTTCACGCCTACAATTGCATACCGCGTCAACACCTGGCCCGCCTCTTCTGATCTGCCGGAGTCGTCTCCTGACTGGTCAGACAAATTAGCCCAGGGCCTGGCGCTCTACAAGTACGGATGTACCGCGTTTTCGTTTTCGGCGCCCCCCATCCCTCCCCCCGCGCTACGTGCTTTTGCTGCACTGGACCTTCGGGTTAACGGCGCCCTGGCCTTGGGACGGGTTACAGGTTCTGCTCCCCGCTTAGCTCCTTGATTTCGTCGATCGCCATCGCCGCCTGGCTTTTGGTTTGCGCATCGACCTCCGGTTTCGACCTGAGCATTTCCAGTTCACCGAGGGCGGAAAACGCGGAAAACGGCAAGCTGCTTTTGAACGAGAGCCTGCCGATATCCCTCAACGCCTCGATGGCGCCTGTGTCGCCAGTGGTTGCCTCCTTGCCCAGGGACGCAATGGCGTCGTTTACCGCCAACTCGGCGGTGCTGTTGGCCGGACGTTGCACGCGGTTATTGGCCAGGATGATTTTTTCCGATGCCTGCTTGATCAACACGAGGTCGGCGGGGTTGAGCGCAGGTCCTTTGGCCAATACCGCCCGCAGGCTGTCGACGTTCTCATTCAGCGCGTGCACCGCCACCTGGGCCGTGACGCTCTCGGCCAGGCTACCGCCTTTGCTCAATATCGATGGAAAGGCCAGGCCACAGGTAACCGAGAAGAAAAACGCCTTGGCGATGTGATTGGCGTCGAGACTGGTCAGGACATAAACGCCTATGCCAGCCGCCACTCCGCCTTTGACCATGGGGATGACCAGCAGCGCGAAGAGTTTCGCCAGCGACAAGGGAAACGACGTGGGCTCAGCCCAGGCTTGCATGACCGACACCAACCCGCCCAGGGCGCCACCGCCGAGGATCAACAGCACTTCGCTCAATTTGTTCATCGTCCGGCTCCTGCCGCTGCGCTGAAACGCCTGGGGCCTGCGCGAAAGGAGCCCGCGCTCGGTGAGCCTGTCTGCGCAAGCCTGGGCGCAACGCTCCCTGGCGCCCCGCGGCCGTCCGGCGCGCCTGCTCGGTTGAACCTCCTGGCGCCTTTCAGTTCCGGCTCAAGGACCTTCGATGTGCAGCTGGCGGCGCATGCGCTTGTTCTCGCGGTGCAGCTCACGCTGGCCAAAGGCGTCACGCAGTTGCCCGCGCAGGGCATCCGGCTCCCAGGGCTTGCCGATAAAACGAAAGACGGTGCCGTCGCTGACCGCCTGCAGCAATTTGCCCAGGTCGCCGGAGCCACTGAGCACCGTGCGGATCACCTCCGGGTAGATGCTCTTGATCCGGCGCAGGCACTCCAGCCCGTCCATGTCCACCTGGCGCATGTCCGTCAGCACCACGTCGACCGGATGGGTGGCGAGCAAGCGAAAGGCTTCCTCGGTGCGGGTGGCGGTGAGAATCCGGTAGCTCTCCAGGCGCAACTCCCGTTGCAGGGCGCTGAGAATGGCCGGCTCGTCATCGATGATCAACAGATAGCGCTCGCTGCCGTCGATGATGTTTTCCGGCAGCGTCAGCGCGGCGCCCTGCTGCAGGAACTGCAGGCAGGCTTCCGGTGGCAGTGGCGGCGAGTAGTAATAGCCCTGCAGTTCATCGCAGCCCGCCGTGCGCAGGAAACTCAGCTGCTCGGCCTGCTCCACGCCTTCGGCGATCACCCGGATGCCAAGGTTATGGCCGATGGAAATCATCGAACGAGTCAGCGAGGCACTGTCTGGCTCGGTGATCACGTCGGTGATAAAGCTGCGGTCGATCTTCAGCTGGCTGAACGGAAAACGCTTGAGGTAACCCAGCGAGGAATAGCCGGTGCCAAAATCGTCGATGGAAAAACACACGCCCAAGGCACTGAGGGCTTGCATCTTGCTCAGGGCATCCTCGGCATTGGTCATCAGAATGGTTTCGGTCAGCTCGATCTTCAGCCAGCGTGGGGTAATGTCGTAGTGCTTCATGGTCGCCAGTACCCGCTCGACGAAGTCGGCGGTCGCCAGGCTGATGGCGGAAAAATTCACCGCCACCGCCAGGTCCTGGGAATAGACGTCGTGCCACAGGAGCAATTGGCGACACACCGCATCCAGCACATAAAAATCGATGGCGACTATCCAGCCGGTTTCCTCCGCCAGCGGAATGAAATCGTTGGGTTGCACCATGATGCCCTTGCGGCGCCAGCGCACCAGGGCCTCGAAACCGCACAACCGGCCGTTATGCAGGTCCAATTGTGGCTGGTAGACCACGGTGAATTCCTGATTGTTCAGCGCATGGCGGATATCGCGCTCCAGCGACAAGCGTTTTTGCACCTGCTCGTTCATCGCCGGCATAAAGGCGCAGAGGCGGTTACGGCCCTGATGCTTGGCCTGATACATGGCGGTATCGGCGTTGCGCAACAGGGTGTCGGCGTCACGGCCGTCGCTGGGAAAACAACAGAAGCCGATGCTGCAACTGACGGAATACTCCTGGCCGTCAAGGATCATCGGCGCGGCAATCGCCTGTTTGATTCGCTCCAGCTGGCCCACTTGCTCGGCAAGGGCTTCGCCGCCGACCAGCAGGATGATGAATTCATCGCCGCCCAGCCGCGCCACCGTGTCGATGTCGCTGATGCTGGCCTGCAGGCGGCACGCCACCTGGGTGAGCAACTGGTCGCCGGCCGTGTGCCCGAGGCCATCGTTGACCACCTTGAAATGATCGAGGTCGATAAAGGCCAGGGTAAAACCATTGTGCCCGCGACTGGCATAGGCGATGGCCTGGCGAATGCGGTCGTTGAGCAGGTTGCGGTTGGCCAGACCGGTGAGGCTGTCGTGGTTGGCCTGATGCTCGAGTTCTTCCTGATAGCGCTTGGCCTCGGTAATGTCCTGGATAATGCCGACGAAATGGCTGACCTTGCCGCGGTCGTTGATCACCGGCGCGAGTTTCAGGTCGTTCCAGAATTCCGAGCCATCCTTGCGCACATTGCGCAGCAAGGCACCACCCTCCTCCAGTGCCCCCAGGGTTCGACGGATCGACTCCAGGCCGCCTTGATCGCGGTGCCCGCCCTGCAGGAAACGGCAGTTGCGCCCGATCGCCTCCTCGGCCCGGTAGCCGGTGATGCGTTCGAAGGACGGATTGACGTAGACGATCGGCTGATCCGCCTGCTCGTGGTCGGTGATCACCACCGCGTTGACGCTGGCCTCCACCGCGCGAATCAGCGTGCGGGTCTGCAGGTCGCGCCGACGTTGTTCGCTGATGTCCTGGATGACCACGATGGCACCGAGGATCGCCTGGGCGGTATCGTGAAAAGGCACTGCCGAATTCAGCAGCGTCTTGTCCGCGCCGTCGGCGGTCTGGATGTCGATCACTTCGTTTCGCGACGCCAGGCCCTGTTGCACCGCACGTTGCATGGGCCAGTCCGCGGCCTCCAGCGGCACTCCGGTATCCGCCCACCAGCCCAGCGCCCGCCCCGGTTGCCCACCGTTCCAGATCAGCCGGCTCTCGGGGTTGCTCATGATCAACTGGCCCTGCTGGTCCGCCACCATCACCCCCACCGGCAAGCTGTCGAGGATATTGCGCAGCAGCGCCTCGTTGCGACTGAGCGCCTCGGTGCGCTGAGCCACCAGCAACTCCATGCTCTCGAACAGACGGGCGCGGCCCAGGGCCATGGCCAGCTGCTTACCGATCGAGGCCAGGGCGTTGAGGTTCTCCTTCGACCAGGCCTGGGCGCCCAGTTTGACCACATTGAGCATGCCGATGATCTCACCGCCCAACAGCAGTGGAATGCTCGCATGCACCTGCTCGCCACCATGGCGCGCCAAGGCCGGGCAGCCCGCCACATTGCTCGGCACGCTCAGGCCGTCGCTGAACCAGGCATGCCGGCAGGCGCAGCCCTGGGCACAGGCGGCCAGTTTTTCGCCGGTAAAGTCCGGACCACGCCCGCGCACACCCACCACCTGCGGGATCTGGTCGATTCCGCTGCCGTTGGCCATCAACAGCCAGGCCCCCAGCGCATCGGGAAACTCCAGCAGGCGCTTGAGCGCCGCGTCCAGCACATGCCGCTCGCTCTTGGCATCGGTCAGGCTGCTGGTGAAGTGGAACAGGCAGTTGAGCAACGAATTGCTTTTCTCCAACTCGTCGTGCTTGGCCTGCAGTTCATGATTGAGCCGCACGCCTTGTTCGTAGGTGGAAATCAGCAGATCGAGTATCTGCTGGCGGCCGGCAGTGATGAAATGCCGTTCGCCCTCGAGCACCACCTCGACCCCCATCTGTACACGCTCGTGGGAACGGAACTCCATATTGACCAGGAAGTAGCGGATCCGCGACAGCAGGTACTTGTGATCGTAGGGCTTGACGATGAAGTTGTCCGCCCCCGAAGCCAGGCCATGCACCACGTCACGGGCGTCGGCCAGGGACGTCACCAGAATCACCGGAATCGAGCGGGTCTGTTCGCGGGCCTTGAGCTGCCGGCACAGCTCGTAGCCGTCCATCTCCGGCATCACGATATCGCTGATTATCACCGTCGGTCGTTGCTCGGCGACGCAGGCCAGCGCCTCGACGCCATTGCCCGCCACACGCACTTTGCAACCCGCCGCTTCAAGCAGAAACTGCAGTTCGACCGCCTGGGTCGGACTGTCCTCGACGATCAGAATGTCGGCGTCGATGTGCATTCAGGGCCTCCTTTCTCCGTGTGACGCACCCCGACCTGGGTGGCCAGGGTGTTCAACAGCGCGGCGATGTTTTCCGGGGTCAACACCTGCTGCGCCGCTTGCAAGGTGATTGCCGTTTGCGGCATCGAGTCGATGACCGCGCTGGCGGGGTCCTGCACCAGGGTCAGGGCCCCACTGTGGCGCAATTCGAGCAAACCTTCGGCGCCATCGCGGCCCATGCCCGAGAGCTGGATACCGATGGCCTGGCGGCCGAAATGCCGTGCGACCGAGCGGAACAGATGGTCCGCCGAAGGGCACAGCGCCTCCCCCGGCACACCCGCGCGCAACTGCACCTGGCGCTGCGCACAAAATCCCAGTTGCTGGGCGTCCGGGGCCAGGTAGAGGGCACCGGGCAGCAACGTCTGGCCCTGCTCGGCAATAAACACCGGCACCGCGGACAGGCTGCCCAGCCAGCTACGGAAACTGGGCAGGAAACCACTGGCGATATGCTGGACCAGCACCATCGGCCAGGGACAGGGCGGCTGCAGTTTCTGCAGCAGCGTCTTGAGCGCCACCGGCCCGCCCGCTGAAGCGGCGATGGCGACCAGTTGCGTGGAGGCCTGGGTATGCGCCCGGACCCATTGCGTCGAGTCTTGCGCATCGTCCAGCAGCGCGCCGGTGGCGAGGACCGGCTTGCGGGGCCGGCGGACGATCTTGACCTGGGCCATGGTCCGCAGGGTTCGCAGCAACCCGTCGATATGCTGGCTGAAATTGGCCGCATCCGGGCCGCTGGGCTTTTCCAGCACCGCCAGGGCACCGACTTCCAGCGCCCGCATGGCGGTCGCGGCGGCGGTGACATCGGCGCTGGCGGTGAGGATCACCACCGGTAACGCATACTTCTCGAGAATCCGCGCGACGGTCTCGAAACCGTCGATCCCGGGCATATGGACATCCATGGTAATGATGTCCGGCGTGTAGGCCATCAGCAGCTGCAACGCCTGCTCGCCACTCTCGGCCTCGCGCACCTCGTAGCCTTCATGGCTCAGCACCGAAGCCAGCAGCAGGCGCATCACCGGCGAGTCATCCACGATTAGCACACGCATTGGCGCTCCTCCCGATTCATAGCAGACGCTGGATGGCGTCCAGCAGGTTTTCCTGGTCGAAACCGCTCTTGACCAGGTAGGCATTGGCCCCGGCCTCCAGTCCCCGGGCGCGGTCTTCGGCCTGGTGCAGGGCCGTCACCAGGATCACCGGCAACCCGCTCAACTCGCGGTCGGCACGGATCCGGCCGGTCAGGCTGAAGCCGTCCATCCGGGGCATTTCCACATCGCTGACCAGCAGGTCGAAACGCCCCTGTTTCAGGGTATTCCAGGCTTCCAGACCGTCATTGGCGGTGGTCACCCGGTAACCCGCGCCCTCGAGTATCGCCTTGAGCAGGCCCCGGGACGTGAAGGAGTCCTCGGCGATCAACAGGCGCCGAACCACCCGGGTATCACGCACCTGCTCCTGGCGGCCGAGGCTGACGCTCTGGGTTTCCAGCGCGCTGCGGTAGAGGTCGACCGGATGCAGGATCGGCACCAGCTGACCATCGCCCAGCACGGTCGCTCCCAACAGGTTACGCACCCGCAACAACTGGCGGCCGAGCGGTTTGACGGTGATTTCCTGATCGCCCAGCAACTCGTCGATCGACAGGCCGAAGCGCTCGCCGCGGACCTTGAACACCAACAGCAACAGCGCCTTGCCAGGCCGTTCGGAGTCGCCAAGCCCGAGCACCTCGGACAGGCTCCAGAGCGGCAACAGCGCCTCCTCGAACACCACCGAGGGACGGTTCTCCAGGTTCTTCACCGCCGCCAGCGGCAACCGCAGGCAGCGTTCGACCGCCAGGGCCGGGATGGCGAACACCCGTTCGGCATTGCGCACGATGACCGCGCGGAACGTCGACAGGCTTAGCGGCAGGTGCAGGTGAAAACAGCAGCCCTGTCCCGGTTCGGACTCCAGCTCGATACGTCCGCCCAGGCGCTCGACCACCTCTTGCACAATGGCCATGCCCAAGCCGCGGCCGGACAGGTCGGTGAGCATGGCGCTGGTGGAAAGCCCGGAGGTGAAGATCAGGCGCAGCGCTTCGGCAGTACCGAGGGCTGCGACCTGCTCGACGGACAACAGCCCGGCGCTCAGCGCACGCGCCTTCAACTGTTCGGTATCGATGCCGCGTCCATCGTCGCGTACCCGCAACTCGAACCGGTCGGCGGACTCCTGCAGCATCTCCAACTGCAACTGACCCACCGCGGCCTTGCCTGCGGCTTGCCGTTGCGACGGCGACTCCAGGCCATGGTCGATGACATTGCGCAGCAGATGGACCAGCACCGGACGCAACTCGTCGAGGATGCGCTTGTCGATCTGCAGTGCTTCGCCGCGCACGCTCAATTCGACCCGTTTGCCCGCGTCGGCGGCCAGGTCCTGGAGCATGGCCGGCAGGCCCTCCACCAGGCTGCTGGCAGGCAGCAGCAACACCGCCTGCAACTCGGCGAACAGGCCGTCGCTCAATTGCGTCAGGCCCTGCGCCAGATGGGTCGCCGCCTTGGCCAGGCGCAGCGCTTCGAAGTGTTGCCGGTCGTGCAGGGACAGGCTCCAGTCCAGGTAGTCGAGCAGGTTCTTCAGCCCATCGCGCCCCTCCGGCGGCAATTGCTCGAGCCCGTCGCGCAACTGCTTGAGCGCACCGCTGGCCAGCAGTTGCTTGTGCCGCTGCGGCTCGAATGCCAGGGCGTGGGCCCGCAGGTGGCGGGCATGGGCCTGGGCCTCGAGCCGATGCTGCAGCAGCGTCTCGCTCTGGAACAACAACGCATCCAGGCGCTGGGTCGAGACCCGCACGGTGCTCGGGTCGCTGGGGCCGCTGACGACATTGATCGCGCCCGGCGGGCCGACGCTGGCCTGGGGCAGGCTGAACGCGTCACCGAGCGCCGCCGCTTCCAGGTTTTCGATCAGCCGATGGTGCTCGAAGTCGTCCGTGGGCTGGCCCTCGTGCAAGCGTTGCACCGCGCGCAACACATGACGGCAGAGCTCGACCCGTTCGCTGGACAGCTCCAGCTGTCCGTGACGCACGGCCCCCAACAGGCTTTCCCAGGCATGGCAGAGCTGCTCGATGGCCGTGTGCCCGGCCGCTCGTGACGCGCCCTTGAGGCTGTGTACCTCGCGAAACAGCGACTCGATGGAATCGTCGCTCGCCGTGGACTCGCGCCAGCCGGCCAGCCCGTCGGCCAATACCGCCAGGCGTTCCTGGGCCTCGACCTGGAAACTGGCCAGCAAGCGTTGCCGCAGTGCTTCGCGATCCAGGCTCATGACCGCCTCACAATTTGAACTGCCCGGCCAAGCCCTGGAGTTTCGAGCCCAACTGATGCAGGTTGCGGGCTGCCAGGTCGACCTGGCGGGTGCCGCCGACATTGTCCTGGCTGGCCTGGCGGATGCTCTCCATGGCACTGGCGATCTGGTCCATGCCGATCATCTGTTGCTGGCTGGTGGCGGCGATCTGCAGTGCCATCTCGCTGGACTCCTCGATGCTGTCGCCCAGGGTGCGGATCGCCTCGCCACTGACCTGGGCCCGCGCGTAGCCACTTTCCACCGACTTGCTGCCCTGCTCGGCCAGCAACACCGCCCGGGTCATGGCCTTCTGGATTTCCCCGAGGATGCCGCGCACCTGGGCAGTGGCCTGCTTCGACTGGTCCGCCAGCGCCTTGACCTCCTGGGCCACCACCGAAAACCCCTTGCCTACCTCGCCAGCCTTGACCGCCTCGATGGACGCGTTGACCCCGAGCAGGTTCGACTGCTCGGCCAGGTCGCTGACCGAGGCGACGATCTCACCGATGGTCTGGCTCTGTTCACCCAGGCGCATGATGCTTTCCGCCACCGCCTGCATCTGCTCGCGGATCAGGCTCATGCCCTTGAGCGCCTCTTCCACTGACTGGCGTCCGCCATAGGCGACCTGGCGGGTGCGCTCGGTGCTCTCGGCCACCAACTGCGACTTGTTGCCGGCGAGAATCGCGGTCTGCTTGACCTCCTCCACCGTGGTGGCGATTTCACTGATGGCCGTGGCGGTCTCCTGGGTGCTGGAGGCAACCTGGGTGGTGGCCGCAAGGATTTCCTCGCTGGACGAGGCCAGCACGGCGATACCCTCGTTCAGTTCCAGCACCACGCCCCGCAGGTTGCCTACCATGGTGGCGAACGCCCGGCCCAGCACATCGCCTTCCGAGGCCAGCTGGACCCTGGTGTCCAACTGGCCCGCGGCCAGGTTCTCCGCCTTGGTCGTCAGGTTCAGCAAATACTGGCCCATGCGGTCGAACGCCTGGCTCAGGCGACCGACCTCGTCCTGGCGCGCACCGCCGAGCAGTTCCCGCGGAATCTCACCGCCACTGATGCGCTCCGCCCAACCGGTCAGTTGCGCCAGGGGCTGGGCGATATGGCGACTGAGCAAGCTCGCCAATACACCGCCTAACAGCACCAGCAGCGCGCCACGCCAGAGGATCTGCTGGCGCTGTGCGTGCAACGCCGCCTGGGTGTGCGCCAGGGTTTCCTGGACCCGCCGTTCCGTCAGCTCGGCCAACTGCTGGCCCAGCCGGTGGATCTGCTGCATGCGCTGCGCCTGGATGCCCAGGGCCAGCTCGCGAGCGGCCGCCAGGTCGCCCTTCTGCAGCAAGGGCAGGGTCTCGTTATCACGGGTCTGTACGTAGGCACCGCGCAGTTCCTCCAGGGACTCGAACACCGCGCGACCCTCGCCATCCCCCTCCAGGGCGTCGCGCAGGTGCGCCAGCAGCCGGGTATTGTTGGCGGAAAAGGCCTGTATTTCCGCTACCACGTCGCTCCGCTCGGCGGGCGGGGTTTCCGCTTGCATGGCCAACAGCAGGATGATGCGCTGATTCATGATATTGATGCGCAGCTCCTTTACATCGGAGACCCGCTGGTAGCTGCGGGTGAATTCCAGGGCTTCGCGTTGCTGCAGCCCGGCGAAACTCTCCAGGGTCAGGTAGAACATAAGCGCAAAACCGACCATCAAGAGCAGGAAGATCAGCAGCAGTTTGCTGCCGATCCTCAGGTTTGCGAGGGTAGCTATCATCCGTGTCTCCCACTGCCGCGCCTAAAGTTTGAACTGGCTGGCCAAGCCCTTGAGTTTCATGCCCAGCTGGTGCAGGTTGCGGGCCGCCAGGTCGACCTGGCGGGTGCCGCCGACATTGTCCTGGCTGGCCTGGCGGATGCTCTCCATGGCAATGGCGATCTGATCCATGCCGATCATCTGCTGCTGGCTGGTGGCGGCAATCTGCAGCGCCACCTCGCTGGACTCCTCGATGCTTTCGCCCAGGGTACGGATCGCCTCGCCGCTGACCTGGGCCCGCTCGTAGCCGCTTTCCACCGACTTGCTGCCCTGCTCGGCCAGCAGCACCGCGCGGGTCATGGCTTTCTGGATTTCCGCCAGAATGCCGCGCACCTGGGCCGTCGCCTGCTTGGACTGGTCCGCCAGCGCCTTGACCTCCTGGGCCACCACCGAAAAGCCCTTGCCCACCTCGCCGGCCTTGACCGCCTCGATGGACGCGTTGACCCCGAGCAGGTTCGACTGCTCGGCCAGGTCGCTGACCGAGGCGACAATCTCGCCGATGGTCTGACTCTGTTCACCCAGGCGCATGATGCTTTCCGCCACCGCCTGCATCTGCTCACGAATCAGGCTCATGCCCTTGAGCGCCTCTTCCACCGACTGGCGTCCGCCATAGGCGACCTGACGGGTGCGCTCGGTGCTCTCGGCCACCGATTGCGACTTGTTGCCGGCGAGAATCGCGGTCTGCTTGACCTCCTCCACCGTGGTGGCGATTTCGCTGATGGCCGTGGCGGTCTCCTGGGTGCTGGAGGCGACCTGGGTGGTGGCCGCGAGGATTTCCTCGCTGGACGAGGCCAGCACGGCGATCCCCTCGTTCAGTTCCTGGACCAGTTCGCGCAGGTACTGGCTCATGCGCACGAAGGCCTGTCCCAGTCGGCCGACCTCGTCCTGACGGGCATCGCTGCTGATTTCCCGCGGTATTTCGCCACGGCCGATCTGCTCGGCCCAACCGGTCAGGCGCGCCAACGGCAAGGCGATATGCCGACTCAGCAACCACGCCAGCGCGGCACCGCCGATCACCAGGGCCAGGCTCAGGCTGAAGATCTGTTCACGCAGGGCCTCCAAGGCCAAACGCGACTCGTCGAGGGCCTGGGCGACGTGCCGGTCGGTCAGCTCGACCAGTTGCAGACCCAAGGCGTTAATCTTGTCCAGGCGCTCACGCTGTAGCCCCTGGTTGAGCGCCTGGGCCTGCTCACGCTGACCGTTACGGATCAGCGGCAACACCTCATCGGTCCGTGTCTGTCTCACCGAGGCGCGCACGCTTTGCAGCTCCTCGAGCAGGGCACGGGCTTCGTCGTCATCGCGGGTGCCCTGGCGCAAACGCTGCAACAGTTGGTCGTTGGCACTGCTCAGGCGCTGGATTTCGGCCTCCAGGCGGGTCTGGTCGGCGGTCCCGGTTCCATCGATGGCCGCCTGCAGTTCGGCACGCTGGGCCAGCAGGTTCAGGCGCAGTTCCTTTACCGCGGAAATTCGCTCGTAGCTGCGTTGGAACAGCCGCTCCTCACTCTGCTGCAGGCTGACAAATCGTTCCAGGGTGACAAACAGCAGGCTGCCGAAGCCGAGGATCAGGACCCCGAAGGCCAGGATCAACTTGCTACCGATCCGCAGGTTCATGACGGTACCCAACATGCCGTTCTCCTTGTGGTTTATGGCCTGGCCTCGACCCGCAGCTGGGGATCCGCCAACAGGCGCGCCCCATCCAACACCGTCCATTGCTGTGGCGTGACCCCCAGCAGGTATTCCGCCCGCACCCCGACCAGGTTGGCCAGGCCACTTTGCAATGAGGCGCGGGCCAGCGGGACTATGCCCAGCACCCGGTCGATCAACAGCCCAAACTCCATGTCCGCGCTCTGCAGGATCACCAGGAAATTCTTGTCCGACAGGCCGTTGATCGGCAGCTCGAACAGCACCCGCAGGTCCACGACCGAGACGATGCGGCCCCTGACGTTGACGATGCCAAGTACAAAAGGCGGAGTGTTGGGCAACGGTGTGAACTGCGAGAGCGGTAATACTTCGGCCACATGTTCGGTTTCGATGGCATAGGTCTCGGCACCGATCTCGACGCTCAACACCTCCACCCAGGCATCCGGCTGCTCGATCGGCAGCGGTGTGGCCCAATCCAGGGTACGGGCCCGCAGGCGTGCGTCGCGGACCTGCGGGTCCGGCGTAAAACCCGCGGCGATACGTTGCTCGAAGGCGTCCAACTGGTCGCGCATCTGTGCCCAACGCTGCGCCGTATCTATAGGCTCCGACATGCGGCTAGACCCTCCAGCTGTTGTTCGCACAAACGTTGCAACTGCCCGCCGCTCAACCCGTCACCCAGGGGCAACAGCGCCTCGGGCGCCTGTTTGTCCAGCAGCCGGCAACACAGCAGGAGCGCCTTGTGACTGGCCGGCAGCCGCCCGGCCTCGCGCAACAGCTGGGCCTGCAGGAAATGCCCCATGATCAGATCCGGATCCAGGTAGAGGGCCTTCTGCAGCGCCAACAGGGCGGCCGCACTGTCCCGCGTTTGCTGCGCCAGCAGCGCCATCAACCAATAGGCGGTGGCCGAAGTGTTCTCCAGCACCAGGGCGCGCTGCAGCCAATCCTGGGCTTCGTCGCCTTGCTGTTGGTCGGCCCAACTGCGGGCCATCTCCAGGCTGGCCAGGTGCCGCTGGTGCTGGCTCAGGCCCGGACACGCGAGGTAGTCCAGCAGGCTTTGT
Source organism: Pseudomonas sp. (assembly GCF_040514055.1). Classification (GTDB taxonomy): domain Bacteria; phylum Pseudomonadota; class Gammaproteobacteria; order Pseudomonadales; family Pseudomonadaceae; genus Aquipseudomonas. The sequence goes on from NZ_JBEVDL010000026.1 coordinate 97,849, forward strand.
CGCATGCGCAGCGGCTGCCCTTGTGCACCCGCCTGTTGCGCCAATTGCCAATGCCGCTCCTGGGCAGCGCAGGCCGCGGGCAAGACCTGGGGCGCCAGCACGGCCGTCGCCTGCGGCGCGGCGCGAAGGGCAGGCGGCAGGGCGTCGCGCCGAACCCGCCTGGGCGCCGCCGGCAGCGGGGGCCCGTCGAGCGCTGTTGGCGACCGTGTCCGCCGCCGGGCATCGGCCTTCAAGGCGTAGTTGCTACCGGCCCAGAATCCGCAAAGTCCGGCCTGGGTGGCCAGGCCCGCCTCAACCGCGCTGAGCAACAACAATCCCTCGCCCGTCAGGCAGCCAAGCAGGCGCTGCAGCGCATGCGCCGAGCGTTCGGCGGAAAAATACATCAGGACATTGCGACAGAGGATCAGATCGACCTCGGCCAGACGCAAACCCGGGTTGGGCAACGGACCATTGGCCAGGTTGTACGGGATAAAACGAATTCGCCCGAGCCACTCGGGGCGCACCTGCCAGCCCCGGTCCTGGGCCTGGAAATAACGGCTGCGAAAGCCCTCGTCGTTGCGGCGAAAGGCATTCTGGCCATAACAACCCTGCGCCGCCCGCGCCAGAAACTGCGGGTTGATGTCACTGGCGATCAACTCGATCGTCCAGGCAGGCCCCTCGCCGCCCAGCAATTCATCCAACAGGAACAGCAGGCTGTAAGCTTCCTCGCCCGTGCAGCAGGCGGCGCTCCAGAGGCGCAGGTAGCGTTGGCCGGCCTCGCGGCGACGGGCGATCAAGGGTTGAAGGTAATGCTGGCTAAGCCAGTCGAAGGCTTCAGCATCACGGCGGAAATAGGTTTCGCCGACGCTGAACGCCGGTGTCAGCTCCTGCACCAGGCGCTCATCCCACTCGGCGAAGGCCAAGGCCTCCAGCCATGCGCCGATGGCGCTGACCTCCTGCTCGAGCGCCAGCAACTGCAGCCGCCGCAACAGGTCGGTGCAACGCGCTCCTGAAAAGTCCGTGCCCAGGTGCTGGTGCACCTTGTGCACCAGCACGTCGCGAACCCGTGCCGAGCACGGCGGTTCAAGCCGGGTCATCGCTGCCACCCGCCATACGCAGCAACGCCTGGTCAAGGTCCAGCTCGTCGTCGGTCGACAACAACTGCTCGACATCCTGAATCAGCAACAGCCCGCCGGCAGTGCGCAGCACGCCTTTGAGCAAGGTGGAGGGTACCTGGGGTTGCCCGGCCGGTGAAAAATTCTCGGCCACGCAAATGACGGCCGACTCGACCCGCTCGACTGGCAGCAAGAGGTCACGCTGAGAGGTTCTTAACCAGATAAAGGGCTGCCACAGCAGTAAAGGGGGGGACGGCCAATTGAAGCGCAGCGCCAGGTCGATAACCGGCAGAATCCGCCCCTGTACATTGACCAAACCCCGTATGCTCGCTGGCGCGCCGGGCAAGGGCGTGCTGAGCAATGCCGGCAGTACCCTGACGACCGATTCCAGCGCCACTGCGAGGTGCTGCCCGGCCAACCAGAAGGGCAACACAAGATAATTCTCCATACTGCATCCCTGTCGCCGCGTTCCGTCTCACCTCCGTTCACCCTAGCTCAGCCCGGGTGCGCGTCCAGTCATGGCGAACAACACGCGGCGCCAACAGGGTCAACCAACCGCCCTCGGGACGTCGGCGCCAGCCCTCGCCCTGCGCCTCAGGACAGCAGGTGCAGCTCGAGCATCGCTTGGCGTATCGACCGTTGCGAAGCCTCCGCCAGCGGTACCATGGGCAGGCGACAGCCGTCGTCGCACAGCCCCAGCAGCGACGCCGCGTACTTGATCCCGGCCGGGTTGGGCTCAGCGAACAGCGCCACATGCAGCGGCACCAATTGCTCGTGCAGGCGCAGGGCCAAGGCGTAGTCGTGCCGACGGCAGGCGTCCTGCAGCTGCACGCACAGGGCCGGGGCCACATTGGCGGTCACCGAGATGCAGCCGCCACCACCCGCCGCGTTATAGGCCAGCGCGGTCAGGTCGTCGCCGGTGAAATAGCTGAAGGCTTTACCAATCCGCTGCCGCTCCAGACTGATTCGTCCGAGATCGCCACTGGCATCCTTGACCCCGACCACACGTGGCAACAGCGCCAGGCGTGCCATGGTCTCGGGCGTTACCTCGACTATGGTGCGCGGCGGAATGTTGTAAATCAGCAGCGGCAGTTGCACCGCCTCGTGCAAGGCCTCGAAGTGCCGGTACAGCCCTTCCTGGGAGGGGCGATTGTAATAGCCGGCCGCCGCCAACAGGCCGTCGGCGCCGGCATCCTCGGCATCGCGGGCATAACGAATGGCCTCTCGCGGGTCATTGGCCGTAGCCCCCGCGATCACCGGCACCCTTCCCGCGGCCTCCTCACAGACCAAGCGCAGTATCCGCTGGTATTCGTCGGCCGAAACGGTCGGCGCCTCGCCGGTGGTGCCGAGGGCCACCAGCCCCTGCACCCCCTGTTCGATCTGCCAGGCCACCAACCTGCGCAGCGCCGCCTCATCCAGCCGACCCTCGCGGAAGGGCGTAATCAGTGCGGTATAAACGCCATAAAACATCGGAAAGCTCCTGAATTCGGGCAATAAAAAACCCGGTGGCGGGGATCGCGACCGGGTTGTTGAACACCTATGGGGTCAGCCAGGCGCAACCAGGTCGCGAGAAGGTTTGTCCTTCTTGCAACGTTTGGATTCGAGTGCCTGACGCAAAACGAGAGCTGGCATGGGGTGCCGATGACCTTGGGTGAGAAGCATGACTCTAACCCCGGCGCAGCGGGCCGGTCAACGCGGATCCGCGACTTAGCGGGCGGCGCGCCATAGACCCGGATCAACGCCCCTGTGGGCCGGCCTCCCTAGACCGGCGGCCATTTCGCCCCTGCCTATCACCTTGCCCGGTCCCGAACTGCCGGTGCCCGCCGGCTGCCTGCAATCTTTCGAACGGAGCCTGATGGATGACCTGCCACCCCTGGTCCAGCGCTACACCGAAGGTTTCCTGCACCGCCGCCATGCGCATGACGAATACCAGAACACTCAACCCGGGTATTCGCAGTCCGAACGCCGACAGTCCGTCGGTAAGCTGACCGGCGAACGCCGCGGGGGCTTGGTCGAAGTGCGGGTCAAGAACCACTTTTGCCGTCGGCGACCACCTGGAATCGATGGCCCGGGAGGCAAGCTGGAACTGTGGGGGCAGCACCTGGAAACCCCCGGTGGTCAGTTGGTGCAGAGCGCACCGGGCGATGGCCATGGGCGCTACCTGCCGGTGCCGGGAAGTTCGACCTGCAGTACGCCCTGCTGCTGCGCTGCTGTCCCCCACGTTGACCGATCAGCCCTCCAGTGCCGAGGCCGGACCGAAGAATTCGTAGTGGCTCTGCTGCTGCGGTACCGACAGCGCCGCCAGGTGCTGCTTGACCTGGACCATAAAGGCTTTGGGGCCCAGGAAATAGGCCTCCAGGTCCGGGTCTTCGGGCAACCAGTCGGCCAGCAGCGCGCGGCTCAGAAACCCGCTGGCGTCCGGCGCATCCCCGGTACGCGGCTCGCTGTAGCAGACGTACTGGCGCAATTGCGGGTGCTGATCGGCCAGGGCCTGGACCGTCGGGCCAAAGGCATGCACGCCACCGTGACGCGCGCAGTGGATAAAGTGAATCGGGCGCCCCGAGGGTAAAGCCGCCTCCAGCATGCTCAGGGTCGGGGTGATCCCGACCCCGGCACTGATCAGCACCAGCGGCTTGCCGCTGTCGCGCAGCACAAAGGCGCCTGCCGCGGGAAACAGCTCCAGGCGATCGCCCTCCCGTACCCGGTCATGCAGGTGCGCCGAGGCGCGCCCCGAGGGTTCGCGTTTTACGCTGATGCGGTATTCCCGGCCATTGGGGGCCGTCGACAACGAGTAGTTGCGTCGAACCTCCTCGCCGTCCAGGTTCAGCTTCAGACCGATGTACTGGCCCGGGAGATAGCCCGGCACTGCCTGCCCATCCTCGGGCTGCAGGTAGAACGAGCAGATTTCCTCGCTTTCGCGCACCTTGCGCGCCACCTTGAACCACCGCGCCCCGCGCCAGCCGCCCGGCACGGCGGCGTTGGCCGCGTACTGCTGTTCCTCGGCGCCGATCAGCAGGTCGGCCAGTTGCTGGTAGGCGGCGGCCCAGGCCTCGAGCATTGCCGCGTCGGCCACTGTCTCGCCGAGCACCTCGCGGATCGCCCGCAACAAACACCCGCCGACCAGGGGGTAGTGCTCCGGCAGGATCTGCAGCGACACGTGCTTGGCTACGATCTGCCCGACCAGCGGACCCAGGGCGTCCAGTCGGTCGATATGCCGGGCATACATCAGCACGCCGTTGGCCAGGGCCCGTGGCTGGTCGCCGCTGACCTGGTGGGTCTGGTTGAACAACACCCGCACTTCGGGATGCTCGGCCAGCAACAAACCATAAAAATGCGTGATCAGCTGTTCACCGCCGGCTTCCAGCAGCGGGACGGTGGACTGCACGAGGTGACGCTGATGGGCAGACAACATGAGGCATTCTCCAACGGGGATTTTTGGGGGGAGCGCCGACCGGCACGCAAAGCGGGCGGGCGTGGGCTCAGGTGGTACAGTCCTAAGCGCTGTACTCAATCCAAGACTCGTGCCAGGATATTTCCCCTTTAAAATCAATAGCATTTTTTATTAGGAGTCATTATGACAGCGGACAATAGGTGTCATGGCGACAACGGCATGTCTAAATGACCACTTCCACCCTGCTCGCCGCATTGCTACCGCTGGTGGACGACCTGTCCCGTGAACTGCCCGAAGACGAAGGCTACCGACGCCTGCTGCGACAGCTGCGAGGGCTTGTGGCCTGTGATGCCGCGGCCTTGCTGCGGCTGGAGGGTCAGACACTGGTGCCGTTGGCAGTGGACGGCTTGAGTACGGATACCCTCGGGCGGCGTTTCGAGCTGGACCAGCACCCACGGTTCGCGGCCCTGCTGGCGCACCGGGGCCCGACCCGGTTTGCCGCCGATTGCGGCCTGCCCGACCCCTACGACGGCTTGGTGGACGGTCTTCAGGGGCACCTGGAGGTGCACGACTGCCTGGGTTGCCCCTTGTTTATCGACGGTCTGCCCTGGGGCCTGTTGACCCTCGACGCCCTCAACCCGGCGCAGTTCGCCCAGGCCGACCTGGACAACCTGGAAACCTTCGCCCGCCTCGCCGCCGCCACGGTCAAGGCCACCGAACGCCTGCAGCGCTTGCGTCGGCAGGCCGACCAGGAGCACCGCCTGGCGGAGCACTACCGCCAGGCGCTGACCGCGCCGCGCGAACTGATCGGCCAGAGCCCTGCGCATAAACGCCTGCTCGGCGAAATTGCCCTGGTCGCCGACAGTGACCTCACGGTGCTGATCAGCGGCGAAACCGGGGTTGGCAAGGAGCTGGTCGCCCAGGCGATTCACGCGGCGTCGCGACGCGCCGCGCAACCCCTGATCAGCCTCAATTGCGCCGCCCTGCCCGAAGCCCTGGTGGAAAGCGAGCTGTTCGGCCATGTACGCGGGGCGTTTTCCGGCGCCATTGCCGAGCGCAGCGGCAAGTTCGAGCTGGCCAATGGCGGCACGCTGCTGCTAGACGAGGTGGGCGAGCTGCCGCTGGCCGTGCAGGCCAAGCTGCTACGGGTGCTGCAAAGCGGCCAGCTGCAACGCCTGGGCTCTGACCGCGAGCATCGGGTCGATGTGCGGGTATTGGCAGCCAGCAATCGCGACCTGGCCGACGAGGTGCGCAGCGGCCGCTTCCGCGCTGACCTCTACCACCGCCTGAGCGTCTACCCCTTGCGGGTTCCGGCCCTGCGCGAGCGCAGCCGGGACGTATTGCTGCTGGCCGGGTTTTTCCTCGAGCAAAACCGCTCGCGGCTGCGCGTGCGAGGCCTGCGCCTGACACCACGGGCACAGGCGGCCCTGCTTGCCCATGACTGGCCAGGCAATGTGCGCGAACTCGAGCACCTGCTCAGCCGCGCCGGATTGAAGGCCCTGGCCGCGCAAGCGGAGCACCCGCGCATCCTGAGCATCTGCGCCACCCAGTTGGACCTACCAACCGCGACCGGCGGCGCCCCGAGCGCGCCGGGCCCCGCCCTGACGCTGGCGAGTGGCGACCTGCGCCTGGCCGTGGATGCGTTTCAACGCCTGCAGATCGCTGCAGCACTGGACCGTCACCGTCACAACTGGGCGGCCACCGCCCGTGAACTGGGGCTGGACCGCGCCAACCTGCACCGCCTGGCCAAGCGCCTGGGGCTGCGCGGACAGCCTGACTAGCGGGTATTCGCAACAGGCCCTAGGCCGCTTCCTGGGGATTGACCGGCAAATGGACGGTGAAACAAGTGCCCTTACCCAACTCACTGGTCACCTCGATCCGCCCACCGTGTTTTTTCACGATGCCGTAGGACAGCGACAGGCCCAGGCCGGTGCCACTGCCGATGGGTTTGGTGGTGAAAAAAGGCTCGAAGATGCGCTTGAGTGTCTCGCTGGGGATGCCGCTGCCGTCGTCGCTGATCTCGATCCAGACCCACTGATCCTGGCAACCGGTGCGCAGGGTGATGGTGCCGGGGGTCTCCATGGCCTGGGCCGCATTGATCAGCAGGTTCATAAACACCTGGTTGAGCTGGGAGGCGATGCATTTCACCGGCGGGATCTGGCCGAATTGGCGAATCACCTTGGCCTTGTATTTGATCTCGTTATTGGCGATGTTAAGCGTGGTTTCCAGGCCATGGTGCAGGTCCGCCTCGACCCAGGTCGACTCGCCCATATGGGAAAAGTCCTTGAGTGACTGGACGATATCCTTGACCCGGACCAAACCCTCGTTCGACTCACTCAACAGCTCGAAGATATCCTCCTTGAGGAAGTCGATTTCCGCCTGCTGCTTGATCTGGTTCAACTCCGGCAACAGCTCCACGCTGGCGCTCGAGCGCCGCACCGTTGCCTCCATCTCCTCGATGACTTGCAGCAGCGTGCGCACATAACGCTCCAGGGTGCCCATATTGGAATTGACGAAGCCGACCGGATTGTTGATTTCATGGGCGATGCCCGCCGCCAACTGGCCCACCGAAGCCATCTTCTCCGATTGCAACAGCTGCTCGTGGGCATTCTGCAATTTCTGAATCAGCGACTGCTGTTCCACGCCCACCTCACGCAGCGCTTCCTCGCCACGCAGGCGCTCCTCGATCTCCTGCTGCAGCAACAGGTTCTTGCTCGACAATTGCTTGTGCATGGCCCGCAGCGCCAGGTGGGTACTGATGCGCGCGAGCACCTCTTCGATCCGAATCGGCTTGGTGACAAAGTCCACCGCTCCCACGGCAAAACCGGTGACCACGCTCTCGGTGTCGGTCAACGCGGTCATAAAGATGATGGGGATCTCCTTGACCGCATCGATCAGCTTCAATTGGCGACAGGTTTCGAAGCCATCGATTCCTGGCATCATCACATCCAGCAGGATCAGGTCCGGCTGCACCCGGCACGCACGCTGGATACCTTCCTCGCCGTCCTGAGCGACCACCACACGCAGCCCCTGCTCCTCAAGGTAGTCGGCCAGTACCGCGACATTGGCCGGCGTATCGTCAACGATCAGCACGGTATGCCCCTGCAAGGCCGGTAGCAGGAATGCACTCATGGCCGCTCTCCCAGATCCATATGCTGTCGCACCCATTCAAGTATCGCCTTGGACTGGTAGTCCTTGGCCAACTGCCGCAGCCGCTCGGCAAACGCCTGGTAGTGGCTGTCCAGCGCTTCGATCTCATCGGCCCGGCGACGGATGTCGTGCATGTTGCCCACCAAGGCCAGTTCGTAGAGGTCGCGCATCTGCGCCAGAGGGGGGGCGGTGACCGCGCCGCTGGCGACAGTCGCGACCTCGGCCGGGGCCTCATAGCGCAGCTGCAGTGCCAACAGCACGCCGATCTTCTGCAGCAACAGGTTTTGATCGACGGGTTTGAGCATGAAATCATCGGCACCGGCGAGCAGGCTCTGGTGCTGGTCCTCGCGGGCCACGCTGGCCGAGATGGCGATGATCGGCACGGACTGCAGGCCCGGGGTGGCACGGATGCGCCGGGTCGCCTCGAGGCCGTCCATGATCGGCATGACGATGTCCATCAGGACCATGTCCGGTGGCTGGCGCTGCGCCAGGGTGAGACCCTCGAGGCCATCGCTGGCCAAACGCACCTCGAACCCCAGGTCCTCCAGCAGGTCCTTGAGCATTTCACGGTTGGCCGGAACATCGTCCACCACCAGAATGCTCCGCCGCGGTCCGAGGTAGCCGACCACTATGGCCTGTTCGTCGTGCGCGGCAATATCGCCGTCCACCGCGGGTGCCCACAACTCGAAACAGAACAGGCTACCAACACTGTGCTGACTGTGCACTTCGATGTCGCTGTCCATCAGGCGTACCAGTTGCCGACTGATCGACAAGCCGAGGCCGGTTCCGCCGAACTTGCGGTGGGCTTCACCGACCTGTTCGAAGGGCTGGAAGATTTTTTCCAGTTGCTCGCCGGTCATGCCCACACCACTGTCCTGGACCTCGAAACGCAACCGCGGCGGCGTCGCCTCGGTCAGCGTGACGCTGAGGCTGATCTGCCCCTGGTCGGTGAATTTCACGGCATTGCCGAGAATGTTGAGCAGGATCTGTCGCACCCGTTTTTCGTCCAGCAGGACGGTGCGCGGCAGCATGTCGGCCAGCTGCAGGCTGAAACGCAGGTGCTTTTGCTCGGCCTTGACCCGGATGATATTGCCGATGCCGGTGAGAAATGCCGCCAGGTTGACCGCTTCGGGCGACAACTCGAACTTGCCCGATTCGATCTTGGCCAGGTCGAGCAGGTCGGAGATCAACATCAACAGATGCTCGCCGCTTTGCTGAATGGTATTCAGGCCCAGGGCCTGGCGCTCGCTCAGGCCCTTGTCACGCTTGAGGATTTGCGCATAACCGAGCACCGCGTTGAGCGGCGTGCGCAGCTCGTGGGTCATGCTGGCCAGAAAGGTGCTTTTGGCCTGGTTGGCCACATCCGCGCGCTCCTTGGCCGCCAGCAGCTCGGCGGTGCGTTCCTTGACCAGCTCCTCGAGGTGGTCGCGGTGCAATTGCAGCTCCCGCTCAGTGTGCGTACGGCGCAGGATGTCGGCTTGCAGCTCGAGGTTTTTCGTTTCGATCTGGTTGAACAGGGTTTGCAGGGCCTGGCGGGTCTGTTCGAGGCTGCCGCCGAGGGTACCGAGCTCATCACGCCGGTGCCAGATAAAGGGCGTCGACAAATCGCGCTGGGCCAGTCGTTCTGACTCCTGGGTCAGGCGCCGGATCGGCTGCAACAGGCGCCTTTGCAGCAGGGCCACGATCAATACCAGGCTCAGCAGCAGCTGGGCGAGCACGGTGGCGGCCAGGCTACGCCGACCGATGGCGATTTCATGGTCCAGCAGGGCGCTGTCGATTTCCAACTGCACCTTGCCGATGGTCTTGTCGTTGTAGACCACCGCGCGCTGTACCTTCAACTGCGCGCCCTTGCGGCGCTCGGGAAACTCCTTGACCAGAAAGTCCTGACCACCGTCGTCCAACACCTCGATCGCAACAATACGTTCATCGCCCAGCAGCGAGTCGAACAAGGGCCGGCCGCTGACCACGTTGAAGTTCCACAGCGGTTCCTGCATGCCCAGCGCCAGTATATCCACCAGGCGCAGCTGCTCCGACGCCAGGCGCTCGGTCAGGGCCTGTTCGCGATAGCCCAGGGTCAGGAAGCTGCTGATCAACGCCGGAATGGTCAAGCCGACCACCACCGCCAGCACGATCGACGCCCGCAAACCCACCTGCAGGGGTTGGCGTTGCGCTTTATCCTCGACCATTTACATGCTCCATGGACGCCCGCGAGGCACTGGCCTAGGGTCGCGGCGTGGGGTGGCCGGCCGCCGCCGGGGATGAGCTTTCCCAGGCCTGGAAATACTCGCTCTCCCAACGGTCCAGATCAGCCTGGGTCAACGCCGCGTCAAAACGACGTTGATGCTCCAGCCCTTCGGCGGTGCGTTGGAAACACACGTGCAGGGAAAGCAGGGCCAGGGGCTGGGGATGAAATTCGATGGACTCGCGCTGCAGGTTCAACTCGTGATCGCTGATCAACAGGTAACGCAACACCGACTTGTCGATGACCACCGCACGCACCCGGGAGGCCAGCAGTTTTTTCAGGTTGAGCCGATCGTTGACCGACGCCTCGATGTTCATCTGCCCCTGCTCGACCCGCTGGTCGAACGCTTCGCCGTTGGAGTAACCCAATACCACCGCCAGCTTGACCGCGGCCAAGTCGTCCAGGTCGTGCCACACCAGCGGTTGTTGTTTCAGGTAAGCCAGGCCGACCGTGCTGTGCCCCATGGCCTGGGAAAAATAGCATTGGCGGGCGCGTTCATCGGTGTAGTACGCCGGGAAATAGCCGGCGTAGGCCGGGTCGCTGCCGCCGATCTGCATTGCCCGCTTCCAGGGGAAATAGTCGACCGCCAGGGTCTTCCCGAACTGCTCGAACAAACGACCCGCGGTATTCGCCGACAAGCCCTGGGCCGGCAGTTGCGCGCCCACGTAGGGCAACCACTCGAGGCTGGCCAGACGCAGCGTCTTGGCCGGTTCGGCTGCGAGCAACCCCCTTGTCAGCAGGCCACCTACCAGCAGTACCAGCAGTGCGACTCCCTTGCGGCATAACCTCATCGCCTTCTTCGCCCCCTGGTTTACCACCGACGTCAGGGCAAAGCGTAGTCCAGCGGGCAGGTGTGGCCAGGCGATAGCCGGAAAACGCCATAATCACTGCATGACGCCCCAGATTTCACGGGCATATTCACCAATGGTGCGGTCGGAGGAAAACCAGCCCATGCGCGCCGTATTGAGAATCGCCGCACGCCACCAGGCCTCCGGCGTCTGCCACAGCGCGTCGACCCGCCGCTGCGCCGTCCAATAGGCATCGAAGTCGGCACAGACCATAAAACGGTCATGTTCCAGCAGGCCATCCACCAGCCCCACATAACGCCCCGGGTCGTCCGGTGAGAACACACCGCCCCGAATCGCCTGCAGCACCTCGGACAGGCGCGAGCTGGCGGCCACCAAGTGCGTCACATTCCACTCTTCGTTGCGTTTGCGCGCCTCGACCTGCTCGACCGTCATGCCGAAGATAAACATATGGTCAGCGCCCACCTGTTGGCACATCTCGACATTGGCACCGTCCAGGGTACCGATGGTCAGCGCACCATTGAGGCCGAACTTCATGTTGCTGGTACCGGACGCTTCCAGGCCGGCGGTGGAAATCTGCTCGGACAGGTCGGCGGCCGGAATGATCACCTCCGCCAGGCTGACGTTGTAATTGGGAATGAACACCAGCTTGAGCAACCCGCGCACCGTCGGGTCGTCATTGACGGTGCGGGCGATGTCATTCGCCAGCTTGATGATCAGCTTGGCCTGGTGATAACTGGCGGCAGCCTTTCCGGCAAAGATCTTGACCCGCGGCACCCAATCAACACCCGGCTCGTCCCGTATGGCCTGGTAGAGCGCCACCGTATGCAACAGGTTGAGCAACTGGCGTTTGTATTCGTGGATGCGCTTGACCTGGACATCGAACAGCGCCCGCGGGTCCAGGGCGATGCCAAGGCGCTCCTGCACCAGGGCCACCAGGGCCGCCTTGCTGTGCTGGCGTTGGGCGGCAAAACGCTTGCGAAAGGCGCTTTTTTCGGCGAACGGCTCCAGGGCGCGCAGCGCGGTTTGCGGGGTATCCAGCACCGTCTCGCCCAGGGTGTCGACCAGCAGCTCGGTCAGGCGTGGGTTGGCCTGGTGCAACCAGCGGCGAAAGGTGATGCCGTTGGTCTTGTTGTTGATCCGCTGCGGATACAGGCGGTGCAGGTCGGTGAAGACCGTGGCGCGCATCAGGTCGGTGTGCAGCGCCGAAACGCCATTGACGCTGTGCGATCCCAGAAAAGCCAGGTTGCCCATGCGCACCCGCCGACCATTGTCTTCCTGGATCAGCGAAACCGAGCGCAGCAAGTCGAAATCGTGCAGGCCTTGGGCCCGCAGCGCGTCTATATGCTGGGCATTGATCAGGTAGATGATCTGCATATGCCGTGGCAGCAGGCGCTCCATCAGCGCCACGGCCCAGGTCTCCAGGGCTTCGGGCAACAGGGTGTGGTTGGTGTAGGACAGCGTCGCGACAGTCAGCTCCCAGGCCTGGTCCCACGCCATGCCGTGGTCGTCGACCAACAGGCGCATCAACTCGGCCACGGCGATCGACGGATGGGTGTCGTTCAGCTGAATGGCGGCGAATTCGGGCAATGAGTGCAAGTTACCGCGTTGATTGAGGTGACGACGCAGCAAATCCTGCAGCGAGGCTGAAACGAAAAAATACTCCTGACGCAGGCGCAGTTCCTGGCCCGCTTCGGTGCTGTCGGCCGGGTACAGGACCCGGGAAATACTTTCCGCCCGCACCACTTCAGCCACCGCGCCCAGATGGTCACCGGCATTGAACCGCTCCAGGTGCAAGTCCTCCTCGGCCCGCGCCCGCCACAGGCGCAGGGTGTTCACCCCGGCGCCGCGCCAACCGACGATGGGCGTGTCATAGGCGATGGCACGGACGGTCTCGGTGGGCTTCCAGACTTGTATCAGCGCGCCACTGGCGTCGCTCTGGGCGACCACCCCACCCCCGAAGCCAATCTGGTAGCTGACCTCGGGGCGCTCGAACTCCCAGGGGTTGCCGAAGTCCAGCCAGGTCTCGGTGTGTTCCTGCTGCCAACCGTCGACTATCGCCTGGCGAAACAAGCCATGTTCGTAGCGGATACCATACCCATGGGCAACCACCCCCAGGGTGGCCATGCTTTCCATAAAACAGGCCGCAAGGCGGCCCAAACCACCGTTGCCCAACGCCGCATCGGGCTCCAGGCTGCGAATGCGATTCAAGTCCACGCCCAAGTCGCTCAGCGCCTCGCGGGCGACCTCGAGAAGACCCAGGTTGCTCAAGCTGTCGATCAGCAACCGGCCGATCAGAAATTCCAGGGACAGGTAATAAACCCGCTTCTGCCCCTTGCGGTAGCTGTGGCGGGTGGCGTCCATCCAGTGGTCCACCAGGTGATCCCGTGCCGCCAGGGCAATCGCCTCGAACCAGTCGTGGTCAAACGCATGGTCGGGGTCTTTGCCGACCGAATAGGTCAACTTGTCGAGAACGGCGGCGCGAAAGGCCGTCACTTGTTGGGCCCGTGCCTCGGTGTGCTCGTGGGACATGGTGTGGCTTCCTCGGGAAAGGTGACCGAATTCAGTAAGCCTCGCTTGGGGGTGTGACCGTCGCCGACCGGCTGGGTTCGATCCAATGCGGCGCGTTTGGACCGCTCGCCCGGCCGTACAGCGTGCAGCGCAGACACAAGCCGGTGCAGGCAGCCGCACGGCTGCAGTGAACTTTCGGGGGGAGAGAGACGAGGACGGCGGCAATTACAGCCCCCTGTGCGGCGACATCGTTCCAGGCAGACATTAGTTAGGCCGCTGGTAACTACCAGGGGCAATCCGGGTGCGATTCATATATATAAAACGCCGCAGCATGATTTTGAAGACTGCGCCTGACCTGGCACTTCCCCCTATTCAAAGCGCCCACCAAGCGTCTTCAAAAAAGTCAGTAACAGGCTGCGTTTTTTCAAAGCGAGGGTACGCTCTGCAAAGCGCAGGCCAATCATCCTCGGCCTGGAATGGCCATGGCGCCTGACTCGCAGCTCAACGACTGGCTTTCGGCAATGCAAAATGCATGAGCAGCGCATTATTGTCATGCAATTTGCAATATCACTAAAACATCTCGTTATAGCCGATTCAGCATGCGAACTGATGCAGTCTAGCTAGCCATGTTCCGCCATAAAAAACCTGAAACTAATACGAATCGCAAAAGTCAGTTTTTTAGGACGGCACGCCGCTATAGAGCTACGCAAAACGTAGAAATTGTCCGTTGGCCGTCCCTTAAAAACTATGACGCTGGTGTGATGGGTGCTGGAACAACTTAGGGATGATTCATCCCGCAGGAGAATGTAATGGGAGATGCGGCCTTATCCAAGAGGATCACTGCATGCTACCGGGAGGCCGAAAAAGTCGCCCCGCATGTGAAAATCGTTACCCGTACCGACACGCGGCAAAAGGCCTTGTTCGTGACGGCCGAGATTGCCGACCTGGTCAAGGTGGGCGGCTTGGGCGACGTGTCCGCCGCGATACCCCGCGCCATGCAGGCCAGCCATGACGTACGGGTGTTGATCCCCGGTTATCGCCAAGTGCTCGAAAGTGGCAATGCCATTCGCGTCGTTGGTGAGGTCGAGGGCTATGCCGCCCTGCCCGCCTGCAAGATCGGCCGCATCGACACTGACGATGGTCTGGTGATCTACGTGGTGCTCTGCCCCGAGCTTTACGACCGTGAAGGCACGCCCTACGGCGATGACGAGGGCGTGGACTGGCCGGACAACCATATTCGCTTCGCCCGCCTGTCCCTGGCGGCGGCTGAATTTGCCGCCGGCAGGGCCGGGCTCAAATGGACACCGCAGTTGTTGCACCTCAATGACTGGCAGACGGCGTTGACCCCCGCCTACCTGTTCTGGCGTGACCAACCGACTCCGAGCATCTTCACCATTCACAACCTGGCCTATCAGGGCCTGTGCGATGCGCGCTGCTCGGTTGAGCTGGGGCTGCCGGTCAACGGTCTCGAGTCAAACGAGCCGGGTAAGGTGTCCTTTCTCAAAGCGGGCATTCTGTACGCCACCCATATCACCACGGTCAGCGCCACCTACGCCCAGGAAATCACCACCCCGGCCTTTGGCTGCGGCCTGGAGGGCTTGCTGGGGGACAAACAACAACAAGGCTGCCTCACCGGTATTCTCAACGGCATCGACGACAGTTGGGCGCCGGAATCCGATCCCCACCTGATCCAGGGTTTTGCCGCCAATGACTGGGCCGGCAAGCAGGCCAATGCGGTGCAGGTGCGCATGACCTTCGGTCTGGCCCCGTCGAACGGGCCGATCTTCGCCGTGGTCTCGCGTTTGGTGCATCAGAAGGGCCTGGACCTGACCCTGCAAGTGGCGGAACACATTGTTAACCAGGGGGGCCAGATCGCCCTGATCGGACGCGGCGAAGCCAAGGTCGAAGCCGCGGTGCGCGAGCTGGCGGCACGTTTTCCCGGGCAGATCGCAGCCCGTATCGGCTTTAACGAAACCGACGCCAGGCGCATGTTTGCCGGCAGCGATTTTCTGCTGATGCCCTCGCGCTATGAACCCTGTGGCCTGAGCCAGATGTACGCCCAGTGTTTCGGCTCGCTGCCGATCGCCCGTAATACTGGCGGGCTGGCCGACAGCATCGAAGACGGCATCACCGGCTTCCTCTTCGAGGACTCCAGCGCCGAAAGCTACCGCAGCGCCATCGACCGGGCGTTTCGCGTCTACGCCCACCCCGAGCTGTTTCGCGCCATGCGCTGCCGGGCGATGGCCTCGCCTTACCATTGGCGCGTGTCGATCCAGCCGTACAGCCGGCTGTACGACCAGTTGCTCAGCGCGGCACCGCTCCAACTACTGCGTCAGGGATAGGCTTATGCCGGCACCACAGGAGCTGCACGCCGGCGCACGGCTGTTGCGAAAGGATCTTACCGAATTCTGCCTCTGGGCCCCGAATGCCCGGCAGGTCGAGGTCGAGTTTAAATCAGGTGCGCGTCACCCGATGCAGGCGCAGGCGGACGGTTGGTTCAGTTGTCAGCTGCCGTGTGGCGCGGCCACGGCCTACCACTATCGCATCGATCAAGAACTGCGGGTTCCGGATCCCGCCTCGCGCGCCCAGGCTGGCGGCCTGCAGGGCCCCAGTCTGGTGGTGGACCCCACCTACGCCTGGCGCCACAGCCACTGGCAAGGCCGGCCCTGGACCGAAACAGTGCTCTACGAGTTGCATGTCGGAGCCCTGGGAGGCTTTCAGGGGGTGCAGACGCATTTGCAGCGCTTGGCCGAACTGGGCATTACCGCCATCGAGCTGATGCCGATCAATGCCTTTCCCGGGACCCGCAATTGGGGCTATGACGGTAGCCTGCCCTTTGCCCCGCAGAGTTCCTACGGTACGCCCGAGCAGCTCAAGGCGCTGATCGACTGCGCCCATGGCCTGGGCCTGCAGGTGTTTCTCGACGTGGTCTACAACCACTTCGGACCTGAAGGTAATTACCTGGGCCAGTACGCCAGCGGGTTTTTTCGCCAGGATCAACACACACCCTGGGGCCAAGCCATCGATTTCCGCCGCAGTCAGGTGCGCAATTTCTTTATCGACAATGCCCTGATGTGGCTGTTCGAGTATCGCTTCGACGGCTTGCGCCTAGATGCCGTGCACGCCATTTCCGAGAGCTATTTTCTGATCGAGTTGGCGGCACAGGTCCGCGCCCGAACGGAACCGGGGCGTCATATACACCTGGTGCTGGAGAATGAACACAACGCTGCCAACCTCCTGAGCAACGGCTATACCGCGCAATGGAACGATGACGGCCACAACGTGCTGCACGTGCTGCTGACCGGCGAACACCACGCCTATTACCAGGACTTCGCCCAGCAGCCCACCGAGAAACTGGCCCGCTGCCTGGCCCAGGGGTTTATTTACCAGGGACAGGCCAACCGCCATGGCCAGGCCCGTGGTGAGCCCAGTGCGCACCTGCCGCCCAGCGCCTTTGTGCTGTTTCTGCAGAATCATGACCAGATCGGCAACCGCGCCCTGGGTGAGCGGCTGATTGAGCTGTGTCATCCGGAGGCGCTACGGGCGGCCACCGCCTTGCTGCTGCTGTCGCCCATGGTCCCGCTGCTGTTTATGGGCGAAGAATGGGGCTGCCGGCAGCCTTTCCAGTTTTTTACCGACTTTCATGACGAGCTGGCCGAGGCGGTAAGCAGCGGACGGCGTAACGAATTCGCCGATTTCCCCCAGTTCAGCGACCCCGCCAGCCGCGACCGCATACCCGACCCCAACGCCCTGGACACCTTTACCCATTCCGTGCCGCGGCTCGAAGTCGGACCTGACGACGAGCAGCGGGACTGGCTGGCCTACTACCAGACCCTGCTGTCGTTGCGCCATGCCGAGCTGACAGCGCGTCTGCCCGGTACCCAGGCGCTGGCCTGCAAGGTGCTCGGCGAGGCCGCCGTCAGGGCGCGCTGGCGCCTGGGTGATGAAACCCTGTTGACACTCTGGCTCAACCTGGCGGACCAGGCGCTGCCGGTCAAACCGGGCAGGCCCCTGGGCCGGCTGCTGTTCGAAAGCCGCGCGGCATTGGCCCCGCAATTGGCCAAGGGCAGCCTGCCCGCCCGCAGCGCATTGTTTTACCTCGAGGATCCTGCATGAGCGAACCCACCCTGAATGCCCTGGCCCTGGCGGCCGGTCTGGCGGTTGACTGGGTCGATGCCAACGGTCGTCCACAAACCGTAGCGCCCGATGTATTGGTCAACGTTCTGGAGGGGCTGGGCCATCCCTGTCACAGCCGTGAAGCGATCGCCGACGCCCTGCACGAGCTGACCCAAGCCACCCACCTGCCACCGCTGCTGACCGCGGAGCAGTTTCAGCCCCTGAATCTGGATGGCTATTTCCCCGCGGGCGCCGCCTACCAGGTCCAGCTGGAAGACGGTACGACCCGGCACGGCCAACTGGATCACCTGGCCCACCTGCCCGGCCAGTTGCCTATGGGCTACCACCGCTTGCAGATCGGAGCGTCGGCCCTGACCCTGGCGGTCGCCCCAGCCCAGTGCTACGCACTGCAGGACGTGACCGGCCAGGCTCATCCGCGGCGCTGGGGCCTGAGTGCCCAGCTCTATGCCCTGCGCCGCGAGGGTGACGGTGGCCTCGGCGATACTCTCGCCTTGCAACAGCTGGTGCGCAGCGCCGCTGTCCAGGGCGCCGACGCAG
Organism: Pseudomonas sp.; assembly: GCF_040514055.1. Lineage (GTDB taxonomy): Bacteria > Pseudomonadota > Gammaproteobacteria > Pseudomonadales > Pseudomonadaceae > Aquipseudomonas. The sequence goes on from NZ_JBEVDL010000026.1 coordinate 115,717, forward strand.
TGGCCATCAGCCCCGTGCATGCCATGTTCAGCGCCGACCCCCAGCGCTTCAGCCCCTACTCGCCGTCCAGCCGGCTGTTTTTGAATCCCTTGCATTGTGCGCCAGGCACGGTACTGGGCGATGAGCCGCTGCGTGCGGCCATTGCCGCGACCGGCCTGCAGGCCGAGTTGACGCGCCTGGAGGACCTCGAGCTGATCGACTGGCCGGCCGCCACCCAGGCCAAACAGCAGGTGTTACGCCAGCTCTATCAGGGGTTTGCAGCGGCACCCGCCGCGCTGCGGGCGCAGTTCCAGGCATTTCGCCAGCGCGGTGGCGAGGCCCTGGAAAATCACTGTCGCTTCGAAGCCCTGCATGCGATGTTCGCCCGCGACAGCGGACCACGCGGTTGGCAAAGCTGGCCGCAGCCCTACCGTGATCCCGCCAGCGCCGAAGTGGCCCGGTTCGCCGAACAGCAGGTCAACGAAATCGCCTACCACGCCTTTGCCCAGTGGTTGATCGACTGCGGCCTGGCCCAGGCCCAACAAGCCGCGCGGGACGCCGGAATGGGCATCGGTCTGATCGCCGATCTGGCGGTCGGGGCCGACGGCGGCGGCAGCCAAGCCTGGAGCCGCCAGGATGAATTGCTCGGTTCGCTCAGCGTGGGCGCTCCACCGGACATCCTCAACCGTCGCGGCCAAGGGTGGGGGGTTTCGGCGTTCTCCCCGGAAGGCCTGCGCCGTAACGGCTTTCGCGCCTTTATCGAGATGCTGCGGGCCAACTTCGCCCATGCCGGTGGCGTGCGAATCGACCACGTCATGGGCCTGATGCGCCTGTGGCTGATCCCCACTGGGGCCGAGCCGCACCAGGGCGCCTACCTGCATTACCCGTTACAGGACCTGTTGCACCTGCTGGCCCTGGAGTCCTGGCGGCATCGCGCCGTGGTGGTGGGCGAGGACCTGGGGACTGTGCCCGACGGGTTTCGCGAGCTGCTCGAGGACCGGCGCATTCTCGGCATGCGCGTGCTGCAGTTCGAACAGGACCATCAGGGCCAGTTCAAGCCGGCCCGCAGCTGGCCGGAGTCCGCCCTGGCCACCACCGCCACCCACGACCTGCCAACCATGGCCGGCTGGTGGCGAGGCCGCGACCTGGAGTGGCAGACCCGTCTCGGCCTGACGCCCGAGGAGCACCGCGAAAGCGACGCCCTGGCACGCGAACACAACCGTGAGGCCTTGCGTCAGGCCTTGCTGGCCGACCAAGGCCAGTCGCCCGACACCCTGCTGGACACCGAAGCGGCGCTCGATGCCTGCCAGGCCTTCGTCGGTCATACCCCGGCCCCGCTGATCCTGGCGCCACTGGAAGACCTGCTGGGCGCCGAAGAGCAAGCCAATGTGCCGGGCACCATCGACAGCCACCCCAACTGGCGCCGGCGCTGGACCCGCAGCAGCCCTGAGCTGCTTGAGACCAAGGCCGTGCAAAGGCGTCTGGCGCTGTTGCGCCAGGCCCGCCAGGCAGCCCTACCCGACCCTGAAGGACACGCATGACGCCCCTCCGAGCTACCCTGCGGCTGCAGTTCCACCGCGGCTTCACCCTTGCCGATGCCCTGCCCCTGGTGGACTACTTCGCCGACCTGGGCATCAGCCATCTCTATGCCTCGCCGTTGCTCACTGCCCGGACCGGCTCCATGCACGGCTACGACGTGGTCGACCCCACCCGCGTCAACCCCGAACTGGGCGGCGAGCCGGCCTTGCTCGAACTGGTGCAGGCGCTGCGCCGTCGTGGCATGGGTTTGATCCTGGATATCGTCTCCAACCATATGGCCGTGGGCGGCTCGGCCAATCCCTGGTGGTTGAGCGTGCTGGAGTGGGGCCGCCACAGTCCCTACGCCAAGTTCTTCGATATCCAGTGGCAATCCCCCGACCCCCTGCTGACCGGCCAGCTGCTGATCCCGTTTCTGCGCAGCGACTACGCCGAGGTGCTCGAGGCCGGGGAAATCCCCCTGCGTTTCGTCGCGGCCCGCGGCCGTTTTCACGCCGAGCATTTCGAACACCACTTTCCCATCAGCCCTCCCAGCTACGCCGAGCTGTTGCAGGCCAGTGGCGATCCCGCGCTGGTCGCGCTGGCGAGCCGCTTCGCCGGCCTCGGCAACGGCCGCGAGGCCCAGCGCCAGGCCCTCGAGTTACAAGCTGAATTGGCCCGACTGGCCAGTTCGACAGCCGTGGCCGGTGCCATTGAGCAGGCGTTGGAGCACTACGATGGGCGTCAAGCAGACGGTTTTAACCGGCTGCATCAGCTGTTCGAGCGCCAGCACTACCGCCTGGCCAGCTGGCGCACCGCCGCCGATGACATTAACTGGCGGCGTTTTTTTGATATCAACGAGCTGGGCGGCTTGCGCGTCGAACGCCCGGAGGTGTTCGAGGCGACCCATGGCAAAGTCTTCGAACTGATCGAGCGCGGCCTGATCGACGTCCTGCGCATCGATCATATCGACGGCCTGGCCGACCCCCGCGGCTATTGTCGCAAGCTGCGGCGGCGGGTCGATGGGCTGCTCAAGGCCCGCCCGGCGGACTGCCGGCTCGAGCACTTTCCGATCTACGTCGAGAAAATCCTCGGCCCCGACGAACAGCTGCATCAGGACTGGCAGGTGGATGGCACCACCGGCTACGAGTTTATGAACCAGGTGTCCCTGCTGCAGCATGACCCTAAGGCCGAGGCACCGCTCAAGGCCCTTTGGCATTCACTCAGCGGGCGGCCGGCGGACTTTCTCGAGGAGGTACGCGAGGCGCGTCAGCTGGTGCTCAGCGGCAGCCTGGCCGGGGATTTCGAAAGCGTCGCCCAGGCCTTGCTGCGGGTGGCGCGCGGCGACCTGCGTACCCGTGACCTGACCCTGGGCGCGATTCGCCGGGCCTTGATGGCCTTGATCGTGCACTTTCCGGTGTACCGCACCTATATTTCCGCCTATGGCCGCTCGCCCGATGACGAGCCTTTTTTCCAGCAAGCGCTACAAGGTGCCCGGCAGCACCTGCCCGAGGTCGACTGGCCGTTACTGGAGCACTTGCAACGCTGGTTGGGTGGCGAGGCCTTGCACAGCATGGCGCCAGGACGGGCGCGCAGTGCGCGTAAATATGCCATCGCCCGCTTCCAGCAGCTGACGTCACCGGCCGCCGCCAAGGCCGTGGAAGACACCGCGTTCTACCGCTCGGCAGTGCTGCTGTCGCGCAATGACATGGGGTTCGACCCGCAACACCTGAGCCAGTCCCCCGCGCAGTTTCACCAATGCAACCTGGAGCGCTCGCGGCGCTTTCCAAACAATTTGCTGACCACCGCGACCCATGACCATAAACGCGGAGAAGACATACGGGCACGCCTGGCGGTGCTGAGCGAGCGCCACCCCTGGTATGCCGAGCTCTGTACCGGCTGGCTGAGGGACAGCGCCGTACTGCAGCAGGCGCTACCGGAGGGTCCGACGCCCTGCCCCGGAGACCGCCTGATGCTGTTGCAGACACTGCTGGGCAGCTGGCCGCTGAGCCTGGCCGCGGACGACAGCCCTGGCCTGCAGGCCTACAGCGAGCGGGTGTTGCGCTGGCAGGAGAAAGCCCTGCGCGAAGCCAAGCTACACAGCAGCTGGAACGCCCCGCACGAAGGGTACGAGAGTGCCTGCCGACAGTTGGTCCAGGCCCTGCTGCTGAAACCCCAGGGGGCGGACCTGCGCCGTCGGATCGCCGCCGCTGCCGACGCCATCGCCCCTGCCGGCGCCCTCAACAGCCTGGTGCAATGCGCCCTGCGTCTGACCAGTCCCGGGGTGCCGGACCTGTACCAGGGCACCGAGTTCTGGGACTTCAGCCTGGTCGACCCGGACAATCGCCAAGCGGTGGACTATGCCCGGCGCCGCACGGCATTGAGCGAAACGGACGACTTGGCAACGCTATTGGCTCACTGGCGAGACGGGCGCATCAAACAACGCCTGATCCAGCGCCTGCTGGACCTGCGCCGACGCCTGCCCGCGCTTTTTGCCCAGGGCCGTTACCTGCCCTTGCAAGTGGTGGGCGAGCACGCCGAGCGGGTGCTGGCATTCGCCCGGGTGCACGGCCAGCAGCAGGTAGTGCTGCTGTTGCCGCGCCTGTCCGCGGCCCTGCTGGGCCACCAGGCCGAACCGCGGATCCCGGCGGCCCATTGGGGCGATACCCAGGTGCTGTTGCCCGAGTCCTGGCCGGTGCAACCGCTGAGCGGACTTTTTTCGACCCGCGAAGTCACACCCCTGCAGGGGCGTATCACGCTGAGCCAGGCCTTGGCCGAGGTGCCCCTGGGCGTTCTGACTTCCGCGGCCCCTTTTCCCTAGGAGTATTTGCCATGACTGTCGATGAACAACGAATCCGCGATTTCGCCTACCAGATCTGGGAGTCCGAAGGCTGCCCGGAGGGCCAGGAGCAACGCCACTGGCAGATGGCGATAAAACTGGCCGAAGCCGCAGAAGCGGCGGCCAGCGCCGCGCCAGCGGTCAAACGGGCGCGCAAAGTCAAGACCGCCGAGGTCGTGCAGGCGCCTGCGCCAACCACCGCGAGCAAGCCCGGGAATGAACCCCCCGCCCTGCTCAAACCCAGCAAAAAAACCGCCAAGACGCCCCCCCTGGATCAATCCACCCCGTGACAGCACGGTCGATGCCCTGCTCAGTTCCAGGCTCAAGGAGTTCTCATGACACACCGCCACACACCGGCTACATCCCCCGCACCGCAACTCATGGTGCGCTCGCGTATCCGTGAAGGGCTGCCCTTTCCCCTGGGCGCCACCTGGGACGGCCTGGGTGTCAATTTCGCGCTGTTTTCCGCCCATGCCACCAAGGTCGAGCTGTGCCTGTTCGATGATCAGGGGCTGGAGGAAATCGAGCGTATCGAACTGCCCGAATACACCGACGAGATCTGGCACGGCTACCTGCCCGATGCCCATCCCGGCCTGATTTACGGCTACCGGGTCTATGGGCCTTACGCGCCTGACGCGGGACACCGTTTCAATCCGAACAAATTGCTGATCGACCCCTATGCCAAACAGCTGGTCGGCGAACTGCGCTGGTCCGAGGCCTTGTTCGGTTACACCATCGGTCACCCGGACGACGACCTGAGTTTCGACGAGCGTGACAGCGCCGCCTACGTACCCAAGTGCAAGGTGATCGATCCGGCCTTCACCTGGGGCCATGACCGCCCGGTGCAAGTGCCCTGGGACCGTACCATCCTCTACGAAACCCATGTACGCGGGTACACCATGCGCCACCCGGCGGTGCCGGAGGCCCTGCGTGGCACCTTTGGCGGCCTCAAGGTCAAGGAGGTGGTGGACTATATTCGCACGCTGGGCGTGACCTCGGTCGAGCTGCTGCCGATCCATGCCTTTGCCGACGATCAGCACCTGCTGCAAAAAGGCATGCGCAACTACTGGGGCTATAACAGCATCGCCTTTTTCGCACCCCAGCCGCGCTACATGGCCAGCGGCAAAATCGGTGAGTTCAAGGAGATGGTGGCACACCTGCACGCCGCCGAGCTGGAAGTGATACTCGACGTGGTCTACAACCACACCGCCGAGGGCAATGAGCGTGGCCCGACGCTCTCCATGCGCGGCATCGACAACGTGTCCTACTACCGCTTGATGCCCGAGGAAAAGCGCTTCTACATCAACGATTCGGGCACCGGCAACACCCTCGACCTGAGCCACCCGCGGGTGCTGCAAATGGTCACCGATTCGCTGCGATATTGGGCCAGCGAAATGCACGTGGATGGCTTCCGCTTCGACCTGGCCACCATCCTGGCACGCCGGCCCGAGGGCTACGACGAGCGCCACAGTTTCCTCGTGGCCTGCCAGCAGGATCCGGTGCTGAGCCAGGTCAAGCTGATCGCCGAACCTTGGGATTGCGGCCCGGGCGGCTATCAGGTAGGCAATTTTCCACCGGGCTGGATGGAATGGAACGACCGCTTTCGCGACACCAGCCGGGCCTTCTGGCGCGGTGACGAGGGCCAGTTGGCGGAATTCGCCAGCCGCCTGACGGCCTCGGGGGACATGTTCAATTCCCGTGGCCGACGTGCCTTCGCCTCGGTCAACTTTATCACTGCCCATGACGGTTTTACCTTGCACGACCTGGTTGCGTACAACGACAAGCACAATGAAGCCAATGACGAAGACAATCAGGACGGCAGCAACAACAACCTGTCCTGGAACCATGGCGTGGAGGGTCCGACCGACGACCCGGAAATTCTGCAACTGCGCCAGCGGCAAATGCGCAATTTCTTTGGCACCTTGCTGCTGGCTCAAGGCACGCCGATGCTGGTGGCCGGCGATGAATTCGGTCGTACCCAGCACGGCAACAACAACGCCTATTGCCAGGACAGCGAAATCGGTTGGGTGGACTGGCGCTGGAGCGAGGACGGCACCGCCCTGCAGCGTTTCGTCCGGCGCCTGATCGCGCTGCGGCGCAACTACCCAATCCTGCGGCGTGGTCGTTTTCTCGTCGGCGCCTATAACGAGGAACTGGGCGTCAAGGATGTCACCTGGCTGCACCCAACCGGCGAGGAAATGACCGTCGAGCATTGGGAGGATGGCCAGGCGCGTTGCCTGGGCATGCTGATGGACGGTCGTGCGCAGCCCACCGGTATCCGCCGGGCGGGGTCGGACACCAGCCTGCTGATGGTGGTCAATGCCCATCACGAGGGGGTGAATTTCCGCTTGCCGCCGGTACCGGAAGGCCGCGGATGGATCTGCCTGATCGACACCAACCAGGTCGACTCCACGGGCCGCGATCCGTTTGAGTTCGACAGCGAATACACCGTCACCGGTCGCTCGCTGCTGCTTTTCGAACTGCTCAAGGACGCCGCCAGCTAAATCCCGTTGGCCCTGGACGCACTCACGGCGGCTAGGGCGGTCCAATGAGAGTGAACCGCCCAGCGTGGTTCTGGGAACACGCCGCTGCCGGGCTGGCGACCCTGTAGGCCAGTGCGGCGCGGCGACCTCGCCCTTGGCGAGACCTAAGGAGTGGAGCCTGTGAATGCCTTCCCCATTGAGGATTTGGGTACCCCGCTGGCGGCCTGGAAACACTCCAGCCGGCTGGCACGTCTGCCTGTCATTACGCCGCAGCGGCTGGTACCCACGTATGCACGCGCGGTGATAGTCGCGCCACACCCGGACGATGAAGTGCTGGGGTGTGGCGGCCTGATGCAATTGTTGTCCCAGGCGGGACGCCCCTTGCAATTGATTTCGGTCACCGACGGCAGCGCCAGCCACCCGGGTTCGTCACGCTGGTCGGCGGCGCGCCTGAGCGTCATCCGCCCCCAGGAAAGCGCCGCGGCGCTGCGGCGCCTGGGGCTGTGCATGACGCGCTTGAAATGGATCCGCGGCGGTTTTCCGGATTCCCAGGTGAGCCGCCGGGAAAGTTCGCTGGCCGCCTTTGTGCAACGTTACCTGCGCCCGGGCGACGTGGTGTTCACCACCTGGCGCCAGGATGGCCACCCGGACCACGAAGCGGTCGGACGCGCCGTAGCCACGGCCGCGGCGCGGGTCGGTGCGGTGGTCCATGAGCTCCCCATCTGGGCCTGGAATTGGCTGACACCCGAGGACCGGGAATTTCCCTGGAACCGCGCCTGCAAGGTTCAGCTGGATATCTGGAGCCAGGCGCGCAAGCGTCACGCGGTACAGGCCTTCGTCAGCCAGTTGGCAGGGGACCGCGAGGCCGGGCTGGCGCCGATCCTGGCGCCCCACGTGCTGGAGCGGCTGCTGCAACCCTTCGAGCTGGTGTTGTTATGACCGGGCCCTGGAGGTCGCTCCGTTCCGGCAAAAAAATGAACGCTATTGGCCACCTCCAGTCGGACTAGAAGTATGGGCTGTCCAGCCGCTGGCGCTGCGTGGCACGGCCTCCAGGGAACAGAACCGACCCGTGGCGGTCGTTCCTTGCGCCGTTTCCACGCGGTCCGCTGCCAGGACACCGCCACCGCGCTTCGGCATCGCCCGAAGCAGAAAATGGAAAGGAGCCTTAGCGTGAATTCGACCTGCCCGGCCCCCCTGCTCGGCGATGTACGACTGGCCGAAGCCTTGAATCCCGTGCACCGATTAAAAGTGCTGACGATCAATACCCACAAGGGTTTCACCTTTTTCAACCGGCGTTTTATCCTGCCGGAGCTACGGGAGGCGGTGCGCAGCGTGTCCGCCGACATCGTCTTTCTGCAGGAAGTCCATGGCACCCACCAGGGCCATGCCGACCGCTACGACAACTGGCCCAGCACCTCCCATTACGAATTTCTGGCCGATGATATCTGGCACGATTTCGCCTATGGGCAGAATGCCGTCTACCCCGATGGCGACCACGGCAATGCACTGCTGTCGAAATTTCCTATCGTGCAGCATCAAAACCTCGACGTATCGATCAGTGGCCCCGAACGACGCGGGCTGCTGCACTGCGTGCTGCAGGTGCCCGGCCAGGTGCATCAGGTGCATGCCATCTGCGTGCACCTGGGGCTGCGTGAGCAGCATCGGACCCAACAATTGGGCCTGCTCTGCGACCTGCTGGACTCGCTGCCGGCCGAGGCGCCGGTGGTGGTGGCGGGCGATTTCAACGACTGGCGCCTGCGCGCCAACCAGACCCTGGAGCGCTGCACCGGCTTGCACGAAGCCTTCGAGCGTGAATACGGCATCGTCGCCAAGAGTTTTCCGGCACGCTGGCCGCTGCTACGCCTGGACCGCATCTACGTGCGCAACGCCAGCACCCACGAGCCGCGCATGCTTTCCACCCGGCCCTGGTCGCACCTGTCCGACCATGCCCCCCTGGCGGTGGAGGTGCATCTATGACGACCGACTGGAAAGACGGTAATCGCGTTGAACTGCTGGAGAACGGCGAAGAATTTTACCCGCGGGTATGGGCTGCCCTCGAGCAAGCCCGGGAAGAAATTCTGCTGGAGACCTTTATCCTGTTCGAGGACAAGGTCGGCAATCGCCTGCACCAGGCCCTGATCGACGCGGCGAAGCGCGGTGTACGGGTGGAGATCACGGTCGACGGCTTCGGCTCCTCCGAACTGACACCGGCCTTTATCGGTGCCCTGACCGCAGTCGGGGTGCGTTTTCGCATGTTCGATCCCGGCTCGAAGCTGGTCGGCATGCGTCTGAATATCTTCCGTCGCCTGCACCGCAAGATCCTGGTGGTCGACGGCCACCTGGCCTTTATCGGCGGCATCAATTTTTCCGCCGATCATTTGGGCGATTACGGTCCCGACGCCAAGCAGGACTACGCCATTGAAATTCGCGGGCCGGTGGTCGAGGACATCCATCGTTTTGCCCTGGCCGCCATCGCGCCGTCCGAAGCGCCGCAGCGACGGTGGCCCTGGGGCCGCCGTAAAGCGCCAGGCGCGGTATCGAGCAGAACCGCCGAAGGGACCGCACAAGCGCTGTTCGTCACCCGCGATAATCAGCACCACCGCAACGATATCGAGCAGCATTACCTGGAGGCCATCCGCACGGCGCGCCAGCGGGTGGTGATCGCCAACGCCTATTTCTTCCCGGGCTACCGCTTGCTGCGCGAACTGCGCAATGCCGCCCGCCGGGGCGTCGAGGTGCGCTTGATCCTACAAGGCCAGCCGGACATGCCGATCGTCAAGGTGCTGGCGCGGATGCTGTACAACTACCTGCTGCGCGACGGGGTGCAGATCAGCGAATACTGCCAGCGCCCGTTGCATGGCAAGGTGGCCCTGGTCGACGACGAATGGGCCACCGTCGGTTCCAGCAACCTGGACCCCTTGAGCCTCGCGCTGAACCTGGAGGCCAATCTGCTGATCCGCGATCGGGCCTTCAACCAGGAGCTGAGCCAGCGCCTCGACCAACTGGTTCATCACCACTGCACCGCCATTGGCCTGGAGCGCATGGTGCGCGGCTATTTCTGGCGTGCCCCCCTGGCCTTCCTGTGCTTTCACTTTCTACGCACCTTCCCCGCCATGGCCGGGTGGCTGCCGGCCCATCGTCCGCGTCTGGCCCTGCTGCAGGACGAGCCGTCCGCGCGGGATCATTCGCCCCTGAGCCACGAGAGCGCCAATGAGCAGCCCTGAAGTTTCCCGCCACAGCCCCCGGCCGCCGGGTATCTGGCCAATTGCCAAACGCCTGCTGACCATCGCCTTTTTCATCCTGGTGCTGGTGATGCTGGTGGTACTGGCGAAAAAACTCGACTGGCAGGAAATCCTCCAGACCCTGCGTGCCTACCCCGCCAGCACCCTGGCCTGGGCAGCCCTGGCCTGCGCCGCCAGTTACCTGGTCTACAGCGGCTTCGACGTGTTGGGGCGGCGCTACACCGGGCATCAGTTGCCGCTGCGCCAGATCATGCCCGTGACCTTCGTCTGCTACGCGTTCAACCTCAACCTGGGATCCTGGGTCGGTGGTATTGCCTTTCGCTATCGGTTGTACTCGCGGCTGGGCCTGGAAAACGCCGAGATCACCAAGATCCTCAGCCTGAGCCTGGTCACCAACTGGCTAGGCTATATGCTGCTGGCCGGCGGCCTGTTCGTGTCCCGGCAGGTGGAGCTGCCGGCCAGCTGGAAACTCGGCACCCTGGGCCTGCAAGCCCTGGGCGCGCTGCTGCTGGCCATCGCCCTAGGCTACCTGGTGCTGTGCAAGGTGGCGAAAAAACGCACCTGGCACCTGCGGGGCCATGCCTTTACCCTGCCCTCCTTCCGCTTGGCATCGTTACAGGCGCTACTGGGCGCGACCAACTGGACCCTGATGGCACTGATCGTCTACTTGCTGCTGGGCCAGCGCGTGGGTTTTCCGCTGGTGCTTGGCGCCCTGTTGATCAGCAGCATCGCCGGGGTCATCACCCATATTCCGGCTGGACTGGGCGTGCTGGAAACCGTCTTCGTCACCCTGCTGCAGGATGAGATCAGCAAGGGCAGCTTGCTGGCGGCCCTGATCGGCTATCGCATCATCTACTTTCTGGTGCCGCTGCTGATCGCGACTGTGCTGTACCTGACGCTGGAGGCCAAGGCCAAGCAGCTCAAACAACGCAACACCGAGAAAACCCAGAGGCCCGACGAAAACCAACATCCTGCCACCGGTCATAACAGCCCCGGCTAGCCCTCACCCCAAGCAACGTCGCTCCTTTACGCCAGCGGGCTACCGCGGTACGACACGTCGTAACTGCCCATTGGCGAGCTGTCGCTGGACGGCGCGCCGAGACCGCCCTACGTCACTTGACGTGCGGTGATCGTTCCTACGCGCCGCATCGGGCCATCTGGGGGCCCACGCGATGGAACAGGTCTTCGTAGGATGAGGTGGAGCGCAGCGATACCCATCAATTACATGGAAATATCCATCGCCACGCCACCCGACCCCGCTTGGTTCCCATCTGCCCTTGCGGCAAGAGGGGACGGCTCGATTAGCCCTCGTCAGGCACCGGTCGCAGGATCAGCACCGACAGGGGCGGCAGCATCAACGACAACGAATCCGCCTCGCCGTGGGCCGCCAGGGGCTCACTGATAACCGTCCCCAGGTTACCCAGATTCGACCCGCCATAACCCTGGGCATCGGTGTTGAGCAGTTCCTGCCAGTGACCGGCCGCGGGCACGCCCACGCGATACTGTTCGCGCGGTACCGGCGTGAAGTTGGCGACCACCAGCAAGGGTTGCCCCGCTTCATCCCGGCGCAACCAGGCGAATACGCTGTTGGCGGCGTCGTCGCCGATCAGCCATTGGAAGCCCGCGGGTTCACAATCGAGCTCGTGCAACGCCGGTTGGCTGCGGTAAAGCCGGTTGAGGTCGCCTACCAGTTGCCGCAGGCCTTCATGTTCCGGCTGGTTGAGCAGGTACCAATCCAGCTCACCGTCGTGGTTCCATTCCCGCCACTGGCCGAACTCGCAGCCCATAAACAGCAGCTTCTTGCCCGGATGGGCCCACATAAAGGCCAGGTAGGCGCGCAGGTTGGCGAATTTCTGCCAGCGGTCGCCGGGCATCTTGTCGATCAGCGAGCCTTTGCCGTGCACCACTTCGTCGTGGGAGATCGGCAGGACAAACCGCTCCGAATAGGCGTACACCAGGCCGAAGGTCATCTGGTCATGGTGATGGCGCCGATTGATCGGATCCTGGCTCATATAGGCCAGGCTGTCGTGCATCCAGCCCATGTTCCATTTGTAGGAAAACCCCAGACCACCCTCCTGGGTAGGGCGGCTGACGCCCGGCCAAGCTGTCGATTCCTCGGCGATGACCAGAGCGCCTGGGGCTTCCTGGGCGACCACGTCGTTGAGGTGACGCAAGAAATCGATGGCCTCGAGGTTTTCCCGACCGCCGTGGCGATTGGGGATCCATTCGCCTTGCTTGCGCGAATAGTCGCGGTACAACATCGAAGCGACCGCATCGACACGCAATCCATCGATATGGAACTGCTTGAGCCAATGCACGCCGGAGGCCAGCATAAAGCCGTGCACCTCGGTGCGCCCTAGGTTGTAGATCAGGGTATCCCAGTCCTGGTGGAAGCCTTCGAACGGGTGGGCATACTCGTACAGGGCGGTGCCATCGAACATGCCCAAGCCATGCAGATCGGTGGGGAAATGCGCCGGTACCCAATCGAGGATTACCCCGATACCGGCCACATGGCAGGCGTCGACGAAACCGGCGAAATCCCGCGGCGACCCATACCGGGCACTGGGGGCGAACATCGACAGCGGCTGATAGCCCCAGGAACCGCCAAAGGGGTGCTCCATGATTGGCATCAGCTCGATATGGGTAAACCCCATTTCCAGCACATAGGGAATCAGGCGCTCGGCCAGTTCCGGCCAACTGTAGTCACGCCCCTCATCGCCGCCTTCATGGCGCCAGGAGCCGGCGTGCAGTTCGTAGATCGACAAGGGCGCGCGCGGGCTGTGCAACGCCTGACGACGCTCCAGCCACTGTTCATCGTGCCACTCGAACTGCTGCGGCTCAGCGACCACCGAGGCGGTTTCCGGCGGCGCCTGGGTGGCCAGGGCCACCGGGTCGGCCTTGAGCGGCAGCACACCCTCGGGCCCCAGTATTTCGTAGCGGTAGGCCTCGTCCGCCTGCAAGCGGGGAATGAACAGCTCCCAGACCCCGGACGGGATACGCTGGCGCATCGGGTGACGGCGCCCATCCCAATTGTTGAACGGACCGACCACCGAGACTCGCCGCGCATTGGGCGCCCATACCGCGAAGCGCACGCCTGGTACACCGTCCACGCTCAGCAGCTGTGCCCCCAGGCACTGCCCGAGGTGGCGGTGGTTGCCTTCGGCGAACAGGTAGAGGTCCATCTCGCCCAGCAACGGGCCGAAACTGTAGGGATCCTCGCTCAGCTGATGGCCGCCGGCCCAATGGATATCCAGCAGGTAGGGTATCGACCGCGGCAGGTAGCCGACGAACAAACCGGGCAGGTCCTCGGACTGGTCCAGGGTCGTGAGTACCTCGCTGGTCCCCTCGTCCCGAGGCCTCAGCCGCACGGCCAGGGCACCGGGCAGATAGGCGCGGATTACTACACCCTCGCCCGCCCGATGGGGGCCCAACACGGCAAAGGGGTCGGGGTGTTCGGCCCGTAGCAAGGCCTCGGCATCGGCGCGCGGTAACGCGGGGGCCTCCGTCAGGGTCTGACGTCCGTTCATGGGTTCTCTCCGGTGCTCGGCACCTGCAGCAGGGCTGCCAGGCCGTTGAGTGGTACGCCGAGCCAGGCCGGGCGGTTTTCCACTTCATAGATGATTTCGTAAAGGGCTTTTTCGATACTGAACAATTCCAGCGACGCCGCTTCGCCATCGGCCTGTTGCCAGGCATGCGGCACCGCGGTGGCCGCCAGGCGATAGGCTTTGAGAAAGGCCTCGCGGGAGTTCTCCAGGTAGGTTTCGACGATCAACCGACGGGCCTGGTCGGCTTCGGCCGAGGTGTCGATACTCTGGGCATTGCGCATGGCCATCGCCGCCGCGTAGTCGAAAGAGCGCAACAGACCGGCAACATCCTTGAACGGGTTGTGTTTGTTACGCCGTTCCTGCAGCGGCCGGGCCGGTTCACCTTCGAAATCGATCAGGTAGGCGTCGCCCTGGACCACCAGCACCTGCCCCAGGTGCAGATCGCCGTGTACCCGGATCCGCAAGCCACCCTGGGTACGTTTGGCCAGTGCCTCGATCCGCTGGCCGATCGCCTTGCGCTGCTCCAGCAGCCGGGTGATCAAGCGGGCGTCGGCTGAATCAACAGTACCGCTGGGCACCGCCTGCAACCGCTCGAAGGCGTCATCCAGCTGAGCCATGATGCCCCGCCCCACTGCCTTGGCGTCCGCCGCGCTGCTGGGGTGTGGGCTGAAAGCGGGATCCTCGCTGGGCGCGGCCAGCACACCATGCATCTCGCCCAGACGCTGACCGAGCATGGCGGCAAAACTGTCCAGATCGAACAAGGCCCCGTACTGGTTCTCCAGGGCCGACACGCCCTGGGCCAGTTCGTCGCGAATGGCCCTATCCAGGGTGCTCTGAGTCCACGCCCAGGCATCACCCTGGTTGTTCAGGTAGCCCTGGGCCAGCAGCAGCAGGGTGGGCGTGCCGTCCGCGTCGATCTGGCTGACCGAGCCCAGCAGCGGCGATATATGGGCAAAACCCTGACGGGTCAGGTAATCGCTCATCTCCAGCTCGGGGTGCACACCGCTGACCAGGTGGCGCAGCATTTTCAACATCAGGCTGCCACCGACTATGACCGAACTGTTGGATTGCTCAGCCGCCGGGTAGCGCACTTCGGGCTGTGCCGGCAGGGCCAATGCCGCCAATTGTGGCGTGGCAGCGAACTGCAGCTGACCCTCGCCGTACGGCATCACCCGGCCTTCCTGCAACCCTTGGACCATGGCCTGGATAAAACTCGGCAGGGTAAAAGCATCGGTCAGCACGCCAACATGGCGGCCACGGCGCACGCGGGCCAGGGCCAATTGCTGCTGCAAGGGCGTGCTGCTGTCCTCACCGACGAACCCCAACGGCACCAGGTAACGCTGCGAGACGCCAGCGCTAACGACCGACAGTTCGCTTAACAGCACCGGCTGCTCGGGGTGTTCGAAACGCAGGGTCTGGTGGACATCGATCTGTTCGATGCCACGGTCCTTGCCGGCGAACCAACGGCGTTTGCTCAGGTACAGGGGCAACAGGTCCTGCTTGATCAACCGCGCGGTCGGTGGTTCGAGCAGTTCCTCGAGCCGTGCCTTGACCACCAGGGTCTGGAGTTCCGGCAGGCTTTCCGGCGGCAGCACATGCCAGCTGGGCATCTGCGTGGCGGACGCCAGTTGGAACCAGTAGAACCCATAGGGCGGCAAGGTCAGCTGATAGGGCAAGGCGGATATGGGTGGAAAGGCGCTGCCGCCGACCATCTCCACCGGCACCAGGCCGGCAAAGGCCGCCAGGTCCAGTTCGGCGGCCTGGGCCGCACGCGACACGTTGGCCACGCAGAGGATGGTTTCGGTCTGCCCGCCGCTTTCGTATTCACGCAGGTAGGCCAATACCCGCCGATTGCTCGGCGACAGCATTTTCAGGCTGCCGCGACCGAACACCTGTTGGCGTTTGCGCACGGCCAACAGGCGTTTGGTCCAGTTCAGCAATGAATGGGGGTCTTCACGCTGGGTTTCCACGTTCACCGACAGGTAGCCGTAGAGCGGGTCCTGGATCGGCGGCAGCACCAGGCGCGCCGGATCGGCGCGGGAGAACCCACCGTTGCGGTCGATCGACCATTGCATCGGCGTACGCACCCCATCCCGGTCGCCGAGGTAAATGTTGTCGCCCATGCCGATCTCATCGCCGTAGTAGAGGGTCGGCGTACCCGGCATGGACAACAGCAGGCTGTTGAGCAGCTCGATCCGCCGGCGATCGCGCTCGAGCAGCGGCGCCAGGCGGCGGCGAATGCCCAGGTTGATCCGCGCGCGGCGATCGGCGGCGTAGTAGTTCCACAGGTAGTCGCGCTCGCGATCGGTGACCATTTCCAGGGTCAGTTCATCGTGGTTGCGCAGGAAAATCGCCCACTGGCAGTTGGCCGGGATATCCGGGGTCTGACGCAGGATATCGGTGATCGGAAAACGGTCCTCCTGGGCCAGGGCCATATACATGCGCGGCATCAACGGAAAGTGGAAGGCCATATGGCACTCGTCACCTGCGCCGCCAGCATGACCACCGAAATACAGCTGGGTGTCCTCCGGCCACTGGTTGGCTTCGGCGAGCAGCATGCGATCGGGGTAGTGGGCATCGATCTCCGCGCGGATCTTCTTCAGCACCTGGTGGGTTTCCGGCAGGTTCTCGTTGTTGGTGCCGTCACGTTCCACCAGGTAGGGAATGGCATCCAGGCGCAAGCCGTCGATGCCCATGTCCAGCCAGTAGCGCATCACCGCCAGCACCTCTTCCAGCACCTGGGGGTTATCGAAATTCAGGTCCGGCTGGTGGGAGTAGAAACGGTGCCAGAAGTACTGACCGGCCACCGGGTCCCAGGTCCAGTTGGACTTTTCGGTGTCGAGAAAGATGATGCGGGTACCGTCGTATTTCTGGTCGCTGTCGGACCAGACGTAGTAGTTACGCGCGGCGGAACCCGGCTTGGCCTGGCGGGCCCGCTGAAACCAGGGGTGCTGGTCGGAGGTGTGATTGATCACCAGCTCGGTGATGACCCGCAGACCCCGTTTATGGGCCTCGGCGATAAAACGCCGGACGTCCGCCAGGGTTCCGTAGTCGGGGTGCACCCCGCGGTAGTCGGCGATGTCGTAGCCGTCGTCGCGCCGTGGCGAGGGATAGAACGGCAGCAACCAAAGGGTATTGACCCCCAGTTCGGCAATGTAGTCGAGTTTGGCGATCAGCCCGGGAAAGTCGCCAATCCCGTCGTTGTTGGCGTCGAAGAACGACTTGATATGCACCTGGTAGATGACCGCGTCCTTGTACCAGAGCGGGTCCTCGATAAAGGCGGCGGGTCGTTCGCCATTTTTTTTATGCGCGCCGGCCTTACCGGACGTGGTGGGTTGGATCGTTTCTCGTGCGGGTGCCTTGCGGCCAGTACTCGCCATGTCAGAAGTGCTCCAAAGCCGGTTTGATCCGCCAGATGCCAAATGGCTGGGCGGTATCGAGGTGCAGGTGCTGAATCTTGCCGTGCCAGGTCCAGCGGTGGCCGGTCATCAGGTCCTCGCCGTCCAGCGCCCCGTGGTCCGGCAAGCCGAACTCCCAGAGCGGCAATTCGAACGCAGCATCCTGGGCGTGGTGCGGGTCGAGGTTGACGGCCACCAGGATGAAATTGCCAAGGTCGGCGGTGCGTTTGCCGAACAGCAACACCTGATCGTTCCAGGCGTTATAGGGAACGAAACCCAGGTGGGTCTGCAGCGCCGGGTTCTGCCGGCGGATACGGTTCAGCAGCGCGATTTCGCCGACGATATTGCCGGGGGCGCGGTAGTCACGCGGACGGATCTGGTATTTCTCCGAGTCCAGGTACTCTTCCTTGCCGGGGATGGCAGCCGCCTCGCACAGTTCGAACCCCGAATACATGCCCCACAACCCCGAGCCCATGGTCGCCAGTACCGCGCGAATCAGAAAACCCGCGCGCCCGCTGTCATGCAGGAAAAACGGGTTGATATCCGGGGTGTTGACGAAAAAATTCGGCCGGTAGCAGTCGCGCCACGGCGCTTGGTTGAGCAGGGTGAAATACTCACTGAGCTCGGCCTTGGTATTGCGCCAGGTGAAGTAGGTGTAACTCTGGGAATAACCGACCTTGCCCAGCCGCGCCATCATGGCCGGGCGGGTAAAGGCTTCGGCGAGAAACATCACCTCGGGATCACGGCCGCGGACATCGGCGATCAGCCATTCCCAGAACGGCAACGGCTTGGTATGGGGGTTGTCGACTCGGAAGATTTTTACCCCTTCGTCGACCCAGCCCTGCACGATGTCACGCAATGCCAGCCACAGGTCGGGCATCGCCTGTTCGGCGTAGAAATCGACGTTGACGATGTCCTGGTACTTTTTCGGCGGGTTTTCCGCATAACGGATGCTGCCGTCCGGCCGCCAGGAGAACCAGCCGGGGTGCTCGTTAAGCCAGGGATGGTCCTGGGAGCACTGGATGGCGAAATCCAGGGCGATTTCCAGGCCATGCTCACGGGCCTGGCGCACCAGTTGGCGAAAATCCTCACGGCTGCCCAATTGCGGATGGATGGCGTCATGGCCACCGTCCTCGCTGCCGATCGCATAGGGGCTGCCCGGGTCGTCCGGGCCGGCCACCAGGCAATTGTTCGGGCCCTTGCGGTGTGCCCGACCGATCGGGTGGATGGGCGGGAAATACAGCACGTCGAAGCCCATGTCGCGGATGTCGGCCAGGCGCTGGGCGACATCGGCGAAGGTGCCGTGGCGGCTCGGATCGGAGGTTTGCGAACGGGGAAACAATTCATACCAACTGGCGAACTGGGCGCGTTCGCGCTCCACTTCCACCGGGTATTCGGGGCTGCGCACCCGATGCGGGCGGGCATCCAGCTCGGCCATGACCTGGGCCAGGGCCGGGCTCAGCAGCAAGCCCACCTGTTCATCCAGATCGTTGACGCTCGACAGCTGCCCTTGCAGGTCGCGCAGAAACGCACCGGACGGGGCATCGTGAGCGAGGTTCGCCAACGCGGTTTGCAGGTGCAACTGACCTTCGCGGATTTCCAGCGTCACATCGACCCCGGCGGCGTGTTTTTTCTGCAGCTCATAGCGGTAGGTCCCGAAGACATCCCACCAGGCCTGGATCACGTAACGGTGCCGCCCCAGCCGCATCGGGGTGAACTGCGCCTGCCAGCGATCGTTGCCCAACGCCGTCAAGGGCAGTGCCTGCCAGGCCTGGCTACCCGCCTCGCACCAGAGCAACTCGGCGCCCAGTTGGTCATGGCCGTCGGCGTACAGGGTGGTGTTCACTTGCAGACTTTGACCGATCAGCGCCTTGGTGGCGAAGCGCCCCTCATCAATCACCGGTGACGTGGCTTCGATAACGATACGGGGCTGGGACAGTGCCTGGGTCAGCGGATCGGAGGGCGAGCCGGCGTCTGGATAAGTCGAATTGCCCAGGGCAGAAAATGCCATCAAGCATTACTCCTAACGCCCAAAGGACGCAGCAAGAAAAGTGGATTTGACCGTCCTGGGGCACGCCTGGCGAATGACCTGAAACCGGCGCGCTAGAGTGGGTGGGACGGTACTCGGCAGGACCCGCGCTGAACCGCGGCCCTGTATTTTCCGAGCGGAGCGACAAGTAAAAGTTCAAGGAAATGCGCCGCGTGCCGGGTTCCCCCGCGACGCGTCACGCGTGCCCACCAGGACCTGTGTTGACCCTCGCTCTACGCGCGCGTTATCGCGGATAAGGATCCCAGGCGAGGCGCGGGACGCCGGCCCCCCCTTCACCTTGGGCGCACGTCTGGTGGAGGAGGTAAAGGGCTGATCATCCCCTGCCAAGCCCCGCGGCACCGCATGGGGCTCCTAGGTACTTGAAGGAAAGAGCGACGGAAGAACCGGACGGCGCGCCCCTGAGTTGACGTCCGCCACCACTACCCAAATGCAGCCACTCGCAGAGACGCCGGCCAGGCAACCTGGTTCTGTGCACAATTGGGGGGGGGGTCGGGTTCAGCCAATGGCAGAAAGCGCGCTACCGCGGGACGGGCGCTCAAGAGCTTTTTTTGGTCCTGGGCTTGGTGGCGGCCGCGGGTTTACGCGCCAGGCTGCGCTTGAGCAGCTCGGTCAGGTCGATAATCTCGGCGCTGGCTTGGTCGGCGTCCGCGGGCGCCACGCTTTCCAACCGACCCGACTTGGCCTTACGCTCGACCAGCGCCATGATCTGCTTCTGAAAGGTGTCGTGGTACTGCTCGGGCGCCCAGGGCTCGACCATATCCTTGACCAAGCGGGTGGCCATCTCCAGTTCCTTGGCGGCCAGCTTCGGTTCGATGGCCTCGGGCGACAGTTCCAGGCTGTCGATACCCCGCACGTCGTCGGCCCAGCGCAGGGTATGCAGGACCAATGCCGGCCCCGTCGGCATCACTACCGCCAGGTGCTGCTTGCTGTGCATGACGACATTGGCCAGGGCCACCTTGGCGGTTTTCTCCAGCGCCTCGCGCAGCAGCCCATACACCTTGTCGCCACGGGCATCCGGGGTCAGGTAATAGGGCGTGTCGAGGAACACGAACGGAATCTGCCGGGCCTCGACGAAGGCCAGGATATCGATGGTGCGGGTGGCCTCGGGGTGGGCGGCGCAGATCTCCTCCTCACTGAGCACCACGTAGCGGTCCCGCTCATATTCCACGCCTTTGACGATATCCGCCGAGGCGACTTCCTTGCCGGTGACCTTGTTCACCCGCTTATAGCCGACCTTGTCCATGCTGCGCTTGTCGAGCCAATCGAAGTCAATGCCGCTGCTGTGGGTGGCCGGTACCAGCGCCACCGGGATATGCACCAGGCCAAAACTGATCGCGCCTTTCCAGACTACCCGAGGCATGGGATGGCCCTCCTAGCCGTTGATCACGGTGCCGCCGTTCAGGTGTAGCACCTGCCCGGTCATATAGGACGAATCGTTGCAGGCCAGATAGACATAGGCCGGCGCCAGCTCACAGGGTTGTCCCGGGCGGCCCAGGGGCGTATCGGAACCGAAAGTGGAAACCTTCTGCGCATCGAAGGTCGAGGCAATCAAGGGGGTCCAGATCGGCCCCGGCGCCACGGCGTTGACCCGAATGCCACGCTCGGCCAAGTTGGTCGAGAGAGAGCGGGTAAAGGCCGTGATCGCCCCCTTGGTGGCCGAATAGTCGATCAGCGTGGGGTGGCCGCGGTAAGCGGTGATCGAGGTGGTGTTGATGATGGCTGCGCCCTCGAACATATGCGGCAGTGCGCTCTTGGTCATCAGGAACATGCCGACGATATTGGTCTGGAACGTCCGTTGCCACTGCTCGAGGCTAATGTCTTCCAAACACGCCTGAGGGTGCTGCTCACCGGCGTTGTTGACCAGCACGTCCAACTGGCCCCACTGGGCCAGGGTCCTGTCGACCACCGAGCGGCAAAAAGCTTCGTCACCGATATCACCGGCAAACAGCAGGCTTGGCTGACCACAAAGGGTGATTTCCCGCTGGGTCTGCGCCGCATCCTCATGCTCGTTCAGGTACAGCAGCACGATCCTGGCCCCCTCCTGGGCATAGGCAATGGCCACCGCCCGGCCGATGCCGCTGTCGGCACCGGTAATCACCGCCACCTTGCCCTCCAACTTGCCGGAGGCCTTGTAGTGCTCGTTACGGTATACCGGCGGCGGCTGCATCCGGCTTTCCAGGCCTGGCTGGCGGTCTTGGTGCTGGGGTGGCAAGGTCTGTTCGGAGTGATCGCTCATCATCCTTCTCCTATGCGTACGCCGCCCAAACGATCGGCCAGGCGTTGTTCAGTGGCCACAGAAAACTGGGCACAGAGTGAAATTGTTGGATATGCCCCCCAGCCATCCCTACCTGGGTGCCAGGGGCCAGGTGGTTCAGTCCCCCGCGACCAGTTTGTCCAGGGGTAAAAACTGCAAGGTGATACCGATCAGTCCGGGTCCCTTGTCGTTCAGCGAGGCGATCACCACCTGATGGGAGGGACTCTGGCGCTGGGCTTTTTCGCGGATCAGCGTCACCACGTTTTTCAGTTCGGCACGCTCGTCTTCATCCAGGCGAAAGGTGAAGTCCTGGCTGTAACCGGTGCTGTTGGGTTCGAAATCGGTCCGCTGGAACGACTCATCGAAGATTTGTTCGGCGTTTCTGCTCATAATCATTCCTATGGTCACTTCCAGCTATGCGAAGCGGCCATGACATTAAGGTGGAGGGCGTAGGACGCGACAACTGAGCTCAGACAGGTCCTGCGCGCTGCTGCGCGCAACCAGGCCTACTCAGCCCGACTCCATCGGCGTATACCGGTAGGTGCCGCAGCGGGCACAGCGGGTGCACTGCATGGCCTCATGCCCGAGCACACACAGGCTTTTTTCGGTCCAAGTGCAGCCGAATAAAAAGCAACTCATTCTCATGGGGCACCTCGTGTCGCTATAGAATTACTGACATCCCTATAGTTAAGGTCCATTAACTCCACCCGCCTGCCCTGGCTCAAACTAGTGCATGTTTGATATTAAGAATGACAGACCGGGACAATAGTTCAGTTGGGTTGACTTGCGAGCGTACCGGCTTACGCGGCGCGCCCTCGAAAACTGACGCAAAGGCTCGCTACGCAGGGCTTTGGCACGTGACGAGCACCCTGTCGCCAGCCGCTTTTATATCCACTCACAGTAGAAACATATAAGATTTTTTTATTAAATTTGACCTTGGTTTTATAACGGACCCACTGTTTAGGCGCGACTCTGGAATAGCAAACGAACCGACTTCTGTTTGATAAGGCACTATCGCCGTTCATTGAACGATTTCATATACGCGCCTGGATTCGCCCGTAGTCTTGTCCAAGTTAAGGCGAACGGACCTGGAGCGCTGCACTCAACCAAAACGCCCGCCAAAAAAGGCGGGCACTCGGATAAGCAAAATACCGACTGGCTTAGCTCGCCGCGCGGGCGGTATTGCGCAAGGCCTTGACCTGGTCATGGTTGCGCTGCACACCTTGCAATTGTTTTTCCACTACCACCCGCACCGAGGGTGGCAGATCCTTGCTGATAGCATCCCGGTAGGCCTTCAAGGCCACATCTTCGCCTCTCTCGCATTCGTTCAGAATGGCTTCTTCGTCCTTGCCGGTGACCAGAGACTTCAGGTCGACCCAGCGACGGTGCAAGGCGCCAGCGACGCTGGAGCTGGTTTCCGGGTCACCCCCGAGGGAGCGCACCAATTGCTGCAACTCATGGGCAGCACTGGCGCACTCCTGGGCCCGATTGATAAACAGCGATTTCAGCTCAGGCCGCTTGACGTCTTCGGCACAGGTCCGAAAGCCTTCCTCGCCATCCTTGCTGGTTTCGATCAAGTCGTTGAGTACCGAGATAACGTCGTGATTTTCCATGGTAGTGCTCCTGGGTGTGGAAGGTCCCAGTAGAGGAGCAGGCTTTATGCCAACTGAATTGAATTTTTTTATTCTATATTTTTCAATAGCTTAATAGATTTAATCGCAACGTCTGACTGCGCATTTTGCATGAACCGCCTTTTATGGCCGTGCAAAATGCCTGTCATGCAACGTACCGCAGCGGTTGCCCGGCACCCGCCGACGCCCACCCCGAGTGAGCAAGCCCACCGCCTGGTGTCACGGCGACCAACACCATTCGTCTTCAGGATTTGCCAAGGGGAGGCGGCGCTGGTATCTGTATATCCGTACAGTTAACTACCCCTCCCTCCGAGGTGTCAGTCGCCGGGTGTTAACCCGTTGGCTCAGGCGCCGGCCTCCTGTAGATCAGCCGCCGTATGCCCAAGCCGCTCGACCCAACGTTTTATTACTTGGATAATTTCCACCAGGTGCTGAGCTGCATCGCCGAGCGTTATGCGGACTTGCTGAACGACGAGGAGCGCGAGTTTTTCGACGGCTTTCCACTGTTGCCCCTCGCCTCGCAGGCCCTGCTGGTGCGTATGTTGATGCGTAAGGGCGAACTGTTTCGGGCCAGCAAGCTGCAGTACGCGGAGATTGGCGATCCGCAGCTGGCCGCGGCCCCTCTGCTGGCGCTCAACTGGCTGGACGACCGTCCGCTGCTAAGCCTGGAGCAACTGTTCGGGCTGTTGAGAAAGCGCGAGCTCGACACCTTGTTGCAGCCGCTCGGTCGGGCGCTCGGTAAAGCCCAGAGCCTTGCCACCCTGCTGCCCGACTACCCGGTGCCGTTGCCGCTCAGCGACTGGCCCGTGGTCATTGAAGATCGGGTCTATCATCTGCGGTTGCGCGGGCTGGAGGAACGTCTGCGCCTGATGTTCTTCGGTAACCTGCAGCAGGACTGGTCCGAGTTCGTGCTCGCTGAACTGGGCATCTTCCAGTATGAGCGCGTTGAGTGCCCACCCTCTTCCCGGGCATTCCGCACACGCCAGGATCTGGACCTGTACCTGCACTTGAACCAATGCCGCGAGGCACTGCGGGCCGGCGCCTGCGCAGACACGCTGCTGCCGCAGCTGGCCGGTTGCGTCTCGGAGAATGCCTGGCTGGAGCAACGGCGGGCCAAGCTGCTGTTTCGCATCGCCCAATCCGAGGAAAAAGCCGCCCGCCTGTCCAGCGCATTGCGAGGCTACGCCGCCTGCGCCTACCCGGGCTCGCGCTGGCGCGCCCTGCGCATTCTCGAACGCCTGGAATTGAACGAGGCCGCCAGCCACTGGGCGGAAGCGGCCCTAGGCGCGCCGGAAAATGAAGCCGAAGAGCAGTTGCTGCTGCGCTTGTTGCCCCGCCTGCAGCGCAAGCTCGGGCGTCGCCCCCCGGCACGGCGGACTGGCGTGACGGTCGCCAGCCAACTGCAGCTGTGCCTGCCCAAGCCGCCAGACGGGGTCTACGTGGAACACCTGGTCCGTGACCACCTGACCCGTCCCGATGCACCGGTGCATTACGTCGAGAATGCCTTGCTCAACTCGCTGTTCGGCCTGTGGTGCTGGCAGGTGCTGTTCAGCCCCTTGCCCGGTGCGTTTTTCCATCCGTTCCAGCGGGCCCCGGCGGACCTGCTGAGCCCGGATTTCCAGCAGCGCCGCGCGGAGGCCTTCAACGCCTGCTTCGAGCAACTCGACACTGATGCCTATCGGCAGACGATCCGGCAGAACTACCGTGACAAGTTCGGCCTGCAGTCAGCGTTCGTGGCCTGGGGTTTACTCGACGAGGCCTTGCTGGAGCGGGCGTTGGCCTGCATTCCGGCGCCCCATCTGAAACGCTGCTTTGCCCGGATCCTGCTGAATATCGGCAACAACCGCTCCGGCTTGCCGGACCTGATCCAGTTCTGGCCGGAGCTCGGGCAGTACCGGATGATCGAGGTCAAGGGCCCCGGGGATCGGCTGCAGGATAACCAGCGCCGCTGGCTGGACTACTGCGCGGCCCATGGGCTGCCGGTTACGGTCTGTCACGTGCGTTGGCAGGCAGATGCCTGATGAGCTACCCAGTGGCGGTACGCACGCTCTGTGAGTTCACCGCCAAATGCGGCGACCTAGACCTGCGTTTCACCCCGTCGCCCACCGCCCAGGAAGGCATTGCCGGGCACCAGGTGGTCACCGCCCGGCGGGGTGGCGGTTACCAGAAGGAAGTCTCGCTGAGTGGCGACTACCAGCAATTGCAGGTGCGCGGTCGCGCCGACGGCTTCGCGCCGTCGCTCAATCAACTGGAGGAAATCAAGACCTACCGCGGCGACCTCAGCCGTGTGCCCGACAACCATCGGCAGCTGCACTGGGCCCAAGCCAAAGTCTACGGCTGGCTCTTGTGCGCCCAGCGCGGCTTCACCGAGTTGCGCGTCGCCCTGGTGTATTTCGAGGTGGCCAGCCAGCGGGAAACCTTGCTCGTTGAGCTTTACCGCGCCGAGACCCTACGCGCGTTCTTCGAGCAGCAGTGCCAGGTGTTCCTGGCGTGGGCCCGACAGGAGCTGGCCCATCGGCAACGGCGTGACCAGCACCTGGCCGGCCTGGCATTCCCCCATGGGGCCTTTCGTGTCGGACAACGCGCCTTGGCCGAAGCGGCGTACAAGGCCGTAAGCACCGGCAGTTGCCTGCTGGCCCAGGCTCCCACCGGGATCGGCAAGACCATCGGCACCTTGTTCCCACTGCTCAAAGCGGCGCCCCGGCAGGGCCTGGACAAGATCTTCTTTCTCAGCGCCAAGACGTCCGGCCGCGCCCTGGCGCTGCAGGCGCTGACCGCGCTGGGCGCCCGCCCGGGTCAAGGGCAGCTGCGGACCCTCGAACTGGTGGCCCGGGACAAGGCCTGCGAGCACCCCGACAAGGCCTGTCATGGCGACGCCTGTCCGCTGGCCAGGGGCTTTTATGACCGGTTGCCGGCTGCACGCCAGGCGGCGCTCGCGATCGCCTTCCTTGACCAGGCGCAGCTGCGCGATGTCGCCCGGGCGCACCAGGTCTGCCCTTATTATCTGGGCCAGGAACTGGCGCGCTGGTGCGATGTGCTGGTGGGGGACTACAACTATTTTTTCGATGGCAGCGCCCTGCTCTTCGGACTCACCCAGGCCAATCAATGGCAGGTGGCGGTGCTGGTGGACGAGGCCCACAACCTGATCGAGCGCGCCCGCGGCATGTACACCGCCGAGCTCGACCAGGCGACCTTGCGTCAGGTGCGGCGAGTCGCCCCAGCCACCCTGAAAAAAGCCCTGGACCGCCTCAACCGCGCCTGGAATGAACTGCTCCGCGAGCAGGTGGCGGCCTACCAGGCACTGCCGCAACCGCCGGCGCGGTTTGTCTCGGCATTGCAGCTGCTGATCGCGGCCGTTGGCGAGCAGCTCAATGAACTGGCGCTGCACCTGGAGCCTGTGCTGCAGCGATTCTATTTCGACGCCCTGCACTTTTGCCGACTGGTCGAGTCGTTCGGCGATCATTCGCTCTTCGACATCAGCCTGCCGACGAGCACCCCGTCGACAGCCTCCAGGACCGCCCGGAGCTCATCGCTGTGCGTGCGCAACATCGTCCCGGCGCCCTTTCTCGAGCCGCGCTTCGCCGCGACCCGCTCGACCCTGTTGTTCTCCGCCACCCTCAATCCGCAGCGGCTCTACCGCGACCTCCTCGGCCTGCCCGCACGCACCGCCTGGATCGAGGTGCAATCGCCCTTCCAGGCCCAGCAGTTGGCGGTGCGCCTGGTCGGCCATATTTCCACCCGCTACCGGGATCGGCCGCGTTCGGTGGCGCCCATCGCGGCGCTGATCGCCCGACAGTATCAGCAGCAGCCGGGCAACTACCTGGCCTTTTTCAGCAGCTTCGAGTACCTGCAACAGGTGCAGCAGCAGCTGCAGGCGCAGCATCCACAAGTGCCGCTGTGGGCCCAGGAGCGTGGCATGGGTGAAGGCGAGCGCGAGGGGTTTCTGCGACGTTTTCGCGCCGATGGCCAGGGCCTGGGCCTGGCCGTTCTGGGTGGTGCATTCGCCGAGGGTATCGACTTGCCCGGCAGGCGGCTGATCGGTGCATTTATCGCCACCCTGGGCCTGCCGCAGCTCAACCCGGTCAACGAACAGATCCAGCAACGGATCCAAAGACGCTTTGGCCGCGGTTATGCCTACACCTACCTCTACCCGGGCCTGCAGAAAGTGGTGCAGGCCGCCGGGCGGGTCATTCGGGGGGAGTCGGATCGGGGCGTGGTGTATCTGATCGACGACCGTTTCACTCACCACGAGGTGCGTCAGTTGTTGCCCGGCTGGTGGCGCCCCACGGTCGAAATGTCACCACAGCCGCCCACGCCAGACTGCCTTCCGTCGGCCCAGCGCCTGCTCTAGTTGCTGTTTTTTTGGCCCCGGCGGCCGACGCCCTGGAGCCGGCTGTGCAGCCACGCCCCTCCCTGTCCATCGCCCTCGCTCGGCCGCCCTCCCTCACCGGCGCCGCCATGTCTGCAAGGGCGGTTTCGAGTCATCGCCCGACGGGTAGGCATCGCGCCAAACGGTCGGCGAACTCATCGCGATGCACCTGTCCTGGCGTCGTCACCGTAGCCCTCGGCAGAGGTTTTTTTGCGTTGACCACATCGCGAAAACGCCTTTTCCGCTGACCGAGTTTTTTTGAACTGTTGTTTTTCACGCCCGTCATTTTTTCAGTAGGCGCTGTTCGATGTGTGGCTGTTCCGAGCAAAACACCGTTGCGCTTCGAGTCCCAACATTCGCTATCCAGAAGGTGAAGACAGATGAATACACCCAACCAGAGCAGCTCGAATCCATCGGGCGCCAACCTTGGCAGCACCACCCCAGGCGTATCCGGGAACACGGGCCAAACGGCGGCGAATACCAGTGGCCAACCCGGCGCCGGCGCTGCCAATTCGGCGGGTCTGGGCAGCAGCTCGAACAGCAGCCCTTCGTCCAACGCCACCCTCAACGAATTGCAGGACAAAGCCACTGCTTTGGCCAAGGAGGCAACATCCCAGGGCCAGGCGGGACTCGATCAATATCGCCAGTCGGCGGTGGGCCAGGTCGAGACGCTGGCGGAAAGCGCACGCGCCGCGGCCGATGCCCTGAAGACCAACGATACTCTGGGCCTGTCCCACTATGTGTCGGATGTTGCCGACGGCATGTTGGACTTCGCCGGCAAGCTAAGGGGCAAGAGTGTCGACGAATTGATCCACGACGCCAGCGACTTGGCCCGTAACAACCCGACCTTGTTTATCGCCGGCAGCATCGCCATTGGCTTCGGCCTGACCCGTTTTGTCAAAGCCAGCAATGCCGCACGGCAAGCCCATACGGCCGCGGCGAGCCCCGCCGAGCAGCCCGGCGGTGGCAGAACCGCCATTCCGTCCGCCACGGACCAGCAGCGCAGCGCCAGCGGTTTTCGCCAGGACTTCTAGCAGGCCGTTGCACAGGAGTGTCGACGATGAATAACCAAGGTTTACCCGACGAGCAGCTGTATCAGGAACCCGAGCCGTCGCTGGTCGGTTTGTTGCGCCAGTTGACCCGTGAAGTACCGGCGCTGTTCACCCAGGAACTGGCGCTGGCCAAATCCGAGATCAGCGACGCGCTGAACGCCACCAAGGCCGGCGTGGAGAAAATGGCCATGGGCGGTGCGGTGATGTTGGCCGGGTTCCTGGTACTGCTGTTGTCGGCCGTCTACGGCTTGAGCCTGTACATGCAGCCCTGGCTGGCCGCTTTTATCGTGGGAGCAGTGGTGATGATCATTGGCTTCGTCATGGTTCAAGCCGGCGAGAAAACCATGGAGCGTTCGTCCTTTACCCCGGAAAGAACCCTCCACTCGTTGAACAAAGATAAAGACATGATTACCAGGAGAGTGCCATGAGCACATCAGATACCGATTTTTCCAGCCAATCCCATAAAAGCCCCGAGACCCTGGAACGCGAAATCGAACAGAAGCGCTCCAATATCAACAACATCATGAGCGCCTTGGAAAACAAGCTGTCGCCCGGCGAAATCGTCGATACCGCCCTGAGTTTCGCCCGCGGTAACGGCGGCGAATTTCTCGGCAATCTGGGCCACACCATCAAGGCCAACCCCGTACCGACCCTGTTAACCTCAGTGGGGGTGCTCTGGCTGATCGCCGGTCAGAATCGCCGTTCCGACCCCGACAGCTCGTACAGCTTGAGCGATACCTCGGAGCGGATCGGCAGCCTGGCCTCCGACGTGTCCAGCGGCCTGTCGCAACGGGCCCATGACTTGAAGCAGCAAAGCGCCGAGCTCAAGGCCAAGGGCCAGCGGGTTGTGCACAAGGTCACCGATACCCTGGGCAGCACCCGTGAGCGGCTGAGCGACACCGCCAGCCACGCGGCGCAAAGCATCCGTCATCAGGCCGAACGGGCGCGTACGGGCTTCGATCATCTGCTCCACGATCAACCTTTGGCACTGGGTGCCGTCGGGATTGCCGTGGGTGCCCTGCTCGGTGCCGCGCTGCCGCGCACTTCCCAGGAGGATCGGCTGTTGGGCGCGACCAGCGATCGCCTGGCCAGCAAGGCCAAACACCTGGCCGAACAGGGGTATGAAAAAGCCCAGGGGCTGGTGAAAAACGTCATGACCGGTGACGGCAGCACAGCCTCAGCCACCGCCACATCCGCGACCGGTTCGGGCGTCGCCGCCAACGCGCCAGGGCAATACAGCGCCTCCACCGGCGGCGCAACCGGCTCCAGCTCCAGCTCCAGCTGATAACGCCGATAACCCGCCTGGCCGCTTGACAGGGGCCAGGCGAACGGCATCGCGACAGGCAAATGGCACTGGGCCGCAGTCTACGAATTGCGTCATTGCAGCCTGGAGTGGTGGGCACTAAGCTTTCGAGAATGACATCGCTGAGCCAGCAGTATGCGATACACCTCATCGAAAAAGTCCGACACCGAGATTCAGATCCTTTGTTACGGTCCCTATGTGATCGCGATCAAAGGCCCCCATCCCGAGTACCCCGACCTGGTCGAGCGCCTGCTGGCGCGTTTGAACGCCAGCGAGGCCCTGTTGCTGCTCGACGCACCTACCCTGCGGGCCTTTGTCCGCCTCGCCGTCTTGGCCGAAGCCGAGGTGGATCGCTTGTTGAACGAGTTCGGCCTGGGGCGCCGGTTCAAGGGCATGCTAAAACCCCAGGGTTATTCCTCCTCAGAAGCCAGCTCCGAACGCTTCCTGATGCAAGGAAGCGGCAGGCCTTAACATCCGCGCTTTTAGGTCCTCATTCAACTCTGCTCCAGCACCTGGGGTTGCGGTGCCAGCTGTACCTGTCGGCGTGACCAGAAGGGACTGCCGGCGAAACGCGTCTCCGCCCGGTAATACCCCTGTTTCAGCGCCAGGAACTCGGCGACATGCCGTTCCACATCGGCGCAATAGGCCATGCGTTGGCTGTCAGCGGAGCACTTATCCGCCGTCAGCTCCGTGGCGGCCAGGCGCGCCGCCTGAATGCCACTGCTCAGCGCATAGCCGATGCCCATGGATGAAAAGGGAGCGAAAGCCGCCGCGGCATCCCCCGCCGCCGCCCAGCCCGGCCGCCCGTTGATCGCCAAGCACCTGGTGCGCATCGCCCACGCCCAGGGTGCGCACGCCGTCGCCCACGGTTCCACCGGCAAGGGCAACGATCAGGTGCGCTTTTATGCCGGCGTGGTGGCCCATGACCCGGAGTTGCAAGTGCTGGCACCCTGCGGGAATGGGAGCTGAAATCACGGGAGGACGAGTTGGCCTACGCCCGGCGGTTTGGCATCCCGGTCAGCGCCACGCCAGACAGCCCCTTCAGCAAGGATGGCAGCCTCTGGGGCACCAGCACCGAATGCGGCAGCATCGATGACTTCCGCCAGCCGCTGCCGGAAAGCGCCTACCAGTTGACCGTCGCGCCCAGCGCCGCGCCGGATGTGGCCGGGTTCGTGACCATAGGGTTTGGGGCCGGGGTGCCGGTCAGCCTGGGTGGTGTGCCGCTTTCTCCTATCGACCTGGTGCAGCGCCTCACCGCAGTGGGTGGCCGGCATGGCATCGGTCGGGTCGACATGGTGGAGAACAGCCTGCCGGGCATCAAGAACCGCGCCCTTTACGAAAGCCCCGCGGGGGCCCAGTTGCACCTGGCGCACCGCGAGCTGGAGGACCTGACCATCGATCGCAACAGCCTGCATTGCAAGGCCGAACTGGCCCTGCGTTATGCCGACCTGGTCTACGGCGGCCTCTGGTGGTCGCCGCTGCGGGTGGCACTGGATGCCTTTGTCGAAAGCACCCAAAGCCATGTCACCGGCAGCATCGGCTTGCGCCTGTACAAGGGCAGCTTGAGCATCGAACGGCGCGACCTGTACTGCGCCCTGTTCGACTACGGCCTGACCGCCCTCGACAGCGCCGACCGTTTCCATCACCCGTCGGGGCTGGGGTTTGCCTATATCTGGTCACTCCCCCAACGGATTCGCGCCAAGGTGCTCGGCCCGCTGCAGTGAAGGGTCTGGCGTAAGCCTATTCCCAGGCCAGCAACCAGCCGGCGGCCGTGACTTTGCCATCCTTGAGCGCGACCAACAGTTGGTCATGCTGCCCCCGCCAGTAGTAGGCCCAAATTTCTCCGGACGGCCGTCCCTGCCACTGCGCCCGTTGCACCAGTTGTGCGTACTGATCGGCAGATTCCGGCCAAATCTGCTCGGGTTCACCGAATAAGTCCCTGACATCGGCCGCCTGTTTTTCACCGCGCAAAATCTGTGCCTGCAACTTCTGCATGACTTGGTGTTTTTCCCCGTTCCAGGTGTCTACCCGGTCATTCCAAGTACCGCCATTAAAGTGTCCCTTGACCGCCCTAAGCGCTTGAAACTGCTCAGCTGTGGCAGTTTCTTCAGTGGCCGCCGCGGTTCCGTCGGCCTTCAAGGCCAAGGGCTGACAGGCACTTAATCCGCCCACCACGGCCAAGCCCAAAACGCACCAAAATGGCGCTCTGCGGGTTAACGCCTGGCACTGTTTTATACCAACCAACATAGCAATGAACTCCTGAAAGGTGCCGCCCGATGGCGACTAAACTAAAGTTTGGCTTGCCGTATTCACGATAAAAAGTTAATTAAATCAGGCGAGTGGAGCTCACCCCAAGGGGGAACCAGGACATCAGGCGGTCAACCGTGCTGCGCGTCCCAGGCCCGCGAACAGCCAATAGACCTGAGTCTAGCCGCTGTTTGACAGACCTTACAGCGAGCTCTACTTTCAACAATCTCTTTCTGCTCTTCGTGGACAATAGCCAATAAGCATCCTCGAACTATTGGGTATCGCCCAGTAATTAGCAGTGAGGGGCATTCATTTGCGGCACTACCCAGCGTATCCCCACAAGGGCTCGCCTTTAATCGACTGTGCCCTATTCGGGCGCAGCGCCAGGCATAACTTCCGTTATAAAGGATTATAAATGAAAGCTACTCATAAAATATTACCGGTCGCGGCCTTGCTGGCCTTGGCGGTTGCCCATGCACCGCTGTACGCGAATACCAGCAGCGCCGAAGAAAACTTTACCCTGCTGGAGCAGGAAAAAGCCTCGACCGACGTGTACAACGCCTACTTCCCATCGCTTGACGTGGGTCGCAAGGCCGCCATCAGCCTGCACGGCCAGCTGCTCGAGTCGCATTACGAGGACGGCTACCTGGTGGTGGAGCTCAACGACGCGGACAAGCAGCGGCTTGAACCCTTCGGTTTCACCTTCGCCCCCGCCACCGCCTTTATCGAAAAACGCAACGCCATTCTCAGCGGTATCCAGAACAAGCTGCAGACCAAGGCACTGGCCGCCGATGCGGGCATCGCCAGCATCCCCGGGTATGCCTGCTACGAAACGGTCGAGGAGAGCTTCGCCGTGGCCGCCGGCATGGCCGCCAGCAAGCCGAACATCGCCGAATGGCTAGACGTGGGCAACTCCTGGGAAAAAACCCAGGGCCTGGGCGGCCACGATATCCGCGTGCTCAAGCTGACCAACAAGACCGTCGGTGGCGCCAAGCCCAAGCTGTTTATCAACAGCGCCATCCATGCCCGTGAATACACCACCGCGGCCCTGGCCCTGGACTTCGCCCGTTACCTGGTGGACGGTTACGGCACGGTCGCCGATGCGACCTGGATCCTCGACCACCACGAAGTGCATATCATGCTGCAGACCAACCCGGATGGCCGCAAGAAAGCGGAAACCGGCTTGTCCTGGCGCAAGAACGCCAACCAGAATTACTGCGGTGCCAACAGCAACACCCGCGGCGCCGACCTTAACCGCAACTTCAGCTTCGGCTGGAACAGTACCAACGGCGAAGGCTCCAGCGGCGTGCAGTGCGACGAAACCTACCGTGGCCCCAGCGCCGCCTCCGAGCCGGAGATCAAGGCCCTGGAAGCTTATGTGCGCGGCCTGTGGCCCGATCGTCGTGGCACTGGTCGTAACGACGCGGCGCCCGCCGACACCAGCGGTATCCACCTCGACATCCACAGTTACAGCCAGCTGGTGCTCTGGCCCTGGGGCGACGTCAACACGCCGGCGCCGAACGGCACGGCGCTGCAGACCCTGGGTCGCAAATTCGCCTTCTTCAACAACTACACCCCGCAACGTTCGTTCGGCCTCTACCCCACCGACGGTACCAGCGACGGCGTCAGCTACGGCGAATTGGGGGTGGCCGCCTACACCTTCGAGCTGGGCACGCAGTTCTTCCAGAGCTGCAGCACTTACCAGAACACCATCCGGCCAAACAACCTGCCGGCGCTAATCTACGCCGCCAAGGTGGTGCGTACGCCTTATATCACCCCGGCCGGTCCGGACGTCAGCGGCCTGGCACTGAGCGGCACCGCCTCCACCACCGGCGTTCCCGCCGGCACCGTGGTCAGCCTGAGCGCCAGCGCCACCGACATTCGCTTCAACGCCAGCAACGGCACCGAAGCAACGCAGAACATCGACGCGGCCGAGTACTACATCGACAAGGCACCGTGGGAAGCCGGTGCCGTGCCTGTGGCGCTGCTGGCCCAGGATGGCGCGTTCAACGCCAAGACCGAAAGCCTGAGCGGCAGTATCTACACCGCCGACCTGGCCACCGGCAAACACCTGGTCTATGTGCGCAGCCGTGACGCCTCGGGTGCCTGGGGCGCGGTCTCGGCCTCATTCCTGGTGATCGGCGATGGCGGTGGCACCCCGGCGAACTACTGCGCGGTGGCCAGCGGCAACGCCAATGACGAGTGGATCGGTCGGGTCGGCGTGGGCGCGTTCAGCAAGACCTCCGGCTCGAGCAAGTACTCGGACTTCAGCGCCGACACGATCCCACTGATTCGTGGCGCCAATAGCCTGAGCCTGACCCCGGCCTTTTCCGGCAGTGCCTACAAGGAATACTGGAAAGTCTGGATCGACCTGAACAAGGACGGCGATTTCAGCGATGCCGGCGAGGAAGTGTTCAGCTCCGGCAGCGCTGTCAGCTCGGTGGTGACCGGCTCGCTGAATATCCCCAGCAGCGTGGCGGCCGGTAAAACCCGCATGCGCGTGGCCATGCGCTATAACGCGGCACCCACCGCCTGCGGCACTTTCAACTACGGCGAGGTGGAGGACTACTCGGTCAATATCAACTGATAAAGGCAAGCCGGCGCGCCCACCGCGCGCCGGTCGCTTTGCCAAGGTCCATAAAAAACCCCAGGTCGGCCATGCCGCACTGGGGTTTTTCTATATCAGCGGTGGATCAGTAGCCGTAGATCTCGATTTCGCGCCAGGCGGTCCAAGAGACACTGTTAAAGGTGGTATTGATTTTCACGAAACGGCCGTGACTTGCCTCTTTCTCGCCGTCAATGATGAGTGAAATGGGTTCCAGGTCATCCACCATGCCAGTATAGGTTGCCACGTTGATGGGAGCCTGCAGGCGTGTCCTCATCATTTCAATGCTGTGGGTGGCACTAGTCCCAGGCTGCCAACCACTACTAAGCGGTGTCATCCGCACCGCCCTGACGTGTTTGGTCGAACCAAGATCAAAGATGACAAACCCGGTAGGACCACCCGCTCGCCAAAAGTCACCACTCAGGTATTTGCCATCGGTCAAGCTGGCCGGATTGCCTGTGCCACTACTGTAAATTTTCACGACAGCAAGTTTTTTCAGCGGAGCAGCCAAAGGAGGCTGGGTAAAATTCGGCACTTTGATCTTAAAACCCTTGCGATCGTAATATCCGGTCTCACGCAATTTACTTTTTATCCACCACTCTCGTTCCACTGGAGTCGTGCTGGCATTTCCATAACGCGCAGCCAAGGCGGAAACGTGCGGTGCGGCCATCGAAGTACCCGAAAGATATTCGGTAGTCTTGGTGCCGAGCCAAGATGAAATAATGCGGGTGGACGGCGCCCAGGCCTCGACACACGTCCCACTAGCGCTACTCAAAGGTGTTTTGGTAGGACTGTTTGGCCCCTCAACAAAGTCATCCATAGGCACGCCTAAAGGCACGTCGGGGGTCGGCACCCGCACGGAACTATTAACAAATGCCTTCGCCATTTGCCCATCTGAATCGATACCTCCAACCACGATGATGCCATCAACAGGATTGGCGCTATTGAAATTCGGATAAGAGGTGGCACTGTCTGGGGTTGAATAGGCGCTAGCGCAAGCATCCCCCCCATTATTTCCAGCAGATTGCGCAACCAGAAAACGGGTACTGAGCCGCTTGAGCATTTTATGTTGAACACTACCCGTCTGGTATTGTGTCTTATTAAATGTATTGAAATTCCCGAACTCAGTACTATCCGAATAGCTATTCGTGGAGAAATTAAGAACCGCAAAAAGATTTTTATCCTCGGCATCCTTAAGAATCATATCGCTAGCCGTGTAATTATCATTTATATTTTTTTGGATATTGACTACAGGCGCCCCGGGATTGACACCCTGGGTTAAAATACCATTTTTCTTTGCCGCCAAGATACCGGCGATATGCGTCGCATGATAGGGTTGATAGTTATCCCCAACTTTACCCAATGAATTTCTATCGGTTTGTGAAACCGGCCCCAAACTGGTAAAATTCAGATCCGGGTGCGGCAGCATCCAAGTATCCAACACGTAGACCGGATTACTGGTTGTCAAACCATCGTTAGCGCCGATGGCCGACTTCCCCCATGATATATCTTCGATGTAATTATCGGCCTTGGTGTCGAACCACTGCTGCCCACTCAACTCACCTAAGTCCTTTGGATCCACTGCACGGATTTCGGAAAAAAACGGGGCTTTCTCGAGTGCGGCCAATTGGGTGTTGCTGACCCGCGCGGTAAACGTCGGCACCGTCCAGGACGACATGCCCACGGCACTAACGCCAAACTGACCTTCGATATATTTTACCAGCGCGCGGACTTCCGGTTTATTCCAGCTGCGGATATCCGCCGGGTCCTTGACGTCCGCTACCGCGATCGCCGGCGCTTCGGCGGCGAGCATTTTTTTCGTAACAGGGCCCGCCGTCCCCATGGCTTCCGACTTTAAGAAGAAGGTATAAAGCTTTCCTTGTTCCGCGGCTTTCTCCTGAGGAAATACCGCCTCGACTGTGGGTTGGGGCGCCGCCCAAGCCATACTGATCGCAGCCATCAAACTGATAAAGGTCACTTGCTTTTGCATATCCAACATTCCGTCGCATCCATAGATAAATTGATCCAATATATTTTCGAGTACAACTTGCCAGGCTCGCCCCGGCAGCGAACCAGCTCTGCTCTCCTTGTGCGGCGATACTGAGCCGATCATCATTATTTAGATGCAGGTGAATGAACGATACCGATTTTACGGCTGGATACAGAGAGACTTGCGCCTCCTATAACAGCACATTCAATCTGTATTGATGGCGTTGTTTGGCACAGCTGACGCCGCGCACGAAAGCGGCGGAGCATGCGCCGAATAGTCAACCAAAACCGAGCGAAAAGCCCGTAATCCGCCAATTTATCAGGCCATCGCGGACTGAAAGGCTCGAAGAGGCATCTGGATGTATCAAGCGCGGTCTGGGACGAGGGGTACGGCACTGGTGTCCCGCCGACCACCTCAGCCAATGGTCAACAGGGCCCGATTTAACACCGGGCCTTGCTGCTCGATAAACCAGGCCGTCAGACCTGCAACGCCACCTGGCCACGGCAGGGGCCGTTTTCCAGATAGCGATGGGCTTCGACGAACTGCTCGAACGGGAACACCCGGTCAACCTGGGGCCGCAGCAGACCGTCCCGGGTCAGTTGGTTGATCGCCAGCAACGCCCGCTCCAG
Organism: Pseudomonas sp.; assembly: GCF_040514055.1. Taxonomy (GTDB): domain Bacteria; phylum Pseudomonadota; class Gammaproteobacteria; order Pseudomonadales; family Pseudomonadaceae; genus Aquipseudomonas. Next base: position 152,848 of record NZ_JBEVDL010000026.1, read on the forward strand.
GGCGGCGCGGTCCTGGGGAATGCCCAGTTCGGGTTTACCGGTGAAGTTGCCCAGGCAGTGGACGAAGAACTGAATGTTCTTCTGGAACGCCGCGCAGGCCGGAAACGGCGTCTGGTTGCCGCCCTGCAGACCATAGAGCACCAGGCGCCCACGGGTGGCCAGTACATCGCCGAGCAGGCACATCTGTGGCCCACCGAGGCCATCGAGCACCACATCCACGCCGCGCCCATCGGTGAGTTTGGCGATCTGCTGCACCAGGTCCTGCTCCTCGGTGACTATGACCTTGTCGGCACCCAGGGCCATCAGATATTCACGGTCCTCGCCGTCCTTGGTCGCCGCGATCACCCGCGCCCCCAGGGCCTTGCCCAGTTGGATGGCCGAAGGCCCGGCGCAACGGCTGCCATCGGTGATCAGCACCGTCTGTCCCGGTACCAGTCGCGCCAGTTCCACATAAGCGAAATAGGCCATCAGCAATGGCGTGAAGAAACCGCTGGCCTCGACGGGGCTAAGCACCTCGGGGTAGCGGGTCAAGGAGGTGCGCGGCAGCAGCATTTGCTCGGCGTAGCCAGGGTAACGGCTGGTACTGTGGGCCGGGAAGCTGGCCACTTTGTCACCCACCACCAGATCGTCGACGCCCTCGCCGACCGCCAGCACCTGCCCCGCCATCTCATGGCCGAGCCCGGACGGCAGGCTCGCCTGGCAGGGCGCCAGGTTCTGCCGCCACAGCACGTCGTGCCAGCTAAGGCCGATGGCCTCGACCTGCAGCAACACCTCACCCGGGCCGGGTTGGCCAACGGGCACTTCTTCACACTTGAGCACCTCGGCCGGGCCGAACTGGTGAAACCGAATCATGCGGGACATCGCTGAACCTCGCTGGTGGATCCCTATGCCGTGGACTTTATCCGGGGTCGGGGTGCAAAACCACCCGCCGGCATCGATAGTTGACATAAACGCCAGTGATGCGCCGACTTGACGGCGAGACGCGCGCCCTTCAGCCTCTGCCGCCAGGGTGATCGAGAGAAGCCGTATGAACCGTAACGACCTGCGCCGTGTCGACCTCAACTTGCTGATCGTGTTCGAGACGCTGATCCACGAGCGCAGCGTGACCCGCGCCGCGGAAAAGCTGTTTCTCGGCCAGCCGGCGATCAGCGCGGCGTTGTCACGCCTGCGCAGCCTGTTCGACGACCCGCTGTTCGTCCGCACCGGCCGCAGCATGGAGCCGACGCCCCGCGCCCAGGAAATCTTTCTGCTGCTGCAACCGGCACTCGACTCGATTTCCACTGCCGTCAGCAAGGCCCAGGCCTTCGACCCGGCCACCGCCCAAACGGTGTTCCGCGTCGGGCTGTCGGATGACGTCGAGTTCGCCCTGCTACCGCCCTTGCTGCGGCGTATCCGCGCCGAGGCGCCCGGCGTGGTGCTGGTGGTGCGCCGGGCCAACTACTTGCTGATGCATGGCCTGTTGGCCTCCGGCGAGATCTCGGTGGGGGTCAGTTATACCGAGGAACTGCCGGCCAATGCCAAGCGCAAGACCCTCAGGCGCAGTCGCCCCCGGCTGCTGCGGGCCGACTCGGTGCCCGGGCGCCTGAGCCTCGACGACTATTGCGCCCGCCCCCATGCCCTGGTCTCGTTCGCCGGCGACCTGGGCGGCTTTATCGATGACGAACTGGCGAAGATCGACAAGACGCGCAAGGTGGTGCTGGCCGTGCCCCAGTTCAATGGCTTGGGGACCTTGCTCGCCGGCACCGATATCGTCGCCACGGTCCCGGACTATGCCGCCGAGGTGCTGATCGCCGGCGGTGGCCTACGTGCCGAAGATCTGCCCATCGAGACCCAATCCTTCGAATTGTCCATGGCCTGGCGCGGCGCCCAGGACAATGACCCTGCCGAGCGCTGGCTGCGTTCGCGCATCCAGATGTTTATCGGCGATCCGGACAGTCTGGCCTAGAGGCTCCGCGCCAGCGCCCGTCACAGATAGGATGGGGCGGGCCGCGTAGGTGGAGCTAAGCGATACCCACGCCGCTCCCCAGCCAATCCACCCAGCCTGTGACCGCGTCATCTATTGATGGGCCGCCTTTTTCGACGCGCCCGCCCGCAACCGCCCCCGGCGATGGGTATCGCTGCGCTCAACGCCATCCTACAGAGCCCGATATGCTGATGCTGATTCTCGCCAGCGCCCGCCACAGGTAGGTCACAGGTAGGATGGGGCGGGCCACGCAGGTGGAGCGCAGCGATACCCATGCCGTACCCTACTATCATCAGTTGCATCGATAGCCATATTCGTGTCATTCGATTCGCCCGTTCCCCAGGCGCCGCAGCAGACTCCGCCCATCGTTACAGCTGAGTTGCGGAGTCCCCCCATGGAGCAGTCCCTTTTCCCTTTGCGTTTTCCCCTGGCCCTGGCCGCCGTGCTGGTGCTGGGCGGCTGCGGCCCCGAGCCCCAGGCCAGTGCTCCGCCGGGTGCGGCACCGGTCAGCGTGGCCCAGGTGCTGCGGCAACCGATCAATGAATGGGACGAGCTGACCGGCCGCCTGGAGGCACCGGAGGCGGTGGACGTACGGCCGCGGGTGTCCGGCTTTATCGACAAGGTGGCCTTTACCGAAGGCTCGCGGGTGAAAAAAGGCGACTTGCTGTTCCAGATCGACCCACGCCCCTTCGAGGCCACGGTGCGTGGCCTGGAGGCGCAGCTGCAGCAGGTGCGCGCCGCCTTGGGCCGCGCCGAGAACGAGGCCCGCCGCGGCGAACGTCTGCGCGCCAGCAATGCCATCTCCGCCGAGCTGGCCGACGCCCGCGCCAGCGCGGCCCAGGAAGCCCGCGCCGGTGTGGCAGCGATCCAGGCGCAGTTGGAAGCCGCGCGCCTCGACCTGAGCTTCACCCGGGTCACCGCCCCCATCGACGGTCAGGTCAGCCGCGCGGAAATCACCGCCGGTAACCTGGTCAATGCCGGCCAGACCCTGCTGACCCGCCTGGTGTCGACCGACAAGGTCTACGCCTATTTCGACGCCGATGAGCGCGTTTACCTCAAATACGGCGAGCTGAGCCGCCAGGGCCAGCGCGGCCAGAGCAGCCCGGTCTACCTCGGCTTGTCCAACGAAAACGGCCACCCGCACCTGGGGCAGATGGACTTCGTCGACAATCAGGTCAACCCGCAGACCGGCACCATCCGCGGCCGCGCGGTGTTCGACAACCAGGACGGGCGCTTCACCCCCGGCCTGTACGCACGCCTGAAGCTGGTCGGCAGTGCGACCTACCCGGCGGTACTGATCAACGACGAGGCGGTCGGTACCGACCTGGGCAAAAAATTCGTCCTGGTGGTCGACGCCGAGGGCCAGGTGGATTACCGCGCCGTCGAGCTGGGTCCCAAGCTGCAAGGCTTGCGCATCGTGCGCAAGGGCCTGGCGGAAAACGAACGCATTGTGGTCAAGGGGCTCCAGCGCGTCCGACCGGGCATGCCGGTCAAAGCCGAGGACGTGCCCATGGCCGACCCGAAGACCCTGGCCGCCCTGGCCGAGGAACGCAAGGCAGTCGAGCAGGCCAATCCGCCGCGGGTGGTGCAGAAAGCCGACACTCGCACCAGCGCCCCTCGCGGTTAAGGAACAGAACCGATGAATTTCTCCCAATTTTTCATTCAGCGGCCGATCTTCGCCGCGGTGCTGTCGCTGATCATTCTGATCGGCGGCGCCATCTCGCTGTTCCAGTTGCCGATCAGCGAATACCCGGAAGTGGTGCCGCCCACCGTGGTGGTCCGCGCGTCCTTCCCGGGCGCCAACCCCAAGGTGATCGGCGAAACCGTCGCCTCGCCCCTGGAACAGGCGATCACCGGTGTGGAGGGCATGCTCTACATGTCATCCCAGGGCACTGCCGACGGCAAGCTGACCCTGACCATCACCTTTGCCCTGGGCACGGATCTGGACAATGCCCAGGTGCAGGTGCAGAACCGCGTGACCCGCACCATGCCCACCCTGCCCACCGAGGTGCAGCGCCTGGGCGTGACCGTCGACAAGGCCTCGCCCGACCTGACCATGGTGGTGCACCTGACCTCGCCGGATGACCGTTACGACATGCTTTACCTGTCCAACTACGCCGCCCTGAATATCAAGGACGAGCTGGCGAAGCTGGACGGCATCGGCGACGTGCAGCTGTTCGGCCTGGGCAACTACTCGCTGCGCGTGTGGCTGGATCCCAGCAAAGTGGCGTCGCGCAACCTGACCGCCAGCGACGTGGTCGCCGCCATCCGCGAGCAGAACCGCCAGGTCGCAGCCGGTTCGCTGGGCGCGCCGCCCAGCGAGGGGGGCAACAGTTTCCAGCTGTCGATCAACACCCAGGGCCGCCTGATTACCGAGGAAGAGTTCGAGAACATCATCGTCCGCGCCGGTGAACAGGGCGAAATCACCCGTCTGAAGGACATCGCGCGCATCGAGTTGGGCTCCAGCCAGTACGCCCTGCGCTCGCTGCTGAACAACAAGCCTGCCGTGGCCATCCCGATCTTCCAGCGCCCCGGCTCCAACGCCATCGAAATTTCCGATGCGGTGCGTGGCCGCATGGCCGAACTGAAACAGAGCTTCCCTCAGGGCGTGGACTACGAAATCGTCTATGACCCGACCATCTTCGTCCGCGGCTCCATCGAGGCGGTGGTACACACCCTGCTCGAGGCCCTGGTGCTGGTGGTGCTGGTGGTCATCCTGTTCCTGCAGACCTGGCGCGCCTCGATCATTCCCCTGGCGGCGGTCCCGGTCTCGCTGATCGGCACCTTCGCCGTGATGCATATGTTCGGCTTCTCGCTCAATGCCCTGTCGCTGTTCGGCCTGGTGCTGGCGATCGGCATCGTGGTGGACGACGCCATCGTGGTGGTAGAGAACGTCGAACGTAATATCGGCCTGGGCAAGTCGCCGGTCGACGCGACCAAGCAGGCGATGAAGGAAGTGACCGGGCCGATCGTCGCCACGGCCCTGGTGCTGTGCGCGGTGTTCGTGCCCACCGCCTTTATCTCCGGGCTCACCGGGCAGTTCTACCAGCAGTTCGCGCTGACCATCGCCATTTCCACGGTGATCTCGGCGATCAACTCCCTGACCCTCTCCCCGGCCCTGGCCGCGGTGTTGCTCAAGGACCACCATGCCCCCAAGGACCGTTTTTCGCGGGTACTCGACCGCCTCTTCGGCGGGTGGCTGTTCAAGCCCTTCAACCGCTTCTTCGATCGCGCCAGTCGGGGTTATGTCGGCACCGTCAAGCGCGTGCTGCGCGGCAGCTCGATTGCCTTGGTGCTATACGCCGGCTTGATGGGGCTGACCTACCTGGGCTTCGCCACCACACCCAGCGGTTTTGTGCCCTCCCAGGACAAACAGTACCTGGTGGCGTTCGCCCAGCTGCCGGATGCCGCGACCCTCGACCGTAGCGAGGCGGTGATCAAGCACATGTCGGAAATTGCCGGCAAGCACCCGGGCGTCGCCAATACCGTGGCCTTTCCCGGGCTGTCGATCAACGGCTTCACCAACAGCCCGAACAGCGGCATCGTCTTCGTGACCCTCAAGGCCTTCGACGAACGTACCGCGGATGACCAGTCCGCGGCGGCCATCGCCGCCGAGCTCAATGGCCAGTTCGGCGCCATCCAGGACGCCTTTATCGCCATTTTCCCGCCACCACCGGTGCAGGGCTTGGGGACCATCGGCGGCTTCCGCCTGCAGGTCCAGGACCGTGGCAACCTGGGGTATGAGGAACTGTACGTGCAGACCCAGAATGTCCTGGCCAAGGCCCGTCAATTGCCGGAACTGGACCCCATGTCGGTGTTCACCAGCTATCAAGTCAACGTGCCGCAGATCGACGCCGCCATCGACCGTGACAAGGCCAAGACCCATGGCGTGGCCATCAGCGACATCTTCGACACCATGCAGATCTACCTGGGCTCCTTGTACGCCAACGATTTCAACCGCTTCGGGCGCACCTACCAGGTCAATGTGCAGGCCGAGCAGGAGTTCCGCCTGGAACCGGAACAGATCGGCCAACTCAAGGTGCGCAACAATCGCGGGGAAATGGTGCCGCTGTCGGCCTTCCTTAATGTCACTCCCAGCGCCGGTCCGGACCGGGTGATGCATTACAACGGCTTTCTCACCGCGGAAATCAACGGTGCGGCGGCCCCGGGGTTCAGTTCCGGCCAGGCCGAGGCGGCCATTGCCAAGCTGCTGAAGGAAGAACTGCCCAACGGCATGAGCTTCGAGTGGACCGAGCTGACCTACCAGCAGATCCTCGCCGGCAACAGCGCGATCTTCGTCTTTCCGCTCTGCGTGCTGCTGGCCTTTCTGGTGCTGGCCGCCCAGTACGAAAGCTGGAGCCTGCCGCTGGCGGTGATCCTGATCGTGCCCATGACGCTGTTGTCGGCCATCGCCGGGGTGATCCTGACCGGCGGCGACAACAATATCTTTACCCAGATCGGCTTGATCGTACTGGTCGGACTGGCGTGCAAGAACGCCATCCTGATCGTCGAATTCGCCAAGGAGAAACAGGAGGAAGGCCTGGACCCGGTCAGTGCGGTGCTGGAAGCCTGCCGGCTGCGGTTGCGGCCGATCCTGATGACCAGCTTCGCCTTTATCATGGGTGTGCTACCCCTGGTGTTCTCCAGTGGCGCCGGTGCCGAGATGCGCCATGCCATGGGCGTGGCGGTGTTCAGCGGCATGCTCGGGGTGACCTTCTTCGGCCTGTTGCTGACCCCGGTGTTCTTTGTCCTGATTCGCAAGTTCGTCGAGAAGCGTGAAATAAACGCTGCGAAAAAACGTCAGTCCCTGGGTGAGGTGCACGCATGAAATTGACAACTCCCCTCCTCGCGCTGGCGCCGCTGTACCTGGCCTTGACCGCCTGCGCGGTGGGCCCGGACTACCAGGCACCGGCGACGGCCCCCGTCCGGGTGCTCAGTGCCGAGGCGTCGAGCCATGACCGCAGCCGCTTCGAAACCAGCTGGTGGCAGCAGTTCGAGGACCCGGTCCTCAACCAGCTGGTCCAGCGCTCGCTGCAGGAAAACCGTGAACTGCGCCAGGCCTATGCCCGGCTGCGGGCGGCCCGGGCGGTGCGCGACGACCTGGCCAACGATCGCCTGCCGACAGTCACCAGCCGTCTCTCCAGTGAGCACGGCAAGGGCCAGCAGCCCGGCGTCACCGAACAACGGGTCAGTCAGGAGCGCTACGACCTGGGCCTGGACATGCTCTGGGAAGTAGACCTGTTCGGGCGTATTCAACGCCAGCTGGAAGCCAGCGACGCCCAGGAGCAGGTCGCCCAGGCCCAGCTCGACCAGTTGCAGGTGAGCCTGATCGCCGAGCTGGTGGATGCCTACGGCGAACTGCGCGGCGCTCAGTTGCGCGAGCGCATCGCCCGCAGCAACCTGAAGAACCAGCAGGAGTCCCGTGGCCTGACCGAGCGGCTGCAGGACGCCGGCATCGGCAGCGAGCTGGATGTACTGCGTGCCGACGGCCGTCTGGCCGCCACCGAAGCCACCTTGCCGCAGTTGCAGGCCCAGGAAAATCGAGCGCGCACGCGCATCGCCACCCTACTCGGCCAGCGTCCAGCGGAGCTGGATATCGACCTGCGGGCCCGTGACCTGCCGGCCATCAGCAAGGCCCTGCCGATCGGCGACCCGGGCGAACTGCTGCGCCGCCGCCCGGATATCCGTGGCGCCGAACGCCAGCTGGCCGCCGCCACGGCAAACATCGGCGTGGCGACCGCCGACCTGTTCCCGCGAGTCAGCCTCAGTGGTTTTCTCGGTTTCACCGCCGGGCGTGGCTCGGCCATCGGTTCCTCTGCCACCCAGGCCTGGGGCTTGGCCCCGACCCTGAGCTGGGCGGCGCTGGACTTGGGCAGTGTGCGTGCGCGCATCCGCGGTGCCAGCGCCGAGGCCGATGCGGCGTTGGCGGGGTACGACCAGCAGGTGCTACTGGCCCTGGAGGAATCGGAAAACGCCTTCAACGATTATGCTCAGGATCAGCAGCGGCTGCAGGCGCTTCAGCGCCAAAGCGCGGCCAGTCGCGCCGCGGCCGAACAAGCCGCCATCCGCTACCGCGAAGGCACGGTGGACTTCCTGGTGTTACTCGACGCCGAGCGCGAGCGCCTGGCCGCCGAGGACGCCCAGGCACAGGCCGAGGTGCAACTGTACCGAGGCATCGTGGCGATCTACAAAACCTTGGGCGGTGGCTGGCAAGTGCCTGGCTGACCGTCCCCCATTTTCCCCTGGTCGGCCCACTGCCGACACTGCGCCCCGTGACCCTCCGTTCCTGGACCACGGGGCTTTTTTTGGCCTGGAAAAAACCGCGCAACCACGCGCCGAGGCCGTCTGCGTCGCCGTGGCAGCAGCCCCTGGAACCGGGCGCGGCCAGCGTCCGAAAGGCGCAAGGCGCCGGGCCAAGGTCTTTTTTTTTGGAACCCCGTAACAGTCATTCGGTCAGTTATTCGGTAAGTGCCTGATGATCCTGTTGCAGAAGTCGGCGATCAGCCTGCATGCATCCCCGCCTCTACGACAGTCCCATGCCTTGCCCGGTAATGTACGCCGCCTGTTGCGCTATCGCCGCAACCGATCCGAGCGCTTTGCCACCTTTTTTGGCAATACGAGACTTCTGATTTGACGACAGTAAAAGCACAAACCGGTATCGACGGATTGGATGACATCCTGTCCGGGGGCCTGTCGCGCGAGCACGTCTTTCTGCTGGAAGGCGAACCCGGGACCGGGAAAACCACCGCCGCGTTGCAGTTTCTGTTGGCGGGTGCCGCCCAGGGCGAGCGCTCGTTGTATATCACCCTCTCGGAAACCGAACGCGAGTTGCGCGAGGGCGCCCTGTCCCACGGCTGGACCCTGCCCGAGGAGATCGTCATCTTCGAACTGACGCCTCCGGAAAGCCTGCTCAATGCCGATCAGCAGCAGAGCCTGTTGTACTCGTCCGACCTGGAGTTGGGCGAGACCACGCGGCAGATATTCGATGCCATCGAGCGCATTCAACCGAAACGGGTGGTACTCGACAGCCTCTCGGAAATTCGCCTGTTGGCCCAGAGCTCGTTGCGTTACCGGCGCCAGATCCTGGCGATCAAGCATTTCTTCACCCGCTACGGCACCACAGTGCTGCTGCTCGACGACCTCACCACCGAAGCGCTGGACAAGACCGTGCACAGCGTCGCCCATGGGGTGATTCGCCTGGAGGAAATGACCCCGGGTTACGGCGCCGAGCGTCGCCGCCTGCGCATCGTCAAATTTCGCGGGCAGAAGTACCGCGGGGGCTATCACGACTTCATCATCAGCCAGCACGGTATCGTGGTGTTCCCGCGCCTGGTCGCCGCCGAACACCGCACGCCCTATACCCGCCGGACGCTGACCAGCAATATCCCGGAATTCGACGCGCTGCTCGGTGGCGGTATCGACAGCGGTTCCAGCACACTGATCCTGGGCCCGGCCGGTACCGGCAAGTCGCTGCTGATCATGGTTTTTGTGGTGGCCGCCATCGCCCGCGGTGAGAAAGCCGCACTGTTTATCTTTGACGAAGAGCTGGGCCTGCTGTTCGCCCGCATGAAAACCCTGGGCATCGACTTGCAGGAACTGCTCGACAGCGGCAATTTGCTGATCGAGCAGGTGGATGCCGCGGAGCTCTCACCCGGGGAATTCTCCCACCGCGTGCGCGGCTGCGTGGACGGGCAACAGATCAAGACGGTGGTGATCGACAGCCTTAATGGCTATCAGGCGGCCATGCCAGAAGAAAACGCCTTGATCCTGCATATGCACGAGCTGCTGCAATACCTCAATCGCCAGGGCGCCACCACCTTTATGACGGTGGCCCAGCATGGGCTGGTGGGGGACATGAAGGCCCCCATCGATATCACCTACCTGGCCGACTCGGTCATCCTGCTGCGTTATTTCGAAGCGCTGGGCGAGGTGCGACGAGCCATCTCGGTGATCAAAAAACGCACCGGCAGCCACGAATCGACCATTCGCGAGTACCGTATCGGCGGCCCCACCGGATTGCGTATCGGCGCGCCGTTGAGCGCCTTCCAGGGCGTGCTGCGGGGCGTCCCCACCTACTCGGGGGAAGGCCATCCCTTGCTCTCGGATGAGGTCTTTTGAAAAGCAGCGCGCCGTTCTCCGAGCGCGCCATCCTTCTGGCGCCCAACGGCCGCGACGGACAGATTGCCCTGATGATTCTGCAGGAGGCCGGCTACAGCGCACTGATTGCCGCCGACCTCTCGGCGCTGTGCCTGGAAGTGGAGCGCGGCGCTGGGCTGGCGGTGATCGCCGACGAAGCCTTGCAGACCAGCAACCTCAAGCCCTTGGCCGACCTGCTGGAGCGGCAACCGGCGTGGTCGGATTTGCCCATCGTGTTGCTCACCCACCATGGCGGCGGCCCGGAGCGCAACCCCGTGGCGGCCCGCTTGGGTGAGCTGCTGGGCAATGTCACCTTTCTGGAGCGGCCTTTCCATCCCACCACCTTGGTCAGTGTCATTCGTGCCGCCATTCGCGGTCGCCGCCGGCAGTACCAGGCCCGCGCCCACCTGGAAGAACTGAGCGACGGCGAGCAGCGCCTGCAGAATGCGCTCAAGGCCGGAAAACTGGGGGCCTGGCAGCTGGACATGCCGGAGCAACGGCTGACCACCTCGGCCAGTTGCAAGGCGCATTTCGGTTTGCAGAGCGAGCAGCCGTTCAGCTACCAGGCCCTGCTCGATTGCGCCCATCCCGCGGACCGCACGCGTCTGGAGGCGTCGCTGCGGCACAGCCTGGCGTCAGGCGATGACCTGCTGATCGAGTACCGCAGCCTCTGGCCCGACGCCAGCGAGCATTGGCTGGATGTCTGCGCCCGTGCCCTGCGCGATGCCGAGGGCCGGGTCAGCTCGCTGGTCGGCGTGTCGTCCAATATCACCGCGCGCAAGCTGGCCGAAGCGGAGTTGCGTCAACTCAACGAAACGCTGGAAGCCCAGGTCGAACAGCGCACCACAGAGCTGCGCCGTAACGAAGAGGCGTTGCGCCAGTCGCAGAAAATGGAAGCGGTCGGTCAGTTGACCGGAGGCATCGCCCACGATTTCAACAATATGTTGACCGGCATCATCGGCAGCCTGGAATTGCTCAGGCGGCGGGTGGCCAGTGGTCGGCTGAACGACCTGGACAGCCTGATCGACCTGGGGGTGACGTCCGCCAACCGCGCGGCGGGCCTGACCCACCGCCTGCTGGCGTTTTCACGCCGACAGTCACTGGATGCCAAGCCGGTGGACATGAACAAGCTGGTGACCTCCATGCAGGACCTGCTGCGGCGTACCCTCAGCGAAAGCATCGTGATGAAGATCTGTCTGTGCGACGACCTGTGGACTGCTGAAGCAGACCCCAACCAACTGGAAAGCGCCCTGCTCAACCTGGTCATCAATGCCCGCGACGCCATGCCGCTTGGCGGCTTGTTGACGGTGGAAACCGCCAACCGCCTGTTCGACGAGCACGCCCCCGACACCCCGAAGGACCTGGCGCCTGGCGAGTACGTGGTATTGAGTGTCAGCGACAACGGCATCGGCATGGACCCGGCCACGATCGCCCGGGCCTTCGACCCGTTTTTCACCACCAAGCCCATTGGTCAGGGCACCGGCCTTGGCTTGTCGATGATCTATGGCTTTGTCAAACAGTCCAACGGCCACGTCGGCATCCACAGCAGCGTTGGCCAGGGCACCCAGGTGCGCCTCTTCCTGCCGCGTTTTCGCGGCACCCGTCTCGGCGAGTCTGGCATTCCCACGGTCGCGCCCCTCTATGCGCGGTCCGGCGAAACCGTGCTGGTGGTCGAAGACGATCAGGCGGTGCGGCTGCTGGTCAGCGAGGTGCTGCGCGAGTTGGGCTACCACTTCGTCGAGGCTGCGGAGGCCAGCGAAGCGCTGCCGATCCTTAACGACGCCAGCCAGCGCATCGACCTGCTGATCAGCGACGTAGGCCTGCCGGGCATGAACGGTCGGCAATTGGCGGAAATCGCCCAGCAGGTCCGCCCTCACCTCAAGGTGCTGTTTATCACTGGTTACGCCGAACACGCCGCGGTGCGTGGGGGCTTTCTCGAGTCGGGCATGCAGATGGTCAGCAAACCCTTTACCCTGGACAGCCTGACCCGCAAGGTTCGGGAAATGATCGAAGAGTAATGGCCTGCACGGCGGTATAATTGTTTTTTTACCCAGCCAGGATCGCCCATGACCATTTCCCTGTACGCCGCCTCCGTTCCGGTTTTCCAACAGATGCTCAACAGCTTGAGCGCCCTGCTGAACAAGGCCGAAGCCCATGCCACGGCCAAGCAGATCGCCCCGGATGCACTGCTGCACAGCCGCCTGTTCCCGGACATGTTCCCGCTGGTGCGCCAGGTGCAAATCGCCGCCGACTTCGCCCGTGGCGTCAGTGCCCGTCTGGCCGGAGTGGAGGTCCCCAAGTTCGAGGACAATGAGCAGACCTTTGCCGACCTGCAAGCCCTGCTGGCCAAGTCCCTGGCCTTTATCGGCGAGCTTAGCTCGGCGCAGATCGACGGCCAGGAACAACGCGAGATCATCACCCGCCCCGGCACGCCCAAGGAAAAGCGTTTTACCGGCCAGGCCTATTTGCTGAGCTACGGCCTGCCGCAGTTTTTCTTCCATGTCACCACCGCCTATGCGCTGCTGCGTCATAACGGCCTGGACGTGGGCAAACGCGACTATATGGGCACTTACTGACACCGGATGCCCGACCGCTGCGCTGACTGATAACCCGGCGGTCCGCTGGCCCAGTGACCGCTCGACCCGAGTGGCGGCTGGGCACCGCCCGCTCCTCTACACTCGCAGGGTGCGCCCGTCCCGCGATTGCCTTTGCGTACTGCCCATGCCCGCTCCCCTGCACAACGTCCTGATCATCGGTTATGTCTGGCCCGAACCCCGTTCCTCGGCGGCAGGCAGCCGCATGCTGGAGTTGATCGAATTGTTCCGCGCCCAGGGGTGGCGGGTGACCTTCGCCAGCGCCGCGGCGCTGTCCGAGCATCGGACGGACCTGCCAGCGCTCGGGGTGGAAGAACGCTCGATCCGACTCAATTGCGACAGCTTCGATGAGTTTGTCACGCAGTTGCAGCCCGACCTGGTGCTGTTCGACCGGTACTTCACCGAAGAGCAGTTTGCCTGGCGAGTCGAACGGGCCTGCCCGGACGCCCTGCGGGTGCTGGACACGGTCGACCTGCACAGCCTGCGCGAGGCGCGCCAGCGGCTATGGAGCGCCGCGCAGCGCGAACCGGTCATTCCCCTGCGCCCGCAACTGAGCCTCAAAAGCCGGCCCGCCGAGCTCTACGGCGCCATGGCGGCCAGCGACATGGCGCAACGGGAAATTGCCGCCATCTACCGCTCGGACCTGAGCCTGGTGATTTCCGATGTTGAATTGGCGTTGCTGCAACAGCAATTCGGGCTCCCGGCCAACCTGCTGCATTACTGCCCGCTGATGGGCATCGAAGCGCTCCCCGACAGCCCGCCCTTCGCCCAACGCAGCGGCTTTATCAGCATCGGTAACTTCCGCCACGCGCCGAACTGGGATGCGGTGCTCTGCCTGAAACAGCTGCTCTGGCCCCTGATCCGTCAACGCCTGCCCCAGGCACAGCTGCTTATCTACGGCGCCTATCCGCCGCCCAAGGCCACCGCCCTGCACAACCCGCAACAGGGCTTCCATGTACTGGGCTGGGCCGACGACGCTCGGCAGGTGATGGCCAGCGCCCGCGTCTGCCTGGCGCCGCTGCGCTTTGGCGCCGGCATCAAGGGCAAACTGGCGGACGCCATGGCCTGCGGTACGCCGAGCGTGACCACCGGGATTGGCAGCGAAGGCATGTGCGGCGAACTGAGCTGGGGCGGCGCCGTGGCCGAGGAACCCGAGGCCTTCGCCGACGCGGCAGTCGCGCTCTACCAGGACCCGCACCGCTGGCGTCACGCGCAGCTGGACGGCCGGGACATCCTCGCCCAGCGTTTTGCCGCCGGCCCGCAACGCAGTGACTTGATCGAGCGCCTGCGGCTAGCCCAGGCGCAGCGCGAGCAGAATCGCCTGAGCAATTTTGTCGGCAGCATGCTGCGTCATCACCTGCACAAAAGTACCCGTTACCTGTCGCAGTGGATCGCCGCCAAGGCGTCGAACGCCAGCGATTGAGCGAGGCCCCGCACGGTGATCGATCGGCGACTTTCCGCCTAAAGCACCCTTGTCGATGGCGTAAATCCGCCAATTCAATGTAAAACTGACGCCATTTTTACGTCTAAAACGTGGCCGGCGCGAGTCGGGAGGCTTGGCACAGGCATTGCGTTAGCTGAAGGCTTTTTTGCCTGTTCGCTTACGATGCCGGCAAGAGCGCGTCTGTTCAACACCGATGAGTGGTATTGCCGGCGCCCGTAGGGGCCAGGCGAGCGGCGCTAGACTCTTATTCACGCCCCCATAACAAAAGGCTTTTCCATGCTGAAGTTGATCGCCGCCGTGGCGTCCTGTGCTGTTGCCCTGCTGTCCACCCCCGCGCTCAGCGCTGAGGGTAACGCCCCTATCCTGATCAAGCTGTCCCATGTGGTCGCCGATGACACCCCCAAGGGCCAGGGTGCCCTGTTGTTCCAGAAACTGGTCGCCGAACGGCTGCCAGGCGCGGTCAAGGTCGAGGTCTATCCCAACTCCACCCTGTTCGGCGACGCCAACGAACTGGAGGCGCTGCGCAATAACGAGGTGCAGATGCTCGCGCCATCCCTGGCCAAGTTCGAGAAATACACCAAGCAGCTGCAGATCTTCGACATGCCCTTTCTGTTCGACGACCTGGAGGCGGTCAACCGTTTTCAGAAACGCGCCAAGGGCCGCCAGTTGCTGCGCGCCATGGAAAAGCAGGACATCGTCGGCCTGGCCTACTGGCATAACGGCATGAAACAGCTGTCTTCGACCCGTGCCCTGCGCCTGCCGGGCGACGCCGCCGGGCTGAACTTCCGCATTCAGGCTTCCTCGGTACTGGAGGCGCAGTTCAAGCAGCTCGGCGCCACGGCGGTAAAGATGCCGTTCGCCGAAGCCTTCAAAGCCTTGCAGGAAGGCCGCGTGCAAGGGGCGGAAAACCCCTGGTCGAATATCCTCAGCCAGAAGCTCAACAGCGTGCAGCCCTTTATCACCGAGACCAATCACGGCGCGCTGGATTACATGCTGGTGACCAACGCGCGCTTCTGGTACGGCATCCCCCACCAGACCCGCGTCGAGCTGGAGGCCATTGTCGACGAGGTGACCTTCTCGGTGAATAATGCCGCCGAAGCGCAGAACACCGCCGATCGCGCGAAGATCCTCGCCAGCGGCAGCAGCGAACTCATCCTCCTGACCGACGATCAGCGCCAAGCCTGGCGCGCGGCCATGCAACCGGTGTGGAAACAGTTCGAGCAGGAGATCGGCAGCGATGTGCTCAAGGCCGCGGAGATGGTCAACCGCAAGAATAAATAACGCTCAGGGTCGTCAGTTGGCACGGACGGTGCTGGCGACCTGGGCCACTTACCTGATCCCGGATTATTGCATGTCATTGAAACACCTCCTGCTCATCACCTTGGGTGGGCTGTTCCTCAACCACGCCCAGGCCGCCGAACCCGTCACCCCCATCGTTATCCACTTTTCCCATGTGGTGGCCGACGATACGCCCAAGGGCCAGGGCGCGCTGCTGTTCAAGGAACTGGTGGAAAAGCGCCTGAACGGCCTGGTCAAGGTCGAGGTGCACGGCCACTCCAGCCTGTACGGCGATGAGCAGGAACTACAGGCGCTGCTCGACGGCAAGGTGCAGATGCTCGCGCCGTCCCTGGCCAAGTTCGATACCTACAGCCAACAGCTGCGGATTTTCGACCTGCCGTTTCTGTTCGACGACCTGGCCGCCGTCGACCGTTTCCAGAAGCGCGCCAAAGGCCGCCAGCTGCTGCGCTCGATGGAAAAACACAACATCCTCGGGCTTGCCTATTGGCACAATGGCATGAAGCAGCTTTCCGCCACCCGCGCCCTGACGGCACCCGCCGACGCCGCGGGCCTGAGTTTCCGGATTCAGCCTTCGGACGTGCTGAAGGCCCAGTTCGACCAGGTCGGCGCCACCACCCAGAAACTGCCGTTCAGCGAACTGT
This sequence comes from Pseudomonas sp., assembly GCF_040514055.1. GTDB lineage: Bacteria > Pseudomonadota > Gammaproteobacteria > Pseudomonadales > Pseudomonadaceae > Aquipseudomonas. The sequence continues at coordinate 168,925 of NZ_JBEVDL010000026.1, forward strand.
ACGCTGCGCTCAAGGACGGCCGGGTCCAGGGCGCGGAAAACACCTGGTCGAACATCTACAGCCAGAACCTGTATAGCGTGCAACCGGTGATTACCGAAACCCATCACGGGGTGCTCGACTACATGCTGGTCACCAACCCGCGCTTCTGGTTCGGCCTGCCCCATGGCGTGCGCACGGAACTCGAAGCGATCATCGACGAAGTCACCTTTTCGGTGAATCACGCCGCCGCCGCGCGCAACGCCCAGGACCGAAAACGGGTGATCGACAGCGGCGCCAGCCAGGTCGTGGCCCTCAGCGCCGAACAACGCCGTGCCTGGCGCGACAGCATGCGCCCGGTTTGGCAGCAATTTGAAGACAGCATCGGTGCCGAGCTGCTCAAGGCCGCCGAGACGGTCAACCGCAAGCAGCAGGAGTAAGGTCGACAATACCGCCCTGCTCACCCTGGGCAGGATATCCGCGGCGGGCTGGCGCTGGACGACACGCCGAGACCGCCCTACTTTCCGAGGTCAGCGCGACGCTGGTCGCGGGGAAACAGGCTCGACGCCGACCGCGCTCAGGCGTTGCCATTGTTCATCCGAGAGCTGGATATTCTTCAGGTTGAGGATGCGTTCGAAGCGTCCGTTGGCGCCAAACAGCAGGCCGGCTTCGCGGACCTCCTGTTCACCTCCTGGTCCAAGGGGCGCCTGGTTTCGCCAGTGCACCTCGGTGGCCCCCGAGGGCAATACCAGGATTCGCCGCGGCAGCAGGCCAATCAAGGCTTCCACTTGCGACAACGTGCTGACGCCCGGCTGCAATTGGGCGAGGCGCTGTCCGTCGAGCGCCGCTGGCGCCGTCATGCACCCCAGCAGCAGCTGTGCACCCAGCAGCGCGATAAACATCCGTTTCCTGCCCATAGCCTCTCCCTGAGTCCTGGCTCGCGCAGTCTAGAGCATTTTCACCGTTGCTCTAGGTTCACTCCTCGGCCTTGGGCTGCAGGGGCACCTCGACCGCCGGATCCCAGCCGCCACCCAGGGCGGCGATCAGCTGCACGCTGGCGGTCAGGCGATTGCCTCGCAGGGTCAGGCTGGTACGCTCGTTGGACAGCGCACTGGCCTGCACGCTGACCACATCGGTGAATTCCACGGTACCGGCCTTGTACTGGTTGAGAATCAGCTTGAGCGACTCACGGGACGCGTCCAGCGCCTGCTGCTGCACCAGCGCCTCGCGCTCGTAGACCGCCAGCTGCACCAGGTAATCCTCGACCTCGCGAAAGCCCACCAGCACCGTTTGCCGGTAGTCCGCCACGGTCTGGTCATAACGGAATTCGGACTGTTCGACCTGGGAGCGGATCAGGCCGCCGTCGAACAACGTCATGGCGAACTGCGGCCCGATCGACCAAAACCGGTTGGGCAGGCTGATCCAGTCGTCCAGGCTGCCGCTGCGGTAGCCACCGCTGGCGGAGAGGGTCAGGTCCGGGTAATAGGCCGCTTCGGCCACGCCGATCGAGGCATTGGCCGCGATGACCCGGCGCTCCGCCGCGGCGATATCCGGACGCCGCTCGAGCAGACTCGACGGTAGGCTCAAGGGCACCGCCGGCAGTGACGGCACCTGATCGCGAACGCTCACTTCGAACGCCGCTGGCGCCACCCCGACCAGCACGGCCAGGGCGTGCTCCAGCTGGGCCCGCTGGTACTCCAGATCGATCGCCTCGGCCTCGGCGCCCTTGAGCTGGGTCATCGCCTGGGTCACGTCGGAGCGCGGCACGATGCCGGCCTTGTACTGGTTTTGCGCGATACGAAATGCCTGCTGATACGCCGCCACCGTGGCGTCGAGCAAACGCTTCTGCTCATCCAGTACCCGCAGTTGCAGGTAACTCCGGGCCAGTTCGGATTGCTGGCTGAGGCGCACCGCGGCCAGGTCGGCCGCGCTGGCGGTCATGCTGGCGCTGTCGGCCTCCAGTTGCCGCCGCAGCTTGCCCCAGATATCCAGCTCCCAGCTCACGCCCAGGCTGGCGTCGTAGCTTTTCGAAATGCTGTTGCTCGACTCGCCCAGGCTGGCCTCTTCGCTGCTGCTCAGGTTGCCGCTGCCGCCCTGGGCCCGGGTCATGCCGCTGTCCAGGCCCACACGCGGGAAAAACGCCGCCCGCGCGCCCCGTGCCAGTGACCGCGCCTGGCGATACTGGGCTTCGGCACTGGCCAGGCTCTGGTTATTGGCGTCCAGCCGGGCCATCAGCTGGTTCAGTTCGGCGTCGTCGTAGAGCGTCCACCAGTCACCGCGCAGCCGGGTATCGGCCGGTGCCGCCGCCTTCCACCCGGCGGCCTGCTTGAACTGGGCCGCGGGTGCCGACGCCGGACGCTGGTAATCAGGGCCGATGGCGCAGCCCCCCAGAACCAGGGTGGCCAGGGCCAGGCACAGCGGACGAAGGGCGAATGACGTCATACGGGGGTTTCCAGGGCGGCATCGGTGCGCACGCCGCGCCAGCGGTTGACCCGGTGGCGGGCGCGGTCGAGATAGAGGTAGACCACCGGGGTGGTGTAAAGCGTCAATAACTGACTGAGGATCAAGCCGCCGACTATGGTCAGGCCCAAGGGCTGACGCATCTCCGCCCCCTCGCTGGTGCCCAGCAGCAGCGGCAAGGCGCCCAGCATGGCGGCCAGGGTGGTCATCAGGATCGGCCGGAAGCGCAGCAGGCAGGCCTGGCGGATGGATTCGGTCGGGCTCAGCCGGTCGCTACGCTCCAGTTGCAGCGCCAGGTCGATCATCAGGATGGCGTTTTTCTTCACCACGCCAATCAGCAGGAACAAGCCGAGCATCGAGATCAAGCTGAACTCGCCGCCGGTCAGCAGGATCGCCAGGAGCGCGCCGACCCCGGCGGACGGCAAGGTCGAGAGGATGGTCAGCGGGTGGATATAACTCTCGTAGAGGATCCCCAGCACCACGTAGACCACCAGCAGCGCGGTAAGGATCATCACCGGTTGGCCCATGGCGGCCTTCTGGAAAGCGCCGCCGGTGCCACCAATCGACCCCTGCACCTCGGTGGGCAGGTTGACCTCGGCCACCGCCTTGGCGATGGCGCGGTTGGCCTGGTCCGGGGTGACGCCGGCGGCCAGGGAATAACCGATGCTCTCGGCGGCGAACTGGCCCTGATGGTTCACCCGGTCCTCCTCCAGACTGCGCGTCCAGCGGGCGAAGCTGGACAAGGGCACCCGCGCGCCGTCGGCGGTGATCAGCTGGATCTGGTTGAGGGCCTCCGGGTACTCGGCGTACTTGGGGTTGATCTCCATGACCACGCTGTACTGGTTAAGGCGGTCATAGATGGTCGAGATGCGCCGTTGACTGAAGGCGTTGTTGAGCACCGCGGTGACCATGCTCATGTCCACGCCCAGGCGCTGGGCGGTGGCGCGGTCGATTTCCAGGCTGATCTGCTGGGCCCCCTCGCCTTCGTTGGCATCGATATCGGCCAGCTCCGGCAGCCGCGCCAGGGCGTCGCGCACCTTGGGCATCCAGGTGCGCAAGTCGCTCAGCTCGCTGGCCAGCAGCACGTACTCGTTGTCGGTGCTGCGGCCCTGACGACCGCCGAACTGCAGGTCCTGGTCGGACATCAGCATCAGGCGCCCACCCGGCACCTTGGGCACCGTGTCGCGCAGGCGGTCGATCACCTGCTGCGAGGACACCCCGCGCTCGGCGATGGGTTTTAGCCGGATGATCAGGGTGGCGTTGTTGATCCCGCCGGTGCCGCCGATAAACCCGGCGACACTGTGGATCGCCGGATCGGCCAGCAATGCCCGCCGGTAGATCTCCATCTTCGGCTGCATCACCTGGAACGACAGGCCATCGTCGCCGCGCACGAAGCCCAGCAGCTGGCCGGTGTCCTGCTGCGGCATAAAGGTCTTGGGCGCCTCGATAAACAGGTAGACGTTAAAGCCGATGGTCAGCAGCAGGCTCAACAGCGTCAGGCCCGAGTGGCGCAAGGCCCAGTCCAGGCTGCGCGCATAGCCGCCCACCACCCGGTCCTGCAGCCGCGTACCGAAGCGCTGCAGCGGGCCGGGACGATGCCCGGCGGTTTCGGCGCGCAGCCAGCGCGCGCAGAGCATGGGCGTCAAGGTCAGCGACACCAGCAATGAGACCAGGATGGCCACGGTCAGGGTGATGGAGAATTCGCGGAACAGGTTACCGACGATACCGCCCATAAACAGGATCGAGAGAAACACCGCCACCAGCGACAGGTTCATCGACAGCAGGGTGAAGCCCACCTCCTGGGAACCCTTGTACGCCGCCACCATCGGCGAGTCGCCCGCCTCGATATGCCGCGAGATGTTTTCCAGTACCACGATGGCGTCGTCCACCACCAGGCCGGTGGCGATGATCAGCGCCATCAGCGACAGGTTGTTCAACGAGAAATCCAGCAGGTACATCACCGCGAAGGTGCCGACCAGCGACACCGGCACCGCCAGGGCCGGGATCAGCGCGGCGCGCCAACGGCCGAGGAAGGCGAATACCACCAGGATCACCAGGCCGACCGCGATCAGCAGCGTGCGCTCGGCCTCGTGCAGGGTGGCGCGTATCACCGGCGAGCGGTCCATCGCCACTTCCAGTTCCACGCTGGGCGGAATCACCGCCTGCAGGGCCGGCAACTCGGCGCGGATATCCTCGGTGGTCTCGATGATATTGGCACCGGGCTGGCGGTTGATCACCATCAGCACCGCCTCGTTGTCGTTGTAGAAGCCGCTGTTGTAGCGGTCCTCCACCCCGTCCTTGACCTCGGCGACATCGCCCAGGCGCACCGGCGCGTTGTTCTGGTAACGGATCACCAGCGGCCGGTAGTCGTCGGCCTTTTCCAACTGGTCATTGGCCTGGATCTGCCAATGCCGCTGGTCGTCCTCGAGCATGCCCTTGGGCCGGTCGACACTGGCCTGGACGATGGCGTTGCGTACCTCATCCAGGGCGATGCCGTACTGGTCGAGCAGGCGCGGCTCCAGGGCCACCCGCACCGCCGGCAGGGAGCTGCCGCCAATCTGCACTTCGCCGACCCCGCTGACCTGCGACAGTTTCTGCGCCAGCACGGTCGAGGCGACATCGTACAGCTGGCTCTTGCTGAGCACCTTGGAGGTCAGCGACAGCACCATGATCGGCGCCTGGGAGGGGTTGAACTTGCGGTAGGTTGGCATGCTGCGCATGCCGCTGGGCAACAGGTTGCGCGCCGCGTTGATGGCCGCCTGCACTTCCCGCGCGGCGGAGTCGACCTGGCGGCCGAGGTCGAACAGGATAATGATCCGGGTATTGCCCTGGCTGCTGCGGCTGGTCATCTCGCTGATCCCGGCGATGCTGCCCAGCGCCCGCTCCAGCGGGGTGGCCACGCTGGACGCCATCACCTGCGGGCTGGCGCCCGGCAGGTTGGCGTCGATCACGATGGCCGGAAAATCCATCTTCGGTAGCGGCGCCACCGACAGTAGGCCGAAGCTGACGGCGCCGAGCAGGATGATCGCCAGGCTGAGCAACAGGGTCGCCACCGGACGGGCGATAAAGGGCGCGGAGAGGTTCATCTGGCGGGCCGCCTGGGCAAGCGGCCAGCGCCGCCGATAGCGGTGTTCACAACGCCACTCCCGCCGTGCCCTGGCCGGAAAACCGCCGGGCCAGGCGGTCGAACCAGAGGTAGATCACCGGCGTGGTGAACAGCGTCAGCACCTGGCTGACCAGCAGGCCACCGACCATCACCAGACCCAGGGGCTGACGCAACTCGGCGCCAGAACCCGAGGCGAGCATCAGCGGCACGGCACCGAACAGCGCGGCCAGGGTGGTCATCAGAATCGGCCGAAAACGCAGCAAGGCCGCCTGGTAGATCGCTTCGTGCGGCGTCATGCCCTGCTGCCGCTCGGCCTCCAGGGCGAAGTCGATCATCATGATCGCGTTCTTCTTGACGATACCGATCAGCAGGATGATGCCGATAATGGCGATCAGGCCCAGGTCGTTGCCGCTCAGCAGCAAGGCCAGCAAGGCCCCGACACCGGCCGAAGGCAAGGTGGAGAGGATGGTGATCGGGTGCACATAACTCTCGTAGAGCACCCCCAGTACGATATACATGGTCACGATGGCCGCCAGAATCAGCAGCAGGGTGCTCGACAGCGAGGCGCGGAAGGCCTCGGCGGCGCCCTGGAAGTGACTCTGGATACCGGTCGGCAGGCCGATGTCGCGCTGCACCTGCTCGATCACCTGCACCGCCTCGCCCAGGGACACGCCGCTGGCCAGGTTGAACGACAGGGTCACCGCCGGGAACTGACCGATGTGGTTGACCGCCAGCGCCGCGGCGCGCTCCTCGACCCGCGCCAGCGACACCAGGGGCACCTGCTGGCCGTCCGCGGTGGCGACATGGATCTGCTGCAGTGCCTGGGGGCCGATGCGGCCGCCGTCGCGGCTTTCCAGCACCACGCGGTATTGGCTGGCCTGGGTGTAGATAGTCGAGATCTGCCGCTGGCCAAAGGCGTCGTACAGCGCATCGTCAATGGCGCTGACGCTGACCCCGAGGCGCGCGGCGGCGTCCCGGTCGATGTTCAGGTAGACCTGCAACCCCTGGTTCTGCAGGTCATTGGCCACGTCGATCAGCTCGGGCTGTTGCCGCAGCGCCTCGGTCAGCTTCGGCGTCCATTCTTCCAGCAGTGCGGCGTCCGGCGATTCCAGGCTGAACTGGAACTGGGTACGGCTGACCCGGTCCTCGATGGTCAGGTCCTGCACCGGCTGCAGGTACAGCTGGATACCGGCGACCCGCGCCAGCGCCGGACGCAGGCGAGCGATCACCTCGCTGGCGTCGGCATCGCGCTCGCCATGGGGCTTGAGGTTGATCAGCAGGCGGCCGCTGTTCAGGGTGGCATTGTCGCCGTCGACACCGATATAAGACGACAGGCTGGACACCGCCGGGTCGCGCAGAATGACCGCCGCCAGGTCCTGCTGGCGCGCGCTCATGGCGGCGAAGGAAATGCTCTGGGGCGCGTCGGAGATGCCCTGGATCACCCCGGTGTCCTGCACCGGGAAAAACCCCTTGGGCACCGCCAGATAAAGCACCACGGTCAATGCCAGGGTGCCCAGGGCCACCAGCAGGGTCAGCGGCTGATGGCGCAGGACCCAGCGCAGGCCCACGGCGTAACGGGCAATCAGGTGGTCGATCACGGCACCGCTGGCGCGGTAGAAACGCCCCTGCTCCTCGTCCTTCTCCTGCTTGAGCAGGCGCGCGCACATCATCGGCGTGAGGCTCAGCGACACCACCAGGGAAATCAGGATGGCCACCGCCAGGGTGATGGCGAACTCGCGGAACAGGCGCCCCACCACATCGGACATAAACAGCAGCGGGATCAACACCGCGATCAGCGAGAAGGTCAGCGACACCAGGGTGAAGCCGATCTGCCGCGCGCCCTTGAGCGCCGCGTTGAGCGGCGTCTCACCCTCCTCCAGGTGGCGGGCGATGTTTTCCAGCATGACGATGGCATCGTCCACCACAAAGCCGGTGGCGATGGTCAGCGCCATCAGGGTCAGGTTATTGATCGAAAAGCCGGCCAGGTACATCACCCCGAAGGTCCCGATCAGCGACAGCGGCACGGCGATCGACGGAATCAGGGTGGCCGAGAATTTGCGCAGGAACAAAAAGGTCACCAGCACCACCAGCCCGATGGCCAGCATCAACTCGAAGCGGACATCGCTGATCGCGGCACGGATGGTCTGGGTCCGATCGGTCAGCAGCTTGACCTCGATGCTGGCCGGCAGCGCGCCGGTGATCTGCGGCAACAGCGCCTGCACCCGCTCGACCACCTTGATGACATTGGCCCCGGGCTGGCGCTGGATGCTCAACAGCACCGTCTGGTTCAGGTCGGCCCAGGCCGCCAGGCGCTCGTTTTCCGCGCCGTCGATGACCGTCGAGACGTCCTTCAGGCGCAGCGCGGCGCCGTTCTCGTACTTGAGGACCAGGTCCAGATAGGCCTCGGCGGACTCCAGCTGATCATTGGCATCGAGCTGCGAGACCCGGGTCGGGCCGTCGAAGTTACCCTTGGGCTGGTTGACATTGGACGCGCTGATCAGCGCGCGCACATCGGCCAGGTTGAGGCCATGGCTGGCCAGCGCCTGCGGGTCGACGCGGATACGCACGGCCTTGCGTTGCCCACCGGACAGGCTGACCAGCCCGACACCGCTGATCTGCGCGATCTTCTGCGCCATGCGGGTATCGACCAGGTCGTGGACCTCGGTCAGCGGCAGGGTCGCGGAACTGATCGCCAGGGTCAGCACCGGCGTGTCGGCCGGGTTGACCTTGTTGTACACCGGGGGCGCCGGCAGGTCGTTGGGCAGCAGGTTGCTCGCCGCATTGATCGCGGCCTGCACTTCCTGCTCGGCCACCTCGAGGTCGACTTCCAGGGTAAAGCGCAGGGTGATCACCGAGGCGCCGCCGGAGCTGGTCGAGGACATCTGCTTGAGGCCCGGCATCTGCCCGAACTGGCGCTCCAGCGGCGCGGTCACGGCGCTGGTCATCACTTCCGGACTGGCGCCGGGATAGAGAGTGAGCACGCGGATGGTCGGGTAGTCCACCTCGGGCAAGGCCGACACCGGCAACAGCCGGTAGGCGATCAGGCCGCTGAGGAAGATCGCCACCATGATCAGCGTGGTCGCGACCGGCCGCAGGACGAACAGGCGCGACACGTTCATGCGCCGGCCCGCGGCGGTACCTGTGCGGCCACCGGGGCGGTGGCCGGATCGCTGATGATGTGCACGACGCTGCCTTCCTTGAGCTTGTCGGTGCCTTCCAGCACCAGGCGTTCACCCAGGCTCAGGCCCTCGGTGATCAGGGTGGTCGCGCCATCGCTGGCACCGACGCCCACCGGACGCACGCTGACCTTGTTGTCCGCGTCGAGGACGAACACAAAAGCCCCTCGCGAGCCGAACTGCAGGGCCGCCGAAGGAATCAGCGTGGCGTTCTGACGGGTGTCCACACGCAGTCGCACGTTGACGAACTGGTTGGGGAACAGGCTTTCGTCGGCGTTGGCGAAGCGCGCCTTGAACTTCAGGGTGCCGGTGGCGATATCGATCTGGTTGTCCAGGCTCTGCAACACACCGTCGGCCAGCACCAGTTTTTCGCTGCGGTCGCGGGCCTGCACCGGCAGTTGCGCGTTGGCGCGCACCCGGGCCAGGACCGCGGCCAGCTCGTTTTCGGCCAGGGTGAAGGTGACCGAAATCGGTTGCACCTGGGTGATCACCACCAGGGGCGTGGTATCGCCCGCGCTGATCAGGTTGCCGACATCGACCTGGCGCAATCCCAGGCGGCCAGCGATCGGCGCGCGAATACGGGTGAACTCCAGGTTCAGCCGCGCCTCGGCCACCGCCGCCTGATTGCTCTTGACGGTGCCGCGGTATTGGTTGACCAGGGCTTCCTGGGTATCCAGGGTTTGCTTGGCGATCGAATCCTCGGCGTACAGGCCCTTGTAACGGGCCAGGTCGATCTCGGCGTTGCGCAGCTGCGCCTGGTTCTGCCCCAGCGTGCCCTCGGCCTGTAGCAAGGCCACCTCGTAGGCCCGCGGGTCGATCTGCGCCAACAGGTCGCCGGCCTTGACCCGCTGGCCATCCTCGAACAGCAGCTTGACCAGTTCGCCGTCCACCCGGCTGCGAACATTGACCGTATTCAACGCGGTCACGGTGCCCAGGGCCTTGAGTTCGATGGCGAAATCACCCTGGGTGACACTGGTGACCCGCACCGGCACCGGACCGGCGTCGCGACCCCAGCCGCCGTCACGCTCGGCATCCTTGGGCGGCGCCGAGACGGGCCACAGCCACCAGCCCAAGGCAGCGGCCACGACGAGCAGCGACAGGATCAGCAACCCGCGTCGCGAGCGAGCGGCCATGCGGGGTGGTGAGGAGTTTTCGATCAATTCGGCCATGGTGCGCAATCATTTCCTTTGAGAGCGTGCACGATAAGCAGTGTGGATGACGATGCAAAGGCTCTTTACCGGTCATTTACTCAAGGCTGAGCCGGCTAAGCCACTGACGCACAATAAAAAACGCTGAATGCTCACAGCCAACCAGGCCGATAGGCCTCGCCAGGCGCCATTTGGCGTCCCGCCGCGGGGCTGTCGACGGAAGGACGTTGCCTGCCGTGGAAACATGCAGCAAAGAAAAACGGCCTGCAAGGCAGGCCGTCGGCAGTCGCGCCCCGGCGCGCCAGGGAGAGCAAATGTTACTTCAGGGTGGCGAGCGCCGCGGCGTAGTCCGGTTCGTTACCGATCTCGGCCACCAGCTCACTGTGCAATACCTTGTCCTGCTCGTCCAGCACCACCACCGCACGGGCGGCGACGCCGGCCAGTGGGCCGTTGGCGATGGCGACGCCGTACTGCTGCAGGAAGTCGGCACCGCGCATGGTCGACAGGTTGGTGACGTTTTCCAGGCCTTCGGCGCCGCAGAAGCGCGATTGGGCGAACGGCAGGTCGGCCGAAATGCACAGCACCACGGTGTTCTCCAGCTGGCTGGTTTCGGCGTTGAACTTGCGTACCGAGGTGGCGCAGGTCGGGGTGTCGACGCTGGGGAAAATGTTCAGCACTTTGCGTTTGCCGGCAAAACTGGCCAGGGCCACGTCTTGCAGCGCGCTGCCCACCAGGCTGAACGCCGGCGCCTGTTGGCCGATTTGCGGCAGTTGGCCCTCGACTTGGATCGGGGTACCGCGCAGGGTGACTTGAGCCATGAACTGAATCCTTGCAGGAGTGAGGTAAGGGGGTGGAAGTTAAGCACGGATGCAAGGATCCGCCTATCACCCACCAGGACCTGTGGACACTGGCCACGTACGCACCGTATCCACAGGCCCTGGGCGTTCAGCCTGCCCTCAGGGGTAATACAGGGTGGCCTTGCGCCCGGCAAAAAAATCGTTGGTCAGGCGCACCACCACCGGGCTGAGCAGCAGTAGGGCCAGCAGGTTCGGCAACGCCATCAGCGCCGTCAGGGTGTCGGCCAGCAGCCAGACGAGATCCAACTGCACCATGGCCCCCAGCGGAATCAAGGCGACCCAGAGCAAACGAAAGGGCAGGATCGCGCGGGTACCCGCCAGGTATTCCCAGCAGCGCTCGCCGTAATAGCTCCAGCCGAGGATGGTGGTGAAGGCGAACACCACCAGGGTCAGCGACAGGATGTAATGCCCCACGCCCGGCATGGCCGACTCGAAGGCCGCCGATGACATGGCCACGCCGCTCAGCCCACTGGTCCAGGCGCCGGAGCAGATGATCGTCAGCCCGGTCAGGCTGCAGATGACCAAGGTGTCGATAAAGGTCCCGAGCATGCCGATCAGGCCCGAACGCACCGCGCTGTCGGTGGTACCGGCCGCCTGGGCGATACCGGCCGTGCCCAGGCCGGCCTCGTTGGAAATGATGCTGCGCGCCACCCCGTAGCGCAGGGCGGCGAGCACCGTCGCACCGGCAAAACCGCCGGTGGCCGCCACGGGCGTGAAGGCATGGGTGAAGATCAACGCGAAGGCGCCGGGAATCGCCTCGGCGTGCACCGCCAACACCACCACCGAGGCCACCAGGTAGGCCAGGCACATAAAGGGCACCAGGGTGGCAGCCACCTTGCCGATACGCTGGATGCCGCCCAGCACCACCAGCCCGATCACTGCCATGGTCAGCAGACCGGTGGCCCAGTCCGGAATGCCGAAGGCCACTTCCAGGGCATCGGCCATGCTGTTGACCTGTACCAGGTTGCCGATACCGAAGCCCGCCAGGCCGCCGAACAGGGCGAACACCGCGCCCAGCCAGGCCCAGCGTTTGCCCAGGCCGTTCTTGATCGCGTACATGGGCCCGCCGACATAGTGGCCCTGGTCGTCCTTTTCCCGGTAATACACCGCCAGCAGCACTTCGGCGTACTTGGTCGCCATGCCGAGCAGCGCCGCGCACCACATCCAGAACAGCGCGCCGGGGCCGCCGAGGAAAATCGCCGTGGCCACCCCGGCGATATTGCCGGTACCCACGGTCGCCGCCAGGCTGGTCATCAGCGCCTGAAAGGGACTGATGTCGCCCTGCTCCCGCCCTTTCTCCCGTCCGCGCCAGAGCAGGGCAAAACCAGTACTGATCTTCAGCAGCGGCATCATCTTCAGGCCGATCATCAGGAACAGCCCGGTGCCGAGGATCAACACCAGCATCGGCGGCCCCCACAACAGGGCATTCAGGCTGGTCAGCCAGGTGTACAGGGATTCCATCGAAGGCTCCTCATTAGGACGATGAAGCGGCCAGACATGGCCGGTAAAACAGCGGCGCGTGGGCTAAGGGTAGATGGCAGCCGGCGCCAGGCGCGGCGATGCTATCCATTAGCCAGCACGTTGCCAAGTCGACTGGCGCACGGATCAGCGACCCAGTGGCCGTTCGAACACCCCCGCCAGCCAGTCGACGAACACCCGCACCCGCCGCGACAGCTGGCGCTGCGCCGGATACAGCAGGGCCAGCGGCATGTCCGGCGGCGGACTGTCGGCCAGCACTTCACACAGGGTGCCCGCCCGCAACTGCGCGGCAACGTGGTAATCCGGTGCCTGGATCAACCCCAGGCCGGCCTCGCCCGCCGCCACGTAGGCATCGGCACCATTGACCGCGACGGCCCCGGGCAGCTGCAGGCGAACCAGCTGACCCTCACGCACAAATTCCAGGTCGAACAGCCGCCCGCTGCGCGGCGAAAAAAAATTGACCGCCTGGTGGCCGGCGAGCTGCTCCAGGGTCAGCGGCGTGCCATGGGCCGCGAGGTAGGCGGGACTGGCGCAGGTGCGCTGGGGCAGCGGCGGCAACGAGCGACTGACCAGGCTGTCGTCGTGGATGTCGCCGGCACGCAGAACACAATCAACCCCTTCGCGAATCAGCTCCACCGGCCGGTCGCTGATGCCCACCTCCAGTGCCACCCGCGGATAACGCGTGCAGAACTCGGCCAGTGCCGGGACCACCACCAACCGCCCCAAGGACCCGGGCAGGTCGACCCGCAGGCGGCCCTGGGGGTTTTGGCGGGCCTCGGTAAAAAATGACTCGGTTTCCTCCAGGTCGGCCAGCAGCTGGATGCAGCGCTGGTAAAACGCCATGCCGTCCGGGGTCGGATTGACCTGGCGGGTGGTGCGTTGCAGCAGCTGCACCCCCAGATGGGCCTCGAGCTGCTTGACCAGGGTCGTCACCGAGGCAGGCGGCAGGTGCAAGCTGTCGGCGGCCTTGCCAAACGCCCGCAACTCCACGACACGTGCGAACACCCGCATGGCCTGAAATTTGTCCATAAGCGGCCCTTCTATTATTTAGCTATTACGAATAGTCAAAGCCATATCACCATATTTATCAGATTTAACAGAGCAATCAAACTGGCTTCGTTGTTTTATCCACTGCAAAGGAGCCATACCATGAACATCCGCCAATTGGGCCGCAACGGCCCCCAGGTGTCCGCCTTGGGCCTGGGCTGCATGGGCATGACCAGTTTCTACACCGGCGCCCAGGACGAGCGCGAAGCCATCGCCACCCTGCACCGCGCCCTCGAGCTGGGCGTGACCCTGCTGGACACCGCCGACATGTACGGCCCCCTGAGCAACGAAACGCTGCTCGGCAAGGCGTTGCGCGGTCGTACCGAGCCGATTGTCCTGGCCAGCAAATTCGGCATTCTCTACGACCCGGCCAACCCCGCCGTGCGCGGTGTCGACGGCCGCCCCGAGTACGTAAGGCGCTCCATCGAGGGCAGCCTCAGGCGCCTGGGCGTTGACTGCCTCGACCTCTACTACCTGCACCGGGTGGACCCCGAGGTGCCGATCGAGGACACGGTGGGCGCCATGGCGGAGCTGGTGCAGGCGGGCAAGGTGCGTTACCTGGGACTGAGCGAAGCCTCGGCCGAAACCCTGGAGCGCGCGCACCGGGTCCACCCGATCAGCGCCCTGCAGAGCGAGTACTCGCTGTGGAGCCGCGAGCCGGAAAGCAACGGCTGCCTGCAAGCCTGCCGGCGCCTGGGCATCGCCTTCGTGCCCTACAGCCCCCTGGGCCGAGGCTTTCTGACCGGCGCCCTGCAATCACCGGAGGATTTCGCCGCGGACGATTTCCGCCGCAGCAACCCGCGTTTCCAGGGTGAGAATTTCCACAAGAACCTGGCGCTGGTGGCCGAAGTGCAACGCCTGGCGCGGGACAAAGGGGTGTCGCCCGGACAGCTGGCGCTGGCCTGGGTACTGGCCCAGGGCGAGGACATCATTCCCATCCCGGGCACCAAGCGACGCCGCTACCTGGAGGAAAACATCGCCGCCCTCGACGTGTGCCTGAGCCCCCAGGAACTGGTCGAGCTCGACGCGCTGTTTCCGCTGGATGCCGCCGCCGGCAGTCGTTACACCGAGGCCAGCCTGCGTATGCTGAATATCTGAGGTTTTGTCCAACCATCCCCTAACCCGCAGTGCGCAAAGCCTGCGGGTTGAGCCCGCCCTACAGAGCTGCATAGCTGTGGGAGGCCCGCACCCGGGCCGAGCTTTTGCCCTGTCGTCACAGCGCACCGCGCTAAAAATCGCGCTTGTAGAAAATATCCAGGGAACTGGCCAGCCCGCTGGCCGCCTCCAGGTACAGGCGTTTGCTCAATTCATAACGCAGCGCCAGGCTATTGGCCGGCTCGAACACCCCGACCCCATAACGCAGGCTCAGGCGTTCGGACAGCTTGCCGCTGGCCACCAGGCTGGTGCGCTGGCCGCTGCCTTCGCTGTCCAGTTCGAAGTCGCGGATGCCCAGGCGCTGCGCCAGTCCCCCGCTGAACGACGCGCTGCCGGCCAGGCCCATGGCCAGCGCCGCCTGACCGAGCAGGTCGTTGTCGCCGCCGCTGGCGTTCAATGGGCGGCCGAGGACCAAGTAGGACAGCGCTTGCTCCTGGCTCATGGCCGGCTCGGAAAACACCTGGCTGCTGGGTCGCGCCGCGTTGCCGCTCAGCCGCAGACCGGCCACCACCTCGTCCACCCGGCGAATCGCCTCGATGTCCAGGTAGGGTTGATCGATGGGGCCGACGAACAACAGCCGCGCCCGACGCAGGCTCAGGCGTTGGCCATAGGCCCGGTAGCGGCCGTTGCGCAGGTTCAGTTCACCGCGGGTCTCCAGGTTGTCGCCGATGCGCAAGCGACCGACCAGGTCGGCGTTCAGGCCAAAACCTTCGAAACTCAAACGCTCCTGGCCGACCTCCACCTCGATATCCATGCCGATCGCCAGGGGCGTTTTGGCCTGCTCTGACGGCGTCCCGACCAGCACCGCATCCTTGGACAGGGTCACGGTGGACGGCGGCAATTGGCGGACCTCGATCTGTCCGCGGGGTACCGCCACCCGTCCGTGTACCACCAGGCGCTGGTTTTCCAGGAGCAGGTCCAGCTGTGGTTCCACCTCCAGTGTCGCGTAGGGTTCGACCCGCACCGGCAAACGGCTGCCCGATACCCGCAGCTGCAGGGCCAAACCCTCGACCCAGTTGAGATGGCCGGTCAACTGGCCATGGCCTACCTCACCACTGCGCCAGTCGCCGTCCAACTGCACGCGCTCGCCCGCGATCCGGGCCTGCACCTGCAGCGCCTCGATCGACAGCGGCAGCTGGCCGCCGGAGAGCTCGCCGTCGCTCAGGCTCAGCTGGCCATCGACCCGCGGCGCCAGCAGGCCACCGCTGAGGGTGCCGCTGCCATTGAGCTGTCCGGCCAGGGTGTCCACACCCTCGACAAAGGGGCGAGCCAGTGACAGGTCCAGCCCCGTGAGACTGAATTGCCCGCGCAGGGGTTTGTCGGCAGCCCGCGGATCGACCTGCACCTGCACGGACAACTCGCCCAGGCGATCACCCTGGAACGTCAGACGGCTGTCGATCTGCCCAGGCTCCAGGCGGCTGTCCAGCTCCAGGCGTTGATAGGGAAACGCCAGCCACTGCTGTCGATCCCGCAGGCGCAGCACACCGGGGCCGGCGTCCAGCCGCACGACACCGCGGGGGCCGGTATCCGCCAGGTCCAGGCGCAGCTCGCCATCGAGCCGCCCCTGCCAGGCCAGGTCCGCCGGCAACAGGCCGGCCAGGCCGTCCAGGGGAAAGGCCTGCAGGCGGTAGGCCAGCTTGCCGTGGGGATACAGCGGTTGCGCCTGGCCACACAGGCTGGCGCTGCCCGCGCGCCAGCACTGACTACCGAGCGACAGCTGCCCCTCGGCCGAGCGCCGCAATGGCGCGGACTGTTGCAACCGCCACTCCTGGTCACCGGCGCTCAGCTGGCCGCGATTGAGCTGCCCGCTCCAGGCACCCTCTTGCAGCGTGCCGGCCAGGCCCAGCTCGACTTTGAGCCTGGGCCCCTGCAGTTTCACCTCGAGCGCTTGGCGGCGGGCATCGCCCTCGGCCCTCAGGCGCAGATCGCCCCAGGCGTTGTCGCCCAGCGCGATGCCCTGTCCATCCAGTGTGAGCTGGCCACGCCCGCCCTCGTCCACTCGGGCCTCCAGGCTCAGCTGGGCCAACCGTTGCTGCCCCAGGGCCAGGTCGCGCCCCTTGAGGGTCAGCCGCCCTTGGGGCGCCTGCAGGCTGCCGGCCAGGTCGACCCGGCCATCCAGATACCCCGCAAGACCGGGCCAGAGTTGCCCCAGGCGCGGCATCCGTAGGCGTAATTTTCCAGTGAGCCCTTGGTCGAGCCGTACCTGGCCATCGAGGCGGTTATCGCCCAGGCGCAGCTCCAATTGCTCCAGCAGCCAGCGCTGTGGCGTGCCTTCGCCCTGCAGACGCACCACCGCCGGTTGGCCACGCAGGCGGCCGTGCAAATCGAGTTGCGCGCTCGCCTGCAACTGCCCGGTCTGGAAGTGCCCCTGGCTGCTCAGCGTGCCCTCCAGGGCGCCGGGCAACTCGGCCAGCCAATAGGCGGGGTCGAGCGCGCTCAGCGCCAGACGGGTGCTCCAGCGCAGGCCTTCGGCGAACCCCAGCGTCAGGTTGCCTTGCGCGCTGCCCTGCCCGGCTTGCAGCTGCAGCGAGGGCAGGTGCACCTGGGTCAGGTCGCCGCTGACCGGGCTGGCCAGGCTGAAGGGACCGGCGGGGCCGTCCAACCGGGCGTCGAAATTGCCCAGGTAGTTGCCGTCGCGGTAATGCGCCTCGGCGTTAAGACGCCGCAAGGCCACGGCCGGCATCTGAACCGCGGGAAACAGCCGCTGCCAGGGGAAATCCTGCCAGTCCAGCAGCCCATGGGCAGCCACGCCGTCCTGCCAATCCAGTTCCCCGCTGAGCTGGAGCCGCTCCCCCGGGCCACCCTGCAGGCTCAGCGCGGCGAGCTGGGCGCCCTCGCCCGTCACCCGCCCCCGCAGTTGCAGCGCCAGGGCCGCGCCCTGGGCGGGCAGCTGCGCGCTGCCGTCCAGTTGATAGCCAGCCTGCATATCTCCTTCCGCACTCAACTGCAGCTGCTCCAGGCGCAGCGGCCCGGCGCCGGGGACCTCGGTCTCGAGGCGCGCCAGGCGCAGGTTCAGGCGCGCCGGCAGGGCTTTCACCAAGGGCTGCAGCTCACCGTCGAGCCGTCCCTGCAGGTAGCCGTGGCTGTCCGCCGTGACCTGCAGCTGACCCTGCAACGGCCCCTGGGCCGCCAATTGGACAGTCCAGGGCTGCGCATCGGGGGCCGGCACCGTCAGGCTGCCTTGGGCGTCCAGTGGCCAGTCGCCGCGGGGATCGAGGGAGCCCTGCAGCTCAAGGGCCATGCCGTCGCGCTGCGCGCTCAGGCGTTCGACCTGCAGCCCCGCCGCGCTCCAGCGCCCCCGTGCCGACAGGGCCCGCGCCTGTTCCTGGCCGTCGACCAGCAGCCGACCGACATGCACCTCATCGAGCACCAGGGTCAATGGCAGCCCCAGGTCCGGCAGCCTGCTCGGCGCCGCCGGGCTGTCCGTCGCTGTCAGCAGGCGACGGCTCAGGCTCAGCTTGCCGATGTCCAGGCGTTGCACGCACAGGGTCAGGCGCAGCAAGCAGGCGGGCGACCACTGGACGACCGGGCCCTTCAGCTCGACCCGGTCCGCGCCCTGCTGCCAGACCAGGCGCTCGGCCTGCCAATGCCCCCCCAGGCGTCCACTGAACTGTTCGACCTGCAACCCCGGCACCTGGGCTAACAGCCAGCGGCTGCCAGCTGGTGTGCCCAGCACCCCGACCAAAACGGCCATGACCATCACCATCAGGCCGGCCAGCCCCAGCAGCGTCCTTGTGCTCCAGGCGGCGAGGCGTGTGGTCACAGTTCCGGACCCATGGAAAAATGCAGGCGAATGCCGCCTGGCTCATCCAGCGCATGGGCCAGGTCCAGGCGCAGCGGGCCCACCGGCGACACCCAGCGCAGCCCCAGGCCGACCCCGGTCTTAAGCTCGTCCAGTTGCAGCGAATCGAAGGCATTACCCTGGTCGACGAAGGCCGCCACCCGCCAGCGCTCGGCCAGCGCGTACTGGTACTCCAGGCTACCGGCCAGCAGGTAACGACCGCCCACCCGCTCACCGTCCGCGTCCTCGGGCGACAGGCTCTGGTAGTCATAACCGCGCACGCTCTGGTCGCCCCCGGCGAAAAAGCGCAAGGACGCAGGCACGCTGGCGTAGTCCCCGGTGAGGGTGCCCCCCACCTGGAAACGCCCCAGCAGACGATGCCGCGGCAGGGGGGTGGCCAGTCCCTTGAGCAGCAGGTTGGCGTGCCACAGATCGGTGTCCGCCAGCAGTCCCTGCTTGGCCACCGCGCTGTCGACCTGCAGCCGATACCCGCGATTGGGGTCGATACGGTTGTCACTGCGCAGGTAGCCGAAGCTGACGCCGGGCATCAACAGGCTGCTGCGGCCCGCGTCGTCTCCCAGGTTGTACGTTTCGTGCTGGTACTTGAGCGACAGCACCCGCTGCCAGCCACTGGCCAATTCGCGATGCCATTCGGGGCCGAAGGTCAGCAATCGGCTGTCGCTGTCGGTATCGGCCAGTTGCTGGTTCTGGTAACCGCCGGCGACGCGGAATTTGTCGGTCAGCGGTTGCTCCCCCGGCACGTCATACCAGAGACCCAGGTTCTGCCGCGGCGCCGACAACTCCAGTTCCGCCCCGTAGCTGTGGCCTTGGGGGTTGGCCCAGTGGCGGGTCCAGTTGGCGCGGGTGCGCGGTCCGACGTCGGTGGAAAAGCCCAGGCCAAAGCTCAGGGTACGCGGCTCGCGGCTGACCAGCTGGACCTGCACGGCGATCTCCTGCCCCACGGCCAGGGCGGGGTCGGCGTCGACCCGCACGGCCTCGAAGTAGCCGCTGCCCTGCAGCGCCTGGTACAGCTCGGCAATGCGTTCGGCATCGTAGGCGGTCCCCGGGCGAAACGGCACCATCCGCTGCAGCAATGCGGGGTCGAGGGCCGAATCACCGCTGAAACTGACCTTGCCCAGGCGGTAGCGTGGACCACTGGCGTAGATCAACGCGATATCGGCCACCCCCGCCGCCGGATCGATACGCAACTGCTGGCGGGTAAAGTGACCACTGAAAAAGCCGTAGCGTTGAGCCTGGTTTTCGATCAGCTTCTTGGCGTCCTCATAATGGCCGTGGTGGAGGACCGCCCCCGGCTTGAGCAACGTGCTGTCCGGCAGCTGGAAGGCCGGCAGCTGACGGGCCGGTCCATCGAGGCGCAGGATCACCTCGCGCAGGCGCACCGGCTCGCCGGGCCGGACCTCGATCAGCAGACGCGGTGGTTGGCCGGGCGCCAGGCGCGCCTCGATCTGCGCCTGGTAGTAACCCAAGGCCTGGCTGGCCTGCTGCGCCTGTGACTCGGCCATGGGCGCCAAACGCCGCAGGGCCTGTTCGTCGCCCTCGGCAACGCCGCCCAGGTATGCCTGGATATTGGCCTGCAATGGCGGGTTGGCCGGCGTGATCCGGATGTCCAGCTGGTCTTGCGCCCTGAGTACGTCGCTGCCGATCAGCAGCGCCAGTGGCAGCCAGTATCTGCCTTGAACTGTCATGCTGGGATGCTAACACGGTCCCTGCCAGGCTGACCGCCTGATCAAGGGCAAGGCTCGGGTTCAGGCGCTCGCGGGTACCAGGGGTTGCGGGTTGGGGTGGAAAAACACGTGTTCGTGCACCGGGCCCACGGCCACTTCGCCAATTTCCTGGTAACCCTGCCGCTTGTAAAACTCCAGGTAACGCGGGTTACCGGTGTCCAGCACCACGCCCTGGGAGCCGGCGTCCTCGGCGCACCAGCTGTGCAGGGCTTCCAGCAGTTGCTCGCCCAGGTGCTTGCCCTGGAACTCCGGGTGCACCCCGAGCAGCGGCAGCACGTGATAGGGACCGGGCGGCAGGCAGGCGAGCACGGCGTCGTGGTACGCCAGGTAACGTCGGGTACAGCGAAAGCCGGTGGTCAACAACATGCGCAGGCGCCAGCCCCAGCTTTCGGTGATGTCCAGCCGCCGCTGCGGCGGGGCGATCAGCGCCACACCGACCAGGCGATCCTCGATCAGCAGGCCAATCGCTGGCAGGTCCTCGGAGAAATGCTGATTCACCAGTTCCCGCACGGTCGCCCGCACCCGCTGCTCATACCCTGGCCGTTCCGACTCGAACAGGTAGGCGTACGTCGGCTCATGGCGGTAGGCGTGGTACAGCAGCGAGCGGGCCTCGCGAATGAAACTGCTGTCGAGCAACCGCGCCTCAGCGGTGACTGGAGAAGAATGGGGCATGCACGGTGACCTCGTTATTATTAAAATCTGCGGTCTGGGTCCTGCGAACCCATGCCAACCGGCGAGCCGGCCCCTGGGCGGTCCAGGGCTACCCCTGTGGGTGCGTAGACAACCTAGCACCGCTTTTCCCACGTAGCCATAGCCTCGATCGATCGGCTAGCATCGCCTTTTGCCCAGGACTTGCCGCCCCATGAAGATCGTATCCTTCAATATCAACGGCCTGCGCGCTCGCCCCCACCAACTGGCGGCCTTGATCGACAAGCACCAGCCGGATGTGATCGGCCTGCAGGAAACCAAGGTCGCTGACGAGCAGTTCCCCCAGGCGGACATCGAGGCCCTGGGCTATCACGTGCATTTTCACGGCCAGAAGGGCCACTACGGCGTCGCCCTGCTCTCGCGCCTGGCGCCACTGAGCCTGCACAAGGGCTTTCCCGACGACGATGCGGACGCCCAGCGGCGTTTTATCTGGGGCACCTTCGCCGATGGCGATGGCCAAACGGTCACCGTGATGAACGGCTATTTCCCCCAGGGCGAAAGCCGCGACCACCCGACCAAGTTCCCAGCCAAGACGCGCTTTTATGCCGACCTGCAGCAGCTGCTGGAGAATCGCTTCAACCCCAGCGAGTCGCTGGTGGTGATGGGCGACATCAACATTTCCCCCGAGGACTGCGACATCGGCATTGGCGAGGACAATCGCAAACGCTGGCTGAAAACCGGCAAATGCAGTTTCCTGCCAGAAGAACGTGAGTGGTTGGCACGCCTCAAGGCCTGGGGCCTGGTCGACAGCTACCGCCACCTCAATCCGGAGGTGGCGGACCGCTTCAGCTGGTTCGACTACCGCAGTCGCGGCTTCGAGGACCAGCCCAAGCGCGGCCTGCGCATCGACCTGATCATGACCTCCAACGGCTTGCAACCACGGATCAAGGCGGCGGGGGTCGACTATGACCTGCGCGCCATGGAGAAACCCTCGGATCACGCGCCGATCTGGCTCGAGCTGAGCTGACAGCGGGCCTATAGAACGCCACCTTTTTCGCCGTGGCGGCTGGTGCTGGATCGAAACGACCCTAGCCACCCAGGCTGGCGGGTGGACCACGCCGAGGTCGTCGTACAGTGCGCCCCCGCTGTCCTGACAGACCCTCGGGCTCATCGCCAGACAAGGTCCCGTACCTGCCCGGGGTTAGGGCAGGTACGGGTCGCTGGCGCTCCGGCATGATGCAGAACCCTAGCGAACCAACGCTCTCAAGGACGCAATCGGGCGCGCGTTTCCTTGCCCGCAGTAAACACCAGGCCCTTGTTAATATACGAAATTCAATCCATTGACCGGCTCGGCGAGGCGTCCGCGCTACAGCGTCTGGGCCTTTTGGCAAGGCCCTTGCAAATCCCTGTGAAGATTTTGCGCAGCCCACCAACGGCGGTGCGCCGCAAATCACGGACAACGGCGTCCGCTGGCAGGTTCTCGATTCGAGCGCTTTCTGGCGTCGCCGTTTTGTGTTTTGCGCCTTGTACAAGGAACAGCCCATGTCGGATCTGGATTCGAATACACCGCTGGACGGCAGCCGCCGCCGATTCCTCAAAACCACCCTGGCCGCCACAGGCATCGTCGCCCTTGGCCTCAATGCCCCCGCCGGCCTGCGCAGCGCGGTCTGGGCGGCCGGTTCAGACGCCCCGGAAAAAGCCGCGCTGAAAATCGGCTTTATCCCCCTGACCGATTGCGCCTCGCTGATCGTCGCCGCCACCCAGGGTTTCGCCGAGAAGCACGGCCTGAGCATTACCCCCAGCAAGGAAGCCTCCTGGGCCGGCGTGCGCGACAAACTCAATACCGGCGAGCTGGATGCCGCCCATGTGCTGTACGGCATGCTGTACGGCGCGCAGTTGGGCATCGCCGGCCCCCAGCGTGATATGGCGGTGCTGATGGGGCTGAACCGAAATGGCCAGGCCATCACCCTCTCCCACCAGCTCAAGGAGGCCGGCGTCACCAACGGCGAACAACTGGCGGCCCGGGTGAAAAAAGGCGGTACGCCGCTGACCTTCGCCCAGACCTTTCCCACCGGCACCCATGCGCTATGGCTGAATTACTGGCTCGCCAGCCAGGGCATCAACCCCCTGACAGAAGTCAAAACCATCACCGTGCCGCCACCGCAGATGGTGGCCAATATGCGCGTGGGCAATATGGACGGCTTTTGCGTTGGCGAACCCTGGGGCGCGCGGGCGATTTTCGACGGGATCGGCTTTACCGCCACCACTACCCAGCAGATTTGGCCGGACCACCCGGAAAAGGTGCTGGGCACCACCCGTGCGTTTATCGAGCAGCACCCCAACACTGCCCGCGCCCTGATCATGGCCATTCTCGAGGCCAGCCGGTTTATCGAGGCCACGGCGGACAACCGCAAGAGCACCGCCAAGCTGATTGCCGGCAAGGCCTACGTCAACGCCCCGGTGGAGGTGATTGAACAGCGTTTCCTCGGCCACTATGAGGACGGTCTGGGCCGCAGCTGGGAGGATCCCCACGCCATGGCGTTTTACCAGGAGGGACGCGTCAACTTCCCTTACCACTCCGACGGCATGTGGTTTATGACGCAGTTTCGTCGCTGGGGGTTGCTGAAGGAGGATCCCGACTACGCAGCACTGGCCGCTCGCGTCAACCAGTCCGCCCTGTTCAATGAGGCCGCCAGCGCCCTGCATCTGCCAACGCAGAACTCGCCATTACGCAGCAGCACCCTGCTCGACGGCAAGGTCTGGGACGGTTCCGACCCAGCGGCCTACGCCGCCTCCTTTTCCATCAAAGCCTGAGGTCCGCGATGAACGCACTCCTGAATCCCGCGGCACGATTGACCATCGCAGCACCCTCGCCGACACGTCGGCGCAGAGGGGGCACCTGGCTCAAGGCCGCCATCGCGCCGCTGCTCGGTATCGCGCTGTTTCTCGGCGTCTGGGCCCTGATCGCGCTGAACAGCCGGGGACTGCCCGGCCCGCTGGCCACTGGGTTGTCGGCAATGACGCTGTTCGCCGACCCCTTCTATGACAATGGGCCCAACGACATGGGCATCGGCTGGAACATCCTGCATTCCCTGGGACGGGTCGGCCTGGGCTTCGGCCTGGCGACCCTGGTCGGCATCCCCCTGGGGTTCGCCATCGGCCGTTTCGCCTTCCTGGCCGGCATGCTGGCGCCGATCATCAGCCTGCTGCGACCGGTCTCACCGCTGGCCTGGTTGCCGATCGGCCTGCTGGTGTTCGAGGCGGCGGGGCCAGCGTCGATCTGGGTGATTTTCATCAGCGCCATCTGGCCGATCATCCTCAACACCGCTGCCGGGGTGGCCAGCGTGCCGCAGGATTACCTGAACGTGGCGCGCGTGCTCAAGCTCAACGAATGGAAGGTGCTGACGCGCATCCTGTTTCCTGCGGTGCTGCCACACCTGATGACCGGCGTGCGCCTGGCCATGGGCGTCGCCTGGTTGGTGATAGTGGCGGCGGAAATGCTCACCGGCGGCATCGGCCTGGGATTCTGGGTGTGGGACGAATGGAACAACCTGAACGTCGAACACATTCTGATCGCCATTATCCTGGTCGGCCTGATCGGCCTGCTGCTGGAGCAGGGCTTGTCCCTGCTCGCCCGTCGTTTCGATTACGCCCGTTGAGGAGGCCCGTCATGGACAAACTGGACAAATTCGTTGAACTGACCCAGGTCAGCAAGGACTTCGAGACCAAGCAGGGGCGTTTCCAGGCCCTCGCCGACGTCACCCTGAGCATCGCCCGCGGCGAATTCGTCAGCCTGATCGGTCATTCGGGCTGCGGCAAATCCACCGTCTTGAACCTGATTGCCGGACTGCTGGAGCCCAGCAGCGGCGGCTTGATCTGCAACGGTCGGGAAATCGACGGTCCGGGCCCGGAACGTGGTGTGGTCTTCCAGAACCACAGCCTGTTGCCCTGGATGACCTGCCTGGAGAACGTCCACCTGGCCGTGGAGCGGGTGTTTGGCGCCCGCGAGGGCAAGGCCCAGTTGAACGCCCGCAGTCTGGCTGCGCTGGAACTGGTGGGCCTGGCCCATGCCCGGGACAAATACCCCAACGAGATTTCCGGCGGCATGAAACAACGGGTGGGGATCGCCCGCGCACTGGCCATGGAGCCCAAGGTGCTGCTGCTCGACGAGCCCTTCGGCGCGCTGGATGCCCTGACCCGCGCACACCTGCAGGACGAGTTGCTGCGCATCGTTGCGCAGACACGCAGCACGGTGGTGATGGTGACCCACGATGTCGACGAGGCGGTGCTGTTGTCGGATCGCATCGTGCTGATGACCAATGGCCCGGCGGCTACCATCGGCGGCATTATCACGGTCGCGCTGGCGCGGCCACGCGATCGCCTGGCATTGGCGGACGATCCGACCTACCACCGTTGTCGCGGCGAGCTGTTGGCGTTTCTCCACCGACGCGAGCAGCGACCGGCGGCCTGACACCTCAAGGGAGCGCCTTAGTCCGTCAACTTAGCTGTCGACGATCAGATTCGAGCGGTCGTCGCGTACCCCGGCGCTCAACAGGCGCTGTACATCGTCCTCGGTGACGTGGGCGCGCACGCCCGGCAACTCGAGCACGGACATGCGCGCCTGTGGATCGGTGCTGATCCTGGCCTCGGCGATGGGCCCGACCTGTCGACGCTCATCGACCACCACGCTGCAGGTTCCTGCGCTTGCATCGATTTCCACTGCCATGCTTGCACTCCTCGTGTCGCTTGCGAACGGAACGGACGGACCGGGAGGACCCGCCTTCGTCTGTGACACCGCCACCGGCACAAGGAGCCATTTTTTCCATTGCGCGGGTGGCCTCCCTAACCTTTCCGCAAAACCGTGGCCTAAGGCCTGTAAATCAATGGAGTACAACGCATGGCCGGTTGGTGGACAGAAGTCAGCAGTACCTTGAGCGCCGAGTTTTCGGATATCCCCGATGCATCAGAGTTGACAGTGCTGTGCACGCGCCTGCTGATGGCCGCCTTCCTCGGCGGCATATTGGGCTACGAGCGCGAACAGCAGGGCAAGGCTGCTGGCATTCGCACCCATATGCTGGTGTCCATGGGCGCCGCACTCTTTGTCCTCGCCCCCTTGCAGGCCGGCGGTGACATGGACGCTATCAGCCGGGTGATTCAGGGACTGGTGGCGGGTATCGGTTTTCTCGGCGCCGGGACCATCCTCAAGGGCAACGGCAACGAGGATCAGGTCAAAGGCCTGACCACCGCGGCCGGCCTTTGGCTGACGGCCGCGATCGGCGTCGCAGTGGGCCTGGGGCGTGAAACCACGGCCGTGCTGAGCACCCTGCTGGCGTTGGTCATTTTCGCTGTTATCCCGCACTTCACGCAAAACCGTGAAAAAACTGAGCTTTGAGTGATTGCCTCGCGGACTGCGGCACGCGGCAAGATGCCGCACGACAGGCGGGGCCGAACCTCCGAAGATATGAACTGCGACCGCGGCCAGTGCACAAAACAGGGCTTTTTTTATAACAGGTTGGTTAATTTTATATTTTAATGTGACTTAACTAGCCGCTACCCGCATCAACAACTATACAGGCCAGCGACGCAACAAGTGTCCCGGGCCGTTACTGTATTGGGACCTACCGGAGATACCGCACCATGAACGCCCCGCTGCGTTTTAACGATGCCCTGTTAATTGCTGGCCGTGCCTTTGAGCCGTTTCAATGTGTCGCCTGGGCCCCCCAAGATGGCACCGGCAACTTGAGCCTGACCGTCATCGACCGCACCAGCACTCGGCCCCTCGGTCGCACCCAACTGTCCTGCAGCACGTATAGCGATCCCGTGCAGTTGGCCAATGTGCTGAAGCAGTCGCGCGATGAACTTCGCCAGCAGGGTTACACGCTGCAACCCTGGAACATGCCCGAGTAATTCGGCTTCGTCGATCGACCTTGGCCCGCCGTGCACATTCCTGCGCGGCGCCGGTCGTCGACGCCCCGCGCCGGGTTGGCGCGCTCACCGCGGCCTGGCCAGCCCGGGTTGGATACCCTAGGTCCAGCTATTTTGCCTGGCCCTGCGCCACTGTATCTGCAAATCCCTTGAGTGGCCGGTCATTGTCAGCGTACGGATGACTGCACTTCGCCGTTGCTGTTCGACGCAAACGAAACGGAACTTCCAGACGCCGCTCCGGGCTAATAATGATTAGACCAGGGGATTAGGACCGGATGACAGCCTTCGATTGGCAACGGATGTTGCTGGATGACGTAACTTGGGGGTTTCTGGGGGAAGTGGCGGCGCGCACCTCGCTGGCCTTTGTCGTGGTATTCGTGTTTTTGAAAATTGCCGGCCGGCGCGGCGTACGGCAACTGTCACTGTTCGAGTTGGTGGTGATCCTGACCCTGGGCTCGGCGGCCGGCGACATGACCTTCTATGAAGACGTACCGTTGCTGCCGGTTATGATGGTGTTTATCGCCATGAGCCTGTGCTACCGCGCGATCACCTACCTGATGAGCCGCAGCGCGCGCTTTCAGGCCTGGGTCGAGGGTGAGCCCTTTACCCTGATCCGCGACGGTCGCTTCGAATTGCAGTCGCTGCGCCAAGGCAATATTTCCCATGATGAATTTTTGATGGAGCTGCGCCAGCAAGGCGTCGAGCACCTCGGCCAGGTGCGCCTGGGCATAGTCGAGGTCAATGGCGACGTGAGCCTGTACTTTTACCCCCAGGAGGCCACGCGCCCTGGTTTGTCGGTGCTGCCGACAGTCCACAAGCCGTTGCACCGGGTCGCGCCCACCGACGGCCTGTATGCCTGCAACCACTGTGGTGCGCTGCAAAGCCTGCATGTCCAGGAGCACAGCGCCTGCACGCGCTGCCACTGCTGCGAATGGGCCGAAGCGCTCGACCGCCCACGAATCACTTGACCCTGGAGCGCCGCCGATGACCGCCGCAGTGTCCGCGCCTGAGCTGCCCCGTGACCTGCACTACGTAGATGATGGCCAACCGGGTCTCAGCCGCCGCCTGCTGCGCGGCAAGTTCGCCTACTTCGACCTGCAGGGCCAGCGCATCCGCGACCCCCAGGAGATCAGCCGCATCCAGGCCCTGGCCATTCCGCCGGCCTACGTCGACGTGTGGATCTGCCCTGACCCGCAGGGCCATCTGCAAGCCACCGGCCGCGACGCGCGCGGCCGCAAGCAGTACCGTTACCATCCGCGCTGGCGCGAGGTCCGCGACAGCAGCAAGTACGAACGCCTGCTGCAGTTCGGACACGCCTTGCCCCGTCTGCGCAAGGCGCTCGAGGCCCATCTGGCTCTGCCCAACCATGGTCGGGAGAAAGTCATGGCCACGGTCATCAGCTTGCTCGATACCACCTTGATCCGGATCGGCAATTCCCAGTACGCCCGCGACAACCGCTCCTACGGGTTGACCACCCTGCGCAATCGGCATGTCGAAGTGAAGGGCACGGCCCTGCGTTTTCAGTTTCGTGGCAAGAGCGGGGTCGAACACCAGGTCACGGTCAAGGATCCACGCCTGGCGCGCATTATCCGCCGTTGCCTGGAATTGCCGGGGCAACACCTGTTCCAGTATCTGGACGAGGATGGCACGCGCCGCGCGGTGACCTCCTCGGACATCAATGCCTATTTGCAGCGCATGACCGGCGCCGACTTTACCGCCAAGGACTTTCGCACCTGGGCAGGCAGCACCCTGGCCCTGGGTCTGCTGCGCAAGCGCGACTGGCAACCCACGAGTACGGCCAAGCAGCATCTGGTCGAAGTGGTCAAGGCGGTGTCCACGCAGTTGCGTAATACCCCGGCGGTGTGCCGCAGTTGCTACATCCACCCCGCCCTGCTGCAAGCCTTTGTCGACGGTGAGCTGGCCCGCCTGCCCAGGGCCCGAGGAAGCAGCCGCCTGAGCCCCGAGGAAACGGCACTGAAGCACTTCCTGCAGCGCCGCAGCCCAGGGAGCTGAACGGCCGTCAACGCAACTGGTGCTTGTGCAACAAGCGGTAGAAGGTCGGGCGCGAGACTCCAAGCACCCTCGCCGCCTGACTCAGGTTGTCCGCATGGCGGGTCAATGCCGCATCGAGGGCCTGGCGCTCCGCCTGGAACAGGTAGTGCTCCAGGCGGCCGACAGCGGACCCTCGCGCCACACGCGCGTCCAGGCCCAGGTCGGCCGGCTCGATTTGTCGCCGGCCAGCCAGCCAGCGAGCACGCTGTATTCGATCCAACAACTCCGACACGTTGCCCGGCCAGGAGTGCTCGCGTAGCGCCACCAGCGCCAATTCGCTAAAGGGTCGCGATGACCGACCGCTGACCACCCAACAGCGCCAGGCAAAATAATGGGCCAGTACGCCAATGTCCGCCCGCCGCTCGCGCAAGGGCGGCAGCAGTAGCGCCGGCTCCTCGATGCAGGCCAGCAGATCCGCCCGAAAACGCCCCGCCCTCACCCGGGCCGACAGGTCATAGGCGCTGGCCGCCAACAAGCGCGGGCGAGCGGTCGACGCCGCCGGGCTGCACCCTGTCGCCTGCAAGCCCTGGACCAGGCGCGCCTGTGCGTCCAGTGGCAGCGCGGCGATTTCCTTGCAGAACAGGGTAACACCTAGCCCAGGCCGCGCCATCGCCTCGGCGCGCCGAACAGCCTCCTGCGCCGCCCGCCAGGCCGTATCGCTGTTCTCGACATCCAGCGTTATAAAGGGCCCGGCCGCCCGCGGGGAGCGGGCATGCAGGGTTTTGGCGAGCAGTGTCTTGCCGGTGCCGGGCTCCGCGCAGATCAACACATGGGCCTCGCTGCTGACCAGCTCGCCGATCCGCCGGCGCAGCCCACGCATCCCCGGACTTCGCCCCAAGAGCGGCTGCACCGCAGCGGACGCGGGGGCCGCCGGCCGCTGACGCAACGCGGCCATGCCCAGCGCATGGCCGAGGCAAAATAGCAGGCGCTCACGATCCAGTGGCAGGGTATGAAAATCGAAAAACCATTGGCCGATCAGCTCCGCCACCGCCGGGTGGCTCAGCAGCGGCGACGGCAGCACGGCGATCCACAGCATACCGCTGTCACGGATTCGCGCACTGATCCGCTGCGGCTGGCGCAGCTGCCGCTCATCCAGGCGCAGCAGGGCGATATCGCCACGCGAATGGCGCAGCGATCCGAGCGAAGCGGTCTCGACGTGCCAGCCGCGGGCTTGTAAACCGGGCCGCACGGCCTGGCATTCACGACAGGGATCCACCAGCATCAGCCGACGCGGGGCAAACAGGGGAAACTCCGACATAGGCCATCCTTGGCGTTATCAAAGGGAATTACCATCGGCAGCGGGTGGCCGCAGCCAGTTGACCATAGCAAGAATTTTGCCGCTGCAAGCGTTTTTGGCCGCGCCAGCAGGTCCGCGCGGCGACGGCGAGGGAACGTCCGCCGGGCGCGCGGATCCCAATCGGGTAAGCACAGACCACTGCTGCCGCTCGGCATCCTCGTGTTCTAATGCTGCGCCCCCCGCCCTTGGCGGTTTCGGTTGACTTTCAGGAGAGCGTGCACATGGCCCTATGCGGCGTGGAAATCAAGGCCAACGAAGCCGTGCTGGCACTGGTACAACGGCAGGCTTCGGAATTGCAGCACCTGCCCGTGCCGACCAAGAAAATCGCCTTGGAGGACGATGAACAGGCCCAGAGCGTGAAGGCCTTTCGCACGGCCCTGGAAACCTTTGTCCAGGCCCACCAGGTCACCCAGATCGCCATCAAGAAACGCAGCAAGAAAGGCGAGTTCGCCGGTGGCCCCGTCACCTTCAAGATAGAAGGCATCATCCAGCTACTGGACGATTGCGAGGTCAGCCTGCTGTCGCCACAGAGCATCAGCGCGACCCAGAAGAAACAACAGTTCTCCCTGCCTGATTCGCTGAACAAATATCAACACGAAGCCTTTCTTACCGCCTGCACTGCCCTGTTCAAACAAGTCGCCGGGTAAGGCGCGGGTGGCCTGCCCTGCCCTGGACGCCGCTTAACGATGGCGACTGGTCAGGTTGTAAACCGTCACCCGTCCTCCTTCCTGGCTCGAGCCGTAATTGTCCTGGATATACGCACCCGCTTTGAAGTAGAGATGCTGCTTGCCCCAATAACCACTCAACACTTGGTAGTGCGAACTCTCTTTACCCTTACTGGACACCTGTATTCCCAATTTGCCACTGGGGGTGACGCGCAACTCATAGCTGAAGCGCTGCCCTAACTGCACGTTTTCCGCCAGCAGGATGTTCTGCACCTCGGCATCGCCCGGGCGTTTGCGCAGCAATGCCTCCAGCCGACCGACACCGCGCAGGTAGTGATATTGCAGCTTGAGCAAGGGATCGTTCTCGCTGCCGACTTCGTCCTTGCTGTGAATCTGACCGATGATGATCTTGCCCTTGCTCGGTACCTGATTCACTGCCATCACCGCATTCAGGTAGCTGTCGGAGCTCTGCAACTTCCAGTAGCTCAAGGTGCCGTCGGCCTGGGTTTCGCGCAACTCGGTGCGCGGGTAACGGGCGCTGTCGCTAAGTGCGCCGGTGACAGGCACCCAAAAGACAATGCTGCCATCAGGTTGGGGCCGAAAATACTGGCTCTCATAGCCATTGTTCAGGCGTCCGGTCTGGATCAGCGTGGCGGAGGTATGGCTGGGGATGCTCAGGTTGAAAGTAGTAAGGTCGATCATAAAAACTCCCTGGTGCCAGGGACCCATCGGGTCTCCCGGGGTGGGCGACGGCAGCCGTCCTTGCTGCGCATACCCGGTTATATTTCGTCGCGTCCAAACGAAAAGGCGAGGTCTATGGTGTGTGAATATGCGATTTAGTTCCGTGAACCGGTCGTAAAAACGCTCTAGCTCGCACGCTTGCCTAGGGCCTGTTGGCAGGCGTCACACGTGCCGCGTCGCTGCGTACCGGGTCTCAATGCCCCCTAAGTACGCGCACCGTCGAGGCGCAACCGACGCCATCGACGCCCTGTTTTGTGCCAGGTCCCTGGCCGGTCACCCTTGCCGTCCCCCGCGCGCCGCCTCTGGCACCGCCACCTCGACGTCTGGCCAGCACCCGTCGGGCCCTGCCCTGCAGCGCCAATGGCGCGGCCGCCCGCCCGATCCACACACCGCTCACCGCCGACGTCGAGCAACCTGGCTCGGCTATTGCTTTGCACTGGTTCAGGCTGCCAACGGCGGCGGCCACCTCTACGACAACGACGTCGCGCTCACCCCTGCTTCCGAGCAGCCCGGTGTCGCGACGTTTTTTTGTGCTTTGGTTTTTCTGTTTTGACTACAGCCCGGGCGCGGATCCGTGAATACCGCGCCCTACCGTTCAACCCCGCTGCGGCTTCGGCCTCAGGGCGCTGCGCCAACCGCGCGGCGTCTCCCGGACCGTATCGGCGCACCGTGCCACGACCACGGCGCACCGGTACCGGCCGGGTCCTTTTGCGATGACGAGGTGCTCGATGAATACAAGCTTCTGGAAGTCCGGCCACACACCCACGTTGTTTGCGGCCTTTCTCTATTTCGACCTGAGCTTTATGGTCTGGTACCTGCTGGGCCCCCTGGGCGTGCAAATTGCCACCGACCTGCACCTGACCACCCAACAGCGCGGCCTGATGGTCGCCACGCCGATTCTGGCGGGCGCCGTTCTGCGCCTGTTTATGGGATTGCTGGCCGATCGCCTGTCGCCGAAAACCGCCGGCCTGATCGGTCAAGTCATCGTCATCGGCGCCCTGTTCAGCGCCTGGCGCCTGGGCGTGCACAGTTATGAACAGGCGCTGTTGCTGGGCCTGTTTCTCGGCTTTGCCGGCGCCGCGTTCGCCGTCGCCCTGCCCCTGGCGTCGCAGTGGTATCCACCGCAACATCAGGGCACGGCCATGGGCATCGCTGGCGCGGGCAATTCCGGCACGGTGCTGGCGGCGTTGTTCGCACCAGCCCTGGCGGCAGTGTTCGGTTGGCAGAACGTGTTCGGTTGGGCGCTGATCCCGCTGTTGCTGGCCCTGCTGGCGTTCGCCCTGCTGGCGCGCAATGCACCGGACCGTCCGCCGGCCAAGACCCTGGCCGACTACCTGAAGGCCCTGGGCGACCGGGACAGCTGGTGGTTTATGCTGTTCTACAGCGTGACCTTCGGCGGCTTTATCGGCCTGGCCAGCGCCTTGCCGGGCTACTTCAACGACCAGTACGGCCTGAGCCCGGTGACCGCCGGCTATTACACCGCCGCCTGTGTCTGCGCCGGCAGCCTGATGCGCCCACTGGGCGGCGCCCTGGCCGACCGCATCGGCGGCATCCGCTCGCTGCTGGTAATGTATGGTATCGCCTCGCTCTGCATCGCCACGGTCGGCTTCAACCTGCCTAACGTGAACATGGCGCTGGCGCTTTTCGTCCTCGCCATGCTTGGCCTCGGAGCCGGCAACGGCGCGGTCTTCCAACTGGTACCTCAGCGCTTTCGCAAGGAAATTGGCGTGATGACCGGATTGATCGGCATGGCCGGGGGCATCGGTGGTTTTCTCCTGGCGGCCGGCTTGGGCGCCATCAAGCAGCATACGGGTGACTATCAGCTGGGGCTCTGGCTGTTTGCCAGCCTCGGCATTGTCGCCTGGTTTGGCCTCTACGGGGTCAAGCAGCGCTGGCGGACCACCTGGGGTTCGGCGGCCATGACGGTCGCGCGGGTGTGATTCGCCGGCACGACGAGGACGCTCGCCGATGAGCTTGCGCGTGCGTATTGGCGAAGCCAGTGCCACCGGCCCGCGGGCGGAAAACCAGGACGCCTTGCGGGTGGCCACCCCCGCTACCGCCCTGGCCGCCAGCAAGGGCTACCTGTTCGCCCTCGCCGACGGTGTCAGCCAGTGCGCCGACGGCGGCCTGGCGGCGCGGGCCAGTGTCCAGGCCCTGGCCCTGGACTACTACGCGACCCCGGAAACCTGGGCCGTGGCCCAATCCCTGGACCGCCTGTTGAGCGCACAGAATCGCTGGCTGCAGGCCAATGGCGGCGGTCAGCCGCTGCTGACTACCCTCACCGCCCTGGTCCTGCGCGGGCGACGCTTCACCCTCGCGCATGTCGGCGACTGCCGGGCCTACCGCTGGCAACAGGGTCATCTGCAGCGTCTGACCGAAGACCATGTATGGGACCAGCCGGGCATGCAGCACGTGCTTAAGCGGGCCCTGGGCCTGGACCAGCACTTGGTGGTGGATTACCTGGAGGGCGACCTGCAGGAAGGCGATAGTTTCTTGCTGGTTTGCGACGGTATTTGGGCCACCCTCGGCGACGACGGCATCCAGCGCATCCTGCGCGACGAACCGGACGCCAACGCGGCTGCCCAGGCGTTGGTCAGCGCCGCGCACCTGGCGGGCAGCCAGGACAATGCCAGCGCCTTGCTGGTGCAGCTCCAGGCATTGCCGACCCAGGCGCTGGCCGACACCCTGGCTGCGCTGGCCCACTGGCCATTGCCACCCAAATTGCGCCCCGGACAACGGTTCGAGGGCTGGCAGGTTGAATGCGTGCTGGGCGAATCCCGGCAATCGCTGCTGTACCGCGTACGCGATGCCCAGGATCGTCCCTGGCTGCTCAAGACGCTGCCCGACAGCCGCCGCGACGAACCCCAGGCCGGCCCTGCCTTGTTGCAGGAAGAGTGGTTTTTGCGCCGGGTCGCCGGCCGTCACTTCCCCGAGGTCCACGCCCTGGCGGAACGCCAGCACCTGTATTACGTGCAACGCGAATACCCCGGACAGACCCTGGAGGCTCAGCGTCGAATGGGCCAGCCACTGGGCCTGGCCGACTGGTTGAACCTGGCCAGCCAACTGCTCAAGGCGCTGGGCATGCTGCACCGGCGCAATATCCTGCACCGCGACATCAAACCGGAAAACCTCTGGTGGGGCGCGGATGGCGAACTGCGGGTGCTGGATTTTGGTCTGGCCTATTGCCCTGGACTGTCCCAGGACAGCCCCCACGACCTGCCCGGCACCCCCAGCTATCTGGCCCCGGAAGCCTTTGCCGGCACGCCGCCGAGCCCCCGGCAGGATCTGTTCGCGGCGGGCGTTACCCTCTATTACCTGCTCACCGGTCACTACCCTTACGGTGAAATCGAGGCCTTCCAGCACCCCCGCTTCGGCCAACCCGTGGCGGCCAGCCGCTATCGCCCGGATTTGCCAGGCTGGCTGGACGAGTGCCTGGGCATGGCGGTGGCCGCGGACCCGCAGCAGCGTTTTGAAACCGCCGAACAATGGCTCCTGTGCCTTGAGCAGGGCGACCGCCAAGTCGCGCCTCAACGGCTGCGGCCCTTGCTGGAGCGCGAACCGTTGAAAGTGTGGCGCACCCTTGCGCTACTGGCGCTGACACTCAACCTAGTATTGATGCTGCTGCTGTTGAAGTAACCTGTCAAACCACGCACTGGAACGGCGCAGCTTGCCTTAATCGAGTGCATCCACCTCCCTCCCATATCTATCAATAGCCTTAAAAAACCTTATAAATCAATAATAAACAGGCTTGGCACGGACACTGCATTGGTAAGAGGGAGATGACATAGAGCCTGGCCTTCAACGAAGAAGACCCGGCTTCCCGAAGAGCGGGATCAGGACAAAGGCGTCCTCGCTGGTTTACCAGCGGGACGCCTTTTTTGTTGCGTTGCTTTTGGCGCAGCGCCCCGGCAGCGTGGCGCGCAGACTCGCGGAGACAGCTATGAAAAAGCTAAAACTGGTAGTGATCGGCAATGGCATGGCCGGTGTACGCACCCTTGAGGAACTGCTCAAGCTCGCCCCTGATCTCTACCAGATCACCGTGTTCGGCGCCGAGCCGCACCCCAACTACAACCGCATCCTGTTATCGCCCGTGCTGGCTGGCGAACAGCAGTTCAGCGACATCGTACTCAACGACCTGAACTGGTACAGCGAACACGGTATACGCCTATTGCTCAATCGCAAGGTCGTCAGCATCGACCGGATCAAGCGCCAGGTAATCGCCGACGACGGCTCCAGTGCCGAATACGACCGTTTGCTGATTGCGACCGGCTCGCTGCCTTTTGTGCTGCCGGTGCCCGGTAACCGGCTGACCGGCGTGATCGGCTACCGGGACATGGCCGATACCCAGATGATGATGGACACCGCCGCCACCCATAGCCATGCCGTGGTGATCGGCGGCGGCCTGCTCGGCCTGGAGGCGGCCAATGGCCTGAGCCTGCGCGGCATGGACGTCACCGTGGTGCACCTCAGCGACTGGTTGATGGAGCGTCAACTGGACCAGACCGCCGCCACCTTGCTGCAGCGCGCGCTGGAGCAGCGCGGCCTGCACTTCAAGCTGGCCAAGAGCACGGCCGAACTGATCGGCAACGAAGACGGCCGGGTCTGCGCCGTGCGCTTTACCGACGACGAAGTGATCCCCGCGGACCTGGTGGTGATGGCGGCCGGTATCCGGCCTAACTTCGAACTGGCACAACGCGCCGGCCTGCCCTGCAACCGCGGCGTCCTGGTCGACGACACCCTGCAGACCAATGATCCACGGATCTACGCCGTCGGCGAATGCGCCAACCACCGTGGCACGGCGTATGGCCTGGTCGCTCCATTGTTCGAACAGGCCAAGGTCTGCGCCAACCACCTGGCCCAGCTCGGTTTCGCCCGTTACCCGGGTTCGGTGACTTCGACCAAACTCAAGGTCACCGGCATCGACCTGTTTTCCGCCGGCGAATTTATGGGGGGCGAAGGCACTGAAACCATCACCCTGTCCGACCCCATCGGCGGTGTGTACAAAAAGCTGGTGATCAGGGACGACGTGCTGGTCGGCGCGTGCCTGTACGGCGACACCGCCGACGGCAGCTGGTACGTCCACCAGGTGCGCGAACAGCAGAATATCGCGCAAATCCGTGACCGGCTGATGTTCGGCAAGGCCTGCCTCGCCGACGCAGACGCCGAGGGCAGCGGCGCGGCCGCCGTCGCAGAGCTGAGCGCCGAGCCAACGCCCCTGGTCCGGCCAGCCCCGCAACCGAGCCTGGTGCCCATGGCAGAGGTCGCCTTGTGACGCCTGCTCAGCACCCTGCCCCCTATTTCTCACTCCGGGAGCTGCCCCATGTCAGCCAGCGCTGAACGCCGTATTACTGCCTCGACCTGCTGCTACTGCGGCGTGGGCTGCGGGGTCCTGATCGAACATGACGATGAGCATATCCTGGACGTGCGCGGAGACCCGCAGCATCCGGCCAACTTCGGCAAACTCTGCAGCAAGGGTGCGTCCTTGCACCTGACCGGTGACCTCGACGCGCGCGCCCTGTATCCCGAGTTGCGCCTGGGCAAGGGCCTGGCCCGTGCGCGCTGCGACTGGGACAGTGCGCTGGACCACGCGGCGCAGCAGTTCGCCGCGACCATTGCCGAACATGGCCCGGACAGCGTGGCGTTCTATATCTCCGGTCAGTTGCTGACCGAGGACTACTACGCGTTCAACAAACTGGCTCGGGCGCTGGTGGGCACCAACAATATCGACAGCAATTCGCGCCTGTGCATGTCCTCGGCGGTGGTGGGCTACAAGCGCAGCCTGGGCGCCGATGCGCCGCCCTGCAATTACGAGGACCTGGAGCAAAGCGATTGCGTGCTGATCGTCGGCAGCAACACGGCCTTCGCCCACCCCGTTCTTTTCCGCCGCCTTGAAGAAGCCAAAGCCAAGCGACCAGACATGCAGGTCATCGTTATCGATCCGCGCCGCACCGACACCTGTGAGCTGGCCGACCTGCACCTGGCCATTCGGCCGGGCAGTGATGTGGCACTGTTTCATGGCCTGCTCTTTGTACTGCTGGAGGCGGGCTGGATCGATCGGCGTTTTATCGACAGCCACACCGAGGGCTTTGACACCTTGCAGGCCCTGGTGCGCGACTACCCACCGCAGCGTGTCAGCGAGCTGTGTGGCATCAGCGTCGAGGCCTTGCACGCCTGCGCCCGCCTGATCGGCAACGCGCCGAGCTTCCTCTCGTTGTGGTGCATGGGCCTGAACCAGTCCAGCGCCGGCTCGGCGAAAAACAGCGCCCTGATCAACCTGCACCTGGCCACCGGGCAAATCGGCCGGGTCGGCGCCGGACCTTTCTCACTGACTGGCCAGCCCAACGCCATGGGCGGCCGCGAGACCGGCAGCCTGGCCAATCTGCTGCCAGGTCACCGCGAGGTGGCCAGCGCCACGGACCGCGCGGAGGTAGCCGCCTATTGGGGTGTCCCCGGCCTGTCCGAACGCCCGGGGCTGAGCGCCATCGAACTGTTCGACGCAGTGCACGCCGGTACCATCAAGGCGCTGTGGATTGCCTGTACCAACCCGGCACAGTCGCTGCCCGACCAGACCCGCGTGCATGAGGCCTTAAGCCGCTGCCCTTTCGTGGTGGTCCAGGAGGCCTTCTTCACCACCGAGACCTGCCGCTACGCCGACCTGCTGCTGCCCGCCGCCAGCTGGGGTGAAAAGGAAGGCACGGTCACCAACTCCGAGCGCCGTGTCAGCCATGTCCGGCGTGCGATCCCCGCACCGGGTGAAGCCCGGGCAGATTGGGCCATCACCTGCGACTTCGCCCGCCGCCTGCAGGCCCGACTCCCCCACAGCCACCCGGACCTGTTCGAGTTCGACAGTGCGCAGGCGCTGTTCGAGGAATACAAGGGACTGACCGAGGGCCGCGATCTCGACCTCTGCGGCCTGAGTTATGCCCTGCTCGACCGTGACGGCCCGCAACAATGGCCGTTTCCCCTCGGCGCACCGCGCGGCACGCCGCGCCTGTATGGCGATGGACGCTTCGCCCATCCCTCGGGTCGCGCGCGCTTTATCGCCGATGCCTACCAGGCGCCTCAGGAGCTCAGCGATACCCAGTACCCGCTGACCCTCAACACCGGTCGGTTGCGCGACCAATGGCACGGGATGAGCCGCACCGGCACGGCCGCCCGTCTGTTCGGCCATGTCGAGGAAGCCCTGTTGAGCCTGCACCCGGACGAGCTGCGGCGCCGCCAGCTGCTTGACGGTGAGCTGGTCCAGGTGAGCAGCCGGCGTGGCCGCCTGATCCTGCCGGTACGCGCCGACAGCGGCGTCATGGCCGGTCAGGCCTACCTGCCGATGCATTGGGGTGATCGCTTTCTTAAAGGCCTGGGCACCAACGTGTTGACCCTGCCCGCCTACGACCCGCTGTCCAAGCAACCCGAGCTGAAACATGCCAGTGTCGAGGTCGCGAAAGTGACCCTGCCCTGGCACTTGTTCGCCTTGGTCGAAGGTCCCGTGCAGCGGCTGTTCGAAGGCCTGCGACCGCTGTGTGAGGGCTTCGACTACGCCAGCTTCGGCCTGAGCGGACGCGAGCGTCCGGCCCTGTTAATTCGTGCGGCGGCCAGCCAGGCGCCGAGCCCAGCGCTGCTGGCCGAGATCGATCACTGGCTGGGACTCGCTAATGGACCGGTAATGGCCTACGACGATCCGCGCAAGTCGATTGGCAAACGCGTGCGTCTGGAGCAGGGGCGCATCACCGCGCTCCGCCTGGCCGGCGAAACCGCAGCCCGCGATTGGCTCAAGAGCCTTTGGCAGAACGGCACCATCGACACCGAACTGCGGCGCTGGTTACTTGCCCCGTTGAGCGCACCGCCTGGCCGGGCGAGCGGTCACGGTGGCAAGATCCTGTGCACCTGCATGAACGTCGCCGAAACCGCGGTGTGCGCGGGTATCGGCGCCGGCCTGGACCTGGACGGCCTGAAACGCCGCCTGGGTTGCGGCACCCAGTGCGGCTCCTGCGTCCCGGAAATCAAACGTCTGCTGGCTACGTACCCGGTTGCGCTGCCAGCGGCCTGACCCTGCAAACGCGCAGCACCTGCTCCGCGACCCGAACCTGGATGGAGATCCCTGGAATGAGTGCAAAAGTCTGGTTGGTGGGTGCGGGTCCTGGCGATCCCGAATTGCTGACGCTCAAGGCGGTCCGCGCCATGCACCAGGCACAGGTGGTGATGATCGACGATCTGGTCAATCCCGCCGTGCTCGAACATTGCCCGGACGCGCGAATCATTGCGGTCGGCAAGCGCGGAGGCTGCCGCTCCACGCCTCAGGCGTTTATCCATCGCCTGATGTTGCGTTATGCCCGCCAGGGCAAAGTCGTGGTGCGCCTCAAGGGCGGCGACCCCTGCATTTTCGGCCGCGGTAGCGAAGAGGCCGACTGGCTCAAGCTGCACGGCATCGAGGTCGAGCTGGTCAACGGCATCACCGCCGGCCTGGCCGGCGCCACCCAATGTGGTATCCCGTTGACGCTGCGCGGCGTGGCCCGAGGCGTGACCCTGGTGACCGCACATACCCAGGATGACAGCCCGGTCAATTGGTCGGCCCTGGCCCAGGGCGGCACGACCCTGGTGGTGTACATGGGCGTGGCGAAACTGGCCGATATCCGCGACGGCCTGCTGGCCGGCGGCCTTCCCGCCTCCACCCCGGTGGCAATGATCGAGAATGCCTCGTTACCCCAACAGCGCGATTGCCGCAGCACCCTGGCGACCATGCACGGCGAGGCCCTGGCATTTGGCCTCAAGAGTCCAGCCATCCTGATAATCGGTGAGGTCGCCGCAGGCGCTCAGGTACTGCCGATCGTCCAGTACGGCTGACCCCCCTTCGCTCCTGCGGAGTTTTTGCCCGGCCTTCGTGCCGGGTTTTTTTTCGCCAGACACATGTCCGATGCCAGAATGCAAAAAACCCGGCCGAAGCCGGGTTTTTTGTGCAGCAGTCAAACCATTACTTGGCTTGAGCTTCTACTTCAGCTTCTACGCGACGGTTGACGGCACGGCCGTCAGCAGTGGCATTGTCGGCAACCGGGCGGGATTCGCCGTAGCCAACGGAGTTGACGCGCTCGCCTTCAACACCGTACTGATTGACCAGCACTTCACGCACGGCGTTAGCACGGCGCTCGGACAGGCCCTGGTTGTAAGCGTCAGTACCGACGGCGTCGGTGTGACCTTCAACAGTGGTGTTGGTTTGCGGGTATTGCTTCATGAAATCAGCCAGGCTCTTGATGTCGCCGTAGCTTTCTTCCTTGACCTTGGACTTGTCGAAGTCGAATTTCACATCCAACTCGACACGAACCACTTCAGCCGGTTCTTCAGCAACCACTGGCTCAGGAGTAGGCTCTGGAGCAGCTTCGACGGTTTCAGCCACTTGCTTGGTGTTGCCACCGAAGTTCAGGCCAACACCAACGCCCGCTTGCCATTCGGTCTGTTCAGTATCCAGGCTGTGCAGGACGTCAACGCCGGCTTTGGCGAAGAACACTTCATTGAAGTAGTACTTCACGCCGGTACCGACCATGGCGAAGGTGGTCTTGTCCTTGCCGCGCTCGGCGGTATTGTCCAGCGACTGATGGCCGAAACCAGCAGACACGTAAGGACGCAGGCTTTGCGCGCCGGGGGTACCGAAGTGGTACAGGGCTTCAACGGTGCTCAGGTGACCGTCGATTTCCTTCTCACCGCTACCGCCTGGCAACAGGTCGGATTCGATGCTCTCGTAAACACCATGGGACAGGTTCAGCGAAACGTCGTCGGTCAGGTAGTAACCGAGGCTGCCGCCGAACAGGTTGCCGTTGGTAACGTCGCGATTGCTTTCAGTGAAGGAACGCTTGGCAAACGCTTCCACCTCGACCGCGCCTTGGCCTTGGGCCAGCACGCTGAGAGAGGAAGTGGCCAGCAGTGAGCCAATGACAACGCCTAAGGTGTTTTTCAATTTCATCCGTAAATCCCCATCTTGGTTATCAGTTAAGCTGTCTGACTAACGCAAGACAACTCAATTTTTAATTCTATCAGAACTAGCCGATTTGTTAGAGGTATTTCGCCTAACTAAGTTTCGGCGCTGTCGGAAAATTTCTCGCGCAAGCGGTCAAGTGCGCGTTTATAGCGCATTTTAGTCGCGCTCAGGCCCATATGCATGATGTCGGCGATTTCCTGGAACTCCAGCTCGGCGACAAAACGCAGGACCAGAATCTCCCGGTCGATGGGATTGACGTGCACCAACCAACGGTCCAACCCCGCAGGCTCAGTGAGCAGCACCGGTTTTTCCTCGGTCGCCTCCTCCAGCGGATCCAGACTGAGAGCGTCCATCAGGCGGCGCTTGCGCCGCTCTTTGCGGTACTGGGTGATGCACTCGTTATAAGTAATGCTGTAGAGCCAGGTCTTGAACTTCGACTTGCCCTCGAAGTTCTTCAGGCCATAGAGCACTTTGAGCATGACCTCCTGGCAGACGTCATCGGCGTCACGGTCGTTGCCCAGGTAGCGGGCACAGACGTTGAACAGCGTGCGCTGGTAACGCCGCATCAGCTCTTCGTAGGCACGGGTGACGTGAAACAGTTCGGCGTGCGCACGCGCCACCAACTCTTCATCCGAGAGTTCGCGAGGGTCGTAGCGCAAGGACAGCGATTGGGCTTTGTTCAAAACGAATCAGGCCGACAGTCAGGTGAATAGCCGCCAACGCCCGACACGTCGGGCGATAAGGCGGCCTACAGTAGCAGGGATTAGCGCCTTAGCGGCTGCTCACCTGTTGCTCGAGCAGCATACGGTTGGCTACCGACACCAATTCGCCGTCGGCCGTCAGCAAGGTGGTTTTGACCGTGCCGATCTCCTCGATCTGTCCTTCCAGTGCCCCCAACCTGACTTCCTGTCCGACTTCGTACAGCTCACGTACATAGATGCCGGCCAGAATCTGGCCGGCGATTTCTCGACTGCCCAGGCCCAAGGCCAGGGCTACCGCCACGCCGACCGAAATAAGCACAATGGCGATGATGTAGTTCAACAGGTCGGTCTTGATCTCCAGCAGACCGATAGCCACCGAGATGCTGATCACGATCACCAACACCTGGGCCATGCGGCCCAGGCCGTGGGCGTAGTCAAGCCCGACGCTTTCGGCCGCGCCGCGCACCAGACCACTGAACAGCTGCGCCAACAGCACGCCGGCCAACAGCACCAGCGCCGCACCGAAGACTTTCGGCAAGTACAATGCCACCCGGTCCAGCGCCGCCGAGACCCGTTCCAGGCCCAGTGATTCGGCGGCCGACACCAGAAAGATCAACAGGATAAACCAGTAGATGATCTTACCGATCAGGGTCGAGACCGGCACCTGGATGCCCGCGCGCCCCAGCAGCTTGGTCAAACCGGTGCCGGCCATCAGGCGATCGAGACCCACCTTACCCAGCAGCTTGGAGATCAGCGTATCGAGCAATTTGGCGACCACGAACCCGAGCAACACCAGGATCAAGGCCACGAACAGGTTGGGTATGAACCCGGCGACCTTGGTCCACAGGGCCGTCATGGCGCTTACCAAACTTTGAGTCCAGGGATCGAGTTCCATGTTCAATCAACCTTCTGTGCAGAACGGGCCGCTGAATTGCGGCGTGAAACCGGCGCGACGTGAGCCGAGCCATTATTAAGGGCCATCATCAGCGCGTCGAGCCAATGGCCCATCAAGCTGAACATGTCGCCGGCCCCGACCTGGCGGTTGGCGGTTTTCAGGACGCGCCCCAGGCAAGCATCGTCGTCATGACTGGAGGATGGCGATTTGAGCAAGTCGCGCAGGGATTCTTCAAACGGATCGTGCATACGCACCTCACGGGATGTGACGGCTAGACGAGGCGAGTTTCAGCCAAGTCACAACGGCCGCCGAGGCGCGCCCATCGCCCTGCGCCCGCACCACGCCCGAGAGGCGCCCGGGCAGGGCAACGAACGACTGCGACACCCGCCTCGATTGGGTGCAGCCAATCGCGACTGGACGCCCTTTGCCCCGGAGCCGCTCACACCCAGCGCAAGCGCCGGAACAGCCACCACTGGCCGACCGCCAGGCCGCCCATGATTAAGCAGGCGACCATAAAGCCATAGTTGCTCTCGGAGCCCGGGATACCGCCGACATTGATGCCCAGCAGGCCGGTGACGAAGGTCATGGGCAGGAACACCCCCGTGACGATGCCAAACCGGTACATGATGCGGTTCATTCGCTCGCTCATGCGGCGGTGCTCGGACTCCAGCACCAAACCCACCCGCTCGCGCGTCAACTCCAGCTCTTCCAGGTAGCGGGTCAGTCGGTTGTTCAGCTCGTTCCAGTAGTCGGCATCGTCGTCGACGAACCAGGGCAGCTTGTTGCGCGTGAGCTGGGCAAAGATATCCCGCTGCGGGGCCAGGAAACGGCGCAGGCTGGCGGCGCGACGGCGCATCTGCAGCAAGGCGCCGTGCTCGGGCGAATAATGCTCGTCGGCGTCGACCTTCTCTTCTTCCTGATCGACCAGCTCCGACAGCTCGCTCACCAGGGCATCGACCTTGTCGGTCAGGTAGTCGGCCAGGGCCAGGATCAGCTCGGACGCGGTTTTTGGCCCACGGCCCTTGGCCAGTAGCTCGATCAGCTCCTCGGTGGCCCGCAGCGGCCGCAGGCGCAGGGAAATCACCCGCTGCGCCGCGGCGAAGATGCGTACCGACACCATGTCCTCGGGCTCCGCGCCGGGGTTGAGGTTGACCCCGCGCAAAAACAACAGCAATTTCTCATCCGGTAACGGCAGCAGGCGTGGCCGGGTATTTTCTTCCAGCAACAGGTCACAACTGAAGGGGCTCAGCCCACTGGCCTCGCGCAGCCAGGCCTGGGCATGCGGATGGCCACGGTCCCAGTGCAGCCACAGGCTTTCACCGGGCAACATTGCCAGGTCGTCGAGCTGCTGGCGGGCCAGCGCACGGGCGCCGCCCTTGCCGTCCAGGACAAAGGCATGCACCAGCCCCCATTGTGCATTGTCTTGCTCGAGCATCAGGATTCCTCGTAGGGATAGCGGGCGCGAAAAAACCCGGCCGGGTGATGCCAGGCCGGGAATTGGATGCCAGTCAGGTTACTCGGGCATCGTCAGGGGGTCGGCCGACACGATAATGCCGTTATTGTCGGCGTACAGGTAATGACCAGGGC
Source organism: Pseudomonas sp. (assembly GCF_040514055.1). Classification (GTDB taxonomy): domain Bacteria; phylum Pseudomonadota; class Gammaproteobacteria; order Pseudomonadales; family Pseudomonadaceae; genus Aquipseudomonas. The sequence goes on from NZ_JBEVDL010000026.1 coordinate 213,330, forward strand.
GGAAGGTCACGCCGGCGAAGGTCACGGCCAGATTCAGGTCACCGATGCCACGCTTTTCGGTCTTCATCGGATGACTGGCCAGTGCCTGTACACCGAGGTCGGTCTGGGCGATCACGTCGACGTCGCGGATACAGCCGTACACCACCAGCCCTTCCCAGCCATTGCGGGCAGCCTTTTCCGCGAGCATGTCACCCAACAGGGCGCGGCGCAGCGAACCGCCGCCGTCGACCACCAGTACCTTGCCCTTACCATCGAGCTCGACCTGATCCTTGACCAGCGAGTTGTCTTCGAAACACTTGATGGTCACGATTTCGCCGCCGAAGGAATCTCGGCCACCGAAGTTGCTGAACATGGGTTCGACCACCTGGACCGCATCCGGGTAGGCGTCACACAGATCGGGGGTGAGGTAGTGCATGGGACTCTCCTGTAAAAGCATGATGAACCAGGGCTCGATGGCGGACTGCCTGGAGCCCCCATAGTACTCATAAAATCGACTCAGGACGCGGGCTCGGGGCTGGCCGCCGGGTCGGCCCGACGCTGGGCCGGCACCTCACCGAACGTTAGCCAGTGTGACACCAGGGGCCAGACCTCCTGTTGGGCGGCCTTGCTGACGAGCATTTCGACGTGCCCATAGTCGCTGGCGTCGCCGTGCTGCAGACCCAGGCAGCAAAACGCCTGTACGGGCGAGCCGAATTGCGCCAACAGCTTGCGGCAGGCCCACGCCGGGTCCTGCAGGTCACCCACCGCGCTGACCGCCAGCACCGGCACCCGCACCTCGGCCAGGCCGGCCCACCAGTCGCGCTCGCGGTCGCCGAAACGGCCGAACAAGCCATGCCAACGCAGGCCTTCCAGTGCCAGGCCAATCGGTTCGTCCTCAGGACCGCGCTTGAGGCGCTGCCCCGGGATACTGCCCAGCCCCTTGAGCAGCAGGCGTCCGGCCCAGGCCACGGGCGGCATCTTCAGCGGCCAGTAGACCCGGCTGACCTGGCTGCCGAACAGCGCCACCGACGCGACGTCCTGCTCGCCGAGGTAATGACCGCCCAAGGCCGCCGCCAGGGTGATCCCTCCCAGGGAGTGCCCGATCCAGTGCGGCACCTGGCCGCTTTGTTCGCGCACGAAGGCCGCCACCGCCGGCAGGTCGTAGCGCGCGTAGTCGGCCACCTGGTTGTGCCGGTAGTCCTGATTACGCGACGACAGGCCGTGGCCCCGCATCTCGAGAATCCAGACATCGAAACCGGCCCGCGCCAGGAACGGTCCCAGCCCGAGGCCCTTGGGTGAATACCAGAACCGTCGGTTGGAAAAACTGCCGTGCAGGAGAACCACCGGCACGCCACGGGCACCCTCATGGCCGGCCAGGCCCAGCCGGGTCAACGCCAGCTCGACGCTGAAGTCGGGGCTGTTGCCCGGCTTGAGGCGGTAGACGTCCTCGCTCAGGTCGGCACGCAATTCGGCGCTGATCAGCGCCACGGGAAAAAGATCACTGCTGCTTTGCATAATGTTTCTGGCATAAAAAAGGGCGGGAATCAGACCCGCCCTTCTGGAGTGGCTGGGAATCAGGCGCGAGCCTGGCCTTCGGCCAGGAAGAACCAGGTGTCCAGTACCGAGTCGGGGTTCAGGGAGACGCTTTCGATGCCCTGCTCCATCAACCAGAGGGCCAGGTCCGGGTGATCCGAAGGGCCCTGACCGCAGATGCCGATGTACTTGCCGGCCTTGTTACAGGCCTGGATGGCATTGGACAGCAGCTTCTTGACCGCCGGGTTACGTTCGTCGAACAGGTGCGCGATGATCCCCGAGTCGCGGTCCAGGCCCAGGGTCAACTGAGTCAGGTCGTTGGAGCCGATGGAGAACCCGTCGAAGAACTCGAGGAACTCGTCGGCCAGGATGGCGTTGGACGGCAGTTCGCACATCATGATGATGCGCAGGCCGTTTTCGCCCCGCTTGAGGCCATTGGTGGCCAGCAAATCGACCACCTGACTGGCTTCACCCAGGGTGCGCACGAAGGGCACCATGATTTCGACGTTGGTCAGCCCCATCTCGTTGCGGACCTTTTTCATCGCCCGGCATTCCAGCTCGAAGCAATCACGGAACGACTCGCTGATATAACGCGAGGCGCCGCGGAAGCCCAGCATCGGGTTCTCTTCTTCAGGCTCGTAGAGTTTGCCACCGATCAGGTTGGCGTACTCGTTGGACTTGAAGTCCGACAACCGCACTATGACTTTTTTCGGCCAGAACGCCGCCGCCAGGGTGCTGATGCCCTCGACTAGCTTCTCGACGTAAAAATTCACCGGATCCGTGTAACCGGCGATGCGTTTTTCCACGCTTTCCTTGATCTCAGCCGGCAGGCCGTCGAAGTTCAGCAGCGCCTTGGGGTGCACGCCGATCATCCGGTTGATGATGAACTCAAGGCGCGCCAGGCCCACGCCGGCATTCGGCAACTGGGCGAAGTCGAAGGCGCGGTCCGGGTTGCCGACGTTCATCATGATCTTGAACGGCAGCTCCGGCATGGCGTCGACGGAGTTCTTGCGAATATCGAAACCCAGCTCGCCTTCAAAGATAAAGCCAGTGTCACCCTCGGCGCAGGACACGGTCACGCCCTGGCCATCCTTGAGCAGCTGGGTGGCATTGCCACAACCCACCACCGCCGGAATGCCCAGTTCACGGGCAATGATCGCCGCGTGACAGGTGCGCCCGCCGCGGTTGGTGACGATGGCGCTGGCGCGCTTCATCACCGGTTCCCAGTCCGGGTCGGTCATGTCGGACACCAGCACGTCGCCCGGCTGGACCTTGTCCATCTCGGACACGTCGCGGATGATCCGCACCTTGCCGGCACCGATGCGCTGACCGATGGCACGGCCCTCCACCAGCACGGTGCCGGTTTCCTTGAGCAGGTAGCGCTCCATCACATTGACGTTGGTACGGCTTTTCACGGTTTCCGGACGGGCCTGGACGATGTACAGCTTGCCGTCGTCGCCATCCTTGGCCCACTCGATGTCCATCGGGCACTTGTAGTGCTTCTCGATGATCATGGCCTGCTTGGCCAACTCGCTGACTTCGGCATCGCTGAGGCAGAAACGCGCGCGCTCGGCGGGGTCGACGTCCACCACCTTGACCGACTTGCCGGCCTTGGCCTCCTCGCCGTAGATCATCTTGATCGCTTTGCTGCCCAGGTTGCGCCGCAGAATGGCCGGACGCCCTTCTGCCAGGGTCTTCTTGTGCACGTAGAACTCGTCCGGGTTGACCGCCCCCTGAACCACGGTTTCGCCCAGGCCGTAGGCCCCGGTGATAAACACCACGTCACGGAAACCCGATTCGGTGTCCAGGGTGAACATCACCCCGGCGGTACCGGTTTCCGAGCGGACCATGCGCTGCACACCGGCGGACAGGGCGACCAGTTTATGCTCGAAACCCTGGTGTACGCGGTAGGAGATGGCGCGGTCATTGAACAGGGAGGCGAAGACTTCCTTGGTGGCACGGATCACGTTCTCCACACCGCGGATATTCAGAAAGGTCTCCTGCTGGCCGGCGAAGGAGGCGTCCGGCAGGTCTTCGGCGGTGGCCGAGGAGCGTACGGCCACGGCCATATTGGGGTTGCCGTTGGACATGGCGGCGAAGGCGGTACGGATTTGCTCGTTCAGCGCCTCGGGAAACTCGGCGGCCATGATCGATTCGCGAATCCGCGCGCCAACCTTGGCCAGGGCGTTCACATCGTCCACGTCCAGCGAGTCCAGGGCCTCATGAATCTGCTGGTTGAGGCCGCTGAGCTCAAGGAAATCGCGGTAGGCCTGGGCGGTGGTGGCAAAGCCACCGGGCACCGACACGCCGGCACCGGCCAGGTTGCTGATCATCTCGCCCAGGGATGCGTTTTTGCCCCCTACATGCTCCACATCGTGGACGCCGAGCTTATCGAGGGAAACTACGTACTCTACCAAGGTGATCTCTCCACTAACGGTGTTGGACAAGCTCTGGGGCGGGGTGAAGCACTGAGACAACGGCTTTGCCCAATTGTCTCCCGGCCCTCGAATAAGTGACAATGCCAACCGGCATGGACTGCGTATGAAGCGCGTCTATCATAGCCAAGAATCGTTCCCAGCTTAAGGCCTTCGGCACAAATGAAACGATCCGCCTTTTTCATCTCCGACGGCACCGGCATCACGGCCGAAACCTTGGGCCAGAGCCTGTTGGCGCAGTTTGAAAACATCACCTTCACCAAACTCACGCGGCCCTATATCGACAGCGTGGAAAAAGCGCGGGCCATGGTACAGCAAATCAACAGCGCGGCCGAGAAGGACGGCACGCGGCCGATTATCTTCGATACCATTGTCAATCAGGACATTCGCGATGTCCTGGCCACGTCCGACGGCTTTATGATCGATATCTTTTCGACCTTTCTCGCCCCACTGGAACAGGAACTGACCTCGCACTCCTCCTACTCGGTGGGCAAATCCCACTCTATCGGGCACAACTCCAACTATATGGAGCGTATCGAGGCGGTCAATTTCGCCCTCGACAACGACGACGGCGCCCGTACGCACTACTACGACAAGGCCGACCTGATCCTGGTCGGCGTCTCGCGCTGCGGCAAGACCCCGACCTGCCTGTATATGGCGCTGCAATATGGCATTCGTGCGGCCAACTATCCGCTGACCGAGGACGACATGGAGCGCCTGCAACTGCCGGCGGCCCTTAAAACCTACAAGAACAAGCTGTTCGGCCTGACCATCGACCCCGACCGGCTGACCGCCATCCGCAACGAGCGCAAGCCCAATAGCCGCTACGCCAGTTATGCCCAGTGCGAGTTCGAGGTGCGCGAAGTGGAGAACCTGTTCCGCCGCGAGAACATCCACTACATCAACTCCACGCATTTTTCCGTGGAAGAGATTTCCGCCAAGATCCTGGTGGAAAAAGGCGTCGAACGCCGCCTGAAGTAAAGGCCCTGCCCGTCCTCAACGCACGTCGAACGGCGGCCGGGCCAACAGCTCGCGCCGCAGCGCCAGCGCGGCCCCGCACACCAGCACCGCCAGCAGCAGCGACAGCAACAGGCTCGCCGGGTCGCCGTAATCTTGGCGCAGCGCCGCGTAGGCCGCCGGCGCCAGAGCGGCCATGACAAAACCCGGCGCCAGCAACGGGCCTGTTCGCGCGGCGTATTGATCGGGGGCGAACAGCAGCAACGGCACACTGGCGCGCACCCGCGTCGCCAGGCCATTGACCGCTCCGTAACCGAACACCCAGAGGGTTGCCAGCAGGATCGATCCGCCACTGCACAGGCCCAGGGCAAAACACAGTGGCAAGGCGATCCCGATCACCCGGGTCAAGCCCAGCGGCGACAGGCGCCGGCCCAGCAGCAGGTCGAGCACCCGGCCACTGACCTGACCTATTCCCCAGAGGGCGGCGATCACCACCGGCAACCCCTGGCCCGCCAACAAGGCCGGCAGATGCGCGGTCACGCCGGCCGCCAGGAAACCCAGCAGCACCATCAGCAGCGCGTAAAGCCGGGCCGCGCGCGACCAGGGGCTGCGCGCCACGGGCACCGCGGACACAGCCACGGCAAAGGCCTTTGGCAACCCGAGCAGCAACAGGCCCGCCGCCAGCGCCAGCGCTGCGTACAGCCCCAGGGCCGGTCGCCAGCCAAGCAGCGCCATCCAGAGCTCGCCCAGGGGCCAGAACAGCGTCGACGCAAGCCCCCCGAACAGGGTGATGCGCTGCATGGCGGGGCCGGCCGCCGTGCCCTGCAGCCCCACCAGGGTGGCGAACGCGGCGTCGTACAATGAGCCGCGCATGCCCACGCCCAGGACCAACCAGGCGCCGTAATAGCTGAGCGCGCCCTGACTGACCGCCAGTAATACGCACCCCAGGGCACTGAGCAGCATGCCGGCGACCATCACCCGCCGCCCGCCATGGCGCCCCACCAGTCGACCGGTCAGCGGCGAAACCAATCCCATCACCAGCATCGCCAGCGACAACCCGGCATACACCCACACCGGCGTCCAGCCCATTGCCGTGGCGATGGCCGGGCCAAAGACGCCGGGCAAGTAGAAAGTCACGCCCCAGCCGATCAACTGCGCCAGGCCCAAGCGCAGCTCCACGGACCTGCTGAACGCCGTGCGCACGTGCTTAAACTTCGGGCGGTGTGGAGTCGCCCTCACCCAGCGCGCGTTGCATCAGCACCGTATCCAGCCAGCGGCCGTGCTTGAAGCCCACCGACTGGAACACCCCGACCTGGCGAAAACCCAACGCTTGATGCAAGGCGATCGAACCCTGGTTCTCGCTGTTGCCAACGATGGCCACCATCTGCCGCCAGTCGCCCAGCTCGACCCGCCGGATCAACGCAGCGAGCAGCGCCCGCCCCAGCCCCAGGCCGGCCCGATCGGCTCGCACATAGACCGAATCTTCGACCGTATGCCGATAGGCCGGGCGGGGTCGGTAGGGGCTCGCATAACCGTAGCCCACCACCTCGCCAGCAACCTCGGCCACCAGGAAGGGCAACCCCTGGGCGCGGACCTCCGCGTGGCGCTGTTGGATCTGCTCCAGGGTCGGCGGCACCGTTTCGAAACTGGACAGGCCGTGCTGGACATGCCAGGCGTAGATCGCCTGCACCGATGCCAGATCGGCCAGCAGGGCATCGCGGACAATCGGGGAAAGCGGCATGGAGGGCATCACTCGTGCAGGACAGGTGCCCATAGCATGGCAATCGACTTACACTAAATGAAGCTTTGCTTTCTTATCATAACCATAAGAATAACTTTGGCATGCGTCGACTCAATCTGGATCAACTGCACAGTTTTTCCCTGGTGATCACCCACGGCAGTTTTTCCGCGGCGGCCGAGCGCCTGGGCCTCAGCCAACCCGCCATCAGTCTGCAGATTCGTCAGCTGGAGCAGCGCCTGGGCGTGCGCCTGATCGAACGGGTGGGCAAACGCGCCAAAGCCAGCGCCGCCGGCCTCGTCTTGCTGGAACACAGCCGGCATATCGATGCGGCGGTCGAGGGCGCCCTCCACGCCATGCAGCATCAGGCCGAGGGCGTCAGTGGACGTATCGCCCTGGGCACGGGCGCCACGGCCTGTATCCACCTGCTGCCGCCGCTACTGCGTCGCCTAAAGGCGAGCTTTCCCGCACTGGACGTGCGGGTCAGTACCGGCCACACCCGCGACATTCTCAAGGCGGTCGAAGACAATCGCCTGGACCTGGCACTGGTCACCCTACCCGCCAGCGGCCCCAGCCTGCAGATCACGCCCCTGCTGCAGGATCCCTTCGTGGCGATCTTCGCCGCGGGCGAACCTGACCTGCCATTGGCCGTGAATCCGGCAAGCCTGGCCACGCGGCCGCTGGTGCTGTTCGACGCCGGCAGCAGCACCCGGCGCCTGATCGACGACTGGTTCCTGCAAGGCGGACAGGACCCACGGCCGATCATGGAACTGGGCAGTATCGAGGCGATCAAGGAAATGGTCGCCGCGGGCCTGGGCTGCAGCCTGGTGCCGCGCATGGCCGTCACCGCCGAGCATCACCGTCGCGAGCTGCAGGTGCTCGCCCTGCAATCCCCGCTGATACGCACCCTGGCCATTGCCGTGCGCCAGGACAAACCCCTGAGCCGCGGCTTGCAGCACCTGCTGCAGCACCTGAACACCCTGTCTATTGACGAGCGCACCCGCTTCTAAGCGCCTGTCCAGGCTCCACTAGCGACTAAAATGAATCGCCGGGCACGCGTACCCAGCCTTCCATCAGTACCCGCGCGCTGCGACTCATGATTGCCTTGGTCACCGTCCAGTGGCCATTTAGCTGCCGGGCCTCGGCACCCACGCGCAGCACACCCGAGGGATGGCCGAAACAGACGCTGCTGCGCTCGCCACCACCGGCGGCCCAGTTGACCAGGGTGCCTGGAATGGCCGCCGCGGTGCCGATGGCCACCGCCGCCGTACCCATCATGGCGTGGTGCAGCTTGCCCATGGACAAGGCCCGCACCAGCAGGTCGACCTCCTGCGCCTTGACCGGCTTGCCGCTGGCGCTCCGATAATCCCTGGGCCGGGAAACGAAGGCGATCTTTGGCGTGTGCTGGCGAGTCGCCGCTTCTTCCGCCGTCTTGATCAGCCCCATGCGCAATGCCCCCGCCACGCGGATCGCCTCGAAACGCGCCAGCGCCTCGGGATTGCCGTTGAGGTCCTCGCGCAGCTCGGTACCACTGTGGCCGATGTCCTCGGCCCTGACGAACACCGTCGGGATGCCCGCGGTAATCATGGTCGCCTTGAGCGTACCGATGCCAGGCACCTCCAGGTCATCCACCAGATTGCCGGTGGGAAACATCGAGCCTCCCTCCTCGCCCTCGTCGGACGGATCGATAAACTCCAGCACGATCTCCGCGGCCGGAAAGGTCACCCCATCCAGCTCGAAGTCACCGGTTTCCTGCACCTGACCATTGCTGACCGGCACATGGGCGATGATGGTTTTCTGGATATTGGCCTGCCAGATGCGCACCACGCAGGTACCGTCGTGGGGAATCCGGGCCGTATCGACCAGCCCGGCATGCAGGGCGAACGCGCCGGCGGCGGTGGACAGGTTGCCGCAGTTGCCGCTCCAGTCGACGAAGGCCTTGTCGATGGAGACCTGACCGTAGAGGTAGTCGACATCGTGATCCGGCTGGCTGCTTTTGCACAGGATTACGCACTTGCTGGTGCTGGAGGTGGCGCCCCCCATGCCATCGATGTGCGCCCCGTAGGCATCGGGGCTGCCGATCACCCGCATAAACAACTGGTCGCGTGCCTTGCCCGCCACCTGGCAAGGCCCCGGCAGGTCCTGCAAGCGAAAAAATACGCCCTTGCTGGTGCCGCCACGCATATAGGTGGCGGGGATTCTGATTTGCGCTACGTGGGTCATGGAGTATGTCCTGAGAGGCTTCTAATACCCTTCTCCCTCAGGGAAAAGGCGCCCGGAGGGCGGGTAAGGGGCAGCTCATTGTCGCAGCACCCTCACCCCAACCCTCTCCCAGAGGGAGAGGGAGTGAACGCCGGCATCAGGCCGTGGACGACTCGAGGAAGTCCTGGGCGAAGCGCTGCAGCACGCCTCCGGCTTCGTAGATCAGCACTTCCTCGTTGCTGTCCAGGCGGCAGGTCATCGGTACCTCAAGGCACTCGCCGTTGCGCCGGTTAATCACCAGGGTCAGGTCCGCACGGGGCGTGCGTTCGCCGAGGACGTCAAAGGTCTCGGTGCCGTCGATGCCCAGGGTCAGGCGGTTGGTGCCCGGCTTGAACTCCAGCGGCAACACGCCCATGCCGACCAGGTTGGTCCGGTGGATACGCTCGAAACCTTCGGCGGCGATCGCCTCCACGCCGGCCAGACGCACGCCCTTGGCGGCCCAGTCGCGGGACGAGCCTTGACCGTAGTCGGCACCGGCGACGATGATCAGCGGCTGCTTGCGCTCCATATACGTCTCGATCGCCTCCCACATGCGCATGACCTGGCCTTCCGGCTCGACGCGGGCCAGCGAGCCTTTCTTCACCTGACCATCGACCAGCGCCATTTCGTTGATCAGTTGCGGGTTGGCGAAGGTCGCGCGCTGGGCGGTCAGGTGATCGCCGCGGTGGGTGGCGTAGGAGTTGAAGTCCTCTTCCGGCAAGCCCATTTTGTGCAGGTACTCGCCCGCGGCGCTGTCGAGCAGGATGGCGTTGGACGGCGACAGGTGATCGGTGGTGATGTTGTCTGGCAAGACCGCCAGCGGACGCATGCCCTTGAGCGCGCGCGCTCCGGCCAGGGCGCCTTCCCAGTACGGCGGACGGCGGATATAGGTGGAGCTCGGGCGCCAGTCGTACAAGGGGCTTTCGGCCTCCTTGACCGTGCCCAGGTCGAACATCGGGATATAGATCTGCCTGAACTGCTCCGGCTTCACCGAAGTCGCAACCAGGGCGTCGATCTCTTCGTCGCTGGGCCACAGGTCCTTCAGGGTGATCGGGTTGCCCGCCGGGTCATGGCCCAGCACGTCCTGCTCGATGTCGAAACGCACGGTTCCGGCGATGGCGTAGGCCACCACCAGCGGCGGCGACGCCAGGAAGGCTTGCTTGGCATAGGGGTGGATGCGCCCGTCGAAGTTGCGGTTGCCGGACAGCACCGCGGTGGCATACAGGTCGCGGCCGATGATTTCCTGCTGGATTAGCGGGTCCAGCGCCCCCGACATGCCGTTACAGGTGGTGCAGGCGTAGCCGACGATGCCAAAGCCGAGTTGCTCCAGCTCCGGCAACAGGCCGGCTTCCTCCAGGTACAGCTTGGCCACCTTGGAGCCCGGGGCGAAGGAGGTCTTGACCCAGGGTTTGCGTACCAGCCCCAAGGCATTGGCCTTTTTCGCCACCAGGCCGGCCGCCACCACGTTGCGCGGGTTGGAGGTGTTGGTGCAGCTGGTGATGGCGGCGATGATCACCGCGCCATCGGGCAGCAGGCCTTCGGCCTCCTCGACCTTGCCGGCCGCCAGCTTGGCTTCGTCGGCAATGCCGCGCTCATGCAACGCCGAGGTCGGCAAACGCTTGTGCGGGTTGGACGGGCCGGCCATGTTGCGCACCACACTCGACAGGTCGAAGCTCAGCACCCGCTCGTAGGCGGCACTGACCAGCGCATCGGCCCACAGGCCGGTGGTTCTGGCGTAGTGCTCGACCAGTGCCACCTGCTCCGGCTCGCGACCGGTCAGCTTGAGGTAATCGATGGTCTGCTGGTCGATGTAGAACATCGCCGCCGTCGCGCCGTATTCCGGGCACATGTTGGAGATGGTCGCACGGTCGCCGATGGTCAGGCTGTTCGCGCCCTCGCCGAAGAACTCGACCCAGGCGCCGACCACCCGTTCCTTGCGCAGGAACTCGGTCAAGGCCAGCACGATATCGGTGGCAGTGATGCCGGGTTGGCGCTTGCCGACCAGCTGGACACCGACGATATCCGGCAGGCGCATCATCGAGGCGCGACCGAGCATCACGGTTTCCGCTTCCAGGCCGCCCACGCCAATGGCGATCACGCCCAGGGCATCCACGTGCGGGGTATGGCTGTCAGTGCCGACACAGGTATCCGGAAAGGCCACGCCACCACGCGCCTGGATCACCGGGCTCATCTTCTCCAGGTTGATCTGGTGCATGATGCCGTTGCCGGCCGGAATCACGTCGACGTTCTTGAACGCGGTCTTGGTCCACTCGATAAAGTGGAAGCGGTCTTCGTTGCGGCGCTCTTCCACGGCACGGTTCTTCTCGAACGCGTCCGGGTCGAAACCGCCGAATTCCACGGCCAGGGAGTGATCGACGATCAGTTGGGTCGGCACCACCGGATTCACCTTGGCCGGATCCCCGCCTTTATCGGCGATGGCGTCGCGCAACCCCGCCAGGTCGACCAGCGCGGTCTGGCCAAGGATGTCGTGGCAGACCACCCGCGCCGGGTACCAGGGAAAGTCCAGGTCGCGCTTGCGCTCGATCAACTGCTTGAGCGAGTCGGTGAGCAGGGCCGGATCGCATCTGCGAACAAGCTGCTCGGCCAGCACGCGGGAGGTGTAGGGCAGCGTCGCATAGGCGCCCGGGGCGATGGCATCGACCGCCTCGCGGGTGTCGAAGTAATCCAGCTGGGTGCCGGGCAACGCCTTGCGGTAGAGGGTGTTCATCGGGTTCATGGTTAGGGGCGATCCTTGAGCGGCACGAACTTCAGGTCTTCGGGGCCGGTGTAGTTGGCGCTCGGACGAATGATCTTGCCGTCGATGCGCTGCTCGACGACGTGGGAGGCCCAGCCGGAGGTGCGCGCGATCACGAACAGCGGTGTGAACATGGCGGTGGGCACGCCCATCATGTGGTAGCTGACGGCGCTGAACCAATCGAGGTTGGGGAACATCTTCTTGATCTCCCACATGATGGTCTCCAGCCGCTCGGCGATATCGAACATCTTGCTGTTCGACTGCTCGGCGGAGAGCTCGCGCGCCACTTCCTTGATGACCTTGTTACGCGGATCGGCCACGGTATAGACCGGGTGACCGAAGCCGATCACCACTTCCCTCTTCTCGACGCGGGCGCGGATATCGGCCTCGGCCTCCTGCGGGTTGTCGTAGCGTTTCTGAATCTCGAACGCCACTTCGTTGGCGCCGCCGTGCTTGGGCCCGCGCAGCGCGCCAATCGCGCCGGCGATGCAGGAGAACATGTCGGAACCCGTACCGGCGATCACCCGCGCGGTAAAGGTGGAGGCGTTGAATTCGTGCTCGGCATACAGGTTGAGCGAGGTGTGCATGGCGCGCACCCAGGACGCCCGCGGCGCCTCGCCATGCAGCAGGTGCAGGAAGTGACCACCGATGGAGTCGTCATCGGTTTCCACCTCGATACGCTTGCCGTTGTGGCTGAAGTGGTACCAATACAGCAGCGCGGACCCCAAGGAAGCCATCAGTTTGTCGGCGATATCCCGGGCACCGGGGTGATTGTGGTCGTCCTTCTCCGGCGACAGGCAGCCCAGCACGGACACCGCGGTGCGCATCACATCCATCGGGTGCGCGGAGGGCGGCAGTTGCTCCAAGCCGCTCTTCAGCGCTGCGGGCAGGCCGCGCAGGGCCTTGAGCTTGGCCTTGTAGGCGGCCAGCTCGGCGGCGTTGGGCAGCTTGCCATGGACCAGCAGGTGGGCGATTTCCTCGAACTCGCAGCGATTGGCAAAGTCCAGAACGTCATAGCCCCGGTAGTGCAGGTCGTTACCCGTACGGCCGACGGTGCACAGGGCGGTGTTGCCAGCGGTGGTGCCGCTCAGGGCCACGGACTTTTTCGGCTTGAAGCCGGGACTGATGGTGTCGGGGGTAGCGCTCATCGCGGTGTCTCTCCTCAGCTAATCCGGTTACATGTTGTCAGTTGCCGGCCGCCTGCGTTGGGCGACCCGCATGCCGTCACTTCTTGGCGGCGAACAGTGCGTCGAGGTGTTGCTCGAAGGCGTGGTAATTGATGCGCTCGTACAGCTCCATGCGGGTCTGCATGGTGTCGACCACGTTTTTCTGGCTGCCATCGCGGCGAATGGCGCCATAGACGTTTTCCGCCGCCTTGTTCATGGCGCGGAACGCCGACAGCGGATAGAGCACCAGGGAGACATCGACCGACGCCAGCTCGTCGGTGGTGTACAGCGGCGTTGCCCCGAACTCGGTGATATTGGCCAGGATCGGCGCCTTGATGCGATCGGCGAAGGTCTTGTACATCGCCAGCTCGGTGATGGCTTCGGGAAAGACCATGTCGGCACCGGCCTCGACACAGGCGGCGGCGCGGTCCAGCGCGGCGTTCAGGCCTTCGACGGCCAGCGCATCGGTGCGGGCCATGATCACGAAGCTGTCATCGGTGCGCGCGTCGACGGCCGCCTTGATCCGGTCGACCATTTCCTGCTGGGAAACAATTTCCTTGTTGGGCCGGTGGCCACAGCGCTTGGCGCCGACCTGGTCCTCGATATGGATGGCCGCCGCGCCGAACTTGCACATCGAGCGCACCGTCCGCGCGACGTTGAACGCCGAGGAGCCGAAGCCGGTGTCGACGTCCACCAACAGGGGCAGGTCGCACACGTCGGTGATCCGACGGACATCGGTCAACACGTCATCCAGCCCGGTGATGCCCAGGTCCGGCAGGCCCAGGGAGCCCGCCGCGACGCCGCCACCGGACAGGTAGATGGCCTTGAAGCCGGCCCGCTGGGCCAGCAGCGCATGGTTGGCGTTGATCGCGCCCACCACTTGCAACGGGTGCTCGCTGGCCACCGCATCACGAAAACGCTGACCGGCACTGGGGGAAGAACTCATGACTCACCTCGGGGTTTGGCTGGTGGGGAAAGCAACGCCTGGCTGGCGGCCGCTTCCTGAAAATGTCGTTCGATATTGCGTTTGGAGGCACCGATATGCCGGCGCATCAACAGTTCGGCCAGCTCGCCATCACGCTCGGCAATCGCGTCGAGGATGCGATGGTGCTCGGCGAAGGCCTGGCGCGGCCGATTGGGCATGGCGGAGAACTGAATGCGGTACATACGCACCAGTTGATACAGGTCGCCGCACAACAGCTTGGACAGGGTCTGGTTGCCGCTGCCCTGGATGATCCGGTAATGGAAGTCGAAATCCCCTTCCTGCTGGTAATAGCCGACCCCCGCCTGAAAGGCCGCGTCACGCTCATGGGTCTCCAACACCCGGCGCAACTCTGCGATCTCGGCCTGGCTCATGCGCTCGGCGGCCAGGCGACAGGCCATGCCCTCCAGCGACTCGCGAATCTCGTAGAGCTCGATCAATTCCGCATGGCTGAGCTCGACCACCCGCGCCCCCACGTGGGGAATGCGCACCAGCAGGCGCTGGCCTTCCAGGCGGTGGATGGCCTCGCGCAGGGTGCCGCGGCTGATGCCATACACCCGCGCCAGCTCGGGTTCGGAGATCTTGCTGCCCGGGGCGATTTCGCCACAGACGATAGCCGCCTGAATACGGCGAAACACCTGCTCGGAGCGTGTTTCGGAATCGTCCGAAAGAAGGCTGGGCGAATCGAGGGCCTCGCTCATACTGTCGACAACCTTGTTGATATTTTCGAAAAAATTACCGCCAAGCCGCATTCTTGTCAAACAAAACGTAACGATTGTCGACACATCATCAGAAGGGGGTGATGCACGGTTTCGGGAAGTCACATGCAGAAAGCTGTCTAAGCGCCTGTTACCGTGGAAAATCCCCATGCTAGAATGCGCACCGTCATTGCCCGGCCGGCTGCCCTGCGGTTGCCTGCTAGACTCACCCTCGACGCACGCAGGCTTGTGCGCCACGCCCTGCTGCGTCATCCCGCCGACCGCAATACAGCTTTCGGGATTTATGAGACTCAAGCCCTACCTCGCCATGCTTTGCCTGCTTCCCGGCCTGAGTCTCGCCGCCGACAAGGCCGTTTATGGCCTGAATGAATACGCCCTGTTGGCCGATATCGATCTGGAAGTGGCGGCCAAACTCGACACCGGGGCCAAGACCGCCTCGCTCAGCGCCCGCGATATCAAGCGGTTCAAACGCGACGGCGAGACCTGGGTGCGCTTTTACCTGGCCATCGACGATGCCCACGCGCACCCTATCGAACGGCCGCTGGCGCGGATCAGCAAGATCAAACGTCGCTCCGGCGATTACGACCCCAGCGAAGAAAAAACCTACACCGCCCGCCCGGTAATCGAGCTGGCGATCTGCATGGGCAAGGCGCAGCGGACGATCGAAGTGAACTTGACCGACCGCAGCGCCTTCCAATACCCGCTTTTGATCGGCTCCGAAGCGCTCAAGCGTTTCGATGCGCTGGTCGACCCGAGCCTTAAATACGCTGCCGGCAAACCCGGTTGCGCCACCGACGCACTGTCTGCCGAGTAATCCACATGCGCTCTCTTAACCTGCATCTTAAAGTCCTGATCACCGTCCTGGTGGCGCTGGGGCTTATGGTTACGGCCTATCAAATCTTCGTACTGGGCATTCCAGTGACCGAGGACGACACCGCCGACCTGTGGAATATCGACGCCAAAGTCGAGTTTCAGGCCAACCCGCGTGAACCGGTCAAGCTGCAGATGTTCGTGCCGCCGCTGAACCAGGATTACGTGAGCCTGAACGAGAGTTTTATCTCCAATAACTACGGCGTGAGCATCAATCGCGTCGACGGCAACCGCAAGGTGACCTGGTCGGCGCGGCGCGTCAGTGGCGGCCAGACCCTGTATTACCGGCTGGTGCTGACCAAACGCTACAGCGGCGAAAAGCTCAAGGCCAAGGGCCCGATCTTCCGCGACAGCATCCCGGTCGAGGGCGCAGAGAAAATCGCCGCCGAGGCGTTGATGGCGCCGATCCGTCAACACTCGGCGGACGTCGAAACCTTTATCAGCGAGACCATCAAGCGGGTCAACCAGCTCGACGACAACGTCAAGTTGCTGCTGGCCGGCGATGCGTCCACGCCCAATAAGGCCAAGGTCATCGAGCTGCTGCTGTCGATCGCCCACGTACCGATGGAGCGGGTACATACCATTCGACTGGTGGCCGACCAGCCGCAGACCCCGGAGCTGTGGTTGCGCAGCTTCAATGGCGACAGCTGGCTGTATTTCAACCCCGAAACCGGCGAGCAAGGCCTGCCGGTGGATCGCCTGATGTGGTGGACCGGCGATGAGCCCCTGGTCAGCGTGGAGGGTGGCAAAAAAGCCCAGGTCAGCTTCAGCATGAACAACAGCGAGATGAACGCCATCCGCCTGGCCAAGCTGACCGACGAAAACACCGATGCCGAGTTCCTCGAGTACTCGCTGTACGGCCTGCCGTTGTCGACCCAGCAGACCTTTATGATCATGGTGATGATCCCGATTGGCGTGCTGGTGATCCTGGTGTTGCGCAACCTGATCGGCCTGCAGACCCTGGGTACCTTCACTCCGGTGCTGATCGCCCTGGCGTTCCGCGAAACCCAACTGGGCTTTGGTATCGCGCTGTTTACCATCATTACCGCCCTGGGCCTGAGCCTGCGTTCCTACCTCGAACACCTCAAACTGCAGATGCTGCCGCGCCTGTCGGTGGTACTGACCTTCGTCGTGGTGCTGATCGCGATCATCAGCTTGTTCAGCCATAAGCTGGGCCTCGAACGTGGACTGTCGGTGGCGCTGTTCCCCATGGTGATCCTGACCATGACCATCGAACGCCTGTCGATCACCTGGGAAGAACGTGGCGGCAGCCATGCCATGAAAGTCGCGGTCGGCACCCTGTTCGCCGCCACCCTGGCACACCTGCTGATGACCGTGCCGGAGCTGAGCTACTTCGTCTTTACCTTCCCCGGCGTGCTGCTGGTGCTGGTGGGCTTTATGCTGGCGATGGGTCGCTATCGCGGCTACCGCCTGACCGAACTGTTTCGTTTCAAAGCCTTCCTGAAGGATTGAGCCATGATCGGTCTGTGGAAAACCTGGAAGGCCCTGGAAGCCAAAGGCATCATGGGGATCAACCGGCGTAATGCGGATTACGTGCTGAAGTACAACAAACGGCACCTCTACCCCATCGTCGACGACAAGATCATCACCAAGCACCGCGCCATTGCGGCCGGCATCGACGTGCCGGAAATGTACGGCGTGATCGACACCGAAAAAGGCATCGACAAGCTGCGGGAAATTATCGGTGACCGCCCGGATTTCGTCGTCAAGCCGGCCCAGGGTGCCGGTGGTGACGGCATCCTGGTGATCGCCGATCGCTTCGAGGAACGCTACCGCACCGTCTCGGGCAAGATCGTCAGCCACGAGGAGATCGAGCACCAGATCTCCAGCATCCTCACTGGCCTCTATTCCCTGGGCGGCCATCGCGACCGCGCCCTGATCGAATACCGCGTCACCCCCGACCCGATCTTCAAGAGCATCAGCTATGAGGGCGTGCCGGATATTCGCATCATCGTCCTGATGGGCTACCCGGTGATGGCGATGCTGCGTCTGCCGACGCGGCAGTCCGGCGGCAAGGCCAACCTGCACCAGGGCGCCATCGGCGTCGGCGTCGACCTGGCCACCGGCATCACCCTGCGCGGCACCTGGCTGAACAACAAGATCAGCAAGCATCCGGACACCACCAACGCGGTGGACGGTGTGCAGCTACCGAACTGGGATGGTTTTATGAAGCTGGCCGCCGGCTGTTACGAGCTCTGTGGCCTGGGTTATATCGGCGTGGACATGGTGCTGGACCAGGACAAGGGCCCCTTGATCCTCGAGCTCAACGCCCGCCCCGGCCTGAATATCCAGATCGCCAACGACTGCGGCCTGGTGCACCGCGCCCATGCGGTGGAAGCACGCCTGGCCGAGTTCAAGAAAAGCGCCACCGAGGAAACCCCGGCGCAACGGGTCGTTTTTTCCCAGCAACTGTTCGGTCACGTACACCCCGCCGAAATCTAAAGCACCGGGATCGTCGCCGCGCCACCCACCGGGAGGCCGCGGCGCGGCTGCTCCCCTACACCGTGCACGTCCTGCTTTCGGGCTTCGCTGAAGCGCTGTGCGTAGGGCGGGTTAGGCACTCTGCGCGGATAAGAGCTGACGGACAGGCTTACGCGCCGTAACCCACGCGGACGGGGGCTAAGGATTGGGTTGCTGGCATACCCTTACCAGCCGTGAAGCAGTATCTACCTCCCCTCGCCACCCTCGAACGCGCGGGCGTTACCCGCCCTACCAGAGCCCAGCCGCGTCAACGCTCCAGCACAACTTTCATCCCCTACAGCCTACTGGCCGCGGTCTACGTCCTCTTTTCGGGCTTCGCTGAAGCGCTGTGCGCAGGCTGGGTTAGGCGCATCTGCGCGGATCCGGGCTGGCGGACAGGCTTATGCGCCGTAACCCACGCGGATGGGGGCCAAGGTTCGCCCTGTAGCACCCTGCCAGCCCCCCCCTTCACTGACCCTGAATGCAGCATCTACCAGGACCTCGCTGCACCACGCACTGCTCCAATGCTGAAGCTTGAAGTCATGGCGCAGCGACCCGTGCCTTGAACGCGACCGGAATGTATAAATACCACCCGGATTCCGCCGCTGATTGCGTTAAATATGTTTATTCGAATCGCTGTCTTTTAATTCGATCTTCA
The DNA here is from genome assembly GCF_040514055.1 of Pseudomonas sp. Taxonomy (GTDB): domain Bacteria; phylum Pseudomonadota; class Gammaproteobacteria; order Pseudomonadales; family Pseudomonadaceae; genus Aquipseudomonas. The sequence continues at coordinate 231,844 of NZ_JBEVDL010000026.1, forward strand.
ACAACCCCATGAAAAAACATGCAAAAACCAGACATCCACAGATCGCCCAGCAGCCTACCCAGAGCCAATCTCCGGTCGATTCGGAATATTTTCCCAATATGGCGTAAATCGGAATTTTTAGAACAGTAATAACAATTAGACTCGCATAGAACACATAATTTACATTCGAGGTGAGTGCTTCCGCACAATCGGGACAACTGAATTCACGCTGTATATTTTTTATCGATAATCTCTGATTACAAACCGGACACCTTGGGCGCAACTCATTCATCGCAATCACGTTCTCCGAAATAATTTATCTTCCTTCGCATCGACCAGACCTGCACGCTCAAGCCTTGACCCTTTGCTGTCGCCAGCGCAACAGCCTCTCCAGATACGATCTTGGTTTTGCTTAGCCACCTCGCAACCTCCAGCGTATTGAAACGGCCAGATCAATACCCCTGCCAAAATACCGATCGCATGCTGCACCCAACGCACCTAAAAGCATTAACTCTGACAGAGCTGAAGTGTTCGAGCTTAGTCACCCCGATTTTTTAGCGCAGTCGCTTCAGGCCTTTTCATAAAAGCTGTCAATTATACGGAGAAAAGATTGCACAGGTTAGGCACAACTTACCTGCATATGTATCCAATAGTAAACTCAAATTGATCTTTCCGAAAAAACGGTCTGCAGGCAACAGGCAGCGTGCGAGGCGCAGGGCTATCGTCACTGCTGATCATCAGCTTCAGGGGCTGAACTCGACGATCGGCAGCCGCCCTCGTTGAAGGTCAAGCAAAGCCCCACAGCTCGCGCAGCCACCCATATTGAGTACTCAAGGTTCTTCACCCGCTGCACCATGGCATATTGCCAAGACCGACATAATTCGCTGGGCTGGAAAAACGCCCTTCCTTTATCCGCCTGCAGCAGGCCATGACGTACCGCCGCACAATCTGAAAAACGCCAAGCAGCTTTCTACTGGCGCAGTGTACGTCCTGCTTTCGGGCTTCGCTGACGCGTTGTGCGTAGGGTGGGTTAGGCGCCTCTGCGCGGATCCGGGGTGGCGCATAAGCCCACGTGCCGTAACCCACGCGGACGGTGGCTAAGATCTGCCCTGTAGCTCCGAGCAGTTCCCAAGGATTTAGTTGCTAGCACTCCCTTACTGGCCGTGAAGGCAGTTTCTACCAGCCCATCGCCACGCCGCCTTCCAATGCGAATGCGCGGGTGTTGCCCGCCCTACCAGAGCCCTGCCATGCCTGCGTCCGTCAACGCTCCAGAACAACCATCAAGCGCCTCTCGGTTTGCAGCTCCCATCACTTGACCTCAAGCCTGGTTCAAGTCTTACACTCGCCGCCTCGTGACGTACCAGGAGAGCCGCCCCATGGGCAATCGGATGCCGCTACCGCCAACCACTCACCCCGCTCACTGCCGGCCCGCGTGTGACCGGGTGACGGGATGAAGCCGCCATTGCCCAACAGCGCGCCTAACGAACAACCGCTAGCCGCTAGCCGTGGCGACCTCGGCGTGATCCGTGCGCTGCTGCCCTACCTGCGTCCCTTCAGCGGGCGCATTGCCCTGGCCATGGGGCTGATCGTCATCGCCAAGCTGGTCAACCTCTATGTGCCGGTGGCGCTGAAACAACTGGTCGATCGGCTGAACCTGGAACCCAGCCTGCTGCTGTTGCCGGTGGGTCTGCTGCTGGCCTACGGCTGTTCGCGTATCGGCGTGACGCTGTTTACCGAACTGCGCCAGGTGGTGTTCGCCCGGGTGATGGCGCGCACCTCGCGCCAGGTAACCTTGCAGGTGTTCCGCCATCTGCACGGGCTGAGCCTGAAATTCCACCTGGATCGGCGCACCGGCGGGGTCGCCCGCGATGTCGAGCGCGGTGGCAGCGCCATTTCCGACCTGCTGGACTGGACGCTCTACACCATACTGCCGACCCTGCTCGAGGTCCTGCTGGTGACCGCCGTGCTGGTCTGGGCCTATGACTGGGGCTTTGCCCTGATCACCCTGGCGACCCTGGTCTGCTACAGCCTGTGGACCTTCGCCGTCACCGACTGGCGCACCACCTACTACCGCGCCGCCGTGGAGGCCAATACCCGCGCCAACGAACGCGCCGTCGACTCGTTGCTCAACTACGAGACGGTAAAGTACTTCAACAACGAGGACCACGAGGCGAGCCGCTACGACGATAACCTGCGGCACCTGGAAGACGCCGAGGTCAAGTCGACCACCAGCCTGGCGGTGCTCAACCTCGGCCAGGCCGCGGTGATCGCCGTCGGTGTGACCGCCATGATGTGGCGCGCGGCGGCAGGCGTGGTGGCGGGCGAGTTGACCATCGGCGACCTGGTGCTGGTCAACGCCTACCTGCTGCAGCTGTCAGCGCCCTTGTTTCTGCTGGGCATGGTCTACCGCGAGGTGAAACAGGCGCTGACCAATATGGAACGCCTGTTCGGCCTGCTCGACCAGCGCCAGGATGTTCAGGACAGCCCCGACGCCCAGCCGTTGCAGGGACAGCAGCCGCCGCGGGTACGCTTCGAGAACGTCAATTTCGGCTACGACCCGCGCCGGCGCATCCTGCACGGGGTGGACTTCGAGATCGAGCCCGGCCACACCCTGGCCGTGGTCGGTCATTCCGGCTCCGGCAAATCGACCCTGGCCCGCCTGCTCTACCGCTTTTACGACATCGAGGCCGGGCATATCCGCCTCGACGGCGAGGACCTGCGCACCCTGACCCAGGCCTCGGTGCGCGCGGCCATCGCCATCGTCCCCCAGGACACCGTGCTGTTCAACGACAGCCTCTACTACAACATCCGTTATGGCCGCCCGCAGGCCAGCCGCGAGGAGGTCGAGGCCGCCGCCCGTGCCGCCCATCTGCACGATTTTATCCTGGGCCTGCCCGACGGTTATGAAACGGCCGTGGGCGAGCGCGGGTTGAAACTCTCCGGCGGCGAGAAGCAGCGGGTGGCGATCGCCCGGGCGCTACTGAAAAATCCCTCGATGCTGATTTTCGACGAGGCCACCTCGGCCCTGGATTCCCACTCGGAAAAAGCCATCCAGGACGAACTGGACCGCATCAAGGTGGGCCGTACCACCCTGGTGATCGCTCATCGCCTGTCCACGGTGAAGGACGCCGACCGTATCCTGGTGATGGATGCGGGGCGCATCGTCGAACAGGGCACCCATGAGCAGTTATTGGCCGCCACGGGCGTTTACGCGCGCATGTGGAAACTGCAGCAGCGGGACCAGGCGTTGGACAGCCTGGCCCTGCCCCTCGCCTGAGGGTTCAGTTGGGCAGCCCCGCCTCGTCGCTGCCCGGTGCCTGGCGTTCTTCACCGGTAGCCGGGTCCACCAGCGGCTGATTCACCTCTGGAGAGGGTTCTCGCCGCTCCGCGGCCCCACCGTCGGGGCCGACCGGGGGCAGCTCTGCATCCCCATCGGGCAGCTGTTCGATATCGTTGGTGGGCCGGGGACCGGCCGCGTGCACAGCGTTCATAGGCACCTCGCTCGAGGCCTCCAAGTGGCCTTTAGAGATGGAGCGCCAAACCGCGGCGACGTTCAGTTCGGCGGTCGAACCCCGCGGCCAGCTGCCAGCGAGCCGACGCGACCGGAACCCTGGCCGAACGGCGCAAAAGCGACTATTACCAGTTCAGGCGCCTGGCCTGCCCCAGCGAAGCAGTCATCGGCTGAAATCGCCCGACGACCCGAGGCGCCTATCGCACTTCACAAGGTCGGCCGCTTACGCGGTGTCACTGATTCGCCGCAGCCGGGCTTGCCGATCACTACAGGACGTTCGCCCAGACCAGGAGGTCATCATGGCAACCACCCCCGCCAGCTCGCCGTTTCCGGAAATCTGCTTCAACACTCCGGCCGGCCGGATCTGTTTTCCCATCACCACCGGCCCGACCTTTCCGCCACCGCCCACCAGCAGCACCGACCCACTGAAACACTGGAAAATTCGCTACAGCGCCCAGGGTGAAATCATGCGCGCCGGGACGTGCCAGGGCAGCGACGACCTGATGTTCGTCAACCAGGTGGAACGTACCCAGGACAGCACCAGCAAGCGCTTCCAGCTGTGGCGCAACGGCGAGTTGTTCCTGACCCTCAGCGGTCGCAGCTACCACTCGCCCACCGGCGAACCCGGACAGTGCGGCAAAAAGCTGGGTATCGCGGTCAAGACCGACCTGACCGACTACAAGATGACCCTGACCCAGGAACACTGTTCGAGCGCCCGCGTCCTGGTGGAGGCCAATGGCACCGTCACGGAGCGGACCCTGGATTTTCTCGACGTGCGCTGCAGCCCCGGCGAAGCGGATATTGGCCTGTGCCAAAGCCTGCATGAGCGCGACAAACAGCAGCTGGAGCCGTTCAAGGCACTGCTGCTGCGAGTCAACGCCTATTACTGGCAAAAAGGCGGCGAAGAGCTGGCGCAATTGTCGAACCTGCTGAAGAACCCGGTGGACGGTGGCACCCAAGCCAGCATCTGGTGCGGCATCGCCCGTGCCGGCTGCTGGGGGCTGGCCGCCGCCGGGGGCGCCGCCTGTTGTGGGGTGACCGCCGGGGTCGGCTGCATCCTCTGCAGTGGCGGCTTCGGCGCCGCCGGCTCCGGCTGCTCGGAGGCCTGGAGCTGGTGTTAAGCAGGTGTCCTCGGGTTCGGCGCCCTGCCCTCGTGCCATGGCTCAACAAGGCCGCCGGACCCGCTACGACTCCCCAACGTCGACAGGTTCCGGGTAAGCTACTCCATTGCCATCGACAGGAATGAAAGCGAGTGCCACAGATCTCAAACGACCTTGAATACGTCGGTTTCTGGACCCGGGTCGCGGCCAGCCTGATCGACTCCCTGTTGCTGATGCTGGTGATCCTGCCACCGCTGGTCATGATCTATGGCTGGGCCTATTTCGACAGCACGGCATTTATCCAGGGCCCCGCGGACCTGCTGTTGTCCTGGGTCCTGCCGATCCTGGCCGTGCTGCTGTTCTGGATCAAGCGCCAGGCCACGCCGGGCAAGGAACTGCTGGGCGCGCGCATCGTCGATGCCCAAAGCCTGGGCGTCGCCTCCCCGCGTCAGCTGGTGATCCGTTACCTGGGGTATTACCTCTCGGCCATTCCCCTGGGGCTGGGCCTGTTCTGGGTGGCGTTCGACCCGCGCAAGCAAGGGTGGCATGACAAACTGGCCAGTACCCTGGTGGTACGCCGGATCGAACCCAAAAACGCTTGAGGCGGGTGGCTGGGCCTCAGGGCAAGGCGCCGCCCAGCACCTCCAGTACCTCGATACAGTGCGCAAACACCGGACGTGCCCCGGCATCGGCCTGGCAACAGGCGGCCTGCAGCACACGCCAGGCATCGAATTGCGGTGACAGGTCGGCATCCAGTACGCAACGCGCCAACAACTCCCCGAGCAGGATGCCAAACGCACGAACTTCCAGGCGCTCCAGCATGGCGCCGTCGGTCGCCGCCGGATAAAAGGATGCAGCGCCGAAATCCCCCAACAGGCTGTCGCCCTGACCGTCCCAGAGTATGTTGTGGGCATACAGGTCGCCATGCAGCAGACCTCGTCCATGCAAATGGGCGGCCGCGCGGGCGACGCCCAGCGCCAGGCGCACAGCGACAGCTGCTGGCAGGACCAGCGATTCGGCATAGCAGTCGCGGGTACAGGATTCCAGGCTGGGAGGACCGGCCAGGGGCTGGAACAGCGGATCGATCAACGGCATCAGCAAGCCGGCGCGGCCCTCGGGATGGTCACCGATGCGGCCCAGTGCGCCGATCAACCGCGGATGGCTACCCGCCGCCAGGCAGGCGGCCATCTCGGCCTGGGGTGAACCGTCGCTGGTCATCTGCCCCTTGAACAGCTTGATCGCCACTGGGCGCGGCGACGACTCGCCATCGCGCCACAGGGCGCGCTGGATCACCCCCGAGGCCCCTTCGCCCAGCACGTCTTGCGGGCACAGGTCGGCCCAGGGCACCTCCGGCAACGCCTCGCTGGCGCCGGCCGGCCGTTCGCCCAGGGGATTGTCGGCGAAGGCCAGCCAGGCCAGGCGCGGCAAGCTGAGCAACCCATTCGGCAAGGCTGTCAGGCGGTTGGCGGAAATGCGCAACAACTCCAGGCGCTCGCATTGCGCCAGGCTGGCTGGCAAGGCCTGTAACCGATTGCCGGCCAGCATCAGTTTCTGCAGGTTGCGGCAGTTGCCCAGGGTCTCGGGCAGCGCCTCGATCTGGTTGTCGGTCAGGATCAGCCAGCGCAGCGACGGCGGCAGCGCGGCCGCCGGCACCTGGCGGATCCGGTTGGCCTTGAAGCCGAGGATGTCCAGCTGTCGGCATTGACCAATGGACGCGGGCAGTTCCTCGAAACGGTTATCCGAGCAGAACAGCACCCGTAGCTGGCGCAGTCGTCCCAGGTCCTCGGGCAGGCTGGACAAGGCATTGCCGGTGAGGTTGAGCACTTCCAGGGTATCGGCCAGCTCGAAGATTTCCCGGGGGAATTCGCTCAGGCCGCAGTTCAGGTCCAGACGTCGGCTGCCGGCCAAGTGGCCAGCGCGCAGTTGCGCGAGGGTATCCATGAGTTTCGGGTCCGCAAAAAGGCGCAGGGGTCGCCGCGCCAGCGCGGGACCCCGTGGGGTCGCCAGGGTAGTGAATGGGCGGCCCGAAGGAAAGCCTGGCGATCAGCTCGCGCTGCAGTCGTTTTGCAGGTTGGCCTGGGTGATGGTGCTACCGGCGGGCACACTGCGGGTCAGCCAAACGTTGCCGCCGATGGAGGAGCCCTGGCCAATGGTGATACGACCCAGGATGGTCGCGCCGGCGTAGATCACCACATCGTCCTCAACGATCGGGTGGCGCGGTTGGCCCTTGAGCAACTGCCCGGATTCATCGGTCATAAAGCGCTTGGCGCCCAGGGTGACCGCCTGGTAGATGCGCACCCGCTCGCCGATGATCGCCGTCTCGCCAATCACCACGCCAGTACCGTGGTCGATAAAAAAGCTCTTGCCGATGGTCGCACCGGGGTGGATGTCGATACCGGTCGAGGAATGTGCGATTTCCGCGCTGATCCGCGCCAGCAACGGCAACCCGGCGCGATACAGATGATGGGCCAGGCGGTGGTGAATCACCGCCAACACGCCCGGGTAGCACAACAGCACCTCATCGACGCTGCGCGCCGCCGGGTCACCGTGAAAGGCGGCGATCACGTCGGTGTCCAGCAGTCGACGCAATGCCGGCAAGGCTGCGGCGAAGTCGCGGACGATACGCACCGCCGCCGCTTCGATATCCGGTTCGCTGTCACCCTGGTGGCGCGCCGCGTAATGCAGTTCCAGCCGCACCTGCTTGAGCAAGGCGGTCAGCGCCGAGTCCAGGGTATGGCCCACATAGAAATCTTCGCTTTCCTCGCGCAGGTCCGGGGGGCCCAGGCGCATCGGGAACAGCGCGCCACGCAGCGCCTTGATCACCTCGCAGACTGCATCGCGGGAAGGCAGCTCACGGCCATCCTGCTGGCGCGGACGGCCCTGCTCGGCACGCCATTCGCCACGGGCAACGCGCAGCTCGCTGACGATACGCTCAAGGTTCCAGCCGCTGTTGGCCGTCACCGGCACAGCGTCCAGGCTAACGGGGTGCGCCGCATCGGCGCGGCTGAAATCCTGCTTGAATCCACTGGCCATCGAAGACTCCTTGGCCGGGCGCATGGGGATGGCCTCGGCACTGGCAAACCGAAAAGCGCAGTAATAGCGCGGACGCGGCCGGGCGCCAAGTAAAACCTTTTGCAACGTCGCCGCCAGGGACCGCCCGCGTGCCGGCATTGCGTCTCAGGCGTGGCGCCGCTGCGGCGTTGCTCGGAGAGTGACGATCACAGCACCGTTCGCCGGACCAGGCTGGGAGGTCAGCGTCTCGGCAGGTATTCTGCAACCGATACTCGCTGTCCGGTTGCAGCCCCATTATCTGGAACTGAGCCGCACTGCAGCCGGTCCATTGATTAACCCGCCACGGAGTCCTCTTATGGAACTGTCCAGTCTCGCCAGCGCTGTATCCTCAGCCCAGGCCGCGCAAACGGGCGCCGCGGTGTCCCTCAAGGTGCTCGACAAGGCCATGGAGCTTTCGGCCCAGAGTGCCCTGGCGCTGATCCAGGCCATCCCCCTGCCGGCCAGCAACCCGGCCAATCTGGGCAATGGGGTGGATATCCGGGTTTAGCTCGGGAGCATCCACAACGGATCGCCTGCAAGGTTAGACACCCCCGCTGTTCCTGCGAGGCGCAAGCTGGTTTCGTAGAGTCTATGTTCCTGCGCAAATCTTTTTACCGATCATGTCGGGGAGTTACGGGTTTTCCCGGTCGCCATACGGCAAAAGCAATGCGGGTGACCTGCCGTGCCACCGAGCGGCTTTCACTACCTGCATCTTCACCGCTCGATGGAGTGCGGCCCCGTCAACTTTGTAACGAGACATTAGCGGGCATAGAAACGCTCCCAAGACCCCAAGACCTCGGTCCGTGCCCGGAGCATACCGAAGTTGTCGCCGGTGTATCCAATCTCGGGCGTGACCCAACGGCCATTGACCGCAGCATATATTTTGAAAGGGCTATACAGGTAGCAAGGGTTCGGAGTAGACAGTTCACAGACGAAATTAAACCTTTCCCATGGACCGATATACGGCGACCGAGCCCTCAACAGCGAATTGTAGCCACCGGCATAGCCGATTTCGACCGAGACGTAGAGACCGCTGATCTCGGACCGAAGCCCGTAATAAGGCGCTTGGTAACAGAAGCGATATCGTTCCCAGGGGCCGGCAATGGGGGACCGGGCCCGCAGAAGTCCGTTGCCGGCCCCGGCAAAGCCAATCTCCGTCGACACGTAATGGCCACTGATAAGCGCCTTTAACGGAAAAACGGGACCACAGTTGGCTGGTACCGCGGCTACTACAGGGTCGGCGGCCATTGTGACCGCCGGCGTGGCGCCTATCACCAAAAGGCATAACGCTAACGGGCGGACAATGCTCGTTCGCGGCCTTTGTTGCCACAGCAGTGCGGCGATTGGGCTAAGCGAATGGGGCGAGCTGGAAATGAACAATTTGTGAAGAAATGTATGCTTTAACATTTTCATCTCCTTATGTTTTTTTGCGAATCTAGCGTGCGCAAAAGAGTCCCTACTATCCATGCGAGACTGATCTGTCGTGCCACCTAGCGGCCTTCACTGACACCTCTTCACCGCTCGATAAATACTAGGCCACGTCCGTGGGTTCAGTGCATCGACCTGATGCCCGGTGGCATGGGCGCGCTCGGCGCACCGCGACAGCAGATGAGGTCGGCGAAATCGTTGAACCTGACCATCCGAGAACTGAACATCTCTGGATACCACCCGCCTTCGCGGCTATGACGAGTGAGTTTGCTCGGGCGGGCTTATCCGCCAGTGCGCGCGGCGCACCCTGCAAGAACTCGACTCGATTCAGCGGGACTCGGCGCCCGTTATATTCCCGCTTACCACTCCAGGCTGAGCTGGCTATCGAAGCGCCGCGCCTGGCCGCTTAGCGGATCGTCGAACGACAGTGCCTGGGCCAACAGCTTGAGCGGACGCTGATAATCATCGGCGCCCTGCTCGCTCAGGTTCGGGTAGAAAGGGTCGTTGCAGATGCCGGCACCCAGGGCCGCCAGGTGTACCCGCAGCTGGTGTTTCTTGCCGGTCACCGGCGCCAATCCATACCGCCACCAGGCGCCACGCCGCTCCAGTACCTCGATGGCGGTTTCGCTGTTCGGATCGCCCGCTACCTCCTGCATGCGAAAATACGGCTGCGCGGCGGCCAGCCGCGTTCGCCGCACCTGGGGGAACGACTGCGCCTGCAGCGCGGGGGCGATGGCCTCGTAGTACTTGACCATCTTCCGCATCGCGAACAATCGCTGGTAAGCCGAGCGGCTACTCGGGTTGGCCGAGAACAGCACCAGGCCGGCGGTCAGCCGGTCGATGCGGTGCAGCGGCACCAGATGTGGGTTATCCAGGCGCCGCGTCAGGCGCGCCAGCAAGGTCTGCTCGACATAACTGCCGGAGGGCGTGACGGGCAGGAAATGCGGCTTGTCAGCCACCACCAGATGCTCGTCGGCGTACAGCACCGTCTCGACAAAGGGGATCGGCGTCTCGTTGGCCACTTCGCGAAAATACTGGACCCGCAATCCCTCACGGTACGGCCGCAGCGGACTGATCGGCTGGCCGTCTTCATCCAGCACCCGGCCGCGGGCCATGCGATCCAGCCAGCAATCCCGGCTGATGGCGGGAAAATGCCCGCACAGGCAGTCCAGGACGGTGGTCCAGGGGCCCGCGGGCAGGTGCAACGTACTGGGTCGGGACATTCAGCCTAAGCCTTGCACAAGGGTGACGGGTGTCGAAACAACCGACCAGGCACGCTCCGCGCGCGTCCCGGCCGGGCCAATGGATAACAGGGGTTAGGCGTCGGTCTCGGGCAAACGGCTTTCCATATCGGCCAGGCGCGTCTCCAAGGCCGCGATCCGGGCCTCGAGTTCCTCCAGTCGACCCGCGGCCGCGCTGCCGGATTCGCCGCGCTCGGTCGGGCGCGCCGCCAGGGCCGCCTGCAAATCGGCAGGATCGCCCAGCAGGTGCATGTAACGGTCCTCACGCTGACCGGCCTGGCGCGGCACCAGGCAGGCCAGGCCGCGGCTGATCAAGCGCTCCAGTTGGTGCTGCAGGTCGCCTACGTCCCCAAAGTCATGCATGCGGCTGCTGCGGCTAAGCAGCTCGTTAAGCGTCTGTGGACCGCGCAACAGCAATAAGCCGATCAGGATCACCTGCCCGTGCACCAGCTCAAGGCACTTCTCGCTGCGGTGTTCCCAGCGGTCCGCACGGCTGCCCATGACCAGGCGCGCCAGGCCGCGCCCCTCGAGGTTGCGCAAGCCCTGGCCGACCTGGCCGGAGGTGAGGTTCATCACCGGTTCGCGGCTGGTCTTCTGGTTGCACGCGGTCACCAGCGCGTTGAGCGTGAGCGGGTAGGTTTCCGGGGTGGTGGCCTGTTTTTCGATCAGGCAGCCCAGGATACGGGCTTCGCTGCTGCTGAGCGGATCTTGACTGGGGGCGGTGGCGGACTCGCTGGACATCGGTTTATCCCTATACGGCTGAGCCCACTAGCCTAGCGCGAGCCGCGCCAGGTTGACACGCCCACGGCCGCAGATTCAGTTTTTAACCGACCGGACCAGTCGTGCCAACAGGACCCAGCGCCTAGAAAATCCGCACTAGCCATTAGCCATGTCTTCAACCCCTGAAAGCCTCGTGCTAGAGGCCTTTCGTCTGAAAAGGCGGCTTTGGGCACAATCGGGCGGCAATTCGGCCAGGGGTTGATTTTTTTCACGAAAATTTCACGGGTGCTGGCCGATGATCCAAACCAGCTGAAGGACCAGCACCCCATCTAAGACCCGCTTCGGCGGGTTTTTTATTGCCCGGGAAGCCCCGCGGATTTAGGCCGGTACGCGCACCGCCAGTTTGTACAGGGCCGCCAGCAGGTCCGACTGGCTGACCATGCCGAGCAGATGTTGCTGCTCGTCGACTATGGGCAAGTGATGCACCCCGCTGTCGGCCAGCAGCTGCACCAGATTGGCCAGGGGCCACTGCTCGCGCGCGCTGCGCACGCGGGTCGTCATCGCCTCGCCAACGCTGGCCGCGCCGCTCTTCGACAGGGCACAGTGCAGCAGGTCCTCCTGGGACAACATGCCCACCAGACGGCGCTGCGTGCTCACCACCGGCAAGGTGCTGAGCCGGTGCGCCTGGAGCAAGGCCCAGGCCTGTGCCAACGAATCCTCAGGGCTGAGGGTCACCAGGTCACGGGACATGATGTGCGCGCAACGCAGGTCGCCAAAACGCCGTTGCGCGGCCAGGGCTTCAGTGGCCTGGAGGATTTCCTCGAGGTCATCGCGGCTGATGTCCAGCAGTTCACCCCGCGCCTCCAGCACCTGGTTCAGGTCATCGCGCAGCGAGCCCAGCCGCTCGCTGGGCAGCGGGTCGTTGGTGTTATGGGGGTTGGCATGTTCCAGGTGGCGATGGGGATAACGTCGACGCACCGCCATGTTGAACAACAACGCCAACAGCAACAGCAACGCCGAATGGGTCAGCACCGGATAGACCACGAATCCCCACCCGAGCGCGCTGATGGCCGGCCCGCCCAGCACCGCGGTCAGGGCCACCGCGCCACTGGGCGGGTGCAGGCAGCGCAGCAGGAACATCGCACCGACGGACAGCGCCACCGCCAGTGCCGCCGCCAGCCCCGTCGGTCCTAGCCACAGTGCACACCCCACGCCGATCAGCGCCGACAAGGTATTGCCACCGATGATGGACCAGGGTTGTGCCAGCGGGCTGGACGGCACGGCGAACAGCAGCACCGCCGAGGCGCCCATCGGGGCGATCAGCCACAGGCTGGAATGGCCGAGGGCCTGGCGGCAGAACCACTCGGTACCGAGCAGACCGAGAAAGGCGCCCAGCACTCCATATAGGCGTTCCACCTTGCTGACGGTGACCGGATCGGGAACAAATGACTTCAACCAGGACTTGAAACTGCTCACTGCGCGCCACATCCGCACCATTTAAGGGCGGCGAATATACCACGCGCCCCTCTTTGGGTTGATCAGCCTGTTGTGCCGCTCCCCGGCCGTCATACCCGCGTAGGCGGGTATCCAGGCACGGCCGCCCTCTAGGGCCGGGGGCATGTTTCGCGGCAATGCGGCGCCTGTGACCAGTGCCCCTAGGCCTTTCACGCAAAACTGGACCTCGCTGTGAGCCTGGTCCGCGCTTGAGATCGGCGCCCTCCCCTCGGTAACGTCCGCCACCCCTCGCGGCGGGCTGTCGCTGGAGGGCGCGCGGAGGCCGCCCTCCAGGCCCTAAAGCCCCATCTGCTTGGCAATGATTTCGTTCATGATCTCCCGCGAGCCACCGCCGATGGAGAGGATCCGGTTGTCGCGGTACAGCCGCTCCACCAGGCTTTCGCGCATATAGCCCATGCCACCCAGCAGCTGCACCGCGTCGTAGGTCAGCTTGTCGGCAACATCGGTGGCGACGTTCTTGGCCATGGAAATTTCCTTGATCACCGATTTGCCGACCGCCATCTTCGCCGCCTGGCGGTAGGTGAACTCCCGCGACATCTCCAGCTGCGTGGCCATCTCGGCCAGGCGGTGCTTGAGCACCTGAAACTTGCCGATCGGCTTGCCAAACGCCTCACGCTCACGGGCCCAGTTCAGGCTCTGCTCCAGGGCCAGTTGCGCGGTCATATTGGCCATCAGCGCCAGCGACAGGCGCTCACTCTGGAAATTCGCCATGATGCCGGCAAAGCCCATGTTCTCGGCGCCGATCAGGTTGTCCACCGGCACCCGGCAATCGTCGAAGAACAATTCCGCAGTGTCCGAGGCCCACCAGCCCATCTTCTTCAGCGGGCGCCCGACACTGAAGCCCGGCGTACCCTTTTCGATCAGCAGCAGGCTGATTCCGGCAAAACCCTCGCCGCCGGTACGCACCGCCACCGTGTAGTAGTCGGCGCGCACGCCACTGGTGATAAAGGTCTTGCTGCCGGTCACGCGGTAATGATCGCCGTCGCGCACCGCGCGGGTCTTCAGGTTGGCCACGTCGGAGCCACCGGAGGGTTCGGTGACCGCCAGGGCCATGATCCTTTGCCCGCTCAGCACTTCGGGCACCACCCGGTCGCGCAGGGCCGGCTTGGCCCACTTGAGCACCGGCGGCAGGCCGATATCCAGGGAACCCAGCCCCGCCACCAGGCCACCGGAGCCGCAGCGCATCAGCTCCTCGCTGGTGGCGACCTTGGCGAACAGATCACCCTCGTGGCTGCCACCGAATCGCTCCGGGTAACCGATGCCGAGGATCCCGGCGGCACCGGCTTTCCGGTACAGCTCCCGGGGAAACTCCCCGGCCTCCTCCCAGGCATCGACCCCGGGCAAAATCTCCCGCTCGACGAAACGTCGCACGGAGTCGCGCACCAATTGATGGGAGTCATCGAAGTATTCCTGAAAAGACATGGTCGAGCTCCGTCGTGGGAAGATCAAACCATACCTAGCGCTTGCTTGGTTTTCAAGACGAAGCATCGGCCATGACCGTCTCGCGCCGAGCGTCCAAGGGCCGACAGTTGCCGGGCCTGGCGTTTGCGCCGGCCGAACACCACCCCCGGTCAGGCTCCGTCAGGCAAGCCAAGGGTGCAGCGGAAGGTCCCCGCCAATGCCAACGGCTGGAGGCGACCGCCCCGCGAGGAGCGGCTGCCTCTGGCAAGGTTCAGAAGCGCTGGGTCAGGGTGGCGACAACCGTGCGTTCCTCGCCCAGGTAGCAGGCGGTGGCCGAGTAGCAGGAGGCCACGTAGTACTCGTCGGTCAGGTTGTTGGCATTGACTCGTACCGAGGTGCCTTGCAGGCCTAGGTTGCTCAGGTCATAACCGACAGCCGCGTCGAACAGGGTGTAGGACGGCACCTGGAAGTCGTTCAGGTCGCTGCCGTAGCTTTCGCCGACATAACGGGCACCGACACCGAGGGTCAGGCCGGCCAGCACACCCTGATTGAACGCGTAATCGGCCCACAGGCTGGCCATCTGCTCCGGGGTTTGGTATGGCGTGTGGCCCTTGGCGTCCAGCAGGCCGCCAGCACCGTCGAACACGTAGTAGGACTTGCTGTATTCCACCTGGTTGTAGGTGTAGCTGCCCAGCAGCTGAAGGTTGTCGCTGACCTGCACCCGCGCCTCCAGCTCGATGCCCTGGGAGTCGATGCCGCCGACGCCCTTGTACTCGTAGCTGTCGGTGAAGCTGTTTTCCTTGGCGAACAGGTTCTCCATCTCGATGGTGAAGAAGGAGATGGTGTAGAGGTCGTCGGTGCCCGGCGGCTGGAACTTCAGGCCGGCCTCCCATTGTTCGCCGGTGGTCGGCTTGAGGATCTGCGCGCCGTCGGAGTAGTTGGAGGTGGGATTGAACGAGGTGGAATAGCTGACATAGGGCGACAGACCATTGTCGAAGGCGTACAGCAGGCCGGCATGGCCGCTGAGTTTTTCGCCGGTGTTGGCGTCCTTGCTGTTCTGCTGGTCGTCGTCGATGGAAACGTCGTACCAGTCCTGGCGCAAGCCCATGGACAGGTTCCAACCGCCCAGTTCGACCAGGTCCTGCAGGTACAGGCCGGCCTGTTTCTGCCGGCGCAGGGCGCTGCTGACGGTGGCCAGGTCAGCCAGGTCATTGGCCGGATAACGCGGGTCGAACACGTCCAGGGGGGTCAGCGAGCTGTAGTCACGGTCGTAGCGCACCTTGTTCTTCGAGTACTGGTAATCCAGGCCGGTCACCAGCGTGTGTTGCGCCGCGCCGGTGAAGAATTCCGCCTGCAGCAGGTTGTCGACTATCCAGGCGTGCAGCCGCTCTTCGCCACCACTGAAGCCGCGCGCCAGCTCATTGCTGTCGGCACTCACATAGCCATTGCCCCAGACCTGGCTGTTCTCCGACTCGGCAGCCAGGTAACGGAAATTCTGCCGGGCGCTCCAGGTGTCGTTGAAGCGGTGCTCCAGCTCGTAACCCAGCATATGCTGGGTGCGGGTGAATTCTTCGATGGACGGATCACCCTCGAAGAAGTGGCCGGAGATACGCCCGCCATCCCGTTGCTGCAGGGTACCGGAGGCCGGCAGGCTGCCGTGGTAGCCGCCATTGGGATCGTGTTGCAGGTAGGCGTAGAGGTTGAGGTAGGTGTCCTCACTAAGGTTCAGTGCCAGGCTGGGCATCAGGGCGTAGCGGGTTTCCTCGACATGATCGACCTGCACGTCGCTGTCCTTGGCCAGGCCGACCAGTCGGTAGGCGACCTGCTCGCCCAGGGGCCCGGTGACATCGAAGGCCGTCTGCTGGTAATCATGGCTGCCGTAGGACAGGTCGATGCGCGCGGACGGCTCGAACTGCGGCCGCTTGCTGGTCAGCGCGGCCAGTCCCCCCGGGTTACTGCGGCCATAGAGAACCGAGGACGGGCCTTTGAGCACATCGATGCGCTCGATGAAATAGGGGTCGATCTGCAGGCTGGTGAACGAGCCCGGGTCGCCCATGGACTTGAGGCCATCGATGATGATGTTGTCCACCGAGCCGTCGTTGATCCCGCGCATGGCCAGGTAGTCGTAGCGATGGGTGTTGCCGTAGGGATTGGTGAGCACGCCGGCGGTGTAGCGCGTGGCCTCGGCGACGGTGCGCGAGCCCTGCTGCTCGATCTGCTCGCGGGTGACCACCGACACCGCCTGGGAGGTCTTGGCCAACTCCTTGCTGGTCTTGGTCGCCACGCTGCTGTGGGTGGCGTGGTAACCGCTCATGCTGCCCAGGGCGTTGCCCAGGGCGAAGCCTTCCACCGAGGTGCTCGGCAGCGTCAGCGCCCCGTCCGCCGGCAGCAGGTGCAGCGCGTAACCACCCTGCCCGTCGGACACCGCCTGCAGGCCGCTGCCGGCGAGCAGAGTCGCCAGACCCTGCTCGGTGGAAAATACCCCCTGCAACCCCCCGCTCTGTTTGTCGGCGGTCAGTCGCCCTTCGGCCGCCAGCAAAACCTGCGCCTCGCTGGCGAAGCGGCTCAGCACGCTGGACAGCGGGCCGGCCGGGATTGCGTAGCTGCGTTGGCTGTGGGCGGCCTCCTCGGCCTGGGCCAGGCCGACCAGCAGCGGCGAAACGGCGGCCAGCGGCAGGACCAGAAAGGCGGCACGGACAGCGCCACGCAGCAACTGTGGCGCTCGGCGCAGGGGTGGGCAGGTGTGCATGGATAACCTCATGATCTCGATGGAAAAACGAACGACAAATGGCTTCTGCCGCTAAAGCCAGGCGAGACGCAAAAAGGGGAACCGGACAGTGAAAAAAATGTTCGTTAGGGCGCGCCTTCGGACTCCGCAGTAGCCTGGATGGCCATGGTGAGCCGTGGGCAGACGCGCAATAGGATCTTGCTGCCGGCCCTGAGCGGCATCGACACCCGCGGCGCGCCCTGGCGAGCGCCTCACGCGTGGCGCGGCTCCACGCTCACCCACCAGGGCAGGCGGCGCACCACGCGCACCGGCAAGCTGGCCTCCAGCGCGGCGAAGATGCGCTGGGGATCGGCCAACGGAAAGGCGCCGACCAGGCGCAGCTGCGCCACCGCCGGGGCGCAGCCCAGGTAGCCCGGGCAGTGCGGGGCCAGTTCGGCGATAAAATCGTCCAGACGCATATTGTCCGCCTGGAGGATCCCGCGGCGCCACGCCTGACGACCCTGCTGCGCGGCGGTCAGCGGGGCGAACGCCTGGGGGCCGAAACACAGCTGCTGCCCCGCCTGCACCAGCTGCAATGCCCCGCCGCCCTGTGGCCGTACTTCCACCGCGCCCTGGAACACCGTGAGCCGGGTGGCGGCGGCTTCCTCACGTACGCTGAAGCGGCTGCCCTGGGCTCGCATGCGCCCGTAGGCGCTGTCGACCACCAGCGGCCGCGCCGGCGTGGCGCGGTCGGGCGCGCTGAAAAGCAGCAGTTCGCCGCGCCACAGCTGCAGGCGGCGCAGGTCCGGGCCATAGTCGATGTCCACCGCGCTGCCGCTGTTGAGCCACAGCTGGCTGTCATCGGCCAACCGGCTTTCGCGCACCTCGCCGGTGCCGGTGCGCAGGGTCGCGGTCCACGCCTGCCAGGGTGCGAAGCGCGCGGTGAGCAGGCTGAGCGCCGTGCCACCGCAGAGCAGCGCCATCAGGCCCAGGGCCTGGCGGCGAGTGCTGGCACCCTGCTGCAAGGCACTGCGCGCCGCGCCGCGCTGCAGCGGATCGGGTAGCCGCTGAAACTGGCCACTGATGGCCTCCACCCGCCGCCAGGCCGCCGCATGCTCCGGGCTGGACGCCAGCCAGGCGTGCCATTGCTGGTGTTGCTGAGCGCAACAGTGCTCCGAGCCGAGCACGGCGAACCACTCCGCCGCCTGCATCAGGATGGCGTAGTCGCGGGCCGCCGCCTCGTCGGGAAGCATGGGTCAGGCGTCCTGCAGCAGCAGGCAATGCAGCATGGCCTGGGCCATGTATTTTTTGACCATGCGCTCGGAAACTCCCAGCCGGGTGGCGATCTGCCCATAGGTCAAGCCGTCCAGCTGGGCCAGCAGAAACGCGTCGCGGACCTTGCCGGGCAGGCGCCGCAGCATGGCATCGATCTCCATCAGGGTGGCGACGATCAGTGCGCAGGCTTCGGGCGACGGAGCATAGCCCGGGCATTGCTGGGTCAGCGATTCCAGGTAGGCCCGTTCGAGCGCCAAACGACGCCATTGATTGACCAGCAGCGCGTGGGCGATGGTCGAGAGGTAGGCCCGCGGATCGCGCAGCGGCGACAGGTCGCGTTCCTTGCTCAGCAGACGCAGGAAGGTATCCTGGGCCAAGTCCGCCGCGCGCTGGCTGCAGCCAGTACGCCGGCGCAACCAACCCTGCAGCCAACCATGATGGTCCAGATACAACTGCTGCAAGGCGTCGTGTCGGGAGAGCACCTTGACTGCCATTGAAAACCATCCGCCACTTCGCCTGAATCAGACGACAATGGTAATGCTTCTCATATATATCTTCCAGCCTGATCGGCTCGGGTTCGATCAGAGGTTGATGGGACGGCGTCCGGCCAGGGAATGGGCCAGAGTACCGCCATCGACCAGTTCCAGCTCGCCACCCAGGGGCATGCCATGGGCAATCCGCGACGCCACCAGCTCCTTGCCGGCCAGCAGCTGGGCGATGTAATGGGCGGTTGCCTCGCCTTCGACGGTCGGGTTGGTGGCCAAAATCACTTCGTTAAAATGTCCCTGCTCGATGCGCGCCAGCAGCTCGGGAATGCCGATGGCCTCCGGGCCCAGGCCGTCGAGGGGCGACAGGTGCCCCTTGAGCACGAAATAGCGCCCGCGGTAGCCGGTCTGCTCGACCGCATGAACGTCCATCGGCCCCTCCACCACGCACAGCACACTGTCGTCACGGCGCGGGTCGAGGCACTGCTGGCAGAGCTCGTCTTCGCTAAGGGTACGGCATTGCCGACAATACCCGACCCCGTCCATGGCCTGGGTCAACGCCTGGGCCAGGCGCAAGGCGCCACTGCGATCACGCTCGAGCAGGTTCAACGCCATGCGCTGGGCGGTTTTCTGCCCCACACCGGGCAGGATGCGCAGCGAATCGATCAGGTGGCGAATCAGCGGACTAAAACTCATGACAGGAACTCGATCGCGACAAGGGAGGCTCAGGGCGTTGGACAGCGCGTACCAGGGAGTGACGCGGTCGCCACTCCAGGCTACTGGACACAACGCCCTGGATCAGCGCAGACACAACAGGATCCGGAACAGAAATTCGCGGGGCGCAGCAGCTGTAGGGGTGATCAGGCGGTGTGCCGGGCAAGGCGCCTGCGGGCGAGGAACCGCAGTGTGCTAAAGCACATGAGGATTCCGAGCGTGCAGGCAACACCGCCCGGCGCCCCGACTGGACACCCCCCACAATCATCAGAAGGGCATTTTGAAACCGGGGGGCAACTGCATCCCTGCGGTCATGCCGGACATTTTGTCCTGGCTGTTCTGCTCGACCTTGCGCACGGCGTCATTCACGGCCGCCGCGATCAGGTCTTCGAGGATCTCCTTGTCTTCCTGCATCAGGCTGTCATCCAGGCTGATGCGCTTGACGTCGTGACGTCCAGTCATCACCACCGTCACCAGACCCGCCCCCGACTGCCCGGTAACTTCGGCGTTGGCCAATTCTTCCTGGGCCTTCTGCATTTTTTCCTGCATCTGCTGTGCCTGCTTCATCAGGCCGGCCATGCCACCTTTCATCATGGGAATCACCTCACATCGTTCTGAGTCGTTGGGTTCGCGGTCGGCTCCAGCGGCTCGATCGAGCCGTCACGGACCACCGCAGCAAATTGTTGGACCATCTGCTGCACCAGCGGATCCGCCTGGATAGCCGCCTCGGCCTGGCGTTGGCGCTCCTGGCGGTAGCGTGACGCCGCCTGGGCCGGGGTTTCCTGCTCGGGCTTGCGCAGCTCGATGTCCAGCTTCAGCGGGCGTCCATGATACTGGTTCAGCGCATCGTTGAGCCGCTGCTGCTGGGTAGGATTGAACAATGCGCTTTGCGCCGGGTCCAGGTGCAGGCGCCAGACGTCGCCGTCCCTGGCCACCAGCGTGCAGTTAGCGGCGATGCTGCCGGTCATGCCAGCCAGTCCCAGGCGCGGGAACAGCTCGAGCCATTCGGCGGCCAGGCCGCTGGCGGGCAAGGCCGCTGGTTCGACCGCGGCCGGTTCGGCGACGGGCGTCACCAGCGCATCGAGGTAGGCGTCGGCTTCGCCATCGATTTCGTAATAGTCGTCATCGCCCAGGGGCGGCTCGTCATCGTCGGACTGCGGCTGCGGGGACGGCGGGGCTTTATCGGCGGCCGCCACGCTTGTCGCCGGCGCTGGCTCAGGCGGCTGCTGGGGCAAGGCTGGCGTCGGCGCTTCCCAGGGCAGGTCGATGGCGGCCACCGCAGCGCTGGGGGCGTCCGCTGGTTTCAGCGCTGTCGGCAGCGTCGGTTGCGCTGCGGGCGTAGGCGCAGGCTCCGCGACGGCGGACGGAACCGACTCGGGGAGCGGGACCGGCGCCAACGCGGAGACCGGGACAGGGACCGGGACCGGGACGGCAGGCTCGGGGCTGTAGGCCGGCGCGAGGTTCGGCACCAGCGGCTCGACAACGGGCGTCGGGACAGCGGTGGGGGCGACCGCGGGGACCGACGCCACTACGGCCGCCGGTTGCGCCTGGGAATCAGCCGTGGCCGGGCTGACTCCCTGGAGCTTTAACGGCGCCCTGGGCGCGTTGTCGGCGCTCGCTGGCCGGAACGCCAGCATGCGCAGCAGGACCATCTCGAAACCGCCGCGCGGGTCGGGCGCCAGCGGCAGGTCGCGCCGACCGATCAGTCCCATCTGGTAATAGAACTGCACATCCTCGGCCGGCAAGGCCTGGGCCAGGGCCAGCACCCGATCGCGATCGCCCTGGCCGTTGTCCACCGCTTCCGGCAAGGCCTGGGCGATGGCCACCCGATGCAGCACATTGAGGATTTCCGCGAGCACCCCGCTCCAGTCCGGCCCCTGCTCGGCCAGATGCCGCACGGCTTCGATCAGGCCTCGCGCATCGCCTTCCAGCAAGGCCTGCAGCACGCCATAGACCTGGCCATGATCGAGGGTGCCGAGCATGGCGCGCACATCGGCGGCCATGACCTTGCCTTCGCCGAAGGCAATGGCCTGGTCGGTCAGGCTCATGGCATCGCGCATCGAACCATCGGCGGCACGCCCGAGCAGCCACAGCGCGTCGGTCTCGAAGGGCACGTTCTCGACGCCCAATACGTGGGTCAGATGCTCGACCACCCGCTCCGGCGGCATGTTCTTCAGGGAGAACTGCAGGCAGCGCGAGAGGATGGTGACCGGCAGTTTCTGCGGATCGGTGGTCGCCAGCAGGAACTTGACGTGGGGCGGCGGCTCTTCCAGCGTCTTGAGCAAGGCGTTGAACGAGTGACTGGAGAGCATGTGCACTTCGTCGATGAGGTACACCTTGAAGCGTCCACGGCTGGGCGCGTATTGCACGTTGTCCAGCAGTTCGCGGGTGTCCTCGACCTTGGTGCGGCTGGCGGCGTCGACCTCGATCAGGTCGATAAAACGCCCCTCATCGATTTCCTTGCAGATCGAGCAGACGCCGCAGGGCGTGGAGCTGACGCCGTTCTCGCAGTTGAGGCACTTGGCGATAATGCGCGCGATGGTGGTCTTGCCCACCCCTCGGGTGCCGGTAAACAGGTACGCATGGTGCAGACGCTGGCTGTCCAGCGCATTGATCAGGGCCTTGAGCACATGGGTCTGGCCGACCATTTCGCGGAACGAGCGCGGACGCCATTTACGTGCAAGAACCTGATAACTCATCGAAAACCGTCGCAACAGGAGGGCAGAAGTCGGCTAATCCTATCGGAGCATGGGGCAAATTGCATCCGATGCGCAGCGAACAGGACCCGCCACCGCAGGAATCGGTGCCGAGGGCGTAGGCAGGTCAGGCGATGCCGGACAGACCCTTTGTCAACAAGCAACGAGCACAATGAAAGATTCGCCGACGCTGCAGGCAGAGTGCCGCACGAGCAAAACATCAACAAACAAAGGAAATCGCACAGGCGAAAGATTAAAACAGACAAGGCGGCGAGAACCGCGGGCCTTGAAATTGGAGGCAACCCCACCAGCCACACCCCGGCACACAATGTCACCGCTACGGCTGCTCCCTTCCAGGCCTGACCGGGTTCACGGCTGATCGTTGCGGAGGGACCGGTGGGGTCACCATCACGAAGCCCGCCTTGCGACGAGCCGCGCCATTGTAACCACTTGCCGGCAACTTACAACAGCCAGCGCCGATTAAAAATCATATTTATGACAAGCACTTGGATAACCTGGCCAGGGTGTCGGCGAGACGCTGACGCGCCCCGCCAGGCTGACCCTCGGCTCACACCCGAAAGCGCTTGACCAGCTGCGCCAGGTTGCCGGACAGCTCGGACAAGCGCTGGCTGGCGGCGGTGCTGCGCTCGGAGGTCTGCGCCGCTTCGTTGGACAGCTCGCGAATATCACTGATGCTGCGGGCGATACCCTCGGTCACCGAGCTCTGTTGCTCGCACGCCGTGGCGATCTGTGCGGCCATATCGTTGATGCGCTGCACCGAATCGCCGGTAGCGCCCAGCGCCTGATCGACCCCAGCGGCCTGGTCGACGCTTTCACGGGCCCTGACGCTGCCCGAATGGGTGGCCTTGACCGCATTCTGCACCCCGCTTTGCAGGCGCTCGATCATCTCCTGGATATCCTTGGTCGAGTCCTGGGTGCGCGCCGCCAAGGCGCGCACTTCGTCGGCGACCACGGCAAAACCGCGCCCCTGCTCACCGGCCCTGGCCGCCTCGATCGCGGCGTTCAGCGCCAGCAAGTTGGTCTGTTCGGCGATGCCCTTGATCACCGCCAGCACCGCACCGATATTGGCGGTTTCCTGCTCCAGGGTCTGGATGGTGCCCGAGGCGCTTTCCACCTCGAGGGCCAACTGGCGGATCGAGCCGATGGTCGCCCCGACCACCCGTGCCCCTTCCTGGGATTGGCGCTCGGCCTGACGCGCCGCGTCCGAGGCCTGCTGCGCGCTGCGCGCCACCTCATGCACCGCCGCGCTCATCTCGCTGGCGGCGGTGCTGACCTGATCGACTGCGACATGCTCGCGGCTGATCAGCCGGTCATTGGTCGCCGCCATGCCCGCCAACTGCTGCGCCGAATCGGCGACCTCGCCGGTGACCCGCCCGACCTCGCGAATCAGCGGCTGCAGCTTGTCGAGAAAACGGTTGAAGGCGTCCCCGAGCCTTCCCAGCTCATCCCGGGACTTGACCTCCAGACGGGTCCGCAGATCGCCATCGCCATCGGCGATCTGTTCGATGCGCTGCAGCAAGGTGTGCAGCGGCCGGGTAATCAATAAGGGAAACCCCAGCATCAACACGGCACAGACCAGCAAGCCAAACCCTATCACCAGGCTCTGTTGCCAGCTCAGGGAATGCCCCTCGCTGATGGCCACCGTGCCTTCGGCATTGGCCGCGGCATCTTCGAGCTCACCGAGCTTGTCGATACTGTCGCGCATCGCCTGGAACTGGGTCTCGCTGTCGCCAAAACTCAGCTGCGCGGCGGCGGCCGGATCGCTGCCCGCCAGTTGCACCACCTGCTGGGAGCTGGCCTTCCAGCGCGCGAAGCCGCTGTCGAATTGCGCCACCAGGTTTTCAGCTTCCCGACCGGGCTTCATCGCCAGGTACTTGTGCACCCGGTCATAGGCCTGCTGCATGTTTTCCGCGTGGTCGGCCTTGAGCCCCTCACCCCGCGCGCCCGCAGCGTCCAGCAGCAGGCTGCGCTCGGCGACGAATGCCTGATAGAGGTCGCGGTCGGCATTGAGCATCAGGCTGATGGCGGGCAGGTAACGGTTGGTGAGGCGCGTACTGGAGTCGGCTACATGATCGATGCCGCGTATCCCCAGCACGCCCATCAGCACCAGCAAGGCCGCCAACAACAGGATCGGCAGGGCCATCTTCCAGCGAAATCCCAGGTTCGCAAACACACTCAGCATAATGCCCACTCCAATGGCCACTCCAGCGCGGCGCCCTCGTGGACGCCTCCCAACTCGGGACGACAACCCATCCGCATTCCATAGGCCTTTGCCGCCCCACTGCGCCAGGCGCGAATACAGGGACGACAGAGGCCTACGACAAGCGTAGACCAGCCGGCCCCCGCCAGGACGACGCCGATTAACCCGTGCCGCGCAGAAGTAAAACCGCCACTCCCCGCGGCTGCCGGATCAGAGCCGAGCGGGTAAACTGGCGCTTTGCCGATCCGAGCCCAAGCCAATGCCCAGCCCCGCGTCTTCCTCCCCGCTGCGCCTGCTGTTTATCTGCAGCCGCAACCAATGGCGCAGCCCCACCGCGGAACAGGTCTGGCGGCGCCACCCCGGCCTGAGCGTGCGCTCGGCCGGCACCAGTGCCAGCGCGAGGCGCCGGGTCGGCATCGCGGACCTGGAGTGGGCCGACATTGTTCTGGTAATGGAGTCCAGCCACAAAGGTCGACTGCTCGCCGAGTTCCCCGCGGCCATGCGCGACAAGCCCGTGCACGTATTGGACATCCCAGACGAGTACCAGTACATGGACCCGGAACTGGTCGAGCAACTGCGTGCCCAGGTCGGCGCCCTGCTCGGCCTCTGATGCGGCGGGCCGCGCCCAGACGCCGTGGGGTTGGCGCCGGAGGCTGTGCTGAAACCGCCCGGCAGCCTGTCCGAGCAGGACCCTCACCGGCCAGGCGGTAGCCGCAGCAGATTATCGCCAGCTAAGCTTAATGGCCGTGCTGCCTCGCGCCAGGCACGACACGGCCCTCTGGCACAACGGCGCACCTGCGGAGAGGGATTTTCCATGACCAGCCCCCACAGCCCCTTTCACCCCATCATCTATGTCCGTGGCTATGCCATGACCCAGGCGGAAATCGACCAGACCACGGCCGACCCCTTCTGCGGCTTCAACCTCGGCTCCACCACCTACCGCGCCGTTGCCGAGCGCAACCGGCCGCCGCGTAAATTTGTCTTCGAGTCGCCACTGGTGCGCCTGGTCTCCGAGTTCGGTTACCAGGACGTCTACCAGGGCGGCTACGACATACTCGACGCGGAATGGCAGGACAATCCGGCCAACCGCCTGAGCAGTCGCTCGATCATCATCCACCGCTTCTACGACCAGGCCTCCAGCCTGCTGGGCCTCGGCGAGCCGCCCAGCCTGGCGAATTTCGCCAGCCGCCTGGGCGAGCTGATCATGCGGGTCCGGGAATTGGTGTGCGACAACCCGGACAACGGGATCGGCAAGGAAGATTTTCGCTGTTACCTGGTGGCCCACTCCATGGGCGGGTTGGTGTGTCGCGGCCTGTTGCAGAATCCGTTGCATGACCCATTGGGCGCGGCGCGTCACGTGGCCAAGCTCTTCACCTACGCCACCCCGCACAACGGTATCGAGATGCTCGGGGTCAACCCGCCCAGCTGGCTGAACCTGAACGCGATCGACAGCTTCAACCGCGACAAGCTGGCGACCTTCTTCGGCCTGGAGCAGGCTTATGCCCGCCATGGCCGCGTCGACCTGCTGCCCCAGGAGCGCTACCCCAGCGAGCAGGTGTTCTGCATGGTCGGTACCAATCGCCTGGACTACGAGGCGGCACTGGGGTTGTCGCGCACCTTCGTTGGCCACGGCAGCGACGGCCTGGTGCGCATCGCCAATGCCACGCTGCAAAGCCTGGATGCCCACGGGGAATTGGCGCAACCCTGCGCCAAGGCGTTCGCCTACCGCAGCCACTCGGGCTTCTTTGGGCTGGTCAACAGCGAGGAGGCCTACCAGAACCTGGTGCGCTTTCTGTTCGGCGACGTGCGCGTCGACCTGTGGCTGGACATCGAGGCGATCAGCCTGCCGGCGCCGGTGGACACCGCGCAGCGGGCGGGGCGCCAGGTCAATGCGCTGTACCAGATCGAAACCCTGGCGGCGCCCCGGGGCAAACTCTGGTACCTGACCCGACGCACGGCCGAGGAGGACTCGGTGACCTGCCTGTCGCACCAGGACTGGCTGCACGACCCGCAACGGCATGGCATCCGCTACCTGTCGTCGGTGTTCCTGGCGCGCCGGGCCAAGGTCAATCACCACGACGACAGTCTGACCTACACCATGACGCTGAACGTGCGGGTACCCGACTACGAGATCGAGCGGACCTTGTGGGTCGATCAGCATTTCGAGGGCAGCTACCTGTTTCGCAATGCCCTGCTGCTCAAGCTCTTCCCCGCCCGGGACAACGACCCCGATGCCTGGCGCCTGGAGTACGCCTGGCAGGACCAGGGGTTGAACCAGGCGCTGAAACCCCTGACCCCCAGCGTTAGGGCCGACGGCAAACTGCAGGTCAGCGTGCCGTTCGACAGCCGCAGCACACCGGGAATCAAGGGTCAGCTGCGGCTGGTGCTCAGTGCCTGGAATGGCGATGCGCAACTGCGCGAATAACCGCAGCGGCGCACGGCCAAAAAGCGATCTGCCGCGCATTCGCCCGGGGCGATGCGACTAACACTGGATCAGCGCGGGTCAGGCGCGCTACTGTGCCGGCCCGGCAGTCGCTGGGGCGGCGTGTCCGCGCCGCCCCGCTGCAGCGCCCTGCCAACCGACCCGATGGAGCAGTACCATGGCAATGACCAAAGACCAATTGATCACCGATATCGCCGAAGCCACCGACGCGCCCAAGGCCACGGTCCGCGCCATCCTCGAGCAGCTGAGTGAAATCGTCAGCGAAGCCCTGGAAAATCACGACGAAATCACCCTGCCCGGTATCGGCAAGCTCAAGACCAGCGAGCGCCCTGCCCGCACCGGACGTAATCCGCAGACCGGTGCCGCGATCGAAATCGCCGCCAAACGCGTGATCAAGTACGTGCCCGCCAAGGCCCTCAGCGACGCCATCAACTGACGCGCGCGCCCACTGCGGAGGCGTCAGCGCCGCAGTGGGCATCGTCCAAGGCCGCGCGCATGCGCGGCCCCGACGACACCTCAGTCCCAGGCGACGGCGCGAGGCCAGGGCGCTAAACTCAGCGCATCCCCACCTCCCCAGGACCCGACTTGTGGTCGACAGCTCGCCCGCCCTCACCGCGCGCATGTTGCAACAGCTGGAACGCCGTCGCGTCCTGCTGGAACGGCTGATCTTTATCGCCGGCTCGCTGGAAACCCTGAAAAGTGGCCTGGAAAGCCTGGTCGACCTGACCGGCGATCCCACCTCGGCAACACCGATGAACGTCACGGTGGAGGCCCTGGACCGCAAGCTGCTGGCAATGGAAGGCCCCGAGATCCGCCTGCGTCTGGTCAACCTGGACCGCGAACTGCAAAGCCAGTTCGCCCAGGTACAGCTGTTGCTCGAACAGCTGGAACAGGGCGAAACCGACCAGCAGGTCCAGCTCGAACATGCCCGCTACCTGATCGACGCCTTCCACCGGTGCGCCAGGACGGCCCTGGCGCTGCGCTGGCTGCTACGCCAGCGCGGCCAGGTGGTCGACGAGCTGCAGCTGCCGTACGAGCGCGAAAACCTGCTGCGTCAGCTCAAGGGCCTGACCACCCAGGAGCGGGCCGCCCGCCACCAGGTCATCGGGGAAATCCAGGACCTGGCCTACGACCTCGACCGCCTGCTGAACGACCCCGGACTGCGCCCACCCATGCACGAGCTGCTCGGCCAGTTGCGCGTCGGCCTGGCCGACAACCTGCTGCACCTGTTCAATGGCGGCAGCGTCGAGCACCTGCCGCTGTCGGTCGAATTGATCGACTTCAGCCAGGCCCAGACCCTTGTCCAGTTACCGCTGCTGGAAGTCACCGAAATGCCGGACAGCATCGAGCCCGCCGCCGTGGAGCCCGCACCGCCTGTCGAGCCCGAGCATCCGCCACTGGGCTTCGGCCAGCGCCTGCGCCTGTGGCTAAGCACCCCCTGGCAGGTAGGCTGGAAAGATATCCGCAGGGATAAAAAGCCTTAACCTGCCGCCCGGCATGACGAGGAGCATTTGGCCGAAAATGCCCTGTATGACAGGTCTAAATAATCTGCCCCACGAAAAAACACCCTGCTCTGGTAGGGCGGGTGAAACCCGCGGCCTTGGGCATCCGTGGGTCACGCGACGCGGCTGGCGCGCCGGGGTGGCCGGGCCAATCGCTTGCGTCGCTCACCCTCCCTACGAAAAACCATAAAAAACACCCTGCTCCGCCCCCCTACGGCCTCACGCCAAACCCAGCCAGCGCGGCGATAAAGGCGTCTTCGTCCAGCACCCGCAAACCCAATTCGTTGGCCTTGGTCAGCTTGGAGCCGGCGCCGGGACCAGCCACCACGCAGTGGGTCTTGGCCGAGACCGAGCCCGAGACCTTGGCGCCCAGGGCCTCCAGTTTGTCCTTGGCCTGGTCGCGGCTCATGACTTCCAGAGAGCCGGTCAGCACCCAGGTCTGGCCGGCCAGCGGCAAGCCCGCGACCTGCTGGCGTACACTGTCCCAGTGCATGCCGAAGTCCCGCAGTTGCGCCTCGATGGCCTGCGCCTGGGCAACGTTCGCGGGCTCGGCGAAAAACGCCCGCACCGCCTGTTTGGCTTTTTCGTTGAGGCCCTTCATGGCGCTCAGGTCGAGCCAGTCGGCGGCAATGATTTTTTCCAGGCTATCGAATTTTTCCGCCAAGTTTTTGGCCCCGGTCGGGCCGACCGAGGCGATATGCAGGCTGTCGACAAAACCGGCCAGCGTGGTGCAGGCAGCGAATTCCGGGTGCAACTCACCCTGATCCTGGGGCTCCACGCCACGGGCCAGCAATAACTCGATCACCCCCAGGTTATGGCTGTCGCCGAAGAAGCCGTGAATCTCGAACGCCACCTCGGCGCCGATATCCGGCAGGCAGGTCAGCACCTGGGGCAAGGCCCGCTGGATCCGCGCCAGCGAGCCCAGGGCACGCGCCAGCAGCTTGGCGGTCTCTTCGCCGACATCGGGAATGCCCAGGGCGAAGATAAAACGCGCCAGGCTCGGTCGTTTGCTGGCTTCGATGGCGGCCAACAGGTTACGTGTGGACAGCTCGGCGAAGCCGTCCAGCTCGATGACCTGCTCGTGGGTCAGGCAATAGAGGTCCGCCGGTGAGCGGATCAGGCCGGTATCCACCAGCTGCTCGACGATCTTGTCGCCCAGGCCGTCGATATCCATGGCCCGCCGCGAAACGAAATGGATGATCGCCTGCTTGAGCTGGGCCTGGCAGGCCAGGCGGCCGACGCAGCGGTAGATAGAACCCTCGCTGTGGGACTCGCGGCCCTTGCTGCGCTTGACCAGCTGGGTGCGCTCCACCGCCGAACCGCAGACCGGGCACTGGCTGGGCACCTCGACCGCGCGCGCGTCGCTCGTGCGGCGCTCGGTAATCACCCCCAGCACCTGGGGAATCACATCGCCAGCACGGCGCACGATCACCGTATCGCCGATCATCACCCCCAGGCGCGCCACTTCATCCATGTTGTGCAGGGTGGCGTTGGCCACCATCACACCCGCCACCTTGACCGGCTTAAGCCGGGCCACCGGGGTAATGGCGCCGGTGCGCCCCACCTGGAACTCGACGCCCAGCAGTTCGGTCAACTCCTCGCTGGCCGGAAACTTGAAGGCCAGCGCCCAGCGCGGCTCGCGGGCGCGAAAACCCAGTTCGCGCTGCTGGGCCAGGTCGTTGACCTTGAACACCACCCCGTCGATTTCGTAGGCCAGGGCCTGGCGGCGTTCGCCGATATCGCGGTAATACGCCAGGCAGCCCTCGACCCCCGCGGCCAGCTTGAGCTCGCGACTGATCGGCAGCCCCCAGCCTTTCAGCGCCTCGAGCAAGCCGATATGGCTGTCGGGCAAGGTCCCATCACTGCGTCCGACGCCATAGGCACACAGCTCCAGCGGCCGGCTGGCGGTGATCTTCGGGTCCAGCTGGCGCAGGCTGCCGGCGGCGGCGTTGCGCGGATTGGCGAAGGTCTTGCCACCGATCGCCAGTTGACTGGCATTGAGCCGCTCGAAGCCAGCCTTGGACATAAAGACCTCGCCGCGCACCTCGAGCACCGCCGGCCAGCCGCTGCCCTGCAGGCGCAGCGGAATATTGCGCACCGTGCGCACGTTGGCGCTGATGTCCTCGCCGGTGCTGCCGTCGCCGCGGGTGGCGCCGCGCACCAACTGGCCATTCTCGTACAGCAGGCTGACCGCCAGGCCGTCGAGCTTAGGCTCGCAGCTGTAGGCCACTTCAGTCGCCGCAGCAAAGAGGTCCCCGCTCGGCCCGGTGGACGGCAGATCCAGGCCCTCGCGCACCCGCCGGTCGAAGTCCAGCAGCTGCTGCTGCTCGAAGGCGTTGCCCAGGCTGAGCATCGGCACGTCGTGGCGCACCTGACCAAAGGCCGACAAGGCTTGGCCGCCAACCCGCTGGGTCGGTGACTCGGCGGTGATCAGTTCGGGATGCTCGGCTTCCAGGGCCTTGAGGGCATTGAACAGCCGATCGTACTCGGCATCCGGCACACTGGGCTGGTCGAGCACGTAGTAGCGGTAGTTGTGCGCATCGAGCTCACTGCGCAACTGACTGATACGTTCGGCGGCCTGCAGGGCGGGGGATACGGCGTCGGTCATGGAGCCACTCTCGAAACGAAAAAAGCAGCCGCGGCTGCTTGTTGACAAAGCCTATCAGGCGGATCGGCAAGGTACCGTCCGCCCTGTTCAGCGGCCTGCAACCGCAGGCCGCGCTCAGCGTTTGTGGGTCAGCTGCTTGCGTTCGAACTCGACGATACGCTGGCGATAATGCTCGATGGTCTGCGCCGTGATCACGCTGCGCTGGTCATCCTTGAGCTCGCCATTGAGCTCATGGGCCAGTTTACGCGCTGCGGCGACCATCACGTCGAAGGCCTGCTTGGGATGACGCGGGCCGGGCAGCCCGAGGAAAAAACTCACCGCACGGGTACTGAAACCCTCGATATCGTCCAGGTCGAAGGTGCCGGGCTTGACCGCGTTGGCCATGGAAAACAGCACCTCGCCATTACCGGCCAT
The DNA here is from genome assembly GCF_040514055.1 of Pseudomonas sp. Classification (GTDB taxonomy): domain Bacteria; phylum Pseudomonadota; class Gammaproteobacteria; order Pseudomonadales; family Pseudomonadaceae; genus Aquipseudomonas. The sequence continues at coordinate 262,855 of NZ_JBEVDL010000026.1, forward strand.
GCTTTCGTGACGGTGGAAGATGTCCATCTCACCGAAACGCAGCCCACTCTCCAGGATATTCTGCAGCAGCGCCGGGCCCATAAAACCGTGCTCGTCGCGGGCGATCACGCTGATCACCAGCACTTCCTCCACCGGCGCCAGGTCACGCGACTCGTTGCGCGGCTCGGCACGGCTGGACCCAACCGGCGGCTCGTCGCGTACCGGGTTCAGCAAGGTCGGCACCGGCTCATCGGCCTCCAGATTGAGGTCACCCTGCTGCGGCTCGACCACGGTGCCACGGCGGCGGTTGAGTTCGCGGGCACTCAGCGCCGGCAGGTCTTCCTCATCCAGCCGCGGCTCCTGGTTACGCGGCAATACCCGCGGCGGCCCCAGCAAGGCCGGATCCTCGTCATCGTCTGGCAGGTTGGAAAAGCTGCGATCCAGTCGGAACTTCAGCTTGCCCTTGCCACCGCGCATGCGCCGCCAGCCATCGAACAGGATGCCAGCGATAACGATGATGCCGATGACGATCAGCCACTCGCGCAGACCGATTTCCATGTAGTTCTGTAACCCCTGAAATAAAAAAATAATGGAGCGTGGCCTCGGGCCAACCCTCGATTTTCACTCACAACCACTCAATGCCTCTTCAATCGGTCGATCACGACCGGCAACCCGCTGTTCTGACAGGTTTTTTCCCAATATAACGATACGTGGGCAATAAGCTAGCATGCCAAAAGCCAAGTTTATAGCGCCAGTCGCGTCAAGCCTCGACCAGGGCCAGCGCTGCCTCCACATCCACTGCCACCAAGCGCGAGCATCCCGGCTCGTGCATGGTCACGCCCATGAGCTGATCGGCCATTTCCATGGCGATCTTATTGTGGGTGATATAGATGAATTGCACTTTCTCCGACATTTCCTTGACCAACCGGGCATAGCGACCGACGTTGGCGTCATCCAGCGGCGCGTCCACTTCGTCGAGCATGCAGAAGGGCGCGGGATTGAGCTGGAAGATCGCGAACACCAGGGCCAGGGCCGTCAAGGCTTTTTCGCCACCGGACAGCAGGTGGATGGTGCTGTTTTTCTTGCCCGGCGGGCGCGCCATGATTGTGACCCCCGTATCGAGTAGATCTTCGCCTGTGAGTTCCAAATAAGCGTTGCCTCCACCAAATACTTTTGGGAATAAGGCTTGCAGGCCGCCATTGATCTGGTCGAAGGTTTCCTTGAAACGGTTACGGGTTTCCTTGTCGATCTTGCGGATGACGTTTTCCAGGGTGTCCAGGGCTTCGACCAGGTCGGCGTTCTGCGCGTCCAGATAGCGCTTGCGCTCGCCCTGCTGTTGATACTCGTCGATCGCCGCCAGGTTGATCGGGCCCAGACGCTGAATACGCGCGGCCAGGCGCTCCAACTCTTCCTCCCAGGCTTTTTCATTGGCCTCGGGGGTCAGGGTCGCCAGCACCCCATGCAGGTCGTACTGGTCTTCCGTCAACTGGTCCTGGAAGGCCTTGCGCCGCACGGTCAGGGCCTGCCACTCCATGCGTTGCTGTTCCAGTTGCCCACGCAGCAATTGCGCCTGCTGCTCGGCCTGGGTGCGCCGTTTTTCCACATCACGCAGCTCGCGATCGGCGTCTTCCAGGGCCAGGCGCGCCAGCTTCAGTTCGTCCTCCACGCCCATGCGCCGATCCAGCAACTCCTCGAGTTTCATGCGCAGCTCTTCCAGCGGCGCGGCGCCCTCATCCAGGTTGAGGCTCAGCTGTTCACGTTTTTCATGCAGGCGCTCGGCCTGCAATTCCAGACGCTCCAGGGCCTGCCGGGTCGACTGGTGCTGCGCGCGCAGAGAGCCCAGGCGTACCGCCAACTGGTGGGCATGGTCCTTGTGCTGGCGTGCGTCCTGGCGCACCCGGTCGAGCGTTTCGCGCAAGCGGTCGCGGCGGGCCAACAGAGTTTCGCGCTGCTCGGTGTCCTCGGCCATGGCGTCCAGGGCGTCCTGCAACTGCAGCCGACCTTCGCCCAATTGTTCATGCTCGAGGGCGCGCTGTTCGGCCAGTTCGGCCAGTTCGGCCTCCAGCCGCTGGCGGCGCAAGGTCAGCTGCTCGACCTTGGCCTGGCCGGCGGACAACTGCGCCTTGAGCTCGGCCTGGCGCCGTGCTTCGTGCTGCAACTGGCGACGGCGCTGCTCGCGGGCTTCTTCCTGCTGGCGCTGGTCCTGACGCAGATGCTGCAGCGCCTCGTCCAGCCCCTGCAGGGTGGCTTCGCGCTCGTCGCGCTCCAGGCCCAGGGCCTCGATTTCCTGGCCACGGGCCAACAGCCCGCCTTCGGTGACCCCGGCCCGGCGCACCCGCAGGAAATGCCGGCCCAGCCAGTAGCCATCGCGGCTGATCAGGCTGTCGCCCTCGGCCAGCGAGGCGCGCATCAGCAAGGCGTCGTCCAGCGACTCCACCGGCCGCACCCGACCCAGCCAGGGGCCCAGGTCAACGGCGCTGTCGACCTTGTCCAGCAGGCTGCCGGGCTGGCGCGCGCCGGCCCGGCCAGGGCTGAGCAAGCGCAGGTCACCCTGGGTAAAGCTGTCCAGCGGCAGCTCGCGCAACTCGGTCAGAGGATCGAGCAACACTGCCTGCAAATCAGCGCCCAGCACGGTTTCCACCGCCAGCTCCCAACCCGGCTCGACCCGCAGGCCCTCGGCCAGGCGCGGGCGCTCGTTCAGCTGCTGGTCGCGCAACCACTCGGCAGCCCCGCTGCCCGGGTCGAGCGCCGCCTGCTGCAGGGCTTCCAGGGACGCCAGGCGACCGTTGAGGCGCTGCAACTCGCCCTGGGCCTGCTGTTGCGCCTGGCCGGCGCGCTGCAGGTCGGCGCGCAGCTGCTCGATGCGCTCAGCCATGCCCGCTTCGTCGGCCTGCAGGGCCTCGAGGTCCAGCTCGCTGCTGGCCACCTGTTCGGCCAGCTCGAGTATCGCGGCATCCTCGGGATCGGCCGCCAGCTGGGCGCGCTCGTCGGCCAGGCGACGCTGACGGTCGGCCAGGCGTTCGAGGCTGTGTTCCAGTTGCTGGATCCGCGACTGCTGCACTTCGGCCTGGCGGCGCGGCTCGGCCGAGCGCTGGTTGAACGCATCCCAGGCTTCCTGCCAGCCGTGCATGGCCGCCTCGGCCTCCTCCAGGGCCGCCGCCGATTCTTCGGCGGCGGCAACGGTCAGGGCCTGCTCGGGCTCGAGCTCCGCCAGTTCCTCGGCGAAAGTCGCCAGCAAGGTGCGGTCATGCCCCAGGTGCGATTCGGTTTCCTGGCGCGAACGCTCGGCCTCGTTGAAGTCGTCCTGCAGCTGGCGCAGTCGCTGCTGGCCATGCTGAATGCTCTGTTCGACCCGGGCGATATCGCCCCCCACCGAGTAAAAGCGTCCCTGCACCAGGTTGAACCCCTCGGACAGCTCGTGGTGACCGTCGCGCAGCCGCTCGATGCCAGCATCGGCATTGCGCTGCTCGGCCACCAGGGCCTCGAAGGCGATTTCCTGCTGGCCGATCACCGCTTCGCGCTGGCCAACCTGTTCGTTCAGCGCCTGCCATTTCAGCGCAGACAGCTGAGCCTTGAGCTGACGCTCCTCGGCCTTGAACTCCTGGTATTTCTCGGCGGCCTGGGCCTGGCGGTGCAGACGATCGAGCTGGCGCTCCAGCTCCTCACGCAGGTCGGTCAGGCGCGCCAGGTTTTCATGGGTGCGGCGGATACGGTTTTCGGTTTCCCGACGGCGCTCCTTGTATTTCGAGATGCCGGCGGCTTCCTCGATAAAGTTGCGCAAGTCCTCGGGTTTGGCCTCGATCAGCTTGGAAATCATCCCCTGCTCGATGATCGAGTAGCTGCGCGGCCCCAACCCGGTGCCGAGAAAAATATCGGTGATGTCGCGGCGCCGGCACTTGGTGCCGTTGAGAAAGTAAGTGTTCTGGCTGTCGCGGGTGACCCGTCGGCGAATGGAGATTTCCGCGTAACTGGCGTATTCGCCGACCAGGGTGCCGTCGGAGTTGTCGAACACCAGTTCGATGGAGGCCTGGCTGACCGGCTTGCGGCTGGTCGAGCCGTTGAAGATGACGTCGGTCATCGACTCGCCACGAAGGTTCTTCGCCGAACTCTCGCCCATCACCCAGCGTACGGCGTCGATGATATTGGACTTGCCACAACCGTTGGGGCCGACCACGGCGGCCATGTTGCTGGGAAAATTGACCGTGGTGGGGTCTACGAAGGATTTGAAGCCCGCCAGCTTGATGCATTTCAGGCGCATAAATCCCTCCCCTCCACGGGCTTAGCGCTCGGCCAGCGCGGCCAGCACCAGCTGGCAATTGTGCTGGCCGTACTCACCGAGCACTTGGCGCACGCGGCCCAGGTCGCGGGCCACCACCGCCTGCAGCAGGCTGGCGAAGGCTTCAAGGAACTGACCCATCTCGCCTTTGCGCCGCTCCAGGGCCAGGTGGTAGGTACGGCTGATGGCCGGCAGCAGGTTCTCCACGGTTTCCTGCAGGTAGGGATTGTCGGCGAACGGAAAGGCCGCGCGCATCACATCGAAACTGTGCTCGACAAAGGCGCTGATATCGCGCCGTTCGGCGCTAGCCACCAACTTGCCCTGGATCACCAGCAAGGGCGCCAGGTCGGCCTGGACTCGCCATTTTTGCGCCACCGCGTTGCCCAGCAGGATGTACAACTCCATGACCAGGCCGTAGAGGCTCTGCACGTTGTGCGGCGTCAGTTCGGTCACATGGGCGCCACGGCGCGGCAGGATGGCGATCAGATGACGACGCTCGAGGATCAGCAGCGCCTCGCGCACCGAACCCCGGCTGACATTCAAGGCCTGGGTGACTTTCTGTTCCTGGATGCGTTCGCGTTCCTTGAGCTCGCCACGAATGATGCGTTCGGCGAGGTGATGAGCAATCTGCTCGGAGAGGCTGTCCGGTGCCTTGAACGTCATGATTGTCCTTACAGGGTCGAAAACACGCGGCGCAAGTGTAACACAGGGCGTTACGCGGCCAAGCCGAACGCCCATGGGGGTTCCGATCGAAAGATAGGGCGCAGACAGGTGGCCGGCATAAAGTAATATTGTCCTACAATCCTACAATAAAGCCGCTACCTGGAGCCCCTTATGTTCGAACGACTGCCCTCTCATTGGATGCTGGCCCTGAAAAAGGTCGGTTACTGGATCTGGCTGGTGCCGGTGGCCTGCGTGCCGCTGAGTTACCAGTTGTCGGTGGGAAGCCCCCACGCCGACGCCTGGGCCTTTCTGGTGCTCGGGGTGATGTTCGGTCTGGTGCCGCTGCTTGACCTGCTGGTCGGCCGCGATCCAGCCAACCCCGACGAAGACATACAGGTGCCGCGGATGGAAGCGCAGGGCTACTACCGGCTGCTGAGCCTGGTGGCGGTGCCGGTGCTGCTGGGCTTGCTCGGCTGGAGCGCCTGGGCCTTCGCCGAGCACCCTGGCTGGAGTTGGCTGGGCCGTCTCGGCTGGGTGCTTTCGGTCGGCACGGTGCTGGGCGCCATTGGCATCACCGTGGCCCATGAATTGATCCACAAGGACCCGGCGCTGGAGCGCGCTGCCGGTGGCCTGCTGTTGGCGGCGGTCTGCTACGCCGGTTTCAAGATCGAGCATGTACGCGGCCACCATGTGCATGTGTCGACCCCCGAGGACGCCTCCTCCTCGCGCTATGGGCAGAGCCTCTATCACTTCCTGCCTCGCGCCTATTACCACAACCTGCGCAATGCCTGGGCGCTGGAGGCGCAACGGCTCAAGCGCCGGGGCTTGCCGGCGCTGCACTGGCGTAACGAACTGATCACCTGGTACCTGATCAGCCTGGGCTTGCTGGTCGGCTTCGGCCTGGCCCTGGGCACCCTCGGCGCGCTGTTTTTCCTCGGTCAGGCCTGGGTCGCGCTGACGCTGCTGGAGATCGTCAATTACGTCGAGCACTACGGCCTGCACCGCCGCAAGCTGGACAATGGCCGCTACGAGCGCACCACCGCGCGGCACTCGTGGAACAGCAACTTCCTGCTGACCAACCTGTTCCTGTTCCATCTGCAACGCCACTCGGACCATCACGCCCACGCCAAGCGGCGCTACCAGGTGCTGCGGCATTGCGACGAAAGCCCGCAGTTGCCCGCCGGGTATGCCGGGATGGTGGTGCTGGCGCTGTTCCCACCGCTGTGGCGCCGGGTAATGGACCCGCGGGTACTGACCTATTACAGCGGCGAGGAATATCAGCTCAGCCAGGAGCAAAGCGCGTTCTAGTGGTCGGCGGGAGCGCACTGGCAGCTTGGCGCAAGCACGGCGCCTGGCTGCAAGGCGCCGGCAGGCCGGGCATCGCCCGCGGCGGTAGCCAAGATCCCCCCAGGCGTCGCGGGTGTTGCCCAAACGGCCCGCGGCTGGGCGCCGAGCAATTCCCCGATCCACCCTCAGACCGGGCATAATTGCCCGCTTTAAGGCACAGGGCTTTCGCTCGACCCATGCGCATCCACGTCACCTTTATCGACCGCGTTGGCATCACCCAGGAGGTCCTGGCCCTGCTGGGCGGGCGCAACCTCAACCTGGACGCGGTGGAAATGCTGCCGCCCAATGTCTATATCGACGCGCCGACCCTCAGCCCCCAGGTGCTCGACGAACTGCGCGATGCGCTGTTCAAGGTGCAGGGCGTGCAGCAGGTGAACGTGGTCGACATCCTGCCGGGCCAGCAACGGCGACTGCAGCTCGACGCCCTGCTCGGCGCCATGAGCGACCCGGTGCTGGCGGTCGACGGCGACGGCCACGTGCTGCTGGCCAATCCGGCCCTGGTCGCCCTCTGCGGACGCGAACCCGAGGGCCAGAGCCTGGGCGAGCTGTTCGATGACAGCGAGCTGCAACGCGCCTTGCTTGACCAGGGCTTTCGCCTGCCGCTGCGGGAAGTCACCCTCAATGGCCAGGCCCTGCTGCTGGACGCCACGCCGATCGGCGAAACCATCCAGGGCGGCGTCGCCCACCTGACCGGTGCCTTGCTGACGTTTTATGCGCCCAGCCGTATCGGCGAGCGCTTGGCCGCCCTGCACCACGACCATGCCGAAGGCTTCGATTCGCTGCTCGGCGACTCCGCGCCGATCCGCACGCTCAAGGCCCGTGCCCTGCGCGTGGCCAGCCTGGATGCCCCGCTGTTGATCCGCGGCGAAACCGGCACCGGCAAGGAATTGGTGGCCCGCGCCTGCCATGCCAGCAGCGGGCGCTCCAGCGCCCCTTTCCTGGCGCTGAACTGCGCCGCGCTGCCGGAGAACCTGGCCGAAAGCGAGCTGTTCGGCTATGCCCCCGGGGCCTTTACCGGCGCCCAACGCGGCGGCAAGCCGGGGCTGATGGAGCTGGCCAACCAGGGCACGGTGTTTCTCGACGAAATCGGCGAGATGTCCCCCTACCTGCAGGCCAAACTGCTGCGCTTTCTCAACGATGGCAGTTTCCGCCGGGTCGGCGGCGACCGTGAAGTCAAGGTCAATGTGCGCATCCTCAGCGCGACCCACCGCGACCTGGAAAAGATGGTCGCCGAAGGCGGTTTCCGCGAGGACCTGTTCTACCGCCTGAACGTACTGAACCTGGAGGTGCCGCCGCTGCGCGAGCGCGGCCAGGACATCCTGATGCTGGCCCGGCATTTTATGCAGCAGGCCTGTGCGCAGATCCAGCGGCCGACCTGTCGGCTGGCACCGGGCACCTATCCGGCGCTGCTGGACAACCGCTGGCCGGGCAACGTCCGCCAGTTGCAGAACGTGATCTTTCGCGCCGCCGCCATTTGCGACAGCACCCTGGTGGATATCGGTGACCTGGATATCGCCGGCACCTCGGTGGCGCGGCAAAACGACGGCGAAGTGGCCAGCCTGGAGCAGGCGGTGGAGGACTTCGAACGGGCCCTGCTGGAAAAACTCTACGTCAGCTACCCCTCCAGCCGACAACTGGCGGCGCGGCTGCTGACCTCCCACACCGCGATCGCCAATCGCCTGCGCAAGTACGGCATTCCTGGCAAGGGTTAGGCGCCGAGGGATATGGTTCCTCACCCCCGGCGCCTGTTGCGTGGACGCGGAGCGCCCAGGACGGCATCCCCACGCAGAGCGTGGGAACGATCATCCCGCGCCACGCGGAGCCCGGAATCGCCTAACAGCCGTCCACAAAAACCTCGTCATACCCGCGAAGGCGGGTATCCAAGGGGGAGGATGCTTCGATCCGGACGCGCCAGCGGGCCACTGCCCGGCACGCCGTAGCGAAATCACTACAGCGTAACGAAATCGACACAACCCGCTGCAGCCCAGCGCTCTAGGGGCCCTGACGTAAATACATATGTCGAGGTCGCTTGCGCTGTAGCGATATCGCTACAAAGAGAAAACTCAATTCACCCAAAAATTCTCTATCTAACTGATTTTAAAGGATTTAATTTAAATGGCACTTCATTTGCTATAACTTAACCCAGTTGCATTCCCGCCCGGCGTCAGAAACGGGCGACCCGTCCCTTAAGGAGTTCCCATGAGCGAGTTGCGTTTCACTGTCGAGCACGAATGGCTGCGTCTGGATACCGACGGTCTGGTGACCGTAGGCATTACCCCTTATGCCCAGGAAGCGCTTGGTGACGTGGTGTATGTGCAACTGCCGGAACTGGACAACCACACCCAGGGTGCGGAAGTCGCGGTACTGGAATCGGTCAAGGCGGCCAGCAATATCACCATGCCGCTGGACGGCGAAGTGCTCGAAGTGAACCCCGCGCTGGAAGGCAACCCCGAGCTGGTCAACGAAGACCCGTTGGGCAAGGGCTGGTTCTTCCGTTTCCGCCCGGCCGATGCCGCCGCCGTCGCCGCGCTGCTCGACCAGGACGCCTACGACCGCCTGCTGTCCGCCAACGCCGAGGCCTGAGGAATCACCATGACCGTACAACTGAGCGAACTGGGTAACGAGAACGAATTTATCGCCCGTCATATCGGCCCGCGCGCGGATGACGAAAAGGCCATGCTCGCCTTGCTCGGCTACGACTCGCTGGAAGCCCTGAGCGACAGCGTGATCCCCGACAGCATCAAGGGCAGCAGTGTGCTCGACGCCCTGCCCGGCCAGAGCGAAGCCGAGGCCCTGGCCTCGATCAAGGCCATCGCCGACAAGAACCAGCTGTTCAAGACCTTTATCGGCCAGGGCTACTACGGCACCCACACGCCAGCGCCGATCCTGCGCAACCTGCTGGAAAACCCGGCCTGGTACACCGCCTACACGCCCTACCAGCCGGAAATTTCCCAGGGCCGCCTGGAAGCGCTGCTGAACTTCCAGACCCTGATCAGCGACCTGGCCGGCCTGCCGATCGCCAACGCCTCCATGCTCGACGAGGCCACGGCCGCCGCCGAAGCCATGACCTTCTGCAAGCGCCTGGCGAAGAACAAGGGCAGCAACGCCTTCTTCGCTTCGATGCACTGCCACCCGCAGACCCTCGACGTGCTGCGCACCCGTGCCGAGCCCCTGGGCATTGAGGTCGTGATCGGCGACGAGCAGCAGTTGGACGACGTCAGCGCCTATTTCGGCGCCCTGCTGCAGTACCCGACCAGCAATGGCGAGGTCTGCGACTACGCCGCGCTGGTCCAGCGTTTCCACAGCGCCAACGCCCTGGTCGCAGTCGCCGCGGACCTGCTGGCCCTGACCCTGCTGACCCCCCCGGGTGAATTCGGCGCGGACGTGGCCATCGGCAGCGCCCAACGCTTTGGCGTGCCCCTGGGTTTCGGCGGCCCCCATGCCGCCTACTTCGCCACCCGCGACGCCTTCAAACGCGACATGCCGGGCCGCCTGGTCGGGGTGTCGGTCGACCGTTTCGGCAAGCCGGCCCTGCGCCTGGCCATGCAAACCCGCGAGCAGCATATCCGCCGCGAGAAGGCCACCAGCAACATCTGCACCGCCCAGGTCCTGCTGGCCAACATCGCCAGCATGTACGCCGTCTACCACGGTCCCCAGGGCCTGACGCGCATTGCCCACCGGGTGCAGCGCCTGACCGCGATCCTGGCCCAAGGCCTGGACGCCCTGGGTCGCCCGGCGCAGCAGCAGCATTTCTTCGACACCATCACTCTGGCCACCGGCGCGCAGACCGCCGCGCTGCACGCCAAGGCGCATGCCCAGGGCCTCAACCTGCGGGTGATCGACGCCCAGCAGCTGGGGTTGTCCCTGGATGAAACCAGCACCCAGGCCGATGTCGAGACCCTGTGGCAGCTGTTCGCCGATGCCGGCCAAACCCTGCCCGACTTCGCCGCGCTGGCCCAAAGCACCCCGTCGCGCCTGCCCCAGTCGCTGCTGCGCCAATCGGCGATCCTCGCGCACCCGGTGTTCAACCGCTATCACTCGGAAACCGAGCTGATGCGCTACCTGCGCAAGCTGGCCGACAAGGACCTGGCGCTGGACCGCACCATGATCCCGCTGGGTTCCTGCACCATGAAACTCAACGCCGCCAGCGAGATGATCCCGGTCACCTGGAGCGAGTTCGGCAACCTGCACCCCTTCGCCCCGGCCGAACAGAGCCAGGGTTACCAGCAGCTGACCGACGAACTGGAGGCCATGCTCTGCGCCGCCACCGGCTACGACGCCATTTCCCTGCAACCCAATGCCGGGTCCCAGGGTGAATACGCCGGCCTGCTGGCGATCCGTGCCTACCACCTGAGCCGCGGCGACGATCAGCGCGACATCTGCCTGATCCCCTCCTCGGCCCACGGCACCAACCCGGCCACCGCCAATATGGTCGGCATGCGCGTGGTGGTGACCGCCTGCGACGCCCGTGGCAACGTCGACATCGACGACCTGCGGGCCAAGGCTGAGGAGCACAAGGAGCGCCTGGCCGCGCTGATGATCACCTACCCCTCGACCCACGGTGTGTTCGAGGAAGGCATCCGCGATATCTGCGCCGTGATCCATGACAACGGCGGTCAGGTCTATATCGACGGCGCCAATATGAACGCCATGGTCGGCCTGTGCGCCCCGGGCCAGTTCGGCGGCGACGTCTCGCACCTGAACCTGCACAAGACCTTCTGCATCCCCCACGGCGGTGGCGGCCCGGGCGTCGGCCCGATCGGCGTCAAGTCGCACCTGGCGCCGTTCCTGCCGGGCCACGCACACATGGCCCGCAAGGAAGGCGCGGTGTGCGCCGCGCCGTTCGGCAGCGCAAGCATCCTGCCGATCACCTGGATGTACATCCGCATGATGGGCGGCGCTGGCCTGAAACGCGCCTCGCAGCTGGCGATCCTCAACGCCAACTACATCTCCCGTCGCCTCGAAGAGCACTACCCGGTGCTGTACACCGGCAGCAACGGTCTGGTGGCGCACGAATGCATCCTCGACCTGCGCCCGCTCAAGGACAGCAGCGGCATCAGCGTCGACGACGTGGCCAAGCGCCTGATCGACTTCGGCTTCCACGCCCCGACCATGTCCTTCCCGGTAGCCGGCACCTTGATGATCGAGCCGACCGAAAGCGAATCCAAAGAAGAACTGGACCGCTTCTGCGACGCCATGATCCGCATCCGCGAAGAAATCCGCGCAGTGGAAAACGGCACCCTGGACAAGGACGACAACCCACTGAAAAACGCCCCGCACACTGCCGCGGAACTGGTGGGCGAGTGGACGCACCCGTATAGCCGCGAGCAAGCGGTCTACCCGGTCGCGTCGCTGATCGAAGGCAAGTACTGGCCGCCGGTGGGTCGTGTCGACAACGTCTTCGGTGATCGCAACCTGGTTTGCGCCTGCCCGTCGATCGAAAGCTACGCTTAAACGAATGAGGGGGGCATTTATCTGCACCCGATTTCAATAACACCACAAAACCCTGTGGGAGCTGGCTTGCCAGCGATGAGGGTGGATCTGTCGACATTTCTGTTGACTGACACACCGCCATCGCTGGCAAGCCAGCTCCCACAGGATCGTGACCAGCCCGAAAAATTTCCGCCAATTCCTATAACAAGAAACCGGAGAACAACCATGTCGTTAAGCGTGTTCGACCTGTTCAAGATTGGCATCGGCCCCTCCAGTTCCCACACCGTCGGCCCGATGCGTGCTGCCGCACGTTTCGCCGAAGGTTTGCGCCGTGAAGGGCTGCTCACAGCGACCGCTTGCGTCAAAGTCGAGCTGTACGGCTCACTCGGCGCCACCGGCAAAGGCCACGGCAGCGACAAGGCTGTGTTGCTCGGCCTGGAAGGCGAACACCCGGACACCGTGGATACCGAAACCGTCGCCGCCCGCCTGCACGACATTCGCGGCAATGGTCGCTTGAACCTGCTGGGCGAACACAGCATTGCGTTCAATGAGAAAGAACACCTGGCGATGATTCGCAAGCCCTTGGCCTATCACCCCAACGGCATGATCTTTCGCGCCTTCGACGCCGCGGGCCTGCAAATCCGCAGCCGCGAGTACTACTCGGTCGGTGGTGGTTTTGTCGTCGATGAAGACGCCGCCGGTGCCGACCGCATCGTCGAAGACGCCACCCCCCTGACCTTCCCGTTCAAAAGTGCCAAGGACCTGCTGGGCCACTGCACCACCTATGGCTTGTCCATCAGCCAAGTGATGCTGACCAACGAAAGTGCCTGGCGCCCGGAAGCGGAAACCCGCGCCGGCCTGCTGAAAATCTGGCAAGTGATGCAGGACTGCGTCGCCGCCGGCTGCCGCAACGAAGGCATCCTGCCCGGGGGCCTGAAGGTCAAGCGCCGGGCAGCAGCGCTGCACCGGCACCTGTGCAAGAACCCCGAATCGTCACTGCGCGATCCACTGTCGGTACTGGACTGGGTCCACCTGTCCGCCCTGGCGGTCAACGAAGAAAACGCCAATGGCGGACGCGTGGTGACAGCCCCGACCAACGGCGCGGCCGGGATTATCCCGGCGGTACTGCATTACTACATGCGCTTCATCCCCGGCGCGAACGATGACGGGGTGGTGCGCTTTCTGCTGACCGCCGCGGCCATCGGCATCCTGTACAAGGAAAACGCTTCGATCTCGGGCGCCGAAGTCGGTTGCCAGGGCGAAGTCGGCGTGGCCTGTTCAATGGCGGCGGGCGCCCTGTGCGAGGTGCTTGGCGGCACCGTGCAACAAGTGGAAAACGCCGCGGAAATCGGCATGGAACACAACCTCGGGCTGACCTGCGACCCGATCGGCGGGCTGGTGCAAGTGCCTTGCATCGAACGCAACGCCATGGGTTCGGTCAAGGCCATCAATGCCGTGCGCATGGCCATGCGTGGCGACGGGCAGCACTTCGTGTCCCTCGACAAGGTCATCCGCACCATGCGCCAGACCGGCGCCGACATGAAAAGCAAATACAAGGAAACCGCCCGTGGCGGTTTGGCGGTCAACATTATCGAGTGCTGATGCGCGCTCATCT
>NZ_JBEVDL010000028.1:0-71043 GCF_040514055.1 Pseudomonas sp.
GGGCCTTATGTGGTAGGCTTTGCCGGTTTGCACGATGGGCGGTTATGACCCGGTGTTTCGGCACGGGCGTTCTGATCGTCCCATTTGTCCGCCTTCAGGAGTTCTCATGCGTCTGACCCAGATTTTCGCCGCCGCCGCCATTGCGTTGGTCAGCACCTTTGCCGTCGCCGATGACGCGGCCGACAAAGCCATCCGTAAAAGCCTGGAAAACCTCCAGCTCGAGGTGCCGGTAGAAACCATTACCGCCAGTCCATTGCCCGGCCTTTATGAAGTCAAACTCAAAGGCAGCCGCGTGCTCTATGCCAGTGCCGACGGTCAGTACGTGGTGCAGGGCTACATGTTCCAGCTCAAGGACGGCAAGCCGGTCAACCTGACCGAGAAGACCGAACGCCTGGGCATTTCCAAGCTGATCAACGACATTCCGGTCGCAGAAACCGTGGTCTACCCGGCCATCGGCGAAACCAAATCGCACATCACCGTGTTCACTGACACCACCTGCCCGTACTGCCACAAACTGCACGCCGAAGTGCCCGAGCTGAACAAGCGCGGAATCGAAGTGCGTTACGTGGCGTTTCCGCGCCAGGGCCTGGGTTCACCAGGTGACGAGCAGCTGCAGGCGGTCTGGTGCTCGAAAGACAAGAAAGCGGCCATGGACAAAATGGTCGATGGCAAGGAGATCAAGGCCGCCAAGTGCGATAACCCGGTTTCCAGGCAGTTCGCCCTCGGTCAGTCGATCGGCGTGAACGGCACGCCGGCCATCGTTTTGGCCGACGGTCAGGTGATTCCGGGCTACCAGCCGGCGCCACAAGTCGCCAAACTGGCGCTGGACGCGAAGTAATTCGTATCGTCACGGTCAGCCTGTGACGATCATGACCCGGCGGCAACCTGTGCCGGGTCGTCAATAGAGAGCCGCGAGCATGCGGCTGTTTTCACGGCCGGCCTCGAGTCGGCCGTTTTATGGGGAGTTCACAGTGAAACCGGTCAAAGTAGGCATCTGTGGGTTAGGGACCGTCGGTGGCGGCACCTTCAACGTACTTCAGCGCAACGCCGAGGAAATTGCTCGTCGTGCCGGGCGTGGAATCGAAGTGGCGCAAATTGCCACTCGCACGCCAAAGCCTCAGTTCCAGACGACCGGTATTGCGATTACCAACGATGTCTTCGAAGTGGCCACGAACCCTGAGATCGACATCGTCATAGAGCTGGTGGGCGGCTACACCGTTGCCCGCGAGCTGGTACTCAAAGCGATCGAGAACGGAAAACACGTGGTCACCGCGAACAAGGCGCTGATCGCCGTTCACGGTAATGAAATTTTCGCCAAGGCGCGCGAGAAAGGCGTGATCGTGGCGTTCGAAGCGGCCGTGGCTGGCGGCATCCCGGTGATCAAGGCGATTCGCGAAGGCCTCTCGGCCAACCGCATCAACTGGGTGGCCGGGATCATCAACGGCACCGGCAACTTCATCCTCACCGAAATGCGTGAGAAGGGCCGCACCTTCGAAGACGTCCTCGCCGAAGCGCAAGCCTTGGGCTACGCCGAAGCCGATCCGACGTTCGACGTTGAAGGCATCGACGCGGCGCACAAGCTGACGATCCTCGCGTCCATTGCGTTCGGTATCCCGTTGCAATTCGACAAGGCCTACACCGAAGGCATCACCAAGCTGACCACCGCCGACGTGAACTACGCCGAAGCGCTGGGCTATCGCATCAAGCACCTCGGCGTTGCGCGCAGCACCGCGGCGGGTATCGAGTTGCGTGTGCACCCGACGCTGATTCCGGCCGATCGCTTGATCGCCAACGTCAACGGCGTGATGAACGCGGTAATGGTCAATGGTGATGCTGCCGGTTCGACGCTGTTCTACGGCGCTGGCGCCGGCATGGAACCGACCGCTTCGTCGGTGATCGCCGACCTGGTGGACGTGGTTCGCGCCATGACCTCTGACCCGGAAAACCGTGTACCGCACCTGGCCTTCCAGCCGGATTCGCTGTCGGCCCATCCGATCCTGCCGATCGAAGCCTGCGAAAGCGCCTACTACCTGCGCATTCAGGCCAAGGACCATCCGGGCGTGCTGGCCCAGGTGGCGAGCATCCTGTCGGAGCGCGGCATCAACATCGAATCGATCATGCAGAAAGAGGTCGAAGAGCATGACGGCCTGGTGCCGATGATCCTGCTGACCCATCGCGTGCTGGAGCAGCACATCAACGACGCGATCACCGCCCTGGAAGCCTTGGCAGGCGTGGTTGGTCCGGTCGTACGGATCCGCGTCGAGCACCTGAACTAAGCCGTTATCGTTCACCGGGCCCGCCTGCGGGCCCGGCTTTGCGAACACTGTCCATTGGAGTCAGTCATGCGTTATATCAGTACCCGCGGCCAGGCACCGGCCCTGAATTTCGAAGACGTCCTGCTGGCGGGCCTCGCCACCGACGGCGGTCTGTACGTCCCGGAAAACCTGCCACGTTTCACCCAGGAAGAAATCGCTTCCTGGGCCGGCCTGCCGTATCACGAACTGGCCTTCCGGGTGATGCGCCCGTTCGTCACCGGCAGCATTCCCGATGCCGATTTCAAAAAGATTCTGGAAGAGACCTACGGCGTGTTTTCCCACAACGCCGTGGCACCGTTGCGTCAGTTGAACGGCAACGAATGGGTACTTGAGCTGTTCCACGGCCCGACCCTGGCCTTCAAGGATTTTGCCCTGCAACTGCTCGGTCGCCTGCTCGACTACGTGCTGGAAAAACGCGGTGAGCGCGTGGTGATCGTGGGCGCCACGTCCGGCGATACCGGTTCGGCCGCCATCGAAGGCTGCAAGCACTGCGAAAACGTCGACATCTTCATCCTGCACCCGCACAACCGCGTGTCCGAAGTGCAGCGCCGGCAGATGACCACCCTCTTCGGCGAGAATATCCACAACATTGCCATCGAAGGCAACTTCGATGACTGCCAGGAAATGGTCAAGGCGAGCTTCGCCGACCAGAGCTTCCTGAAAGGGACCCGCCTGGTCGCGGTGAACTCGATCAACTGGGCGCGGATCATGGCCCAGATCGTCTACTACTTCCATGCGGCCCTGCAGCTGGGCGGTCCGGCGCGCTCCATCGCGTTTTCGGTGCCCACCGGTAACTTCGGCGACATTTTTGCCGGCTACCTGGCGCGCAACATGGGCCTGCCGATCAGCCAGCTGATCGTGGCGACCAACCGCAACGATATCCTGCACCGGTTTATGAGTGGCAACCAGTATGTCAAGGACGCGCTGCATCCGACCCTGTCGCCATCCATGGATATCATGGTCTCGTCCAACTTCGAGCGCCTGCTGTTCGACCTGCACGGCCGCAACGGGGCCGCGGTGGCGCAGCTGATGGCCGATTTCAAGGCCGGCGGCGGTTTCAGCGTCGAGCAGGACCGCTGGACCGAAGCGCGCCGCCTGTTCGATTCGCTGGCGGTCAGCGACGAGGAGACCTGCGAAACCATCGCCCAGGTGCATGCCGAATGCGGTGAGCTGCTCGATCCGCACACCGCCATCGGGGTCAAGGCCGCCCGCGACTGCCGCCGCAGCCTGGCCACGCCCATGGTGATCCTGGGTACCGCACACCCGGTGAAATTCCCCGAGGCGGTGGAAAAAGCCGGGGTCGGCGAGGCGCCTGCACTGCCACCGCACCTGGCGGACCTGTTCCAGCGCGAAGAGCGTTGCACCGTGCTGGCCAACGACCTCAAGGCGATCCAGGCCTTCGTTAGTGCCCATGGCAACCGCGGCAAGCCGCTGTAACCGTCGCGGGACTGGTCGAAACCGGTTGCCACCAGGCGCCGGTTTTTTTGTGTTTGCGGTAGGGCGGCAGGCCGCGGCCCGCTAGAACCCCAAGTGGACAGGTCGTTTTCACGACGCTGGAGACTCTCCTGAGCCAGACAGCGCCCCGAGGCCACTCGAGATGACGAATTTGAGCGTGCCGGGATCGAAAGTGACTACCAACGGGGTCTGCGACTGCCTTGCGGCCTGTTCCGCCTTTCACGCCGAACTCGGCCCGCTCAGGGCTCGCGCCGAGGCGTCGACACTGTGTTGGCGAGCGCTGCGCGGGGTAGCGGTGGCCTTTACGGCGTGTTGCCCACAATGACCGCCTGGCTACTGTCGCGCCTGCAGCTATTGGCCGGCATCGCCGCGCTGATGCTGCTGGTGCAACTGGGTAATAGCCTCAGCGACAATGCCTTGAACCTCTGGGGTGTGATCCCGCGTCGGGCCGAGTCCTTGCCGGGAATTCTGATCGCCCCCTGGCTGCACGGCGGTTGGTTGCACCTGTTCGGCAACCTCAGCGGGCTGCTGGTGGTGGGCTTGTTGGCGCTGCTGGAGTCGCGCCGGGATTTCCTCCAGGCCAGCGTGACGATCATCCTCGGCAGCGGCCTGCTGGTGTGGTTGTTCGCCCGTCCCGGTATCCATATCGGCGCCAGCGGTTGGTTGTTCGGTCTCTGGTCCCTGCTGCTGGTGCGGGCCTGGTATCGCCGCAGCTGGCTGGATCTGCTACTGGCCATGCTGGTGTTGGCCTTGCATGGCGGCTGGGTCTTCGGCCTGCTGCCGCAGCAGGGCGTTTCCTTCGAGTACCACCTGGCTGGCGCGCTGTGCGGTGGGCTCTACGCTGCCTGGCGCCATGCGCCGCGCCAGCGGGGGCGGGGGAAAGGCTGAGGGCATGTCAGCGCCCCACGCGGTAACGGTGAGACGCCGGCACGCTATCCTTCACCGTTCGTCACGTGCCGATTCGGATCGCCGTGCCGGCTCGGCGCTTGATCAGGCGCCAAGCTGGTCGGGTTGGCCGTCGCGGCTACGTCGTGGGGCGCGTCGTAAGCCATTGCGGCCGCATTGCGTGCAGCACGTTTCGGTTGAGCCTGAGCTGCTCCTGGCTGACGTGGCTATGCTTCGAGCACGGAGCACGGAGCACGGAGCACGGAGCACGGTGCACGAGGTCGAGGTGGTTTTACTGGCGTTATCGCGGGCCGGGTTGAGCGTACGCTTATTGAGGTGGCGCAATGAGGCGGTGTCTTAGGCTTATTCAGCTTTGCATCCTGTGCGGGGTGGGACTGTCCAATACGGCGGCCGCCGATAGCTTCCAAGTCGGGTTCTACGACTATCCGCCGATGATGATCAAGCATGCCAATAGCGGTATTTACCAAGATATATTCGATGAGTTGGGCGCGTTGCTCGGCGATACCTTCACTATTCATTACTACCCCTATCCCCGGATTGGCTTGTTATTCAATGAGGGGCGGTTGGATATCGAGCCCGGTGTGTACGCGGGCTGGGTGCGAGGGCAGCCGGTGCCTGGCGAATTTTCGGTGCCCTTTGGCAAGATCGTTGATGTCATGGTGTTTGCCCCAGGCAAGGCGTTTGCGGTCAATACGCCCAATGACCTGCGCGGCAAGGCCTTGGGCCTGGTACGTGGCTATGCCTACCCGGATTTGCGCGTACTGATCGAGGCCGGCCAGATTGACCGTCGTAATGCATTGAATGAGATGCAGCTGTTGCAGATGCTGTCGATTTCGCGCTTCGATCAGATCGTGATCAATAAGGCGGTGGCGCAATACAACATCCTTAGAACGCCTGAGTATCGCGCGCTGGAAGTGGGCGATGCGATCAGTGTGTTCGATGTGAGCATGCGCGTGCATCCGCGCCACAAAGCCTGGTTGCCCAGGCTGGATGAAGCCATTTTGACCTTGAAACGTAATGGCACTCTCGAGCGTATCTACGCCAAGTACGGCGTGACGCGGTGACTGGAATGGCCGTGGAATTCAGATACTGCCCTCGCGGCGCAATACGACGATCTGTTCCAGGCTGTACCCCAGCCCGCCCAGCACCTCGGCATTGTGTTCGCCCAAATCGGCGCCGACCCAGTCGACGCCGCCGGGTGTGTCGCTAAGCTTGGGCACTATGCCGGGCATCTTGAACGCTTTGCCGTCCGGCAGCTTGGCGCTGAGAAACATCTCCCGTGCCAGGTACTGTGGATCGCTCAGCATGTCTTCGGCACTGAAGATGCGGCTGGCCGGCACCTCGGCCTGGGTCAAGACGGCCAGCACCTGCTCCAGCGGCAGCGAAGCGACCCAGCGGTCGATCACGCCGTAGAGCTCGTCGCGGCGGGCATCGCGACCGTCGTTGCTGGCCAGCGTAAGGTCGTCGGCCAGGTCCGGGCGACCGATGGCGCTCATAAAACGCTTGAAGATCGCATCGCCGTTGGCACCGATCTGCACATGCTTGCCATCGGCGCTGGTGTGGATGGAAGAGGGCGTGATGCCGGGCATGATATTGCCGCTGCGTTCGCGGATAAACCCGAATACGTCGAACTCGGGCACCATGGACTCCATCATGGCAAAGATGGCCTCGTACAGGGCCACGTCCACCACCTGGCCGCTGCCGCCGTTGATTTCGCGATGCCGCAGCGCCATTAACGCGCCGATCACCCCCCAGAGCGCGGCAATCGAGTCACCGATGGAGATACCGGTGCGCACCGGCGGACGGTCCTCGAAGCCGGTGATATAACGCAAGCCGCCCATGGACTCGCCCACCGCGCCAAAGCCTGGCTGATCCTTGAGTGGCCCGGTCTGACCGAAACCGGACAGGCGCACCATCACCAGTTTCGGGTTCAATGCATGCAGCGCATCCCAGCCCAGGCCAAGTTTTTCCAGCACGCCGGGGCGGAAATTCTCGATCAGGATGTCCGCGTCGGTCAGGAGTTGTTTGAGGATGGCCTGGCCGTTCGGGTGCTTGAGGTTAAGGGTCACAGACTTTTTGTTGCGCGCCTGGACGAACCACCAGAGCGAGGTGCCTTCGTACAGTTTGCGCCACTTGCGCAGGGGATCGCCGCCGTCCGGCGACTCGACCTTGATCACCTCGGCGCCGAATTCGGCGCAGATCCGCGCGGCGAAGGGGCCGGCGATCAGGGTGCCGAGTTCGACGACTTTAAGACCGGACAGGGGTTTGCTGGGCAGGTTCATTGAGCACTCCGGTACGAATCAGTCGGCCAAGCCTATTCGATCGCGCCGGGTCTGGGAAAAACCTTTGCACAATCCTGGGTGGGATGGACAACCGCAAAGCTGCGGGCCGCGCTCCAACGCCGACGTTGGGTCGTGGTCGCGGCAATGTTACTGCTGGTCGCATGGATACCGTGGTGCCGTGCAATGCCTACTGGCACAATGGTTTCGGCGATTGCGGCGACCCGGTTTGTCGTTGCGTGATGCTGCCTGAGCCGTTGGGCTCCCTCCACTTATGCAAGGATGTATATGCGCGTTTTCACCCCTCTGTTGCTCGGGTTGCTCTGCCTAGCCTCGAGCGGCTGCACCTACTATTACTACAACAACCAGCGTTTCAAGCACCCCGAGCCGGCCTATCAGGCCCAGGCCCGGGTACTCAATTACTACCGCGGCAGTGTCGCCGCCAGCCCTGTACGGTTCGCCGGTCGGGCCTTGCTGATCTCCCCGGATAGGGCGCTGCTGGAACGTTCGATACCAGACCTTCTGGACAAGTCAGGCGCCAAAGCCGCCGAGTACCTGATTCGGTCGACTGGCAACGATCTCAAGGCCCATGCCGCTCTGTTGCAGGCCGCGGGTGTATTCCAGGCAGTCAGTGGGCAAGAGTCGGCTGATCCCCTGACCGCTGCCCAGGCGGCGATCGCAAACTTCGACGCCGTCTACTACGTGCAATTTGACGCCCTCCAGCAGCGTTCCTGGTACCTGCTGACGAGAAACAGCGCTCAACCGGTCAAGCTGCTGCCTGAGCAGCACGGACCGCTCACCTTGCCGCAGCTCGATCAGTGGGTCACATCGGTTGCGAGTGCCTATCGTGAGCACGGCGGAGCAAACCCTTTGCCAGTGGCCGCACCGTCCGTTGCGCCCGCCGCGCCGCTTGCGCCGGCTGCCAGAGCCGACAACGCTACTGTGCCGGCCACCAGCCCCTCGATCAGTTATGACGAATGTATCCTGCGGGTCAGGCGAATCAGCGACCAACAGCTGCGATTGCAGGCATTGCCGTCCTGTGACGAGGCGCCGCGCCGATAGTCGACCGCATGCCCGGGTCCGGACTGCCCTCGGGCGTATTGGGCGCCATTCGCTTGCACCTGCCGGTCCCAACGTCGAGTCCGACAGCTGATTCTGGCCCGGCGTCAATGGCGCCCCGGGTCGGTGTTGAGCGGACATGGCTGACGTTCGGCGAAGCAGGCAGCGCCTTGCCTTTCGCGGTAGACTGATCGGCTTTCCGCTACCTAGAAGCCCTTTTCATGGCCCAGCCCTCGACGACCTACAAAGTCGACCTCAACCTGACCGATATCGACCGCAGTGTTTACCAGAGCCTGCGCTTTACCGTCGCCAAGCACCCGTCGGAAACCGAGGAGCGCCTGGCCGCGCGGCTGATCGGCTATGCCTTGTTCTACCACGAGCAACTGGCGTTCGGCCGTGGCCTGTCCGATGTCGACGAACCGGCGTTGTGGGAAAAGAGCCTGGATGGCCGGGTGCTGCACTGGATCGAGGTCGGCCAGCCGGACAGCGACCGCATGACCTGGTGTTCGCGGCGCACCGAGAAATTCAGCCTGGTGGCCTATGGCAGCCTGCGCGTCTGGCAGACCAAGGTGCTCGACCCGGTGCGCAGCCTGAAGAACATCAACGTGGTGGCGCTGGACCAGGAGGCCCTGGCCAACCTCTCCAAGGACCTGCCACGGGCCCTGAACTGGAGTGTGATGATCAGCGACGGCGAGTTGTTCGTCACCGACGAACGAGGTCAGCATGAAGTGCCGATCGAGTGGCTGATCGGCGAACGCTGAAAGCGCTTGCGATGCGGTTGCACTCACGCCGCGTTGCGCGCAAGTTCTGACGAATGAATAGGCCGTAGGGCGGGTGCAACCCGCCAGGCGTTGACTCTGGCGGCGTGCCTGCGCCCCTCACGACAAGACCGAACATGCGCATCGAAGCCCGACCATTACCCGCCGTCCTGCCCCAACTGGGCGACCTGCCGCCGCTGCTGACCCGCCTGTATGCGGCCCGCGGCGTGGCCACGGCCGCCGAGCTGGACAAGGGGCTGGCCCGGCTGATCCCGTTCCAGCGGCTCAAGGGTATCGAAGCGGCGGTGGCGCTGCTGGTCGAGGCCCTGGAGCGAGAGCAGCGGATTCTGATCGTCGGCGATTTCGACGCCGATGGCGCCACCGCCAGCACGGTCGGTCTGCTGGGGCTGCGCCAGCTGGGCGCGGCCCATGTCGATTACCTGGTGCCCAATCGCTTCGAGTATGGCTACGGCCTGACCCCGGAAATCGTCGCGGTGGCCCTGCAACGCCAACCCGACCTGCTGCTGACCGTGGACAACGGCATCTCCAGCGTCGAAGGGGTAGCCGCGGCCAAGGCCGCCGGGCTGACCGTGCTGGTGACCGATCACCACTTGCCCGGCCACGAACTGCCGGCGGCGGACGCCATCGTCAACCCCAACCAGCTGGGCTGCGAGTTTCCCAGCAAGGCCTTGGCCGGGGTCGGTGTGATGTTCTATGTGTTGCTGGCCCTGCGCGCACGTTTGCGTGAACTGGACTGGTTCGCCCGCCGGCAACTGGTCGAGCCGAACCTGGCCGAGCTGCTCGACCTGGTGGCCCTGGGCAGCGTCGCCGACGTGGTGCCGCTGGACGCCAACAACCGCATCCTGGTGCACCAGGGCCTGGCGCGCATACGCGCCGGCCGCGCGCGGCCGGGCCTGCGGGCGATCCTCGAAGTGGCCGGCAAGCAGCCGGGTCGCATCACCTCCACCGACCTGGGCTTTATCCTTGGCCCGCGCTTGAACGCGGCGGGCCGCCTGGACGACATGAGCCTGGGCATCGAATGCCTGCTGTGCGGCGACGAGCAATCGGCCCGCGACATGGCGGTGCAGCTCGATCAGCTCAACCAGGACCGCAAGGCCATCGAGCAGGGCATGCAGCGCGAAGCCCTGGCCCAGCTCAAGGACTTGCCGTTGGAGGACATGCCCTTTGGCCTGTGTTTGTTCGACGCGGACTGGCACCAGGGGGTGATCGGCATCCTCGCCTCGCGCTTGAAGGAGCGTTACCACCGGCCGGCCATCGCTTTCGCCGATGCCGGTGCGGGCCTGCTCAAAGGCTCGGCGCGGTCGGTGCCGGGCTTTCATATCCGTGATGCCCTGGACGCCGTGGCGGCGCGCCATCCGGGTTTGATCAGCAAGTTCGGCGGGCATGCCATGGCCGCGGGCTTGTCCTTGCTCGCCGAGCATTTCACCGCCTTTGCGGCGGCCTTCGACGAGGAGGTGCGCCGTCAGCTGTGCGAGGACGACCTGACCGGTCGCTTGCTGTCCGACGGTGTGCTGGCCGCCGAGGAATTTCACCTCGAGCTGGCCAAGGCGCTGCGCAATGCCGGCCCCTGGGGCCAGCACTTTCCCGAGCCGATGTTCCATGGCGTGTTCCAGCTGACCCAGCAGCGCATCGTGGGCGAGCGCCACCTCAAGGTGGTGCTGAAAAGCGAGTGCGGCAGCGTGCAGCTGGACGGCATCGCCTTTGGCGTCGACCGCGAGGTCTGGCCGAACCCGACCGTGCGCTGGGTCGAGCTGGCCTACAAGCTGGACGTCAACGAGTTCCGTGGCAACGAAAGCGTGCAACTGCTGATCAGCCATATTGCTCCGCGTTAGCCACCTCTGACGGCTGGCGTGGACTGTAGGATGGCGTTGAGCGAAGCGATACCCATCAATGATTGACCGGCAGCGCCCGCCAATGCTGTCCACACCTGGGCCTGCGCCACCTCCGGTCGGCAGATGGTAGCGATAATGTTCAGCAGTTGCGGCTTGGGTGGGCAGCATGGGTGTCGCTGCGCTCGACCCATCCTACGGCCTGAATGCCCGCGACGGCGAGGGCAACCCGTAGGATGGCGTTGAGCGAAGCGATACCCATCAATGATTGACCGGCAGCGCCCGCCAATGCTGTCCACACCTGGGCCTGCGCCACCTCGGGCGGCAGATGGTAGCGATAAATGTTCAGCAGTCGGGGCTTGGGTGTGCAGCATGGGTGTCGCTGCGCTCGACCCATCCTACGATGCGGTTGGGCGTCGTTAGCCGCCGTTGAGGGTGGCGGCCGGAGGGTGAGAACCCTCCGCCAGGGCCCGGGCGCTGACGTCCTGCCAGCGGGCCAGGCGCTGGGGTGGCTGGCTGATGCGCTGCGGGGCCTTGGCGAGGAATACGCCCAGGTCGTTGAAGGCGTAGACCGGCAGCAGGTCGGCGCGCTGGCTGGCCGGCAGTATCGCCGGCTGGCGGTTGTCGAGGATCAGGGGTTCGGCGCTCGGGGTGGCGTAGTAGGCCAGGACCATATGCGCCTGGCCCCGCTGGGAGGGCCGCAGCGCCTTGACGAAGGTCAATCGCAGCCTCTCGCTGGGCACGCCCATGCGCATCAGACTGAAGTACTTGGCCAAGGCGAAGTCTTCGCAATCGCCCTGGCCGCGGCCCAGGGTCTGTACCGGGGTCGCCCAATAGTCGTGCTCACCCCAGGTCGCCTGGTCGCTGGCGTAAATCACGGCGTCGTTGATAAAGGCATTGACCCGTTCCAGCTTGTCGCGCTCGTCCAGGCCTTTGTGCTGGTCGATCAGCTGCTGCCAG
Source organism: Pseudomonas sp. (assembly GCF_040514055.1). Taxonomy (GTDB): domain Bacteria; phylum Pseudomonadota; class Gammaproteobacteria; order Pseudomonadales; family Pseudomonadaceae; genus Aquipseudomonas. The sequence goes on from NZ_JBEVDL010000028.1 coordinate 11,583, forward strand.
CGGCCAAGCGTCGCCGCACCAGCAGCCGGCTGCTCCTCGGCCTGACTCGGGGTTCCTTGCAGGGCACCGAGCAGCAGCAGGGCGCGCCAGACGAAGCGCGCCGCACACCTGTTGCCGGCGGTGGGGGAGACTGAGGGCATGGGGACACACAGGGCCAGGGTCGTGCGCCTTTATACCTGTCACCGCGGCGGCCGGGGATGGGCGCCAGTGGCCAAGGGAACAGGTTGTGACGGCCGACACCCCTTGGCCGAACGGGCCGACGAACAGTCGTCTGCCGGCCGGGTGGTTCAGGTCAATTCGCCGACTGCGCGCCAAGCCTCGTCGATGGCTGCATGGGCGTAGGCGTCCCAGGCGGCGTCGGAGTTGGCGATGCTGACATTGCCGAGTTTCTGCCGGGCCTGGTTCATCAAGGCCTCGCTGGCGGCCTCGTCGTCGAACAGGCTGTTGGAAAAATACGAGTAGCCGTGGGTCCAGCGGTTGATGGTGATCGCCAGGATGTCCTTCTGGTGATCGAAACCGCCCGGGCCGAGCATGCGCTGCAGTTGCTCGCGCAACTGAGTTTCCAACTGCTCGAAAGTCGCTCCATAGAGCTTGCCGCGCCCGGCGCGTGCCTGGTCGCGGGCGTTCATGCCGCTGTTCGGACTGGTGGGCACATAGACCATATGCAGGCCAATCGGCTGCTGCGGATCGCGCGGGTGGCGATAGCCGCCGAGGTCGACCGGATAGTCCAGCTTGATCCGGCTGTAGGGCTGGGTGCTGGCGTAGATCTCGTGCACCCCGAGCTTGCGGAATGCCTGCCAGTTGCGGATCAGCACCTTGGTGTACACCAGCGGGAACTTGACGTTCTGGCTCAGGGCGTGGGCCTGCTCGGCGGGCAGGTCGCGCAGCAAGTAGGGAATCATCATGTTGTAGCAGGCCAGCACGCAGTGTTTGCCGCGTACCCGGGCCAGTTCGCCGTTGCGGCTGTAGCCCACATCCACGCCGCCCGCGACGTTGCGCACGCTGACCGCCGTGCTGTTCAGGCGCAGCCGGATCGGCTGCCCCACGCGATCCAGTTGGCTGTAGTCGAAGGGCGCCAGCACGATATCGTCCATGCCCTTGCCCGGTGCCACGGCGGGAATCAGGTCGCGCACCAGCAGGCGCGCGATCGAGGCGTTGCCATCGGGGAAATGGTAGATGTAGGGCTCTTCCATCTCGGCCTTGGCTTCTTCGCTGGGCGGCGCCAGGCCCATGGCGGCGAACCCGGGAAAGCCGAAGTAATAGGCGTCGAAGGCGGCCACAGCATCGATGCTCAGGGCCATAAAATCATTGCTGCGGCCCTGGAAGTAGGCGACGGCCGTCGCGCTCAGGCCGACGTCCTTGAGCAGGAAGTCGCGGTAGCTGGTCTTGGCCAGGTGCGCTTCCTTCTGCTCCGGGCTCTTGCCCGCCAGGTAGTCCTTGGGTGCGTCATGCAGGGCGATCAGCGCCAGGCGGTCCGGCTCCGGCAGTGGGAAGTCCTGGATAAAGGCGGCGATCGGGCGGGCATTAAGCTGGTCGGGGCGCAGGTCGTCGGCCACCATGGGCGTCGGGTCGCCGGTCACCAGCTTGTCCTCGCCAAAGGTCTCGCGGTCGAAGAACACCCCGCGCGACAGGCCCAGTCCCGGGTAGAACGAACGATTGAACGCGGTCTCGAAACGCCGTGGCTCGACCCCCAGGCTTTTCATCAGATGATTGACCTGCTGGCTGAACAGGTGGGTCGGCGACTGCAGCGCCTCGCTGCCGCCGTAGCCCAGAATCATCCGGCCGCCGGCCTCGAATTCGTTGCGCTTGGCATGACCGCCGAAGTCATCATGGTTTTCCACGATCAGGATGCGCGCCTTGGGGTGCCGCTCGCGGTAAAACCAGGCCGCCGACAGGCCGCTCAGCCCGCCACCGACCACCACCAGGTCGTATTCCTCGGTGATCGGCAAGGCGTCGGTGGCAAAGACCTTTTTCTCCCAGCCCATCTGGTGCGCGACCTCGAAGGCGCCGGCATGGCTGCCGCGCAGGCCGGTCAGGGCCGGCGGGTAGTAACGTCCGCTCGGCGCGGCCTGCAGAAGTTGCAGCGGGCTGAGGCCGGCGGCCAGGGTCAGGGCGGCGCCGTTGAGAAAGTCGCGGCGGGTAATGGTCATAAAAGGGTCCTTGCCGATGGGGAAAAGAAGGGGGGCGAGCGCCCGGCAGTGCCGGGCGGGGCGGTTACCAGCCCAGTTGCTTGTTCAGGCCCAGGGCGTCGTAGTAGTCGCCCTGGTAGGCGATCTTGCCGGCCTGGAGGCGGATAAAACTGACCCCTTCGAAACGGATGGCTTTGCCGGTGGCGGGCGTTTCCGGGCCCCAGGCGCCGCTGTTGGTACCGCTGAATTCCCACTGGAAGGCGATGCCCTCAGGGCTGACGATCGGCGTGCTGGTCATCTTCCAGCGCAGGTCCGGCACCGCGTCGACGAACACCTTGATCACCTTGTCCCGCGCCGCGTCCCGCCCCCGTTGCGGGGTGCCGACACTGGCGTCGAAATACTCGACGTCCGGGGCCAGGAAAGTCGCCGCTCGGGCGGCGTCGTGGGCATTCCAGGCCGCCATATAGCCCTCGACCAGGGCCTTGGCGTCGTCGGCGGCCTGGGCCAGGCTGGCGGCGGCCAGCAGCGTCAGGAAGCCGATGCAGCGCAGTGTATTTTTCATTGTTTTAATTCCTGCTCTTGGGGGGGGAATGGTGGGTTGCGAGGCGAACACCTGGGTATCGCGCGCGAAAGGCGAGTCCAGGCGAAAGGGCCGGGAAGCGCACGGCAGGCGCATTTCCCGGCATGGTTGAACCACGCCTGCTCGAGGGCGACTGCCCCGGTCAGTGCTTGAACATCACGTGGCGAACCAGCGTGTAATCCTCCAGGCCATACATGGACATGTCTTTGCCGTAGCCGGAGTGTTTCTGGCCGCCGTGGGGCATTTCGCTGACCAGCATAAAGTGCGTGTTGACCCAGGTGCAGCCGTATTGCAGGCGGGCAGCCAGGCGATGGGCACGGCCCAGGTCCTGGGTCCAGACCGAAGAGGCCAGGCCATAGTCCGAGTCGTTGGCCCAGGCCAGCACCTGTGCCTCGTCGTCGAAGCGGGTGACCGAGACCACCGGGCCGAAGACCTCGCGCTGGACGATCTCGTCGTCCTGCAACGCATCGGCCAGCACCGTCGGCTCGTAGAAAAAGCCCGGGCCCTCCACCGCCTTGCCGCCGGTGACCACCCGGATATGCGGCACCTGGCGGGCGCGCTCGACGAAGCCGCTGACCCGGTCGCGGTGGGCGGCGCTGATCAGCGGCCCCAGCTCGGTGCTTGGGTCGTCCTGCAGGCCGGTCTTGATCGAGGCCACCGCCGCGCCGAGTTTTTCGACAAAGCGCTCGTAGATGCCCTGCTGGGCGTAGATGCGACAGGCGGCGGTGCAGTCCTGGCCGGCGTTGTAGAAGCCGAAGGTGCGGATGCCGTCCACGGCGGCGTCGATGTCGGCGTCGTCGAAGATGATCACCGGCGCCTTACCGCCCAGTTCCATGTGCAGGCGTTTGACGCTGTCGGCGGTGCTGGCGATGATGCCGGCGCCGGTGGCGATGGAGCCGGTCAGCGAGACCATGCGCACGCTGGGGTGATTGACCAGGGGCGCACCGACGCTGGCGCCGCGGCCGAAGACCAGGTTAAGCACGCCGGCGGGAAACAGGTCGGCGGCCAGTTCGGCCAGCCGGAAGGCGCTCAGCGGGGTCAGCTCCGAGGGTTTGAGCACCACGCAATTGCCGGCGGCCAGGGCCGGGGCGATCTTCCAGGCGACCATCATCAGCGGGTAGTTCCAGGGCGCGATGGAAGCCACTACGCCCACCGGGTCGCGGCGAATCATCGAGGTGTGGCCGGGCAGGTATTCGCCCGCGGCCGAGCCGCCCAGGCAGCGACTGGCGCCGGCGAAGAAGCGGAACACATCGGCAATGGCCGGCAGCTCATCGTTCAGCGCCGCGGCGTAGGGTTTGCCGCAATTGTCCGACTCCAGACGCGCCAGCTCCTCGGCGTGCGCATCGATACGCTCGGCGAGTTTCAACAGCAGCAGCGAGCGGTCCTTGGGGGCGGTCTGCGACCAGCCATCGAAGGCGGCAGCGGCGGCGCGCACCGCGGCGTCGACCTGGGCTTCGCTGGCTTCCGGGATGTCCGCCAACTGGGTGCCGCGGGCAGGGTCGAGCACGATCTGGCGGGCGCCCAGGCCCTCCACCAGTTGGCCATTGATCAGCAAGTGGGTGTGCATGGCGAGGTCCTCTCGTTAACAGGCTTGAAGGGCTGAAAGTAAATGGCGCGGTTCATTTGCCGCCGCTGCCGGCGACGCTTTCGCCGCCCTTGGTCAGGTAGTAGGCGCCGAGGATCGGCAGCATGGTCACCAGCATCACCAGCATGGCCACCACATTGGTCACCGGTACGTCGCGCGGTCGCGCCAGCTGGTTGAGCAGCCACAGCGGCAGGGTGCGTTCATGGCCGGCGGTGAAGGTGGTGACGATGATCTCGTCGAACGACAGGGCGAACGCCAGCATGCCGCCGGCCAGCAGGGCCGAGCCGAGGTTAGGCAGGATGATGTAGCGAAAGGTCTGCCAGCCGTCGGCGCCCAGGTCCATGGAGGCCTCGATCAGGCTATGGGAGGTGCGGCGAAAGCGGGCGATCACGTTGTTGTAGACGATCACCACGCAGAAGGTGGCATGGCCGACGATGATGGTGAACATCCCCGGCTCGATACCCAGCGACTTGAACGCCGCGAGCAGGGCGATGCCGGTGACGATGCCGGGCAAGGCGATCGGCAGGATCAGCAGCAGCGAGATGCCGTCCTTGCCGAAAAAATCCCGGCGGTAGAGCGCGGCCGCCGCCAGGGTGCCCAGCAGCATGGCGATCAGGGTGGCGACACAGGCGATCTGCAGCGACAGGCCGATCGACTCGCGCACGTCGCTGCGCGCCAGGGCCACGCTCAGCCACTTCAGGGTGAAGCCCTGGGGCGGGAAACTGAAGGCCGCTTCCTCGGTGTTGAAGGCGTAGAGGAAGATGATCAGGATCGGGAAGTGCAGGAACAGCAGCCCGCCCCAGGCGGCCGTTTTCAGGCCCCAGGAGGCTTTTGCCGAATCAGAGTGCATCGAAGGCCCCCAGGCGTTTGACGAAGGACAGGTAGAGAGCGATCAACAGGATCGGCACCAGGGTAAAGGCGGCGGCCATGGGCATGTTGCCGATCGCTCCCTGCTGCGCGTAAACCATGCTGCCGATGAAGTAACCGGGCGGTCCGACCAGTTGCGGCACGATGAAATCGCCCAGGGTCAGGGAGAAGGTGAAGATCGAGCCGGCGGCGATGCCGGGGATCGACAGCGGCAGGATCACCTGGAAAAACGTCTGCCGCGGTTTGGCGCCCAGGTCCGCCGAGGCTTGCAGCAGGGATGGCGGTAGGCGTTCCAGGGAGGCCTGGATCGGCAGGATCATAAAGGGCAGCCAGATATAGACGAACACCAGGAACCGCCCCAGGTGCGAGGTCGACAGGGTGCTGCCGCCGACGCCCGGTACGGCCAACAGCGCCTGCAACAGCGGCTCCAGGCCCAGCTGCTGGACGAACCATTGGGCGACGCCGCCCTTGGCCAGCAGCAGCGTCCAGGCGTAGGCCTTGACGATATAGCTGGCCCACATCGGCATCATCACCGCGATGTAGAAAAACGCCTTGGTCTTGCCCTGGGTGTAGCGCGCCATGTAGTAGGCGATCGGAAAGGCGATCAGGGCGCTGGCCAGCGACACGGCGACCGCCATGCACAGGGTGCGCAAAATAATGTCGTAGTTGGCCGGCTGGAACAGCGCGGCGAAGTTGTTCAGGGTCAGGTCCGGCGTCACCGCCATGGTGAAGTCGTCGAAGCTGTAGAAACCTTGCCACAGCAGGGTCAGCAGCGAGCCCAGGTAGATGGCGCCGAACCACAGCAGCGGTGGCAGCAGCAGCAGCGCCAGGTACAGGTTGGGACGGCGGTAAAGCAGCCCGGACAGCCGCCGCAGCGGGCCTTCGGCGGGCGCGGTGGCGCGGTGGGTGAGGGTGGTCATATCAGAGCGCCTCGCCCGCGCCGAGGTCCTGCAGCGGCACCATGGCGTCGCGCGCCCAGCAGGCGATCACCTGCTGGCCAACCTGGCGGGTGCTGCCGGGGGCCTGCCACTGGTTGTTGGCCTGGCTGAGGTTGAGCAGCTGACCGTTCTCCAGGCGGATCTCGTAGCGCGTCGCGGCGCCCTGGTACTGGATGTCATGCAGCAGGCCGCTGACCTGTACCAGGCCGCTGGGCTGAACCGCCAGCAGCGGCGCTTCGTCGGCGAAGCGGATATGTTCCGGACGGATGGAAAAGGCCTGCGGCGTGCCGCTCAGCTGCTGCGCCAGGTCGCCGCGCAGGACGTTGGAGGTGCCGACGAACTCGGCGACAAAGGTGGTGGCCGGGTGCATATAGAGGTTGCGCGGGGTGTCGACCTGTTCGATGCGGCCCTTGTTGAACACCGCCACCCGGTCGGACATCGACAGGGCTTCGGTCTGGTCATGGGTGACGAAGATAAAGGTGATGCCCAGCTGGCGTTGCAGCTTCTTCAGTTCGCTCTGCATCTGCTCGCGCAGTTTCAGGTCCAGGGCGCCGAGGGGTTCGTCCAGCAACAGCACCCGTGGCCGGTTGACCAGGGCGCGGGCGAGGGCTACCCGCTGGCGCTGGCCACCGGACAACTGGGCCGGCTTGCGGGCGCCATAGCCGCCGAGGGCCACCATGTCCAGGGCCTCTTCGGCACGGCTCAGGCGTTCGGCCTTGGCCACGCCCTTGACCTTCAGGCCATAGGCGACGTTGTCCAGCACGTTCATATGGGGGAACAGCGCGTAGTCCTGGAACACCGTATTAACGTCGCGCTGGTAGGGCGCCAGGCCGCCGGCCTCGACGCCATGGATACGGATGGAGCCGCCGCTGGGCTGCTCGAAGCCGGCGATCAGGCGCAGGCAGGTGGTCTTGCCCGAACCTGAGGGGCCGAGCATGGAAAAGAACTCGCCGTCCTGGATATCGATGCTGACCCGGTCCACGGCCTTCACCTCGCCGAACAGCCGGGATACATCGGTAAATTGCACTGCAAGCGTCATGGTGCGGAACTCCAAAAAAACCAAACACGGCCGCCCTCTGTGGGCGACCGGTAACTGTTGAAACGGGGGGCTTTCACGGTTCTTAGTAAAAGACAACATGCGGAAAGTCGTTCAGGCAGCGTCGCGAGCGGGTCTCAGCCGCGGCCGGCCAGCGCACAGGAACCGGAGCGTACTTCAGTACGTGAGGATTCCGAGCACTGCCCGGGTGCGGATCAGGCCCGCGCAGCAGCCGCCTGGATGACTTTTAGCGGCCGCCCATGATCGCGATGTAATCCTGAGTCCAGCGGCTATAGGGCACGAACTTGCCGCCCTCTGCCTGCGGGGTCTTCCAGAAGGCGATCTTCTCGAACTGGTCGAAACCGTTGGTGGTGCAGCCTTCGGCGCCGAGCAATTCGCTGGCCTTGCAGGCTGCCGGCACTGCTGGCAGGGAGCCGAACCAGGCGGCGACGTCGCCCTGGACCTTGGCCTGCAGCGACCAGTCCAGCCACTGGTAGGCGCAGTTCGGGTGCTGGGCGTCGGCGTGCAACATGGTGGTGTCGGCCCAGCCGGTGGCGCCTTCGGCCGGGATGGTCGAGGCGATCGGCTGTTTTTCCAGCTGCAGGGCGTTGACCTGGTACGGCCAGGCACCGGAGGCGACCACGCCTTCGTTCTTGAAGTCGCTCATCTGTACCGTGGTGTCGTGCCAGTAGCGGTGCACCAGGGGCTGCTGTTGGCGCAGGACCTCGAGCACGGCGGCGTACTGGGTTTCGTTAAGCTGGTAGGGGTCCTGGATGCCCAACTCGGGCTTTTTCGCCTTCAGGTAAAGCGCCGCGTCGGCCAGGTAGATCGGGCCGTCATACGCCTGCACCCGGCCCTTGTTGGCCTTGCCGTCCGCCAGATTCTGCGCCTCGAACACCACGCTCCAGCTGGTGGGCGCGCTTTTGAAGACGTTGGTGTTGTACATCAGCACGTTCGGCCCCCACTGGTAGGGCGCGCCATAGGTCTTGCCGCCGACCACATACCAGGGCGCGTCCTTGAGCCGAGGGTCGAGGTTTTTCCAGTTGGGGATCAGGTTGGTGTCGATCGGCTGCACGCGCTTGCCGGCAATCAACCGCAGCGAGGCGTCGCCAGAAGCGGTCACCAGGTCGTAGCCGCCCTTGTTCATCAGGCTGACCATCTCGTCCGAGGTGGCGGCGGTCTTGACATTGACCTGGCAACCACTGGCTTTCTCGAAGGGCGTAACCCAGTCGTAGGCCTTGTCGGATTCGCCGCGTTCGAGGTAGCCGGGCCAGGCGACTATATCCAGGCGGCCTTCGCCGGCGCCGACCTGTTTCAAGGCTTCGCCGGCATGCAGGGCGCTACTGGCCAGCAAGGCGGTGGTGAGTGCGCTGAGCAACGCAGTCTTGTGCACGGACATGGGGTTTCCCTCTATTTTAGTTGTGGTCGGGGCAGTGGTACGTCGTGTCGCCGGCCTCGCGGGCCTTGGTTGCCCCTGCGGGGCGTTGTTGTCGGATCAGTCCAGGTGTTGGCCGTGGCGCGCCATGATGTGGCGTACCACGCTGTAGTCTTGTAACGAGTCGCTGGACAGGTCCTTGCCGTAGCCGGAGCGTTTCAGGCCGCCGTGGGGCATTTCGCTGACCAGCATGAAATGGCTGTTGATCCAGGTGCAGCCGTATTGCAGGCGCGCCGCCACCTGCATGGCCTTGTCCAGGTTCTGGGTCCAGACCGAGGACGCCAGGCCGTATTCGGAGTCGTTGGCCCAATCCACGGCCTGGGACAACTCGTCGAAGCGGGTCACGGTGACCACCGGACCAAACACCTCGCGCTGGACGATCTCGTCGCCCTGCTTGCAACCGGCCAGCAGGGTCGGTTGGTAGTAGTAACCCGGGCCGGAATGCACGGCGGCGCCGGTGACCCGTTCGATATGGGGCTGGCCGAGGGCGCGCTCGACGAAACTGGCCACCCGGTCGCGTTGGCGCGGGCTGATCAGGGGGCCGATCTCGTTGTCGGCGTCGCGCTTGCGGGCAAAGCGCAGGCTGGCGACCGCATCGCCCAGTTCGGCGACCAGGCGGTCGTGGATGCCGGCCTGGACATACAGGCGGCAGGCGGCGGTGCAGTCCTGGCCGGCGTTGTAGTAGCCGTAGGTGCGTACGCCCTCGACCACGGCCTGCAGGTCGGCATCGTTGCAGACGATCACCGGGGCCTTGCCGCCCAGTTCCAGGTGGGTGCGTTTGAGGGTTTTCGATGCCGCCTGGAGGATTTTCTGCCCGGTGACGATATCGCCGGTCAGCGACACCATGCGGACCTTGGGATGGGCCACCAGATGGCTGCCGACGCCTTCGCCGCCGCCACAGAGAATGTTGATCACCCCGGGTGGCAGCAGCTCGGCCAGCACCGGCGCCAGGGCCAGGATCGACAGCGGCGTGTGCTCGGACGGCTTGAACACCAGGGTGTTGCCGGCGGCCAGGGCCGGGGCGATCTTCCAGGCGGCCATCATCAACGGGTAGTTCCAGGGGGCGATGGAGGCCACCACGCCGATCGGGTCGCGGCGCACCATGCTGGTGTAGCCCGGCAGGTACTCGCCGGCCAACTGGCCGGTCTGGCAGCGTACCGCGCCGGCGAAGAAGCGGAACACGTCGACGGCGGCGCTGAGGTCGTCCTGGCGGGCCAGGTGCAGAGGTTTGCCGCAGTTCAGCGCTTCCAGGGTCGCCAGTGCGTCGGCCTGGGCTTCGATCCGCTCGGCGATGGCCAGCAGCAGCAACGAGCGTTGGGCCGGGGTGGTGCGCGACCAGCTGGCGAACGCCCGATGCGCGGCCAGGATGGTGGCTTCGACCTGTTCGGCGGAGGCCTCGGCGACGCCGCACAGGCGCTCGCCAGTGGCTGGATTGAAGATCGCCTCGGCCTGGCCTTGGCCAGGCAGCAGTCGACCGTCGATCAACAGCTCGGTACAGATGGGCAACATGTGGCGCTCTTTTTATTGTTCGCCGTCTGAACCGTGCCGGGGCAGGGTTTGCGGGCCTTTGGGGTGTGGAACGAGACTAGAGCGGGTTTAGGTTCGCCACAAATTCTTAATACTGAAAGCATCGTTCGATTAAAACGATAGCTCATTTGCGCAGGGCGTTGCGTCGCCGTACCTGAATACCCGCCTGCGCGGGTATGACGGTGTCTGGGGATCGAGTCCGGCAGTTGGGCAGTCGAGCGCTGAAGCTATGTAGGTGCAGGCTCCGCTCGCGCACTCTCGCGGCGCTAAGGCCCGACGCGTCCTCCTTGTGGTTCGCGGCGCTGACCCTCAGGGGTTCGTCGATCAGCGTCCCCGTTGCGGTTCACGGGCCACGGTGAGGAAGGGGTCGACCAGCGAAGGGCGTGCCGTGCCGCGGCGCCAGGCCAGGCCGACATCCAGGGTTTCGGTAAGGTCGACCAGGGCCCGGGCTTCGATGATGTCGCCTTCCAGCGACCAAGGTCGGTAGGTCATGTCGGGCTGGATCGACAGCCCGAGGCCGGCCGCCACCAGGCTGCGCACCGCTTCCGTGGAGCCGGTGCGCAGGGTGATCTGCGGCTGCAGTCCGGCCCGCGACCAGATGCGCTGGGCGTTCAGGCCCATCTCGTCGACGTTCAGCTGGATCAAGGGTTCGCCCACCACGTCGGCCAGGCTGATGCTGTCGAGCTCCAGCAGGGGGTGTTGCGGCGGCAACCAGAGGCGGTGCGGCGAATGGGTCAGCACTTCGGTCTGTAAGGCGTGGCGGTCTTCCAGGTTGGAGAGGATCAGCACGCCCACATCGATCTCGCCGCTGACCAGCAGGTGTTCGATGTAAGGCCGCTCGTCCTCCAGTACGCGAATCTGCACATTCGGGTAGGCGCGCTGAAACCGGGTCAGCAGGTCCGCCAGGTAGTAGCCGGCGACCAGGCTGGTCACGCCGACCGTCAACTGCCCGGCGACCTGGTCGGTGCTCTGTTGCAGGCTGCGTTTGGCATTGTCCACCGTGGCCAGGATCAGGTGCGCCTGGCGCAGGAACTGGTGGCCCTGGTGGGTCAGGGTCATCCCCTTGGCGTGACGGTTGAACAGGCTGACGCCGATTTCCTGTTCCAATTGCTGGATCGCCAGGGTCAGGGTCGACTGGGAGATAAAGACGGCCTGGGCAGCCGCGGAAATCGAGCCGGTCTCGGCGACGGCGATAAAATGACGAATTTGCCGCAGGGTCATCATGGGGGAACCGCCGGCTAAGAGGCGCACAGGTTCTGGCGCGTGAGGGGCTATATATTTAATCGAAAATACGCTCCATGTATCGTTTTTATTTGATGGGTCGGGCGTGGCCGTGTGCAATATCTGGAAGCACTCTGCGTAAGGAGCGCCGGCGGGCGGCGCGCTACAGTCTGTGGCTCACTCAGCCGCGCCTGGAGGCCGTCATGAATACCCGAGGTTTGCTCGATCAACTCTTTAAGTCGGGCCAGGAATTGCTGAAACAGAAATCCGCCGGCGGGGCGTCCGGGGGGCTGGGCAATGCCCTGGGCGGGCTGCTCGGCGGGGGCGCCAGTGGCTCGGGCAAAGCCTCGAGTGGCGGTGATCTAGGTGGCTTGGGCGGACTGCTCAAGGGCGGCAGCGGTGGAGCCTTGGCGGCCGGGGCCCTGGGCTTGCTGCTGGGCAACAAAAGCGCGCGCAAACTCGGCGGCAAGGCCCTCACCTACGGCGGGCTGGCCGCGCTCGGGGTGCTGGCCTACAAGGCCTACGGCAGTTGGCAGGCGCAGCAGGCCGACGCGCCCCAGGGTGAGCCGCGGACCCTCGACCGGCTGCCCGCCGCCGAAGCCGAAGCCCATGGCCAGGCGATCCTCAGGGCCTTGGTGGCGGCGGCCAAGGCCGACGGTCATGTGGATGCCCGAGAGCGGCAACTGATCGAAACCGAGCTGGGCAAGCTCAGTGGCGATGCCGAGCTGCAACGCTGGCTCGAGCTGGAACTGAACAAACCGCTGGATCCGGCCGAGGTGGCGCGGGCCGCCACGTCACCGGAGATGGCGGCGGAAATGTACCTGGCCAGCCTGCTGATGGTGGACGAGGAGCATTTTATGGAGCGCGCTTACCTGGAAGAGCTGGCCCGGCAACTGAAGCTCGATCCGGCCTTGCAGCGGGAGCTGCAGGCCCAGGTGCGCGACGTGGTCAGCGAGGGCTGAAGGCGACGGCCCGCCCGGCGCAAGGGAGGCGGGCGGTGTCCCGATGGAAAGTTCGGTGTGCGGCCAGGCGCTGGTTGGCTGAGCACCACGCCTTTACACTCGCCCGTCTGGTCTTGCCTGGCATAAGGAGGGACGCCGTATGCGCATCGATCTCAAGGCAGGGCTGCTGGCCTGTTTGTGCAGCTGGAGCGCGGCCGCGTCGGCGGCGCTGGACGCCCAATTGCTGCAGGTGCAGCGGGCCGAGGTGCAGATGCTGCGCACCGGCACCGAGCTGTTTGTGCACCGCGGCGAGGGTGGTCATGCCGAGTTGACCGCCAGGGTCGAGGCGCAGTTGCTGGCCTTCAAGGACAGCCTGGCACGGCTGGAGGCGGCGCCCTTGTCCGGCGAAAGCCGGGCCCTGCTGGAGGCCCTGACCCCGCACCGGCTCGCCTTTGAAATCAAGATACTCGAGGGCCTGGTTTACGATCCGGCCTCCCCGGAATTGCCCTGGCAGTTCAATTTCGAGTTCGCCAGGGTGCAGCGCGCGCTGTTGCTCGGGCTGGAGCGCCTGGGCCGCCAGGCGCAACAAGCCCATGCCATGACGCCCCTAGAGCTGCGCCTGCTGGACTTGCCAGCGAAAATCCAGTCGCTGGCCAGCCGCTATACGGCGCGTGCCTATATCGGCGATATCGACAGCGGCCCGGACGAGCCGGCGCATTACCTGAGTCAGGACATCGATGCGCTGGCCAGCAGCATCGACGCCGACCTGCTGGCCCTCGAGCAGGGCCTGGGTCCTGGGCCGGCCCGCGAGGCCTTGCGGCCGCTGGCGACGCGCTGGAAGTTTATCCGCGGTCGTTTGCTCGACTATCAGGACAACCTGGCGCCCTTGGTGGTGGCGCGCCAAGCCGGGGAAATGGCCGAGGGCCTGCTGCGCCTGCAGGCGTTGTAGTCCGCCTGACAGCCTCGCCCGAGGCTGGCCGTGTTCACCGAGTCTCCACACAATCACCACGCAGGCTGCAAACGGCCGCCACCTGCGCCGTCGATGCTCAGCCCCTGTACCACTTTCCTGCAGGGGTTCCCTTATGCCGTATCTGCCCGCCCGCGCCGTTGCAACGCTGCGCCTGTTGTTCGCCACGCTACTGCTGGCGCCACTCGCCGCCCAGGCCCAGGCTGAGCCTGACGGCGATAACAGCCAAAGCCCGTACTTTTCGGTGCACAGCGACGATCCGGCCAACGACCGCCTGCCGCTCAAGTCGACCCAGGTGCGCGCCCGGGTGCTCGGAGTGATCGCCGATGTGACCGTCACCCAGCACTACCGCAACGAAGGCAGTCGGCCGCTGGAGGCGCAGTATGTGTTTCCGGCGTCGACGCGGGCGGCGGTCTACGCCATGCAAGTGCGCATCGGCGAGCGTCAACTCAATGCCAGCATTCGCGAAAAACAGCAGGCCAAGCAGGAGTACGAGGCCGGCAAGCTGGCCGGCAAGACCTCGGCCCTGCTCGAGCAGCACCGCGAGAACGTCTTCCAGATGAATGTGGCCAATATCCTGCCCGGCGACGAGGTGGCGGTGGAGCTGCATTACACCGAGCTGCTGGTGCCCACGGACGGCGTCTATCGGTTCGTCTTTCCCACCGTGGTGGGGCCGCGTTACAACGGCGCGCTGGCCACCGGCAGCGGTACCGCCGAGCCCTGGATCGCCACGCCCTATCAGTGCACTGCCGCCACAACTGATGCTGTCGGAGCTGCGGCAATAGACGAGTCTGCGCCGGTCTTCGATCTGCAGGTGCAACTGGCCACACCCACGCCGGTGCGGGAGTTGGTCTCGCCCAGCCATGCCATCGACATCGATAAAGGCGCCGACAACCAGTCCCGGGTGCGGCTGGCCGCGGCTACGACGATTGCCAACGACCGCGATTTTATTCTCGACTACCGCCTGGCCGGCGACCGCATCGAAAGTGGCCTGCTGCTCTCCAAGGGCTCCGAGGAGAATTTCTTCCTGGCCCTGGTAGCGCCGCCCAAGGCGGCGCCGAGCCAATTGATAGTCCCGCGCGAGTACCTCTTCGTGGTGGATATTTCCGGCTCCATGCACGGCTTCCCCCTGGACACCGCCAAGGTCCTGCTGCAACGCCTGCTCGCGGGCCTGCGCCCGTCCGATAGGTTCAACGTGATGCTGTTTTCGGGCAGCAGCAGCCTGCTGGCGCCCGACTCACAGCCGGCCAACGCGGACAACATCGCACGCGCGCTGACCCTGTTGGACACCGAGATGGGCAGCGGCGGCACCGAACTGCTGCCGGCGCTACGCCAGGCACTGGCGGTCCCCGGCGACCAGGAGCGTGCGCGCAGCTTCGTGGTGATCACCGATGGCTTCGTCACGGTCGAGCGCGATGCCTTCGAGCTGGTGCGCAAGCACCTGGACCAGGCCAACCTGTTCGCCTTTGGCATCGGCAGCTCGGTCAATCGCCAATTGATCGAGGGATTGGCGCGCGCCGGCCAGGGCGAACCTTTTGTGGTGCTGGATAAAGCCTCGGCGGCCGAGCAGGCCGAGCGTTTTCGCCGGATGATCGACGCACCGCTGCTGACCCATGTGCAGGCGCGGTTCGAGGGGCTGGACACCTATGAGGTCGAACCACCGGCCCTACCGGACCTGTTCGCCCAACGTCCATTGGTGCTGTTCGGTAAATGGCGCGGCGAGGCCAAGGGCCGCCTGTTGATCGAGGGCCAGCAGGCTGGCGGTGCCTACCGGGTCGAGTTGCCGATCCGCGCCGACCAGGCCCAGGCCGAGAACCAGGCACTGGCGTTGCTCTGGGCGCGCCATCGGGTGGCCAGCCTGACCGACCAGGAAACCCTGGAAGGTGATTTTGCCTACAGCCAGGCGATCCTCGACCTCGGCCTGAAATACCACCTGCTGACCCCCTACACCTCCTTTGTGGCGGTGGACGAGGTGGTGCGCACCGCCCCCGGCACTAGTCCCGCGGCCACCCCGCAGCCGTTGCCGTTGCCCCAGGGCGTCAGTCCCCTGGCGGTCAGCCCGCTGACGGTCGGCGCGGCGGTCCCCAGTACGCCCGAACCCAGCACCTGGGCCATGTTGCTGATCGCCGCCCTGGGCGGGCTGCTGCTGCACCGCCGCGGTCCTCGCGGCGCGGGGGGAACGGTCTAGGACGGGGGTTATCCAACCTCCACGAGGCCAGACTCCGGTCTTTTGTCCTGTGTGCCGTTCGGCCAGGTGGCTGCCGTTCTGGAGTCGCGTTTGGTGATCGTCAACCGCCGTTCAACCCGTCGAGGAACTCGTTATGGCAACTTTAGATACCCATGTCACCGAACGCCGCCACCTGGCGGACCGCCGTGTCGGCGGCGCTCGCACCCTGAATGCCTTGGACTGGATCGCCTTGCTGCTGGTGATAGTCGGGGGCCTCAACTGGGGCCTGGTCGGCCTGTTCAACACCGACCTGGTGGCCACCCTGTTCGGGCCCATGAGCCCGGTATCGCGGGGGCTGTATTGCCTGGTCGGCCTGGCTGGGCTCTATGCGATCTACCTCTGCGCGCGACTGGCCAGCAAACCCTGGCACTGACTGTCTCGCGCTCCTGGGATAGGCCCGGTTTCCGGGCCCATCCGCGACGTCTTCCGGTTACCCGCGACACCGACAGGTGCGTGCCACGCCCTGGCGCGCGGGTGTGCACACTCGATCAGGACATCTGTTTATGCGGTCTTTATTAAACCTGTACCTGCCAAGGTGCACGTCGTGGTCTGAGCGGACGGGTGCCTGCTGGCTGCTCTTGCCATTGCTGGCGCTGTGGCCGGTCTGGCTGTGGAGCGCCCGGCGCCTGGGCGACGGCTCCGACGACCCCTTGGGTCTGGTGGCCCTGCTCTGGTTACTGGTGGCGCTGTGGCGCGCCCGCGACACACTGCAGCCGTCGCCGCGTCTGGCCTGGTTGAGTCTGGCGCTGTGCCTGGCGGCGCTGGCCAGCCTGCCTGCGCTCGGCCTGCCGGCCCTGCTGCGGGCCGTGGTGGCGGTGCTGGCGGTGTTTTGCGGGCTGCTGGCCGTGCGTCGTGCCCAGCAGCCCGTGTTGGCCTGGCTGGGTTTGGCGATCCTGGCCCTGCCCATCCTCTCGTCCCTGCAGTTTTTCGCCGGTTATCCCCTGCGCCTGGTCACCGCTCAGGCCAGTGCCGGCGTGCTCGGCGCCTTCGGTCTGGACGTGATCCGCCAGGGCACCACGCTGGAAGTGGGCGGCCGCCTGGTGATGGTGGATGCGCCCTGTTCGGGGATCCAGATGGCCTGGGTTGCCTACTTCACCGCGTGCGCCACGGCCACCTGGCTGGGCCTGGGCGACCGGGCGTTCGCCCGCCGGTTGCCGCTGCTGGGCCTGATGGTGCTGGGCGGCAATATCCTGCGCAACACCCTGCTGGTGCTGCTGGAATCGGGCTGGTTCAGCGGGCCGGCCTGGGCCCATGAGGCGATCGGCCTGCTGGTGTTCGCCGGGGTCTGCGCCCTGGTCCTGGTCTATATGGCCGGTGCGTCGCCAGGGGTGGCTCCGCCCCGTGTGGCGCCGGCCCCCCCGGTGGCGCCTGCCACGCGCCGCGCCGCGCCGCGCCTGCGGGCCGCCCTGGCGTTGGGCTTTCTCGGCGTGGCGTTGTTGCCGGCGCTGCGCGCGCCGGCGGAACCGGTGGCGCCCGCAGCCTATGTCGAATGGCCCCGGCAGTTCGCCGGGCGGACGCTGCGCCCTTTGGCCTTGTCGGCGGTCGAGCAACGTTTCGCCGAGCAGTTTCCCGGGGCCATCGCCCGTTTTACCGATGGCCAGCAGCAGCTCAGCCTGCGTCATGTCACGGCCGCCACCCGCAAGCTGCACCCGGCCGCCGACTGCTACCGGGGGTTGGGCTACCGGATCCGCGATATCGCCCTGGAAAGACGCCCCGACGATGCCCGGCAGGGCCTGCAGCGCTGTTTCGTGGCCGAGCGCCGGGGGGCGCGGATACGGGTCTGCGAGTACATCGAGGATGCCCGGGCGCGGACCTTCAGTGACACCTCGGCCTGGTATTGGGCGGCGCTCAGCGGCCAGTCCGAGGGCCCCTGGCGCGCCGTGACCCTGGCACGCGCGTTTTAGAGTTCGTTGCCTGCGCGAACATGGCGGGCTGGGGGCGCCAGGGGGTAGGTTCGGCCCCTGGTCGTAGGAGCGCCCCATGGCCGCGGGGCGCGGGCGCCGTGGGCGATCCCCTTGCCCCGTCGGGATCACTGATAGCCGGCTGCCAGTGCCGGCGGGACTGGGGTATACTCGCCGGCTTTCACAAAGTTTCGTCAGCGAGTGCCCAAAGCCATGGAAATCAACCCGATCCTGAACACCATCAAGGACCTGTCCGAGCGCTCCCAGACCATTCGGGGGTATCTTTGACTACGATCACAAACATGATCGTCTGACCGAAGTAAACCGCGAGCTGGAAGATCCGAACGTCTGGAACAATCCGGAGTACGCCCAGAACCTGGGGCGTGAACGCGCCCAGCTGGCACAGATAGTCGAAACCCTGGACACCATGAGTGCCGGCCTGGGCGATGCCCGCGAGCTGCTGGACATGGCTGCCGAGGAAGAGGATCAGGGCGCCGTCGACGACGTCGTCGCCGAGCTCGAGCGCTTGCGCACGGCCCTGGAAAAGCTCGAATTCCGCCGGATGTTCAGCGGCGAGATGGACCCGAACAACGTCTACCTGGATATCCAGTCCGGCTCCGGGGGCACCGAAGCCCAGGACTGGGCCAATATCCTGTTGCGCATGTACCTGCGCTGGGCCGACAAGCGCGGCTTCGAGACCGAAATTATCGAACTGTCCGCGGGCGAAGTGGCCGGCATCAAGGGTGCCACCGTGTATATCAAGGGCGAATACGCCTTCGGCTGGTTGCGTACCGAGATCGGCGTGCACCGCCTGGTGCGCAAGAGCCCCTTCGACTCGGGCAACCGCCGGCACACCTCGTTCTGCGCGGTGTTCGCGTCGCCGGAAATCGACGACAACATCGAAATCGACATCAACCCGGCGGACCTGCGTACCGATACCTACCGTTCCTCCGGTGCCGGCGGCCAGCACGTGAACACCACCGACTCGGCGGTGCGGATCACCCACGTGCCGACCAACACCGTGGTCCAGTGCCAGAACCAGCGCTCTCAGCATGCCAACCGCGATACGGCAATGAAGATGCTGCGGGCTAAGCTGTACGAGCTGGAAATGCAGAAACGCAACGCCGCCTCCCAGGCCCTGGAAGACACCAAGTCCGATATCGGCTGGGGTCACCAGATCCGCTCCTACGTGCTCGACCAGTCGCGCATCAAGGACCTGCGGACCGGGATCGAGCGCAGCGATTGCGACAACGTGCTGGACGGCGACCTGGACGAGTACCTCGAAGCGAGCCTCAAGCAAGGCCTGTAACACAAGACAGCGTCCCCGCAAGGGGACGACGGGGGTGCGGGGGCTGGTGCGACCGCCGGCTCGCCCCTCCGCCCACGCCTCTTCCCGACGGGAAGAGCGGACGAACCGGTGATGGAATCCTGACGAAATGAGCGACCAACAACCCGATCTGCATGCCCTGCAACAGGAAGAGAACAGCCTGATCGCCCTGCGCAAGGAAAAACTGGCCGCCGAGCGTGCCAAGGGCCAGGCCTTCCCCAACGATTTCCGCCGTGACAGCTACTGCGCGGACCTGCAGACCCGTTATGTGGACGCAAGCAAGGAGGAGCTGGCCGCCGCGGCAATTCCGGTCAAGGTGGCCGGGCGGCTGATGCTCAACCGTGGCTCCTTCCTGGTGCTGCAGGACATGAGCGGCCGTATCCAGCTGTACGTCAACCGCAAGACCCTGGCGCCCGAGCTGCTGGAAGCGGTCAAGCATTGGGACCTGGGCGATATCATCGCCGCCGAGGGCACCCTGGCGCGTTCCGGCAAGGGCGACCTGTATGTCGAGATGAGCAACGTGCGCCTGCTGACCAAGTCGCTGCGTCCGCTGCCGGACAAGCACCACGGCCTGACCGACACCGAAACCCGTTACCGCCAGCGTTATGTCGACCTGATCGTTAATGACGAGACCCGTCAGACCTTCCGCGTGCGCTCCCAGGTGATCGCCCATATCCGCACGTTCCTGATGCAGCGCGATTTCCTCGAAGTGGAAACACCGATGCTGCAGACGATTCCCGGCGGTGCGGCAGCCAAGCCCTTCGAAACCCATCACAATGCGCTGGACATGGGCATGTACCTGCGCATTGCGCCGGAGCTGTACCTCAAGCGCCTGGTGGTCGGTGGTTTCGAGCGGGTGTTCGAGATCAACCGCAACTTCCGTAACGAAGGCGTTTCGACCCGGCACAACCCCGAGTTCACCATGCTCGAGTTCTACCAGGCCTATGCCGACTACGAAGACAACATGGACCTCACCGAGGAGTTGTTCCGCGAGCTGGCGCAGCTGGTGCTGGGCACGACCGACGTGCCGTACCAGGGCAAGGTGTTCCATTTCGGCGAACCCTTCGTACGCCTGTCGGTGTTCGATTCGATCCTCAAGTACAACCCCGAGCTGAGTGCCGAGGACCTGCGCGATATCGACAAGGCGCGGGCCATCGCCAAAAAAGCCGGGGCCAAGGTGCTCGGCTTCGAAGGCCTGGGCAAGCTGCAGGTGATGATTTTCGAAGAGCTGGTGGAGCACAAGCTGGAGCAGCCGCACTTCATCACCCAGTACCCCTTCGAGGTTTCGCCGTTGGCGCGGCGCAACGATGACGATCCGAGCGTCACCGACCGCTTCGAGCTGTTTATCGGCGGCCGCGAGATCGCCAACGCCTATTCCGAGTTGAACGACGCCCAGGACCAGGCTGAGCGGTTCCAGGCCCAGGTGGCCGACAAGGATGCCGGTGATGACGAGGCCATGCACTACGACGCCGACTTCGTCCGCGCCCTGGAGTACGGCATGCCTCCAACGGCAGGCGAGGGCATCGGCATCGACCGCCTGGTCATGCTGTTGACTGATGCGCCGTCGATTCGTGACGTGATTCTCTTTCCGCACATGCGCCCGCAGGCCTAAGTTAAATCAGCCGCCTCCGGGCGGCTTTTTTATGGCCGCTGGGCCGACTGTTTGTTACCTGGGGTGCGGTTTGGTGGTCTAAGAGGTGCCTGTCCAATCCCCGTAGTGTTCAAGCCAGAGGAATACCCTGCCGTGACCCGCCCGTCCGTTCCAGAGAGCGCGGCCCATGTGGCCAATGCCGTCGCCGAAAGTGTCCAGTACCAGGGACGCAAAGCCAGTCGCCAGGGAAGCGAACAACGCCGTCAGGCCATTCTGGATGCCGCCATGCGGCTGATCGTGCGCGAAGGTGTGCGCGCGGTGCGCCATCGCGCGGTGGCGGCCGAGGCCGCCGTGCCGCTGTCGGCCACCACCTACTATTTCAAAGACATCAATGACCTGATCACCGATACCTTCGCCCAGTTCGTCGAGCAAAGCGCCGCCTACATGGCGGAGTTCTGGAAGAGCACCCAGGGCCTGCTGCAGGCCCAGGTGGACAAGCTCGATGGCACCCAGGCCTCCCGTCGCCTGGTGGCCGACGAGATCGCCCGGCTGGCCGTGGAATACGTGCGGCACCAGCTGCTGACCCGTCGCGATGACCTGATGGCCGAGCAGGCGTTCCAGCAGGAGGCGCTGCTCAATCCGCGCCTGCATGCCCTGGTCCGGGCTCATCGGCAGATTTTGCTGCAGGGCGTCACGCATTTCTTCCAGGTATTGGGCTCGCATCAGCCGGAGCAGGATGCCAAACTCTTGACCGGCATTATTGTGCGGATGGAGTATCAGGGCCTGCTCGACGGCGTCGAGCACCTGGACAGCGAGGAAATGCTGGCCATCCTCAAGCGCTACCTGTATCTGGTCATGGGGCTCTGAGCCCCGCCCGTTGCGTACCGCCGCCCGGCGGTCGCGGCGCACAAGGAGAACACGATGAAAGCCTGGCGCGTAGTGGTCGCCTTGTCCTTCCTGCTGTTGAGTGGTTGCCTGGTCACCTTCAAGGATCCGATTCCGGCTAACGAGGCCGCGCCCATTCCGCTGTTGGGGGAGTGGACGCGCAAGAACGAGTGGGGCGAGCAGCTGTACCTGGAAGTCAGTCGTGCCGGGTCCAACCTGTACAAGGCCAAGTCCTATGTGGACAGCCCGGACAACCTGGCCAGTCTGGAGGAGTTCGGCTTCACCGTAGCCCATCACGGCGATCGTTGGTACCTCTCGGCCGGCTTGAGCAAGGCCCTGGGGGGCAACTTCGCCATTGCCGGGTTCGAGCTGACCACGGACAACGAGCTGCTGGTCTACAACCTGGACGTCGAGCGGATCCTCCAGGAAGTCGGCCAGGGTCGCCTGCAGGGTCAGGCGGTGGAAACCAGCCAGGGCGAAGGTGCGTTGGTCACCACGCCGCTGGAGCAGGTCATGGCGTACCTGGACGATCCGGCCAACTCCGACGTGTTCGTCGAGGTGGCGCGGTACCAGCGCGACGGGCAGTAGCGGTCTTTTTCAGCAGGGAATCCCCTGTGCGGTCCAGACGAATGAGGGGCGGATGACCATTCACAAGCCGTTGGACGGGTATCAACTGATCATTCGCGGGCTGTCCGACCGACTGGTCGAGGCCCAGACACCGATCCGCATCCTCGATGCGGTCAAGTGGGATGATGGCATCCGCGCCGAGTTCCTCAAGGGCGGCGGCAAGGTGCTGCCGAAGGTCGACCGGGACTATTACCTGAGCCGGCCGCTGGCCTTCGACGCCGACGCGAAGAAGCTGGAGTTCCAGAACATCGAGCGGGACATTACCCGCCAGCTGGGTCAGTTCAACCCGGTCGGGCAGATCATGCGGCGCATGTGCAAGGAATACCGCATGGTCATCCGTATGCTCGAGGCCCGTGGCACGCCGGACTTCGGGCTGATCTCCCAGGAGCTCTACGGCGCGGCCTCGGATGCCTTCCACGCCGGCGACCCGACCCTGGCCGACCTGGGCCTGATGTTCTCCGATTTCCTGAACAATATCGCCCTGCGCGGCGACCTCAAGGACGAACCCAAGACCCTCAACGCCGAGCAGGCCGTCAGCCTGTTGCAAAGCCGCCTGAACACCGTGTTCGGTGAGGAGGAAGGCACCATTCGCGTGTTCGAGTCCGACGGCATCCTTGCCGATGCCGCGGCGGGCGCCGACTACATCAAGATCCGCAGCGACGCGGTGTTCAACGAGCGTGACGTACGGGCGCTGGAGGTGCACGAAGGGCTGGTGCACGTGGGCACCACGCTCAACGGGCAGAACCAGCCGATCTGCACCTTCCTGTCCAAGGGCCCGCCGTCGTCCACGGTGACCCAGGAGGGGCTGGCGATCCTGATGGAAGTGATCGCCTTCGCTTCGTATCCGACCCGCCTGCGCAAGCTGACCAACCGGACCCGGGCCATCCATATGGCCGAGCAGGGGGCCGATTTCCTTCAGGTGTTCGAGTTTTACCGCGACCAGGGTTTCAGCCTGGAGGACAGTTACGGCAACGCCAACCGGGTGTTCCGCGGCTCGACCCCCGACGGCTTGCCCTTCACCAAGGACCTGTCCTACCTCAAGGGTTTTATCCTGATCTACAACTATATCCAGCTGGCGGTGCGCAAAGGCAAGCTCGAGCAGATCCCGCTGCTGTTCTGCGGCAAGACCACCCTGGAAGACATGCGCACCCTGCGCCAGCTGGTGGACGAGGGGCTGGTGACGCCGCCCAAGTTCCTGCCGCCGCAGTTTCGCGACCTTAACGCGCTGTCGGCCTGGATGTGTTTCTCCAACTTCCTCAACCACCTGAGTCTGGATCGTATCGAAGCCGACTACGCGAATATCCTCTAAGGCCTGTGAATGCGCTCCTGTGTCATTCCCGCGAAGGCGGGAATCCAGGGGTTTGAGCGGGTGAAGCTGGCGACAGGGCCCAAGCGCTTTCGGCCGGTGCCCTGCTGATGCGGCAACGTGCACCTGCCCTGGATACCCGCTTGCGCGGGTATGACGGTGTATGGGGGGGATTGCAGGCGTCGGTTCGGGTTCGGGGCTGGCCGACAGGGAGTCGCTGGTCGCAGTGACAGCCTGGCCATGGGCATGACGGCGCAGGCGTCCCGCGTCTGCCTCACGCAGGCGCTTTCTTGTCGTTCCCCGCGAAGGGTCTCTTTCGTCATTCCCGCGAAGGCGGGAATCCAGGGGGTTGAACGGGTGAGGGGACCGACGCGCTCAACAGCGCCTTGCTCGTGTCCGGCTGAAGCGATGGCGTCGCCAGCACTGGATACCCGCCTGCGCGGGTATGACGGTGTATGGGGGTGGGATTCCAGGCGTCGGTTCGGATTCGCGGCTGGCCGATAGAGAGTCGCCGGTCGCAGTGACAGCCTGGCCATGGGTATGACGGCGCAGGCCTCACGTCTGTCCCACGTAGGCGCTTTCTTGTCGTTCCCCGCGAAGGGTCTCTTTCGTCATTCCCGCGAAGGCGGGAATCCAGGGGTTTGAGCGGGTGAGGGGACCGACGCGCTCAACAGCGCTTGCTCGTGTCCGGCGCAAGCGATGGCGTCGCCAGCACTGGATACCCGCCTGCGCGGGTATGACGGGTCTAGTCCGGGCTTCGCGGGCGCAGCGGTGCCGCCCGGACTGGATGCGGACCTGCGCGGGTATGACGGTGTATGCGGCCACCCGCGATTGAACCCGTGCCCAGGCCCCAGGGACTAATGCGGGCGAGCAACCCGCCCGCGGCAGGCGATGGCCCAGGCGGTTATGCTGGGCGACCATTCCTCGGCGTTCTCCTCAGGTAACCCTTATGGCCAGCCATACCCTCGACTACGAAATCCTCGGCACGTCGGCACAATGCGTGGAGATCATCCTCGATCCCGGTGAAACGGTGATCGCCGAAGCGGGCCTGATGAACTACATGACCGATGGCATCCGTTTTGATACCCGCATGGGTGACGGTTCGGCCAGCGGCGTGCTCGGCACGCTGTGGAGCATGGGCAAGCGCCTGATCACTGGCGAATCGCTGTTCATGACGCATTTTTCCAATGGTGGCAAAGGCCAGGCCCGGGTGGCCTTCGCCGCACCCTATCCGGGCACCGTGGTGCCCATCGCCCTGAGCGAAGTCGGCGGGCGCCTGATTTGCCAGAAAGACGCCTTTCTGTGCGCCGCCCACGGCACCGAGATCGGCATCAGTTTCACCAAACGCCTGGGCGCAGGCTTTTTCGGCGGCGAGGGTTTTATTCTGCAGAAGCTCGAAGGCGATGGCCTGGCCTTTGTTCACGCGGGTGGCTGCGTGATTCGCAAGGAGCTGAATGACGAAACCCTACGCCTGGACACCGGCTGCCTGGTGGCCTTCACCGACGGCATCGACTATGACATCCAGTTGGCCGGCGGCCTGAAAAGCATGCTGTTCGGCGGCGAGGGCATCCTGCTCGCCACCCTCAAGGGTACCGGCAGCGTGTGGATCCAGAGCCTGCCGTTTTCGCGCCTGGCCGAGCGGATCTACGAAGCGACCTTCAAAGCGCGCGAGGAAACCCGCCTGGCTGCGGAGAAGGACAAAGGGAAAGCCTAGATGAACGCCTGGCGATTCCCGCGCCGGTCGCCGCTGCGCGCGGCCTGGCTCCTGGGTCTGACGCTGCTGCTGGGGGGCTGCGACTCGCTGCTGTTCTACCCCGAGCGGCCGCTGCCGATAACCCCGGCCAACGCTCACCTGGCCTACCGCGACGTCTTTATCGAGGCCACCGACGGCACACGCCTGCACGCCTGGTGGTTGCCCGCTCAGGCCGGGGTGCCGCTGCGCGGGACCGTGCTGCACCTGCATGGCAATGGTGGCAACGTGGCCTCGCACCTGGGCGGCAGCTGGTGGCTGCCGGCCCAGGGTTATCAGGTCCTGCTGCTGGATTACCGTGGCTATGGCCGTTCCGAGGGCCAGGCCGGATTACCGGCGGTGTACCAGGACCTCGACGCGGCCTTTGCCTGGCTGCAACAGGCACCGGAGGCGCGGGGGCGGCCGTTGTGGGTGCTCGGGCAGAGCCTGGGCGGCGCCCTGGCCGTGCGTTACCTGGTCGAGCACCCGGCGCAGCGGGCCGGGGTTTCGGCCATGGTGCTCGACGGCGTGCCGGCCAGTTACCGCGACGTGGCGCAGTGGGCGTTGAGCGGCAGCTGGCTGACCCGGCCGCTGCAGGTGCCCTTGTCCTGGCTGGTGCCCGATGGCGACAGTGCCATCCGGGCCATGCCGCAGCTGACCGGAGTACCCCTGTTGATCTTTCACAGTCGCGATGATCGGGTCGTGCCCCTTTCCAACGGGCTGCGCTTGTATCAAGCTGCGCCGCCGCCACGGGCCTTCCAAATCACCCGTGGCGGCCATGTACAGACCTTCGCCGAACCGGCCTGGCGCGCGCTGATGCTGCGGTTTCTCGACGACCCGCAGGCGGTGATGGTGCGACAGCCGGTGCCAGGCGGGCCTGAAGACACCTCTGACGAGCGGACCGACGAGAAATCCCATGAGCCAAGTTAACCCCATCCCCCTGATCCTGACCGGTATCGGTAGCATCTGCGCCACCGTGTTTGTGCTCTGGCAGTACGGCTACCTGCATATCGCCAAACCGGAGGATGCGCTGTTGCTGTCCGAGTTCACCATGCTCAAGACCGTGCCCGGGGAGGACTACAAGGTCTCGCTCAAACCAGCAAACCAGGTGGCCCAGTGCGTCGATGGCGTGCTGGTGTTGTTCGACCTGGAACAGCATGGCCTGACCGGGGTGCTGGTCGATTCGCGCAAGCAGGCGGTGCGCTGCGTCGGCCAGGAAACCCCGAAAGCGGACGGCGCGGCCGTTACCCCCTGAGGGTTGCTAACGAGCAGAACTGAAAAACCCGCCAACAGGCGGGTTTTTTTGGCGCGAAAGACTCAGTAGGCGCTGAGGCTGGTCCGCGGCGCTACGGCTTTACCGTCGTTGGAAATGGTCACTTCCACCCGGCGGTTCATGGCCCGGTCGGAGGCGTTGTCATTGCCGGCGATCGGGAAGTCCTTGCCGTAGCCCATGGCGACGATGCGCGCCGGGCTGACACCCATCTTGATCAGGGCGAAGCGCACCGAGTTGGCGCGACGCTCCGACAGGCTCTGGTTGTGCGTCGCCGAGCCGGTGGCGTCGGTGTGGCCCTCGATGATCACCTGGCGCTCCGGATACTGTTGCAGGAACTCGGCCAGGGTCTGCACGTTGCGCAGGCCGTTGGGCTTGAGCTCGGCGCGGTCGACGTCGAACAGCACATCGCCGAAGGTCACCAGGGTGCCACGGTCGGTCTGCTTGGCTTGCAGGTCCTTCTGCAGTTTGGCGATTTCCTGGTCACGGGCCTGGATCTGCGCGTCGCGTGCGGCCAGGCGGGTTTCGGCGCGCTGGGCGGCGGCACCCTCGAGGGCAGCTTCGGCGTTTTTCAGGTTGATGGTCTGCTTGGCCACCTCGACCCGCTGGTTGGTCAGGTAGGCCAACTGGTCGACCTGCTGCTGGTCGGCGTCGTTGCGGAAGGCCTGGTCGGCCTTGCCCAGCCAGTCGGCGGCGTCCTTGGTTTCCAGGGCGGCCAGGGTGCTGGCCTGGGGGTTGCTTTGCAGCGCGCTGTAGTTGGTGCGCGCCTGCTCCAGGTTGACGTTGGGCTGGTTGGCGCAAGCGACCAGGCCCAGGCTAAGGGTCAGGAGCGTGGGGATCATCAAATATTTGTGCATGGCTCATTCATCCTAAATTCAGCGAAAACAACGGGCGGAGTGCGGCGGCTCAAGGAGCGCTGCGCAGGCTTTCCTCGCGCAATTCCTCGATGCCCTGTTGCGCATCTTGAACAGCCTTCTCGGCTTTGGCCGCTTGCGATTTACGCTCGGCGACCCGCGCATCCCACTCGGCCTGTTCGGCCAGACGCTTGGCTTCTTCGTAACGCTGGTCCTGCATGGCGCGATCGGCCTGGCTCAACTTGTCCTGGGCAGCCTTCATCTCAACCGCGGCGTATTCCGGGCCGCCGGCGCTGACCGCGCTGTTGACCGCCGATTGGCTGACGGCGAACTGTTCGGTCGGCGGGTTGCCGGCACAGCCGGCCAGCAGCAGCGCGCTGCCCAGGGCCAGCCCGGCCAGCTGCAGGCGTCGCAGCGACTGAGACCCACGCAGTGTCTTGACGGTGCTTGTGTTCATGGTGATTAACTCCATTGGTATAACTGACGATTTTTTCCATCATTGGCATTGGGCCAATGCGCACTGCTGCGCTGGCAAACGGCAGGAGCGAGCAAATCGCTTGAGGCGCTGACGCTGCGTGCCGTGACAGTTGCTAGGATGATGGCCAAACAAAATCGTTCAGGTTTTTTGACGCCAAGCTATCGATCTGGGCAATTCAGGCAGGCATGCGCCGTCGCCCGCGCCGCCGTGGGGACGGGCGGGTCGCAGCGGTGGGGGTCAGTGGCTGGCGGCGTCCGCGGCGGCGCCCAGTTCACGCAGGTGCTTGCGCGACAGCGCGAGGAAACGTGGCGTCGGGCCGATGTCTTCGTAGAGCGGGTCGCCCTGTTCGTCAGTGGCCACCACCTTGCTACCCTTGACGTAGGGCAGGCTGGCCTCGAGCTCTTCGAGGGCCGCTCCGATCAATTCGCCGAGCAGGGCCTCGGGGCTGCGTTTGGGGTACATCTCGGCCAGCGCGGCCAGGCGCGCCGCGGCTTCCAGGTCCAGGTGCACCTGATAGGGGCTGCGGGTCAGGCGTCCGCTGGCATTCTGTTCCCATTGACGGACTAGATCGCGAATCTTCATAGGCACCTCGTGCAGTACCCACTCGTGGTGGGCGGTGGACGGCAGCCGGGCTGCCGCATGTGTCTTGCGCAGGCGCCTCATGGGCCCCTACCTGGTCAAGCCTAGACGGCCGCGCCGGAATGGGTGCGCACACGTCGCACCCTTGTAAGAAGTTGGCGTGCTGGGCACTCTTGGTACTCCAGGAGAGGAGGCGGCAGTCATGGCAGAGATCGACGCGCGTTTGCGCGAGAGCGTTCACCAGCTCGGCGAGTTGCTCGGCAACACCATCCGCGACCAGCACGGCGCGGCGTTTCTCGAGAAGATCGAGCGTATCCGCAAGGGCGCCAAGGCAGCGCGCCAGGGCTCCAGCGCCGGTGCCGAGCAGTTGACCAGCGGCCTCGACGATCTGGGCGAAGATGAACTGCTGCCGATGGGCCGGGCCTTCAACCAGTTTCTTAACCTGGCCAATATCGCCGAGCAGTACCACCGGGTGCGCCGCCGCACGGCGGGCGAGCCCGAACCGTTCGAGAGTCGGGTGCTGCCCGAGCTGCTGGCCCGCTTGCAGGCGGACGGCCACAAGGGCGAGACGCTGGCGCGCCAGCTCGGCCGGCTGGACATCGAGCTGGTACTGACCGCGCACCCGACCGAGGTCGCGCGACGCACCCTGATTCAGAAATACGACGCCATCGCCGCCGAGCTGGCCGCCCAGGATCACAGCGACCTCAGCGCAGCCGAGCGTCAGCTGGGCAGCGAACGCCTGCAGCGGCTGATCGCCGAGGCCTGGCACACCGAGGAGATCCGCCGCGTGCGGCCGACGCCGGTGGACGAGGCCAAATGGGGCTTCGCGGTCATCGAGCACTCCCTCTGGCAAGCGCTGCCGAAGGTCCTGCGCGCCACCGACCAGGCCTTGCACCGGGCCACCGGGCTGCGCTTGCCACTGGAGGCGGCGCCGATCCGCTTCGCCTCCTGGATGGGCGGTGACCGCGACGGCAATCCCAATGTGACGGCGGCGGTGACCCGCGAGGTGCTGCTGCTGGCCCGCTGGATGGCCGCCGACCTGTACCTGCGTGATGTCGACCAGTTGGCGGCGCAGTTGTCCATGCAGCAAGCCAGCGCCGCGCTGCGCGCCCGCGCGGGCGACAGCGCCGAACCCTACCGTTTTGTGCTTAAGCAGCTGCGCGAACGGCTGCGGGCCACCCGCGGCTGGGCGCAGCGCGCGCTGGACGGCGCGCAGGCGGCGTCCAGCGAGGTGCTGCAGGACAACCGTCAGCTGCTGGAGCCGCTGCAGCTGTGTTTCGATTCGCTGCATGACTGCGGCATGGGCAGCATCGCCAACGGTCCGTTGCTCGATTGCCTGCGTCGCGCGGCGACCTTCGGTCTGTTCCTGGTGCGCCTGGACGTGCGTCAGGATGCCACCCGGCATGTCGCGGCGTTGACCGAGATCACCGATTACCTGGGGCTCGGGCGCTACGCGGACTGGGACGAGGAGGGGCGCATCGCCTTCCTGCTGCGCGAACTGGACAATCGCCGGCCATTGCTGCCGGCGCACTGCACGCCCTCGGCCGATACCGCCGAGGTGCTGGCCACCTGCCGCGAGATTGCTGCCGCGCCCGCCGCCTCGCTGGGCTCTTACGTGATTTCCATGGCCGCCGGTGCCTCCGACGTGCTGGCCGTGCAGTTGCTGCTCAAGGAGTGCGGGGTGTTGCGGCCGATGCGCGTGGTGCCGCTGTTCGAAACCTTGGCCGACCTGGATAACGCCGGTCCGGCGATCGACCGCCTGCTGGGCCTGCCGGGCTATCGCGCCCGCCTGCATGGGCCCCAGGAGGTGATGATCGGCTACTCCGACTCGGCCAAGGATGCCGGCACCACCGCCGCCGCCTGGGCCCAGTACCGGGCCCAGGAAACCCTGGTGCAGGTGTGTCGCGAACATCAGGTCGAGCTGTTGCTGTTTCACGGCCGCGGCGGCACCGTGGGGCGTGGCGGCGGTCCGGCCCATGCGGCGATCCTGTCGCAGCCGCCGGGTTCGGTGAACGGGCGTTTTCGCACCACCGAACAGGGCGAAATGATTCGTTTCAAATTCGGCCTGCCGGACATCGCCGAGCAGAACCTCAACCTGTACCTGGCCGCCGTGCTGGAAGCGACCCTGCAACCGCCGCCTGCCCCGGAGCCGGCGTGGCGAGCGCTGATGGACCGACTGGCCGCCGACGGGGTGGCGGCCTACCGCGCGGTGGTGCGTGAGCACCCGCAATTCGTCGCCTATTTCCGCCAGGCCACGCCCGAGCAGGAGCTTGGACGCCTGCCCTTGGGCAGTCGCCCGGCCAAGCGCCGCGAAGGCGGGGTGGAAAGCCTGCGGGCTATCCCCTGGATCTTCGCCTGG
This sequence comes from Pseudomonas sp., assembly GCF_040514055.1. Lineage (GTDB taxonomy): Bacteria > Pseudomonadota > Gammaproteobacteria > Pseudomonadales > Pseudomonadaceae > Aquipseudomonas. Next base: position 41,942 of record NZ_JBEVDL010000028.1, read on the forward strand.
ACCCAGACCCGCTTGATGCTGCCAGCCTGGCTGGGCTGGGAGCAGGCCCTGGGCCAGGCCCTGGAGCGCGGTGATGGGCCGTTGCTGGCGCAGATGCGCGAGCAATGGCCGTTTTTTCGCACCCGCATCGACATGCTCGAAATGGTCCTGGCCAAGGCTGACGCCACCATTGCCGGGCTGTACGACGAGCGGCTGGTCGAGCCTGCGTTGCTTCCTTTAGGTGCACAATTGCGCGACCTATTGTCGCAGGCCTGTACGATCGTACGGGGGCTGACCGGGCAAACCCAGCTGTTGGCACACAGCCCCGAGACCCTGGAGTCGATCACCGTGCGCAACACCTACCTGGACCCCCTGCACCTGTTGCAAGTCGAGCTGCTGGCCCGCGCCAGGCGGCGTGAAAGCCCGATCGAGGGGCCCCTGGAGCAGGCGTTGCTGGTCAGTGTGGCGGGTATCGCGGCGGGGCTGCGCAACACCGGCTAGACCCCTTTGCGGGCCTGGCAAAGGCCCGGTTTATCCGACTTTAGGTGGCTTGTGCGGTAGGAGTGCGCTGTGTATCTTGATCAACCTTTTGGCTGCACAGCGCTGCCGGGAACCTATTCAGAGATTGGCCCCACGAGGCGAGTCCGACGATTTTCCTATTTCAATTTTAAGGAGCACATCGATGCGCGTGATTCTGCTAGGAGCGCCCGGTGCCGGCAAAGGTACTCAGGCCCGCTTCATTACCGAGAAATTCGGTATCCCGCAAATCTCCACCGGCGACATGCTGCGCGCCGCCGTCAAGGCGGGCTCCCCCCTGGGCCTGAAGGTCAAGGGCGTGATGGACAGCGGTGGCCTGGTCTCCGATGACATCATTATCGATCTGATCAAGGAACGTATCACCGAGGCCGATTGTGCCAAGGGGTTCCTGTTCGATGGTTTTCCACGCACCATCCCCCAGGCCGAAGCGCTGCGTGAGGCCGGCGTGACCATCGATCACGTGGTGGAAATCGCCGTGGATGACGAGGAAATCGTCAGTCGCATCGCCGGTCGCCGTGTGCACCCGGGTTCGGGGCGTATCTATCACACCCAGTACAACCCGCCGAAAGTGGCCGACCAGGACGATGTGACCGGTGAAGAGCTGGTGCAGCGTCCCGATGACAAGGAAGAGACCGTGCGCCACCGCCTGTCGGTCTACCACTCCCAGACCAAGCCGCTGATCGACTTCTACCAGAAGTTGTCGGCCGCCGAAGGCACCCCCAAGTACAGCTTTATCGCCGGTGTCGGTTCGGTCGAAGAGATCACCGCCAAGGCGCTGGCCGCCTTGAGCTAAGTCTGCGCGTGCGGAACAACGGCCCCTCCGGGGCCGTTTTCGTTTCTGCCATGGCGGCGTCGCGCAAGGCTCGCCGACCCATAGCAGAAACACCGTCCTTGTCCAGCTGATCAGGGATGGGGCAGGGCCCCCGCCGCCACGTCGGATGTTTGGTATCAAACACCGGCCGGCGCACCGGACTGTTGCGCTGTCGCGACCTGGCGCTGCCTGTCAAATCTTGTTACCCCCTGATCTTTCGGCCCTCTTGGAAGTCTAATGGGATTTCCACGGCGGGCTGTCTGCGTCGGTATGTCCAGCCCGTTCCGGTGAATATGAGAGCCAAGTAGGATTCCTTTCATTTGCAAAAGACAGCCTGAGAAAAATGTAACAAGATGATGTCGCTTGCCCGCAAGGCCATGACGCTTCCTTGCAAGGTCTTGCCGGCTCAACCTCATCTCAGACCCGTGCGGCTGCACAACGACTGGCTCAGGCCTTTTTTGCAGCGGCAGGGATGCGTTTGGCCTGAGAAAAGCGCCCTGCATATAAATGGCATTAATAAAGGGTAGTCCGATGTCCACAGTCTCCAGCAACAAAGCTCCGCTCGGCGGCGCCTGCGCCCCAGAACCGACCCTTTCCCCCTCCCTGCAACTGCGGGCAGATGTTTTGCGTCGGTGCCGCCAGGAGGACGCGGCCGGATCGGCGCAAGAGGCCCCGGCGACGTCCGCGCTCGCCGAGAAATATGCCCGCTACAGCCGGCCGGGGCTCTCCAAGTTGCTGCACGCCATCCGCATGGACATCGTCTATACCCGAGCCCGTGGCGATTACCTCTATTACCAGAAGAACGGCGAGGAAGTGCCCGTCCTGGACATGCTCGGCGGGTTTGGCGCCTGCCTGTTCGGCCATCTGTTCGAGCCCTTCGTGGCATTGCAGAAAGCCTACCTGGACGCCGGCGTGCCTTTTCTGGCCCAGGGCAGTTGCCGGTCCCAGGCCGCCTTGGTCGGCGAGCGCCTGGATCGCATGCTGCACGCGCGCACGGGCGCGCATTACGTCAGTGTCCTGCTGAACACCGGGGCGGACGCGGTGGAAGCGGCGTTGAAACACGCGGAAATGCGCCGGATGCACCGTTTCCAGGCACTGCGCGAGGCGTTCGAGGAGCAGTTGGTCAAGGTGCGCCAGGGGTTGCTGAACCAGACCCTGACCCTGGACGAGACCTTCCGTGCCGCTGCCGAGAGCCAGTTCGGGGTGCCGCGGGACCTGGGGAACGAGGCGACGCTGGCCGCCCTCTCATGGGCCATGGGCCAGGCGTCGAGCCGCAGCCCGACCGCCCTGGCGGTCAAGGGCGGCTACCACGGCAAGACCACCGGCGCCCTGCAGGTCACCTCTGGCGAAGCCTACCGCAAGCCGTTCGCCGGCCTGGGGGCGCAGGGCCGCTTTATCGACGCGAGCGTGCCGGGCGCCCTGCTGGCGGCGATCGATGACAGCCTGGTGTATCTGCCAGCGATCAGCCTCAGCAAAGGCGAGGTCCGCCTGACCCGGCAGGCCGTGGCCAATCTCAACGCCCTGTTCGTCGAACCGCTGCAGGGCGAAGGCGGCATTCGCAGCGTGCCGTTGGCCTTCCTCGAGGAAAGCCGGCGCCTGGCGACCCAGCACGGGTTCCAGCTGGTGTTCGACGAAATCCAATGCGGCATGGGCCGCACGGGCACCTTTCTCTACTCCGAGCAGCTGGGCGTCACGGCTGACTGCTACCTGCTGTCGAAGAGCCTGGGCGGCGGTATGTCCAAGGTGTCGGCGGTGTGTTTCGCCCGGCACCTCTACCAGCCGGACTTCGATGCCATCCACAGCTCCACCTTCGCCGAGGATGACTACAGCGCCGCCATCGCCTTGCGCGCGCTGACCCTGCTGGACGAAGTCCCGGCGATCATGGCCGCCGCCGCGCAGCAGGGCGAGTACCTGCGTCAGGGCTTGCAGGACGTCTGCGCTCACTACCCGGGCATCCTCAAGGAAGTCCGTGGCCAGGGCTTGCTGCTGGGCATCGAGTTCCAGCCGCAGTCCGACGCGAACTCCTTGTTTATCCGCACCCTGTCCGAGCAAAAGTTGCTGGGATACGTGATCGCCGGCTACCTGTTGCACGAGCACCGGGTACGGATCAGCACCACCTTGTCGAATGCCTTCACCCTGCGCCTGGAGCCCTCCGCGTTTGTCACCCAGCAGGCGTGCGACCAGGTGGTGGCCGGCATTCGCCGGGTCGCCGAGATCCTCCACAAGCTCAACGCCGGCCAGTTGCTGCGGTATGTGGTCGGCCGGGAGCAGTGTGGCGATGACAGTCCAGTGGCCTGCTACCGGCAGCGGAACGCGCCGGCAGGCCGGTTTGAGCCCGGGCACAAGACCGTCACCTTTATCGGCACCCCGCTCAGCGCGCGAGATTTCGCCGATGCCGACCCGAGCCTCGCGGACTTCTCGGATGCCGAGCTGGGTGGCCTGCTGGCGCGTTTCCGGCCCGTGGCGGCGCCCGTGCACCTGCAGACCCACACCATCACCTCGGCCACCGGCGACAAGGTCAATTTCCGCTTCGTCGCCTTGCTGCACGAGCCCCTGCATATCACCGAGCAACTGGCCACCGGTTCCCTCGATGAGATGGTCGGCCTGATCCGCGACACGCTGCACGAGGCCGAGGAAAGCCGCCATGTGGCCTACGGCTTGGGCGCCTACACCTCCATCGTCACCGGCAATGGCCTGCGCCTGGTGTCCGACAAGCTCAGTATCACCACCGGTAATGCGCTCACCGTCGGCATGGGCGTGCAGGGCCTGTTGCAGACCGCCCAGGAGAAGGGCCTCGACCTGAAAACGTCGACCTTTGCGGTGGTTGGCGCCGCCGGCAACATCGGCTCGGTGTACACGGAAATACTCGCGGATCATGTGCCCAGGGTGATACTGGTGGGCCGTCGGCAGAGCGAGGCGCGGCTGATCAAGGTGGCCATCGAGGTCTACCTGAACGCCTACCGGGATCTGCTGGCGGGCCAGTACCCCGAGACCAGCGTGGCGGCAGTACTGGCGACCAGCCAGAGCTTCGCCCGGTTGCGGCAGGGCGAAGGCCTGGACGACCCGGGCCCGTTCCTTTACCGGGAACTGCAGCAGGAACTGGGCGAGGCCGCGCCGGTTATCGTCAGCACCGATCTCTATAGCCTCAAGCAGGCCAACCTGATCCTGACCACCAGCAACGCTGCCGAACCGATCATCTTCCCCGACATGCTGGGCAGCCAGCCCAGCGTGATCTGCGATGTGTCGGTGCCCAACGACGTGGATGCGTCGGTCACCCGCCAGTGCCCCCAGGTGCAGGTGGTGCGTGGCGGCCTGGTGCGCTTGCCGGGCAACCCGGACCTGCGCTGGTCCGGCAAGAACCACATGGGCAACGGCGTGACCTACGCCTGCATGGCCGAAACCATGTTGCTCGGCCTGTCCGAGACAGCGGCGCATTACAGTTATGGCCGCATCAGCAAGATGCAGGTCAGGAAGATCCTCGCCCTGGCCGCGACCCACGGTTTCGACCTGGCGCGGATCAAGGTCGACAGCATCTTCTGAACCCCGGGCGATCGACGCCGCAGCACGCGCAAAAGGAAGTGGGCAATGACGCAAGAATGCATGGCGACAAGCCAGACCGACGTGGATCAGGACCTGGTGGTCAGCCCCGAGACCCTCGAGGGTCGCGGCGACCTGCGGGCCCGCCTGGGCGGCAAGGCCGCCTCGCTGTACGAATTGATGGGCTGGGGCCTGCCGGTACCCGAATGGTGCTGCGTGACCACCACGGCCTTCGAACACACGCTGCGGGCCAACGGCCTGGCGACCGTGGCCGAGTGGCTGCACACGCCGTCGCAGCCGCTGCCCATGCCTCTGGAGACGCTGCGCGAGGCGATCCTCGGCTGTGCGCTGCCGGCCGGGATCGCCCAGGGCGTGCAGCGCTTCCTGCAGCGTTTCCCCGAGGCGCATTTTGCCGTGCGCAGCAGCGGCACCCTGGAGGACGGGGCGCAGGCCTCCTTTGCCGGCCTCTATGTCACCTTGCTCAACGTGCGCCGTTACGAGGATGTTTGCGACGCCCTGCGCACCTGCTGGGCGGCGCTGTTCGAGGAGCGCGTGCGGCGCTACCTGCAGGACCGTCATATCAGCGGTGCGATGGGGCTGGCACTGGTCGTGCAGCGGCTGATCCCGGCGCAAAAAAGCGGCGTGCTGTTCTCCGTCGACCCGGTGCGCGGCTGTGACACCGAGGTGCTGGTCGAGGCTTGTTTCGGCCTGGGCGAGGCGCTGGTCGCGGGCCAGGTGACGCCCGATCGCTACCGCTATGACTGGTTTGCCGGGCAGGTCCTGGAACGCACGGTGGCGCACAAGGAGGTGCACTGCGTGCGCTTGCCCGCGGCGCCCTTTACCCGCCTCGAACCGCTGGATGCGCAGCGAGCAGGGCAGGCCGTGCTGTCCGAGGCGGAGGTGAGCGAACTGGTCGAGCTGGCCCTGCGGGCCCAGGAAAACGCCGGTTACCCGGTCGACGTGGAATGGGCCAAGGTCGGCGAGCAGTTTTACCTGCTGCAAAGCCGCCCTATCACCCAGCTGGGCCATGGGGGCATCCCCGGGCAATGGACCACCGCCGATTTTCGCGATGGCGGGGTCTCCGCCACCGTCTGCACGCCCTATATGGCCTCGCTGTATAAGTCGGTCTTCGACGTCACCATGCCGGCCTACCTGAGCCGTATCGGTCTGCCCAGCGGCGGCGATCAGGGTGCCTGGCAGCAGAGCTTCTTCGGCCGGCCGTACTGGAACCTGCAGTCGGTCAAGCGCCGACTGAGTCATATCCCGGGCTTCAAGGAACGGGTGTTCGACGAAGGCCTGGGCATCGTGCCGGGCTACCCCGGCGATGGCCTGGTGACGCGCACCACGCCGCGCACGCTGCTGACCGCGGTGCGGGTGCTGGTCGCGCTGAAGGCGTCGTGCCGCCGGCAGCTCAAGGACAATCCTGGCTTTGTGGAGGCGCAGCAACGCCGCCTGCAGGAACTCGGAGCGCTGGACCTGGCGAGCCTGTCCAGCGAAGCGTTGTTCGCCTTCGCCGAGCAGTTCCTCGGTCAGGAGTATTTCCGCAGCGAGTCGACCTACTTCAATTTCATCTATGACAACTCGAACCTGAACAACCTGTTCCAGGAGGCGGTGGCCAAAGTCGATTTCCCAGCCGCCGATTTCCCGTTGCTGCTCAGTGGCCTGACCGGCGTCTCGCACCTGGCCCCCATCGAGTCGCTGTGGGTGCTGCGCCAGGAAATCAAAGCCGACGCCGAGAGTCTGCGCTACTGGCAACAGCACAGCGCCGACGCCATTGCCGAGGCGCTGGCGGCCGGTGAGCGGCGTTTCTTCCTGGACCGTTTCGCCGACTACCTCAAGCGCTACGGGCACCATGCCAAGCAGGAACTGGACCTGATGGTGCCGCGCTACCTGGAGGACCCGCGACCGGTGATCGCCAACTGGCAGGAAGCCCTGGGCCAGCCGGACGACTTCGATCCGCGGCTGCGCAACCAGGATCAGCAGCGTCATTTCCAGGCCGCGCGTGGCCGTTTCCTGGCCGCGCTGCCGTTCTGGAAGCGCCGCGGCATGGCCGCGCGACTCGAGCAGGTGCGCGCCTTTCTCTGGTGGCGCGAGGAGCTCAGGGACCTGTCGACCCATTACTACTACCACGTGCGCCGGGTGACCCTGGCCGTGGCCCAGCGCTGGGTCGAGCAAGGCGTCCTGCGCCAGCCCGACGAGGTGTTTTTCCTCGAACTGGACGACCTCTTGCGCCTGCTCAGGGGCCAGCTGCCCACCGCCGACGTCACGGCGCTGGTGGCGCGTAACCGGCGTTACTACCGCAGCTTCGCTCGCTACACCATTCCCGACGAACTGGGCGCGGGCTTTTCCACCGGCAGCGGCCCGGCCGCCAGTGGCGACCCGGGCGGCGAGCGTTTCGCGGTGGCCGGCAGCCCCGGCATCGCCTCGGGCACGGCCCGGGTGATCGCCAATATCGATGATGCCGACCGCCTGCAACCGGGCGATATCCTGGTGACCCGCTGCACCGATCCGGGCTGGACCCACAAGTTCGCGCAACTCAGCGGCGTGGTCACGGAGACCGGTGGGGTGCTGTCCCATGCCGCGGTGATCTGCCGTGAGTACGGCATGCCGGCGGTGCTGGCGGTGCAGAAGGCGACCCTGTTGATCCGGGACGGCGAGTTCATCAGCATCGACGGCGGTACCGGTGCCATCACTCTCGGCACCGGCGCCAGCCAGATCAGCCTGGCCCAGCGCCGGCAGGCACTCTATCCCGTCGCCGTGGCCGGAGGTGACGCATGAAACTGATCGGTGTCTACAACCCACCGACCCTGGTGACCCTGGCTGGCCTGCTCTGCGGCTTCGGCGCCTGCTGGCTGAGTTTTGCCGGACGGCTCGAACTGGCGGTGGTGGCCTTGATCTGGGCGGGCATCTTCGACCTGTTCGACGGGCTGGTGGCGCGCCGAACGCAAATGACCGCCCGGGAGGCGGCATTCGGCGTGCAGATCGACTCCATCGTCGACATGGTCAGCTTCGGGGTGGCGCCGGTTCTGGTCGCCATCGGCTTCGGCCTGGGGGGGGTATTCGGGCTGATCGCGGGGCTGCTGTACGTCTGCGCGGCGGCCCAGCGCCTGGCATTCTTTAATGTGCTGCAGGAGGAAAGCCACGCCAGCAGCGGGGCCGGGCTGACCTGCTATACCGGCCTGCCGGTAACGTTCGCCGCCTTGATCTTCGGCGCCTTGCTGATGCTGTGCGACCTGCTCAGCCCGGCGCTGTTCGGGCTGTTTTTGCCGCTGCTGCTGATCCTGGTCGGCGGGCTGTTCGTCTACCCGCTGCGGATTCCCAAGCCCAGGGGGGCCGCCTACCTGGTGTTCCCCGTGCTCGCCTGCCTGCTGACCGCGTACTGGCTGGTGCGCTAGCCCTTTCTTCACTCCACAGAACGAGTCCTTATGTTCACGCTGTTCGATGCCATGCTCACCGCGTTGTACCTGATGATCCCGTTGATCCTCTCCGGCTCGCTGCACATGCTGGTGGTCAGTCGCCATTGGCTGGCGCCGCTGGCCGTGCCGATCAACCAGCCGGCCTTCGGCGCCAACAAGACCTGGCGCGGCATAGTGGTCATGCCCCTGGCCACGGTGCCCGGGGTCTATCTGGCGCAGTGGCTCGAACCGCTGCTGGCGGAGCATCTACTGGCCAGCCTGGTCGGCCTCAACCCTTGGCTGCTCGGCCTCGCGCTGGGCATCGGTTATGTGCTGGCCGAGCTGCCCAACTCCTATATCAAGCGCCGCTTGAATATCCAACCGGGCAAGCAGCCGGAACGCCACGCGTTCTGGTTCGGCCTGATGGACCAGGCCGACTCCGCCATCGGCTGTGCGCTGGTGTACTGGCTGCTGTTGAACCCGGGGCTGTGGGTGATCCTCGCGTTTATCCTGCTGGGGCCCTTGCTGCACCTGGTGATCAACCTGCTGCTGTACAGCCTCGGCCTGCGCAAGCAGCCATTTTGAAGGGGCCGCTTATGGACAAGGGCAGCCCCGCGACCCTGTATTACCACGACCGCGAAAGCGGGCGCCGGGAAGCGGAGATCATCTACGGCGAGGCCGAGCTGAATTTCCTCTACGGCACTTTCTGGGGGCGTGCGTTGCGTCGCCTGTTCGTGACACGGCCCTGGTTCAGCCGGCTCAATGGCCTGACCAAGCGCCTTGGCAGCAGCCGTGACGCGATTCCGCGTTTTGTCAGCCAGTACGGCATCGATGCCGGTGAAGCGGAGAAATCGCTGGCCGAGTACCGCTCCCTGGACGATTTTTTCAGCCGTCGTCTGAAGCCCGGCGCGCGGCCCCTGGACCCCAATCCCAAGGCGTTGCTGGCGCCCGCCGATGGTCGGGTGTTGGTCTACCCGCGGCTGGAGGGGCAGGCCCTGCGGGTCAAGCAGCAGCGGGTGTCGATTGCCGAGCTGCTGGGCTGTCCGCGGGCGGCGGCAGAGGTGGAGGGCGGTTGTGCCGTGGTGGTGCGCCTGGCACCCAAGGACTATCACCGCTTTCATTTCCCGGCCGACGGCCGGGTCGGTGCGTCACGCGCCATCGCTGGCCAGCTGGAGTCGGTGCACCCCATCGCCCTCGCCGCCGGCGCCCGCAGCTTCGCCAACAAGCGGGTGGTCAGCCAGCTGGAGACGCCGCTGTTCGGCACCCTGTACCTGGTGGATGTCGGTGCCCTGACCGTCGGCACCATTGTCCAGACCCACCGGCCCGGCCCGGTGGCGAGGGGCCAGGAAAAAGGCTATTTCCGTTTTGGCGGCTCGACCCTGGTGCTGCTCTGGGGGCCGGGCGGCCCTGCCCTGGACCCGGACCTGATCGACAACAGTGCCCGGCACCTCGAGACACTGGTCAAGGTCGGCACCCGGATTGCGGCGTTACCTTGATGCCTTCCCCATTTCCCTCAGCAGTCGAGACCATGACGCCTTATATCTTCCATGCCGGTAACGTCCAGGCAGAGCCTCCCCAGGGGCTGGGCGGCAAGGCGCGCAACCTGTTCCATCTGCAGCGGCACGGAGTGCCGGTGCCGGCCTTTCTTTGCTTGTCCAGCCGGGCCTTCAGCGAGTCGCTGCAGGGGTTGTTGCCCGCTATTCGGCAGCTGCTCGGCGAGTGCGACTATGACAATGCGCAGCGACTCGGCCTGGCCTCGGCACGGATCAAGGCGCTGGTGATGGGCTGTGAGCTGCCGCGCGCGGCCGAGGTCGAGCTGCAAGCCCAGTTGGCGCAGCTGCGCTGCTGGGGCTCGTTCTCGGTGCGCTCTTCGGCGGCCAACGAGGACGCCCAGACCAGTTCTTTCGCCGGGCAGTTGAGCACCTGGCTGCACGTCGCCGCAGGAGAGGTGGTCGAGCGAATCAAGGCCTGCTGGGCCAGCGCCTTCGACCCCGGCGTGCTGATCTATATGCGCCGGATGCACCGCGACCCCCTGGACAACCCGGTATCGGTCATCGTCCAGCGCATGGTGGCGGCCAAAAGCGCCGGCGTGCTGTTCCAGGCCGATCCGCACGGCGCGCTGCACCGGCAAGTGATCGCCGCCGGCTACGGCTTGGGCGAGGGCATAGTCGCCGACAAGGTCGAAACCGACCTGTACTACTTCGACAGGCTCGACGGCAGCTGGACGCTGCAGGTCAACGAGAAACTGCGCGGGATCGGCTACGGCGTCGGCGGCGGCACCGAGTTTTTCGCCGTGCCGGCCGAGCAGCGCGGCGCGCCGGTGCTGGACGCCGGGCAACGCCAGGCCTTGATCGGCCAGTCGACGAAGATCGCCACGCTGTACAGCCACTACCAGGATATCGAGTGGGCCTTCGACGAGCAGGACCAGCTGCATATCCTCCAGGCGCGGCCGATCACCACCATTCCCCAGGGCCAGGAGCGGGTCTTCGACAACAGCAATATCATCGAAAGCTACCCGGGCGTGATCCTGCCGATGACCTTCTCGGTGCTGCATCTGGATTACTACCAGTGCATGCGCGAAGCCCTGATCCGTTGCGGTATACCGGCCTCGGTGGTGCGCAAGCGCGAAGACGTGCTGCAGCACCTGGTCGGTTATCTCCAGGGCCGTGCCTACTACAACATCAGCAACTGGTACCGCACCCTGCTGGTGGTGCCGTTTTTTACCCAGAAGATCATCCGCTACTTCGAACAGATGATCGGCAGCGAAAGCTCGTTCGCCGACGCGCTGGACGACCAGAGAATCACCGCGTGGGAGCGCGTGCAGCTGTGGCTGCGTTTTCCGCTGTGTTTTATCCGTAACCTGCTCCGTCACGATCGGCTGATCCGCGAGTATTTCCAGATCACCGGCGAAATTCGCCGGGAGTTCGAGCGCCTGGACCTGGAGCAGTTGTCCTCGGACCAGTTGATCGGCCACCTGACGCGCGCTTCCAAGCGCTTTACCCGCAGCATGGGCATCCCGATCCTCAACGATTTTTTCGCCATGATCTTTATGGCGGTGACCCGCGAGCAGTTCCATCGCCGGGGTATCCCCGACGCCGACAACCTGTTCAACCGGCTGCTGGCCAACCAGCAAATCGACAGTACCAAGCCGGTGGAGTCGATGCTGGCGCTGGCCGCGACGGTCCAGCAACAGGCGGCGCTGGCCGAGGCCCTTACCCAGCTCCTCGACGAGCCCGAGCAGAACCAGGTCGACAGCCTCTACCGGCGCCTGGATCAAAAGGGCTTCGGCGCGTTCCGGCAACAGCTGCAGAGCCACCTGCAGCTCTATGGGCATCGTGCGCCCAAGGAGCTGATCATGGAGGTGCAGACGTTTCGGGAAAGCCCCTTTCACCTGCTGCGGATCATCCTGGCGTCCGCCACGGCCGGTCCGCCGACGCGCACCGAACAGGACGATGCCGATGCACTGTTTAACCAGCATCTGCAGCCGATTCGCGGTAAAGGCCTGCTGCGGTGGCTGCTGAAAAAAACCCGGCAGACGGTGGCCTACCGGGAAGCGACACGCCTGGATCGCGGGCTGCACTTTTCGTTTTTCCGCACCACGCTGCAGCAGATTGGCCGGCGTTTCGTCGAGGAAAAACGCCTGGAACGGCCAGAAGATATTTTCTACCTGACCCTCGCTGAGCTGGAGGCCTACCGCAAGGGCTGCTCCCCCAACGGCGATCTCAAGGGCCTGGTGCGGTATCGCCAAGGCCAGGCCGACGCCTGGCGGCAGGCGGACCCACAGGACCGGCTGTTCACCCGCGGCACCGTCTATGCCAATCTCCTGGCCGAGAAGCGTCTCGAGCCCCATGCCGGCTCGGGGCTGCTGCGCGGTACCGGTTGCTCCAGCGGCCTGGTCACCGCCCAGGCCCGGGTCATTCGTGACCCCAATGGCGCGGCCGAGGTGAAGGGCAGAATTCTGGTGTCCGAGAGCACGGATCCTGGCTGGGTGTTTCTGATGGTGATCTCGGCCGGGCTGATTTCGGAACGCGGCAGCCTGCTGTCGCACACGGCGATCATCGGCCGCGAACTGGGCATTCCGACCCTGGTCGGGGTGAAGAACGCTACCCAACTGATCGAGGATGGCGCCACCCTGACCATCAATGGCAGCACCGGCGAGGTGCAGATCCATCCCGCGGCCGCGTCCTGATGCACTTTGATACCCGCCTGGGCGGGTATGACGGCGTAGCGGCGGACCACCCCCTCTCCCCGCGGGAGAGGGTTGGGGTGAGGGGGGCGACTTGCGCCAGGGCCGTACCGCCAACCTGGCTACCCGCCTGCGCGGGTAGGTCAGTCGCGCAGAGCGCAGCCTGAGCACCACGCACAGCCGCTAGGCCCTGGCGTACCCCCAGGCCAGGTCGCCCAGGTGCCCGAGGATCGGCACCAGGAAAAACAGGAAACCGGTGATATAGAACGGTTTGGCGGTTTCGGCGCAGGGCCGGCGCAGCAGCCGGTATTCCAGGCGCAGGATCAGCGGGGTCATCAGCAGCAGGCCGCCGAGAAAGCCCCAGGGCAGGCCATTCGAGCACGCCAGCCGCAGTCCAACCCCGGCACTGAGCACAAACAGCAGCAGCGAGAGGCACGCCAACAGCGCCGGTTCGACCCGGGTGATCGCGTTCAGGCGTTGCACGGCGCTGTCGCGGCGGTCCGGCACCGAGTGGGCATAGTCATGGGCCAGGGCTCCCAGCCAGATAAAAGCCCCCATCAGCAGCTGAGCCGTCCCTATTTCACCATACAGCAGCAGGCCGGCGTAGAGCGGGAAAAGGCCCAGGGCGCCATCCAGTAACGCGGTATGGAGCAACGGGTGCAGGTCGGGCTTGAACCTGAAAAACAGGCTGAAAAATACCAGGGTCAGGGTGACCAGCAGCAGGGCTGCGGGATGGCCGATCTGCAGCCCCAGCAGGCACAGCACGGCCAGGGCGCGAAAGGCGTTGATGCGGTTCAGCGGGGCGCGGCCCGAACACAGGGCGCGTTCGGGGTGGGCCAGGCGGTCGAGGGGGATATCGCAGATATCGTCGCTCACGCGCAGCAGAAACAGCAGAAGGCACATGGACAGCCAGCCGCGGAAAAACAGCAGCGGCTCGACCGCGAAGTCGTGCAGGCCGGCGGCGAACAGCAGCAAGGACAGGAGCGCGGTCAGGAGCAGAGGGCTGCGCTCCCGGGCATACAGAAGTACCGCGTGGACCATCGAAGGACTCCAGGCTGTCAGCGGGTGGGTGCCGAGCCGGCGCCCGGTGGGGGTCGGCGTGAAAGTGCCGAGTCTACCCCTACCGGCCGCGTTTGCCTTGCCGGTGAGCCGTCCGCTCCCTTAGCCGAGCGGTGCGCGCGCGCTGGGTTTATACTGCCCCACCTTTTTGAACGCGGACCCGCCGATGACCACCTTGCTGGCCCTGGACACTGCCACCGAAGCTTGCTCCGTCGCCCTGCTGCACGAGGGCCGGGTGCTCAGCCACTACGAGGTGATTCCACGCCTGCATGCCCAGCGAGTGCTGCCGATGATTCGCGAACTGCTGGCCGAGGCGGGCGTGGCCCTGTCGGCGGTCGACGCCATCGCCTTCGGTCGCGGCCCTGGTGCCTTCACCGGGGTGCGCATCGCCGTCGGTGTGGTGCAGGGACTGGCATTCGCCCTGGAACGGCCGGTGTTGCCGGTGTCCAACCTGGCCGTACTGGCCCAGCGCGCCTGGCGCGAGCAGGGCGCGCACCAGGTCGCCGCCGCCATCGATGCGCGGATGGACGAGGTCTACTGGGGCTGCTACCGCGAGGCGCAGGGCGAAATGCAGCTGGTTGGCGTGGAAGCGGTGCTGTCCCCCGAAGCGGTGGCCTTGCCCCGTGACGCGACGGGCGACTGGTTCGGCGCCGGCACCGGCTGGGGCACCTTCGGCCCGCGCATCCCGCTGGCGACCTGTGGCCAGGCGCCGCAGCTGCTGCCCCACGCCCAGGACCTGCTGAGCCTGGCGGGGTTCGCCTGGGCCCGGGGCGAGGCCCTGCCGGCCGATGAGGCCCAGCCGGTGTACCTGCGGGACAAGGTTGCCACGCCCAAGGCGGAACGCTAGGCGGAGCCCGTGGCCTGGTGGGGCGCCCGCTGACGCAGCGGTATCGGCCAAGCGTCACGACTCGCGTCCAACCACACATCTGCTTTTTTCCGCGCCGGGCCAAGTGCCATTGCTAAGCGTGCGCGGTCCCGTTAGATTTGCAGCAATTCTCCATTGCTTCCCTCTTGTTCGAGCAGGCCGGACTGTCACCCATGCGGATCGACGGATTCACCACTTCACCTTCGCTGGACCGCGCGACCCGACCGGGTACCGCAGTCACGCCCTTTCGCGACGTCCAGCGCGAGGTCGAGCAGCGCCGTGAACAACCTGCCTCGCCGTCCAGCACCCAGGGTTTTGAAACCCTGCCCCAGGCGCGGCGCGTGCAAGGTGCCAATGCCAGCACCGACAGCTTGCCGGCCCGTGCCCAGGACCTGTACAAGACGGCCGCATTGAACGACCGCGCCGCCCAGGCGCTGGCCAGTTACACCAGTACCGCGCGTTATGGCGCCGAGGCGGATTCCCAGGAAGTATTGGGCCTCGACCTCTACGCGTGACCTCCACCATGTTGCCCTATTACCTCGGTTGCCCCTCCTGGAGCGACGCCGCCTGGCGCGGTGACCTCTACCCGCTGGACGCCCGCCAACCCGATTTTCTGGGGCTGTATGCCCAGGTGTTCAACGCCGTCGAGGGCAATACCACCTTCTACGCCCGCCCTGCGCCGGACACCGTGCGCCGTTGGGCCGCGTCGATGCCCCAGGGGTTTCGCTTTTGCGCCAAGCTGCACCGGGACATCAGTCACGGCGGTGACCTGCGCGAGCAGCTGGAGGCGGCGCTGAGCGTTCGCCAGCTGCTGGCACCGCTGGGCGAGCGTGTCACGCCCTACTGGCTGCAACTGCCGGCGCTGTTCGGTCCGGCCCGTTTGCCCGAGCTGGCGTTTTTTCTCGAGGGATGGGGCGACACGGCCCTGGCGGTGGAGGTACGCCATCCACAGTTTTTCAGCAAGGGTGACGAGGAACGGGCGCTCAATCGCCTGTTGCTGGACCGCGGCGTCGAGCGCATTTGCCTGGATTCCCGGGCGTTGTTCAGCTGTGGCTGGGACGATCCGGCGGTGCGCCATGCCCAGGCCAAAAAGCCGCGGCTGCCACTGCGGCCGACGGCCTTCAGTAGTTCGCCCCAGCTGCGTTTTATCGGCCATCCGGAACTGGCGGCCAATGACAGCTTTATGGCGCCCTGGCTGGACAAGGTCGCCGCCTGGATCGAGCTGGGGCTTGTTCCGTGCGTTTTCCTGCACACCCCGGATAACCGCCTGGCGCCGCAGCTGGCGCGGCGTTTCCATCAGCAATTGGGCCAGCGCCTGCCCGGGCTGCCGGCCTTGCCCGAGTTGAGCCTGCCCGCTGCCGCCGAGCAGTTGGACTTGCTTTAGAAACCCGTGGAAGGCCTAGTCCAGCCACCGTGCGGGGCGGCGGCGGAGAGAAAATCATTAACCACCACTACACTCTGGCGCTCCGTCGTGGCGGGCAGGGAGCCAAGCCCGTCCCCGCGCAGTTTTTTGGCCTTCGTTAAGGCTTGGGTCGCGCGCGCGGTTGGGCTAAGGTCGAGTTTTTGACTCGTATGGAGCACGATCATGGATTCCCAGTTGCAACGCGCCCAGGCCTTTCAGGCCCTGCACCAGGCCGGCCAGTGTTTTGTCATGCCTAACGCCTGGGATGGCGGGTCGACCAAGTTGCTGGCGTCCCTGGGGTTCAAGGCCATCGCCAGCACCAGCGCCGGCCTGGCGTTTGCCCTGGGGCGGCCGGATGCCGAGGGTGCGCTGTCCCGTGACGAGATACTCAGCAATGCGCGCTCCATGGTCGAGGCCACGGCCTTACCGGTGTCCGCCGACCTGGAAAATGGCTTTGCCGATGCGCCCGAGGGCTGTGCCGAAACCATTCGCCAGGCCGCGGCCGCAGGCCTGGTCGGCGGCTCGATCGAGGATGCGAGCGGCCGCGCCGACCAGCCGATCTACCCCTTCGAGCTGGCCGTGGAGCGGGTGCGCGCGGCGGTCGAGGCCGCGCGCGGCCTGCCCTTTCCCTTTGTGCTGACCGCCCGGGCGGAGAACCTGCTGCATGGGCGGCTGGATATGGCCGACACCCTGCGCCGGCTGGAGGCCTATGCCGAGGCCGGTGCCGATGTGCTCTACGCCCCGGGCCTGCGCAGCGTGGAGGATATCCGCGCGGTGCTGCAGGCGGTGGCGCCGCGGCCGGTCAACGTGCTGATGGGCCTTAGCGGCGTCCAGTTGTCGGTGACGCAACTGGCCGAGCTGGGCGTGCGGCGTATCAGTGTCGGCGGTTCCCTGGCGCGGGCGGCCTTTGGCGCGGTCCTGCAGGCCGCGCAGGAGATCAACGGACCGGGCACCTTCGACTACTGCGCACGGGCCATGCCGTTCGATCGGCTGAACGCGCTGTTTCGCGGCTAATCGAGACGGCATGCGGCGGCTGACTGTCCTGTTGCTACTGACGCTGCTGCTGGTGGCGGCCCTGGCACACTGGCGTGGCATCTGGGCGGTTGCGCCGCAGTGGAATCCCTGGGCGCCCCTGGACGTGCGATTGCCGCCCAACCTGTTAACCGGCTTCAAACTGATGCGCCTGGGCCGTGACCCCGCGCTCTGCACTCAGGCCTTGGCCACCTCCAGCTTGCGTTACACGCCGCTGCCGGACAGTGCGCCTACGGCCCGCTGCCCCTTGCGTAACAGCCTGCGCCTGCAGTCCGCGGACCTGGCCTTTAGCAGCAGTTTTATCGCCAGTTGCCCGCTGGCGGTGGCCTTCGCCCTGTTCGAGCAGCACGAGCTGCAGCCCGCTGCCCAAGCGGCGTTTGGCCAGCCGGTGCGCCAGCTCGAGCATTTCGGCAGCTTCGCCTGCCGCGCCATCGCTGGCAGCGCCCGCACCAGCCAGCACGCCTCGGCCAATGCCCTGGATATCGCCGGTTTTCGCCTGGCCGACGGGCAGCGCATCACCCTGGCCAGGGACTGGCAGGGTGACGAGCGTGCCGCGCGCTTCCTGCGCCAGGTGCACGCGGGGGCCTGCCGCTCGTTCAATATCACCCTGGGGCCGGCCTACAACGCCGCCCACCGCGATCATCTGCATGTCGATATGGGTGGCTGGCGCCTCTGCCATTGAGGGGGTGCCGCCTACAGTGACCCTGGCGGATGCAGCCACCGTACGAAAGCGCTTCGGCGAGTCCGATGGCGCTCGGGTAGGGCGGGTGCAACCCGCACGTTATTCCCGGCGCCTGCTTACCGAGTCGCAAGAGGGCATCTGCCGATGGCCGACCCACGTTTGAATGGGTGGGTGCGCCGGCTGCGCCGCTCGCCGGCCAAGGTGGACCAACGCAGGTTCCGAAAAAACGCCTTAGCGGCGTGACAGCAGCAAGTCGGCAGCCTGGCCCTGGCGGCCATCCTCGAAATCGAAGCGGCCCAGCTGGGCGATCTCGTCATAGGCGCCCAGGGCCACCTTGACCTCCTGGTGCTGTAAATGGATCACGCTGACGCCCGCTTCGGCCAGGGACTGGCTGTGCTGGCGGCCCTGGTCGTCGAAGCGCAGCAAGGTCAGGCGCTCGAACAGCGCGTCCTGCAGGTCCAGGCGGCCGTCGCGGTTGTCGTCGAGTTTGGCCAGCTCGGCAAACCCGTTGGCGGCGCCGTGCTGGTCGCCGAACAGCTCGCGACCATCATCGATGCGGCCGTTGGCATTGCGGTCCAGGGCCAGCAGGGCATCGTCGCCGGTGGGCACGCTGATCTGGTCGCGGCGCCCGTCGGCGTCCAGGTCGAAGGTCACCGGCGCCTCCAGGCCGCGGGTGGCGAAGCCGTTGCCGGCCAGGTCCAGGGCCAGCGGATCGGTGCGTTGCGGGCGGACCGAGGCGCTGACGTTCAATTGCAGGTCACGTTGATCGATCACTGCCTGGAACTGCGCGACCTGCACACCCTGGTCGCTCGACCCGGAAGGCGCCGGTGCGGTACTGGCCTGGTTCAGCTCCTCGGCCGCGGCCTGCACATCCGGTGCGTCGGGCATCAGGGTGCGGCGCAGGATCTGGTAGTCCACCGAATCGCTGACGGCCGCCGGCACATCGCGGCCGCGTTGGGGGGGCAGGCGGCCCTGGGCCGCGAAGATTGCATCGATCATGGCGATCTCGTGCGGCCGATTGACGCCGGGTCTGGCAGAATGCCGCTGCCCAGGTTATCGACCGCATTGCCGTTGGGTTGAATGGTTTTTTCGGGTTTTTCTTGGTTCGTTTGGCTTTTTTTCGAGTGGATTTTTATGAGTGACGCTCCCTCCATCACCACTGTCCGGGTCGAGGCCCTGGCGCCGGCATTCGCCGCGGCCGCTGCGACCTGGGCCGAACGCCTGGCGTTGCCGCTGGCGGGCGAGGCGCACTTCGTGCTGCAACTGGGCGAGCAGGGTCTGCAACTGGTGGAAGTGGGGCCCCAGGCACCCGGGCCGGTGCGGGTGGATTTCGTCGAGGGCGCGGTGGCGCATCGGCGCCTGTTCGGCGGTGGCAGCGGCCAGATGATCGCCAAGGCGGTGGGCGTGCAACCGGGCGTGCGGCCCCAGGTGCTGGACGCCACCGCCGGACTGGGACGGGATGCCTTTGTACTGGCCAGCCTGGGCTGTGGCATGACCCTGATCGAGCGCCAGCCGCTGGTTGCCGCGCTGCTCGAGGACGGCTTGCTGCGGGCGCGCCAGGACCGCGAGGTCGGGCCGATCGCCGCGCAGATGCGCCTGCTGACCGGCAACGCCATCGCGCTGATGGAACAGTGGCAGGGCGAGCCGCCGCAAGTGATTTACCTGGACCCCATGTTTCCCCACCGCGACAAGAGCGCCCTGGTGAAAAAGGAGATGCGCTTGTTCCGTCCGCTGGTGGGCGACGACCTGGACGCCCCGGCGTTGCTGGCCGCGGCCTTGGCCCTGGCCAGCCATCGGGTGGTGGTCAAGCGCCCGCGCAAGGCGCCGATCATCGAAGGCGCCAAACCCGCTTACGCGCTGGATGGCAAGTCGAGCCGCTACGATATCTACCCGAAAAAAGCCCTGAAGGGGTAGGGCGGCCTCGGCGCGTCCTTTGGCACTACCCCGCCAGATGCCCGACGGCTGGCGAACCCCCTGGCGTACTGCCTGCGGCTGTACGTCCTACCGTTTACTGCTTTCCCGCCAAGGCCTGAATCCGGGTGCGGCTAAATCTCTGGATACCCGCCTGCGCGGGTATGACGGGTCTGGAGGTCGGGTGGGGGGAGATAAGGCAGTTCCAGCGTCGTTTCCGCGAGGATGGGAACCGCTCCGCCGGGTCATTGCCCCGTCGTTCCCGCGAAGGCGGGAACCCAGGTGCGCCGAAGTCTCCAAACACCGGCCTGCGCGGATAAGACGGGTGGATTCAGCCTCGAGAAGCGGGCTCGGGTCCAGGCGCATAGGCGCGAATAAACATCGCCACCACGTCCTGCACATGCTGCTCCGCCTCTTCGCTGGACTGCGGTTCCGGGCAGCCGATCAGCAGGCGGAAATTGCAGCCGCCCTTGACCAGGCAGAAAAACTGGTCCGCCGCACTCTCGGGGTTGTCGATCCGCAGTTTGCCGGCCTGGTCGGCGCGCTGCAGCAGCCTTTCCATCTCGGTCAGTACCCGTTGCGGGCCGGCCTCGTAGAAGCCCTGGGACAGTTTGGGGTCGCCGGCGCTGACCATCACCCGGTGCAGTTCGACGGACTCGCGGCTGTTGATCAGGGCCTGGAAGCCGCGGGCAATATTGCTCAGCACCAACTCGATCGGCGCGCCTTCGGCCAGTTCGAAGAACAGCCCGGGCAGTTGCTCTTCGCACTTGGCCTTGACCGCCGCGGCGAACAGCGTCTCCTTGTCGGTGAAGTGGTTGTACACCGTCAGCTTGGACACGCCGGCCTCGGTGGCGATCGCGTCCATGCTGCTGCCGTCGTAGCCATGGCGCATAAACAGGATTTTCGCCGCGTCCAGAATCGCCTGGCGCTTGGCCAGGTCCTTGGGACGGCCGGGACCGTTGGGTAATGAGGCTTTATTCGGCATTTTTGCGTTTTAATACTGGACTGATGAGTTTGCTATTTTTACTATACTCGCCAGTATAGGTATTCCTAGCGTTATTCGCGAAAGGTTATTCATCATGTTGCGCCATGCCTTGTCCCTCGCTCTGCCTGTGAGTCTCAGTGTTCTGCTTATCGCCTGCGGCAACGGCGAAACGGTGCCGACCCCGGTGCGCCCGGCCATGGTGGTGCAGCCGCAGCCGGCAACGGAGTCGATGGACGTCTACCCGGGCGAGGTTCATGCCCGCCTGGAAGTCGAGTTGGCGTTCCGCATCGGCGGCAAGGTCAGCAAGCGCCTGGTGGATGTTGGCGCCCGGGTCGGCAAGAACCAGGTGCTGGCCGAACTCGACCCCCAGGATGTGCGCCTGCAACTCGAAGCCATCCGCGCCCAAGTGGCGGCGGCCGAGGCCAACCTGCAACTGGTGCGCACCGAGCGTGACCGCTACAAGACCCTGCTCGGTCGCCAACTGGTCAGCCGTTCGCAGTACGACAATGCCGAGAACCTCTACCGTTCCGGCGAAGCGCGCCTCAAGCAGGTGCGTGCCGAATACAACGTGGCCAGCAACCAGGCGGAGTACGCCGTGTTGCGGGCCAACCAGGCCGGCGTGGTGTCCAAGCGCCTGGTGGAAGTCGGCCAGGTGGTCGCCGCCGGACAGACCGTCTTTACCCTGGCGGCCGACGGCGAGCGGGAAGTGTTGATCAGCCTGCCCGAGCAGGCGTTCGAACGCTTCAAGATCGATCAGCCGGTGGCCGTGGAACTCTGGTCGCAGCCCGGTCAACGGTTTCCGGGGCGTATCCGCGAGCTGGCCCCGGCGGCCGACCCGCAGTCGCGCACCTTCGCCGCCCGTGTGGCGTTCGCCGACGGCCAGATCCCGGCCGAGCTGGGCCAGAGCGCGCGAGTATTTATCGCCACCGACGGCGTGGTGCCGCTGTCGGTGCCGCTGTCGGCGCTGACCGCCGAAGCCGGCGCACCCTATGTCTGGGTGGTCGATCCGGCAACGTCCAAGCTGGTGCGCACCCCGGTGCGGGTCGGCCCCTACGGCGAGAAAAGCGTGCCTGTGCTCGAGGGCCTGAAGGCACGCGACTGGGTGGTCGCCGCAGGTGTGCAGGTGCTGCGCGAAGGCCAGGAGGTGCGGCCGGTGGACCGCGAAAATCGTACGGTCAAGCTGGCGGCGAAGGAGTAACCCATGGGCTTCAACCTGTCCGAATGGGCGCTGCGCAACCGCCAGATCGTCCTCTATATCATGCTGCTGATGGCGGTCGTCGGGGCGCTGTCCTACACCAAGCTGGGCCAGAGCGAAGACCCGCCTTTCACCTTCAAGGTCATGGTGGTGCGCACCCTCTGGCCGGGGGCGAGCGCCGAGGAAGTCGCGCGCCAGGTCACCGAGCGTGTCGAAAAGAAGGTGATGGAAACCGGTGACTACGACAAGATCATTTCCTTTTCCCGTCCGGGCGAGTCCATGGTGACGTTTATCGCCCGTGACTCGCTGAACTCGCGCAACATCCCCGAGCTCTGGTACCAGGTGCGCAAGAAGGTCGGCGATATCCGCCAGACCTTGCCCCAGGGCGTGCAGGGGCCGTTTTTCAACGACGAGTTCGGCACCACCTTCGGTAATATCTATGCCCTGACCGGCGAAGGCTTCGACTACGCGGTACTCAAGGACTACGCCGACCGGGTGCAGCTGCAGCTGCAGCGGGTCAAGGATGTCGGCAAGGTCGAACTGCTGGGCTTGCAGGACGAAAAGATCTGGATCGAGCTGTCCAACGTCAAGCTGGCCACCCTGGGCCTGCCCCTGGCCGCCGTGCAGCAGGCGCTCGAAGAGCAGAACGCGGTGTCGGCCGCCGGTTTCTTCGAGACCAGCAGCGACCGCGTGCAGCTGCGCGTCAGCGGCCGCTTCGAGACGGTCAAGGAAATTCGCGACTTTCCGATCCGGGTCGGCGATCGGACCTTCCGCATCGGCGATGTGGCCGAGGTCAGCCGTGGTTTCAACGACCCACCCGCGCCACTGATGCGCTTTATGGGCGAAAACGCCATCGGCCTGGCCGTGTCGATGAAACCCGGCGGCGATATCCTGGTGCTCGGTCAGGCGCTGGAAAAAGACTTCGCCCGGCTGCAGGAAAACCTGCCGGCCGGCATGCAATTGCGCAAGGTGTCCGACCAGCCCGCGGCGGTCAAGACCGGGGTGGGCGAGTTTGTCCGGGTGCTGGCCGAGGCGCTGATCATCGTGCTGCTGGTGAGTTTCTTCTCCCTGGGCCTGCGCACCGGCCTGGTGGTGGCCCTGTCGATTCCGTTGGTGCTGGCGATGACCTTCGCCGCCATGTACTACCTGGATATCGGCCTGCACAAGATTTCCCTGGGCGCCCTGGTGCTGTCCCTCGGCCTGTTGGTGGACGATGCGATCATCGCGGTGGAGATGATGGCGATCAAGATGGAGCAGGGCTACGACCGGCTCAAGGCCGCCAGTTTCGCCTGGACCAGCACCGCCTTCCCGATGCTGACCGGCACCCTGATCACCGCCGCCGGCTTTCTGCCGATCGCTACCGCCCAGTCGGGCACCGGCGAATACACCCGCTCGATTTTCCAGGTGGTGACCCTGGCGTTGCTGGCCTCCTGGGTCGCCGCGGTGGTCTTCGTACCCTACCTGGGCGCCAAGCTGCTGCCGGACCTGGCGAAGATTCACGCGGCCAAGCACGGCGGCGACGAGCACGGTCATGACCCTTACGGCACGCGGTTCTACCAGCGCGTGCGGGCGGTGGTGGAGTGGTGCGTGCGTCGGCGCAAGACCGTTATTCTGCTGACCGTCGCGTTGTTTATCGGCTCCATCGTCCTGTTCCGTTTTGTTCCCCAGCAGTTCTTCCCGGCCTCCGGTCGACTGGAGCTGATGATCGACATGAAACTGGCCGAGGGTTCGTCGCTGACCGCCACCGCCGAACAGGTGGCACGTCTGGAGGCCATGCTCAAGGACCACCCGGGCATCGATAACTATGTGTCCTACGTGGGCACCGGTTCACCGCGCTTCTACCTGCCACTGGACCAGCAACTGCCCGCGGCGAGCCTGGCGCAGTTCGTGGTACTGGCCAAGACCATCGAGGACCGCGAGACCTTGCGCACTTGGCTGCTGGAGCGCCTGCCGGAAGAGTTCCCGACCCTGCGCACCCGCGTCACGCGCCTGGAGAACGGCCCTCCCGTGGGCTATCCGGTGCAGTTCCGGGTCACCGGCGAGCAGATCGACGAAGTCCGTGCCCTGGCGCGCCAGGTGGCGGAAAAGGTGCGCGAGAATCCGCATGTCTCCAACGTCCACCTCGACTGGGAAGAGCCGAGCAAGGTGGTGCACCTCAATATCGATCAGGACCGCGCGCGGGCGCTGGGTGTCAGCACCGCCGACCTGTCGAGTTTCCTGCGCAGCTCGCTGACCGGCTCCAGTGTCAGCCAATACCGCGAAGGCAACGAGTTGATCGAGGTGTTGCTGCGCGGCACGCCGGACGAGCGTCGGGAACTCGGTCAGTTGCCGAGCCTGGCGGTGCCCACGAAAAGCGGCCAGAGCGTCGCGCTGTCGCAGATCGCTACCCTTGAGTACGGTTTCGAGGAAGGCATCATCTGGCATCGCAATCGCCTGCCCACGGTTACCGTGCGCGCCGACGTCTACGGCAAGGAACAGCCCGCCAGCCTGGTCATGCAGATCATGCCGACCTTGGATGGGGTGCGCGCGCAACTGCCCGACGGCTACCTGCTGGAGGTCGGTGGCACCATCGAGGACTCCGCCCGCGGCCAGGCCTCGGTGAACGCTGGCGTGCCGCTGTTTATCGTGGTGGTGCTGACCTTGCTGATGCTGCAGCTGAAAAGCTTCTCGCGTACGGCCATGGTCTTTCTCACGGCGCCCCTGGGGCTGATCGGCGTGACCCTGTTTCTGCTGCTGTTCAACCAGCCGTTCGGTTTCGTGGCCATGCTCGGCACCATCGCCTTGTCGGGCATGATCATGCGTAACTCGGTGATCCTGGTCGACCAGATCGAACAGGACATCGCCGGCGGCCTGGACCAGTGGCACGCCATCATCGAGGCCACGGTGCGGCGTTTCCGTCCCATCGTGCTGACCGCCCTGGCGGCGGTGCTGGCGATGATCCCGCTGTCGCGCAGCGTGTTCTTCGGCCCGATGGCGGTGGCCATCATGGGCGGCCTGATCGTCGCCACGGCCCTGACCCTGCTGTTCCTGCCGGCGCTTTACGCCGGCTGGTTCCGGGTCAAGCAAGAGCCGCGGCACGCCGTCTAAATTGGTGTTCCCGTAAAAGCCCGGCCCTTTGGCCGGGCTTTTTTATACCCCCCTGCTCACGCCGCCGGCAGGGTCAGAGACGTCACGTGTACTCCCTGATTCCGTCATTCCCGCGCAGGCGGGAATCCAGTAGGGGGCTGGTGTCACGCGCTGGGTTCGGTCACCGTCCTGGATACCCGCTTTCGCGGGTATGACGGGGCTTTGGGAACGTAGGGTGTAGCAGTTACCGGGGCGCATGTATCAGGGGGCCTTACTGCCATCAGGGTCAACGGCGTTACGCGCACTCCCTGATTCCGTCATTCCCGCGCAGGCGGGAATCCAGTAGGGGCTGGCGTCACGCGCTGGGCACGGTCACCGCCCTGGATACCCGCTTTCGCGGGTATGACGGGGCTTTGGGAAAGTAGGGTGTAACAGTTGCCGGGGCGCATGTTTCAGGGGGGGCTTTCTGCCATCAGGACCAACGGCGTTACGCGCACTCCCTGATTCCGTCATTCCCGCGCAGGCGGGAATCCAGTAGGGGGGTGGTGTCACGCGCTGTGCCTGATCACCGCCTTGGTTACCGGCTTTCGCGAGTGAAGCGGGGCTGGAAGAGACATGCAAACCTACAAAACCCGTCATTCCCGCGCAGGCGGGAATCCAGTAGGGGTTGGCGTCTCTCGTTGGGCTTGACCAGCGTTCTGGATACCCGCTTTCGCGGGTATGACGAAGTCTCAGGGGAAATGCGGCGCAGCGGCTGTCGGGCCGCTGGTGTCGGTGTGCCGGAGACCTCGCCGGCTGAAGGGCGACTATCCTTGCCCGCAGCCGTTGTTCTCCGACCTTTGTGCAAAGCCGGAAGTCGACGGAAGTGTCGCAAACCCGCGCAAAGGACTGCGTCGATGAAACAACCTGCCGTCTATATCCTCGCCAGTAAACGCAACGGAACGCTGTATACGGGAGTGACCTCCAACCTGATTCAGCGTGTCTGGCAACATCGCCAGGTCCAGGCTGAGGGATTTACCGAGCGGTACAGGGTGAAACGCCTGGTCTGGTACGAACTCCACGAAAGCATGCTGAGCGCCATCCGCCGGGAAAAAGCCATCAAGCAATGGCGACGCGATTGGAAACTGTGCTTGATCGAGCGTAGCAATCCAAGCTGGCTGGATTTATGGCCGCAAATCGTCGGCATAGCAGCACCCGCTGAAGACCCGCCTGGGGCCGTATGACGTGCCGCCCCACCTGAGGTATTGACGACAGGTAGCATCTGGATACCCGCTTTCGCGGGTATGACGGGAATGAACGAGCGGGTTGCGGTTGCCGCAATGGTGCGGTCTTCAGTCTGCTGCAGCTCACCCCATGGTCGGCAGGGCCTAAGGCGTCACGCGCACTCCCAGACCCCGTCATTCCCGCGCAGGCGGGAATCCAGCAGGGGGCTGGCGTCTCTCGCTGGGCGTGATCACCGTCCTGGATACCCGCTTTCGCGGGTATGACGAGGCTGTGAGAAATACGTTGCAGGAGTGGCCGAGGCGCAGGCGTCAGGATTGCCGAGTAGCCGTCCGGGCCAAAGGACATGCACGCATTCCCAGATCCCGTCATTCCCGCGCAGGCGGGAATCCAGGTCTGGCGAGCGCGCAGGTTGGGCGTTAAAGCGCGTCGAACACCTTCCGGGCCAGGCCAGTCGCTGCGCCGGCCGGGTTCTGCCGCAGGCTGGCTTCCTGTTCGGCGATCATCTCGAACAGGCCGTTCAGCGCCTGCTCGGTCACGTAGTTTTCGATATTGGCGCTCTTGGCGTCGACCACCCCAAAGGTCGCCGCCTGGCTGGCGAAGCCGTTGTATTGCTGCACCAGGCCGACCTGGGCGGTGGCCCGTTTGACGATGGGCAGGAACTTGGCGCGGATCTGCTCGCGGCTGGTCTTGTCCAGGTAACGCGTGGCCGAGTCGTCGCCGCCGGTGAGCAGGGTCTTGGCGTCCTCGACGGTCATTTTCTTCACCGCCTCCACCAGCAGCGCCTGGGCCTGGGGCATGGCCGCTTCGGCGGCCTTGTTCATGCTCAGCTCCAACTGATCGACCTGGGCGCCAAAGCCGAACTGCTTGAGTTTTTTCGCCGCCTTGCCGAGTTTGCCCGGCAGTTCGATGCGCACCTCGGGGTTGTTGCTGAAACCGCCGGGCTTGGCCAGTTGCTTGACCGCGATCTGCGCGCCCTGGGTCAGGGCGTCCTTTATGCCGGCGCTGACATCCTGCTGGCTGAGGTCGGCGAGGGAAATGGCCCAGGCCTGGGTCGACAACAGCAGGGCGGCGCACAGCGTGGCAAAGGGCAGGGCAGGGCGGAACATGGCGGCATCCTTAAAACCGAAGGGGGTGTGGCCAGCTTAACGGAGCCCTGCTTCCAGGCAAACCCGCTGCCGCCGGTGTGCTTGCCGAAAACGCCGCGCTCGCCCATTCTGCCGAGCTCGATAACGGCGTGGAGCGCCCTGTGATCCGTCCCCTGTTGTGGCTGATGGCCGTGTTGCTGGTCCTGTACCTGTGCCTGTGTGCGGGGCTCTGGGCCTTTCAGCGGCAGCTGATCTATTTCCCCCAGCCGCGCTCGCTGGGCGATACGGACCACCTGATGACCTTGGTGGTCGACGACACCCTGCTGCGGGTAACGGTCCGCCCACACGCCGGGCCGAAGGCGCTGATCTACTTCGGCGGCAATGCCGAGGACGTGTCGCTGAACCTGCCGGCCTTCAGCCGCGCCTTTCCCGACCATGCGCTGTACCTGCTGCACTACCGGGGTTTTGGCGGCAGTGCCGGGGCACCTTCCGAGGAGGCCAACCAGCGCGATGCCCAGGCACTTTTTGACCAGGTGCGCGGTGAACATCCGGACATCCTGGTCGTAGGTCGCAGCCTCGGCTCGGGCGTGGCGGTGCGCCTGGCCAGCCAGCGGCCTGCGACCGGCCTGGTGTTGGTCACCCCCTACAACAGCCTGGAAGAGATCGCCGCCGGCCAGTTTCCCTGGCTGCCGGTGTCTTGGTTGTTGCAGGACAAATACCTGTCCTGGCAGTACGCGGCGTCGATCAGGGTACCGACCTTGCTGATCGCCGCCTCGGAGGATCGGATCATTCCGCGCGCCAGCACCGAGCGGCTGCTCAGCCAGTTTGCCGCCCCTGTGGCGTCATTGGCGGTGGTGGAGGGCGCCGACCACAACGACCTGTCCCAGTACCCGCGTTACCTGGAACTGCTGGGCTCGCTGCCGGCCAGGCGCTGACCTGGGCGAGTAAGGGACTGCCGGGTTAATACGGGTAAACCGCGGCCCGGCCCCGTAGAATGGTCGGCCGAACCCGTCATAGAGAACGCCGTGGTGGAGTTACAGCAGGGCTTCGTGTTGACCCGCCACTGGCGCGACACGCCGGCGGGCACCGAAGTGGAGTTCTGGCTGGCCACCGACCAGGGGCCGCGCCGGTTGCGCCTGCCACTCCAGCCTTCGGTGGCGTTTATTCCCGTCGAGCAGCGCGACTGGGCCGAGCCCGTGCTGCGCGGCGAGCGCAAGGTCGAGCTGCGTCCGCTGGCGCTGCGTGATTTCGAGCAGCGTCCGGTGCTGGGCCTGTACTGCCAGCAGCATCGTCAGTTGATCCAGTTGGACAAGCGCCTGCGCGAGGCCGGTGTCGAGGTCTACGAGGCCGATATCCGCCCGCCGGAACGTTACCTGATGGAGCGCTTTATCACCGCGCCGGTGGCCTTTGGCGGCACCGCGGACGCCAGTGGACTGCTGCTCGATGGGCAGATGAAGCCCGCGCCGGACTACCGGCCGCGGCTCAAGCTGGTGTCGCTGGACATCGAGACCACCGCCCAGGGCGAGCTCTACTCCATCGCCCTGGAAGGCTGCGGCCAGCGCCAGGTCTATATGCTCGGGCCGGCCAACGGTCCGGACACGCCGCTGGATTTCGACCTGGAATACTGCGTCAGCCGCGCCCTGCTGCTGGAGCGGCTTAACCAGTGGCTGGTGCGCCATGACCCCGACGCGATCATCGGCTGGAACCTGGTGCAGTTCGACCTGCGGGTGCTGCACGAGCATGCCCAGCGTTTGCAGGTGCCGCTGCGGCTGGGGCGCGACGGCAGCGCCATGGGCTGGCGCACCCAGGGGCAGGGCAAGCATCATTTCGCCGATGCGGCCGGGCGGCTGCTGATCGACGGCATCGAGGCGCTGCGTTCGGCAACCTGGAGCTTTCCCTCCTTCAGCCTGGAGAACGTCGCCCAGACCCTGCTCGGCGAGGGCAAGGACATCGCCACGCCCTACCAGCGCATGGACGAAATCAACCGCATGTTCGCCGAGGACAAGCCGGCGCTGGCCCGCTACAACCTCAAGGACTGCGAGCTGGTCACGCGGATCTTCGCCAAGACCGAGCTGCTGACCTTTCTGCTCGAGCGCGCCTGTGTCACCGGCCTGCCGGTCGACCGCAGCGGTGGCTCGGTGGCGGCCTTTT
>NZ_JBEVDL010000081.1:0-7617 GCF_040514055.1 Pseudomonas sp.
GGGCTTTTCCGCTGGTATATGAAGGCGGACGGCGTCACAGACCGCATAGAAGAAAGAGTGGTGCTTTTCGAAGCAAATAGCTTCGATCATGCTTTAAATCTTGCAGAAGTGGAGGCGGCTCAGTACTGCTTAAGCGACGAGCAAGCCAACTATTGCATAGAGCCGACTGGTTGGTGGCACGCCTATTGGCTTGGTGCTACTCCTGCCAGTGGCGTTGAGGTTTTTTCCCGTGGCGCCCATACTCAGCTCGGCAATCAAGCGTTTATTCGCCGCTACTATCCAAAATCGCACAGTGCCGGTACCAAACAATGCGCTTAAATCGTTCGCTTCGCTCACTGGGACCGGCTAAAGCCGGCCCCTTAACCAAACGTTAGAGGCATCTGCTTTGAGTAACCTCGGGGCCAAAGACTCAATACGAAAGAGACTGTTTTTGGCCGCCGTTAAGAACGGTAAGCGAGAGCCAAATTTTGGCTATCAAATCTGCTCGCACTGTAGAGGCGAGGGAGATGTTTGCATCGAGCGTATCGAAGTTGGCGCGTATATAGCCGCTTTCGAGATATGCGAGAAATGCAAAGGAGAGAAAATTGTCTCCACTGCAGGCCTCTAATAATGCGCTCAACACCGTTCGCTTCGCTCACTGGACTCGCAAAAGCTACGCTTTTGCTCGCCTGTTAGCTTATTCATTAGCTGCTACAGAAATAGAGTGTACATGAACAAAATCCTCGCACTACTCATTCTTGTCACATTCTCTGGCTGTGATCTTTTCATCCCGAACGACCTGAAACGTTTCTATGCCATGGAAGACTTAATTGAGGAGAAGTATTTCAACAACCAAATCCCTGAAGTTCTTTCATTGGCAGATGAATATTTAACCTTGGCTGGTAAATACCCTGACGATTGGAATTATGGCAACGCAATTCACAAGGCCAATCTTTACAAAGGTTTAATCGCATTAGAACATGGAAAACCTGACGAGGCCGCAGCTTTCCTGCATGCGTCTGGTAACACTCCAGGCTCACCTCAGCTTGATACATTCGGTCCCAATATGCTTTTGGCAAAAGCCCTATTGGACCATGGTCATAAACAGGTCGTGCTCGAATACATTGAACAACTAAGAGTTTTTTGGGAGATGCATGACGGACAACTAGACCAATGGAAAGCGCAAATTGAAAACGAAGAGAATCCAGATTTCGGTGCAAATCTCAAATACTAAGCAGTTAACAAATGGTTCAAGCCGCTCGCTTCGCTCACTCGGGACCGGCTAAAGTCGGCCTCTTAGCTATTCGTTAGGTGCCTGTTGAAACTTAGAGGTGAAAATGGAATTTTCATATAAGGCCTGATTAAATATTGTAAGTGATGGCGGTAAGGTTAGTCGTCTTCTTAATAAGGTTTACATTGGCGATGGGTATAGGGTAAACGATCCATCATCTACCCCTTCAAATCCGCTGCCTGAGTCCTGATGCTGTGCTCCCGATCTCTTTCTGGAGCCAGCGCCTTATGATGCAACCCGACGCAAAAGTCGAAAAAGCCTACCTTCTACCCCACGCCGGTGGATTTCCGTAAGTCCATCGAGGGCCTGGCGGCCCTGATCGAACTGGATATCAAGGTCGGCGTGTTCGACTCGGTGCTGTTCGTCTTTCTCAACCGAGCTCACCCGTCCTCCACTTTATCGTGTAAGTCAGTGGATGATAAAAGACTTTAGAAAGGCAAAAATAGGCCAAAACCCTTGATTTAGAGAGGTTGCACCGATCCTCTAAAGATGAGAGCGGTTTTCAATGGCGCATAAAAAAGCCGGCTTGTGGCCGGCTTTTAGGGGGTGGTACCGGTTTGCTTTTGATAAACCGGGACCACTTTAAATTCTCGTTGCCGTTCAAGGCGTTGCCGCTGAAACGGGCCGCGACTGTAGCAAATCCAGCATGACTTGGCCACCGTCAGGCAGGGCGCGTTGCACTCGATTGCGATGCGCTTGCGTGCGCGTGATCTAACGCGCATTGAGGGCAATCAGTATCATCCCCAACACCCTGTGTATCGGCAGGCACGGGCACGTAAATCCGCATAAAAAACCCGGCCAGGCCGGGGTTTTCTCAGGCGCCGCAGGCCGTGTGGGGCCCGCGGGTTCGTGCGGTTACTGCTTTTCGTAGGCGGCGGCGGCCTTGAGGATCTCGGCGCGGGCGGCGTCGGCATTGCCCCAGCCTTCGACCTTGACCCACTTGCCTTTCTCGAGGTCCTTGTAGTTCTCGAAGAAGTGCTTGATCTGCTCCAGCAGCAGCGGCGGCAGGTCGGTGTATTCCTTGATGTCGTGGTACAGCGCCGACAGTTTGTCGTGCGGTACGGCCAACAGCTTGGCGTCGCCACCAGCTTCGTCGGTCATGTGCAGCACGCCCACCGGACGCGCGCGGATCACCGAGCCCGGTGCGACTGGATAAGGGGTGACCACCAGCACGTCAAGCGCATCGCCATCGTCTGCCAGGGTGTTGGGGATATAACCGTAGTTGGCCGGGTAGAACATCGGCGTGGCCATGAAGCGGTCAACGAACAGGCAGTCGGTGTCCTTGTCGATCTCGTACTTGATCGGCGCGTGGTTGGCCGGAATCTCGATGGCGACGTAGATGTCGTTCGGCAGGTCTTTGCCTGCCGGAATCTTGCTGTAGCTCATGGGGTCACTCCCTGGGATGGGCCAAAAAAAGTGGCGCGATTATAGGCAAATTATGCGGACGTTACCACGCCGGTGTGCCTGGCCATTGGTCGCGTGGCAGCTGTCTCACGGCGCTCGGTAGTGCGGATGCGTGGCCTTGAGGTGCTCCAGGCGCGCCAGCGGATCCTGCCGGTAAAACGCCTGCAGCTGGGTATAGACGGCCGGGTAGGCCTGCTGCAGCAGGTCCGGTGCGCTGAAAAAATATTCGCTGGTGACCGCGAAGAACTCCGCGGGATTTTCAGCGGCATAGGGATCGATCGGGGGCTCGGCGTCGGGGTCGCGGTCCAGGCGCGTATTAAGGTCGTCGAAGGCCGACTGCATGGCCTGGGCCCAGTCGCTCTGGCGCATCTGCCGGTGCAGCGGCGGCAGCCCATTGGCGTCGCCGTTGAGCATGTCCAGCTTATGCGCCAGTTCGTGGATCACCAGGTTGTAACCCTCCCACGCGCCGCTGGCTTGCACACCGGACCAGGCCAGGATCACCGGCCCCTGGTGCCAGGCCTCGCCACTGTGCTCGGCGTCCCACTCGTGCATCACGCCACTGGCGTCGCGGTGGCGCTGGGGGCTGACGAAGTCATCGGGGTAGATCACCAGCTCGTGAAAACCCTGGTACCAGTTCAGGTCGGCCAGGTGCAGCAGGGGCAGTTCGGCTTGCGCCGCCAGGAAAAGGCGCTGCTCATCGCCCAGCTCGACCCCGGCCAGCGGGGTCAGGTGTTTGCCCTGCAGAAACAGCACGGCCCGCTCGCGCAGGCGCTGGTCTTCCTCGGCATTCAGGCCGTCGAGAATCGGCAGAGCCTCGCGCACCCGGCCCCAAAGCGCATCCTCGACCGGATGTCGGGCGAGAATGCGGCGCTGACGCCAGCGGCGGAACGACCACATGCGGGGTCAGTTGGGCTCTTTGAGCGCGGTGGCCGGGCGCAGGCGATGATTCACCCAGCCGATCAACATCGGCAGCAACGACAGGGCGATGATCACCACCACCATCAACGAGAGATTTTTCTTGATAAAAGGCACGTTGCCGAAGAAGTAGCCGAGGGTGACCAGGCCGCCGACCCAAAGGACGGTACCGAACACGCTGAACGCGAAAAAGCGCCCGTAAGGCATCTTGCCTACGCCGGCGACGAAGGGGGCGAAGGTCCGCACGATCGGCAGGAAGCGCGCCAGGGTTACGGTCTTGCCGCCATGCCGGTCATAAAAGTCATGGGTGCGTTGCAGGTAGTCGCGGCGAAAGATCCTCGAATTCGGGTTGCTGAACAGGCGTTCCCCCACCGTTCGGCCGATCACATAGTTGGTGCTGTCGCCACTGATGGCCGCCAGCATCAACAGGCCGCCCAGTAGCAGCGGATCCATCGCCCCACCGGCACACAGGGCGCCGGCGATAAACAGCAGGGAGTCGCCCGGCAGGAACGGCATCACCACCAGGCCGGTCTCGCAGAAGATGACCAGAAACAGGATGGCGTAGATCCAAACGCCGTAGTTGGCGACCAGCATCGCCAGGTAACTGTCGAGGTGCAGGATAAGGTCGAGCGGGTTGAAATCCATAAGACGCCTGTTCCGGTGCGCGAGGCAAAGGGTGCGCTGGGCCTGGGAGGCGCCTGCAGTGAGGGCCGCATTATACGACCACCAGCGCGCGCTGGCTGACCAGTTTGTCGCAGATGTTTTCGAACCCCGGTCGCTGTGCCTCGAGCCGGCGTTATCGAAGAGTGCTGGCCTGCGGCCGGCGCAGGCACACGCGGTGCGGCGAGGTTCGGCATAAAGGCTGCA
Organism: Pseudomonas sp.; assembly: GCF_040514055.1. Lineage (GTDB taxonomy): Bacteria > Pseudomonadota > Gammaproteobacteria > Pseudomonadales > Pseudomonadaceae > Aquipseudomonas. The sequence continues at coordinate 4,457 of NZ_JBEVDL010000081.1, forward strand.
AGAGCCGCTAGGCCCTCGCTGGAGAATGCCTGCCATGCCATCGCAGTTAGTGGAACATCCCCAGGCCAGCCTGGCCCTGGGCCATGGCCTTGACCTGCCAACCCAGGCGGCGCGGGTGCGTGGCCAATGGTTGGCGGGACGCCCGGGACGCCCTCCGGTGTTGCTGTTGGTACTGCTGTGGGCGCGCCATTGCTCTGATTTGGGGCCGATACTGGATCGTCAACTGGATGCGCTGTTCGCCGACTACCGCTGCACGCCCCAGGGGTGGAGCGAGGTGCAAGCCGCCCGTCAGGTGCTCGCCGGGCTTAACGCCGCGCTTTACCGTCAGCGGTGGGTGCAGCCGGGGTTGGCGGAGTGTTACGCCGGCCTGCTGTTGATCCAGGACGAAGACGCGCAGTTCCTGCAGGCCGGTGCGATCGGCCTGCTGCGCTACCGGCACGGTACGCTACAGAGCCTGCCAGGACCGGACCATCTGCCCCTGGGCCGACAGGCGGAGTTGGCGTTGATTCAGCATCGCCTGCCGTTGAGTGCCGGTGAGGTGCTGCTGCTGGCGCCGCAACCATTGCTGGCGGTGGCCGATCTGCAAGGCTTCGGCGAGGCATGCCGGGGCCTGCAGGCCGGGCACTTGCAAGCAACGCTCGAACCCTTGTTGAGGGCGCCAGGTGCCGCGGCAATCCTGTTGCCTTGCATGGTCCCGGAGGGATTCGCGGGGCCCCCCGCGGACCAATGGCCAGCCTGGACGCGACCCCGCAGCGGAGACCGTGTCGACGGCTGGCGCCTGTTGGAAGCATGTCCCTATGGCCCACGACAACGGCTGTTCCACGCCCAGGACGAAGACGGCCGTGAGGCGTTGTGCTGGTTGGCGGAACAGGCCGCTGACGAAGCGTTCTGGCAGCGCGAGTGGGCGCTGCGGCGCTGCTCGGCGAGCAGCCTGCCGCGGGTGCTCTCGCCCTGGGAACCGCGCCACCATGCCTTTACCTTGCTCGAGCCACCTGCGGCGGGCATGCGCAGCTTGGTCGACTGGGCGGCGGCGCGGGGGCCGCTGGACGCCTCCAGCCTGATGGCGCTGCTGGTGCCCTTGATCGAGGCGGTGCGGGCATTGCAACGACGGGGCCTGCAGGGCTTATGGTTGCACCCGCGGCAGGTGCTGGTGGGCGAGGACGGTGCGGTACTGCTGCTGCCCGATCAGGCGGCCCTGATACCCGGCGTGGCGCGCCAGCCATTGCCCGCCGATGCGCTACCCCTGGCGCCTGAACTGCGTGAAGGGGGCAGGGTGGATGGACGAGCGGATCAATTCGCCTTGGCGGCGTTGAGCTACTGGTTGCTCTGCGGCCAGTGGCCGGAAGTGGCGCGCCGACGAGCATCGGCGGATTGCCGTTACGTGCCGCTGGCGGGGTTCAATCCACAATTGCCCGTCGGCTGGGACGGGGTTCTGGCCAAAGCGCTGGCACCCCGGCCCGAGGCTCGTTTCGATGCGCTTTCCGAACTGCAACAAGCCCTCGAAGCGCCGCTGACGTCGGCGCGGCGGCCGGCGTGCCCTGTCCTCTCGGGTTGCCTGGCCGCGGCATTAGCGCTGGGTGTCGCGCTACTCCTGGGCCTGTGGCTGCGCGGCTAAGGGCGCGCACCTCAGCTCAGTCTTCGTTGATCGGCAGTACATAGTTCTTGAACTGAGCGTCTTCGATAAAACCGATCGACTCGTAGACCTTCTGCGCCACCTCGTTGTCCCGGCTGGTCGCCACGCGCATACGTACGGCCTGGGTTTCGCGGGCCATCTTCTTGGCGGTTTGCAGCAGGCGGTCCGCCACTAGCTGACGCCGTGCATCCTCGGCCACGTAGATATCGTTGAGGATCCACACCCGCTTGAGCGCCAGGGAGGAGTAGCTGGGATAGAGCTGGCAGAACCCCATCAACTTGTCATCGTCATCGGCCAGGGCCAGGTAGATCACCGACTCCTTGCGCCGCAGGCGGGTTTCCAGGAACTTGCGCGACGAGTCGGGGAAGGCACGTTCGCCGTAGAATTCGCGGTACTTGATGAACAACGGCGTCAGCAGGTCCAGATGCTCGAGGGTGGCTTGGACGATGCGCATGGTGGACCTCTACTTCAGGGGGATGGGGCTGTTAGCCGATGCTGCCTCAACGAGTATAGAAAGCGCAATCAAAGCAAGCGTTTGATTTGTCGCAGTGCGCAGGCCGCCTCTGTTTCTGTCGTCCGTGGACCGGGGTAGCCTTACGGCGGGACCTGATGGTGCGGCAATACCCGCCGTCAGTCCGTCTCGACTACCTGCAGGCTGGGACCGCGAGCCTTGAGTTCGCCGCCCAGGGTCATAACGATATAGAGCTCGGCTTCGACATCTCGGGCTTCTTCCGTCGTCGGCACCTTGAAGCGCAGGCTTTGGCGCTGCCAATCCTGGGCGCCGACGCTCATGCCAGGCTCGCTGGACTGGTTGAACAGTATGGCCCGGTTCGGCATCGAGCGCGGCTGGTCCGGCGTCTTGCCGCGCAGCGTCAGGCCCAGGCCCGTGGGGCCCAGGGGCTCGCCGTGACTCTGGTCCAGCGTGCCGGACAACTCGACGGAGAACTCCAGGGTTTGGCCATGCAGCTGGCTGACATCGATGCGCTGCGCCAGGTGGGCCCAGACCTGCTCGTCCACGCGCTTGATCGACAGTACACCGTCGAGGCTCGAAAATTCGTAGGAAGGTACCCCCGCATGCTGGGAGGTCAGCCAGGGCTCGGCGATCTTGTTGGGTTTGTTAGCCTTGCTTTCAAAGCGTGGATTACCGATCAGGCCGGGTTCGGGTGCGATGTAGGCGGGTGTTCCGACTGAGGGCGAACAGGCGCACAGCAGCAGGGTTGCCAGGCTGAACAGCACGCTGCGAATGACCATCGGGACGCCTCCTCGGGAAAACGCCGATTGTAAACGGCGCGTGACGTACCGCGCCATGCCGGGTATTGGCCCGGCATGGCGAGGCGCTTAGGCGCCGGTCAGCATGGCGTCGGCGGGGGCCTCGGCGCGGTGGCGGGCGGTCAACTGGAAGTAGACGAAGCCCACCGCCATAAAGCCGAGGAAGACCAGGCCGATCACCGGGTTGAACCAGGCCATGGCGGTCAGGCAGACCAGCGCCAGGGCCAGGGCGATGCCCGGCACCACGGGGTAACCCGGG
>NZ_JBEVDL010000082.1:0-21198 GCF_040514055.1 Pseudomonas sp.
CCCGGGTTACCCCGTGGTGCCGGGCATCGCCCTGGCCCTGGCGCTGGTCTGCCTGACCGCCATGGCCTGGTTCAACCCGGTGATCGGCCTGGTCTTCCTCGGCTTTATGGCGGTGGGCTTCGTCTACTTCCAGCTGACCGCCCGCCACCGCGCCGAGGCCCCCGCCGACGCCATGCTGACCGGCGCCTAAGCGACGATCATGCGCCCAGGGCGAAAAAGGGTGGACGGCCACACAGCCTGTCCACCCCGCTCGCTCGCCCCGCTGGACAAGCCCTCGACGGAGGGATAAAACCTTGTGGGGTATCGGCGACCGCCATTCGGCGGCGCCTGTTTCGACGACCGGGATTCTTATGCCCTATCACAGCACTGTCGGTTCCCAGGTGTACCGCTTCGCCGATCTCAAGACCCTGCTCGCCAAGGCCAGCCCCGCGCGCTCGGGCGATTACCTCGCCGGCCTGGCCGCCGCCACCTATGAAGAACGCATGGCGGCCAAGATGGCCCTGGCCGATGTGCCGCTCAAGCGTTTCCTGGAAGAGCTGCTGATCCCCTATGAAGAGGATGAGGTCAGTCGCCTGATCGTCGACCGGCATGCCCTCGATGCCTTCGCCCCCATCAGCCATATGAGCGTGGGCGACCTGCGCAACTGGCTGTTGCTCGACAGCACCGACAGCGCCACGCTGGCGGCCGTGGCCATGGGCATCACCCCGGAAATGGCCGCGGCGGTAAGCAAGCTGATGCGCAACCAGGACCTGATCCTGGTGGCGAAAAAATGCCGGGTGGTCACCGCCTTTCGCAACACCATCGGTCTGCCCGGGCACCTGTCGGTGCGCCTGCAACCCAACCACCCCACCGACGACGTGCGCGGCATCGCCGCCAGCCTGCTCGACGGCCTGCTCTACGGCGCCGGGGATGCCACGGTCGGCATCAACCCGGCCAGCGATTCGCTGCCGACCCTGATGCGCCTGTGGCAGATGATGGACGAGGTCCGCCAGCACTTCGACATTCCCATGCAGAGCTGTGTGCTGACCCATGTCACCACCCAGATCCAGGCGATCGAGGCCGGTGCGCCGATCGACCTGGTGTTCCAGTCCATCGCCGGCAGCGAGAAAACCAATGCCAGTTTCGGCGTCAGCCTGGCGATCCTCAAGGAGGCCCACGAGGCGGCGCTGTCGCTCAAGCGCGGCACCGTCGGCGACAACCTGATGTACTTCGAAACCGGCCAGGGCAGCGCCCTGTCCGCGGGCGGTCACCATGGCGTCGATCAGCAGACCTGCGAGGCCCGTGCCTATGCGGTGGCGCGTGAGTTCAAACCCTTGCTGGTCAATACCGTGGTCGGCTTTATCGGACCCGAATACCTCTACGACGGCAAGCAGATCATCCGCGCCGGGCTGGAAGACCACTTCTGCGCCAAATTGCTCGGCGTGCCCATGGGCTGCGACGTCTGCTACACCAACCACGCCGAAGCCGACCAGGACGACATGGACACCCTGCTGACCCTGCTGGGCACCGCCGGCATCACCTTTATCATGGGCATACCCGGTGCTGACGACATCATGCTCAATTACCAGAGCACCTCCTTCCACGACGCCTTGTACCTGCGTTCGGTCATGGGCCTGAAACGGGCGCCGGAGTTCGACGCCTGGTTGACGCGCATGGCCATTACCGAAGCCTCCGGCCAGCTGCGCCAGATCGGCCGCAGCCATCAACTGCTGGAGCAACTGCCACGGGTCTCGGGGGCCGCATGAACGACGAACTGATCCAGCACAATCCCTGGGACGAGCTGCGCGCCCATACCTCGGCCCGCATCGCCATCGGCCGGGTGGGCTCCAGCCTGCCGACCAACGAGGTGCTGCGTTTTGGCCTGGCCCATGCCCAGGCCCGCGACGCGGTGCACCGTCCCCTGGACTTCGCCAGCCTGCGCAGCCAGCTGGAAAACGCGCAGTTTCGCGTATTGCAGGTCAGGAGCGACGCCGAGGACCGGCAGAGTTACCTGTTGCGCCCGGACAAGGGCCGCCACCTGGCCGACGCCTGCTACGCTCGCCTGAGCGACGAAGTCGCCGCGCCGGAGCTGGCCGTGGTGATTGCCGATGGCCTGTCCTCGATTGCCGTGCAGCGCCACGCGCTGCCGCTGCTGCAGCTGTTCCGCCAGCGCTTCGACACCGATTGGGCGAACACCCCGGTGGTACTCGCCGAGCAAGGCCGGGTGGCGATCGGCGACGGTATCGGCCAGGCGCTGCGCGCGCGCCTGGTAGTGATGCTGATCGGCGAGCGCCCGGGCCTGAGTTCGCCCGACAGCCTGGGGCTGTACCTGACGTTCCAACCGCGGGTCGGGCGGATGGACAGCGAACGCAACTGCATTTCCAACGTGCGCCCCGAGGGCCTGCCTTACGCCCTGGCGGCGCACAAACTCGATTACCTGGCGCGCGAGGCGCTGCGCCTGAGCCTGAGCGGCGTCGCCCTGAAGGATGACAGCAACCTGCTGCGGGTCACGGAGAGCCCCGCGCATTGAAACTGAACCGCAGACGGGCGAGCGAACTCGAAGCCACATGCCCCACGAATAAGCTGACCCTTCGCCCTCCGGCGGGGGATACTGATTCGCCCAAACGCCCTGTGGAGAAACACTATGCCTTGGTTCGCCTGGTTAATCCTGATCCTGGCCATTGGCTCCATCGTCGGCGGCCTGATGATGCTGCGCGATACGGCCAAACCGCTGCCCCTGAGCCCCGAGCAACTCAAACGCATCCATGACCGCAACCTCGAAATGGACGCTAAGGACGCCCAGGACCGCTAGCCTGCTGGCGCTGCTGGCACTGGCCGGCTGCGCCCATCCGCCGCCGTCCGCAACGGCCGATAAGCCGACCTGTGCCGCCCTGTTCGCGGCCCGGGACGCGGTTGTCCAGGGCGCCGGCGACGCGCAATACCAACCACTGGCCGGCTTGCCAGGCTTGCGCAGCGATCGCCTGCTGGCCGCCCTGGCGGGGACTGCGACTCGCCCCGATGCCCGCCGCCTATGGCTGCAGGAACTGGCCGCGCGCGACGCAGAGGCCAGCGCTATCGAACTGGGCAATCTGCCCGCCAGCCAAGCCGCGCAGTGGACATCAGCGTCCCGTCAGCAGGCGCTGGCTCTCTGTCGACAAGCCCAAATCGAACGTCTGCTCGTCGATCCACTGGCCTTCCAGCACGCGGCGGCGGCAGCGCAGGTGCCCGACGACTACCGTCCCTGGGCCCGTCGGCTGGGCGCCTACGGATTGTTCGAACCTTTTTATCGCCGTGGCGTGCAGGCCTGGCAGCGTGCTGCCTCCGCCACCGAGGCGCCGGCGGAGGCGGCACGCTGGCTGACCTATACGCCGCTGGCGCCGCCCGCCCCTGTGCCGCCACCGGTAACCGCGCTGAACGTCGATGCCCTGGGCTTGCCGCGGCCCAGCGCCGAGCAGGCCGACGCGCTGTTTGCCCGGCACGCGCCAACGCTGCGCATCGAGCAACGCAGCCGCGCCGACCGCCTGGGCAGCCCGGCCTTCGACACCCGGGGTCGACGCGTGTTTCAGCAGACGCCGCGGGTTTATCAGCACCTGGGCTGGAGCTGGCTGGACGGTCGCTGGCGGTTGCAACTGATCTACCAGCTCTGGTTCGCCCGGCGCCCTGACACCCACCCCCTGGACCTGTATGCCGGCAAGCTGGACGGCCTGCTCTGGCGCGTCACCCTGAATGAACGGGGCGAAGCGTTGCTCTACGATTCGATTCATCCCTGTGGCTGCTGGCATGGCTTTTATCTGCCGGTGCACTCGCCGCTGCAGTTGCGCCCCGAGGCCGACCAGGAGAGCCGCCTGGCGCGGCGCCTGACGCTGGAGGGCCGGACCGGCGCCACGCTCTGGCTGGCCAGTGGCGATCATCGCTTGAGCTGGGTCGACGACCGCGCCTCGGCGTTCCCGGCGATCGGCTACGCGCGGTCACCCCTGGACGGGCTGCGCCAGTTGCCTCATCCCCAGGGACGGCGCAGCCTGTATGGCCCGGACGGCCTGGTGCCGGGCAGCGAACGCCTGGAACGCTGGTTGCTGTGGCCGTCGGGGGTCGATTCGCCTGGCACCATGCGCCAGTGGGGACGGCACGCCACGGCCTTTATCGGACGCGCCCAATTCGATGCCCCCTACCTGCTGCAGGACTATTTTCCGGACCCCTGAGGCCTGGCTCAGGGCGTCGTGGCAGCCTTGGTCACTACCGCGGCACCGGGCAGTACCTCGATCTGGTACGGCGAGAAAATTTTCTGCAAACGACCATTGTCACGCAGACGTCGTAGCAGCGCGGCAAACGCCGGCCCATCGATCGGCGACCGTGGACGCAACAGCGCATGGTGACGGTAACGCTGGTCGACCCGTTCGGATACCAGCAGGCGCGCCTGATAATCGCGGTGCTGCTCAAAGAAATCACCCAGGTAGGAGCGGGTCACCAGGGCGATATCCGCGCGGTTTTTCAGCACCATCAGCAGGTTGCTGTCGTGGGAATAGGTCAGGGTGGCGCTGAATTCGCGGGCGAGGAACTTGGGGTCGGCATTGAACGCCGCGAAGCTGTAGTGATAGCCACTGTACAGCGCCAGGCGCTTGCCTTTGAGCTGCTCGAAGTACTCCTGACCATGACCTGCCTCCGCACGCCCAACGAACACCTCGGCGTCTTCCAGGGCCATGTCGACGACCTGATGCTCGATCTTCTGCCAGCCCCATTCGGGATTCTCGAACAGCGCGATATCAATGCGGCCCTGTTCGAAATCGCGGAAGCGTCGCTGGACCGAGGTCGGCAACATGACGAAGTGAAAATCGGCCTGGATCTGGTTGAGCGCCTCCAGCAACTGCGGCAGCAAGCCACCCAGCACCTCGGCGCTGGGTTTGATCACGTAGGGCGGAAAATGCGCGCCACCCACTCGGACTTCCTGCGTCGCCATCGCCGGCAGGCAGCACAGCGCGCCTATGCCCAGGAGCAGTCCTCGAAATGGCGGGCGCAAGGCGAGTCTCATACTGACCTCAATGGATAGCGGTTTCTGGAACCCTAGCCCAACCCCCCGGGCACTGCCCAGGTTTTCAGGGCTCCAACAGCGACAGGTGATAACGCTCCAGCAGTGGTCGGAGCCGCCCCTCGCCGCGGACCTGCTGCATCAGGCGGGCGAAGGCCTCGGCATCGATGGGCGCCTGGGGCCGCAGCAGCGCATGGTGGTGATAGACCTGATCAACCCGTTGGGAGACCAGAAACGCCGCACCCTGCTCGGGGTTGCGGTCCTGATAGAGTTGCAGGTAGGAACGGGTGATCACCGCCACGTCGGCCCGCCCCTTCAGCAGCATCAACAGGTTGCTGTCGTGGGAGTAGGTCAGCACCGCATTGTACTGTTGGGTCAGGAAATCCTGATCGGCATTGAACCCGGCGAAGCCATAGTGATAGCCATTGTAGAGCGCCAACCGCTTACCCTGCAGGTTGGCGAAATAGCCCTGGTCACGCCCCGGTTCGGCGCGGGCCACATAGACCTCGGCGTCCTCGATCAGCAAGTCCACGGAGCTCAGCGGGGTACCCTGCCACCCCCAACTGGGGGACTCGAACAGGATCAGGTCGAATCGCCCTTGCTCGAAGTCGCGGTAACGGCGGGTCACCGCGGTGGGCACCAATTCGAACTGATAGTCGGACTGGCTGTGGTTGAGCAGCGTCAACAACTCTGGCAACAGCCCCGAAGCCTCCGGACTCTCTGGCTTGATCATATAAGGGGGGAAGTGGTACGCGCCGACGCGCACGCGCTCAACCGCGGTGGCGGGCAACGCGCCGAGGCTGAACACAATCAACAGGAGGGTTAACAAGGGGTGCAAACGCATTACCTCGACACAGCATGGCGTCACTCGCTGCCAACCGGCAGCATGGGGGGACTTCCTGTGTCCAGAGCCAGCGAATCGGCTCCAAGGGCTCTTGAAGCCTAGACGATTCCCCTCAGATTTTCTTGCACACCAACGACAATGCCTCGTCGGCCAATTGATCCAGGGTCATCGGCCCTTCGGGGCGGAACCAGGTGGTGGTCCAGGATAACGCACCGGTCAAAAAACGCCGCTGAATAAAGGGATCGCCCTGAAAATATCCGGCATCCCGCGCTTCGCCCAGCACCGTGAGCCAAAGCGCTTCGTAGCGGTCGCGCAAGGCCAGGATGTATGCCTGGCCGTCCGCGGACAGGGAACGCCATTCATACACCAGCACCGCCATGGCTTCGCCCGTGCCCCCCATGATCGATTGCAGTTCACAGCGGATCAGCGCCAGTACCCGACCCCGCAAATCCCCGGCCTCGGCCAGGGCGGCCTGCATCAGCGCGGTGTTGTAGCGAATGGTCTCCTCCATCACCGAGCGCAGGATTTCATCCTTGCTCTTGAAATGGTGAAAGATGCTGCCGGACTGAATGCCCACGGCACCGGCCAAATCACGCACCGTGGTGCGCTCATAACCCTTGCTGCGAAACAGGTGGGCCGCAGTCTGCAGCAGCTTGCCCCGCGCGCTCTCGGGGTCGGTGATCTGCCCATCGCGCACCAACGCCTGCATCACCGCCTGGGCCTTCAGATCATCCACGGTCAATTCTCCCACTTTGCTGATTCCGCTTGCCGTCTCGCCCTCGCCTGCAGGGACCCGCGGATTTGTGCCAAGTGCCTGTCACCGTTGAGGAATTTAAGCCCCAGCGATTAGCCAAGCAAGCGCTTGGGGGCAATTCTAACGGAAAAAGTGCCGAACCGGGCTTTTCAACCAAGCGCTTGCTTGGTAATGTCCAACCACTACTTCAGGGGACCTCCACGCATGGCCACCACTCAGACCGTTCGCATCGGCTGCGCATCCGCATTCTGGGGGGACACCTCGACCGCTGCCGCCCAACTGGTACAGGGTACCCAACTCGATTACCTGGTGTTCGACTACCTGGCCGAAATCACCCTGTCGATCATGGCCGGTGCCCGCATGAAGGATCCCCAGGCCGGTTACGCCAGCGATTTCATCGAGGTGCTGAGCCCGCTGCTGACGGCTATCGCCAGCAAAGGCATCCGCGTGATCAGTAACGCCGGCGGGGTCAACCCCCAGGCCTGCGCCAACGCCCTGGCCGCGGCCTGTGAAAAAGCCGGCGTAAACCTGAAGATCGCCGTGGTCCAGGGTGACAACCTGCTGCCGCAACTGGGCGAGCTGGCCAAGGCCGGTACCCGGGAAATGTTCACCGATGCGCCCCTACCGCCGCATTGCGTGTCGGTCAACGCCTACCTGGGCGCACCCGCCCTGGTCGACGCCTTGGCGCTGGGCGCCGACATCGTCATCACCGGCCGGGTGGTCGACAGCGCGGTGGTCAGCGCCGCGCTGGTCCACGAATTCGGCTGGCACTGGGACGATTACGACAAGCTGGCCCAGGCGGCCCTGGCCGGCCATATCATCGAATGCGGCGCGCAGTGCACCGGTGGCAACTTCACCGACTGGCAGAGCGTACCCGACTATGAGCACATCGGTTTCCCGGTGATCGAGGTGCAGGCCGACGGCGCGTTCGTGGTCGGCAAACCAGCGGGCAGCGGTGGCCTGATCAGCCCCTTGTCCGTAGGCGAACAGCTGCTGTACGAAATCGGCGATCCGCGCGCCTATTTGCTGCCGGACGTGATCTGCGATTTTTCCGCGGTCAGTCTCGAGCAGGTTGGCGTCGACCGGGTGGCGCTCAAGGGTGCCCGCGGCCGTGCGCCCTCCGGGCAGTACAAGGTCTCGGCCACCTACCCGGACGGCTTTCGCTGCACCGCCAGCTGCGTGATCGCCGGTATCGACGCGGTGGCCAAGGCCGAACGGGTCAGCCAGGCGATCCTCGCCAGGACCGCCGAACTGTTCGCCCAGCGGGGTTGGGGGCCGTTCCAGCAGGTCGACGTGGAGTTGCTCGGCAGCGAGGCCACCTACGGTCCACGCGGACGCCGCCGCGACTGCCGTGAAGTGGTGGTCAAGCTGGCGGTCCGCCACGCCCGCAAGGACGCCCTGGTGCTGTTTTCCCGCGAGATCGCCCAGGCGGCCACCGGCATGGCGCCGGGTCTGACCGGCATCGTCGGCGGGCGGCCCACGGTCTACCCGGTAATCCGGCTGTTCTCCTTTCTGGTCGACAAAACACGCTGCCCGCTGGCGGTGGAGATGGACGGCGAGCGTCGGCCGCTGTCCCTGCCGACCCTGCCCGCCGCCGCCCAGACGCCCGCCCCCGCCGTGGCGGCGCCCACGGCCCAGGGGGCGACCGACGTCAGCGTGCCCTTGATCCGCCTGGCCGTCGCGCGGTCAGGGGACAAGGGTAACCACAGCAACATCGGCGTACTGGCGCGCCGCCCTGAGTACCTGCCCTGGATCGCCGCGGCGCTGAGCAACAGTGCAGTGGCCGCCTGGTTCGAACACCTGCTCGACCCCCACAACGGCCGAGTCGAATCCTGGTACTTGCCCGGCTGCCAGGGCCTGAACTTCCTGTTGCACAACGCCCTGGGCGGCGGCGGTGTCGCCAGCCTGCGCATCGACCCGCAAGGCAAGGCCTTCGCCCAGCAGTTGCTGGAGTTTCCCGTGCCGCTGCCGCAAGCCCTGGCCGATACCCTGTAACCCCGCCGACGACAAGGACCTTAACCACGATGGCATACGACTCGATCTTCAAGCCTGACCTGTTCGCCGGTCAGACCGTGCTTGTCACCGGCGGCGGCAGTGGCATCGGCCGTTGCACCGCCCATGAACTGGCGGCCCTGGGCGCCCAGGTGGTGCTGGTCGGGCGCAAGGCGCACAAATTGGAAGCCACCGCCGGGGAAATCCTCGAGGATGGCGGCCGGGTCAGCTGGCAGGTCTGCGACATCCGCGAAGAGGACCAGGTCAAGGCCATGGTCGCCGCGGTGCTGGCCGAACACGGACCGATCCACGGCCTGGTCAACAACGCCGGCGGCCAGTACCCCTCGCCGCTGGCCTCGATCAACCAGAAAGGCTTCGAGACCGTGGTGCGCACCAACCTGGTCGGCGGTTTTCTGGTGGCCCGTGAAGTGTTCAACCAATCCATGAGCAAGCACGGCGGCGCCATCGTCAATATGCTCGCCGACATGTGGGGCGGCATGCCCGGCATGGGCCACTCCGGCGCCGCCCGTGCCGGCATGGAGAACTTCACCAAGACCGCCGCCTTCGAGTGGGGTTATGCCGGGGTGCGGGTCAACGCCGTGGCGCCGGGCTGGATCGCCTCCAGCGGTATGGACACCTACGAGGGCGCCTTCAAGGCGGTGATCCCGACCCTGCGCGAACACGTGCCGCTCAAGCGCATCGGCACCGAATCCGAGGTCTCGGCGGCGATCCTGTTCCTGCTGTCGCCCGGCGCGGCCTTTATCAGCGGCAACACCGTGCGCATCGACGGCGCCGCGACCCAGGGCTCGCGGGCCTGGCCGCTGCACAAGGCCAAGAACAGCCACTCCTACAACGGCTTTCACCGGGCCTACCTGCCCGATGTGCTGAAAGACCAGGGGGAATGACGGCATGCCGCTGATCGAAACCACGCTGGACCGCCACAGCGCCGACTACGCCAGCAATCGCGCGGCCATGCTGGCCACCCTGGCGACCTTCCGCGACGCGGAACAGAAGGTGCTGGACAAGGCCCAGGAAGCCAAGGCCAAGTTCGACAAACGCGGCCAACTGCTGCCACGGGAACGCCTGAACCTGCTGCTCGATGCCGGTGCGCCGTTCCTCGAACTGGCCTCCCTGGCCGGCTACAAACTCCACGACGACAAGGACGGTACCCAGGCCGGCGGCGGCATTATCGCCGGCATTGGTTATGTCGCCGGCGTGCGCTGCCTGGTGCTGGCCAACAACAGCGCGATCAAGGGCGGCACCATCAGCCCCTCGGGCCTGAAAAAATCCCTGCGCCTGCAACAGATCGCCGTCGAGAACAAACTGCCGGTGATCACCCTGGCCGAGAGCGGCGGCGCCAACCTCAACTACGCGGCGGACATCTTCGTCGAAGGCGCACGCGGCTTCGCCAACCAGGCGCGCATGTCGGCCATGGGCCTGCCGCAGATCACCGTGGTGCACGGCTCGTCCACCGCCGGCGGCGCCTATCAGCCCGGGCTGTCGGATTACGTGGTGGTGGTACGGGGCAAGGCCAAGCTGTTCCTCGCCGGGCCACCCTTGCTCAAGGCCGCCACGGGCGAGGTGGCCACTGACGAGGAACTGGGCGGCGCCGAAATGCATGCCCAGGTCGCCGGCACCGCCGAATACCTGGCCGAAAACGACGCCGACGGGGTGCGCATCGCCCGCGAGATCGTCGCGATGCTGCCGTGGAATGCGCGCCTGCCGGCTCGCCCGCCCAAGCATTACGAGGAACCCCTGTACCCGACCGAGGAGCTGCTGGGGTTGATTCCGGCGGACGCGAAAAAACCCTATGACGTCCGTGAGATCATCGCCCGTATCGCCGACGGCTCGCAGTTTCTCGACTTCAAGGCCGAGTTCGACACGCAAACGGTGTGCGGTCACCTGCAGATCGAGGGTCAGCCCTGCGGCTTTATCGGCAATAACGGCCCCATCACCCCCAAGGGGGCGGTCAAGGCCGCGCAATTTATCCAGCTGTGCGACCAGAGCAACACGCCTATCCTGTTCTTTCACAACACCACCGGTTTTATGGTCGGCACCGACTCCGAGCAGAACGGCGTGATCAAACATGGCGCCAAGCTGATTCAGGCGGTGGCCAACTGCCGGGTCCCCAAGCTCACGGTGGTGGTCGGTGGCTCCTACGGCGCGGGCAACTATGCGATGTGCGGACGCGGCCTGGACCCGCGCTTTATCTTCGCCTGGCCGAACAGCCGCACCGCCGTGATGGGCGGTGCCCAGGCCGGCAAGGTGCTGCGCATCGTCACCGAGGACAAGCACCGCAAGGAAGGCAAGGACGCCGATCCGAAGATGCTCGACATGCTGGAAACCGTCACCGCGCAAAAGCTCGACAGCCAGTCCACCGCGCTCTACGGCACCGCCAGCCTGTGGGACGACGGCCTGATCGATCCACGGGACACCCGCACCCTGCTGGGCTTTCTGCTCGACCTCTGTGCCGAGGCGGCCCTGCGCCCCCTCAGCGCCAACACCTTTGGCGTGGCGCGCCTGTGAGCCGCGTTTCCCCCGAGAGGGCGGGCTAAGCCCGTCCCGCCTCCTCTCCGCACGGAGAGGCGGAACCCGACTAGGAGAAGCACCATGGTCTTTACCCAGGAACACGAAGAACTGCGGCGCACCGTGCGCAATTTCGTCGACAAGGAAATCAATCCCCACGTCGACCAGTGGGAAAAGGACGGCCGTTTCCCGATCCACGAAATTTTTCGCAAGGCCGGTGAGCTGGGCCTGCTGGGCATATCCAAACCGGAGAAGTTCGGTGGCATGGGCCTGGACTACAGCTATTCGATTGTCGCCGCCGAGGAATTCGGCACCATCCACTGCGGCGGCATCCCGATGTCCATCGGCGTGCAGACCGACATGTGCACCCCGGCGCTGGCCCGTTTCGGCTCGGATGAATTGCGCGAGCAGTTCCTGCGCCCCTCGATCACCGGCGAAATGGTCGGCTGCATCGGCGTCTCCGAGGTCGGCGCGGGCTCCGATGTCGCCGGTCTGAAGACCCAGGCGAAAAAGGACGGCGACGACTACGTGATCAACGGCAGCAAGATGTGGATCACCAACTCGCCGTCCGCCGACTTCATGTGCCTGCTGGCCAACACCTCCGACGACAAGCCCCACGTCAACAAGTCGCTGATCGTGGTGCCGATGGATACCCCCGGGATCAGCATCAGCCCGCACCTGGACAAGCTCGGCATGCGCAGCTCCGAGACCGCCCAGGTGTTCTTCGACAACGTGCGGGTGCCGCAGCGCTATCGCATCGGCCATGAGGGCGCCGGTTTTATGATGCAGATGCTGCAGTTCCAGGAGGAACGCCTGTTCGGCGCGGCCAATATGATCAAGGGCCTGGAGTACTGCGTCGACAGCACCATCGAGTACTGCAAGGCGCGGCAGACCTTCGGCCAACCGCTGATCGACAACCAGGTTATCCACTTTCGCCTGGCCGAGCTGCAGACCGAGATCGAATGCCTGCGCGCCCTGGTCTACCAGGCCACCGAGCAATACGTGAAAGGCCGCGACGTGACCAAGCTGGCTTCCATGGCCAAGCTCAAGGCCGGTCGCCTGGGCCGCGAGGTCAGCGACAGCTGCCTGCAGTACTGGGGCGGCATGGGCTTTATGTGGGACAACCCGGTCTCGCGTGCCTACCGCGATGTGCGCCTGGTCTCCATCGGCGGAGGGGCGGACGAGATCATGCTGGGCATCATCTGCAAGTTGATGGGCATCCTGCCCGGCAAGAAAAAGTAAACACGTAGGCTGGGTTGAGCGCAGCGATAGCCATCAACCCGCCCACTCTGGGTATCGACGCCACGCGCTTCAGTCTCAGCGTCTTTGTACGAGGAATAACGGATGTCCGCTCTACCTAACTGCGACACCCTGTTGCTGGATGCCCAGGCGGGTGTGCTGCATATCACCCTCAACCGGCCGGACAGCCGCAACGCCATGAGCCTGCAGATGGTCGAGGAATTGCGCGCGGTGCTGGCCGCGGTGCGCGGGGACGCCACGGTGCGCGCCCTGGTATTGGTCGGTGCCGGTGGGCACTTCTGCGCTGGCGGCGATATCAAGGACATGGCCGCGGCGCGGGCCGCGGGCGAATCCGCTTACCGCGACCTGAACCGCGCCTTCGGCGCGCTGCTCGAAGAAGTCCAGCAGGCGCCTCAGGTCACCCTCGCGGTGGTGCAGGGCGCGGTCCTCGGCGGCGGCTTCGGCCTGGCCTGTGTCTGCGATATCGCCCTGGCCCACAGCGACGCGCGGTTCGGCTTGCCGGAAACCAGCCTGGGTATCCTGCCGGCGCAGATCGCGCCTTTTGTGGTGCAACGCATCGGTTTGACCCAGGCCCGCCGCCTGGCCCTGACCGCCGCTCGCTTCGACGGTCGGGAAGCCGCGCGCCTGGGCCTGGTGCACTTTGTCGAAAGCGACGCCCAAGCCCTGGCCGAGCGCCTGGACGAGCAACTGCAACTGATCAAACGCTGTGCCCCGGGGGCCAACGCCGCGACCAAGGCCCTGTTGTTGGCCAGCGAGCGGGAAGCGCTGGCGCCGTTGCTGGACCGCGCCGCCGGGCTGTTCGCCGAGGCCGTGGTGGGTGCCGAAGGCAGCGAGGGAACCCTGGCTTTTGTACAGAAGCGCCCGCCCCGTTGGGCGCAGTAGCGGTCTCGGGGTTACGTTCGACGCGACGGTGGCCGCTGGATCGATAACGCCCGCCCCGTCAGCCTGAAATGGTTTTGCAGGAGCACGCAGATGCCCAGTTTCAACAAGATACTGATCGCCAACCGCGGCGAGATCGCCTGCCGGGTGATGCGCACCGCCCATGAACTGGGCTACCGCAGCGTTGCCGTGTACAGCGGTGCCGATGCCGATGCCCGGCATGTGCAGCTGGCCGACGAGGCCGTGTGCATCGGCCCGGCGGCGGTCAAGGATTCCTACCTGAATATCCCGGCCTTGCTCGAGGCGGCGCGCCAGACCGGGGCGGACGCGGTGCACCCGGGCTACGGTTTTCTCTCGGAAAACGCCGCCTTCGCCGAGGCCTGCCAGGCGGCCGGCCTGGTGTTTATCGGCCCCAGCGTCGAAGCCATCCACCTGATGGGCAGCAAACGCTTGTCGAAACTGGCCATGCTCGACGCCGGCGTGCCCTGCATACCCGGCTACCAGGGCGCCGATCAGGATGAACAGGCCCTGGCCCAGGCGGCCGAGCGGGTCGGTTATCCGCTGATGATCAAGGCCAGCGCTGGCGGCGGCGGACGTGGCATGCGCTTGGTGCACCAGCCCAAACAGCTGCTGGAACAACTGCGCACCGCGCGCTCCGAGGCGCAGAACGCCTTCGGCAGCGGCGAGCTGATTCTCGAACGGGCGGTGTTGGCGCCACGGCATGTGGAAATCCAGGTCTTCGGCGACCAGCACGGCCACATCCTCTACCTGGGCGAGCGCGACTGCTCGGTGCAGCGTCGCCATCAAAAGGTCGTCGAGGAAGCGCCCTGCCCGGTGATGACCGCCGAGCTGCGGCGGGCCATGGGCGAGGCCGCGGTGCGCGCCGCCGCCTCGGTGAACTACGTCGGGGCCGGTACCGTGGAGTTTCTGCTGGATGCCAGTGGCGAGTTTTTCTTCCTAGAGATGAACACCCGCCTGCAGGTCGAACACCCGGTGACCGAGCTGGTCACCGGCCTCGACCTGGTGGCCTGGCAGCTGTTGGTCGCCGCGGGCCAGGCGCTGCCCCTGAGCCAGGAGCAGGTGACGCTCACCGGACACGCCATGGAGGTGCGGCTCTACGCCGAGGACACCGGGCGCGAGTTCCTGCCCCAGACCGGTACCGTCCGGCGCTGGGAACCGGCCCAGGGCCCGGGGATCCGCATCGACCATGGCCTGCTCGAAGGCCAGGCCATCACGCCGTTCTACGACCCGATGCTGGCCAAGATCATCGCTTATGGCGCGACCCGCGAGGAGGCGCGGCGCAAGCTGATCCGCGCGGTGGAGGATTCGGTGCTGCTGGGCGTCAACGGCAACCAGCGTTTTCTCGCCAACCTGCTTGGCCACCCGCAGTTTGCCGCGGGCCATGCCACCACCGCCTTTATCGGCGAGCACTTGCAGGACGAGCCCAGCCTGCGGCCGCAGGTCGCCGCGCCGGCCGAGCTGGCGTGCGCCGCCGCCCTGCTGTACCAGGCCTCGGCCAGTGCGCTTGCCCGGCAACCGGTGCTGCAGGGCTGGCGCAACGCCCCCAGCGCGCCCTTGACCTGGCTGCTGCAGTACGGCGAACAACGCCATCGCCTGCAGGTGCAGCTCCTCGAGTCCGGAGCGCAGCCGCGCCTGGCGGTGCAGGTCGGCGAAGCGTGCATCGAACTGCGCCTGCTGAGCGCCGATGGCCGTTGGGCGCGCCTGGAGATCGCCGGCGTACAGCGCCGCCAGGCCTATCACCTGGAGGGCCAGCGCCTGTGGCTGCAGGGCCATTTCGGCAACCTCGAGCTGCTCGACCTCACCCACGCACCGGCCGAGGGCCAGGGCCGCGCCGGCTCCGGCCTGCTCAAGGCCCCCATGGACGGCGCCATCGTCGAGGTGCTGGTGGCGGTCGGTGATCGGGTACAACCCGGCCAGCTGCTGCTGGTGCTGGAGGCGATGAAAATGGAGCACCCGCTCAAGGCCGGGATTGCCGGCCGGATCAGCCGGGTGCAGGTCGGCCGGGGCGACCAGGTCAAGGGCCGCCAGCTGCTGGTGGAAATCGAAGCCGACGTACCGCCCGCGGCCAGCTGAGGTTCCAGGGGGCCGGCAAGCCCCTCACCGACTCAAGGGAGAATGGCCGTCAGGTAGTCCGCCGATTAAAACAACATAAAACAACAACACGGAGAACGCCCATGTCACTGTCAGGAAAGACCCTGTTTATCACCGGCGCGAGCCGCGGAATCGGTCGTGAATTCGCCCTCAAGGCCGCCGCCGACGGCGCCAATATCGTCATCGCGGCCAAGAGCGCGCAGCCCCATGCGAAACTGGCCGGCACCATCCACAGCGTGGCCGCCGAAGTCGAGGCCGCCGGCGGTCGGGCCTTGGCCCTGCAACTGGACGTGCGCGACGAGCAGGCGGTCAAAGTCGCCATGGCCCAGGCCGCCGAGCACTTCGGCGGCATCGATATCCTGATCAACAATGCCGGCGCGATCAAACTGGTCGGCGTCGAGCAGCTGGAAGCCAAGCGCTTCGACCTGATGTTCCAGATCAATACCCGCGCGGTGATGGTCTGCAGCCAGGCGGCCCTGCCCTACCTGAAAAAAAGCGCCAGCGGGCACATCCTCAACCTGTCGCCGCCGCTGAACATGGACAGCAAATGGTTCGCCCAGCACGGTCCCTACACGGTGACCAAGTACGGCATGAGCATGCTGACCCTGGGCATGAGCGAGGAATTCAAGAAGTACGGCATCAGCGTCAACTCGCTGTGGCCCAAAACCATGATCGCCACTGCCGCCATCGAATTCGAGCTGGGCAGCCGTGACGCCTTCAAGCGCGCGCGCACCGTCGCGATCATGGCCGACGCCGCCCATGGCATTCTCTGCAGCAGCGACCGCAGCATCACCGGCCGTTTGCTGATCGACGAGGATATTTTGCGCGAGCAGGGTCAGAGCGAGTTCGAACAGTACCGCTTCGACCCGGCCGGCGGCACCCTGATCCCCGACCTGTTTGTCGACTAAAACTCGCTACGCGTCGCCGACCGGTTCCGGCGGCGACGCGCACCGCTCTACCCCCTGCTCCGCCAGCGCCTGTCGCCTGCAGCGTCAGTCGGCCAGCAGCACCCACGCCCGGATCCACGCTTGTGTCGGCGGTTATTTATTTCATTTATTGAAATAAAGGATTGCCATTTCTGGCCATTCCTCAGACTGATCGTTAGACGGATGATGCACTCCATCAGCGCCGCATGGGCCAGGCAGTTCACCAGGCAGGGCGCTGCTTTCCCCCGCTGCCCCTGGAGTGCCGCATGTCCATCCAACCGATCAAACTCTATCACCACCCCCTTTCCGGCCACGCCCATCGGGTCGAACTGATGCTCTCGCTGCTCGGCCTGCCGAGCGAACTGGTGTTCGTCGACCTGGCCAACGGCGCCCACAAACAGCCCGAGTTCCTCGCCCTCAACCCCTTTGGCCAGGTGCCGGTGATCGATGACAACGGCACCCTGCTCAGCGATTCCAACGCGATCCTGGTGTACCTGGCAACCCGCTACGGTAACGGCCGTTGGCTGCCGAGCGAGCCGGTGGCACAGGCCAAGGTGCAGCGCTGGTTGTCGGTGGCCGCCGGGCAGATCGCCGCCGGGCCGGCCCGCGCACGGCTGATCACGGTGTTCGGCGCGCCCTACAACGCCGCGCAGTGCATTGCCCTATCCCACGCCCTGCTCCAGGTGGTCGAGGGGGAACTGCGCCACAGCGCCTTCCTGGCGGGCGACCAGGCGACCCTGGCCGATATTGCCGCCTACAGCTACATCGCCCATGCACCCGAGGGCAATGTATCCCTGGCCGACTACCCGCACCTGCGCGGCTGGCTGTCGCGCATCGAGGCCTTGCCCGGATTCGTGCCCATGCCGCGCAGCGCCGTCGGCCTGCACAGCGTATGACCCTGCGCCACCTGCCACGGCCATGGCCCGCGCAGGTGGCCCGCCCCGCACTGGAGCCTGCGCCATGTCAGCGTCCCCTGAGCCCAACGCAACCACTGCCTCGCCCTGGCACGCCGGGGAAAAACACTTGCAGGCCCAGGTCGGGGTCAGCGAAGGCATGGAGCGTCTCGGCCGCCAGGTCATCCGTGACCATATGCCCGAGCAACACCGCGCGTTCTACCGCCAACTGCCGTTTCTCCTCTACGGCTCGGTGAACGCCCAGGGCGCTCCCTGGACCGGCATCCTCGAAGGGCCGGCAGGCTTTATCCAGACACCCGATGCCCGGACCTTGCGGCTCGATGGCCGCTTCGAAGCCGACGACCCGGCAGCGGCCGGCCTCGCCCCCGGTGCCGCGATCGGGCTACTGGGCATCGAATTGCATAGCCGCCGGCGTAACCGGGTTAACGGTCAGGTCACGGCGATGGATAAGCACGGGCTGACGCTGGCCGTGTCCCAGGCCTTTGGCAATTGCCCGCAATATATCCAGCGGCGTGTGTCCAATGCCGATGCCACCAGCGGTGCCGCGCCGCAGCCGGTCCAGCGCCAGACAGGGCTGGATGCGGCGGCCCGCGGACTGATCGGTGCGGCCGATACCTTCTTTGTCAGCAGCTATGTCGAGCATGCGGATGGCAGTCGCGCGGTGGACTGTTCCCATCGCGGTGGCCAAGCCGGGTTCGTCAAGGTCGAGGAGGACTGCCTGACCATTCCCGACTTTGCCGGCAACCTGCACTTCAACACCCTCGGCAACCTGCTGCTCAACCCCCGCGCCGGCCTGCTCTTTATCGATTTCGTCAGCGGCGAGTTGCTGCAGCTCTCCGGCTCCACCGAGCTGATTCTCGAGGGGCCGCAGATCGCGGCCTTCCAGGGCGCCGAACGCCTCTGGCGCTTTCGGGTCGAGCAGCTGGTGCGCCGCCCCGCCGCGCTGAGCTGGCGTGGCCAGTTTCAGGACTACTCGCCCAACAGCCTGATGACCGGCAGCTGGCCCGCGGCCGACGCCCGCCTGCGCGGCGTGGCCCTGGGCCGGCAATGGCGACCGCTGCGGGTGACCCGGGTGGTCGACGAGAGCGCGCGTATTCGCTCCTTCTACCTGGAACCGGCGGACCAGGCCGGCGTGGCGAACTTCCAGGCCGGACAGCACCTGACGCTGCGGCTGCCGATTACCGGTCAGGGACAACCCTTGCTGCGCAGCTACAGCCTGTCCAGCGCACCGTCCGCCCCTTTCCTGCGCATCAGCGTACAACGGGACGGGCAGGGATCACGCTGGCTGCACGAACACCTCGCCGTGGGTAGCCGGGTGGCGGCACGGGCGCCCCAGGGTGGGTTTACGCTGGACGGCGACTCGCGCCGGCCGTTGGTGTTGCTGAGTGCCGGGGTCGGGGTCACGCCGCTGCTGGCGATGCTGCGTGAGGTGCTCTATCAGAATGCGCGGCTGCGCCGCGCCCGTCGCGTCTGGTGGTTCCAGGGCGCCCGGCGGCCGGACGACCTGGCCTTCGTCGAGGAAGTCGACGCGCTGCAGCGCCAGGCCGGTGACCACCTGCGCGTGGCGCGCCTGCTCAGCCAGGCGGAGCCGGGTACGCGACCAGCCGAGGCGCAGCCCCTAGCGGGACGCATCGATATCGAGCTGCTTAAGGCGGTGCTGCCCTTCGACGACTTCGATTTTTACCTCTGCGGTCCCAGTGGCTTTACCCAGGAGCTGTACGACGGGCTCAGGGCACTGAATATCGACGACGCCCGTATCCACACCGAAACCTTTGGCCCGTCGGGTGTGCGCCGACAGCCGGCGCCCGCATCCGCGGAACACGCGCAGGCGTTGGCTGCCACGTCGCCGGTGCCGGTGCAGTTCCAACGCTCGGCCAAAACCGCCGACTGGACGCCGGCCAGCGGTACCCTGCTGGACCTGGCCCAGCGCCAAGGGCTGACCCCGGCCTTCAGCTGCCGCAGCGGCTCCTGCGGCAGCTGCGCCACCCGCCTGCTCAGTGGCCAGGTGCACTACCCGCACGCCCCCGCCCTTGCGCCGGCAGAGGATGAGGTGCTGATCTGCTGCGCCATCCCGGCCGACGCCGATAAGCACGGCCCGCCGCTGGTACTGGAGCTTTAGGGCCGGAGGAGAATCGCCACACGCGCCGCGTTGCCAAAAAAATAGCCCCAGGTTCTAAGCGTTCCCCGAAACCACCACCACGCAGGAGTTGCCATGGACAGTCGTCCTCCCGTGCCACCCTTTACCCCCGCCGGCGCCGCGTTAAAAGTCCGCCTGGCCGAAGATGGCTGGAACAGCCGCGACCCCGCTCGGGTCGCCCAGGCCTATACGCCGGACAGTCGCTGGCGCAACCGCAATGAGTTCGTGCAGGGTCGCCAGGCGATCGAGGATTTTCTGACGCGCAAATGGCAGCACGAGCGCGAATACCGCTTGATCAAGGAGCTCTGGGCCCATGACGAGCGACGCATCGCCGTGCGTTTCGCCTACGAATGGCAGGATGCCGAAGGGCGCTGGTTTCGCAGCTACGGCAACGAAAACTGGCTGTTCGATGGACAGGGGTTGATGCAGCTGCGCTACGCCAGCATCAACGACCTGGCCATCGATGAAGGTGAGCGCCACTTTCACTGGCCCCTGGGGCGGCGCCCCGACACGCATCCCGGGCTGAGTGCCCTGGGTTTGTAGGCTTGCCAGACCGGTGGCCGTGGCGCCGGCGCTCAGCGTTTGAATTCGAACTGCAGTTCGGCGCCCTCGATCACGTCCTCGCGCTCCTTGGTGATCAAACGCCCATTCAACTGGAAGGGATCGTCGCCAACCTTTTCGCCGAACATCGGCGGCAATAACGCCGTGTCGGTTTCCCTGGGCTGGTCCTTCGGCTGCAGGCTGTCCACCAACTCTGCCGGCAAGCGCAGGTCCAGTGGCGCCTTGGGCACCTCGGCCTGCTCCACTGCGGGGGCCTTGGACGGCGCCACCGGTGTCGGGTTCTTTTTTACCACGGGTTTGAGCACCGCAGGCGCAGGCGCCACGACCACCGGTTCGAGTTTTTTCACCGGCACCATCGGCTCGGGTTCGGGCTCGGCTTTTTTTGGCAGCTGCAGCTCAGGCGTAAAGGCCTGCACAGGGGCCTCCGCAGCCGTTTCAGGCGTTGATGGCGGGGCCGGCTCCAGCGTCGGTGCGGCAAAGGGCGAAGGCGACTGCGGCGCGGCGGCTGCCGGCCCAGGCTCAACGACTGGCGCTGCGACGGGTGCAGCTGCCGTAGTGGTCGCGGTCGCAGGGACCGGTGCCGGTGTCGGCTTGCGTTCCGGCGGACTGTCGGTAGCGTCACAGGCGCCTAACAACATGGCAGCCAGTACCAGCATACAGGGGCGAAAAGCGCTCATAAGCCGTTCAAGCTCTCTGAGAATGGACCTCATCCTGGCGTGCGGACGTCGGTCTGGCAAGTCATGCTGCAATGACCTGCCGTTTCGGCAGGGTCATCCTGCATCCGCGAACGCGCGAGGCAAGTGGCAGCGGTGGCCCGTGGGTTCAATGCCGCCAGCCGACACCTGGCTACAGCTTACCGCACACCAGTGTGCAGAATCAGAGTATCAAACCGACTCGAAGTTCGTCTTCAATCGCTGGTGGGGGGCGCCGTTGAAGCGGGTTGCAGACTCTGCGCCAGTTCGACCAGCTGGATAAACTCGCCGCGCAGCCCGAACCGGTCGTCACCCTTGGCCCCCCGGGCCAGCTCGGCACTGGCGGCCAGGCCGAACGTGCCGGTGTACTGCCCGCCGCTCAACTGCTGGGCGAAGCCGGCCACCGCCGCGGCGAACCGCAGGTCCTTGCTGGCCGCGGCAATCGCCGGTGCCGTCGCCTCGGCCGCGATCGGCACCTCCAGCAAGCGACTGTCCGGTTGCCCCGGCGCCTTGTAACGAATGCGCAGCAGCGCCAGCTCGCCGGCCTTGCCGTCGCTTTTGACCGCCGGCTGGTAACGCAGCGGCTCGAGCCAGCCCTT
>NZ_JBEVDL010000092.1:0-3446 GCF_040514055.1 Pseudomonas sp.
ATGTAGCCGCTGCGGCGCCAGGCTTCGGCGTGCTCGGCGTAACAGGGTGACAGCACGCCGACCTTGCCGGCCCGGCGCAAACGCGGCAGCAGCTGGATTGCCATTTGCGAACCGGCCACTGGCAGCACCTGGGCAGCACCGTAATAATCGCAGGCAGCCTGCTCCAGGCCATCATCGCTTTCCGGCAGCCGCGCCCACGCTCTCAGCGGGATCTGCGGGATGGGAAACGGCCAGGGCGCCAGGCCAGTGGACAGGTCGAGCCAGTCGCCTTCGGCGATACCATAGTCGATTGCCGCTTTGCGTAAGCGCCCGCCGTGCTCAAGCATAAAACTCCGCCCCCACGCAGATAATCAACAACCACAACCATACCCCGCGCTGGACCAATTGCCAGCCACGGTCGATGGAATCCGCGTCCGCAGGTAAGCCCTCACCCAGTGGCGGGCGCTGGTGCAGCTCACCGTGGTAGATCGCCGCCCCGCCCAGCTCCACGCCCAGCGCGCCGGCACCTGCGGCCATGACCGGACCGGCATTGGGGCTGTCCCAGGTCGGCCCCTGGGTCCGCCAGCATTTGAGTGCCAGTCGGGTTTTGCCCAGCAAGGCGTAGGTGAACGCCACCAGCCGCGCAGGAATGTAGTTGAGAACGTCGTCGATTTTCGCCGCCGCCCAGCCAAACCGCTCGAAGCGTTCGTTGCGATAACCCCACATGGCATCCAAAGTGTTGCTCAAGCGGTAGAGCACCACCCCCGGCGCGCCAGCGACGACAAACCAGAACAAGGCGGCAAATACCGCGTCGCTACCGTTCTCCAGAACGGATTCGGTGGCCGCGCGGGCGACTTCGGTTTTATCCAGCTCGCTGGTCTGGCGGCTGACCAGGTAACCGACGCGAGTGCGCGCTTCATCCAGGTCATCGCTGCGCAAGGCCCTGGCCACCGGTTCGACGTGCTCGCCAAGGCTGCGCATGCCCAGTGCGCAATACAGTGCCAGGATCTCGACGATCCAACCCACCAATGGCGCCCAGGACAACGCGGTCGCCAGCAAGGTCAGCGGCACTACGGCGAGTACCCAGGCCGTCACGCCATGGCTGCGCCACCCTCTTCCACCACTGTTGAAGCGTTGCTCGATGCGATCGGCAAAGCGGCCGAACGCCACCAGCGGATGCCAGCGCCTGGGTTCGCCCAGCAGCGCATCCAGCCCCACCGCAGCGACAGTCAACAACGCCACACTCATTGACTCTCTCCCCAGACATTTTCATACAGCAATTCACCCAGCGGCCGCGACTGCGCCCAGCCTTCGAGAACCAGCATCGGCGCCGGATAAAATTCCTGCACCGGCCCCAGGCACAATACGGCCATCGGCTTTGCTCCCGGCGGCATGCCCAGCAGATCGGCCAGGGCTTGCGGCTCGAATAGCGAAACCCAGCCCATGCCCAGCCCTTCGGCACGGGACGCCAGCCACAGGTTCTGGATGGCGCAGGACAACGAGGCGATGTCCATTTCCGGCAAGGTGCGCCGGCCGAAGATGTGGCGTTCGCGATCATCCATCAGCGCGGCGACCAGCACTTCGGCACAGTCGTTGATGCCTTCGACTTTGAGCTTCATGAACTCGTCGGTGCGCTCGCCCAGGGCTTCGGCGGTGCGGATCCGCTCTTCTTCCACCAGGGCCTGGATTTGAGCGCGCACAGTGCGATCGCTGATGCGCAGGAACCGCCAAGGCTGCATCAGGCCGACACTGGGGGCCTGGTGCGCGGCTTCGAGCAGACGCCGCAGCAGCTCGGGCTCGACAGTGCCACCGCTGAAGTGGCGCATGTCGCGGCGTTCGGCAATGGCGCGGTAGACGGCGTCGCGTTCGGCCTGACTGAATGTGGCGTCGGTCATGGCCTTTTCGCGAGCAAGGCGCCCTCCCGGTCAGGCAAAAACAGTGCCGCCACCGCAACCGGATTCGACGGAAAATAAAAGTGCACATAAGAAGCCGTCATCCGCCCCTGACGATAAACCGCCTCCGCCCCACGCCCGCCATTCGGGCTCAGCCCACGGGCAATCGGTGCCAGCTCGGTGCTGGTCAGCGAGTGATGGTAGGTATGCCCACGTAACGCGCCCTCAGGCAGTTCCACCACCTGCAAGGCCAATGCAGCCAGGCGCTTTTGCATGACGGCATCTCCGGCCAGCAATCCCACCAGTTCGGCACGCGTGCCATCGACGTCGGTCAACGAATCGAGCAGATACAGCATCCCGCCGCACTCGGCCAGCAACGGTTTGCCCGCGCCATGGTGCGCGCGGATCGCCGCCAGCATCGAGGTGTTGCCAGCCAACGCCGCATGATGCAATTCCGGGTAACCGCCTGGCAGGTAAAGGCTGTCCGCCTCGGGCAACATGGCATCACGAATCGGCGAGAAAAACCGCAGCTCGGCGCCCATCGCCCGCAGCAGGTCCAGGCTCGCACCATAGGTAAATGCAAAGGCCTCATCACGGGCCACGGCGATGCGCACGCCTGCGAGCAAGGGTTCGGCAACAACCAGATCAGGCGCGGCAAATTCCACCGCCGGTGGCAACGCTACTTCACAACTGCTGGCCAAGGCATTCGCGGCGGCATCCAGGCGCAGGTCGAGGTCGTTCAACTCGCTGGCCTGCACCAGGCCGAGGTGACGACTGGGCAGCTCGATCCCGGTCTCCCGGGACAACGCGCCATACCAGCGCAACCCCTCCGTCAGGCTGCCTTCAAGCAACTGCGCATGGCGCAAGGTGCCCACGCGATTGGCCAGCACCCCGGCAAACGGCAAGTCCGCCTGATAGCGCGCCAGCCCCAGGGCCAGGGCGCCAAAGGTCTGCGCCATGGCGGTGCCGTCGATCACCGCCAGCACCGGCACGCCAAAATGCCGCGCAAGGTCGGCACTGGAAGGCGTGCCGTCAAACAGCCCCATGACCCCTTCGATCAGGATCAGGTCCGCCTCGCCAGCGGCCTCCCACAAGAGGCGTCGACTGTCCTGCTCGCCGACCATCCACATGTCCAGTTGATAGACCGGGGCACCGCTGGCGCGCTCAAGGATCATCGGGTCGAGAAAGTCCGGGCCGCACTTGAACACGCGCACCTTGCGCCCCTGGTTGCGATGCAACCTGGCCAGCGCAGCGGTCACGGTGGTCTTGCCCTGACCGGAAGCCGGCGCTGCAATCAATACCGCCGGGCAACAGCGAGGCTGACTCACAACTCGACGCCTTTTTGCGCCTTGATCCCGGCGTGGAACGCGTGCTTGACCACGCCCATCTCGGTCACGGTGTCGGCCAGTTCAATCATCTCCGGCTTGGCACCGCGACCGGTCACCACCACGTGCTGCATCGGCGGACGGGCCTGCAAGTCACTGAGCACCTGATCGAGGTCGAGATAACCGTGCTTGAGCGCGATGTTCAGTTCATCCAGCACCACCAGGCCGATCGAGGGGTCACGCAACAGTT
>NZ_JBEVDL010000096.1:0-3007 GCF_040514055.1 Pseudomonas sp.
CACTTCATGCCAGACTGAGCGCCGGTTTTCGACCGCTTCATCTCTATGATTTTCATGAAAAATACTTTTCGTTCAGGAACCTCGTCCCCCAAAGGCGGGGAAGCGCTTGGAATTGCCCCTGAAGCTTTCCCCACATTTGGGGGGGAACCTTCAATCGTCGTCAATCCGCTCGATTCGATTGCTTGATCGCAACTGCCCCAGAACTTGTAGACGAGCCTGGGACTTTTGCTGTCGGGCAAGGTAAGCCCGAACCATTTCAAGTCCCTGAGCTTCTGAGACATCGGCCGCCTCCTGGTGGTTCTGTAGGTAGATCAAATGCCAGCCCAACGGTGTGCGCACTGGCGCGCTGACGGATCCCGGCGCCAGCGCAAATGCCGCGGCTTCGAATTCCGGCATCATGCGCCCACGGGGAAAATAGCCCAGATCCCCGCCTTCGGTGGCGGAAGCATCTTCGGAGCCGGCCCGGGCAACGCTGGCAAAGTCCTCGCCCTGGCTGATTTTCACCCGCATCTCCTCTAAGCGTAGCCGGGCGGCTTCAACGGTGGCGGCATCGGCGCCCTGAGGCACTTTGACCAGGATGTGCCGCGCCTGGATTTGCTCGGGTGTGCTCATTTCGGCGCGGTGTTGCTCGTAGAACGCGCGGACCTGTTTTTCGTCCGGCTCAGCCACCTGGAGCAGGTCGGCGAACACCTTTTGCGCCGCGAGCTCACGGCGCGTGTACTCGATAAAGGTGGCTTCGTCGAAACCGGCGTCTTCCAGGCGGCGGGCGAACACCTCGGCCCCACCCATCGCTTGCCGCGTCTGCTCAACCTGGCTTTGTACGACCTCATCGCTGATCTTCACCCCGCGTTTGCGCGCTTCCTGCCACAGCAACTCCTTGTCGATCAGCGCATCCAGTGCTTTCTGGCGCAATTGCTTGTACGCCTTGGGGTTGCGAATGCTGCCCACTGCGCGGCCCTGGTCCTCCAGGTATTCGGCAAAATAGCGCTCGAGACGGAACTCGGAAATTTCCTCGCCATTGACCCGTGCGGCAGCCGGGCCGTTGCTGCAGAAGGCCACGGGGACCCACATCGTCAGCAGAATCAGCAGCGTCTTGAGTTTCATCATCAGCCCTCTTTTCAGGGTGTCACGGCAATCGGTTTGTACGGTGCGACCAGAAAGAAGCGCTGGTCGGGCAAATCTACGGTGACGATGTGGGCACCGCTCAAGCCCAGTCGGCGACCCGGACCGAAGCTGAGCAGCGGGGTCAGCCCGGTGTCGAAATCGTGCAACCCTTCCAGGGCACTGATGAGTTTTTCGCGGCTGGCGTCGCGCCCGGCCTGTTTCATGCCTTCGCTGAGCAGCAGCATCGAACTGTAGGCGCCGACTTGCAGCACCGCGTGCTCACCGCCGAGCCCCTGGTGCTCGCGCAGTTGCGTCAAGGCCAGGCGCCCGGCCAGCGTCCAGTCACTGGGCACGAACGGATAGGCCAGAAACACCCGCCGGGAAAACCCGCTGGGCAATTGAAACAGGTCACCTGCCACCTGATTCGACGCGGCGAACAGGTAAGGCACCTGCCCCGCCGTTTGCAGGCGCTCGGCGAAGCGACTGAAACCGACGCCGCTGCCCAGGTAAAACACCGATCGCGAGCCCAGCGGCAACTCGTCCTGCGCCGAGTTGTAGGCCTGCAGCCGCACTTGCTGCCAGGCGTGATCTTGCAGGTACTGGCCGAGGTTCTGCGCCGTCTGCTGTTGGCTCGGCTCGTCCGGGTAGACAATCAGCGTCGGTCCCTGGAGCAAGCGCAAATTGGCGGCACCGTAGTCGGCCAAGGCGATCAGTTGCTCGCGCAGCCCTGACAGCGGTTCGAAAATCTGCCGACTGGCCGGGGCCATGCCCTGCAACGAGAGCGGCCCGATCAGTGGAATGCCGGCGCGTTCCAGCCGCGTGACCAGTTCGGTGTCGAGCGCAGGCGCCAGGGGTGCGATCAGGGCGAACACCTGTTCCTGCTCAATCAAGCGGTCCAGCGCCTGCTTGGCACTGGCGCGGTCCGGGCCCGGATCGAGGATGGTCAGGCGCAATTGCCGGCCATGGATCCCGCCCGCCTCGTTAATCCGCGCCACGCTGCCCTTGAGCACCGCCGCCACCGTGGCGCCCTCCGTGCTCAGCGGCCCCTGCCTCGGCAACAAGGTGCCCAAGTGCAGGCTGTCGGCGGTCAACCCGGGGTCGCGATCATCGGCCACGCGCTTGAGGTAGGCCGTGAGGTTGCGCTGATCATTCATCGACAGCACGAACCGGGGCATCGCCGGGTCGAGCCGATTATTCGCCGAATCGCGCCCTTCCTGGATCGCCCGGGCCAATGCGCCCTCGTTGTAGGCCGGGTAATTGCGACCGTTGATCTGCTGCTGCCCGTAACTGCTGGAGAGCCGCGACCAGCTGATGTCCGGCGGCCGTACCCCGCCTTCGGGTCGCCCCTGGGCATCGGCGCCATGGCAATTGGCGCAGGGCAGGCTGGTGGCGGGCAGCAACATGTCCGCCGCGCCCACCCGCGCCATGATCGGCTCACCGCTTGCCGACACGCCCTCACGATACAGCCGTTTACCGGCGCTTTCGCTGGGGCTCAGCGGCAACGCATTGGCGGTGAGATTGATGCCGCCAATCAGTAGCAGGCCGAGGACGAGGGCAATGTTCATGGCGCGTGCTCAACGACTGGCCACGGGCATTGTCAGCAACTGCAAGCGCTGGGCAATGGCGGCGGCCGGTGCATCGGGACGGATCTTGCTCCAGCGCTTGTTGGCCACGTCACCGACAATCAGCTGCGTCGAGTGCTGCTCGGGAGTCGGCACAATCTGGCCGATGCGCCCCAGTACAAGGTCCATTTGTGCCTTGTCGCCGGTGAGAAAAAGCCAGTGGGGGCCATCGACGCCCTGCTTCAAGGTGTAAGCCTTGAGTACCGCCGGCGTATCGCGCAGCGGATCACTGGTAAGGGAGATAAAGGTGATGCCATCAGCCTTGTCGCCCAGCACCTCAC
>NZ_JBEVDL010000022.1:0-6927 GCF_040514055.1 Pseudomonas sp.
AGGCCGTATTCCGAGTCGTTGGCCCAATCCACCGCTTGTTCCAGTTCCTCGAAGCGGGTCACGGTCACGACCGGGCCGAACACCTCGCGCTGGACGATTTCATCGCTCTGTTTGCAGCCGGCCAGCAGGGTTGGCTGGTAATAGAAGCCGGCACCGGAATGCACGGCCGCGCCGGTGACGCGTTCGATATGCGGTTGGCCGAGGGCTCGTTCGACAAAACTGGCCACGCGATCACGTTGGCGGGTGCTGATCAGCGGCCCAATCTCGTTATCGGCATCGCGCTTGCCGGCGAAGCGCAGGCTGCTGACGGCGGCGCCGAGTTCGGCGACCAGGCGGTCGTGAATGCCGGCCTGTGCATAAATCCGGCAAGCTGCGGTGCAATCCTGCCCGGCGTTGTAGTAGCCATAGGTGCGCACACCTTCGACCACGGCCTGGATATCAGCGTCGTTGCAGACGATCACCGGTGCCTTGCCGCCGAGTTCCAGGTGTGTGCGTTTCAGGGTTTTCGAAGCGGCCTGCAGTATTTTCTGCCCGGTGACGATATCGCCGGTCAGCGACACCATGCGCACTTTGGGGTGGCTGACCAGGTGACTGCCAACGCCTTCGCCCCCACCGCACACGATGTTGATCACGCCGCGCGGCAGGATCTCGGCCAGGGCCGGGGCCAGGGCCAGGATCGACAGCGGCGTGTGTTCGGAAGGCTTGAATACCAGGGTATTGCCGGCGGCGAGGGCCGGGGCGATTTTCCACGCGGCCATCATGATCGGGTAGTTCCAGGGCGCAATCGACGCCACGACGCCGATCGGGTCGCGTCGCACCATGCTGGTGTAGCCCGGCAGGTATTCGCCGCTGAGTTGGCCGGTCTGGCAACGCACGGCGCCAGCGAAGAAGCGGAACACATCAACCGTCGCGCTGAGGTCATCCTGGCGGGCCAGGTGCAGTGGCTTGCCGCAGTTCAGCGATTCCAGGCGGGCCAGCAGGTCGGCGTTTTTTTCGATGGCGTTGGCGATATCCAGCAGCAGCACCGAGCGCTGTTGCGGGGTGGTACGCGACCAGCTGGCAAAGGCGCGATGGGCCGCAAGGATGGCGGCTTCGACCTGCTCGGTGCTGGCTTCGGCAATGTGGGTCAGCACTTCACCGGTAGCCGGGCTGAGAATCGGCTCGACAAAGCCTTGGCCCGGGACCAGTTCGCCGTCGATCAATAACGCGGTGAAGATCGGAGTCTGCGCGCCAGCCATTTTTCGGGTTCTCTTTTCTTGTGTGGCCATGGTGCTCCCAGCGACTGGGGCCCGGCCGTCTTATATAGATGTAACAAGACTAGTCTGAGGCCCCGAGGTCGACAAATACTAAATACTGAAGGTGGCGTTCGATTAAATAGATGGCTTGCGCCCGCCGTGGGGTTGTTCGCGGGCTACAGTCAGAAAGGGGTCGACCAATGGAGGGCGGGCCGTACCGCGCCGCCAGGCCAGGCCGACGTCGAGGGTCTGGCTGAGATCGGCGATGGGGCGGGCCTCAATGATGTCGCCCTCCAGCGACCATGGGCGATAAGTCATGTCCGGCTGGATCGAAACCCCCAATCCGGCGGCGACCAGGCTACGCACCGCCTCGGTCGAGGCGGTTTTCAGGGTGATCCGCGGTTGCAGGCCGGCGCTGCACCACAGGCGCTGAGCGTTACGGTCCATTTCGTCAACGTTGAGCTGGATCAGCGGCTCGCGCGCGACGTCAGCCAGGTTGATGCTGTCGTGTTCCAGCAGCGGATGCTGGGCCGGTAGCCACAGGCGGTGGGGGGAATGGGTCAGGACCTCGGTCTGCAAGGCGTGGCGATCCTCCAGGTTGGAGAGAATCAAAACGCCTACATCAATCTCGCCGCTGACCAGCAGATGCTCGATATAGGGCCGTTCGTCCTCCATCACACGGAGTTCCACGTTGGGATAGGCGCGCTGGAATCGCGTGAGCAGATCAGCGAGGTAGTAGCCGGCGACGAGGCTGGTCACGCCGATGATCAACTGCCCGGCGACCTGGTCCGTGCTCTGTTGCAGGCTGCGCTTGGCGTTGTCCACGGTTGCCAGGATCAGGTGCGCCTGGCGCAGGAACTGATGCCCCTGGTGGGTCAGCGTCATGCCCTTGGCATGGCGGTTGAACAGCCCTACGCCGATCTCCTGCTCCAGTTGCTGGATGGCCAGGGTCAGCGTTGACTGGGAAATGAACGCAGTTTGCGCGGCGGCTGAGATCGAGCCGGTCTCGGCCACTGCAATGAAATGACGGATCTGACGCAAGGTCATCATGAAGAATTACCCGGTGGGCGTTATTTTTAGATGAGGAGGAGTTTATATCTTTTATTCCGATGGGGAGGCGCGCAGCGTGTGAAAGCATGCAACATCCCGAAGCACTCTCGCCCGCGGTCCTCGGGCACTTTCGCTCTAGGCTGATGGCCTTATCTGTCCATAGACCGAATGTTTGGAGGCGCACATGATTACCCGTGGATTACTCGATCAACTGCTCAAGTCCGGCCAGGACCTGCTGCAAAACAAGGCCGGAGGCTCGCACAACAAGTCATCCAGCGGCGGGCTGGGCGGCTTGCTCGGTGGTGCCGGCAAATCGTCCGGTCTCGGCGGGCTGCTGTCCGGCGCTGGTGGCGGCGCTCTGGCGGCAGGTGCAATGGGCCTGTTGATGGGTAACAAGAAGGTGCGCAAGGTCGGCGGCAAGGTCGCCATCTACGGTGGCCTCGCGGCGCTCGGTGTCATTGCCTACAAGGCTTATGGCAACTGGCAGGCGCAGCAGGGCACGGCACCGAAGCAGGAACCGCAAACCGTGGACCGGGTGCCGCCCGCCCAGGTTGAGGAGCACAGCCAGGCGATCCTCAAGGCGCTGGTGGCGGCGGCCAAGGCGGATGGTCATGTCGATGAGCGCGAACGTGAGCTGATCGAAGGCGAATTCATTAAGCTCGACAACGATCAGGAATTGCAGCACTGGTTGCACGCCGAGCTCAACAAGCCGCTGGACCCCGCAGACGTTGCCCGCGCCGCCAGCACCCCGGAGATGGCGGCCGAGATGTACATCGCCAGCGTGATGCTCGTGGATGAGGAAAGCTATATGGAGAAATCCTACTTGGAAGAGCTGGCGCGCCAACTCAAACTCGAGCCGGGTTTGAAGGTTGAACTGGAGAAACAGGTGCGCCAGGCTGTCGTGTAGGGCTGGCTCGCCGGCGTGGTCATTTGCAGCCACGCCGCCTTCCTCATTCATCGGGATGAGAACTGGTCTGCATCTGTCTTATAAATGAAACAGCGCCCTCAGCTATACTCGGCAGCATTTGATATGGCCCCGAGGAATGACTGTGAAGAACTGGACGTTGCGCCAACGCATTTTGGCGAGCTTTGCGGTAATCATCGCCATCATGCTGCTGATGGTCATCGTTTCCTATTCCCGTCTGCTCAAGATCGAGGAAAGTGAGGCCAGTGTTCGTGAAGATGCGTTGCCCGGGGTGTATTACAGCTCGATGATCCGCGGCGCCTGGTCCGACAGTTACCTGCAGATCCAGCACATGCTCGGACTCAAGGAGGGGCAGGGTGTGAGTGCTGCGGACGAAGCCGAGTTCAATGCCTTCGAAGCCCGTTTGCTGGAGCAGATGAGCAACTACCGCGGCACTGTCACCACGGATGAGGACAAGGTCGAGTACGCCACCTTCGAAAAACTGCACCAGGACTACAAGAACACCCTGGCTGCTGTGCTCGACTTGCACAAGCGCAATCAGGAAGTCGAAGCGATCCGCATGTTCGACGAGCAGTTGACCCCGGCCTGGAAAGCCGGGCGGGTCAAGCTCAATGACATCATTCGCCAGAACAAGGCCGTGGCCGACCAGGACATCATTGCCATCGATAACGCGGTACTCACGGCCAAGATCATCATGGGCATCTCCCTGCTGATAGCGGTGCTGGCCGCCGGCCTGTGCGGCCTGCTGTTGATGCGCGCCATCATGGCGCCGATGAACCGCATCGTGAACATCCTCGAAATCATGCGCACCGGTGACCTCAGCGGCCGTCTCAACCTGGATCGCAAGGATGAGTTTGGCGCCGTCGAAACCGGCTTCAACGACATGATGACCGAACTCACTGCGCTGGTGTCGCAAGCCCAGCGCTCGTCGGTACAGGTGACGACTTCGGTGACCGAGATCGCCGCCACGTCCAAGCAGCAGCAGGCCACGGCCACTGAAACAGCGGCCACCACCACCGAGATCGGCGCGACTTCCCGGGAAATCGCCGCGACCTCGCGGGACCTGGTGCGCACCATGACTGAAGTCTCCTCCGCCGCCGACCAGGCCTCGGTGGCGGCGGGTTCTGGCCAGCAAGGCCTGGCGCGCATGGAAGACACCATGCATTCGGTGATGGGGGCTGCCGACCTGGTCAACGCCAAGCTGGCGATCCTCAATGAGAAAGCCGGCAACATCAATCAGGTGGTGGTGACCATCGTCAAGGTGGCCGACCAGACCAACCTGCTGTCGCTCAACGCCGCCATCGAAGCGGAAAAAGCCGGGGAATACGGCCGCGGGTTTGCCGTGGTTGCCACCGAAGTCCGGCGCCTGGCGGACCAGACTGCCGTGGCCACTTACGACATCGAGCAAATGGTGCGCGAGATCCAGTCGGCGGTGTCGGCGGGTGTCATGGGCATGGACAAGTTCTCCGAGGAAGTGCGCCGCGGCATGTCCGAGGTGCAGCAGGTCGGCGAACAGCTGTCGCAGATCATCCATCAGGTCCAGGCGCTGGCGCCTCGGGTGCTGATGGTCAACGAAGGCATGCAGGCTCAGGCCACCGGCGCGGAGCAGATCAACCATGCGCTGGTACAGCTGGGTGATGCCAGCAGCCAGACAGTCGAGTCCCTGCGCCAGGCCAGTTTCGCCATTGACGAACTGAGCCAGGTGGCTGTGGGCTTGCGTGGCGGCGTATCGCGATTCAAAGTCTGATGAGCGAACTCGCAGGCAGACGCGCCGCCGTGGCGCCGGCAAAGCAGTCCTTGTTTCTGGTGTTTCGCATCGGCGACGAGCGCTATGCCTTACAAGCGATCGACGTGGCCGAAGTACTGCCGCGCGTGCCGCTAAAGCCAATTGCCAAGGCGCCGGCCTGGGTGGCCGGAGTGTTTGCCTATCGTGGCGCGGTCGTACCGGTGATCGATCTCAGCGCGCTGACCTTCGGCCGACCGGCACAGGCACGTACCAGTACGCGGCTGGTGCTGGTGCACTACCGTGCTGATGAGACCGCGCCGGCGCAACTGCTCGGGCTGATCCTCGAGCAGGCCACCGACACCCTGCGCTGCCATCCTTCGCAGTTCCAGCCATATGGCCTGGACAATCGCCAGGCGCCGTACCTCGGGCCTGTGCGCGAAGATGCCCAGGGTTTGCTGCAATGGGTACGGATCGCCGACCTGCTGGACGACTCGGTGCGCGCGCTGCTGTTTCCGGCCCAGCCTCTGGACCCGGCGCTGCTTGAGGAGCGGTCATGAGCAGCGATCAACGGTTTTTCGACTTCCTCAAGGAGCGCATCGGCCTCGACGTGACATCGGTGGGGCCAGCCATCATCGAGCGCGCCGTGCGCCAACGCAGCACCGCCAATCATGCGCTGACCGCCGACGACTACTGGCACCGCCTGCAGGGCTCGCGGGACGAGCAGCAGGCGCTGATCGAAGCCGTGATCGTGCCTGAGACCTGGTTCTTCCGTTACCCGGAATCCTTTGCCACCCTGGCGAAGCTGGCGGCCACGCGCCTGGCGCAAATCAACAACCTGCGCGCCCTGCGGATTCTCAGCCTGCCTTGCTCAACCGGCGAAGAACCCTACTCGATTGCCATGGCGCTGCTCGACGCCGGCCTCAAACCGCATCAGTTCAAGGTCGAGGGCATGGATGTCAGCCCGCTGTCAGTGGAGAAAGCCCGGCGCGCGGTATATGGCAAGAATTCATTTCGCGGCCAGGACATCGAGTTCCGTGAGCGCTATTTCACCGCTGAAAACGAGGGCTATCGCCTCGACGAACGAGTCCTGGACCAGGTGCGGCTGCAGGTCGGCAATCTGCTCGATCCGACCTTGCTCGCCAACGAGCCCGCCTACGATTTCGTGTTCTGCCGCAATCTGCTGATCTATTTCGACCTGCCGACCCAGCAGCAGGTCTTTGAAGTGCTCAAGCGCCTGACCCACGTCGACGGCGTGCTGTTCATCGGCCCTGCCGAAGGCAGTCTGCTGGGACGTTTTGGCATGCGCTCGATTGGCATCCCGCAGTCCTTTGCGTTCAGTCGCCAGGCGGCGCCCGAGCCGGTTGCGACCTTCCTGCCAGCCATCCGGCCAACCCCGCAGGCCCAGCGCCAGCCGGTGCGCCAGGTGCCGCCAGCGCGTCCCCGACCCTTTGCAACCGTGGCTCCCGCGCCGCAAGTGGTAAAAGCACCGCCGTCGGACGCCGCCGCTTTGTTGGTGAACATCGCCGCGCTGGCCAACGAGGGCAAAAGCGCCGAGGCCCGCACTGCATGCGAGAGTTACCTGCGCAGCCACGAACCGGTGGCCCAGGTGTTCTACTGGCTGGGCTTGCTCAGTGACATAGCCGGCAGCGCCCTGGAGGCCCAAGGCTTCTATCGCAAGGCGTTGTACCTTGAACCGCAACATCCCGACGCGTTGATGCACCTGGCGGCCTTACTGCAATCCCAGGGCGACACGGCGGGTGCCAAACGATTGCAGGACCGCGCCGCGCGCAGCGAGCGCGCCGCTGACAGTGAGCGTAAACGATGAACGCCTCCGACACCTTGAGCGTCACTCATGCAGATGCCCAGGCCATCGACGACTGCTGGAACCGCATCGGTGTCCACGGTGACAAGTCCTGCCCGCTGCTGAGCGAGCATATACATTGCCGCAATTGTGCGGTGTATTCCGCTGCCGCTACGCGCTTGCTCGACCG
>NZ_JBEVDL010000033.1:0-23046 GCF_040514055.1 Pseudomonas sp.
TCCAGGCCTAAGCGCCACAGCGACAGGACCCGCTTACGCCTGAGGCTGTTGCTCTGGAAGCGCCGTTCATGGCCCAACTGGCGCGCCTGCAAACCCACCAACAAAATCAGGTAGTTGGCCAACGCGGCGATCAACAACAGCACCTCGATACGTTTGGGACAGTGGCTGCGGTGCAACTCGAGACCCAGTCCCAGCGGTGCGCTTTTCACGTCACGAAAGCCTTCCTCAATTTGCATGCGGCGCCTGTACAGCGCCACCACCTGAGCCGCATTCCATTGGGACTCAGGCAGGTTACTGGCCAACAACCAGGGCTCGCGTTCGCGTCGCCCATGAACGCGGCTGCGTTTATCGCGCGCGATACGCCCACTGATGCGCCGGTGCCGGCGCCCATGGGCCGGTTGTTTCACGCCGTACAGGCGCGTGATGAAGGGATGATTGCGGGTCATTTCTACCGTCCCCAGCGCCTTGGGCGACGCGCTCGCCTGGGCATACAGGCCGGTCACCGGAGCCCAAGCCTGCGTACCGACTCGGTAAAGGTCCCGGTTGCGCACCCGTCCGACGTAGTACCAACCCTGGGCCTGGACGGCCTGCAACCAGGGCCGGCGAAAGCCGGCATCGGTGACCAGGATCGGCGTGCAGCCCGCGGGCAACAGGGCGGCCAACGCCTGCAGTAATTGCCTTTGGCAGCGGGGACAGCCCTCGCGGTCGTGCACCCGCTCGTAAACCGCCAGGGAACGCCCGGCCACGGGCAGCGCGGCACGCAGCAAAAAGTAGCGCCCGGGTGCATCGATGGGGGACCAGTCGACCAGGATCAGCGGATGCTGCAACACGCCGAGTACGGCGCGCAGCATCGCCCAGTAGAACAGCGGGCGCTCGGCGTGAAGGTGCGGGTTGCCCAGCAGGCGGTCGACACGTTTGATGGCGTGTTTGGGGTACGCCGAGCCAGGCATGGCGCGGCCCAGCCCGGTCAAGGTCAGGCGGTGGCCCTGAAGCAGGGCTGCCACGGTGCACATCAGGGCCGTGAGGCGACGAGCGTGAACGGTGGGGAGTGCTTGTGCGAGAGCGGCGTGTAAAAATCGAACGGTCTGCATGGGGATCACGGGAGCTTGGTGTGTTTGGCGACAACCAAGGTGCTCGCCCATGCAGACGTCTTCAAGCCCAAGCGTTTGAGCGGTCGCGAGTTTTTGTGGGGATCACTCAGGGACAGACCCCGAATAACGCTGCTGTTAAGGTTGGAGTGATTTCTTTTTAACCACTGGCCGCCCAGGGCCCAGATACTATGCCGAGCAGCCCCGGCTGCCTGGCGATCGAGGTGTGAAAGCGGTCGTTCCCAAGCAGGTGAGCTACCGAGCTACAGGGTCGGAGTGAAAAATAATTAGCTCCGACTCTTTGCCCTGAACCCCTTAGCCGTCACCTTTGGCTCTCTGACCCCGTTAGCCGTCACCTTGGCCAGCCCTGTCATTCTCATGGCACGGCAATTAGCTATAATTTTTTCACAGGAAGTCGTGTAGATTATAATTTTCCTGTGACTCCTATAGGGAATTCTACATGCGACCACCCATTGAGCGAGCCGGATACAGTTGGCTGATCAACGCCCTCGATCTTCGCTGTGCGTCGCTTGATCATGAGTGTGTCATAGGCTCTCGCCCGGCGCTCTCTCAGCCCGCTGGTGGCGCGAAGGTAGAGGTCTTCACCAAGGGCTATGCCAGAGCGCATCGCCCCATCGATCAAATGCTGTTTGCGCTCTCGTACGAAGGGGTCAATCTGGGGGTCCTGGAACGCGCTTTCCAAATTCCCACCGTCCGGGATGATCTAGCTGCTGCAATCGTTGAGAAACCAGCCAGCGGCTATCTGCGCCGGCTCTGGTACATCTGCGAGCAGATTGCAGGCCATCAGTTGCCGCTGCCGGACACAGCCCAGAACATTCCCTATGAGCACTTGCTTGCGCCGGAGAAGTATTTCACCGGTCCAGAGGAGATGTCGCGCAGACATCGCGTGCGGATGAATCTTTTGGGGACGCCGCAGCTTTCAGCTCTGATTACACGTCAGAGTTGGACAGACGATAGTCTTTTGAATGCGCAGATAGTCGAGCGCATGCATGACCAGATGGTTGATTTCTCAGTCAGCGAAATTACTCGAGCGGCGCAGTACCTGCTGACGACCGAGACTCGCAGCTCATACGAGATCGAGCACGAGCGCCCAGCGCCTGATCGAATCTTGCGTTTTGTACGAGTGCTTGAACAGGCGGGCCAGCGCCCACTAGACGAAGAGTTTTTGTTCGAGATTCATCGGATAGCCCTCGGTACGGGGCGTCCCGATCCGTCCATTGGTGCATACAGGCACCTGCAGAATTGGCTCGGGCGCGGGGATCTCATCCACCTGATCCCGCCGAGGCCGGAAACAGTGCCTGAGATGATGGAGGAGTGGTTCGTCATGCGTGAGCGCGTCATGCGCAGTGATGCCCCTGCGCTAGTGAAGCTAAACGCGATCGCGCACAGTTTCATCTACATCCATCCTTTCATGGACGGCAACGGCCGGCTGTCCCGCTTTATCATGCAGGATATCCTGGCCAATGAAGGCATCAGGCTGCAGGGCATCATCATGCCTATCTCCGCCGGCCTTCTGGTCAATCTGGACAGTTATATCGGCATGCTCGATGCGCTGTCACGGCGGCTACTTAGCGCTACGCAGTACCACCGGCGGGACTTGGCCAGTGACCCTGAACTGGATGAGGCGCACGCCCATCTGTTCGCCCACTTGGACTTCACGGATCTGCAGGGCGAGGTCAATAAAAGCGCTGCGCGAGTTCTGGATGGGCTCATGCGTGATGAGGTCAACCATCTCGTCCGTCGTGATAGATTCAAAGAGCAAATGAATCGCGAGCTGGATCTGTCGAACCGAGATCTTGAACTGCTTATCGCTGTGATCTATGAGAACGGCGGGCGTGTTTCTAAGCGTAAGCGGACGGGCTTGTTCCTGCACCTGACGGATGAGGATATTGCGCTAGCAGAGAGCATCTACGCCGATCTGCATGCGTCGCAAGCACCTGAATCTGAGGTGACTCTGTAGGTATTCAGGGACAGACCCTGAATACCCCTGCGCCAGAAACCGGATCTCCACGAGAGATGATTACCCTTCGCGGCCATGAGCCGCTCCTACGGGGGGGCGGGTTGTTTTGCGCTATAAAAAAGGAGCCTTTACGGCTCCTTTTTTTGTGCGGCAACGGGTCTCAGGAGAGAAAGCCGCCGTCGACGTTCAGGGTCACGCCCGTGGTGTAGCTGGAGGCATCGCTGGCCAGGTAGAGCACGGTGCCGGCCATTTCGCTGGGATCGGCCACGCGCTTGAGCGGGATCTGCTGCAGCGCGACGTTAAGGATGGCGTCGTTCTTGACCAGGGCCGAGGCGAACTTGGTGTCGGTCAGGCCCGGCAGCAGGGCGTTGCAGCGGATGCCGAAGCCGGCGCACTCCTTGGCGAAGACCTTGGTCATATTGATCACCGCGGCCTTGGTGATGGAGTAGATGCCCTGGAAGTGCCCGGGAGACACGCCATTGATCGAGGCGACGTTGATGATGCTGCCCTTGCCTTGTTCGCGCATCAGCTTGCCGGCTTCGATGGACATAAAGAAGTAGCCGCGGATATTGACGTCGACGGTCTTCTGGAAGGCCGAGAGGTCGGTGTCCAGCACGTTACAGAACTGCGGGTTGGTCGCGGCGTTGTTGACCAGGATATCCAGGCGGCCGAAGCGCTCGCGGATCTCGGCGAACACGTTCTGGATCTGCTCCATCTCGCCGATATGGCAGGCGATGGCGGTGGCCTGGCCGCCAGCGGCGACAATGGCGTCGGCCACGCCCTGGCAGCCCTCGATCTTGCGGCTGGAGACGATCACATGGGCGCCTTGCTGGGCCAGCAGCTTGGCGATGGCTTCACCGATGCCACGGCTGGCGCCGGAGACGAAAGCGATCTTGCCGTCGAGGTCGAACAATTGGGTCTTGGACATGGTCTTCCCTTGAATGTGAGTGGACGCCGCGAAGCGACTGCCGTCAGAGCGTGGATTTGCTGATCACCTGCAGGCTCATCTGCTCGAGCAGCTTGTTCATGTGCACGAACTGCGCGAAGCGTTTGTCCTGGGTCTGGCCGTGGTAGAAGCGGTAGTAGATCTGCTGCACGATACCGGCCAGGCGGAACAGGCCGTAGGTGTAGTAGAAGTCGAAGTTGTCGATGCGGATGCCCGAGCGCTCGGCGTAGTAGTCGACGAATTCCCGGCGGCTAAGCATGCCTGGGGCGTTGCTTGGCTGGCGGCGCATCAGCTGCACCGGCGCCGGGTCGTCGGCCTCGATCCAGTAGGCCAGGGTATTGCCCAGGTCCATCAGCGGATCACCGAGGGTGGTCAGCTCCCAATCCAGCACGCCGATGATCTGCATGGGGTTGTGCGGGTCGAGGATGACGTTGTCGAAGCGGTAGTCGTTGTGCACGATGCTCGACTTGGGGTGGTCGGCGGGCAGCTTGTCGTTCAGCCAGCTTCTGACCGCTTCCCAGGCCGGGGCGTCGGGGGTCAGGGCTTTTTCATACCTGTCGCTCCAGCCGCTGATCTGGCGTTGGACATAACCCTCGGGTTTGCCCAAGTCACCCAGGCCACAGGCCTGGTAGTCGACGTTGTGCAGGTCGACCAGCTTGTCGATAAAGCTGCGGCACAGGGCGCCGGTGCGCTCGGCGTCCAGGTTCAGCTCGGCCGGCAGGTCGGCGCGCAGGATGATGCCGTTGACCCGTTCCATCACATAGAACTCGGCGCCGATCACCGCCGGGTCCGTGCAGTGCACATAGGCCTTGGGGCAGTAGGGGAAGCGCTCGCGCAACTGGTTGAGGATGCGGTACTCGCGGCCCATGTCGTGGGCGGACTTGGCCTTGTGGCCAAAGGGCGGCCGGCGCAGCACGAATTCCTGGTCGGGGTACTCCAGCAGGTAGGTCAGGTTCGATGCGCCGCCGGGAAACTGGCTGACCCGCGGCTCGCCCGCCAGGCCGGGAATATGGCCCTTGAGGTAGTGGTCGATAACCTGGGCGTCGAGTTCCTCGCCTTCACGGATGCGGGTGGATTGATCGGTGAGCGCCATGCTTATCCCTTCTGCTTATTTTCAACGTGCGAGACTATTGGTTAATTTAATACTGGCCTCAGTCGCCCACAAGCACTGCGGGCCGTTATAGACCCCCGTGTTGCCGGCCAATCAGCTGGCCTGATCGTTGCCCTTTTCGGCAGGCGAAAAAAAACCGGAGTCTGAAAACTCCGGTTTCGGGTCACCCGTTCAGCCTAGTCGC
The DNA here is from genome assembly GCF_040514055.1 of Pseudomonas sp. Lineage (GTDB taxonomy): Bacteria > Pseudomonadota > Gammaproteobacteria > Pseudomonadales > Pseudomonadaceae > Aquipseudomonas. Next base: position 5,311 of record NZ_JBEVDL010000033.1, read on the forward strand.
TGGGCCGTGTTTCGACAGCCCGGCCAACGCGCTACGCGGCATCAGGGTGCACTTGCGTTGCAATCAAACCGGGAACAGTTCGCCCAGTTTCATCGCCAGCATCATGTCGCCTTCGGCGCGCAGTTTGCCGCCCATAAACGCCTGCATGCCGTCGGTTTCGCCGGTCATGATGCCGACCAGAGTTTCGGTGCTCATGATCAGGGTGACGTTGGCGTTGTCGGCGTCGCCTTTCTGCACGTCGCAGGTGCCGTCCTTGACGACCACATAGTGGTTGTCGCCGTCTTCGATATTGAATTGGAACACCAGGTCCAGGCCGGCAGCGGCGCTGGCGTTGAATTTGGCTTGCATGCTTTTGACGATGTCGGCAACGGTGGTCATGGTTCTATCCTTTTTTCGGGTTTTGTCTGGCGGCCAGACTGGCCGCGGTGGGCCGGTGCTCACCTAAAGGTGATGAGTTCCGGCGCCTTCAACAGTTGCAGGTGTACGTGACTGTTGAAGGAGGCCAGCGCTACCTCGTTGCCGCGAAACTTCAGGCAACTGAGGGAGGTGTTGACGATCTGCCAGTTCAGCTCGAAAGCCTTGATGGCCGGCAGGCCGATAATCAATTGCAGCAGGGCGGAAATGGTCCCGCCGGACGTGAAGATGGCAATGCGCTGGTGCCCCTGGGCCTGCTGCAGCACACGCTGCAAGCCGCCTTGCACCTGCTCGAGAAAACCCTGCCAGCTGATCAGCCCGTCTTTTTCATGCTCGCCCGAGACCCAGCGGTCAATGACCTGGGCGAACAAGCGCTGGAACTCGGCGCGGTGGCTGGCGGCGTTACGCAGGATATGCAAGGCGTCGGGCTCGACGTGGAGCAGGTCGGGCAGATGGGCGCGTATCACCTCGTCGGCCGGAAATTCGTCGAAGGCGCTGTCGGTTTCCAGCGCGGGGGGCGTCTGCCCCGCAGCGTGCAGGCGACCCAAGGCGGCGCGGCCGGTATCCTGTTGGCGGCGCAAGTCGCCGCTCAGGCAGCGATCGAAGTGGATACCCAGTTCGGCCAGGTGATCGCCGAGCAATTCGCCCTGACGGACACCCAACGGCGACAACACGTCGTAGTCGTCGGCGCCGAATGAAGCTTGGCCATGTCGAATCAGGTAGATGCTGCCCACGTCCGGGTAATTCCGCTTCGGTGAAGTTTCGCGAGGGTATGAGGATCAAAAGGCCCTGTCAACGAAAAAACATACGCTTGTTTGAATTGCCGGCCAATGGATGGGTGCGCAGGGCAGGGCGGCACATGGCTGGCCGGCGACCGAGCGCGCCGGTATGCTGGGGTGATGGACAGCGCGCTCGCCGGTGAGCGGCGTCACGCACACAAAGAAGGCGGTACGGGTGGAATTTCTAATGGAGTACGCCGGGTTCCTGGCGAAGACTGTGACCCTGGTGGCGGCGATCCTGGTACTGCTGGTGGCTTTCGCGTCCGTGCGCGGGCGGGGCCGTGGCAAGGGCAGCGGCCAGTTGAACGTGGTCCACCTGAACGACTTCTACAAAACCCTGCACCAGCGCCTGGAGCAGGCGGTGCTGGACAAGGACCTGCTCAAGCAGCAGCGCAAGGTCGAGGCCAAGGCCGCCAAGCTGGCGAAGAAACAGGGCCTGGCGGCCAAGCCGCGGCTGTTCGTGCTGGACTTCGACGGCGATATCAAGGCCTCCGCCACCGACAGCCTGCGCCATGAAATTACCGCGCTGCTGAGTATGGCCACCGCCGCGGACGAGGTGGTGCTGCGTCTGGAAAGCGGCGGCGGCATGGTCCACAGTTACGGCCTGGCGTCGTCGCAGTTGGCCCGTGTGCGCCAGGCGGGCATACCGCTGACGGTGTGCGTCGACAAGGTCGCGGCCAGCGGTGGATACATGATGGCCTGTATCGGCAACCGGATCATTTCCGCGCCATTCGCCATTCTCGGCTCCATCGGGGTGGTGGCGCAGCTGCCCAACGTGCATCGCCTGCTGAAAAAACACGAGATCGACTTCGAGGTGCTGACCGCCGGCGAGTACAAGCGCACCCTGACGGTCTTTGGCGAAAACACCGACAAGGGCCGGGAGAAATTCCAGGAAGACCTGGAAATTACCCACGAGCTGTTCAAGGGTTTCGTCGCGCGCTATAGGCCGCAGCTGAACATCGATGAGATCGCCACCGGCGAAGTCTGGCTGGGCCTCGCGGCACAAGGCAAATTGCTGGTCGACGACCTGCAAACCAGCGACGAGTACCTGGCGGAACGGGCCAAGAGCGCGGAGCTCTATCAACTGCACTACGCCGAGAAAAAAAGCCTGCAGGAACGGGTCGGCCTGGCCGCCAGCCTGACCCTCGACCGGTTGATCCTCAGCTGGTGGAGCCGGCTTTATCAACAACGTTTCTGGTAATCGGGAGAGCCCATGGACAGCTTCAAGGCATTGCTGGTCACGGAAGGCACCGCGGGCGCCTTCGAGTCGCGGTTGGTCGAGCGCACCTGGGCCGACCTGCCGGCGGGTGAGGTGCTGATCCGCGTGCAGTATTCGTCGCTCAATTACAAGGATGCACTGTCGGCCAGCGGTAACCGCGGCGTGACGCGCAATTATCCGCATACGCCGGGCATCGATGCGGCGGGGGTGGTCAGTGAGTCCAGTGTCGGCGAGTTCGCCCCGGGCGACGAGGTGATCGTCACCGGCTATGACCTGGGGATGAACACCGCCGGCGGTTTTGGCCAATTTATCCGTGTGCCCGCGGCCTGGGTGATCAAGCGCCCTCAGGGCCTGTCGCTCAAGGAGGCGATGATGCTCGGCACGGCCGGGCTGACCGCGGCCCTGTGCGTCGACAAGCTCGAGCAGGCCGGCCTGGAGGCCGGTGCCGGCCCGGTGCTGGTCACGGGTGCCACTGGCGGCGTAGGCAGCATCGCCGTGGCTTTGCTGGCCAGCCAGGGCTACGAAGTGGTGGCGTGCAGCGGCAAGGCCGACCAGCACGCCTTCCTGTTGGGGCTGGGCGCGGCCCGGGTAATCGATCGTGCGGCGCTGCAAGCCGGCAGCGAGCGGCCACTGCTCAAGGAGCAATGGGCCGGGGCGGTCGACACGGTCGGCGGCTACATCCTCTTCAACGCGGTCAAGTCGTTGCGCTATGGCGCCAGCCTGGCCTGTTGCGGGCTGACCGCCGGCACTGCGTTCCAGGGCAGCGTGCTGCCGTTTATCCTGCGCGGGGTCAACTTGCTGGGGGTCGACTCGGTGGAGTTGCCCATGGTGGTCAAGGCGTCCATGTGGGACCGATTGTCCCTGCAATGGAAACTCGACCTGAGCGGCCAGGTACGGGAAATCGACCTGGCGCAGCTGCCGCGGGCGATCGAGCAGATCCTCGCCGGAGAGCTGGTCGGCCGGACTCTGGTCAGCTTGGCCTGAGCAGGCTTGCAGCAATAAAAAAGCCCCGTTTAACGGGGCTTTTTTATTTCACCAGCCTTTAGGCGCGGCGGCGGAACAACGGCAACGGCTGGTCGGCCGCGGTCTGGTAGACCTCGGCGAAATCCTGCAGGCCCAGCAGGGCCTCGTGCGGGTCGCGGTCGGCGCGCACGGCGAAGGCATCGAAACCGCAGCGGCGCAGGAAAAACAGCTGGTCGCGCAGTACGTCGCCGATCGCGCGAATCTCGCCGCTATAGCCGTAGCGCTCACGCAGCAGGCGGGCGCTGGAGTAGTGGCGGCCGTCGGTAAACACCGGAAAATTCAACGCCACCACCTGGAAGTGCTGCAGGTCCTCGGCCAGTTCCTCGACCTCCTCATGGCTTTCCAGCCAGACTCCCAGGCCGCCATCGCGGGCCTGGAGGGCACGGGCGTGTTCGCGCCAGAGGTTCAGCGGCACGATCAGGTCATCGCAGTTGGACAGGCCATCCAACGAGGTGTCCGCCGGCAGCAGGTGCCAGGTTTCGTCGACCACCTGATCGCCCTTAATGATTCGCTGCATATACACGCTCCTTGAAGGGGTCGATGCCGATACGGCGGAAGGTATCGATAAAGCGTTCATCATCGGTGCGCTGGTCGACATACACCTGGATCACTTTTTCGATCACGTCGGGCATGGTGTCCTGGGCGAACGAGGGGCCGAGGATCTTGCCCAGGCTGGCGTCACGGCTGGCGCTGCCGCCGAGGGAGACCTGGTAGAACTCCTCGCCTTTTTTATCCACGCCAAGGATGCCGATGTGGCCGACATGGTGATGGCCGCAGGCGTTCATGCAGCCGGAGATATTCAGGTCCACTTCGCCGATATCGAACAGGTAATCCAGGTCATCGAAGCGGCGCTGGATGGCCTCGGCGATCGGGATCGACTTGGCGTTGGCCAGGGAGCAGAAGTCCCCGCCCGGGCAGCAAATGATATCGGTCAACAGGCCGATGTTCGGCGTGGCGAAGCCCTGTTCGCGCAGCTCACCCCAGAGGGTGAACAGCTGGCCCTGCTCGACGTCGGCCAGGATGATGTTCTGCTCGTGGGAATTGCGCACCTCGCCGAAGCTGAAGCGGTCGGCCAGGTCGGCCAAGGCGTCGAGCTGCTTGTCGGTGATGTCGCCGGGCGCCACGCCAGTGGGCTTGAGCGACAAGGTGACCGCGGCGTAGCCGGGCTTTTTGTGGGCCACGACGTTGCGGCTGCGCCAGCGGGCGAATCCCGGGTGTTCGGCGTCGAGCTGGGCCAGGGCGACGGCCTGGTCGTCCAGGGCGTGGTAGGCCGGATCGACGAAATGCGCGGCGACGCGCTGCACTTCAGCCTCGGTCAGGGTGCTGGGGCCGTCCTTGAGGTGAGCCCATTCGGCCTCGACCCGCTCGGCGAATACGTCGGCGCCCAGGGCCTTGACCAGGATCTTGATCCGCGCCTTGAACTTGTTGTCACGCCGGCCGTAGCGGTTGTAGACCCGCAGGATGGCGTCCAGGTAACCGAGCAGGTGCTGCCAGGGCAGGAATTCGTTGATAAAGGAACCGACGATCGGGGTGCGCCCCAGGCCTCCGCCGACCGATACCCGAAAGCCCAGTTCGCCAGCGTCGTTATGCACCGCCTCGAGGCCGATGTCATGCACCTCGATGGCCGCGCGATCGCTGACCGCGCCATTGACCGCGATCTTGAACTTGCGCGGCAGGTAGGCGAACTCGGGGTGAAAGGTGGACCACTGGCGGATCAGCTCGCACCAGGGGCGCGGGTCGATCAGCTCGTCCGCGGCGACGCCGGCGAACTGGTCGGTGGTGGTGTTGCGAATGCAGTTGCCGCTGGTCTGGATCGCGTGCATCTGCACGGTGGCGAGCTCGGCCAGGATTTCCGGCACGTCTTCCAGCTCGGGCCAGTTGAATTGCACGTTCTGCCGGGTGCTGATATGCGCGTAGCCCTTGTCGTAATCCCGGGCGATCTGCGCCAGCTTGCGTACCTGGGTGCTGGAAAGCAGCCCGTAGGGGACGGCCACGCGCAGCATGGGTGCGTAGCGCTGGATATACAGGCCATTCTGCAGGCGCAGCGGGCGGAATTCTTCGCCGCTCAGCTCGCCCGCCAGATAGCGGCGGGTCTGATCCCGGAACTGCTTGACGCGGTCCTCGATGATCTGTTGATCGTACTGGTCATATACGTACATGAAGTGTCCTGTTTTCAGGCTGCTTGTAGCGAATCCGCGCGCACGGCCGCGCACTCCTTGGCGGAGCCGGGGCACGATAGCAGTTGGGGGTTATGCGCAAAAGTGATGTTTTCGCATATGAAAATAACCAAAACCGATAAGCAGATGGGCGGCCGCGCTCCTCTCGCTTGAGCCGATGGCGTATCTGGTCTTAACTGCATGGCGATCCATCGATAACCACAACAATAGCGCTACGGGGAACGCCATGATCGATCACACCGAACCAGACAACAGCGACAGCCGGGCCGACGCCTTTGCCATCTTTACCCTGATCATGCTGGCGGTGGCCACCGCGGTGTTCTGGGTCAGCCACCAGTAAGGCGCTGCGCGCCGCTGAACAACCCCGCCGATTGCCGCGCCACGGTAATCGGCATTTTTTTGCCTACCTCCAATGAAGGCAAAGCGCCATTCCACAACCCGATATACTTGCACTGTTGTCCATGAGTGTGAGTGTCATGAATCGAGTCCTGCCGTGGATCCTGCTGCTAGTGCTGGGCCTGGCGACGGCTGTCGCCGCCAAGCCGGCCTCGGTGGTGTTTTTGAGCCCGGGGCACGCCGACGAACCCTTCTGGGTCACATATATACAGTTCATGCAGGCGGCCGCCGATGACCTGGGCGTGCAGTTGCAGGTGCTGCATGGGGCTCGCGACCCGGAACGACTGCTGGACAACGCGCGGCAGGTGCTCGCATCAAAGAACCCGCCGGACTACCTGGTGTTCGTCAACGAGCGTTATGTCGGCCCTGAGCTGCTGCGCCTGTTTGCCCACAAGCCGGTCAAGCTGTTCTCCCTGCACAGCACCTTGACCGCGGAACAACAGAGCCGGGTCGGGGGCACCCGGGAGCACTACCCCAACTGGATCGGCAGCCTGGTACCCGACGACGAAAAAGGCGGCTATCTGATGGGCCAGGCATTGATCACCCTCGCCAAAGGGCAGCCCTGGACGATGTTGGCGTTTTCCGGCGGGCGCGACACGCCCTCTGCTTCGTTGCGTGAGGCGGGGCTGACACGGGCCCTGGCCGAGCATCCCGAGATCAAGTTGCAACAACTGGTGTACGGTGAATGGCAACGTGCTCGCGCCCATGAGCAGGGGCTGGCATTGCTGCGCCGCTACCCGCAGACCCAGCTGATCTGGGCCGCCAACGATGAGATGGCGTTTGGCGTGATGCAGGCGGCGCGTGAATTGGGGCGGTTGCCCGGGCAGGATCTGCATCTGTCGGCGCTGAATAACTCCGCGGAAGTGCTACGGGCGCACCTGAAAGGTGAAATCGAGGTGCTGGTTACCGGCCATTTCACTCTGGGTGGTTGGGCGATGGTGCTGCTGCACGACTACCACGCCGGGCTGGATTTTGCCGGCTACGGCGGCAAGGACCGTGTCCTGCCGTTGTTTATGCTGCTCGGTGCCGAGCAAAGCGCGCGGCTGAGCACGCGGCTGGGGCGCGCCGACTTTGGTCTGGACTTCAAGCGTTTCAGTCGTTTCTATCGGCCGAAATTATCGGCCTATGACTTTTCCCTGAGTCCGCTGTTGCGTTGAGGTCAAACCCCGGCCAGGTGCAGGACCAGTTTGACCACGCCGAAGATCACCAGCACGAACACCAGGGTAAAAAGCAGGCCCAGGATGATGAAGTGACTGGGTTTGCCTTGGGTGAAATCCCGCTCGCGGTTCTTGCCGCTTTGTACGCCGAATGCGGCCGCCAGCACGCTGTGCAGCATCTGCCAGAGCGTGGGCGCCTTGTTGGGGTCTGACGGGGTGATCCGCTGCATCCTGTCCTCCTGAGACTGGGGCGCGCAGGCCCTGATGGCGCCCACTGCCAGTGACAATCAATACCTGGAAGTGATCCTGTATTCAATCGATGCGTGGGGTCGCCGCCAGCAATAGCCGGCTCAGGCGTTGCGCGTGTTCGCGCAACTCCGGCACCGCGGTGCTTTCCCAGTGACGTGCGCGCAGCATGGGACTGAGCAGGAACAGTCGTGGGTGGGGCCGGCCGCTGGCATCCAGCACGCGGTAGTCGGCCGCCGTCTCCACGCCCAGGCTCAGGGGATCGGGCCGTATCTGGCCGCTGTGCTGCAGTGCAGCGAACAGGGGTTCTTCCAGGGCGCGCAAATCGTTGCAGGGGCCCGTGCAGTTGATCAGGTGATCGAACGGCAGTTCCTTGCCCACGGTCTGACCTCGTGGTCGAAGTGTCAGGGTCAGATCCTGGTTGGCGAACAATCTGCCGGCCTGGATGCTCAGTCCGCCGCTGGCGATCAAGTCGGTCACTCGCCGGGCAACGCTGGGCGCCGCGCGGTGGCGGTGCACCTCCCAATAGGGCTGCAGGTGGCGCAGAAACCGACGGCGGTCCGCCGCATCCAGGCCTTGCCACAGCGCGGGGGTCGCAGGGCGCAGTGCGGCTAACGCATCTCGCCAATCGTAACCGTCCTGGACAGCGTCGGTTGCCCAGCGACGTATCACCGTCAGCAAGTCTCCAAGCCCAACTGCGGGGTCCAGCCCGGCGGGTAACGTGGGCAATCGAGGGGCTCGGACATTGTCGCGGTGCGCATGGGGCAACAGGCCGCGGCGCGACACGGCCAGCAAGGGTGCCCGATGGCCCTGGTCCTGCAAGGCCAGGGCCATGTCGAAGAGGGTCAGGCCAGTGCCCAGCAGCACGATGCGCGCCTCGGGTGCCATGCCCGCGAGGGCGCCTGGGGCCCAGGGATCCTCCACGTAGCGTGGATCGCCGCGTAGCGCGGCCAATGCCGGCGGGGTGGCTGGCGCGAAGTTACCGGTGGCGATCACGGCGGCGTCGACCTCCAGGGCCGTGCCGTCGCTCAGCTGCAGGCGCAGCCCCCGATCATGCTCGTTGAGGTCGCTGACCTGGGCATGCCGTCGTTCAAAGTTGATCTGGGCGCCACTAAGGGCAATCGCTTGTTCGAGCCGATGCTCCAGATAATCGCCGTAGAGCTGGCGAGGCAAAAAATCCCCAGGCTGCGCGGCCGGCCAGAAGGTGCGGGCGAATTCCAGGAAATCTCCGGGCTGTCCCGGAAAAAGGCTCATGCGCTCGGCCGGGACATTGAGAATGTGGCTGCTCGAGCGGGTGCCATAGGCCAGTCCCCGGGCGAATCGACCGGAACGGTTGATCAGGCTGATACTCAGGGGGCGAGTTGCCTGGTGCAGCAACTGGATGGCCAACGCGCTGCCGCAAAAACCGCTGCCAATGATTGCAATACGTTCCATCGTCACCGCTTGTCCTTGTGCAAGATACAGCGACCAGAGGCTGGTCCATCCGGGAGTAGGGTAGGATAGAAATATACTTCACACACCGAGGTCGTCATGAACACCCTCCGTTTTCTGCTGGTGCTGATGGGCTTGGAGCTGAGCGCCGGGGCGCAGGCCGATCCGGCCTCCGTCACCGTGGTCGAGCGCGTCTATATCAGTCCCGGAGCCAGTGGCAGCATCAGCACCTCGTCGCGCCAGCAGAGTTACGACAGCTACGGCGGCAGGCCCACGGGCACCGGCCATGGCCCCAGCGTCAACCAGCAGGGTAGCGCGCGGGTACTCGGTAATGTCACCCAGGGTGTCGATGAGCGGGGCATGCAGGGCGGTCGGGTGCAGGTGGCGCCACGCAGACCTTAGCCCCACCACCGGGCACGCGGGGCGGCTGTGGTATTCTAGCGGCCTGCAAAAAAGCGCCGTGGAGCGGTCGATGAAATTTATACACCAACGCGAACACCTGAACGAAGACGACCTGGTCGTCATCCAGTGCTCGCAACCTTGCAACATTCGCCTGATGAACGATGCGAATTTCCGCAGTTTCAAGAATGGCGGGCGTCACACCTACCACGGCGGCGCCTTCGACCAATTCCCGGCGAAGATCGCGGTGCCCAGCAGTGGTTTCTGGAATATCACCATCGACACCGTGACGCGCAAGGCGGTCAGCCTGACTCGCAAGCCGAGCCTGACCCATTCGATCAAGATCGTCCGCAAGTCCACTTCGCAATTGCGTTAAGCGACGGGCCACCCGCGCACTGGGGTGGCTGGTTCTGACCCACCGCTATGGCGCTTGTCCCAGGGCTGGTTGGCGTTACCCAATGACGAGGGTGTAGGGCGGCCTCGACGCGCCGTCCGTGGCAGCTCGCCGCTGTTGGCCGCCACCTCGGACCCTGCACGGGTGTACTTCCTTCGGCGAGTACAGCCGAGCCGTGTCGGGCCGCCCCCTTCACAGACTTCACCCAGCTCGGAAACGGCACCTTGCCTATAGACCGTCATACCCGCGCAGGCGGGTATCCAGTACCGGCCATGCTACGGCGACTGTGACGCTGGGCACGGTGCTGTCGAGCAGTGCCTGCAGCCTCATAGGGGCAAGCGACTGGCTTCCTGTCTTCGCGGGCATGGCGAAGGCTCACGCCCGCAAGGCGAATCTGCTTTGTCCTTGAACTAAAGCGATTGATACCAAGATGAAATCATACCCCGACCCCGTGGCGGTATTTTCGTGTTCGGGGGCCTAAATTTTCTGCATATTTTAAAATGGCGCCTACTATCAGCTGCGATTGCCGCCCCGACTACGAGAAAAGGCTATTTATGAAGCTTTCATGCATTCCCAGCTCATCTGCAGGGGTTAGTACACGCGCCATGGTTCAGTTGCGGCGTTTGACCGGCTGGTGGCGGATCGGCGGGCTGTTAGCACCTTTGCTCGTGGCGGGACCGGCCTTCGCCCTGGGTCCCACCGTACAAACCTTTGGTGCGCTAGCGGGCTCCACGTTGACCAATACGGGCCCGACCGTGGTAAACGGCAATTTGGGCGTCTCGCCTGGGAATTCGATTATCGGGTTTCCGCCAGGAGTGGTGATCGGGACTATTCACGCGGCCGATGCCACAGCGGCCCAGGCGCAGCTTGAATTGGTGGCGGATTACACCACCGCTGCCAATACCGCCTGTAATACCGACCTGACCGGGCAGGACCTGGGTGGTCTCACCCTGACACCTGGCACCTATTGCTTTAGCACTTCGGCCCAGTTGACTGGGACCTTGACTCTCGATTTTCAGGGTAATCCGAACGCGCAATTTTTGTTCAAGACCGGCAGTACCCTGACCACGGCCAGCGGCTCTTCGATTCTGTTGATCAACAGTGGCGGAACAACTTGCCCGGCCACCCTGACCTGGCAAGTGGGCACATCGGCGACGCTCGGTACTGGTTCTTCATTCGCCGGGGATATCCTGGCACTGAGCAGCGTCACCCTGACCACCGGTGCGAACCTGGCGGGCAGGGCCTTGGCGCGCAATGGCGCGGTGACGCTGGACACCAACAGCGTTACGGCGTGTGCGCCCAATGTGCAACCGCCAGGGACCGTGTTGCCGGCCCCCGCACTTGACCTGCGCAGTTTGACGCTGCTGATGGCGCTGCTGGTTGGCGCTGGGCTGTTTATGCTCAAGCGCAATCGCCTTCGCGCCTGATGCCGCTGGCGGATGACCGAGGCCAAGGGAGCCTTGGCGCCTTCATTGACGATCTTGTTCGGTTAGGGTGGCCAAGGTTTGCCCGTAAGCCACGCCGTGCTTCTCAACTGCACAGCCCAATCTACCGCTTGATCGCGGTCAGGGCGATCAGGCGCGACACCACCAGCGCCAGGTACATGACCCCGGCGAATTCCTCGATCATCACCAACGCCCTGGCCATGGGTGTCAGCGGCACGATATCGCCCAGGCCGACGCCGGAAAGCGTGGTGAAACTGAGGAACATCAGTTCCATCCAGGTCCGTGCCGCTTGTGGCTCAAGCATCGCCGCGAAGCTGCCGGGCAGCAGCAATTGGCAGACACTGTAGAGATGGGCGAAGGCCCAGGCCAGCAAGGTAAAGGTCGCTCCAACCGCGTACAGCTCATCGGTGGTGGCGTGCTGGTCGGCGGTCATATAGGCGATCAGGCTGGCCGTCGCGTATAAGTAGAACACGGCCTCGACCATGCTGATCAGCCACTTCAGCCAGGGGGTGGGCAGCAGCACGTCGACCAGCGACAACGCCAGGACCAGCAGGGCCAGCACGGTGGCCACCCAGGTCTGCACCGGGCTGCGCTTGACCACATGCAGGGCCAGCCCCAGCACCACCAGGCCGAAGGCGCCAAAAAGGGCGCGGCCGATTTGGGTGTCCTCCATCGCCGGGTACAGCAGCACACCGAGCAGTTGCACGAACAGCAGACCCGCGGACGGGTGGCGGACCAGATAGGTGAGGGGGGACATGAGTATCCTGATGGGTCGTTGATTGTCGTGCGCGTAACGAAACCAGCGCAAGGGGCGTACGGGGTTGCTGCAGTGCCACCATTATCGCCCATTTAGCCGATGGGTTGGCCCTGGAGGGTGTGCGACGGATCACGTGCCGACCGGGTCTACCCAGTCGCTGTCCCTTGGGCAAAACCAAGTTGGCCGGACAATGGGTGCCAGTCTGAGTCAAGACTGGCCAGGGTCAGCGGTCATGTAGAGCAGCGGTTCGACCTCTCCCTGCCAGGTGCCGGGTCAGCCGCATGTCGCGCGGAATCTGGTTTTTTGCCGGGTTTTAAGGCCAACGTCCGAATTTCGCACATTTCAGACGCGGGGCGCCTACTATCTCCTGCTGCTAACTGACTAATTATTAAAATAAAGGCTATCTATGAAAAATATGCGCGCCCCGGGTTTTATCGCCGCTCCCCTCCGCAGTGCGGTGAAGCAAGGGCGCGGTGTCAGCGGCCGCCGGGCACTGGGTGGGCTGCTGGCGACACTGCTCCTGCCGTTACCGGCTTTTGCCCTGGGGCCTACGGTGCAAACCTTCGGCGTACTGGCCGGCGCGGTGATGACCAATACCGGGCCGAGCGTGGTGACCGGCGATCTGGGGGTTTCTCCAGGCTCTTCGGTGACCGGGTTCCCGCCAGGGATAGTGAATGGCACGATTCACGCTGCCGATGCGGCTGCCGCCCAGGCGCAGGTGGAGCTGACCGCGGACTATAACGCCGCCGCTGGCACCGCCTGCGATGTCGACCTGACGGGGCAGAACCTGGGTGGCCTCACCCTGACGCCCGGGACCTATTGCTTTGCCACTTCGGCCCAGTTGACCGGGGCCCTGACGCTCGATTTTCAGGGCAACCCGAACGCGCAGTTTTTGTTCAGAACCGGCAGTACGCTGACCACGGCCAGCGGCTCGTCGATCCTGTTGACCAACAGTGGCGGAACAACCTGCCCGGCCACCCTGACCTGGCAGGTGGGCAGTTCCGCGACGCTCGGTACCGGTTCCTCGTTTGCCGGGGATATCCTGGCGCTGACCAGCATCACCCTGACCACCGGGGCGAACCTGTCGGGCAGGGCCTTGGCGCGTAATGGCGCGGTGACGCTGGACACCAACAGCGTTACGGCGTGCGCGCCTAATGTGCTACCGCCAGGGGCCGTGTTAGCGGCGCCCGCCCTTGACCTGCGCAGTCTGACGCTGTTGATGGCGCTGCTGGTGGGGGCTGGGTTCTTTATGCTCAAGCGCAACGCCGCTCGATCCTGACGCGGTCGCCCTCAGGCTGTCCGACGCCTGAGCGGCGGCGTGCGGCCGTTTGGCAGGCCTGCGTCGTGACGCCTTGGCAGCGTCAGGGCGCTTGCAGCGATCGGCTGAGGAACTCCAGCACTCTTCGTTCGTAGGCCTGCGGGGCGTGGGCGTAAAAGTCCACATGGGCGGCATCCTCGATCAGCCAGAACGCCTTGGGCGCCGGGGCATTGGCGAACAAGGCGCGTGATTCCGCCGCCGGGGTATGGCGGTCACGCCCGCCGGCGATGATCAATAGCGGCGCCCGCAGGCGGCGAATGGCCTTGATGGGCTGCAAGGCCTCGAGCTCGATGCCCAGGCGCAGCGGAATCTGCCGGGCGAGCAATGGCGTCAGCAAGCGCCCCGGTTCGCCAAGGCGAATGGCCAGCCGGTTGGAAATCGCCTGCTCGATACTGGGATACACCGCTTCCAGAACCAGGGCATCGACCGGGATCGGTCCCTCACCGAGCAAACTGGCGGCGCCACCCAGGGACTGGCCGATGGCGGCCACTTTGCGGCACTGCCCCGAGGCGCGCAGATAGGCCAGGGCCGCGGCGGCATTGCCGGCCTCGCGCGCACCGAAGGTGATACGTGACCCCGGGGATTGGCCATGGGCCTGGAAGTCGAACAGCAGCGACGAATAGCCCTGGGTCTCCAGCCAGCGTGCCCGCCCCAGCATGCTGGTGCGGTCGGCGCCGACGCCGTGCATCAGCAGTACACAGTGGCCGTTGGGTTGCCGGGCTTTTACCCACCAACCGTGCATGTCGGCAAACAGCACCGCCTGCACGGGGAAATCGCTCGGAGGCGCGCCGATGGCATGGTTACGCGGCGCGGAGATCCGGGAACCCGCCCAGTAGAGCAGCAGGCTGGCGCACAGGACTGTCGCCAACAGGGCGGCAGCCGCTTGACGCCAGCTCGGCAGGGCCTTCACCGGCAGGGGCAATGCCGGTTGGCCGCCCGCAACGCTGCCGGCAGGTCAACTGCCCCGCGCCTGGTCCACAGTAGGGCCCGACTCAGTTGTCATAGCCCAAATTGGGCGCCAGCCAGCGTTCGCTGACCTCCGGCGCCTGGCCCTTGCGCGCGGTATAGCTGTCGACCTGGTCGCGGTCGACCTTGCCCACGGCGAAGTACTGCGCCTCGGGGTGGGCGAAGTACCAGCCGCTGACCGAGGCCGCCGGGAACATGGCGTAGTGTTCGGTGAGGAACACGCCGCTCTGTTTGTCGTGATTGAGCAGGTCGAACAGGGTGCCCTTTTCGGTATGGTCCGGGCAGGCCGGGTAGCCCGGCGCCGGGCGAATGCCCTTGTACTGCTCCTTGATCAGCGCCTCGTTGTCCAGCGCCTCGTCGCGGTCGTAACCCCAGTACTCCTTGCGCACCTGCTGGTGCAACCACTCGGCGCAGGCTTCGGCCAGGCGATCGGCCAGGGCCTTGACCATGATCGAGTTATAGTCGTCGCCGGCGTCCTGGTAGGCCTTGGCCACCTCTTCGGCGCCGATGCCGGCGGTGGTGATAAAGCCGCCGACATAGTCGATCACGCCGCTGTCCTTGGGCGCGACGAAGTCGGCCAGGGACAGGTTCGGTTTGCCATCGGGCTTGATGGTCTGCTGGCGCAGGTGATGCAAACGGGCGAGGGGCTGGCCGTCGTCGCCGTAGACCACTAGGTCGTCGTCCTGTACCTGGTTGGTCGGCCAGAAGCCGAACACCGCGCGGGCGCTGATCAATTTTTCGTCGATCAGTTTTTTCAGCATGGCCTGGGCGTCGGCGAACAGGTCGCTGGCGGCCTGGCCGACCACCTCGTCGGTGAGGATGCGCGGGTATTTGCCCGCCAGGTCCCAGGAGATGAAAAACGGCGTCCAGTCGATGTAGCCGGCCAGGGTCGCCAGGTCGATGTCGCGCAGCACCTTGACGCCGGTAAAGCTCGGCACCACCGGCTTGTACGCGGCCCAGTCGAACTTGGGCTTGTTGGCCACCGCGGCGGCGTAGCTCAGGCGCTCGGTACGCGAGCTGCGGGCGGCGGTGCGCTCGCGCACTTCGATATAGTCCAGGCGGGTGCGCTCGACGAAGTCGGCCTTGAGCTCCTTGGACAGCAGTTGGGTGGCCACGCCCACGGCGCGGGAGGCGTCGGTGACGTAGATCACCGCGTCGTTCTGGTACTTGGGCTCGATCTTCACCGCCGTGTGGGCCTTGGAGGTGGTGGCGCCACCGATCATCAAGGGCAGGGTGAAGCCCTGGCGCTGCATCTCGCGAGCCACGTGGACCATCTCGTCCAGCGAGGGAGTGATCAAGCCCGACAGACCGATGATGTCGCATTTCTCGGCGATGGCGGTTTGCAGGATTTTCTCCGCCGGCACCATCACGCCGAGGTCGACGATGTCGTAGCCGTTACAGCCCAACACCACGCCGACGATGTTCTTGCCGATGTCGTGCACATCGCCCTTGACCGTGGCCATCAGGATCTTGCCCTTGGCTTCCGGTTTGTCGCCCTTTTCCAGCTCGATAAAGGGGATCAGGTGAGCCACCGCCTGTTTCATCACCCGCGCAGACTTGACCACCTGGGGCAGGAACATCTTGCCTTCGCCGAACAGGTCGCCGACCACGTTCATGCCGGCCATCAGCGGGCCCTCGATCACCTCGATCGGCCGCGCGCACTGCTGACGGCATTCCTCGGTGTCCTCGACGATAAAGGCGGTGATGCCCTTGACCAGCGCATGCTTGAGCCGCTCGACCACGCTCCAGGTGCGCCATTCCTCGGTTTCCGCTTCCTTGACGCTGCCGTCGCCCTTGTAGTCGTCGGCGATGGCCAGCAAGGCCTCGGTGGCGCCGTCATGGCGGTTGAGCACCACGTCCTCGACCGCGTCGCGCAGCTGCTGCGGGATCTGGTCGTAGATTTCCAGCTGACCGGCGTTGACGATGCCCATGGTCAGGCCGTTCTTGATCGCGTAGTAGAGGAACACCGAGTGAATGGCTTCGCGCACCGGGTTGTTGCCGCGGAACGAGAAGGACACGTTGGACACCCCGCCCGAGGTCAGGGCGTGGGGCAGGTGGTCGCGGATATAGGCGCAGGCCTCGATAAAGTCGACCGCGTAGTTGTTGTGTTCCTCGATCCCGGTGGCGATGGCGAAGATGTTCGGGTCGAAGATGATGTCCTGGGGCGGGAAGCCCACTTCGTTGACCAGGATGTCGTAACTGCGCTGGCAGATCTCGCGCTTGCGCGCGGCGGTGTCGGCCTGGCCGGCCTCGTCGAAGGCCATGACCACCACCGCGGCGCCGTAGCGCTTGCACAGCCGCGCCTGCTGCTTGAACTGTTCGACGCCTTCCTTCATGGAGATCGAGTTGACGATGCCCTTGCCCTGGATGCACTTGAGGCCGGCCTCGATCACTTCCCACTTGGAGGAGTCGATCATGATCGGCACGCGGGAGATGTCCGGCTCGCCGGCGATCAGGTTCAAGAAGGTGACCATCGCCTTCTTCGAATCCAGCATGCCCTCGTCCATGTTGATGTCGATCACCTGGGCGCCGGCCTCCACCTGCTGCAGGGCGACTTCCAGGGCCTCGGTGTAGTTGTCTTCACGGATCAGGCGGGCGAAGCGGGCAGAACCGGTGATGTTGGTGCGCTCACCGACGTTGACGAACAGCGAGCTACGGTCGATGGTGAACGGCTCCAGACCCGACAGGCGACAGGCCTTTGGAATGTCCGGAATGGCGCGCGGCGCGTAGCTGGCGACGATGTTGGCGATGGCCTTGATGTGTGCCGGGGTTGTGCCGCAGCAACCACCGACGATATTGAGGAAGCCACTCTGGGCGAACTCCTCGACGACCTTGGCCATCTCGGCGGGCGCTTCGTCGTACTCACCGAACTCGTTCGGCAAACCCGCGTTCGGGTGCGCCGACACGTGGGTGTCGGCCTTGTTGGACAGTTCTTCAAGGTACGGACGCAGTTCACTGGCGCCCAGCGCGCAGTTCAGGCCGACCGAGATCGGATTGGCGTGACGCACCGAATTCCAGAACGCTTCGGTGGTCTGGCCCGACAAGGTCCGACCAGACGCATCGGTGATGGTCCCCGAAATCATGATCGGCAGCTCGAAACCGAGCTCGTCGAACACGCCTTGCACGGCGAAGATCGCCGCCTTGGCGTTCAGGGTGTCGAAGATGGTTTCGATGAGGATCATGTCCGCACCGCCTTCGATCAGACCCTTGGTGGCTTCGGTGTAGTTCTCCACCAGTTCGTCGAAAGTGACGTTGCGATAACCGGGGTTGTTGACGTCCGGGGACAGCGAGCAGGTGCGGCTGGTCGGGCCGAGCACGCCGGCGACGAAGCGAGGCTTGTCCGGCGTTTCGAGGGTCTTGGCGTCGGCGACCTGACGGGCCAGGCGTGCGCCTTCCACGTTCAGTTCATACACCAGCGCTTCCATGCCGTAGTCGGCCTGGGAAACTTGAGTGGCGTTGAAGGTGTTGGTTTCGAGGATGTCGGCGCCGGCGTCCAGGTATTCCTTTTCGATCGCTCCGATGACGTCCGGGCGGGTGAGCACCAGCAGGTCGTTGTTGCCCTTGACGTCGCTCGGCCAGTCGGCGAAGCGTTTGCCGCGGTAGTCGTGTTCTTCC
>NZ_JBEVDL010000048.1:0-20169 GCF_040514055.1 Pseudomonas sp.
TCCGATGCCGGCAGTTTTGATATCCATGCCTTGTCTAACGGCAACATCCAGTGGCTGGGGCGCATTCTGTTTGATTGCCTGGTGTATCAGGATGAGCAGGGCAACATCAGCCCGTGGCTGGCGCGGTCCTGGGAAATTTCTCCGGACGGCAGGACCTATACCTTTCACCTGCGCGACGACGTGACCTTCAGCGATGGCGAGAAATTCAACGCCGCGGCGCTGCAAACCAACCTTGAACACATGCGCGATCCGGCGACCAAGTCGCCATTGGCGGCGGCTTATATTGCACCGTATCTGGACGGCAAGGTGGTCGATGAATACACCTTCGAAGCCCGTCTGCGTGAACCCTACACGCCTTTCCTCGACGTGCTGGCCCAGTCCTGGCTGGGAATGATTTCGCCCAGGCAGATTCGCGAAGCGCCGAAGACCATTGCCACACAACCGGTCGGCAGCGGCCCGTTCCTGCTGCAAAGCTATACCCGGGATCAGGGCGCGGTTTTTGTTAAACGTTCCGGTTATCACTGGGCGCCGGCGGTCACGCGGCATGTGGGTGCGGCGTATCTGGATCGCATCGAACTCAGTTATGTGCCCGAAGCGATGATCCGCTTCACTTCGCTGGAGTCTGGCCAGTCGGATTTCGCCCTGGATGCGCCCGCGCAGAATGCGGCGGCGATTCGGGCCAATCCCGGGCTGGTGATGCGCAGCCGGATTCGCAAGGGCAATCCGAGCCGCAGCATGACCTTCAACGTCGAGCAGGCGCCCTTTGATGACGTACGGGTTCGGCGCGCGGTGGCCAAGGCGATCGATCGCGAAGGCCTGGCGTGGATCTCCGGCTTTGGCGAATTCCTGAGCAAGGCCGACCTGCTGGCCGCGAATACCCGCTTCTATCAACCCGAGAACAGCGCCCTGGCCTATGACGTTGCCGCCGCCAACGCACTGCTGGACGAAGCGGGCTGGACCGGGCGCGATGCCCAGGGCTATCGCAGCAAAAACGGGCAGCGCCTGCAGGCCACTTTGCTGACCTACGACAACCCGGCCTTTCCGGCCAGTGTGTCGGTGGCGATCCAGGCGGACCTGAAAAAAGTCGGCTTCGACATGCCGATTGAGATGCTGCCGCTGACTCGGGTCACGGAGAAGCGTTATGCCGGGAAATTCCAGGCCATCGCCTCCGGTTACTGGCACACCAACACGCCCGACGGTTTGTTCGTGCTGTATCACAGCCAGTCAATCAGCACCGCCAGACTGATTGGCCAGAACGCCGGACGCTTCCGTGATTCCGAGCTGGATCGGCTGCTCAGCGCGGCGCGGCGCTCCCGGGATCCGGTGGAGCTGCAGACGCTGTATCGCCAGGCGCAACAACGCCTGGTGGAGACGGTGCCGGCGGTGCCTTCAGTGGAAAGCCAGGTGCTGACCGCGTACGGGCAACAGGTCAAGGGCGTGATTTTCGACACGTCCCATAACGTTCCGTTTTTCACCAGCATCTGGCTGGACCGGGGGCAACCATGAACCTGTTCAAGCGAGTTGCCTTGCGCCTGCTGGCCGGTATCGGCGTGCTGTGGGGCGCGGCGACGCTGACGTTTCTGGCGGTGAACTTCAGTGGAGGTGACACGGCGCTGGCGATTCTGGGTGGTCCGGATGCCTTGCCCACCCCGGAGTTGCTGGCACGGGTGCGGGCCGAGTACGGGCTGGATCAGCCGCTGATCGTGCAGTACGGCCATTACCTGCAGCGCCTGGCTCACGGCGACCTGGGTGAGTCCTATCGCCTGCGCATCCCGGTGGCCCGGGCGATTGGCGAGCAGGTCGGTGCAACCCTGCAACTGTCAGTCAGCGCTGCGGTACTGGCAGTGGTGCTGGCGCTGGTCTGCGCGATCCTCACCGCCAACCGTGCGCCCTGGGTTCGCTCGTTTGCGTCGGGCAGCGAACTGGTGATTTCGTCTGCGCCCTCGTTTGTGATCGGCATCGTGCTGTTGCTGGTGTTTTCGTTTCACTGGCATTGGTTGCCGCCGTCCGGTTCGGTGGGCTGGCGCTCGCTGGTCTTGCCATCGGTGGCCCTGGCGTTGCCGGTGGCGGCGGTGCTGACGCAACTGTTGCGCCAGTCTCTGGAAGACACCCTCGAACAACCCTTTATTGCGATGGCCCGCGCCCGTGGGCTGTCCGAGACCGCCGTGCGCCTGCGCCATGCCTTGCGGCATGCGCTGGTGCCCCTGGTGACCCTGGCCGGCTTTGTGTTTGCCAGCCTGCTGGGCGGTGCCGTGGTGATCGAGTTGCTGTTTGCCCGCCAGGGTATCGGCCGCCTGATGCTCGACGCCACCAGCAACAAGGACGTGCCCATGGTGCTGGGGGTGACCCTGCTCGCCGCTGCGGTGTATGTGCTGGTCAACCTCGCCGTGGATTTGATTAACCGCTGGATCGACCCTCGGGCCGATCAAGCGTGAGTGCCTATGAAAAAGGAAAAACCATGAATGCCCCGATTTCTCCTGAAGTAACCGACGCCCTGTTGCGCCAGCGTTTTGCCGACGTGTTTGCGCGCATTGCCGAGACTGCCGTTGTGCGCGAACAGCAGCGCGAGCTGGCCCATGAGGCGGTAGGCTGGCTGCGCGCAGCGGGGTTTGGCGCATTGCGCGTGCCGGTGGCGCAGGGCGGCCTGGGGGCCAGTCTGCCGCAGTTGTTTGGCCTGTTGATCGACCTGGGTGAAGCCGACTCGAACCTGCCGCAAATCGTGCGGGCGCATTTCGGGTTCGTCGAGGGCCGGTTGTCCAGCCGCGATCGCGATTCCCAGGACTACTGGTTCGCCAAGGTGGTCGATGGGCAACTGTGGGGCGCGGCCATGGCCGAGCGCAGCGACACCACGCGCAACTCGGTGACCCTGAGCGCCGTGGAGCCGGGCAATGACCACGCGGGCTGGCTGCTCGATGGCGAGAAGTACTATTGCACCGGCACGCTGTACGCGAACTGGATTGCGGCGGTGGCCCTGGACGGCGATGATTTTGTCAGCGTGGCGGTGCCCACCGATGCGCCGGGAGTGACGGTCGAGGACGACTGGGACGGTTTCGGCCAGCGCCTGACGGGCAGTGGTACCACGCGCTTCCACGGGGTGAAAGTGCCGGCCGCGCACATCGTCCGTCGTTTCAAGAAAGACGAACTACGCGCCGAATCGTACCTGACCGCTTTCTATCAGCTGTTCCACCTCGCCACGCTGGCCGGCATCGCCAATGCGGTGCTGCGTGACGCCACCGGGTTCGTCCAGGGCCGCACCCGCGCCTTTGGCATCCCGGGGCAGTCCAGCCCCAAGGACGATCCGCTGGTGCAGCGGGTGATCGGACGTTTGTCCAGCCTGGCCTATGCCGCTCGTACCCAGGTGCTGGCGGTGGCGCAGGTGCTGCAGGAGGTGCATGACGCCGAGCAGGGCGGGTATGCCAGCGAGCAGCATTACACCGAGGCGGAAATTCGCGCTTATCAGGCGCAGCAGATCGTGCTCGAACAAGTGCTGGAGGCCACTACCTTGCTGTTTGAAGTGGGCGGGGCCTCCGCCACCAGCGAGTCGCGACGCCTTGATCGGCATTGGCGCAATGCCCGCACGCTGGCCTCCCATAACCCGGCGATCCTGCGCGAGCGTGCGCTGGGTAACTACTACCTCAACCACATCAGCCCCAACGCCGCCTGGCGCCAGCTGCAGGCAGCCGATGCCGCGCAGCAGGCCGGCGGCGCCCGTGACGAAGCGAGTGCCGTATGAGCAAAGTATCGAGCAATACCCGTGAAGGACAGATGAGCCTGGGCATGAACATCCTCGGCTTCGGCGCGCACTCGGGCGCCTGGCGTGCGGCCGAAGTGCCCGCCACGGCGTATCTGGACGTGGAGTACTACCGCAACATCGCGCGGATCTCCGAGCGCGGGTGCCTGGATGCGATCTTCCTGGCCGACGGTCCGGCGCTGGGTGGCGATGTCGCCAGCCAGCCCGCCGGGCGCCTGGAGCCGACGGTGTTGCTGACCGCCGTGGCACTCGCCACCCAGCGCATCGGGGTGATCGCCACTGCGTCCAGCACCTATAACGACCCGTTCAACATCGCCCGGCGCTTCGCTTCGCTGGACCATATCAGCGGTGGGCGCGCGGCCTGGAATGTAGTGACCAATGCCGGTGACGCCGCCGCGCAGAACTTCGGTCTCGCCGGTGCGCCCTTGCACGTGGATCGCTACGCCCGCGCCGACGAATTCATCGACGTCACGGTGAAGCTGTGGGACAGCTGGGAAGACGACGCAATCATCGGCGATGCGCGCTCCGGGCGATTTGCCGACCCGGCAAAAGTCCACACCATCGATTTTGTGGGCAAGCACTTCAGCGTCAAGGGCCCCTTGAACGTCCCGCGCTCGCCCCAAGGCCGGCCGGTGCTGGTGCAGGCCGGGTCGTCCGAGGGTGGCAAGGCCCTGGGCTCGCGTTACGCCGATGCGATTTTCACCACCCAGACGACCCTCGAAGACGGGCAGTTTTTCTATCAGGAAATGAAAGAGCGCGCCCTCGGCTGGGGACGCAACCCGCAGCACCTGAAGATCATGCCGGGCCTGTCGACGGTAATCGGCAGTACCGAGGCCGAGGCCAATGCGCGATTTGATGAGCTCAATGCCTGGCACGGCGAACACGGCTTGCTGGAACAGGTAGCGGGGCGGGTCGGCATTGCCGCCAGCGAGCTGGATCCGGACGCGCCGCTGCCGTGGGAGCGCATTGGCGCGGTGGCGGATTTCGAGCGCGGCTCCCAGGGGTTTCTCGAGGCACAGTTGAACCTGGCGCGGCGGGAAAACCTGAGCATTCGCCAATTGTCGCGGCGCATCCTGGTAGGCCATCGGTTGCTGGTGGGCACCCCCGAGCAGGTCGCCGAGACCTTGTCGCACTGGTACCTGGCGCACGCCGCAGACGGCTTCAACATCATGCCGGACATGTTCCCCTCCGGCGTCGAGATCTTCGTCGACGAGGTGGTGCCGCTGCTGCAAAAGCGCGGCCTGTTTCGTCACGAATACACCGGCAGCACCTTGCGCGAGCACCTTGGCTTGCCGTTTCCCGGTAATCAATACGCGCTGCGGGCCTGAGCCTGGGCGTTTCTCTGTTTAAACAAAAGGATGAACCATGCGTTACCGTCAATTAGGCAACAGTGATCTGCAAGTCAGCGTGCTGGGCCTGGGCACCATGACCTGGGGCCACCAGAACAGCGAAAGCGATGCCCACCAGCAGATCGAGCTGGCCCTGGCCGAAGGCATCAATTTCATCGACACCGCCGAGATGTATCCGACGCCGACCCAGGCCGAAACCTGGCGCACTACCGAGCGCTACATCGGCAGCTGGCTGGCCAACAGTGGCCGGCGCGGCGACGTGGTGCTGGCGAGTAAAATCGCCGGTCCCGCGCGGGATCCGGCAGGGCAGAACCATATTCGCGATGGCCTCAGCCGGCATGATCGGCGCAACATCGTCGAGGCCCTGGACGGCAGTCTCAAGCGCCTGCACACCGACTACCTGGACCTGTATCAGCTGCACTGGCCCGATCGCAAGACCAACTTTTTCGGCCAGCGTGAATACCCTTACCAGGACGATGCCGAGAGCGTCGCCATCGAGGAAACCCTCACGGTGCTGGCCGAGCAGGTCAAGGCTGGCAAGGTGCGGCACATTGGCGTGTCCAACGAAACGCCCTGGGGCGTGGCCGAATTTCTCAAGCACAGCGAGCGCCTGGGGCTGCCGCGCATTGTCAGCGTGCAGAACCCCTACAGCCTGCTTAATCGCCTGTACGAGGGCGGCCTGTCGGAGTTCAGTCATCGCGAGGGTGTCGGCCTGCTGGCGTATTCGCCCCTGGCGTTTGGTGCGCTCACCGGCAAGTACCTGGGGGGCGCACGTCCCGAAGGTTCGCGGCTGTCTTCGGTGTATCGCACCTTCAACCGGTATGACAGTGCCTCGGCGCAGGAAGCCATCGCCGGTTATGTGCAGATCGCCAGACAGCACAACCTGAGCGCTGCGCAACTGGCGCTGGCCTATGTCATCGACAAGCCGTTCGTGGCCAGTGCCTTGACCGGGCAAACCAGCCTGGCGCAATTGCGCGACAACCTCGGCGCGCTGGACGTCACGCTCAGTGACGAGGTGCGGGCGCAGGTCCAGGCGATCCACCAGCGAATTCCCAATCCCGCGCCGTGACCCGAGGCGCACGCAGATTGACTTGGCTCGACAAAAGGAAAGGTGAATGGCGCAGACACTTGCGACGGTGATTGTGGGACCGGCAGCGGGCGAGGGTGGTTATCGGCCGCTGCGCCTGGCCAGGCTCGGCCAGGTGCGCCCGGGTCTGTGGCTGGCCGGGCTGTTCGTGCTGCTGTTGCTCCTGGCGGCGGCGATTCCGGGGGCGCTGGCGCCGTTCGACCCGCTGGACGCGTCGGCCCGCCTGGCGTTTCAGCCACCCAGCGAGCTGCATTGGCTGGGCACCGACGAAAATGGCCGGGATGTCCTCAGCCGGTTGATTCACGGGGTGCGCTCGTCGTTGTTCATGGGCTTGGCCGCCACCGCGCTGGGCCTGGCCTGGGGCGCGGTACTGGGCCTGGCGTCGGGGCTTGGGCCGCGCTGGCTGGACGCGGCGCTGATGCGCGGCATTGATGTGCTGCTGGCGTTTCCGGACCTGTTGCTGGCCCTGGTGATCATCACGTTTTTCGGCCAGGGCACGGCCAACCTGATCCTCGCGGTGGGCATTGCCGGGGTGCCCCGTTATGCCCGGCTGGTGCGCGCGCAGACGCTCAATGTGCGCCATGCCGGTTATGTCGAAGCGGCGGTGACCCTCGGCCAGTCGCAGCTGGCGGTGGTGCTGCGGCATGTGCTGCCGAATGCGTTCAAGCCGGTGCTGATCCTCGCCACCATTGGCATTGGCGGGACCATTACCGCCGGAGCCGCCCTGAGCTTCCTCGGCTTTGGCGCGCCGCCGCCCGCGCCGGAGTGGGGCGCGATGATGGCGATCGGTCGCAGCTTCCTGGCGAATGCGCCGTGGCTGGTGGCCTGGCCGGCATTGATCATCACCCTCACCGTCGTCTCCATCAGTGCCATCGGCCGCGAACTGCTGCGTCGCAGCGAAGGAAAACCGCTATGAATGCAAACATCCAGGCCCTCGGCCCGTTGGTTGATATCCGCGACCTGACCGTACGATTCGGTCAGGCGCAACCGGTGCTGCATGGCGTGAGCCTGCAACTGCATCGTGGTGAATGCCTGGCGTTGGTGGGCGAATCGGGCTCGGGCAAAAGCGTGACCGCGCGAACCCTGGCCGGGCTCACCGGCCGGGGCGCGCAGGTACATGCCGCCAAACTGGCGTTCCAGGGCATCGACCTGCGGCAGCTGCACGAGCGCGACTGGCAGCGCTTGCGCGGGGCGAGTATCGGCTTTGTCATGCAGGACGCGCTGGGTGCACTGGACCCGTTGCGTCGGGTGGGCGCCGAGATCGAAGAGCCGCTGCAGCTGCACACGGCATTGGGTCTGGAAGCGCGCCAGCTGCGAGTGCTGGAGCTGCTGCGCGATGTCGGCGTACCCGAACCGGAGCTGCGCGCCCGCCAGTACCCGTGGCAGTTGTCCGGCGGCTTGCGGCAACGGGCGTTGATTGCCTCGGCCATCGCCTGCAATCCACGGCTGATCATTGCCGACGAGCCCACCACGGCCCTGGACGCCACGGTGCAGGCCCAGGTTATCGCCCTGCTGGAAAGCCTGCGCGGCGCGGACAACGCGCTGTTGATGGTCAGTCACGACCTGTCCGTGGTCTCGCGCCTGGCGGATCGGGTGGCGGTGATGCGCCATGGAGTCATCGTCGAGCAGGGCACTGCCGAGCAGGTGCTGCAGGATCCGCAGCATGGGTACACCCAGTCCCTGCTGCGGGCCGCCAGGGCGGTGCACTTCCAGCCGGCGCGCAGGTTGCTCGCGGTGGTGGAGCCCGAGCTTGAACCCCAGGGCGAGGTGTTGCTTGAAGCTCGCGGCCTGAGCAAATCCTTTATTGGCCCGGACCAGCGTCGGCGTACGGTGCTGGACCAGGTGTCGTTGCAGCTGCGTCGTGGCGAGACCCTGGGCATCGTCGGGGAGTCGGGTTCGGGCAAGACGACCTTGACCCGCCTGATCCTCGGGCTGGAAAGCGCCGACGCGGGCGATGTCTGGATCAACGGGCAGCGCTGGGCGGCACTCGATGCCAGGCAAAAGCGCCAGGCGCGGCGTGCGGTACAGGTGGTGTTCCAGGACCCGCTGAACTCCTTCGATCCACGTTACACCGTGCAGCGGGTATTGTTCGAGGCGCTGGCCGTGGCGGGCCTGCCGCGCCGGGACTGGCGCAAGCGGGCCGTGGAGTTGCTCGATCTGGTTCGCCTCGATGCCAGCCTGTTGGCACGTCGGCCGATTGAGCTGTCCGGCGGACAGCGCCAGCGCATCGCAATCGCCCGGGCGCTGGCGTCGCAACCGCAGATTCTGATCTGCGATGAACCGGTGTCGGCGCTGGACGTGTCGGTGCAGGCGCAGATTCTCGAGCTGCTCGACGACCTCAAGCGGCGCCTGGGACTGGCCTGCCTGTTCATCTCCCATGACTTGGGGGTGATCAATCACGTCAGCGAGCGGGTGCTGGTGATGAAGGACGGCGTGGTGGTCGAGTCCGGCTCGGTGCGCACCGTGTTCGACCGCCCCGCACATGCCTACACCCGGGCACTGATCGACGCGATCCCGACCCTGGAAGCCGAACGCGCGCCTGTGGTGTTCTATCTGCAACTGGCGATTTGAGCCGAGGGTCCGGCACTTTCAGATGGGCCAGGATCCAGACTGTGGGAGCTGGCTTGCCTGCGAAGGCGGGCTGGCATCCGCCATTGTTGTCGACTGGCACGCCGCATCGCGAGCAGGCTCACTCCTGCATTACTGACAGCAACTGTTGGCCCATCAACAGCTGCTGGGCACATTGTTCTTTCTGGCCTTGCTCAGAGGCCCGATTCGCGCCGGAAACCCCCTGTTTACTGCCGAAAAAACCCGGCATGCCTTGGGCAATAGCCCTGTTCCCGGACTAGAGGCATCAGGACCCATGCGATTACTTGCCCCTTATTTGCGACCTTACGACCGCCGATCCAGCTTGTCGCTCAAGCATTTGCCCCTCCTTGGATTCGCTGCGATGTGCGGCCTGTTGATGGGTTGCGACCAGGATCAATCCGCTGTTGCCCGCAGCGATCAGCCGGTCAGCGGCGGGACCCTGGTGTACGCCACTGACCGCGAACCCACCTGCCTTGATCCCCATGTGGGCGGGGACATGCCGCAAGTGTTCGTCGCGCAGCAGTACCTCGACTCCCTGGTGTCGATGGATGAAGAAGGCCGCATCGGGCCCTGGCTGGCCAAGCGCTGGGAGGTTTCCGCCGATGGCCTGGCGTACACCTTCCACCTGCGCGATGACGTGCGCTTCACCGACGGCACACCGTTCGATGCGACAGCGGTCAAGGCCAACCTCGATCACATGGCCAACCCGAAGACCCAGTCCAGTACTGCCGGCGGCTACATCCGCCAGTACCGCAGCACCGACGTGGTGGATGCGCACACCGCGGTCGTGCACCTCGCCGCACCCTATGCTGCATTCCTGGAGGTGCTGGCCCAAGGGTTTCTCGGTATCCAGTCGCCCACGGCACTGGCGCGGCCGCGTGATGTGAACTGCGAAAGCCCGGTGGGCAGCGGGCCGTTCAAGGTGGTGCGCTGGGACCGCCAGAGCCAGGTCGAGCTGGCACGCAATGCCGATTACAACTGGGCGCCGCCCACCGCCAAGCACCAGGGCCCGGCGTGGCTCGAGCGTATCGTGTGGAAATTCATTCAGGAGCCGTCGGTGCGTTTTGCTTCGCTGCAAGCCGGCGAGGTGGATGTGATCGAGGCGCTGCCGCCCGAATCCCATGAAGCCGCCCGGCGTAATCCCGACCTGGCGCTGATCATCGCCCAGCGTCCGGGCAACCCCACCAATGGCACGCTGAACATCACCCGCGCGCCGTTCAATGACCTGAAAGTACGCGAGGCGTTTGTGCGCAGTGCCGATGTCGAGGGGGCGTTGAAGAGCGTTTACTTCAATGAGTTTCCCCGGGCAGGGGGCCCGCTCAGTTCGGCCACGCGTTTCTACAGCCCGGACTTCCAGCATGCCCAGGATTACCAACCGGCCAGGGCCGCACGGCTGCTGGACGAAGCCGGCTGGACCACGCGCGATGCCGAGGGCTATCGCACCCGTGACGGCAAGCGCTTGCAGGTACGCGTGATCATGGGCAACCGCACGCCGCCCTCGGAATACACCCTGTGGGAGCAGGTGCAGGCGACCACGCGCCTGGCCGGCTTCGAGCTGATCGTCGAGCAGATGAGCGACGTGCAGAGCACCAAGCGCCAGGCTGACTGGGATTACGACATCCGTCTGGGCTACTGGAACACCAACACCGCCGATGTGCTGCGGATCATCTTCGGCGCCGATTTCATCAGCCCGGCCGGCGTCGGTGGCTATCACCAGAACACCGCCGGCTACACCGATCCGGTGTTCGAAGGCCTGGTGCAGGGCGCCTTGACCACTCAGGACGCCGAACAGCGCCGGGCGTTGTATTACCAGGCACAGCAGCTGGCTTCCAGTCAGTACCTGCAACTGACCACCTACCCGCAGAGCTCGCGCCTGGGCATCTACAAGACCACTCAGGGCGTGCGCCTGGAGCCTTCCCTGGCAGTGACCTACCTCTATGACGCATGGGTGAACAAATGACGAGTGAAACCCTGGCCACTGAACGGCCCAACCCGCGCCGCGAGCGCCTGGTTCGCCTGGGTCGGCGTGCCCTGTGGCGCCTGCTGGGAGGCGTGCTGGTACTGTGGGCGGTCGCCACGCTGACGTTTTTCGCCCTGCGCCTGATGCCGGGGGACCCGGTGCTGGCGATCCTGGGCGGGCCGAGCGGCAATCCAACCGCAGAAACCATTGCCGAGGCCAAACGCGAATATGGCCTGGACAAGCCCCTGGCGGTGCAATACGTGCTGTACCTGGGGCGGTTGGTCCAGGGCGATTTGGGCGTGTCCTATTCCCAGCATTTGCCAGTCACCCGGGTGCTCGCCGAGCAGTCATGGCCGACGCTGGAACTGACCATCACTTCGCTGTTGCTGGCCTGGGTGTTGGTGCTGGCACTCACCGTGCTGACGGCGGGACGCCGGCGCTGGGTGTCGAGCCTGGCTTCCCTGGCCGAAACGCTGTCGGCGGCGCTGCCGCATTTCTGGCTGGGGATCCTGTTGCTGGCGGTGTTCGCCTTCGGCCTGCGCCTGTTCCCGCCAGCCGGCAGCGATGGCTGGCGCACGCTGGTGTTGCCGTCGGTGGCGCTGGCCATTCCGCTGGCCGGATTTATCGCCCAGGTTACCCGCGAGTCGCTGGAAATGACCCTGGATCAACCCTTCGTGCTTACCGCCCGCACCCGCGGCCTGAGCGACACGGCAGTGCGTTTCAGGCACGCATTGCGTCACGCGGTGCTGCCCGGCATCTCGTTGTCGGGCTGGGCCATTGGCGCCCTGATCAGCGGCGCGGTGGTCATCGAGGTGATCTTTTCCCGCAAGGGCCTGGGTCGCCAGTTGTACCAGGCAGTGCAGGCTCAGGACCTGCCGCTGACCATCGGCATCAGCCTGGTGGTCGCCGCCGGATACGTCCTGGCCAACATCCTCGTCGACCTGCTGTACCTGTGGGTCGACCCGCGCCAACAGGAGCAGTCGGCATGAGTGAACTCACCCTCGAAGCAGCGCTGCCCGGCACTCGGGTGCAGCGTAGCGCAGGCAAGTGGCGCCTTGGGCCGTTACTGGCTTTCAGCTTTCTCGCCTTCCTGATCATCGCGGCACTGGTGCCGCAGTGGTTCGCCCACAGCGATCCGTTGGCGATCGTGCCGCACGATGCCTTCCATCCGCCCGGCTGGGCGCACTGGTTCGGCACCGATCAATCCGGGCGCGACATCTTTTCCCGGGTGATCCACGGCACCCGGCAGTCGCTGTTCATTGGCCTGGCCGCCACCGCCCTGGCGATGAGCATTGCCATCGTCCTCGGTCTGCTCGGCGGCCTGGGGGGCGCTTACCTGGATCGCGGCGTCGGCTGGTTGCTGGAAATTCTCTTTGCGTTCCCCAGCCTGATCCTTGCGCTGCTGTTTGTGGCGGTGTTCGGCAGCGGCATTGGCCCACTGATCGTGGCCACCGGGTTGGGCGGGGCGCCTGGCTATGCGCGAATGGTCCGCGGCCAGGTGCTGGCGGTGCGCAATGCCGGGTACATCGAGGCGGCCAAAGCCCTTGGCCATCCACCCCTGCGAATCATCACGCGCCAGCTGCTGCCCAACGCCATGCGCCCGCTGATCGTCACGCTGACCATGGGCGTCGGCCAGGCCATCGTCTGGGCGTCCGCCTTGAGCTTCCTCGGCCTTGGCGCCCGGCCACCGGCGCCGGAGTGGGGGACGATGCTGTCGATGGGCCGCGATTTCATTGCCAATGCCTGGTGGCTGACGTTCTTTCCCGGGCTGTTCATCGTGCTGACCACGCTGTCGACCACGGTCGCTGGCCGTTACCTGCAACAACGCCTGGAGGGCCGTCTGACATGAGTGACAAACATCTGATCGTCGAGGGCCTGTCCATCGAGTTTGCCGGCCAGTCGGTGGTGCGGGATCTGTCGTTCACGTTGGCCCCGGGCAAGACCCTGGCCCTGGTGGGTGAGTCCGGCTCCGGCAAAAGCGTCACCGCCCGCAGCCTGATCGGCCTGGCGGGAGCCGGTGCGCGAGTGAGCGCACGGACCCTGAGTTACGGCGGGCAGGATCTGCTCGGGTTGTCCGAACGCGGCTGGCGCGACTTGCGCGGCAAAGGCATCGGTTTTGTCCTGCAGGACGCGCTGGTGTCGCTGGACCCACTGCGCCCGGTGGGCAAGGAAATTCTCGAGGTGCTCAAGACGCACAACTGGGGTGACCGTCGCAGCCGCGCCGGGCGGGTGATCGAACTGCTGGAAAAAGTCGGTGTGCCCGAACCGCAGCTGCGTGCCCGCCAGCGACCGGATCAGTTGTCCGGCGGCCTGCGTCAGCGCGCCCTGATCGCCAGTGCGCTGGCCCTGAGCCCTGGCCTGGTGATCGCCGACGAGCCGACCACGGCGCTGGATGCCACGGTGCAGGCGCAGATCCTGCAAGTGCTGCAGGAGATCAAGGCGCGCGGCGACTCATTGCTGATCATCAGCCACGACCTGGCCGTGGTCGCGCAGCTGGCCGATGAGGTGCTGGTGCTGCGCCACGGCGAAGTGGTCGAGCAGGGGCCGATGGACCAGGTGCTGCGCCACCCGCGCCATCCCTATACCCGCACCTTGCTCGACGCGGTGCCGGCCGAGCATGCGCGGGGCACGCGGCTGTCGCCGCAGCGCACGGCCGTGGTCGCACCACCCCGGCCGGGCACGGACTCACCCGTGGTGTTGCAAGCCACGCAGTTGGGCAAACGTTACGTGGGGCCTGACCAGCAGTCGCGCCAGGTGGTCGATGGCGTGAGTTTCGAGCTGCGCGCCGGGCGCACCCTGGGCATCGTCGGCGAGTCCGGTTCCGGCAAGACCACCGTGGCCCGCATCGTCCTTGGCCTGCTGGAACCGGATGCCGGCCAGGTGCAATTTCTCGGCCAGCCCTGGTCCGGTGCCGGCACGCAGCGAATCGAAGAACGGCAGCGGCGCCCGCACCGACGGGACATCAGCGTGATCTACCAGGACCCGCTGAGTTCGTTCGACCCGCGCTGGAGCGTCGGGCAAATCCTCGCCGATGCGCTGGATGTCGCCGGCATTGCCACCGCGCAGCACACCGCACGGATCGCAGAATTACTGACCCAGGTGCGCCTGCCCAGGGAGCTGGCCGAGCGTCGCCCCTTGCAGCTGTCGGGCGGCCAGCGCCAGCGCGTGGCCATTGCCCGGGCCATTGCGAGTAACCCGAAAGTGATCATCTGCGACGAACCGGTCTCGGCACTTGATGTGTCGGTCCAGGCCCAGGTGCTCGACCTGCTGGCAGATCTGCAAGCCTCCCTGGGCCTGGCGTATCTGTTTATCTCCCACGACCTTGGGGTGATCCGGCACGTCAGCGATGAAGTGCTGGTGATGCGCCACGGCAAGGTCGTGGAAAGCGCCTCGGTCGAGACGCTCTTTCACAGCCCGCAGCATGAATACACCCAGCGTCTGCTCGGCGCGGTGCCGCGTCTGCCGGGCGCTGGCGTGACCCTGGTCGTGCCGCCACTGGAACCGGAAAACCCGGGGTGGCTGTTCGATGAATCCCGGCTTTGGAAAATCGCCATTTAAGCTCGACTTGAACAAGGAATCGCCATGACTACGTTGACTGCCGTACCCAAGACCCCGGTTGCCTCGGTGGAAGAACTCAATGCCCGGGCGGACGTGTTGCTGCCGCTGATTGCCGCCGGTGCGGCGCAGCGCGAGCGTGAGCGGCAACTGCCTTACGAGGCTGTGGCACAGATCGCCAAGGCGGGGCTGTTCACCACGCGCATCCCGACCCGTTTTGGCGGCGCCGCAGGCTCGGTCAAGGATGTGATCGGCTTGCTGATGCGCATCGCTTCGGCCGACTCCAATGTCGCCCAGGCATTGCGTCCCGGGTTCGGCTTTATCGAGGGCTTGCTGGCGTCTGGTGCGCAGGGCGCGGAGGGCGAGCGCGAACGCTGGTTCGAGCGCTATCTGCAGGGCGCCGTGGTGGGTAATGCCGGTTGGGAAGTCGGTGGCGCCAACGGTTCAATCAGCGCGCGGATCGTGCGCGACGGCGAGCACTATCGGGCCACTGGCAGCAAGTACTACAGCACCGGTTCGTTGTATGCCGACTGGGTCAGCGCCGTCGCCCTGGATGAGAACGAGCAACCGGTGTCGTTCATCCTGCCGCGTGACCGCAAGGGCCTGGAGCTGCTCGATGACTTCGACGCGATGGGCCAGCGCCTGACGGCCAGCGGCACCACTCATCTGCATGATGTACTGGTGCGCTCGGATGAAATCCGCACCCGCACCGTGGAGGAGGGCAAGCGCACGATCGTCACGCCGTTCCTGCAGTTGTTCCTGGCCGCCGTGCAGGCAGGCATCGCGCGCAATGCGCTGAACGATGCCGTGGCCTTTGCCAACGATCACGCGCGCCCGATCAAGCACAGCAGCGCCTCGCGGTCGGTGGATGATCCTTATGTCGAGCTCAGTGTCGGCGACATCTCGGCCCGTGCGTTCACGGCCGAAGCGGTGGTGCTGCGCGCAGCCGAGGCGATCGATCGGGCCTGGGCCGGCGACCTCGATCCCCAGGCGGTGGACCAGGCGGCCATTGCCGTCGCCCAGGCGCAATACATCGCGGCCGAGTCGGCGCTCAAGGCCGCAGAACTGGTGTTCGACGTTGGTGGCGCGTCCACCACCGGCCGCGCGCACAACCTTGACCGCCATTGGCGCAATGCGCGCACCGTGGCCAATCACAACCCGCGGCACTGGAAAGCCGCGGCCGTTGGGGCCTGGCAATTGAAAGGCACGCCACCGCCGACTTCGGGGCTGTTTTAAGCGCGGGGCTGGACTCGCACCATTGAACCGGGCACCGCGTGTGCCCATTTTTGCCTGAAAGCTGCGCGGCCACAGGCGTTATTCAGGAATGCCCTTGGTCATGACTTGGTCCTTTTCATCGCTGCCCCCATCAGATCACCGAAAACTTCACTGGAACGTACAGCACCTGCCGGCGACACCCGGGGCTTTCGTGCGATTTTTCATCGGCAATTTCAAGGGCTGGTACGTGGCGATCCTGCTGCTGCAGATCGCTGCGGTGATCTGCACCCTGTTGATCCCCTGGGGGCTGGGACAGATTACCCGCACCGTCAGCAATGGCCTGGAAGCCGAGCGCGCGTTCGAAGTGTTGCAATGGCCGCTGACACTGTTCGGCGCACTGCTGGTGCTGGAAGTGCTGTTCACTCGGGCCGCTGCCGGTTGCCATATCCACGTCCTGCCGTTGCAGCGGCGCACAGTCACCCATGTGGTGTTTGCCTACTTGCAGAAGCACTCGCACCGTTTTATCAGCAACGAATTCGCAGGTGCCCTGGCGCACCGGGTTTCCGAAATCGCCCTGGGGGTCAACCAGACCCTGAGCATCCTGCTGTTCGATCTGATCCCGTTGCTGGTGACACTGAGCCTGGCCACGGTGCTGTTGTGGACAGCCTCGCCCTTGCTGGCACTGTTCATGGCCGGCTGGTCGCTGCTGTTTATCGCCGTGTGCTACCTGCTGGCCCGGCGTAGCCATCCGCTGGCGCAACAGTACTCCGCGGCGCGCAGCACCAGCTCGGGCAAGGTAGTGGATGCGGTGTCCAACCTGGCTAACATTCGCCTGTTTGCCCGCCACGCTTTCGAGCACGGCTACCTGGGCCGGTTTCTCGACAAGGAAGTGGCGGCGGCCTATCGCTCGCTGGGCTACATGGAAAAGATTCGCTGGTTCCAGACCAGTTGCGGCGTGGTGCTCAAGCTGGGGTTGTTGCTGCTGGCGCTGTACCTGTGGCGCAACCAGCGCATCGACATCGCTGCGTTTGTCATGTCCACCAGCCTGTCACTGCTGATCATCAGCGACGTCGGCAACCTGTCCCGGCGCTTTCTCGAGTTCTTCGAGGCCACTGGCAACATTGCCAATGGGGTGCGCACGCTGATTCGACCCCATGAAGTGATCGACCGGCCCGGTGCCACGGCGTTGCAGGTCAAGCGTGGGGATATCGAGTTTCGCGACGTCGGCTTCAATTACGGTGCCGACCAGCCGATCTTCCAGCGCCTGAATATTTTCATTCCGGCGGGGCAGAAGGTGGGGCTGGTGGGTTCATCGGGCTCGGGAAAGTCCACGCTGCTCAACCTGCTGCTGCGTCTTTACGATGTTCAGCAGGGCGCGGTGCTGATTGATGGCGTCGATGTGCGCGACGCCACGCAACATTCCCTGCACCAGCAAATCGGCCTGATTCCCCAGGAACCCGGGCTGTTCCACCGCAGCATTCGCGAGAACATTCATTACGGGCGCCTGGATGCCTCGATGGAGGAGGTGGCCGAGGCGATTCATCGCGCCGGTGCCAGCGAATTCATCGACAGCATGGAAGACGGTTACGAGTCGCTGGTAGGCGAGCGGGGCGTCAAGTTGTCCGGGGGCCAGCGCCAGCGCATCGCCATTGCCCGGGTGCTGCTCAAGAACGCGCCGATCCTGGTGATGGACGAAGCAACCTCGAGCCTCGATTCGATTACCGAGCGCTTTATCCAGGACAAACTGGACGAAATCATGGGCGACAAGACGGTGCTGGTGGTGGCGCATCGGCTGTCGACCGTCGCGCACCTGGACCGCATCCTGGTGTTCGACAAGGGCCGGGTGATCGAGGACGGCAGCCACGACGAATTGCTGAGTCAGGGCGGGCAGTATTTCCGCTTGTGGAGTCGCCAGTTCAGTGCGCAGGCGGATACCGTGCCGGCCTGACTGTCGGGGGCGCAACAGTGCTTGGACAATCTGTGCTGATCGGTCTCGTTGAATGCACGTATTGGCCTGTTTTTGCTGCGTTTTACCCTGGCACGAAGGCTGCAAAGTCCAGCGGCGAGCGCGACTATACGAATAGATGCTCCAACCCATTAACAGGCCAGGGGTATCCATCAATGCGGGAAAAATTTGAAACACGCGCTCGGCGTTCGGACTCGTTAACGGCGGCATCCAGCCTGGGAATTGTTTGCATGCTGTTCCAGGGCACTGTCGCTGCAGCGCCGACTGATCCGACGCTCGCAACCGTAGTGGTCAACGGCGCCCAGGCCAGCGAAGTGCAGAAAGCCCAAAGAGAGCTGAAAAAAGTCGCCGGGCAAACGGCGGTGGTGGACAACCGCGAGATCGAGCGCGGCCGGGCGGCCAACGCCGAGGACGTGTTGGCGCTGCAACCCGGCGTCTTCGCCCAGGCCACCAGCGGCTCCGGCGCCAACAAGATTTCGATCCGCGGCTCGGGGCTCAACACCTTCTATCAGGGCTACGTGCTGGGGATCAAATTCCTCTACGACGGCCTGCCGCTGACCGGACCTGGCGGCACCCAGGAAGACATGCTCGACATGGCCTCGGTGGATCACACCGAGGTCCTGTACGGCGCCAACGCCTTCAAGTATTCGGCCTTGTCCCTGGGGGGCGCGATCAACTTCGTCAGCAAGACCGGGCGCACCGACCCGGGCAATTACGCGCGCTTCGAAGCCGGCAGCTTTGGTTATCGCAAGCAGCAGCTGAGTACCGGCGGGGTGGTGGACAACAGCGATTACTACGTGAGTGTGTTGCACAACGAGCGCGACGGGTATCAGGACAACACGCCGAACGAAGGGCAGGGCATCGTTGCCAACTTCGGGCATGTATTCAACCCCAAGCTCGAAACCCGCTTCTTCGTGCGTTATCGCGAAGAGACCCTGACCCAGGGCAACACGCTGACCAAGTACCAGCTCAAGCACGACCCCAAAAGCAACAACGTGCCCACCGGCCGGCGCAAGGACGGCTCGACCTTGCTGGGCAGCAAGACCACCTACACCTTCGACGACAACGCCAGGCTGGAAGTGGGCCTGGGCTATAACAACTATCCCTTGTACAACGGCTGGCGCTATTCCGCCACGCCCCAGGACTGGCGCTCAAAGGACATCAGCCTGACCCTGCGCTACCTGCGTACCGGCGATACCTTCCTCGGTCTGCCCAGCGACAGCAGCCTGACCTTCAGCAGTACCCGCGCGTACCTGGCGGATGTCAAATCCCACGCCAGGGGCAGTGGCACACGCCTGCAGGAAACCAACTACACCGGCTCGCGCGACACGGTGTTTTCCCTGGGCAACGAGCTGCAATTGGGTGAGC
Organism: Pseudomonas sp.; assembly: GCF_040514055.1. Lineage (GTDB taxonomy): Bacteria > Pseudomonadota > Gammaproteobacteria > Pseudomonadales > Pseudomonadaceae > Aquipseudomonas. The sequence goes on from NZ_JBEVDL010000048.1 coordinate 18,841, forward strand.
GCACCTGGCTCTCCAGCGGCCTTTCGTTTATCGATATCAAGCGCAAGGCGCAAATCGAGTACACCACCGGGACCAATACCAGCGAATTTCCCAACGGCGTCGAATACACCGAACACGACATCGCCCCGCGCCTGGGCCTGCGTTATCAGCTGACCCCGGAATTCGAACTGTTTGGCAACGTCAGCCGCTCGATCGATCCGCCGGTCACCTGGCAGCTGGGCAGCACCGGCACTCCCTACATCCGGGACGTGCGGCCACAGAAAGGCAACACGGTGGAATTCGGCATCCGTGGCGGGCACGGAATATTCGACGGCAGCCTGACGGTCTATCGTTCGTGGATCCAGAAAGAGCTGCTGTCGGTGGTCGTGCGCCAGGCGAGCGCCACCCAGGACCAACTGGTGGCGACGTCCAACGGCAGCAAGACCATTCACCAGGGCCTCGAAGCCGGGCTCAATGCGTTGCTGTGGGAAGGGCGCAATGGCGACTCGGTCACCCTGCGCCAGGCCTACACCTTCAACGACTTTCACTACCGCGACGACGCGACCTTCGGCGACAACCAGCTGCCGAGCCTGCCCCGCCAGGTCTATCAGGCCGAACTGCAGTATCGCCAGGACAGCGGCTTCTACGCCCAACTCAACGCCCGCGCCGCTTCCAGTTACTACGTCGACTTCGCCAATACCCTCAGCGCACCCTCGTACACGGTCTGGGGGGCAAAAGTGGGGTACGAGGCGCCAGGCAAGAAGTGGGAGGTGTTCCTCGACGCGCGCAACCTCACCAATGAGCGTTATGCCACGGCGGCGAATACGGCGTATGACGCCAGGGGCAATGACTCGGCGAATTTCTATCCGGGGGATGCGATCAACGTGACCACGGGGGTGGCGTTTCGGTTTTAGCCTGTAAACCCCGCGTACACCCCGGCCCTTGTAGCGAGATGCTCGCTCATCGGTGACGAGCGGTAGTGACCCGGGCGCTCACTATTTTTTGATAGCGGCCGATAACTTGCTTAAGGCGCGGTTGCCTCAACGAATAGCGTGAACCTATGCCTAATGAACTACCTGCTGTCACCTGTGCATCGTCCAACCGCTCAAGCGTAGCGCTGGCCCGTGGCTCGCTGTTCAAGTTTGTCGGCTTGCTGGCGGGGGTGTTTTTCCTGGCCAGCTGCTCGCTCATTTACCTGGCACGTGACCTGGATCGGAACGAAGAAGTCGAGAGTGCCTTCTACACGCGCAAGGCTGTGCAATCGCTGGAAAAGTCCCTGCGCACAACCGTGAAGGACTACGCCTTCTGGGGCGATGCCTACCGGCATTTGCATGTCAAAGTCGATCCCGA
>NZ_JBEVDL010000054.1:0-5463 GCF_040514055.1 Pseudomonas sp.
CGTTCAATATCGGCCGCAGTCACTACCGGCGCATCCGCTTCTTGCTTCTTTGACATGTTCAAAACCTCTTAAGCGCTTGAAGAACAACGCCTGAGATTCGGCAGTTTTCAGCATACATCTTAAGGATACGCAAAATCGGCTGACACCCTCACGAATGAATCGGCAACGCCAACCCAAACACCACAAAAAACCCACCACACACCTTATTGAAACGCCGCCCGGTCCGAGCCAGCCAAGGCCGCACCCGATGCGCTGCACTTGCCACCATATACTCAACCACAAACTCTACCACCGCATACGTCAGCGCAATCGCTGCCGTTTGCGCAATGATGCTCCTGTGCGGATCCAGGAACGGTGAAATAAACGCAGTAAACAGCAGCAGTGCCTTGGGATTTGAAAGTGCCGACACCAGTCCCTGGCGGAACAGCGACCAGCGTCGAAAGCTTGTAGCACCGGTGGGTTCAAGGCTGACCGGCGCAGACCGCCACAGCCCCCAGCCCAGCCAGATCAGATACAGCCCGCCAACCACCTTCAATACGGTGAACCAGGTCGCCGATGCCTGTATCAGTGCACCCAGGCCCAAAGCGCACAGCGCAAGCACCACGGCAAAGCCGAGGACGCCGCCGCTGATGGTGAACAGTGTTCTGCGGCTGCCGTGAAGCGCGCCATGGGTCAGCACCAGTAACGCATTCGGCCCTGGCACGACGGCGATGCCGAAGCAGGTAATGAGGTAGAGCAACCAGGTATCGAATGGCATGGGCAGATCCACAAAGCGTTGATTGGGTCAGGATCTTGCGGGTGAAGCATTGTCATGAAAAGCGCATAATTCAAGTATTAGCCATTCGATTAACGAATAGAGGATTTGCCATGCCCGCCAGTGATTTGCAGATCGATTGGCTCAAGTGCTTCGTGGCGGTGGTGGATGCCGGTTCGCTGTCGGGCGCTGCCCATGAGGTCAACCGGTCGCAGTCCGCTGTCAGCATGCAGATGAAGAAGCTGGAGGCCGCGCTTGGACGGCAGTTGTTGAGTCGTGGCCCAAGGCACCTGCAACTGACCGACGATGGCCAGACGCTGTTGAGCTACGCCCGGCGCATGCTCGCATTGCATGCCGAGACCCAGGCGGCTTTTCACGGTGAGGAGTTGTCCGGGCGGATTCGCCTTGGCGTCGCGGAGGACTATGCGGCCAGGTATCTCACGCCGCTTCTGAAGCGTTTTTCGCCGCGCTATGCCGGGGTGGAAATTGAGCTGACCTGTGAGCAGTCGACTGCGCTTATTCCGCGGGTTCGAAGCGGTGATCTGGATCTGGCGCTGGTGTCCAGGGACTCGGCGCAAAGCGGGACGTTTCTCTTCAAGGAGCCGATGGTTTGGGTGGGCTCTCCCCAGTTTGAACTCTGGAGGCGCGACCCGGTGCCGATCGCCGTCTACGAAAGCGCAAGCCTGGCTCGGCTATATGCCGTGAATTCGCTGACCCAACGGGGCCGCCAATTCAAGGTGGTCTACAACAGTTCGAGTCTCGCGGGCCAGGTGGCGGCAGTGGAGGGCGGGCTCGCGATTGCCGCGATTACCCAGTGCACCGTGCAGCCATCGCTTCAGGTCTTGGGCAGCGAGCACGGCTTGGGCAGCATTGAGCCGATGGAGGTGTCGATTCTGCGTAGCCGTGCTTCGCGTGGGTCGAAAGCGGTGAATGGCCTGCATGCTTTTATCATCAGTGCGCTGAGAATCCAGGCGTAATCATCTGGCGCTCATCAAAAGACGTGGCCCCAGCAGCGCGCCGCAATTGGATCTAAAAAGTTTGGCACTCCCGGAAGACACTGCGAAGGCAGCCAGGGTCGATCCCCCTACCAGGACGATGCCTGACTGCTTCTGTACTGACTTTCAACCTACAATAAAAACGAATGGGGTGAGCAGCATGTCCGTACCTCAACAAACCCGGTCGGAGGGCGCCAACGGCGGTCTGCAATCGGGGCTCAAGCAACGTCACATGGCCATGATCGCCCTGGGTGGTGTCATCGGTGCCGGCCTGTTCGTCGGCAGCGGGGTGGTCATCCAGTCTGCGGGGCCTGCGGCCCTCATTTCCTTCCTGGTCACCGGCATACTGGTCATCCTGATCATGCGCATGCTTGGCGAGATGGCCTGTGCCTTGCCGACCGTCGGATCCTTCTACGAATACGCACGTATGGCCTGGGCCGATCATAAACAGGCGAGCCAACTGGCCGGTTTTCTTACCGGCTGGATGTACTGGTATTTCTGGGTGATCGTCGTCGCCGTGGAGGCCGTGGCTGGCGCCTCGCTCATTCAGTTCTGGCTGCCGGATGTTCCGGCCTGGGGCATCAGCCTGACATTGATGATCATTCTGACCCTGACTAACCTGTGCTCGGTCGCTTCCTTCGGTGAGTTCGAGTTCTGGTTCTCCTCGATCAAAGTCGCGGCCATCATGGTTTTCCTGCTGCTGGGCGGGCTGTACCTGCTAGGGATGTGGCCGACCGAAACCCACCATGGGTTGAGTACGATGCTCAGTCACGGCGGCTTCATGCCCAACGGCATCGGCCCGGTGTTGACTGGCGCGGTGGCGGCGACCGGGTTCTATTTCGGCGCCGAGATTGTCACCGTGGCGGCTGCCGAGTCTTCCGACCCGGTGCGCTCCGTCGCGCGGGCCACCAACTCGGTAATCACCCGCGTCCTCTTCTTTTATGTGGGCTCGATTTTTCTGGTGGTCACCCTGGTTCCCTGGGACTCGCCCGCGATGCTCACGCCGTATTCCAGTGCGCTAGCAGCCATGGGCTTCGACTGGGCCGCGCACGTAATGAATGCCATTGTGCTGACCGCCGTGCTGTCGTGTCTGAATTCGGGCATCTACGCGTCTTCGCGCATGCTGTTTGCACTGACCAAACGCGGCGACGCACCGCGCAGCCTGGCCAAGCTGTCTTCGAGTGGCGTACCGCGCCGGGCGATCTTTTTCGGTACGCTGTTCGGCTATCTGTCGGTGGTCATGTCGTACATATCGCCCGACACCATCTTCGCCTTTCTGGTCAACTCGTATGGCACGGTGGCGATCTTTGTCTATGTGCTGATTGCCCTGTCCCAGCTGCGCCTGCGTGCGAAGCTGGAACGCGAGGCGCCGGAGAAACTCAAGGTGCGGATGTGGTGTTATCCCTATCTGACCTACGTCGCCATCTTCGGCATGCTGGGCATCGTGACCGGCATGGCCTTCATCCCGGAGCAGCGCATGCCGCTGGCGTTGGGCGTCGTCAGCCTGGCGATCCTGCTGCTGGCGTTTATCAGTCGCAGCATCTGGCGGCGGATCAAGGGCCTGCCGCAAATCGTCCCCGTGAACAGTTAGTTGTAACGACCCACCAGGGTTTGCAGGAAAAAGTCGCCGTGAGGCGACTTTTTATTGTCTGGAGGTTAGCCGGGGTGCGTTCAATGGCGGCCGCTGAGCAGACGCAGGATCTCGTCGAACACCGCATTGTCCAGGCTGCCAGACAAATCAAGCTCCAGGCTGTGGCGGTAGTAGGTACTCAGGTCGAGGCCGACGCCCAGGGCGTACAACTCGATGCTGCGCTCCTGCTCGATCTGCCGCGTCACTTGCTTGAGGTGCAGGTCGAGGATGTCCTGCTGATTGGCCTGGTGGGTGGCGCTGTCCATCGGGCAGCCGTCGGAGATGATGATCAGGATGCGTCGTCGTGCCTCGCGCTGCAGCAGCCGCTGACGCGCCCACAGGAGGGCCTCGCCGTCGATGCCTTCGCGAAACAGATCGGATTTGAGCAACGCTGCAATGTTCGGCCGCGCGCGGCGCCAGGACGTTTCGGCGTTCTTGTAGACCACATGGCTCAGCTCGTTGAGCCTTCCCGGGTTGGCCGGCTGGCCCGTGGCGCGCCAGCGCTTCAGGGGGCGCCCGCCGTTCCATTGGCCGGTGGTGAAGCCGAGGATTTCACTGCGCGCGCCCGCCAGTTCCAGGGCACGGCTGAAGGCGTCAGCCAGCAAGGCGACGCTGTCGATGTGGTTGCGCATGGAGCCGGAGTTGTCGATCAGCAGGCTGACCAGGCAATCGCTGTGCGGACGCTCCTGCTCGTGACGAAAAATCTCCCGTTGTTCGGGGCTGATGATCAGGCGGCTGAGGCGCCCGGCGTCGATCTGGCCGTCGGTTTGGGCGAAGGCCCAACCATCGCGACGAGGCGAGGCCAGCAGGGCGCCCAGGCGCTTGGCCAGGCGAGGCAGGTTGAGGCCCTGGCCGGCCAGGCCACGGTCCAGGCGCTGACGCAGTTCGCGCAATAATTCGGGGCGTACCAGGCGGGTGGCATCACGCTCGCTATCGTAGTCGCGGCTGAACACCTGGTAGGTAAAGGCATCGTCGCTGCCGCGTGGATGACCTTGGGCAGCACCGCTGGTGCTGACGTCGCCATCGCCATCCTGATCCACGTCCAGCAACAGGGCAAAGGCCAGATGAGTCTTTTCAGCGATGTCCGAGACCTTGCGCTCGTCGTTACCAAGCAGTTCGGCGTCCAGGTGCTCGATCAGCTCCTGTGCCTTGGCGGCAATCAGCAAGGCATGCTCGGTGAACGCTACCTGGTCATGCCGACAGCGGCGCAGCAGCCCGAAGGCCGCGCCGAAATGGCCGAGCAGGCTCAAGCGCGGTGCTTCGATAAGCATCTCCGTCTGTTCCCCGGCGCGGCCGCCGCACAGCAAAATCCAGGTCATCTGCGCGAGGGTGAAGAGCAGCAGGCCGACATGTCCCTCGGCCTGGCCTGCGTCGAGAAACTGTTGGCTCCACTGCTCGAAGCGCCGCAGCAGATTACGCCGGACGCCGGGATGACAGTCGGCGACCAACGACTCGACGCGCAGTTGCTCGATCAGTTCGAACACCAGGCGTTCGATGGGCTGTGCCGGAAGTACCTGGCGGACCAGCGCCTGATCACTGTGCTTTAAACGCAGCGCCAGGCTGTCAGCCACCCCGCGCCAGGCTCGACTCTCATCGTGCTCGGGGTCTGGGTGCAGGTGTGGGGCGCGCACCGCAAAGTGCCGTTCCCGCACCTCCAGGCGGCCGCCCCGATAACGTACCAGGGGTTCCCCGGACAGTGCCCGCAGCGTTGCCGCGCAGAGTTCTTCGAGTTGTTGCTGGCGTTTCTCGCGGCGCGGCGGCGGGTTCATGGTGATCCTCTTGTGGGGTTCAGGCCGAGGCCATCAGGGGGAACGCCGATTCGCCGAGCTCCTGGTCGAAGCAGCGTTGGTAGTATTCGGCGACGATCGGCCGCTCTGCTTCATCGCATTTGTTGAGGAACGAAAGGCGGAAGGCCAGGGCCGGGTCGCTGAAGATCTCCATGTTCTCCGCCCAGGAGATCACGCAGCGCGGCGACATCAGGGTGGAAAGGTCGCCACTGGCGAAGCCCTGGCGAGTCAGGTCGGCCACCGCCACCATTTGCCTCAGCAAGCCTTCACCGTGGCGGGCGAGCAGGTGCGGTACCT
>NZ_JBEVDL010000007.1:0-4155 GCF_040514055.1 Pseudomonas sp.
GCCAGACAGATCACCAGCACGCTCATCAGCAGCCGGATCAGCCCGGTACGCTGCCCGAGCCCGGTGGCAATCTCTTCCCCGGCGTTCAGTACGTTGAGCTGCCCGCCCAGCAACAGCGCCCCCGACAAGCCAAGCACCGCGCACAGCAACAAGGGTGCGGCGGTCGACAGGCTGCGTTCGGTCAAGGAACCGGCCATCCAGAACAGCACCGTGTCCAGGCCATCCTGGTTCACCACCAGTAACGCCTGGCTGAAGGCGGAAAACAGCGCGGCCATCGCCGCCCCCGCCAGCACGATGCGCAGCGGACTGAGACTGCCCTGCCCCATGTTGCCGATCAACCACACCAGGCACCCCGCCACGGCCGCGCCCAGAAAGGCACACCACAGCCAGGCATCCGGCGAGGCCAGGGAGAAGATCGAGGAAAACAGGATGATGAAAAAAGTCGCACCGGCATTGATCCCGAACAGGCCGGGGGACGCCAGCGGATTACGCGTCAGGGCCTGCATCAGGGCGCCCGCGACCGCCAGGCTGGCGCCGACGGAAATCGCCATCAGGGTCCGCGACAGGCGCGTGGTGGTGACCAGCACATGATCGATACTCAGCGGGTCGGGGTGGACAAACGCCGCGGCAATCTGCGGCAGCGGAATCCAGGTGGCACCGACCGCCAGGCTCAACACGCAGCACAACAGCAATACGACCCCGGCGCAGCACAGCTTTGCACCAGGACTCATGAGGCCACCTGCGCGGCGGCCACGCGGGCCACGTCGTCGAGCATCAGGTTCGCCCCCAGCATGCCGCCCGACAGGCTCCAGGCGATGCCATCGACCTGCCACACCTGGCCTTGCTGCGGCGCACGCATCTGCTGCCACAGCGGGTGTTGCACCAGGCTCTGGTAGTTGCGTTGCACCGCCGCGTTCTGCGCCCGCAGAAACACGAAAAAGATGTCGGCATTCACCACCGCAAGGCTCTCCTTGCTGGTGAGCTTGATCGACACCCCGCTCGCCTCCCGGCTGCTGTCACTCCAGTTGAAGCCCAGTTCGCTGAGCACGGAACCGGGGAAGCTGGCCGGCAGGTAGCTGCGGATATGGTCTTCGCGGATATCCAGGATCGACACCGTCGGCGGCCAGCGGCCGGCAAAGGTCTGCTGCAATTGCTGACGCAGTTGCGCCACACGCTGCTGCCAACGGTTGAGAATGTCATCGGCCTGCTGTTGCCGCTGCAATGCAGCGCCCATCAGGGCCAGGGTCTTTTTGAATTCAAACACTTCCTCCAGCATCAGCACCGGGGCGATCTGCCGGAGCAAGGGCGCGATGCGTTCATGGCGAAAGCGCGAGGCCACGATCAGGTCCGGCTTGAGCAGCGCGATGTCCTCGAGGCTGGGCTGGGTTTCCAGCCCGACATGGGGCACGGCGCCCAAGGCTTCGCGCAAATAGCGATAGGTCGGTTTTTCGCTCCAGGAATCCACCACGCCACAGGGCGTCACGCCCAACACCACGGCGCAGTCGGTGGCACCCTGAAACAGGGTGATCACCCGCAACGGCGCGGCGCCGGTGTCGGCCCACGCCGGCGCGCAACACCTGAGGGCCAGCGCCCCCAGGGACAGGCGCAGCAGCGTGCGCCTGGAAGGATGATGTCGCGGTTCAGGCATCGTGATCGAGCCTGTGGAACGGGTTGACCACCTGGCCTTTGCCAAACGGCATGCTGCCAGGGCCGCCCGCCCGTTCGATCATCGGGGTCAGCAGCAATTTCTGCGGCCAGTGTGGCGCTTCGAACAACTGGTGCTTGATCATGGTTCGCGCCTCGGCATCAAACTCGATGGTGTCGATCAGCTCGTTGAGTTCCTCGCCCATTGCTTTCCACAACCGGGTCGGCGGCAAGGCGTAAACCTCAGCCAGCGTATCGATAATGGCGCGGAGGTTGACCTGAATACCCAGGGTCTGCAACCAGAACAGCAAGTCTTCGGGACGATCGTGGTACAGCGTGTTGGCGTGGCCCTTCTTCAGCCGGTAGGCCGGGTCGGCCAGGCCGTTGCGTTCCAGCCACGGCACGTAGATGCGCAGCGAATCGTGATCGCGCAACAGCAGGCCCTGGGCGAAGCCGGCCTTCCACACCAGCACCGCGTTCTGCCCGTGGATTTCCCCGAGCATGCCGATGCGCAACATCCGCAGGTTGATGTCGAAGAAGCTGTGGCACAGCTCGCGGAACAGGGTCATCACTGACGCGGCGCTGGCCGGCAGTTGGCGGTAGGTCATCCAGTCATCGAAAAAGTGCTGGTTGCTGCCGGGCAGTGGCGTTCCGAGCGCCGCCATGGGCACCAGGCGAGTGTCCGGGTCTGCCAGCAGCGCTGGGGGATAGCCACGGACCATGGCCGAGAGGTGGCGCGGCGCCTCGTCGAACAGTGTCGCGTCCGGCGGCATGAACGCCCACCACTTGGTTTCATCGCACAGGTGCAGGGACTCTTGCAGGGTTTCGTCCTTGGCCAGCGCCTGGCGCAGCAAGGCTTCACTCAGGCCGCCGTTGATCATCTTCACCGCGGGCAGGTAACGCGAGGCGCCGAGGGAATAGATTGCCATCGGCAACTTGAGGTAGTCGGCACTGTTGAAGCACGGGGTCATCGAGCGCAACGACGAGGTGGCGAAGAAGTCACCGTCGGTGAAGTCCAGTCGCTGGCAGTCGCCGCGGGCAAACGCGTCGCCGAGCTGCGCTTGCAGCGCATGCTCGAACTGCCATGGGTGCACCGGCAGCGCCACATGGCTCCCGACAATGCCCCGCTGTTGCAGCTCTTGCTGCAGGTCGGCCTGCAACAGCGGCGGCAACAGGTACTGGGCGGGGTAATTCTGCGCCAGGTCCGTCACCCCGTCGCCGCACTGCAGCAAGGTGCGATCGACCGCCACCCAATGCAACGCCACCGGGCGCGCGAACTCGGCCTGGTACTGTTGATATTCCGTCTCGCTCAACCCCTGCTTGGCCTTGGCCAGCGGGTGATAAGGACGATCTCGCAGCGATGCCCACTGCTCCATGGTCAGGAAGAAATCCGCGTTGTTTTTTTCCAGCAAGCGCGCGCTGTCGACCCCATGGCTCAGGGACAACTCGGTTTGCCGCACGCTGGTGCGCAGCACATCGAGGAACAGCGCAAAGCCCTTTTCATTGTCCGGGTAGCGATCGGTCATCCCGGCCAGCACCTGGGTGGTGAAGGCCTCGGGCGACAGCTCGGTCAGCTGCTCATCCCGTCGGGTCCATACCGGCGTGCCCGGTACTTTTTCCCATTGCTGGGTAATGCCGGGACGCAGGGCAATGACGATGCAGCCCTGGGACTCGCAGGGCCATTCCCAGATCCGTTGCCCGGCGCTCAACCCGGTAAAAGGCTGATCGGCCGCAGCCGAGGGCGCCACCAGGTTCAGCGGCTCGGTGCCGAAAAAATGTTCGGCCAGCAAGCAGTCGACCAGATCCTGCATCACTTTGTCGGCGGCCATTGCGGTGAAATTCATCCGATTATTTTCCTTCTGCTGAAGTGGCGGCCAATCTGGCCTGGAGAGCACGAAAAGCGATGCCACGCTCGTCACCCAAAACAAAACTGTTTACCCCGCGGGCCAACCAACGTTGGTGATCGCCCGGCTGGCGCGGAATCGCGCAATACGGCACACCGGCGGCACTGGCGGCCTGCCAGCTGGCGAGCAGCGCCTGCTGCACCTCGGGCCGGTCGATCTGCCAGGGCGTGCCCAGCGATTGCGACAAGTCGGCAGCGCCCTCGAGGATCATGTCCAGGCCAGGCACCGCGGCAATCTCGGCCGCCCGGCGCACGCCTTCGGCACTTTCGATCATCGCCACCACCATGATTTGCTCGTTGGCCAGCCCGATGTAGTCGGCCAGGCTGTGTTTGCCAAAGGCCCCGGGGCGCCCGGCGTTCAGGCTGCGAGTGCCCTGGGGGTGGTACTTGCAGGCCCGAATGCTGTCGGCCAGGGACTCGGCGCTTTCGATCATCGGCAACACGATGCCCTGGGCGCCGCCATCGAGCAGGCGCAGCAAGGTTTTCGGGTTGAGGTCCGCCACCCGCACCAGGGGTGTCAGCGCGTAGCTCTCGGCGGTGCGGATCATGTTCTCCACGGTTTCCGGATTGATCAGCACGTGCTCCATGTCGATGATCACGAAATCGAA
>NZ_JBEVDL010000071.1:0-81569 GCF_040514055.1 Pseudomonas sp.
ACGGCGCGCAGCATCACCCAGTAGAACAGCGGGCGCTCGGCCTGCAGGTGCGGGTTGCCCAGCAGGCGGTCGACGCGTTTGATGGCGTGCTTGGGGTACGCGGTGCCCGGCATGGCGCGACCCAGCCCGGTTAAGGTCAGGCGGCGCCCGTGCAACAGCGCGGCCACGGTGCACATCAGGGCGGTGAGGCGACGAGCGTGCACGCTGCGGAGTGCTTGCGCGAGTGCGGCGTGTAAAAATCGAACGGTCTGCATGGGGATCACGGGGGTCTGGACTGTTTGGCGACAACCAAGGTGCCCGCCCATGCAGACCTCTTCAAGCCCAAGCGTCTGAGCCGTCACGAGATTTTGTGGGGATCACTCAGGGACAGACCACAGTTTCGCTCCGTTTCGCCAAAGCAATCCATCTTTGTACTCAACGCGCCCATAAACCCAACCGTCTGCGGTTCTGGGAAGAGAAATAGGGGACAGACCACGGTTTCGCTCCGTTTCGCCAAAGCAATCCATCTGTGTACTCAACGCGCCCCATAAAGAGAGAATATGCCGTTACCTGATATTGACCATCTATGGCAAGACGGCACCCTACCCATGGTAAATGGCATAGTTTCTCAGAAAAACCATGTCATGCCATTTACAATAACCGGATACGGTCCGGAACGGAAAATCTTGCCGGGCTTAGCCTATGATTTAAATAAGTTTCTGAGCACGGATGACGCGGTGCTTTCCTCTATCGGCTCTTTAGCGGAGCTGATTTTAAAAGGCAGGGCAGATGTAGCAAAAGCCATTTGCGGAGAAGGCAGCTGGGGGAGTGACGGATTTGTCGTTGTACTTGACGATAAGGATCATATAGTCTGGGTCGCCGCTTTCGAATGTTCAAATCCATTTATCCAACTGATTCACCGAGGCGACGAATTAATAGCCGTTAACAACAACGACGAACGCTGGGCATTTCCACTTTCCAACCCTGATTCTTTTTACATTGACATAAATAATTAAACCATGAAGCATACATTTTTATTCACCGACCAAGGCAGATATTTTTCCAAGCTCAGGACGTCTGCGAACCCAGCGGCCTTTTGAGCGCGAGCAAAATTTAAACTCTCAACGACATACATAAATGCATACTTTATCTCTAACAGACTTATACAAACTTGAATACGAAGAGCACGCTGTAGGTGTGTACCGGTGGATTCATCCCGCCCAGATCCAAGGCTACAACGCTGAAGAAGTACGCAAAACGGCCTACCAACGCTATGAAGAATCAAAAGACCACGATGATCCCGATAAGGATTTCGAAGAAACGCCAGACACACTGATAACCGACTATCTGTGCGCGTGTTTAGACAAGAGAAATGCGCTGGTGGCGGATGGGCTTGCGCTTCCCCGTGAACTGGATATATCCCCGGACCAATATATAGACGCCTTGATTTATCTGATCGCTCGGCTGGGCTCGAATTATGCTTGTTACAGGCTTGGTTCCACCGACTACCATACCGATAACTTTATACTTCCAGAGCATGCAGAATCAATACTGACCCAGTTGCGTGAAGCGTGGGTGAACAGCGCCGACTTCAGGGAAAAAGATGCCTTTAGATCCCTGATGCTGGAAATTTTTCATCTGGGATACCCCTGGGAATCACCTCTTCCACGCTTTCACGACAGCTTAAGATCAGAAAGCAATGAGTTCCTTATTCACCTATTGCAGGCACATGCAATAATAATTACGGAGCTCATGATTTTCACAGAAGAAATTAAGCATCGCCTTTTAAATGTGGGAGAGTGGGGCAAAATTTCAACAGAGAAGCGAGCCTGGAGTGCAGAGCCAGGGGCATTTATTTGCTTTCACCAATACGAAATTGATTTTTTAATTGAAGCAAAAACCATAGATAGTGAAATCTTATTGCATGCAGATATATGCAAAACCCAAGGAGGAATATTAGACGACTGTGTTTTTGAAATAAAACCAAACCCCAGGAATCTAAAGGAAACCCTAAGCATTCTTACAGAAATTACAATCACAAAAATAAGAAAAATACTTGAGAATTCTGAGCTCAAAAAATGAAAGAGCTCAATAGCTTTTTAACCAGAGCGACCGTGGGAACCGAATGCAATACCAATTCCTTCCGCTACGGCTGAACCCATATTTTTGCTTGGCTATCGAGCTACAGAGCGAACCGCTGCGGCCAGTAGAAAGGGCATTTGGCAACGGCCTGGCGCGGAGCACGCCACGCCAGGCGCTGCGATCGCCGTCAAGCCGTTACGGGACGCAACGGCTTGAATCGGCGGGGGTGATTACAGGCCGGCTTCCAGGGCTTTCTGGATGGCCTGGGCACGGGCATCCACGTCGTCGGCGTTGCTGTACGGTTGGAAGTTAAGGGTCAGCACGCCACCGGTAAAGGTCACACCGTTGTCGTAGTTGCTGGCCGGCGCCGTGGCCGCGTCATAACGTACGACGACGTTCTTCAGCTTTTCCTTGACCGCGGTCTTGCCCATTTCATCCGTGGCGATAGTGCCAAGGGCCTTGCTCAGCGGGTTGAAGTAGATCTTGGTCCAGAACGCCTCGTCGGCGTAATTGGCTTCCTGGCCGGGCAAGGCCAGGCTGTCCCATTGCACTTCGACCGGAACCTCGAAGCCGGCAGCGGCCTGGATTTCCTTCAGCTGAGTGGCGTAGGCGCCGGCTTGGTAGGCCGCCACGGCACGGCGTTCGGCCAGGCTGGGGGCGGCCACGGCGACATTCAGGCAGGAGGCGCCCAGCAGCAGGCCCAACAGGGCGGCCGGTACGAAAGACATGCTTTTGTTGCGCATTAAACGTCCCTTTATCAACGTAGGAGAAGCGGAAAACCGACTGGTCAAGATAGACCCAAGGCCGGCTATTCTAGTTCCGTTTCGGCGCGTGGAAGTGTTCGGGCCATCACAGCCAGGAACGAAATGCGCGCTATTTTGCGGTCCCGCCGCGCTTTTCCAGGCTGCTCAGGTTGCACGCCTGGCAACCAGTGCCAGGGCGGCCGGTGCGGAACGCTGCGCAAGGTAACGGCTGCAGCTGACGCGCAGGAACGAGGCGAAATTCACCACCTCGCCGCGGTAGTCCATGACCTCTTCATGCAACTTGCCGATCAGCTGATTGGTGGTCATACCGTCCACCGCGGCGATCTCCTGCAGCAGGTCCCAGAACTGGTTTTCCAGGCGCAGCGTGGTGACCACCCCACCGATGCGCAGCGAGCGCGAGCGTGACTCGTACAGGATCGGATCAGCCTTGACGTAAAGCTCACACATGGTCCTTGCCTCGCTGCTGCGTCAGTGTCCCGGGAGTCGTTCAGAGTTCGATACGGGTGCCCAACAGCCCGAGAAAGGCCGCCAGCCAGGCAGGGTGAGCCGGCCAGGCCGGCGCGGTCACCAGGTTGCCCTGGACATGGGCCTGGTCGACGGCCAGCTCGATATAACGTCCGCCCGCCAGGCGCACCTCGGGCCCGCAGGCCGGGTAGGCACTGCATTCACGGTCGCCGAGGATACCCGCCGCCGCAAGCAATTGCGCGCCATGGCAGACGGCGGCGATCGGTTTAGCGGCCGCATCGAACGCCCGCACCAGCGCCAGCACCTGTTCGTTCAGGCGCAGGTATTCCGGCGAACGCCCGCCCGGCACCAGCAACGCATCGTAGTCACTGGCGGCGACCCGGTCGAAATCGAAATTGAGGGCGAACAGGTGCCCGGGTTTTTCGCTGTAGGTCTGGTCACCCTCGAAATCGTGGATAGCGGTGCGCACGGTCTGCCCCGCCGTTTTACCGGGGCAGACCGCGTGCACTTGGTGGCCAACCATCTGCAGGGCCTGGAAGGGCACCATCACCTCATAATCTTCGACATAGTCGCCGACCAGCATCAGGATCCGTTTTGCAGCCATTGTCGTTCTCCAGGCAATCAGGTGGACCGACAGTATGGATCCGCCCGGCGAGGCGTGGGTAACAGCCGGGTACTACCCGGGATACCGGGTGCGACAACCGGCCCCACTGACAGCACCTTGCCTGCCAGGCAGGCTGGACGTGTCACAACTGACGCCCCCTCCCTGACCGACAGGCCCGCGCCGCGATGAAAACAACCGTCAAGAACAGATTTTTGCCCTTGCTGGTGCTGATCGCCTTCAGTGCCTACACGCTGTGGGTGATGGCCCAGGCCGAACAATCGCTGTGGCAGTTCGGCCTGCAGTTGATGAGTCGTGCCGATACCGCCCAGGTGGTTATCGACCTCTATCTGCTGGCAACGCTGGCCTGCCTGTGGATGATCAAGCACAACCGCCGCCAGGGCCGCTCGGGATGGGCGGTGCTGCCCTACTGCCTGCTCACGCTGGTCTTCGTCTCGGCCGGGCCGTTGCTGTACCTGGTGCTCCGTGGCGGGGATCGCGGGACGGGACGGGCGGGTTGACGGTGTCACCGCCTACCAGGGGCCTGCCGCGCTAACGCGGAACAACGGATCGAGGCCGCCAGATGGCGGGCTGTCGCTGAACAACGCGCCGAGGCCGCCCTACGCGTTTTTCCTGTCCCTGATCGTTCCCCCGCTCCGCGTAGGAATGCCCGCCTGTGACGCTCCGCGTCCCGTCACTGCTTACCCATAAAAAAGGGGCGCTTTAAGCGCCCCTTCGATCCTTACAACAAGATCGCCAGCAGGATGATGATCGGGATGGGAACACCCAGGAAGAACAGCAGTATCGAGCGCATAGGAGTCTCTCCGGTCGCGGGTGGGTCGAGTTATCAGGCCAGGCTACGGGTGTAGTGCACCTGGTCGCGTTGTTTGCCGCCAAAGGTCGCGGCCAGGCTGGCGACGAAGGCACCGCAGAGCAGGGCCACGAACATCCACAAGGCACTCCAGGCAGCGACTTTCTTGGCGCTGTCGGCCGCGGCCTTCACCTTGGTTTCGGCCTGCTGCAGCGCCTGAGTGGCGCGGGCATAGGTTTCATCCACCCGGCGTTCGGCTTCTGGCTGGGTCATGCCGGTACGCTGGGCAATCACCTGCCCCAGGTACTGACGGTCGGCAGGGTCCAGGCCCTGGCCGGACAGCGTGCCGGTGGTAAAGATACGCAGCGCTTCGCCACGCATGTCGGCATCGCTGGCGGGCGCCGCCTGGTTCGAACGGAACAAGGTGTCGACGTAGTATTCAAGGGAGTTACCGTCGGACCGACTAACCGCCGAGCTGACCGCGCTGCCGGCAGCGTTCACCACACCGGAGGCGACCTGGGCGCCGGCTTGTACACCGCTGCCCACCAAGCTGCCCACCGAACCCAGCACCAGGCTGGCGGTGATCAGGGTCGCCACCGACCAGGCCAGGAAGCCATGGGCAGTGTCGCGAAAGTACACTTCGTCGTCGTGAACATTGGCCCAGCGCACGCGCAGGCGCCCGGCGATGTAGCCACCCAGGCCCGAGGCGACGATCTGGGTCAAGGTCAACCAGAGGATGGCCGAGATACCCAGCGCCTGCGCGCTGGCACCGCGGTCGGCCCAGGGCGAAGCGGCGGTAAAACCGAGGCCGGCGCCCAACAGGATCAGGATCAACGACAACGCAGCGGCGCCCAGGGCCCCGCCAAAGATGGCGGCCCAGGACACCCCGGAGGTGTTGGCCAGATCAGTTCGATCGGCGGGATAGGCGGTGGTGGGGTCAATCATGGCGAACACTCCCTTTGATGGCGCGGATCATCAGGCGGCCTGGTTCGAATCGAGTTTGGCGGCGGCGCTGATTTCCTTTTTACGCTGGGCCTTGAGGGCTTCCATCTGCGCGCCCAATTCGTCCAGCTTGGCCTTGCCCAGCAGCTTGCGGGCATGGGGGAACATCTCGGTTTCTTCTTCCTCGATATGGTGCTCAAGCAGTTCCTTGACCACCTTGACCCGGCCAGCAAACTCCGGCGCGCTCGGATCCGTGACTTTCAGGTCCGGCAACACCAGGGAGTCGACGGTGCGGTGCTCTTCCTTGGCCTCGAAATACATCTCGGCTTCGTCCTTGCCGCCCGCCGCTTTAAAGGCCGGATAGAGGATTTCTTCCTCCAGGCTGGTGTGCACGGTGATCTCCAGCTCCAACTTGCGCAGCAGTTCGGTGCGTTTTTTCACCGCGCGATCGGTCGATTCGCTCAGCTGGGCAAGGATGTCTTTTACGGTCTTATGATCGGCTTCAAGCAGGTCAATGGCATTCATGGTTTCAGGCTCTCTTCTTCTGGATAAACACGGGTTTGCAGCACTGCCAGAGAAAGAGCATCGACCATGCCAACACTGAATATTTTATATTTCCCTTATTTTACAATAACTTAAAATGAATACCGGGAAAGCGAACCGTGCAGGTTGCATGATTGCGCCAAGGCACCAAGGCATTTTGCATAACCCTCGCCCAGCGTCGGGGCGGGCGGTGCAGGGGGCGACAATGGGTCGTGGCGCGCCTGTCGGTTGAGGCGCGTGCGGGGGCTGCAATGGTCAGGCGGGCACGGGCCTAAATACCGATTCGGCCCAAGGCCCGCCCAACCCCCCGCCAGAATCCGCGCTGCGGCCGCTCCACCTGGCCGTCGCTGGTGATCCGCTCGAATGGCTGGACTTCATGGGTGGCGCCGATCTCCGTTTCGCCCAAGGACACGCAGACCAATTGCAAGGGGCCTTCGGCAGCATCCGGCGCGGCCTCGCACTGCGGGGGTGGGCCGAGTTCGTCATAACGCAGGTAGTAGACCTCCCCCGGCTTGGCTTCCAGGGCAAAACTGGTGATACGGGTAAAATCCAGCGGCCCATCGGCGAACCAGGTCCAGTAACTGCCGAACAAGGGGCGACGCATTTCCAACTGGTAACTCGCACCCTCGAACCCCAGGGCCAGATGGCCCTGGCTCGGCAGGCCGCCAATCAGCCGGTTATCGAGGAACAGGCCCGGCGCTTCCAGCTCCTGGTCGGCCCAGTCGCTGCGCGGGCGATAAAGGTAAACCAGGGCATGTTGCGGCTCGATGCCGCGCGCCTGGAAGGACGGCCCGTCCAACGCGCCGAAAAAGGCCCCCGGGGTCGAACAGCCACCCAGTACGCCCAACAGCATCAGCAATGGCAGGTGGCGCATGCGCAAGGCTCTGTGGTGGTAAAGGGCCAAGAGCATAACGCGGGGCCACACTGGCGCCACCCGACAAAAGTGCGGCGGCAGCCGGTTAGCGGCGGCGGTCCAGCAGGTTGATCACCAAGCGGTCGAGCCATCCCCACAGGCGTTGTTGCACCCGCCGCCACAGCGGCCGGCTGCGCCAAACTTCCAGGGTAATTTCGCGGCTACGGCTGAAGTCCTCGACGAAGCTCGCCGCCACTGCCCGGGCCAGGTGCGGGTCCAGCGCCTCCAGGTTGGCGTCCAGGTTGAAACGCAGGTTCCAGTGGTCGAAGTTGCACGAGCCGAGGCTGACCCAGTCGTCCACCAGCACCATTTTCAGGTGCAGGAAACTCGGCTGGAATTCGTGGATACGCACCCCCGCCTTAAGCAATCGCGGGTAATACCGCTGGCCGGCGAACCGTACCGGTGGGTTATCGGTATGCCGCCCGGTCAGCAACAGCCGAACTTCGACCCCACGTTCCGCGGCCTTGCGCAACGCCCGGCGGACCTTCCAGGTGGGCAGAAAATACGGTGTGGCCAGCCAGATACGTTTTTTCGCCCCACGCAGGGCCCTGACCAGCGATTGCAGGATATCGCGGTGTTGCCGGGCGCTGGCATAGGCTACGCGGCCCAGGCCAATGCCCACCGGCGGATTGCGCGGCAACCGGGGCAGGCCCTGGGCATAGGCCTCGCGCCAGGCGAAGGGCAGCGGACAGACCTGCCAGAGGTGCTCGAACAACTGCACCCAGTCGCTCACCAGCGGCCCGTTCAGCGCCACCATCACTTCATGCCAGTCGCTGGTCGGCTGCCCCGGGGTCCAGAACGCGTCGGTCGCCCCGGTACCGCCGACGAACGCCTGGCGGGCATCGATCAGCAGCAGCTTGCGGTGGTCGCGGTACAGGTTGCTCAGGCCACGCCCCCAGCGCATGGGGTTGTAGAAACGCAGTTGCACGCCCGCGGCGCGCAAGGCCTCGGCCTCGACCGCGGCGAAGGCGCGAGTGCCGAAGTCGTCGAACAGGCAGCGCACCTGTACTCCGCGGCGCACCGCGGCGCAGAGGGCATGCACCAGGGCATCGGCACAGGCGCCCTGCTCCACCAGGTAAAATTCCAGGTCCACGGCGGTTTCGGCCGCCTCGATGGCCGCCAGCATGCGCGGAAAGAAAGCCGGGCCGTCGATCAGCAACTCGAAGTGGTTGCCGCCGCGCCAGGGGAAAATCGCCCCGTTCATCAACGTTCGGTGAAAATCAGCACGGCGGACACCGGCACCGCCAAGCCGATGGCCGGCACGCCGGCCGATTTGCCCAGGGCCTCGAGCCCCGGCTGCAGGCCAAAGGCATCGGCCTGCAGCACCAGCGGCGCCAGGGTCACCACCTGGAAGCGCTGGTCGTCCAGACGGGTCACCAGCAACTCGGCGGCCAGCGACTGCTTCTGCCCATTGAGGGTCAGGCTCAGGGGCATGCGCAGCTCCAGTTGCGCGCCGGGCGCCAGCGCCGTGATGGCCTCGAGCGCAACCTGGCCTTCCAGGTGCGCTTCGGGGGTTCCGCCCTGGGCGAACAGCTCAGTGCGCAGCCGCTCGTCGCGCAGCGGTACCCCGGTGCTCAGCGAATCGAGGTCGACCCGCACGCGCACCGTGCCGCTGGCCAATACCTGGCCGTGTAGGGTGAGGAAGCGGTGCACCTCGGCGACCTCGCCGCCCTGGGTCGAAATAAAGGACAGCCGCGAGGACTCGTTATCCAGGTACCAGCCCGCCTGGGCCGGCAGGCTTATAAACAGGCTCAGGAGCAAGGCGAACAAGGGGCGCATGGGAGGCTCGGATCACGGGACGGAACACAGGGCGAGCCCACCAGGCCCACCCACTCGCTTTCAAGGACGCCGGTCGAGGCGCCGCCGACACAGCCACATCAGGCCCGCGCTATGTCGCTGGAGTCGCTAGGGCGTCTCCGGCAGCGCGTCGGCCTGGGGCAGCAACTGGCAACCTTGGCGCTGACCGACCCAGACGGCGGTCTGGCTGCTGCCCAGGCCACGGGCGGTCACCCGCTTGCGCGCGACGTCGTCGAAAAAGCCGCTGAGCGGCACGGACTGCTCGATGTAGCCGGCACAGTACTGGGCGCTGTTGCCGGTCACGTACCGACAGGAGCAATACTCCTTGGCCGAGTAGGCGCCGACTATGCCCGGAAAAGCCCGCAGGTGGACACGCTCCTGCCAGGCCCAAACCCCCAGGCCGGCCAATGCCAGCAGCACCAGCCCGAGCGCCCGCCGCCGCCACGTTCCGAGGAGGCTCATGGCAGGGCCTGCGGGGCGAACACGGCGAGGGCGCGTTTCAGCAGCTCGTCGTGCTGGTAGCTGCCATCGCGGTCGTCGGCATAACGCACTATCACCAGCCCCTGTTCGGGCAGCACATAGAGCGCCTGGCCCCAATGGCCGAGGGCGGCGAAGGTGCTGGCCGGCGCCGAGGGCCAGGCCAGGGCCTCGCCCGGCGCGGCCTGGTTGAGCCACCAGTGCCCCCCCGGGACCACCTCACCGGCGGCGGCCGGCGCACCCTGCGGGTTGACGAAGGCCGTGCGGTTGAACGCCACCCAGGCCGCGGGCAGCAATTGGCGATCGCCCCAACGACCGTTGCGCTGCATCAGCAAGCCGACCCGTGCCAGGTCGCGGGCGGTCAGGTAGGCATAGGAGGAGCCGACGAAGGTGCCGCTGGTGTCACGCTCCCACACCGCGCTGCGGATCCCCAGGGGCTCGAACAAGGCGCGCCAGGGGTAGTCGTCATACTCGTCCGGGGCCAGCATGCCCTTGAGCGCCGCTGCCAGCACATTGCTGTCGCCGCTGGAGTAGACCGAACGCACGCCCGGCGCAACGGCGGCGGGATGGCTGCTGACGAAGGCGGCCATGTCCTCGCGACCGCGGGTGTAGAGCATGGCCACCACCGAGGATTTCAGCGGCGCGTACTCGTAGGACTCCTGCCAGTCGAGGCCCGAGGCCCAGTTGAGCAGATGCCCGAGCTTGACCTGGGGGTGGGCGGCGAACGGCGGGTAGTAGCCGCCGACCGCATCGCCCAGTTGGAAACGCCCCTCGCCATAGGCCACGCCGAGCACGCAGGCCAGCAGGCTTTTAGTCGCCGACCAGGCCAGGTGCGGGGTCTGCGGCCCGGAGGGGCCGGCGTACTGCTCATAGACCAGTACGCCGTCCCGGATCACCAGCAGGGCATCGGTGCGCACGCCGCCGCGCACCTGCTCGTCGCGGGGTGGGAAGGCATACGCCTGCAGGGCCTCGAGCGCCGGGCCGGCGGCGGTCTCGGCGGTCTGCCACTCGGCCGCCGGCCAGGTCTCGGCCTGCACCAGGCCGCCGCCCAGGGCGGCAACCAGGCTCAGGTAACGCAGGGTGGCGCGGATCATGATGAACCCAAGTAGGATCAAGGACCTGCAACCCTAGCACGCGACCGGCGCCCGCCAACAGCGCGCGCTACTTCGGCAGGCAGTAATCCTCGGGGCCCATCAGGTCCATGCCGCACTCCAGTTGCTCGATCCAGTCGAGAAAGGCCGTGATCATCGCCGCGCCGACAAAAGGTCGGCCGTGCTGCGGCACTATCATCGCCACGTCCATGCCGCGCACCATCTGCGCCCACCAGCGGCAGACCTTGTTGCTGGCCATATAGCGCCGGTGAAAGCCGGCCATATGCGGGACGTGCTCGGCGAAGTCTTTCACCGGGCTGGCGTCGTCGACCAGCGAGGCGCCCATGTCGCCGGAAAACAGGATCTTGCTGATCGGGTCGTACAGCTGGAAATTGCCCACCGAATGCAGAAAATGCGCCGGCACCGCCTTGAGCTGGCAGCGCCCCAGGGGGATCGACTGGCCGCGATCGGGCAAGGCGATGATGCGGTCGTAAGTGGAGATGCCATGGCTGATGGCCAGGTAATTGGCCGTCAGGTGCGGCAGGAAACGCGCCCAGAGTTTCGAGCAAATCACCTTGGCGCGGGTGTGCAGCAACCATTTATCCAGGGACGCGATGATGTCGGGGTCCTGGTGCGAGGCGAAGATATAGTCCAGCTCATGCACCGGCATGTGCTTGGACAGCTCCAGCGACAGCGGCGTGTAGGTCAGGTCGCCACCGGGATCGAGCAGCAGGTACTGGCCGTGGTCGGTGATCAGGAACTGGTTGGACTGCAGCCCTTCGCCCGAGACCAGATCGTCGAACTGCAGGCATTGATGGGTGCCGTTATCGAACAGCACCAGGGGTTCGCGACGCATGGAAACCTCGAGGTAAAAAAAGCGACGCGCAGGTATAGCCCCTGGGCGCGCCGTCCTCACTGATCCAGGTCAAGGGAGCCGCCAACCACGCCAGGGTATTTTCACCTTAACCTTGGGCGCCATGCTCGCTCGGCGCACAAGCCCATGGGATAAAGCCGAAACTGCGCAAAAGCTCGCGGATTCCACCCTACAAAAGCCCCCCGCATGACCCGCAGGCTTCTGCGGATCGCTTTTCGTAGGGTGTGGTTAGCCGCGCAGACAACCGCTCTGGCCAGCCACGCTGCACCTTCCGCGCGGCGTAACCTGCCAAAACGGTGGCACACATACGGTTGATGAAAATGCTCTAAGGGCGCCGTATCGCGCCCAACCAGGCCCTAGCGCCACTGCGCCCAGGCCTTGTCCAAGCGCTTGGCCCGTGGGCCACGGGCGATTTCCAGCAGGGCACGGTCGCGCTGCCAGAGCGCCGCCAGCTCGGCCGGACCGCTGGCGAAGGCCGCGGCCAGTTCCTCCTGCAGCGCCGCGCACTGGGCGAACAAACCCGCCAGCAGCAGATGGGTGGCCGGCGCCGCAGGCGGTTGCCGGCTCGTTTCGGCGCAGCCGCTCAGCAGCGCCAGCAGCCGCAGTTGCAGGTCCTGGGACCAGCCCTGCAGCCGGGCGTTGCCCAGCAGCCAGGCGCTGATGGCGGTCAGCACGTGCACGTCCTCCAAGGTGCGGAAGGGTTTTACATAGGCGTCCCAGCCATCGCCGGCCAGGAGTTCGCAGTGGGCGTGGTCCAGGTGCAGGCGGGCGTGTCCGATATCGGGCATCAAGGGCAGGGCCGACAAGGGTTCGATGCGCACCCCCGGGGCGCCGCTGTGGACCACCGCCAGCACCAGCCGCGGCGGCTCGCCCGCGGCCTCGGCACGCGCCGCCACCAGCAGCCAGTCGGCCGCATCGGCGGCGGTGACAAAGTCCTTGCGACCGGTCAGCGCCAGGCCGTCCAGGCGCGTGCCCAGGTCCGCCGGACGGGTGCTGCGCTGCTCGGTGACGCATAACGCGCCCAGCGATGGTGGTGCCGAGGGCCAGAGCGCACGCAGGGCCGCCTGGTAACCGGCGAGAAAGGCCAGCCCCGGGGTCGCCGCCAACCAGCCACCGCGCAGCGCGCGCTCGAACGTACCGGCCTCGCCCAGGCGCTCCAGCAGCGCCGCGTACCACAGCTCCAGGCTTGTCTCGGGCAGGCGTTGCGGGGTGTCGAGCAGGTGTTGCCAGGGCATAGGAATTCCTCGATGGCTGTCATGCAAGCATCACCAAAGGTTCACCGGGGTGACACCAGGGCTGCCTAACGTGAGCTTGCACAACAAAGTCGACTGGCCGCAACCCATCAGGCTGGCTAACGGAGGCTCTCCCATGACCCAAATTGCCCGCACCCGCGACCGCAGCACCCCGGAACGTCGCCTGCAGGCCGAGCGCCTGCTGGGCGCCGCGGCCTTACGCGAAGCCCAGGCCCTGCGCTTTCGCGTCTTCAGTGCCGAATTCGATGCCAAGCTGCAAGGCGCCGAGCTGGGCCTGGACATGGACGACTACGACGGCCATTGCGCGCATATCGGCGTGCGTGACCTCAGCAGCGGTCGCCTGGTCGCCACCACCCGCCTGCTTGACCACCACGCCGCGCGCGGACTGGGCGGTTACTACAGCGAGGAGGAGTTTCGTCTCGACGGCCTGGAGGGGCTCGAAGGCGCGGTGCTGGAAATCGGCCGCACCTGCGTCGACCCGGCCTACCGCAACGGCGGCACCATCGCGGTGCTCTGGAGCGAACTGGCTGAGGTGCTCAACGAAGGCAACTACCGCTACCTGATGGGGTGCGCCAGCATCCCCATGCAGGATGGCGGCATCCAAGCCGAAGCCATCATGCAACGCCTGCGCGAACGCTACCTGTGCACCGAGCACCTGCGCGCCCAGCCACGCACGCCACTGCCGGCCCTGGACCTGCCGGGTAACGTGATCGCCGAGCTGCCACCGCTGCTCAAGGCCTATATGCGCCTGGGCGCGAAGATCTGCGGCGAACCCTGCTGGGATCCGGATTTCCAGGTCGCCGATGTGTTCATCCTGCTCAAGCGCGACGAGCTGTGCCCACGCTACGCCCGCCACTTCAAGGCGGCCGTCTGATGCTCGGCACTCTGCGCCTGGTCCTGCGCAGCCTGCGCTTGGTGTTGTGGTTGACGGTCGGCGCTTTGGCCGGCCTGGTCGTCAGCCTGCTGGCGCTGCGCCGGGGCGGGGCGACGCTGCAACTGCGCCAGCGCCTGATGCGGGCGTGGCTGGCCGGCCTGGTCGCGTGCCTGCCGTTTCGCGTGCGGGTTCATGGCCAGCGGCCCGCCGAGCCGGTGCTGTGGGTCAGCAACCATGTCTCCTGGTGCGATATCGCCCTGCTCGGGGCGCTGCAGCCGATGTCGTTCCTGTCCAAGGCCGAGGTGCGCCAGTGGCCGCTGGCGGGCTGGCTGGCGGTGCAGGCCGGCACGCTGTTTATTCGCCGCGGTGCGGGCGACAGCGCCGACCTCAGCCAGCAAATTCGTCGCTACCTGCGCCAACAGCGGCCGCTGTTGCTGTTCCCCGAAGGCACCACCACCGATGGCCGCGGGGTGCGCGCCTTCCATGGCCGCCTGCTGGCCAGCGTGCTGGAAACCCGCACGCCGGTGCAGCCGGTGGCGCTCCTTTACCGCCGCGATGGCCAGCCCGACGACGTGGCCCCTTTTATCGGCGACGACGAGCTGCTGGGCCATTTGCTGCGGCTGTTGCGGGCGCCCACCTCGCAGGTCGAGATTCACCTGCTGCCTTTGATTTATCCGCAACCGGACGAGAACCGCAGTCAACTGGCGCGCCGTGCCCAACAGGCCATCGGCGCGCAGGTGATCAGTCCGGCCAGCAGCGGTGCCGACCTCGGCGCAGCATTCGACCCGCAGCAGGCCTGACAGGACTCAGAGCGCGGCCGCGGCCTCGCCCACGGCAGCCTCGGCAAAGGCCTGCAAGGCCGGATAAAAGGCCTGGAAATCAGCCATCAGGGGCTCGTACAGGACGGTGAGTTCGAGCATGCCGCCCGCCAGGCCCTCAGGCCGCGACAGCCGTCGACTCATGCCCTGCACCACCCGCTCCAGCACGGCGAACTCGCGATAGGCCCCGAGCCAATCCTGGGCCGCCATCAGAGGGGCCACCTGGGCCAGCCGGGGCGGCAAGTCCGGTTCGGCATCCAGCACCTGGTAGACCCGGGCGGTAAAACCGGCCAAAGGCTGCGCCGCGTACCGGGACCAGTCCCGCGCCAGGCAATGGTCGAAAAACACATCCAGCAGGATGCCGGCGTAACGCCGGCGCGCGGCGGGGAAACGCGCCTTGGCCTGCAGCACCAGGGGGTGGCTGTCGGTGAACACGTCGATGCGCCGGTGCAGCCGAATGGCGGCCTCCACCGCGGGCGGATAACGCCCCACCAGCGGCCCCTTGACGAAGTCGCCATACAGGCTGCCGAGCAGCTGGGCCGGTTGCTGGCCACCAAGATGAAGATGGGCGAGATAGTTCATCGACGTACTCCAGGGCCTGTTGACACTATGCGCACGGCCGCGCCGGCGCCTGATTTTGCAACCGGACCCGGCATAACACGGCCCGTTGGGGCTTCAGAACGAACAACGAGTAAGTCCTTATCGTATCAAAACTGGCCCGGCCGCCCGGGTATCGAGCCGGTCGATGGGGACTATCGAGGCAAACGATCCGAATATCGCCAAAGACCGATATATAGTTCGCCCCATGCCGATACACCTGTCCTCCTGCGAGGGTGCCATGCCCATCGATCTCGACGAAATCATCAAGGCCCTGGCCCATCCGGTGCGCCGTGAAATGCTGCAGTGGCTCAAGGAGCCACAGAAGTATTTCGCCGAACAGGATCACCCGTTCGAACTCGGGGTGTGCGCCGGCAAATTCGACCAGCGTACCGGACTGTCGCAATCCACGGTCTCGGCCCACTTGGCGACATTGCAGCGGGCAGGCCTGATCAGCAGTCGCAAGGTCGGCCAATGGAGTTTCTTCAAGCGCGAGGAAGCGGTCATCCAGGCCTTTCTTCAGCAAATCGGCGAGCAACTCTAACCGCAACCCCGTTACTGGTTGCGTCCCCCATCCTTTTTATCCGGAGCAGGCCCATGCCGCTGTCGCTTCTTGTCCTCGCCTTGTCCGCGTTTGCCATTGGCACCACGGAATTTGTCATCATGGGCCTGTTACCCGAGGTTGCGGCCGACCTCGGCGTATCGATTCCCGGTGCCGGCTGGTTGATCACCGGCTACGCCCTGGGGGTGGCCATTGGCGCGCCGCTGATGGCGTTGATCACCTCCAGCTGGCCTCGCAAAGCCGCGTTGCTGTTGCTGATGGGCATTTTTATCGGCGGCAACCTGTTCTGCGCCCTGGCCAGCGACTACAGCATGCTGATGCTGGCGCGGGTGCTGACGTCGCTCTGCCACGGCGCCTTTTTCGGCATCGGCTCGGTGGTCGCCGCCAGCCTGGTGCCGGCCAATCGCCGCGCCTCGGCAGTGGCCCTGATGTTCACCGGCCTGACCCTGGCCAATGTGCTGGGGGTGCCGCTGGGCACCGCCCTGGGTCAGGCCGCGGGCTGGCGCTCGACCTTCTGGGCGGTGACCCTGATCGGCGTGCTGGCGCTGATCGGCCTCTGGCGCTTCCTGCCGGCCCGCGAGGACAGCGAAAAAGCCGACCTGCGCAGCGAAATCCGCGCCTTGCGCGGCAGCGGCCTGTGGCTGGCCCTGAGCACCACGGTGCTGTTTTCCGCCTCGGTCTTCGCCCTGTTCACCTATATCGCGCCCCTGCTGGGGGAAGTCACCGGGGTCTCGCCGGTCGGCGTGACCTGGGCCCTGCTGCTGATCGGCCTGGGCCTGACCCTGGGCAATGTGCTCGGCGGCCGCCTGGCCGACCGGCACCTGGTCGCCACCCTCGGCGGCGCCTTTATCGCCCTGGCGCTGCTCGCCAGCCTGTTCAGCTGGACCAGCCCGCTGCTGGTACCGGCCCACGTCACCCTGTTCCTCTGGGCCGTGGCCGGGTTTGCCGCGGTACCGGCGCTGCAGGTCAACGTGATGAGCTTCGGCAAGGCCGCGCCCAACCTGGTCTCGACCCTGAATATCGGCGCCTTCAACCTGGGCAATGCCTTGGGTGCCTGGATTGGCGGACTGGTGATCAGCCACGGCCTGGGCCTGACCAGTGTGCCGCTGGCCGCCGGAGCCCTGGCGGTACTGGCCCTGATCGCCAGCCAGTTGACCCACGCCGCCGAAACCCGCCTCACCCCCGTCCTCGACTGACCGTTGTTCCCCTGATCCCTGGAGACTCACCATGGCTACGCTGTTCGATCCGATCACCCTGGGCGCACTCGAATTGCCCAACCGCATCATCATGGCCCCGCTGACCCGCTGCCGCGCCGACGCCGGCCGGGTGCCCAATGCGCTGATGGCCGAGTACTACGTCCAACGGGCGTCGGCCGGCCTGATCATCAGCGAGGCGACCTCGGTTACCCCGCTGGGCGTGGGCTACCCGGATACCCCGGGCATCTGGTCGAATGACCAGGTGCGCGGCTGGAGCAATATCACCAAGGCCATACACGCCGCCGGCGGGCGCATTTTCCTGCAGCTGTGGCATGTCGGCCGGATCTCCGACCCGTCCTTCCTCGACGGCGAAGCCCCCGTGGCCCCCAGCGCCATCGCCGCCAAGGGCCATGTCAGCCTGTTGCGCCCGCTGCGGGATTACCCAACCCCGCGCGCCCTGGAAACCGAAGAGGTCGGCGAGATCGTCGAGGCCTACCGTCAGGCAGCGGAGAATGCCAAGGCCGCCGGTTTCGACGGGGTGGAGATCCACGGGGCCAACGGCTACCTGCTCGACCAGTTCCTGCAGACCAGCACCAACCAGCGCACCGACCAATACGGCGGCTCGCTGGAAAACCGCGCCCGCCTGATGCTGGAAGTGACCGACGCGGTGCTGTCGGTGTGGGAAGCAGGCCGGGTCGGCATGCACCTGGCGCCACGCGCCGATGCCCACGACATGGGCGACGCCAACCGCCTGGAAACCTTCGGCTACGTCGCCAGCGAGCTGAGCAAACGCGGCATCGCCTTTATTTGCGCCCGGGAAAAGGACGCTGACGACAGCCTCGGGCCGCAGCTCAAGGCCTTGTTCGGCGGCGTCTACATCGCCAACGAACGCTTTACCAAAGCCTCGGCCAATGCCTGGCTGGCCAGTGGCAAGGCCGACGCGGTGGCGTTTGGCGTGCCCTTTATCGCCAACCCGGACCTGCCGGCCCGCCTGGCCCAGGACGCGCCGCTGAACGAGCCGCATCCGGAAACCTTCTACGGCAGCGGCCCGGTCGGTTATATCGACTACCCGCGCCTCTGACGGCATCGTTGCTACAAATAGCCCCGGCCAATGCCGGGGCTTTTTTATGCCTGACCGCGCCGCGTCAGACAACCGCTCCGCGCGCACCAGCGAGCCCGAGTCACCTCATTCCTTTATAGTGACCGCGTAAGCCGCCTCGCCCACCGCTGCTTAAGACAGCGCGGGCCGCGATTCCCCCTTTTGCGTCGGCATGCCTAAGGAACGCTCATGTTCGCAACGACTCGCCTCACCCAGACCTTTCCCTCTGTATGTTTGCCTTCGCATTCAGGCGGCCTGGCGGTCGAGGTGTCACTGATCGCCACCCTGGGCCATGGCGCCGGCAATCACCTGTTTGCCAGCGTGGCGGCACGCCAGCAGGCCCATCAAGCCTTTGTCGATGAACTAGACGAGCCCTCGGCGCGGCTCGGCGGCACCGACTTCGACAAGGGAGACGCGACGTCACTGTATTCCTTTGTCGTAGGTCCACAGGGCCATCCCTTTCACCGCCATGCCGGGCACCGGGTCTTCACCGCCGTCTCTGGCAGCGGCGGTGCGCAATTGCGTTTCTCCAGCGCCTCACCGCAGCAGATCGAGCACGACCCGCACGCGTTTATCGACGCCTTGCACCATATCGATATTCCGCCGGACAGCCTGTTCAGTGTACGTTTCGGCGGCGACACCTGGCATCAGTTCGCACCGTTGCAATCGCCCTCGCGCCACCCGGTTTTTTTCGCCTTGTCCTGCCACACCAATGAACTGGGCGGCGCGCTGTCGGACGAGTTGAAGGCCCAGGTACTGGCCAACCAGGCGAACATCCCGGCACTGACCGAATTGCTGCCCGAGAGCGTACTGGCGCTGATGCGCCAAGCCGACTTTACCCATGTGCGGGTGCCGACCACCGCGTTGTCGCTCGATGCGCCCCCAGGCAGTTTGCACAGCGGCCTGTGCCTAACCGCCCGCGGCGGTGCCGGCCTGCTGCGCGGCGCCTGGGCCAACCGCCGTCGCGCCGGCGGCTACTGGGCCACCCATGGCGCGGCCCTGGCGGTCAGCGAGCTAGCCGAGCCACCGATAGGTTCGTTATTGCTCGATCAATTGAACGACCGCCCGTTCCACCACCAGGACATGTTTCGTCTGTCGCTCAACGCGGCGCCGTGGGCGGGCCTGGGTGCTACCGAAAGCCTGGCCAGGGTTCTGGAAGGTTTCCTCTGCAACCCGCCCACGGGCGTGTCGCGGATGATGGCCATTCGTAACCTGTTGGTACGGCCCTTGGGTCTGCGCCGCTCCCCCCTAGGCTGTCCCGTGTCGTCATTGTTGTCCAAGGACCGCTGCAACCTGTTCGCTGGACGCTACCCGGTGCTGGAGCAACGCCGCGACCTTGAAGACCAGTGGGCACAGGTGCTGTTGGGGGCGGACGACAAGCACCTGCTTTTCCGCTCCTGTGTCGCGGTGAGAATCATCGACGGCACGCGGGTGGAGGTTACGCTGGGGACACGGGTGCGCTGCCGCAACCTGTTCGGCCACTTCTACCTGGCAGCCATCGATCGGGTGCATCGCGCCTACGTGACCCCGAGCATGCTGCGCCTGGCGGTCGAGCACGCGACACAGGCGGGCACCCCTGCGGCAGGAGGCTTCAGCCTAGCAACGGGCGCAGCACCTAACGCAGTGCCGCTGGCCCCCTGAACGGTCAGCGATTCCCTGCACGGCCTGCGAATGCCTTAGGGCCCGTGGACACCTGCCCGGACGAACAGCGGTGGAGTCGTGCCTGCAGCGCCACTTGTGCGAACCGCTGGATTCCCGCCTTCGCGGGAATGACGACACAAGGCTCTCGCGGGACCGGACTCGACCCCTCGTCCGCCCCCGCAGATGCGAGCGACGACTCGCGGTGGCCGGCTGCGGGCTCGGCCAGACGCCGGAGACTACCCCCATCGTCATACCCGCGCAGGCGGGTATCCAGAACACGCGACCCGGCTGCTTGCGCCTGGTCTGGACGAACAACGTTGGAGCCGTGCCTGCAGTGCCACCCGTGCGAACCACTGGATTCCTGCCTTCGCGGGAATGACGCAAAGAGCACCCTCGCGGACCTGAAAGATACGACCTAACGCGCGTTGAGCTGCTGCTGCAGGTTCTGCACCTGGGTCTGCAGGGTGCTGACATTGCGGGTCATCTGCAGTCGGAAGGCGTCGAATTCGGCGGTATTGCCAGCGGCCGGGCGATTCTCCAGCTCGCTGCGCAGCACCAGCAGGTCCTGCTCGAGACGGGCGATGGCCACGCCGGGGTTGCCCTGTTTCTTCAGGCTCTCGACCGCCGCCGACACCTCCTTGAGTTGAGCCGGCAACGCCGCCACCCCCGCGAACGAGGCCTTTAGCGCGGCCTGCTCGGCCAGCAGGCCCTTGAGCTGGCCCTCCAGCTGGCTGAGCTGCGTGACAAGTTGGGCCGCGGCGGTCTGCTGCGCATTGAGCCCGGCGACCAATTGATCGACCTGCTTGGCCTGTCCGGACTGTTCGCCACTGGACTTTTGCTGTTGCTTGAGCAACTCGGTCAGCTTGCCGTCCAACTGTTTGACCTTGAGTTTCAGCGCCTCGGTGTCGTTGGTCACGCTCGACTCGGTGGCGACCACCTTGCCGGAGATGTCCTTGATGCGCCCCGCCGCTTCCTCGCTGATGCGGGCGAAACTCTCCTGGGTGGCCACCAGTTGCGCCT
Source organism: Pseudomonas sp. (assembly GCF_040514055.1). GTDB lineage: Bacteria > Pseudomonadota > Gammaproteobacteria > Pseudomonadales > Pseudomonadaceae > Aquipseudomonas. The sequence goes on from NZ_JBEVDL010000071.1 coordinate 20,400, forward strand.
CCATCAGGCTGATCTGCTGGTAACTCCACCACCCCAGCCCGCCCAGGGTGATCACCAAGGCGCCCACCAGCGCCCAGAGGGCACCGGTGCTGCTCGACTTGACCACCACCGGAGCCGCGCCACGGGCCGGTCCATGGCCGCGCTCCGGGGCCTCGGCACGGCCAAAGTCCTCGCGGTCGCGGCTGTCGGTGGTCAGGCTGGGCACGGAGTCCAGTTCGTCGAGTGCATCGTTACGCATGGGTGAACCTTTGAAGTGAAAAACGGAAGACCGTCGAACCGGTACAAAATTAAATGGCCAGCAGTATACCGATTCGGACCCGCCACTTCAGGTTCGCGCCATGCCAGTGCAGCCCGCACCGACGAAGGGCGCCCCAGCCCTACCGTGTGCGCGCCAAGCCCCCTGCCGGGCGCTTTGGTGAACTGGTACGCCCTTTGCTTCGCTTCCCCTGAGCTGCCCTCGTGGTGGTCATGTCAGGGATGCACCCGGCGCCTGCGAGCCTCGGCTCGCACGGCACCATCCCCAGCAGGGGCGGCAACCGATCGGATGGGATCGCTGTCACCCCTGCTGGGACGGGCCCCGTGCCTTCAGGGAGGAGTGGCACGGGGTTCTTTTCACCACTGGAGTAGTCGCCATGGAACTGAACAAGGCCGTACTGGATTGCATGCAAGCCCTGCGGCGGCGCCTGCGCGCCGAACTGGCGGTGGATATCCGCCTCAGTCAGGCCGATGCCATCGAAGCCATGCTGGTCGCCTGCCTGCGCTCCAATGACCTGGAAACCCGGGGCTTGGGCCAGCGCCTGGCGCAATTTCTCGATACCGGCGAAACGCCAACCGCCGCTGCGTCGCCGTTCGCCCCCGCCGCACACCCAGCCCCCGCCCGCGGCTCGCTGCGCATGTACCGTGGACAGCGGGTCTACGCCTGAGCCTTCCACCACAGGCAGAACTCGTCCAGCGCCGTCCACAGGCTGACCTGCGGGTCGTAGTCGAGGTACTTGCGGGCCCGGCTGATGTCCAGGGAAAAATCCTTGGCCATCACCGCCACCCCCAGGCGAAACAGGCTGGGCTCAGGACGTCCGGGCAGCAGCTTGCAGACTGATTCGTTGAGCGTCGCCGCCGCGTAGGCCAGACCGTAGGGCAGGTGACGGGTGACCGGTGGCAGGTCGAGCTGGCGCAACACGTAGTTGACCACGTCCCAGAGCGGCACAGGCGCGCCATTGCTGATGTTATAGACCTGGCCCAGGGCCGGGCCGGCGGCCAGCAACGAACTGAACAGCGCATCGTTGAGGTTGTGCACGCTGGTGAAATCGACCCGGTTCAGGCCATTGCCGATGATCGCCAGGCGGTTGCGCCGCTGCATGGCGATCAGCCGCGGAAAGATACTGGTGTCCCCCGCGCCGGTGACGAAGCGCGGCCGCAGGGCGATCACCTCCAGACCGAACTCCTCGGCCCCCAGGACCTTCTGCTCGGCCAGGTACTTGGTGGCGCCGTAGGCGTCGGAAAAACGCTTCGGCACCTGTTCTTCGCGAATCCCCACATGGGACCGACCATCGAAATAAATGGACGGCGACGACAGGTGGACCAGGCGCCGCACATGCTGCTTCAGGCAGGCCTCGACCACGTTCTCGGTGACCATCACATTGGCCTGGTGGAACTGCGCATACTTGCCCCAGACCCCAACGGCACCGGCACAATGCACCACGGCTTCGACGTCCTGGCACAGGCGCTGGACCAGATCGGGGTCCGACAGGTCGCCCTCGACGTACTCGGCGCCGCGCGTGAGCAGATGCTCGACACCCGCGCGGCGACGGCCATTGACCCGCACCGTCAGCCCCTGCTCCAGTGCGAAGCGGGCAAAGCGCCCGCCGATAAAACCGCTCGCACCGGTCACCAGAATTTTCATACCCCGCCCCCACATGGTTAACGGCCCGCGCTGTCGGGACCGGTTGTTCGCCTGCGACTGTAGCAGCCACCTCCGCGCGGCGCCGTGGCGCGGCGAGCCAAAGCGCTCGCCCTACGCGGCCACCAGCAAGCCGCTGGTGGTGACGGTCAGCTGGCGGGTCAGCTCGCCCAGCAGCGCGCCCCCACTGCGCCAATGGTGCCAGTAAAGCGGCACGTCGACCGGCTGCTGCGGCAACAACTCCAGCAGATCGCCCCGGGTCAGCAAATCCTGCACCTGCAGCTCCGGCACCAGGCCCCAGCCGAGCCCGGCCAGGGCCAGGCGCACAAAGCCTTCCGAGGAGGGGCACAGGTGGTGGATCAGGCTTTCCTGCTCCCCCAGCCCGGCCAGGTAACGGTGCTGCAGCAGGTCGTCGGGACCGTAGACGATGGCCGGTGCCCGGGCCAGTGCCGCCGGGCTGACGCCCTGCTCAAAGTGCCGGGCGATAAAGGCCGGACTGGCCAGCGCGCGGTAGCGCATGGCGCCCAGGGCCACGCAGCGGGCACCACCGATCGGCCGGTCGCTGGCGCAAACGCAGGCCGCGACATCGCCGGTGCGCATGCGCTTGAGGCCGACCTGCTGATCCTCGACCACCAGTTCCAGCAGCACTCGGTGCTGCGCGCAAAAGCTCGCCACCGCCGGTGCCCACCAGGTCGCCAGGCTGTCGGCGTTAAGCGCGATACGCAGGCGCTCCGGCAGTGCTCCATCCTCCAAGCCGGGTACCTGGCCTTGCAGGTCCCGTTCCAGCAGGCGGACCTGCTGCACATGGTTAAGCAGACGCCGCCCCACTTCGGTGGGCAGGGGCGGCGTGGCGCGCACCAGCACCGGCTGGCCCACCCGCGCTTCAAGCAGCTTGATGCGCTGGGACACCGCCGACTGCGACAACCCCAGCTGCTGGGCGGCGCGCTCGAAACCGGCCTGCTCCACCACCGCGGCCAGGGCCGCCAGCAACTTGTAATCGAACATTATCGATTTTCCTAATACAGGATCAGCAATAGTTGTTTCTCTTATACACCCTCTTTCAACAGACTGGCCAGACCCGCCCTTACCGAGAACTCCCCATGGCCGCCGAAACCGACCTGACGCAACTGCTGCACTGCCTGGCGCCACGCCTCAACGAGGGCGACTACGTGTTTTGTAGCCTGCCCGACGCCTCGATCCTGGAGGGCCGCGAGGTGCTCGGCAGTATTCGCGAAGTCGAGGGATTGAGCGTGATCCTGGCGCGGCAGGATGCCGAGGCCCTGGGGCTGCGTTTCGACTACGTCGCCGCCTGGATCACCTTGCAGGTGCATTCGGCGCTGCAGGCCGTGGGCCTGACCGCGGCCTTCTCCACGGCGCTGGCCGCGGCCGGGATCAGCTGCAACGTGATCGCCGGCTACCACCATGATCACCTGTTCGTCGCCCGTGCGGACGCCGGGCGCGCCCTGCAAGTACTGCGGCAACTGGCCCCCCGCCCATAAGGAGTACGCACCATGTGGCAGAGTTACCTCAACGGCCTGCTGGTGGCCGCGGGCCTGATCATCGCCCTGGGCGCGCAAAACGCCTTTGTCCTGGCGCAGAGCCTGCGCCGCGAGCATCACCTGAGCGTGGCGGCGCTGTGCGTGCTGTGCGATGCGTTGCTGGTAGCTGCAGGCGTCTTCGGCCTGGCCAGCCTGCTGGCGCAAAGCCCGTTGCTGCTGGGCATCGCCCGCTGGGGCGGGGCGCTGTTCCTGCTCGCCTACGGCCTGCAGGCGCTGGGCCGGGCACTGCGCCCACAGGCCCTGAACGCGACCCGCGATGCCGCGCCCCGCTCGCTCAAGGCCGTGCTGCTGGCGGCGCTGGCGGTGACCCTGCTCAACCCTCATGTGTACCTGGATACCCTGCTGCTGATCGGCTCGTTGGGGGCGCAGCAGGCGGTGCCCGGCGCCTATGCACTGGGCGCCGCCAGCGCCTCGTTGTGCTGGTTCTTCGCCCTGGCGCTGGGCGCGGCCTGGCTGGCCCCCTGGCTGGCACGCCCGTTGACCTGGCGCCTGGTCGACCTGGCCGTGGCGCTGATGATGTTCGCGGTCGCTGCGCAGCTGACCTTCGGGCCCTGAAAGCGGGACCGGCGCGCGGTCGCGAGGGCCCTGGCACCGCCTTTTCCACACAGATGCTGCGTGGTTATGCCGGGGGGCGGATGCTATGATCGGTGGTTCGCGGCGCAAAGAGTACAAACTCCCCGCCGCCTGTCTGGCCGCCCGTGATCGGCCTTGCGTTCACCGCACCTGACCTGAGTAGGAGATACACCATGGCTTTTGAATTGCCGCCACTGCCCTATGAAAAGACCGCGCTCGAGCCGCACATTTCCGCCGAGACGCTGGAATTCCACCACGACAAGCACCACAACACCTATGTCGTGAACCTCAATAACCTGGTCCCCGGCACCGAGTTCGAAGGCAAGACCCTGGAAGAGATCGTCAAGACCTCCTCGGGCGGCATCTTCAACAACGCCGCCCAGGTGTGGAACCACACCTTCTACTGGAACTGCCTGGCGCCCAACGCCGGTGGCCAACCGACCGGCGCACTGGCAGATGCCATCAACGCGGCCTTCGGTTCCTTCGACAAGTTCAAGGAAGAGTTCAGCAAGACCTCCATCGGCACCTTCGGCTCCGGCTGGGGCTGGCTGGTGAAGAAAGCCGACGGCTCCCTGGCCCTGGCCAGCACCATCGGTGCCGGTTGCCCGCTGACCAGCGGCGACACTCCGTTGCTGACCTGCGACGTCTGGGAGCACGCCTACTACATCGATTACCGCAACCTGCGGCCGAAGTATGTCGAAGCCTTCTGGAACCTGGTCAACTGGGACTTCGTCGCGCAGAACTACGCGGCCTGATCCTCGCTACCTGATCACGGGGAACCCGGCTTCGGCCGGGTTTTTCGTTTCTGCGGCGCGCCGACCAGCACGCCAGCCCCGGGCATTCGCCAGCGGGCGCCAGGCTATCCGCCGAATGGTACTCAAGAACCGCAGGAAGTCGTCCGACACAAGACAGCCAAGCCCGACTAGACTGGACAAAATCGAGCCCTGCGCCCAGGCATACCGGCCTTTGCGGATGACCTCGATAATGGCCCTTTGACGGCAACCGTCTGTTTGCCAATACTCTCAGCTGTCTGACGTCTGCGGGATTCGTACAAGGAATCGCCATTTGAAGCTGGAACTTAAAAACAGCTTGTCGCTGAAGTTGCTCCGCGTGGTCCTGCTGTCGGCCCTGGTCGTTGGCGTGGTGCTCAGTTGCGCGCAGATCGTGTTCGACGTGTACAAGACCCGCCAGGCCGTGGCCAACGATGCGCAACGTATCCTCGGCATGTTTCGCGACCCCTCGACCCAGGCCGTCTACAGCCTGGACCGCGAGATGGGCATGCAGGTCATCGAGGGCCTGTTCCAGCACGAGTCGGTGCGTTTCGCCTCTATCGGTCACCCCAATGAACCGATGCTGGCGGAAAAATCCCGCGAGCTGATGAAGTTGCCCACCCGCTGGATGACCGACCCCATACTCGGCGACGAGGAGAGCTTCACCACCCAACTGGTGGGTCGCGGCCCTTACAGCGAGTACTACGGCGACCTGACCATCACCCTCGACACCGCCCCCTACGGCGAGGACTTCGTCACCAGCTCGGTGATCATCTTTATCTCCGGGGTGCTGCGGGCCATGGCCATGGGCCTGGTGCTGTACCTGGTCTACCACTGGCTGCTGACCAAACCGCTGTCGAAGATCATCGAGCACCTGACCAATATCAACCCCGACCGGCCCAGCGAGCACAAGCTGCCGATGCTCAAGGGCAATGAGAAAAACGAGCTGGGACTGTGGATCAACACCGCCAACCAGTTGCTCTCGTCGATCGAACGCAACACCTCCCTGCGCCGGGAAGCGGAAAACAGCCTGCTGCGCATGGCCCAGTACGACTTTCTCACCGGCTTGCCCAACCGCCAGCAACTGCAGCAGCAGCTGGACCAGATCCTCGGCGACGCCGGCCGTCTGCAGCGGCGGGTGGCGGTGCTTTGCGTCGGCCTGGACGATTTCAAGGGCATCAACGAGCAGTTCAGCTACCAGACCGGCGACCAGTTGCTGCTGGCGCTGTCCGATCGCCTGCGCAGCCACAGTGGTCGCCTTGGCGCCCTGGCACGGCTCGGCGGTGACCAGTTCGCCTTGGTGCAGGCCGATATCGAGCAACCCTACGAAGCCGCGGAGCTGGCCCAGGCCATTCTCGACGACCTGGAAGCGCCCTTTGCCCTCGAGCAACAGGAGGTGCGCCTGCGGGCCACCATCGGCATCACGCTGTTCCCCGAGGACGGCGACAATACCGAGAGCCTGCTGCAAAAAGCCGAGCAGACCATGACCCTGGCCAAGAGCCGCTCGCGCAATCGCTATCAGTTTTACATCGCCAGCGTCGACAGCGAGATGCGCCGCCGGCGCGAACTGGAGAAGGACCTGCGCGAGGCCCTGGGCCGTGGCGAGCTGCACCTGGTCTACCAACCCCAGGTGGACTACCGCGACCACCGGGTGGTCGGCGTCGAGGCCTTGTTGCGCTGGCAACACCCCCAGCATGGCCTGGTACCGCCTGACCTGTTTATCCCGCTGGCGGAGCAGAACGGCACCATCATCCCGATCGGCGAGTGGATTCTCGACCAGGCCTGCCGACAGCTGCGCGAATGGCACGACCAAGGTTTCAGCGACCTGCGCATGGCCATCAACCTGTCCACCGTCCAGCTACACCACGCCGAGCTGCCGCGGGTGGTCAACAACCTGATGCAGGTCTACCGCCTGCCGCCGCGCAGCCTGGAACTGGAAGTCACCGAAACCGGCCTGATGGAGGACATCACCACCGCTGCCCAGCACCTGCTGAGCCTGCGTCGCTCCGGCGCACTGATCGCCATCGACGATTTCGGCACCGGCTATTCCTCGCTCAGTTACCTCAAGAGCCTGCCGCTGGACAAGATCAAGATCGACAAGAGTTTCGTCCAGGACTTGCTGGACGACGAAGATGACGCGACCATCGTGCGCGCCATCATCCAACTGGGCAAAAGCCTGGGCATGCAGGTGATCGCCGAGGGCGTGGAGACCGCCGAGCAGGAGGCCTATATCATTGCCCAGGGCTGTCACGAGGGGCAGGGCTACCTGTACAGCAAACCACTGCCGCCGCGCGAGCTGATGCTCTACCTGAAACAGGCCCGCCGCCTCAACGCCGCGGTCAACCCCGCCACGCTCTAGACCTCGGCAGGCCTGGCGTGGCTGCCATCGGCAAGGCCCCAGCGACGCCGCGTCGCCCCGGAGTCACCCTTTTTTCAGCTGGCCAGGTGCTGGCCCTTTGCACAAAATGCAAATCTTTCGCATTATGTCGCTGGTTTTCGTGCGCAGCCGCGTATCACTCTCACCTCCGACGCTAAGGATTTCGCCATGATTCGTATGCCCCTGGCCTCCGCCAGCCTGCTGGCCCTCGCTATCGCTCTCGCCGGCTGCGGCGAGGACAAAACCCCCTCCGCGCCGGTAGCGGCTCCCGAGACCACCGTCGCAGCCACCCCGACTGCACCCAAGGACGAGCAAGCGGCGCGCAAGGCGGTGGTCAGCCACTACGCCGACCTGGCCCTGGCCGTCTTCAGCGACGCCGCCAGCACCGGTAAAACCCTGCAGGTGGCGATCGACGCGCTGCTGGCCAACCCCAGCGACGCGACCCTGAAGGCCGCCCGCGACGCCTGGCTGGCCGCCCGTGTGCCCTATATGCAAAGTGAAGTGTTCCGCTTCGGCAACCCGGTGGTCGACGAGTGGGAAGGCCAGTTGAACGCCTGGCCGCTGGACGAGGGCCTGATCGACTACGTCGCCAAGGATTACCAGCACGCCCTGGGCAACCCGGGTGCCAGCGCCAATATCATCGCCAACACCCAGTTGCAGGTCGGCGAGGACAAACTCGACGTCACCACCATCACCCCGGAAAAACTGGCCAGCCTGAACGAGCTGGGCGGTTCCGAGGCCAACGTCGCCACCGGCTACCACGCCATCGAATTCATGCTCTGGGGCCAGGACCTGCACGGCAGCAAGCCCGGCGCCGGTGAGCGGCCGGCCAGCGACTTCCGCGTCGGCGACGGTGCCACCGGTGGCCACAACGAGCGCCGCCGTGCCTACCTGAAAGCCGCCAGCGACCTGCTGGTGACTGACCTGGACGCCATGGTCGTGCAATGGCAACCGGGCAAGGCCGACAACTACCGCGCCACCCTGGAAGCCGATACGGCGGACAACGGCCTGCGCAAGATGCTGTTCGGCATGGGTAGCCTGGGCCTGGGTGAACTGGCCGGCGAGCGCATGAAGGTTGCGCTGGAAGCCAACTCCACCGAAGACGAACACGATTGCTTCAGCGACAACACCCACAACTCGCACTTCTACAACGGCAAGGGTATCCGCAACGTCTACCTGGGCGAATACAAGAAGGTCGATGGCACCACCCTGACCGGCCCGAGCCTGTCGTCCCTGGTGGCCAAGGCCGACGCCGCCGTCGACAGCACGCTGAAAGCCGACCTGCAGACCAGCGAAGCGAAACTCCAGGCCCTGGTCGACAGCGCCAAGGCCGGCAACCACTTCGATCAACTGATCGCCGCCGACAACACGGCCGGCCAGCAACTGGTGCGCGACGCCATTGGCGCCCTGGTCAAGCAGACCGGCGCGGTGGAGCAAGCCGCCGGCAAGCTGGGCATCAGCGACCTGAACCCGGACACCGCCGACCACAAGTTCTAACCGAGCGTTCGGCTGCGGCGCAACGCCGCAGCCGTTTTATCCGGGCTGGAGGCCGCGCCACCCTTGGTGCTCAGCTCGCCCAGCGAATGCAAATCCCTCTTATTTAAACTCCCTTAGCCTGCTAAGCTTGTCCGCCTGTTGCGAGCCCGATCCCCGATCCCGAGCGTGCTATCGATGTCTGCCCTGTTGGCTGCGCGCCGTTTGCGCGACCTTGTTCCGGCCCTGCTGCTGATCGGCCTGGGGGGCTGCGACGCGGACGCGCCAGCGGACTTCGCGCGCTTCGAACCCGGCGAGCAGCTGTCCGCTGGCCGCGCCACGGTGAACAACCGCAGTGGCAATGCCTTTTCCCTGCCCTCGGCGAACCTGTCGCCCTCGCGGCGCCTGGATTTCAGCGTGGGCAACAGTTTTTTTCGCAGTCCCTGGGTCATCGCGCCGTCCACCACCACGGCCCGGGACGGCCTGGGGCCCTTGTTCAACACCAACGGTTGCCAGAACTGCCATATCAAGGACGGTCGCGGCCACCCCCCAGCCGCCGACGCCCGGAATGCGGTCTCGATGCTGGTGCGCCTGTCGATTCCGGCGCTGGCGCCCTCGCCCACTGAGCAAGCCGTGCTCGAACGCCTGGGTGTGCTGGCCGAACCCACCTACGGTGGCCAGTTACAGGACATGGCCAACCCCGGCGTGGCCCCCGAAGGACGTGTACGCGTCGACTACCAACCCCTGGCCGTGCGCTTCGCCGACGGTAGCCAGGTCGAACTGCGGCAACCACGGCTGCAGATCGACCGCCTGGGTTATGGTCCGCTGCACCCGCAAACGTTGTTTTCCGCCCGGATTGCCCCGCCGATGATCGGCCTGGGGCTGCTCGAGGCCATCCCCGAGGCCGCCCTGTTGGCCCATGCGGACCCGGACGACCACAACGGCGATGGTATCTCGGGACGTCCGAACCGGGTCTGGGACGACCGCCAAAAGCGTAGCGTGCTTGGCCGCTTCGGCTGGAAAGCCGGCCAGCCCAGCCTCAACCAACAGAACGCCCACGCCTTTGCCGGCGACCTGGGGCTGACCACCCGCCTGCTCGCCCGGGATGACTGCAGCGCGGCGCAGACCGCCTGCCGCGACGCGCCCGAGGGCGGCGTGCCGGAAGTCAGCGACAGCATCCTGGCCAGCGTGCTGTTCTACAGCCGCCATCTCGGCGTGCCGCTACGGCGCGACGCCGAGTCGCCCCAGGTGCTGGCCGGCAAGGCCCTGTTTCACCAGGCCGGCTGCGCGGCCTGCCATGTGCCGAGTTTCGACACCGCAGTCGATGCGGCCGAACCGGAACTGGCCAGCCAACGCATCCACCCCTACAGCGACCTGCTGCTGCACGACCTGGGCGAAGGCCTGGCCGATGGTCGGCCTGAGTTCCAGGCCAGTGGCAGAGAATGGCGCACCCCGCCGCTGTGGGGGTTGGGCCTGACCGAAACCGTCAGCGGCCATACCCAGCTGCTTCATGACGGGCGTGCCCGCACCCCGCTGGAGGCGATACTCTGGCACGGCGGTGAAGCCGAAGCGGCCCGCCAGGCCGTTTTGCAGTTCGATGCCGGGGAGCGTGCCGCGCTCCTGGCCTTTCTCAATTCCCTTTGACCCTGTCCCTGGAGCCGCGTATGTCGATCCGCCCCCTAGCCGTTGCCCTGGCGGCGTTGAGCCTGCTGGCCTGCAGCCCGCAGGACCCCTACCCGCGCGTCGCCAGCGGGCTGACCGACGGCGTGTTGTTGCCGGCCTACAGCGCCTGGAACGAGGCCGACCGACAGTTGGCCGACAGCGCGCGGGCCTTTTGTGCCGGCAGCCAGGATCTGCCCGCGGCGCGCCAGGCCTTCCTCAGTGCGCAGAGCGCCTGGGCCGCCTTGCAGCCGCTGTTGCTGGGCCCCCTGGCCGAGGGCAACCGCGCCTGGCAAATTCAGTTCTGGCCCGACAAGAAAAACCTGGTACAGCGCCAGGTCGAGGCCCTGGTCACGGCCAAACCGCAGCTGACCCCGACCGACCTCAACGCCGCCAGCGTGGTGGTGCAAGGCCTGACCGCCTACGAATACCTGTTGTTCGACAGCGCCATCGACCTCAATCAGGCTGCCCAGAAGAGCCGCTACTGTCCGCTGCTGACCGCCATCGGCGACCATCAGCAGACGCTGGCGGGCGACGTGCTGGCCCATTGGCAAGGCGACGAGGGCATGGCCGCGCAACTGCGCAGCTTTCCCAACGCGCGTTTTGCCGATGCCCGCGAAGCGGTCGCCGAGGTGCTGCGTACCCAGGTCAGCGGCATCGATGGCCTGAAGAAAAAACTCGGCACGCCCCTCGGCCGCCAAAGCAAGGGCCTGCCACAGCCATACCAGGCCGAGGCCTGGCGCAGCCAGACCAGCCTGGCGAACCTCGCCGCCAGCCTGGCCAGCGCCGAGCGGGTCTGGCTGGGCGCGGAGCAGAACGGCGTACGCAACCTGTTGACGACCGAACAGGCGCCCCTTGCCGAGCGCATCGATGCCGCCTATGGCGACACCCGCCAGCAATTGGCGGCGTTGCAACGGCCACTGGGCGAGTTGCTGGCCGACAAGGCCGGATTGGACAGTCTCAATGCGCTGTACGACAGCCTCAACCGCCTGCACCGGCTGCACGAGGTGGAACTGGCCAAGACCCTGGGCATCCAGCTGGGTTTTAACGCCCATGATGGCGACTGAGGCGGCTGTTGTTCAGGACTGACAACTGTTATGGGTGGAGTGAGGGTTGACGATGCAACGACGTGTTTTTCTCGGGCTGGCCGGCAGCCTGCTGGCGGCGTCGGCCCTGGGCGGCTGGACAGTGGCGCGACAGGGCCGGCAACCGCTGCTGCTGTCGGCACGCAACGATGAACAGGGCCGCCACTGGGCCGTTGGCTACCACCTCGACGGACGCCAGGCCTTTGCCACCCCGGTGGCGCAGCGCTGCCATGACGTGGTGCCGCACCCCAGCCGACCATTGGCGCTGTTCGTCGGCCGCCGGCCGGGCATCGAGAGTTACCTGATCGACACCGTCGACGGACGCCTGCTGCAAACCTTGCACTCGCCGGCGGGCCGGCATTTTTATGGCCATGCAGTGTTTCATCGCAGTGGCGAATGGCTGTACAGCACGGAAAATGACACCGGTGAGCCTGGCCGCGGCGTGCTGGGGGTCTACCGCCTGGAAGACGGACGCCTGCGGCGCAGCGGCGAGCTCTCGACCCATGGCGTGGGCCCGCACCAGCTGCTGTGGATGGCCGATGGCGAAACCCTGGCGGTGGCCAACGGCGGCATCCGCACCGAGGCCGACAGCCGCGTGGCGATGAACCTGGAGGCCATGGACTCGAGCCTGGTACTGATGAAGCGCGACGGCAGCCTGCTGAGCCATGAAGCCTTGCCCGAGCGCATGAACAGCGTGCGCCACCTGGCGATCGCCGCGGACGGCACCCTGGTCAGCGGCCAGCAATACATGGGCGACGCGGGCGACCTGGCGGCGCTGGTGGCGATCAAACGTCCCGGGCAGGCGTTCCAGGCGTTTCCAGTGGCCGAAGCGCAACGCCAGATGCTCAACCAATACTGCGCCAGCCTGGCCATCCACAGCGAACTGCGCCTGCTGGCGCTGACCGCGCCACGGGGCAACCGCCTGCTGATCTGGGACCTCGACAGCGCCGCGCTGCGCCTGGACAGCCACCTGCCCGACTGCGCGGGCGTGGCGGCCGTGGCGGAGGGGTTTGTGGTCAGCGCCGGCGTCGGCCGCTGCCGCCACTACGACTGCCGCGGCGACCGCGTGCTGGCCACGCCCCTCACGCTGCCCGCGGGGCTCTGGGACAACCACCTGCGCATGGCCTGAATAATCCTCCTGGTGAGCACAACCCAGGCGGTGGGCTGCCTATACTGAGCAAGTGTCGCGCGCTGCAGGCCCGAGGTCTGGCCGGTCAGGGAGTCGCCCCCGACGAAAACCGCCCTCGGTGAAAGGACTCACACCACGCTCCTCAGGCGCGCATCCCGGCTGTTCCCTGTGAGTCCTGCGAGGCGTCGACCATGTTCCTCAACAATTCCCTGCGTGCCCAGCTGCTGGCGTTATTGGGCGGCAGCCTGGCGCTGATCCTGATCATCGCGCTGGCCTGCTTTCACTTCCTGTCCGGCGGTATCCAGGCCTACCGCGGCCTGCTCGAGGGGCCGCTGGAGGCCTCGCGCCTGGTGGACCAGGCCAATCTCGAGTTCAAGGTGCAAGTCCAGGAATGGAAGAACGTCCTGCTGCGCGGCCAGGACCCGACCAACCTGAACAAGTACTGGGCGCAGTTCGAAGCCCAGGAAACCAAGGTCCAGACCGTACTCGGCGATCTCGCCACCCTTTCCGCCGCGGATAAGACCCTGCATGCCCAGATCGAACGCCTGCGCAGCGAGCACCGCGAGCTTGGGCAGCGCTACCGCGCCGGCCGCGATGCCTTTGTCGCCGCGGGGGCCGATGCCAAGGCGGGCGACGCGGCCGTCAAGGGCATCGACCGCGCCGCGGGCGAACAGATGAGCGCACTGGTCGAACAGTTGCGCACCGGCAGCGTCGAACAGGCCACGCGGATCAGCCAGGATGCCGACCGCACCATCCTGATCGGCACCGGGGTGATGCTGCTCTCCGGCATCCTGGTCGGCCTGCTCAGCCTGTGGTTGGTCAACCGTAACCTGATCAACCCGATTCGCGTGCTGATCGAGCATATCGCGCGCCTGAGCCAGGGCAATTTCGGCCAACCGCTGGACACCAGCCGCCGCGACGAGCTGGGCCGGCTGGCCGAGGCGGCCAATGTGCTGCGCGGCTTCCTGGCAGACACCTTCACCCGCCTGCAACGCAGTACCAGCGACCTGGACAACGCCAGTGGCGAGCTCAATGCCATTGCCACCCTGATGGCCCAGGGCACCCGGGAGCAATTCTCGCGCACCGACCAGGTGGCCACCGCGATGCATGAAATGTCCGCCACCGCCCAGGAGGTCGCCCGCCATGCCGCCGAAGCGGCGGGCGCTGCCGACCAGGCCGACCACGCATCCCAGGAAGGCGATCGGGTGATGCAAGCCACCATCACCACCATCACCGCCATGCGCGGAGAAATTACCCACACCGCCGAGGTGATCCGCCGCCTGGAAAGCGACAGCGGTCGTATCAGCAAGGTCCTGGAAGTGATCCGTGGCATTGCCGAACAGACCAATTTGCTGGCCCTGAACGCAGCCATCGAAGCCGCCCGCGCCGGGGACGCCGGGCGCGGCTTCGCCGTGGTTGCCGATGAGGTGCGTACCCTGGCCCAGCGCACCGCGCAGTCCACCGCCGAGATCCACCAGATCATCGACACCGTACAGACCGGCGCGGTCAATGCCGTGCAAGCCATCGAGAGCGGCCAGCAGCGCAGCGAACAAGGCGTCGAGCAGGTCACCCAGGCCGGACAGGTGCTGCAAGGCATCACCCGGGCGGTGGAAGCCATTCGCGACATGAACCGGCAGATCGCCACCGCCGCGGAGGAGCAGACGTCGGTGGCCGAGGACATCTCGCGCAACCTCACCGAGATCACCGCCATCGCCACGGCCAACGAAGCCAATGTGCAACGCACCCAAAGCGCCAGCCAGGGTCTGCACGGCCTGTCCCAGCAGTTGAACGAGGTCACCCGCCAACTCAGCGCCTAGGGCCCTAAGCCCCCCCCGCGGCGGCCCGCCTGGGCCGCGCGCAGGGTGGACAGCGTCTGGCTGGTCCGCCACGAACCCTGGTGCGCACGACCATCGGTGTCAGTTGCACCCCTGCCCTATACAGACTTGCCGCTGAATAAGCGGCACGGGCGCGACACTCTGTTGCGGATATCGCCCTTTGCAACTTCTTGCAAATGCGTCTTTTTGACAGTGACCGACCGGCGGTCTACTGTGCTTCCCTTTGCCTATTCCCAGGCCTCTCTCTGCCTCGCCAAGGAACCGGAATATGTTGCTGCGCCGCATGCTGTTTATGATCATCGGGGTTGTCATCGTGGTCGGCGCCCTCGCCTACTACCAGTACAAGAACATCAGCGCCCAGATCGCCCAGTTCTCCCTGCCGCCACCGGCAATCACGGTGGCGGCGGTCAAGGCCGAGCAGCGCGCCTGGCAGAGCCGGCTGCCGGCCATCGGTACGCTCAAGGCCTTTCAGGGCGTCGACCTGACCGTGGAAGTCGGCGGCACGGTTCAGGAACTGATGTTCCAGTCCGGCCAGCAAGTCGAACTCGGCCAACCCCTGGTGCAACTCGACAGCGCGGTGGAGCAGGCCAGCCTGGCCACCGCTGTGGCGGACCTGGGACTGGCCCAGGTCGAGTTCGGTCGCGGCCGCAACCTGGTCACCCGCCAGGCGATTTCCAAGAGCGAATTCGACCGTCTGGCCGCCGAACAGCAAAAAGCCAATGCCAGCGTCGCCCAGCTGCGTGCGACCCTGGCGAAAAAGCGCATCCTCGCGCCTTTTTCCGGCACCATCGGCATCCGCCAGGTCGACGTCGGCGCCTTTGTCGCCACCGGCACGCCCATCGCCACCCTGCAGGACTTGAGCACGCTGTTCGTCGACTTCTACCTGCCGGAACAAGCGATACCGCAACTGGCCCTCGGCCAGCAGGTACGGATCGCAGTGGCGGCCTATCCGAATCAGGTGTTCGAAGGCCAGATCAATGCGGTCAACCCCAAGGTCGAGAACAGCACCCGTACCCTGCAGGTGCGAGCCAAACTGGCCAACCCCGAACGCAAGCTGCTGCCGGGCATGTTCGCCAATCTGCAGGTGCTGTTACCGGGTGACGCCCAGCACGTGGTGGTGCCGGAAACCACCCTGACCTACACCTTGTATGGCAACTCGGTCTATGTGGTTGCCGAGAAAAAGGACGAGCAGGGTCAGCCGCAGAAGGATGACAAAGGCCAGCCGTACCTGATCGCCGAGCGGCGTTTCGTCGAGACCGGCGAGCACCGCGACGGCTGGGTGGTGATCCTCAAGGGGCTGCAGGCTGGCGAGCAGGTGATTTCGGCCGGTCAGCTCAAACTGGACACCGGCGCCCATGTGGCCCTGGTCGATGATCCGGCCCAGGCCGCCACCCTGAACGGCCCGACCTCCGCCGATTGATCCGCCGCTGGCGAAAGGAACTCCAACATGGCTTTTACCGATCCCTTTATCCGTCGCCCGGTACTGGCCACGGTCGTCAGCCTGCTGATCATCCTCCTGGGGTTCCAGGCGTTCAGCAAGCTAACCATCCGCCAGTACCCGGAGATGGAAAACGCCCTGATCACGGTGACCACCGCCTACCCCGGGGCCAACGCCGAAACCATCCAGGGTTATATCACCCAGCCGCTGCAGCAGAGCCTGGCCAGCGCCGAAGGCATTGACTACATGACCTCGGTCAGCCGGCAGAACCTGTCGATCGTCTCGATCTATGCGCGCATCGGCGCGGACACCGATCGCCTGTTCACCGAATTGCTGGCCAAGGCCAACGAAGTGAGAAACCAGCTGCCCCAGGACGCCGAGGCCCCGGTGCTGAGCAAGGAGGCGGCCGATGCTTCCGCGCTGATGTACATCAGCTTCTACAGCGAGGAACTGAGCAACCCGCAGATCACCGACTACCTGTCGCGGGTGATCCAGCCCAAGCTGGCGACGCTGCCGGGCATGGCCGAAGCGGAAATCCTCGGTAACCAGATCTTTGCCATGCGCCTGTGGCTCGACCCGATCAAGCTGGCGGCCTACGGCCTGACCGCCACCGAGGTGAACGACGCGGTGCGCAAGTACAACTTCCTCTCGGCCGCGGGCGAGGTGAAGGGCGAATACGTGGTCACCAGCATCAATGCCAGCACCGACCTCAAGTCCGCCGAGGCCTTCGCCGCCATCCCGATCAAGACTGTCGGCGACAGCCGGGTACTGATCGGCGACGTGGCGCGGGTCGAGATGGGGGCGGAAAACTACGACTCGATCAGCTCCTTCGATGGCACCCCGTCGGTCTATATCGCGATCAAGGGCACCCCCAGCTCTAACCCCCTGGACGTGATCAAGGAGGTGCGCAAGCTTTTGCCGCAGCTCGAGGCCCAGCTGCCGCCAAATCTGAAGGTGTCCATCGCCTACGACGCCACCCTGTTTATCCAGGCCTCGATCGACGAGGTGGTCAAGACCCTGTTCGAAGCGGTGCTGATCGTCATAGTGGTCGTATTCCTCTTTCTCGGCGCTTTTCGCTCGGTGCTGATCCCGGTGATCACCATTCCGCTGTCGATGATCGGCGTGATGTTCTTTATGCAGTTGCTCGGTTACTCGATCAACCTGCTGACACTGCTGGCCATGGTCCTGGCCATCGGCCTGGTGGTGGACGATGCCATCGTGGTGGTGGAAAACATCCACCGGCATATCGAGGAAGGCAAGACCCCGTTCGACGCCGCCGTCGAAGGCGCCCGCGAGATCGCCGTGCCCGTGGTCTCGATGACCATTACCCTGGCGGCGGTCTACGCGCCGATCGGCTTCCTCGAAGGCCTGACGGGGGCCTTGTTCAAGGAGTTCGCCCTGACCCTGGCCGGGGCGGTCATTATCTCCGGGATCGTGGCCCTGACCCTGTCCCCGATGATGTGCTCGCTGCTGTTGCGCCATGAGGAAAATCCGTCGGGACTGGCTCATCGCCTGGACAAGATTTTCGATCGCCTCAAGGGTCGCTACCAGCGCGCCTTGCACGGCACGCTCAATACCCGGCCGGTGGTGGTGGTGTTCGCCGTGATCATCTTGTGCCTGATCCCGGTGTTGCTGAAGTTCACCAAGAGCGAACTGGCGCCGGAGGAAGACCAGGGCATCGTGTTCCTGATGGCCACCGCGCCGCAGCCGACCAACCTGAACTACCTCAATGCCTACACCGAACAGTTCGTGAAGATCTTCAAGGAGTTCCCCGAGTACTACTCCTCGTTCCAGATCAACGGCTTCAACGGGGTGCAATCGGGGATCGGCGGCTTCCTGCTCACGCCCTGGGACGAGCGCGAACGCACCCAGATGGAGATCCTGCCCGAGGTGCAGGAACGCCTGGCACAAATCCCCGGCCTGCAGATTTTCGGCTTCAACCTGCCCTCCCTGCCGGGCACTGGCGAAGGTCTGCCCTTCCAGTTCGTGATCAACACCCCCAACGACTACGAGTCGCTGTTGCAGTTGACCGAACGGGTGAAAAAGCGCGCCGAAGCCTCGGGCAAGTTCGCCTTCCTCGACGTCGACCTGGCCTTCGACAAACCGGAGGTGGTGGTCGATATCGACCGGCAAAAAGCCGCGCAGATGGGCGTCTCGATGGAAGACCTGGGCTCGACCCTGGCGACCCTGCTGGGCGAAGGCGAGATCAACCGCTTCACCATCGACGGCCGCAGCTACAAGGTGATCGCCCAGGTGGAGCGGGCCTACCGCGACAACCCGGGCTGGTTGTCCAACTACTATGTGCGCAGCGAGGGCGGCGAGATGCTGCCGCTGTCGACCCTGATCACCATCAGCGACCGCGCGCGCCCGACCCAGCTCAACCAGTTCCAGCAGCTCAACTCGGCGATCATCCAAGGCTTTCCGATCGTCAGCATGGGCGAGGCGATCGAGGTGGTACGGCAAATCGCCGAGGAAGAAGCCCCCCCGGGCTTCGCCTTCGACTACGCCGGCGCCTCCCGTCAGTTCGTCCAGGAAGGCAGCGCCCTGTACGTCACCTTCGGCCTGGCGCTGGCACTGATTTTCCTGGTGCTGGCGGCGCAGTTCGAGAGTTTCCGCGACCCACTGGTGATCCTGGTGACGGTGCCGTTGTCGATCTGCGGCGCGCTGATCCCGCTGTTCCTGGGCTTCTCCAGCCTGAACATCTATACCCAGGTGGGCCTGGTGACGCTGATCGGGCTGATCACC
The DNA here is from genome assembly GCF_040514055.1 of Pseudomonas sp. Taxonomy (GTDB): domain Bacteria; phylum Pseudomonadota; class Gammaproteobacteria; order Pseudomonadales; family Pseudomonadaceae; genus Aquipseudomonas. Next base: position 38,940 of record NZ_JBEVDL010000071.1, read on the forward strand.
AAACACGGCATCCTGATCGTCGAGTTCGCCAACCAACTGCGCCGGGATAAGGGCCTGTCGGCCCGCGAGGCGGTGGAGGAAGCCGCTTCGATCCGCTTGCGCCCGGTACTGATGACCACCGCGGCCATGGTTTTTGGCATGGTGCCGCTGATCCTCGCCACCGGTGCGGGGGCCGTCAGCCGGTTCGATATCGGCCTGGTGATCGCCACCGGGATGTCGATCGGCACCCTGTTTACGCTGTTCGTGCTGCCCTGCGTCTACAGCCTGCTGGCCAAGCCCGAGCTCAAACCGGCCGGTACCGGTGTCGCACTGCACGGCTAAAGCCCTGCCCACAAAAAAGCCCCGCACTGGCGGGGCTTTTTTATGGGTGGGCTCAGCCGAGCGGGATCAGGACCCGGGACAGGCTCAGCAGCAACAAGGGCAGGTTATGGTCGGGCTGGAACTGAATCTGCGCCCGTGCCTTGGCCGGCATCGGACAGGCATCCGCCTGGGCACTGAGCACCTGGGGGGCCGGTTCTTGCCAGGCGGCGGCAGCCAGAGAAGCCACACCGAGCGCGGCGACCAGGAACAAACCTCGTGCAATTTCTAATTTCATAGCTGCAACCCCTTGATAGCGCTGCCATACGCTGTCTGATAACCGTAGACCACGGCTTGCCACTGCACGTCGCTCCACGACGAACGGCGGCGCAGCTGCCTGAGGTCATGGCGCGCCGCTTGGCGAGCGCTCAAGCGCTGGCGGCTTTTCTCCAGGTCGAGCAAGGCGATCTCGATCTGCTCGCCGCGCAGGCGGACGAATACATGCTTGAGGTACAGGCAGCCATGTTGCCAGCGTCCGCGGTTAAGGCGCCCCAACGTCTGCCCGACCTGCTGCAGGATCCGCAGGTGCAGGGCTTCGCCCCAGCGCTCGGCCTGCCCCGCGGCGTAGAGTTCCTCCAGGCAGCGGTAGTCGTCCAGCGCTTCGGTCACCAGCAGGGCCTGCCAATCACCGGCCTGACGCCGGCACGCGGCGAAGACCAGGGCCGGCACGGCCACACCCAGCTGCTGGTAGGCCAGCAGCGCCTTGCGCTCGCGCATGGCGGTCGGATAGCCGAAGGGATGCCGCAGACTGCGGTAGACGTGCCCGGTCTGGCGCTTGACGTACACCAGGCCGGCGTCCGGGGTCTGCAGGCGCTGCACGCCACTTTCGCCGCCACGTCGGACATTGGGCGGCTCGACCCACTCACCGTTGCACTGCCACCAGGCTTCGAATTGGCCTTCTCGTGCCGAATACATCAACCGCCTCACCCCTAAGCTGTAGATACCGCACCATCCGCACCCCATCGAGGCACGGTATTGAATCGAGCTTGCACCGCCGCCGTCCAGCGGCGGCGGCCGGGCAGTTACCCCCGTCATTGAGTGACGCGGCTGGCCGCGGCTATTCTGGCAGCCTCGGGCGCGTCTGTCCGGTCCAACCGACCACGGACACCGGCGGGCCGGATTGCCCAGCCCCCCTAGCGGGGGCACAAGGCAAGGCCAAGACCCAGTCAGCGCGCGGCGATTCTGTCCCTCACCTCGTCAGCGCAGGCGGCCTCGAGACGGACCTCGAAGCGACAGCCACTGGGCTCCACCGCGCTCAGGCTGACCTGCCAGCCCTGGCTCTCGCAGATCCGCAGCACCAGCGAGAGCCCCAGGCCGAGCCCGTCGCCGCGCTGCTCCCCGCCCCTGACGAAAGGCTGGAACATCGCCTCACGCTCATTTTCCGGGATGCCGACACCGGTGTCCTCGACCACGAAGCCCTGCGCCCCCAGGCTCAGGCTGATCGAGCCCTGGTCCGTGTAGTGCAAGGCGTTGCGCAACAGGTTGCCAATCACCGCCCGCAGAAAGGGGCCGTTGTAGTCGCCAAAATGACTGGCCAGGAGCCGATAGTCCAGGCGCAAGCCTTTGCTCTCAACCGCCCCTCGCCATTGGGCCAGCATCTCTTCGGCGACGCTCAGGAGGTTGGCCTTGGGCGCCACTTGGGTGTCCTCCCGCTGCGCCCGGGCCAGCAGCAGGAAGGTCTGCACCAGGTCGCGCATTTCCTCGGAGGCCCGCCCCATGCGCTCCACCTGGGCCCGCGCCCGGGGGTCCAGCCCGGGATTGGCCAGCAACAGCTCGCAGGAACTGGCGAGCACCATCAGCGGCGTGCGCAGCTCATGGCTGACATCGCTGGTGAACAGACGCTCGCGGGTCAGCGCATGGCGCAGCAACCCGAGGGTGGTGTCGAAGGCCGCGGCCAGCTGACCGACCTCGTCCGCCGCATAGTCCAGCGCCAGCGGCGGCGCCAGTGCCAACAACTGGTCACGGTGGCGCACCTGGCGCGCCAGGCGCACTACCGGCTCGATCACCTTGCGCGCCAGCACCCCGCCCAGCACCACCGCCAGGGCGATGCTCAGCAGAAAACCGCTGAGGACCACGGCAAACAGCACTTGCTCGCGCTCCTCGAACTCGCTCTGGTCCTGCAGCAGCACATAACGACGCCCCACCACTTCACGGGAGAATGCGTAGTAGGAGTGCTCCTCGCGAAACACCTCGCTAAAGCCCGGCGGCAGATTGCGCAAGTCAGCGGGCAGGTCGAAGTCGTCGCGGCCACCGCTGAAATAGAACAGTTGCCCGGTTTCCGGGCGGTGCCGCCAGGCTTCCATGCTATCCATCTTCAGCAGCCGATCGAGGTCACCGCCCAGTTCGCTGGACAGCAGGCGCTCCTCCACCAGGTGCACCGTCTCGACGATGCCCAGGCCAAAGACCCCGGCCACCAGGGCCGTCATCAGCGCGAAGGCGATGACGATCCGGCGTGACAGGCTTTGCTTAAACTCCATCGACCACCTCGGCCAGGCGGTAACCCACCCCATGCAGGGTGTGCAACAGCGGGCTCGAGAAGGGCTTGTCGATCACCTGGCGCAGCTGGTGCACGTGACTGCGCAAGCTGTCGCTGTCCGGGCAATCGTCGCCCCAGAGCGCTTCTTCGAGGACCTCGCGGCGCACCACGTGCGGGCTTTTCTGCATCAACACCGCGAGCAGCTTGAGGCCCACCGGGTTGAGCTTGAGGGGCCGCTCCTGGCGTTTGACTTCCAGGGTATCGAGGTCGTAGCTGAGGTCGCCAACCTGCAGGCTGCGCCGTCCGCCACCGCTGCTGCGGCGTAGCACCGCTTCGATTCGCGCGGCCAGCTCCGACAGGGCGAAGGGCTTGAGCAGATAGTCGTCGGCACCGGCGCGAAACCCCTGCAGGCGGTCATCGAGCTGATCACGGGCGGTCAGCATGATCACCGGCGTATCGCGCCGGGCCTCCTCGCGCAGGCGCTTGCACAGGGTGTAGCCATCCAGCCCCGGCAGCATGATGTCCAGCACGATCAGGTCGTAATGCTCGTTACTGGCCAGGTGCAGCCCCGACAAGCCGTCCTGGGCACAGTCGACGCTGTAGCCCTTGATGCTCAGGTAGTCGGCCAGGTTGGCCAGGATGTCGCGATTGTCTTCAACCAACAGGATACGCATGACCAGGGTGCTCCACAAAGTGCCGCTACCTTAACCTGCGGCGGCCGTCGCTCGAGCGCTTTGACGTTTTTTTCACTGAGGAAATCGCCCATAGCCTGGCGGCGACCAGGCAGGCATAAAAAAGCCCCGCACGAGGCGGGGCTTTTTCTACAGCCGTTACAACAGGGACAAGCCCCGGGGACAGCTCGGCTTACATCATGCCGCCCATGCCACCCATGCCGCCCATGTCCGGCATGCCGCCACCGGCGGACGGTTTGTCTTCCACGATCTCGGCGATCATGGCTTCGGTGGTGATCATCAAGCTGGCGATCGACGCCGCGGCCTGCAGGGCCGAACGGGTCACTTTGGCCGGGTCGAGGATACCCATTTCGATCATGTCGCCGTACTCGCCGGTCGCCGCGTTGTAGCCGAAGTTGCCGCTACCTTGCTTGACCTTGTCGACCACCACGCTCGGCTCGTCACCGGAGTTGGCGACGATCTGACGCAGCGGCGCTTCAACGGCGCGGCGCAGCAGCGCGATGCCAACGTCCTGATCGGCGTTGTCGCCTTTCAGTTCGGAAATGGCTTGCAGGGCACGCACCAGGGCCACACCGCCGCCAGGTACCACGCCTTCTTCGACGGCGGCACGGGTGGCGTGCAGGGCGTCTTCAACGCGGGCCTTCTTCTCTTTCATTTCCACTTCGGAGCCGGCGCCGACCTTGATCACGGCAACACCGCCTGCCAGTTTGGCCAGACGCTCTTGCAGTTTTTCCTTGTCGTAGTCCGACGAGGTGTCTTCGATCTGCTTGCGGATCTGCAGCACACGACCTTCGATGTCGGTCTGGACGCCAGCACCGTCGATGATGGTGGTGTTTTCCTTGCTGAGGATCACGCGCTTGGCGTTGCCCAGGTGCTCCAGGGTGGCGCTTTCCAGGCTTAGGCCGATTTCTTCGGAAATCACGGTACCGCCGGTCAGGACGGCGATGTCCTGCAGCATGGCCTTGCGACGGTCGCCGAAACCCGGGGCCTTGACGGCCGCGACCTTGACGATGCCACGCATGTTGTTCACCACCAGGGTGGCCAGGGCTTCGCCTTCAACGTCTTCAGCCACGATCAGCAGCGGACGACCGGCTTTGGCCACGGCTTCCAGCACCGGCAGCATTTCGCGGATGTTGGAGACTTTCTTGTCGACCAGCAGGATCAGCGGGCCGTCGAGTTCGGCGACCATGGTGTCCGTCTTGTTGATGAAGTAGGGCTACAGGTAACCACGGTCGAACTGCATGCCTTCGACGACCGACAGTTCGTTTTCCAGGCCCGAGCCTTCTTCAACGGTGATCACGCCTTCCTTGCCGACTTTTTCCATGGCTTCGGCAATGATGTCACCGATGGAGCTGTCGGAGTTGGCCGAGATGGTACCGACCTGAGCGATGGCCTTGGTGTCGGCGCATGGCTTGGATTGAGCCTTGAGCTGGGCGACGATGGCGATGGTCGCCTTGTCGATGCCGCGCTTGAGGTCCATCGGGTTCATGCCGGCAGCGACGGCTTTCAGGCCTTCGTTGACGATCGACTGAGCCAGTACGGTGGCGGTGGTGGTGCCGTCGCCCGCGTCATCGTTGGCACGGGAGGCAACGTCCTTGACCAGTTGCGCGCCCATGTTCTCGAAACGGTCCTTCAGTTCGATTTCCTTGGCAACCGAAACGCCGTCCTTGGTGATGGTCGGAGCGCCGTAGCTCTTCTCGATGATCACGTTACGGCCTTTCGGGCCCAGGGTGGCTTTTACCGCGTCGGCCAGGACGTTGACACCGGCCAGCATTTTTTTACGTGCGGAGTCGCCGAATTTAACTTCTTTAGCAGCCATGATGATCTTTCCTCAAATTCGTTTCGGTGGCACAGGATTCGGTACGGTGGGCGACGAAATCAGCCTTCGACCACGGCCAGGATTTCGTTCTCGCTCATCACCAGCAGTTCTTCGCCGTCGACTTTGATGGCGTTGCTGCCGGAATAAGGACCGAACACCACTTTGTCACCGACTTTCACGGCCAAAGCACGCACTTCGCCGTTGTCCAGCACACGGCCGGTACCCACCGCCAGGATTTCGCCACGGTTCGGCTTCTCAGCGGCCGAACCTGGCAACACGATGCCGCCTGCGGTTTTCGATTCTTCTTCGCTGCGACGGATCACAACGCGGTCATGCAGAGGACGAAGCTTCATTGTCGAATCTCTCCCAAAAAAGTGGTTTAGAGCGGCCGATGAACTCATCGGCGGATTGGTACAGCCGGCGTTGCCGGGTGCGGCCCGCGGAGCGAACCGCTGAAGACTGCCTGTCGTGACCGACAGAAACCTTGCGGTGACCTCTATGTGTGGGCGGACAAGGGTATTTCAAGGGGGCGCGGTGATTTTTTTTACGGATCGCGCCGTTCGAACTCGCCTTCGATCAGGTTCGCTCGACCGCTGGCCGCGCCCGCGCCGGGCGGCTCGTCGACAAAGGCGCGCTGGCGCAGGGCCTGGGCTACGGCGCGACGGCGCAAGCGATCGACCAAGGCACGGCGCGTCGGCGGAAACAGGCAGAACAGGCCGACCAGGTCACTGACGAAGCCCGGCAACAGCAGCAACCCGCCACCGACCGCGATCAGCAGCCCCTCCAGCACTTCCTGCTCAGGCAACTCACCGCGGGCCAGCCGCTCCCGGGCACGCAGCGCCGTCGCCAGCCCAGCCACCCGCAACAGGTAACTGCCCAGCAGCGCGCTGCCGACCACCAGTGCCAGGGTGGGCAGCAGCCCTATGGTACGCCCCACCTGAATCAGCACCGCCAACTCGATGATGGGCAAACACAGCAACAGCAGCAAAAAAACTCGCATCACGCAGCAGGTCCTGTACGGAAGACGAACTTCCAATGATCATTAAGTGGCGACGAAGGCCAGGCTTTTCAAGCCGGCTTCGCGGTATTCGGCCAGCATTCGGCGCGGGCCAAGGCCACCAGCGCCTGGCGCACCGCGCCCGCGCTGGTACAGGGTTCGGCAAAGGGCAGCCAGTGCAGGCCCTGGCCGATGCGCAGGTGAAAGCCTTCGCTATCGATGCCGACCAGCTCGGCAGGCGCGGTGTCGGGCAAGCCCGCCAGGAGCACATAGTGGGCGATGGCCGCGGCATGGTCGGCATTCATATGTTCAACCATGCTGGTTTCCACCGCACCGGCAAAGGGGTTCTCCAGCGTCACGGTATTCAGCCAATGGATGGCGCCAAACCCGCCGATGTAACGGCTGCGCACCGGTTCCAGCCGCCAAAACTCGAAGTCGTGGGCACTGTGGTAATTGCGCGATTCGGGAAAATAACGGTAATAACGCTGTGCCGCCGCCTCGACCTGCTCGGCAACCTCCAGCCGACGGGCCTCGCCGAGCAAGGTCAGGCGCCCCACCGCCTGCACGTCTTCGGCCCCACGCTCGCCGACCAGCAGCGAACACTTGGGGTCCTGCTGCAGGTTATGGGTGTGCTGGGCGATGCGGCTGATCAGCATCAGCGGCCGCCCCAGCTCGTCCAGGCAGTAAGGCACCACCGATCCGAAAGGGTATCCCGGCATGGCCTTGGACAGGGTGCTGAGCACCCCGCGGTATTCCTTGAGCAGCAATTCTCGGGCATGCTTGCCGGCCTTAACACTCACAATATGACTCCTCGTACAGAATCCGTCACAAACGGACAGGCGCTCGATTTAACGGTTTACGGCGCAGGCGGGGGCACCTACAGACTCACTTTGAGGGGATATTGCCATGCAATTGAAGGATAAGGTCATCATCATCACCGGTGGTTGCCAGGGACTGGGACGCGCCATGGGCGAGTACCTGGCGGGCAAGGGCGCCAAACTGGCCCTGGTCGACCTCAACCAGGAGAAACTCAACGACAGCGTGGCCGCCTGCAAGGCCGCTGGCAGCGAGGCTCGCGCCTACCTGTGCAACGTTGCCGATGAAGAACAGGTCATCCAGACCGTTGCCCGCATCGCCGAGGATTTCGGCGCCATTCATGGCCTGGTGAACAATGCCGGCATCCTGCGCGATGGCCTGACCATCAAGGTCAAGGATGGCGAGATCACCAAACTGAGTCTGGCCCAGTGGCAGTCGGTGATCGACGTCAACCTCACCGGCGTATTCCTCTGTACCCGTGAAGTGGCGGCGAAGATGATCGAGTTGAACACCCAAGGTGCGATCGTCAATATTTCCTCGATCTCCCGCGCGGGCAACATCGGTCAGGCCAACTATTCCGCGGCCAAGGCCGGCGTCGCGGCCGACACCGTGGTCTGGGCCCGGGAGCTGGCACGCTACGGCATTCGGGTGGCGGGTGTGGCACCCGGCTTTATCGAAACCGAAATGACCCTGGGCATGAAACCCGAAGCGCTGGAAAAAATGACCTCGGGCATTCCGCTCAAGCGCATGGGCAAACCGGCGGAAATCGCCCACTCGGTGGCCTATATCCTGGAAAACGACTATTACACCGGGCGTATTCTGGAGCTCGATGGCGGCCTGCGCCTGTAATTCGAGCGCCGAGCCCCCCCCCACCAGGGAGCCGATCGCCAGGCAAAAAAAGCCCCGCATGCGGGGCTTTTTATCACGCGCGGCGCAATTACCAGCCGACGCCGAACCCGATGCTGTAGCGGGTCTCGTCCAGCTCGCCATCGGAACCACCGCTGACCATTTCCTTCTCCGCCTTGAGGTTAAGCGAAGCCCATTCGGTGACCTTGTAGCGCAAACCGGCTTCGGCATCCAGCGAGTAGTCCGCCACACTGTCCAGGGGCTTGCCCACTTCGCCGTTGGTGAACAGTTCGACGCTCTTGCCGATCAGGTAGCGGTTGTAGTCCCACTTCATGCCGAGCGAGTAGAAATTCTCCTTCTCGCCGTTGCGGTACTCATAGTCGGTACGGTTGAGCAGCGAACCCAGGGAAAACGCTCCCAGCTCGTTGTCCCAGAACTGGTAGCCGGGGCCGGTACCGACCGTGCGTTGCCGGGCGACGTCCTCGACACGGTCACGCTTGTACTCCAGGCGACCCTGCCAGAACCAGTGTTCGTCGAGGAAGCGATCGAGTGAGTACTCGGCGTCCCAGTTGTCGGTGACCTTGGTGTCGTCCTTGAACTCGCGGTTGTAGCCGCCCTCGGCGATGTGGCGCCACTGACCATGGCGCGCCTTGGTCTTGAAGTCGAGGTCGTAGTCTTCCGTGGTGTTTTCCGCCTCTTCGTAATCCAGCGAGACATCCACATTGCCCGACCAGACCAGGTCCTGCACCACCGGCTTGGGCCGCAGTATCTGCTCGATACTGGCCAACTCCACGGTCTTGGGCGCATCGCCGTTAAGCAGGGTGACCTTGCCCGACTCGGCGGGCTGCAGCGACTTGGCCACCTCGCCGACCAGATCGTCCTGCTTGATCAGCAGTTGCTGATCACTCTGCAGGGTGGCGATTTTATCCAGCTTGACCGCGATGGCGCCGCCGTAGTCGGTCTGCAGCAGCAATTTGCCGCCGTCGAAGAGTTTGATGGTGCCCGTCAGACGGTCACCGTTTTTCAGCCATACGGTATCGGCCACGACGGGCACCGATACAAGGCCAAGCGCTAGGCACAGCAGGGTTCTGGACGACATATCTCAGCTTCAGGCTCGGTTCGCGAAAAAGCTGTGCATTATCCGCATACTCAGCTGTAGAACAAGCACAGACCGATAGTCGCGCCGCAAAGTTCACCCGGGCAGCGCGGCAATCGAACCCCGGCGAGTCCCTCGCCCACTGCCCACCCGTCATTCAGGAACCCCACCGCCCATGCAACGCGACGCTGCCAGTGCCCCCGACCTGCCCGACGACAACGCCCCCCAGGTGCGACGCGAGGCCCTGTACATCGCCTTGGCCGAAGTGCCCGCCGGTCGGGTCGTCGCCTACGGCCAATTGGCCCAGGCCGCCGGCCTGGGCCGCGCCGCGCGCTGGGTTGGCCGCACGCTGAGCCAATTGCCCGCCGGCAGCCGCCTGCCCTGGCACCGGGTGGTGGGCGCCACGGGCCGGCTCAGTTTGCCGGCTGACAGCCCGTCCGGCCAGGAACAACGGGCCCGCCTACGGGCCGAGGGGGTGTTTTTACACAACGATCGTGTGGATATGCGCCGTCACGGCTGGCGCCCGATGGAGCACAGCGGTTAGAGTGCGCGCTTTGCCTAGCCGAACAGAATCCCGCTCAATGCCCCGTAAAACCTGGCGGGCCGCCCTCGCCGCCTACTCCAGCCCCGCCACCCTGGCATTGCTTTTGCTTGGTTTTGCCGCGGGCCTGCCTTACATGCTGGTGTTCTCCACCCTATCGGTCTGGCTGCGTGAAGCCGGGGTGGCCCGCGACACCATCGGCTTCGCCAGTCTGATCGGACTCGCGTATGCCTTCAAATGGGTCTGGTCGCCGCTGCTCGACCAATGGCGCCTGCCGCTGCTGGGCCGCCTGGGGCGCCGTCGCTCCTGGCTGGTGCTGTCGCAGAGCCTGGTCGCCGTCGGCCTGATTGGCATGGCGCTGTGCGACCCCCAGCAAAGTCTGCGCTGGCTGATCGCCCTGGCCGTGTTGGTGGCCTTCGCCTCGGCGACCCAGGACATCGCGGTCGACGCCTACCGCCTGGAAATCGCCGACGACAGCCGCCAGGCAGCCCTGGCCGCCAGCTACATGGCTGGCTATCGGGTCGCCGCCTTGCTGGCGACCGCCGGCGCGCTGTATTTCGCCGAGGGCCTGGGCTCCACCGTGCAGCTGTACAACCACAGCGCCTGGGCCGGCACCTACCTGATCTTCGCGCTGCTGATGCTGCCGGGACTGGCCACCAGCCTGTGGATGAGCGAACCGGCAGTGCCGTTGCGCACCCAGTTAGCCGCGGCACGCTACGGCTTCAATCACCAGTTGGTGTCGGTGCTGGTGCTGATCGTACTGCTGATATCGGTCCCGGCCATGCTTACCCAGTTCTTTCGCACCGACTTCGGCAGTGTCCTCAGCGGTGAGCAGAGCCTGGTCGAGCTGCTGCGCCACGATCGGGCGCTGCTGCGCGCCCTGCTCTACACCGTGCTCACGGTGCTGTGCCTGTCGTCCATGGGCCGCCGCGGACTGGCGCCAGTGCTGACGCCGGTCAACGACTTTATCCTGCGCTACCGCTGGCAGGCGCTGCTGTTGCTTGGGCTGGTGGCCACCTACCGGATGTCGGACACGGTGATGGGGGTCATGGCCAACGTGTTCTATATCGACCAGGGGTTCAGCAAGGACCAGATCGCCAGTGTCAGCAAACTCTTCGGTTTGGTCATGACCCTGCTCGGTGCAGGCCTGGGCGGGCTGCTGATTGTGCGATTCGGCATCATGCCCATCCTCTTTATCGGTGGATTGAGCTCGGCGGTGACCAACCTGCTGTTCTTGCTGCTGGCCGGTATGGGCGCGCACCTGAACATGCTGATCCTGACCATCTCCTGCGACAACTTCAGCGCCGGCCTGGCAACCGCGGCGTTCGTCGCCTATCTCTCGAGCCTGACCAACCTGAAATTTTCCGCCACCCAATACGCGCTCCTCAGCTCCATCATGCTGCTGCTGCCGCGGCTGATCGGGGGCTACTCAGGGGTGATGGTGGAAAAGCTCGGTTATGCGCAGTTCTTTCTGGCGACCGCCCTGCTGGGGGTGCCGACCCTGATCCTGATTGCCTGGCAATGGCGGCGCGACAGCCAGCCGGCGGTGGAGACCACGTCGATCGCCACCGCCGAGCCCGAACCCCGCACGCCATGATCAGCGCTGAACGGCCTCAGACCGCCGTGGCGGCACATCCGGTCACTGTACCGGGCTGACATGCCCCACGGCACAGCGAGCCATCAGCCGCCACGCGGCAGCCTCCCTCGCGCCGCTGATCCGCCGAACAGGGCCCCCTTCGCCGGGGACGCTGCCGGTCAGCACTGGGCGCTGCAGCGGCCGTAGAAGGCCGCTGTTCAGTCGCGAAAATTGTTGTACTGCAGCGGCATGCCGAAGTCCTTGGCCCGCAGCGCGGCGATCGCTTCCTGCAGGTCATCGCGCTTTTTGCCGGTGATACGCACCTGTTCGCCCTGGATGGCCGCCTGCACTTTCAGCTTGCACTCCTTGATATGGGCAACGATCTTTTTCGCCAATTCCTTGTCTATGCCTTCACGCAGCGTCGCTTCCTGCTTCACCGACTTGCCCGATGGATAGGCATCCTTGAGCTCCAGGCACTGCACCTCGATCTTGCGCTTGGCCAGGCTGAGCTTGAGAATCTCGACCAGTTGCTCGAGCTGGAAATCCGCGTCGGCGGTGAGGTTGATGGTCAGGTCCTTGAGTTCGAAAGTGCCTTTACCGCGCAGATCGTAGCGACGCTCCAGCTCTTTCAGGGCGTTATCGACGGCGTTGGTCACTTCGTGTTTGTCCAATTCGGACACCACGTCAAACGAGGGCATGGAATTCCTCCAGATAAACGGCGCGACGGACCTCACGGACGGGCCGCACCAAGCTTGTTGACGGTTAAAATGCACCCCCATTATATATCCGCAGCCATACTCACTGTCCGGCCATGTACCGGTACTTCTTTTTTTCTCCCCTGCGAGCCTGCCCATGCCCAACCCCCATCTCAGCATTCTGGTGGTGGACGATGCCAAATTCTCCAGCGCCATGATCGGACGCGCCCTGGCCCAGGCCGGTTATCTGGACGTACGCTTCGCCAGCAGCGCGGTCGAAGCGCTGCAACTGCTGGAACAACGCCCAGCCAGCGTGCTGCTGGCCGACTGGCTGATGCCGGAAATCGACGGCCTGGAACTCACCGGCCGCGTGCGTCAGCTCGACGAGATGGCCCACCACTACACCTATGTGATGCTGCTGACCGGCAAGGAAGGCGAGAACGTCCTCAGCGAGGCCTTTGACCGTGGCGTCGACGACTTCATCAGCAAGGCGGTGATGAACGAGCAGCTGGTGCCGCGGGTGTACGCCGCCGACCGCCTGTGCAATACGCTGCAACGCCTGCTGCAGGAAAATCGCCTGTTGACGCAGAACATCGCCAGCCTCGAGGAGCGCAACCTGGTCGACCCACTGACCGGCTTGGGTAATCCCCGCTACCTGCAGCAAAAGCTGGTGGACAGCCTGCGCCAGGTCGAGTCTCGCGGTGGCGCGGTGTGTTACCTGCTGATCGGCCTGCAGGAGGCCGGCGAGCTGCGCCAGCAGTACGGCAGCCTGTTCTATAACGAATTGCTGCATGGGGTGGCGCGCCGCCTGCAACAGCTGGTGCGTCCGCTGGACGTGCTGACGCGCCTGGATGACAACCATTTTGGCCTGGTCACGCTGCTCGAAGACCTGCACGAGTGCTCGCCCAGCAGCTTCAAGCGCTTGCACGAGGGGCTGAACCTCAAGGCGTTCAAGACCAGCGAAGGGTTTATTTCCCTCAAGGCCGGCATCAGCCTGGTGGGGCTGGATGCCAAGTCGCTGCCGGTCGATCCGCTGACCCTGATTGAGCAGGCCGCCTTGCAGCTGCCACAGTCCTATGAAAGTGGCCGCGTCGCCGCCATGCGGTTGTCGCCTCTGAACAAGCCATGACCGCCTGGCACGTGTTGGGCGTCGGCAGCCTGGGCAGTCTCTGGGCCACACGCCTGGCGCGTGCCGGGCAGCCGGTGCGGCTGATCTTGCGAGATTCGGCGCGGCTGGCGGCGTACCGCGCCGCTGGCGGCCTGACCCTGGTCGAGCCGGGTGGCAGCAGCGCCTACCCCATCCCTGCCGAGACGGCCAACGCGACCACCCCGATCCACCGTCTGCTGCTGGCCTGCAAGGCCTACGACGCAGAGGAAGCGGTGGCCGCCCTGGCCGCGCGCCTGGCACCGGACGCCGAACTGATCCTGCTGCAGAATGGCCTGGGCAGCCAGGACGCAGTGGCCGCTCGGTTGCCGCGCAGCCGCTGTATCCTCGCCTCCAGTACCGAAGGCGCCTTTCGCGAGGCGGATTTTCGCGTGGTGTTTGCCGGTCACGGCTACACCTGGCTGGGCGATCCGCGCGATCCCAGCCCCCCGCCCTGGCTGACAGTGCTGGACGAGGCCGGCATTGCCCATGAATGGACGACCGATATTCTCACGCGTCTGTGGCGCAAACTCGCACTCAACTGCGCGATCAATCCGTTGACCGTGCTGCACGATTGCCGCAACGGTGGCCTGCTGGAACACCCCGCCGAGGTCGCCACCCTCTGCGCCGAACTGACCGAACTGCTGCTGATCAGTGGCCAACCGGCCGCGGCCGAGGACCTGCACAGCGAGGTGCTGCGGGTGATCCAGGCGACCGCCAGCAACTACTCGTCGATGCACCAAGACGTGGCCCGCCAACGCCGCACCGAGATCGGTGTGTTGCTCGACCAGGCCTGCGCGGTGGCGACCCGCCATCGCCTTGGCCTGCCGCACCTCAAGGCGCTGCAGCGGCGGCTGGTCGCGCACCTGACCGCCCGCGGATTGCCGAGCCACTGACCGACGCGTTACCCTGACCCGCTCCTCCTGCGATGCGATCGCCCATGACCCTGCGCCAACGCCTCGAAAACCTGCCGGTCGGCCGCAAGGTGTTGGCCGCCCTGCTGGCCCTGCTGGCCGCCGTGCTGGTGGTGGCCAATCTGGCGTTTATCAGCGCGGCCTACTGGATCTCCCAGGAGAACATGGCGCCCCAGGCGCTGCACACCCTCGGTCGGCTGATCACCACCCCGGCCCTGAGCCACGAGGCGCTGAGATCGCCCGCTGCCGCCGCCGATGTGTTGCAGCGCCTGGATGACTACGCGCCGCTGCGGGCCGCGGCCATTTATGACAGCCAGGGCAATGGCCTGGCGCACCTGCGCGGGCAACGCCTGCTGCTGCCAGACCGCCTGGAAGCACTCGACAGCTGGCGCCATGGCGAATTCCGCACCAACCTGCTGCTCGAATTGCCGCAACCCGAGGGACCGCCCGGGCACCTGTTGCTGGTGGCGTCCAGCGAACTGCCGGGAGCCTTTTTCACCGGGACCCTGACCGCCAGCGGTGCGATTCTGCTGATCAGCGTGCTGCTCTGGTTCCTGGTCGCCCGGCAGATCCGTCGCCTGGTGACCCGGCCCATCCGCAAGCTGGAGGAGCTTTCGCGTCAGGTCACCCGCGAGGAGAACTATGCGTTGCGGGCCGGACGCGGCAATCATGACGAAATCGGCAGCCTGGCCGAAGCGTTCAATACCATGCTGTCGCGTATCGAGGCCCGTGAGCAGCAGCTCAAACGGGCCCGCGACGACTCCCAGCTGGCCTTTGACCAGGCCCAAAGCCTGGCGGAGGAAACCCGCCACTCCAACCGCAAGTTGGAGCTGGAAGTGCAGGTGCGCAGCAAGATCGAAAAGAAACTCACCGGTTTCCAGAACTACCTCAACAGCATCATCGACTCCATGCCGTCGGCGCTGATCGCCCTGGACGAGCAGCTCTACGTGACCCAATGGAACCAGGAGGCCAGCGCCCTCTCCGGCACACGCCTGGACGAGGCATTGAACCAGCCGGTATTCCTCGCCTTTCCACCGCTCAAGCCCTTCCACCTGCAACTCAAGCGCACCGCCGAGCAGCACCGGGTGGAAAAAATCGAGCGGGTCACCTGGATCAAGGACGAGCAGCCGCGGCACTATGCCCTGACCTTTTACCCGCTGATGGGCGGCAGCGGCCGCGGCGTGGTGATCCGTATCGACGACATCAGCCAACGCCTGGCCATGGAAGAACTGATGGTGCAGTCCGAAAAAATGCTCTCGGTCGGCGGGCTGGCGGCCGGCATGGCCCATGAGATCAACAACCCGCTGGGGGCAATCCTGCACAACGTGCAAAATATCCGCCGGCGCCTCTCCAACGACCTGGCCAAGAACCAGGAGCAGGCCGCGGCGCTCGGCATCAGCCTGGAGACGGTCAGTCGCTACCTGATCAACCGCGAAATCCCCCAACTGCTCGACGGCATCCAGCACGCCGGCACCCGAGCAGCGCGGATCGTCAGTCATATGCTCAGTTTCAGCCGGCTGAGCAACCGGCAACTGGCGCCCTGTTCCCTACCCGCCCTGATCGACCAGGCGGTGGAGATTGCCGGCAACGACTTTGCCCTGATTGAAGGGTTCGATTTCAAGAGCCTGGTCCTGCAGCGCGAATTCGATCCGCAGGTCGGCCTGGTGCCCTGCACCGCCAATGAACTCGAGCAGGTCCTGCTCAACCTGCTGAAAAACGCCGCCCAGGCCATTCATCAGCGCGACGATGAGCGCGAACCCGGGCGCATCATCCTGCGCACCCGACTCAACCCGCCCTGGGTCGAACTGCAGGTCGAGGATAACGGCGCCGGCATGCCCGAGCCGGTGCGCAAACGCATCTTCGAGCCGTTTTTCACCACCAAGGAAGTCGGCCAGGGCACCGGCCTGGGCCTGTCGGTCTCGTACTTCATCATCACCAACAACCACAAGGGTCAGATGGAAGTGCAGTCGACGCCCGGCCAGGGCACCTGCATCACCCTGCGCCTGCCGCAGCAGCTGCCCGCGGAACCCAACGCCACCGAACAGGATTGAACATGGCTTATCGTCTGTCGAAAATCTACACCCGCACCGGAGATAAGGGCGAAACCGGCCTGGCCGACGGCCGACGGGTACCCAAGGACCACCCGCGCGTCGAAGCCATGGGCGAGGTGGACACGCTCAACAGCCAACTGGGCCTGTTACTGGCCACGTTGACCGAGCAGCTGCCGCGCTGGCCGGCACTGGGCGAATTGGTGGAAGTCCTGAGCCCCTGCCAGCACCGCCTGTTCGACCTCGGGGGCGAATTGGCCATGCCGGTCTACCAGGCCCTGAATGCGGCGCAAGTACAGGCCCTGGAGACGGTCATCGATCGCTGGAACGAAGAGCTCGGTCCGCTGGAGAATTTTATCCTGCCCGGGGGCTCCAACCTGATCGCCCAGGCTCACGTGTGCCGCAGCCTGGCACGCACCGCCGAACGCCGCTGCCAGCAACTCAATGCGGTGGAGCCCTTGGACGGGGTCGGCCTGGCCTACCTCAATCGGTTGTCCGACCTGCTGTTTGTCGCGGCGCGGTTGATCGCCCGCCGCCAAGGGATCGCCGAGATCCTCTGGCAGGCCGCGCAAAAACCGTAGGATGGGTGGAGACGCGCAGCGTCGATACCCATCAACCACTTTTTTACGCCGGCCAGAACCCGCGAATGCCGGCCACACCCTGGGCGCCAGCGTGCCAGGCACGCTGGCAGTCGCCCGCCCCCAGGCCGCCGAGCAGGTAGACCGGCCGGTTGAAGCCGGCGATCAAGGCTTGCGTAGCGTCCCAGCCCAGCGGCTCGGCCTGCGGATGACTCTCGGTCGCCTGCACCGGTGACAGGGTGACAAAGTCCACCCCCATCTGCTGCGCCAGGGCCAGCTCCTCGGCGTCATGGCAGGAAGCCGCCAACCAGCGCGCCGCGGGAAACGGCCGGCCATTGCGGGCATACTTGCGCAATTGTGCAGCCGTCAGATGCCACCCGGCCGCAGGGAAGTCCCCCAGCCATTCCAGCGGCCCCTTGAGCATCAATTGCGCCTTGCCGGCGCACAAGCCCACCGCATCCACCGCCAGGTCGCGGTACTGCGGGTCGTAGAAATCCGGGGCGCGCAACTGGACCAGTGTGATGCCACTGGCCAGGGCCCTTTGCAGGCCCTGCAGCAGCTCCGGCGTGGACAAGCCGCCGGGGGTGATCAGGTACTGCGACGGCAGTCGGGCAGCGGCGACAATCGGTTGATTGGCGGCGGGAAAGGCGTAGTCGGCCAGCGCCCGCGGTGCGACCCAGGCCAAGGGCTGGCCTTCGACGCCACGCGGCTCGCCATCGAACGCCGAGACTTCCCAGACATCCAGCAACACCTGTTTGTCCGGATAGGCATGGCGTACTTGAATCAACGGCCGGGCGGCGCGCACCTGGATGCCCAGCTCCTCGGCCAGCTCGCGGTGCAGGGCGGCCAGGACCGCCTCGCCGTCCTCCAGCTTGCCGCCGGGAAACTCCCACAGCCCGCCCTGATCCTGCGTCTCTCCACGCCGGGCGATCAGCACCCGGCCATCCCGGCCGCGGATCACTGCGGCGGCTACATGCAACGGTTTCACGCGATGGCGTCCTCGTCTTGGGCGGCACGGTACCAGCGCTGGAAGGCCGGCCACTGGTAAATGGTCTCGACATAGGCCACCGCTTCGCTCGGCAGCGCGACCCGATAACTGCGCAGGCGCGTCGCCACCGGGGCGAAAAAGGCATCGGCCAGGCTCGGCAGGCCGAACAGGAAGGGACCGCCCTGGCCAAAACGGGCACGGCAATCGGCCCACAGGGCGAACAGCCGCTGCAACTCCACCTGCACCTCGGACGGCACCTCGGCCAGCGCCTGGTCACGCTTGAGGTCCATCGGCAAGTGGCTGCGCAGGGCAACGAAGGCGCTGTGCATCTCCGCACACACCGAACGCGCCACCGCACGTGGATAGCGGTCTCGGGGCCACAGCGGCGCTTCGGGGAAACGCTCGGCCAGGTATTCGCCGATCGCCAGGGAGTCCCAGATCGAGCCCTCCTCAGTGACCAGCAGCGGCACCTTGCCGGTGGGCGAGTGGACCAGGATCTGCGCGCGGGTATCGGGCTGGTTCAGGCGGATCAGTTGCTCGGTATAGGGAGCACCGGTCAGCTCCAGCGCCAGGGCCGCGCGCAACGACCAGGAGGAATAGGTTTTGTCGCCGATTACCAAGTGCAAAGCCATGGAGCCACCCGTGTCATATCGCGAAAGAAGGACCCTGACCATACGGCGGCCAGACACCTGCGGCAAATTCCGATTGTTTATCCCTGGATAAGCGTCCGGAATAGCAGCGCTGCAGTCCAGCGCGTACGCCGCGCCAGCCGCTTGCCGCTTGCCGCTTGCCGCTTGCTGCTTGCTGCTTGCCGCTTGAGGCTTGCAACTGCCGTTGTGCTAGGTCCGGTACTCGGCGTTGATCTTCACATACTCGTGGGACAGGTCGGTGGTCCAGATCGTTTCGCTGCAGGTCCCGCGGCCCAGCTCGATGCGGATGCCGATTTCAGCCTCGGCCATGACCGCCGCGCCTTGCGCTTCGGTGTAGCTGGCGGCGCGGCAGCCGCGGCTGGCGATGCACACCTCGCCCAGGTAGACGTCGATCTTGCCGACGTCCAGCTGGGCCAGGCCGGCGCGGCCAACGGCGGCGAGGATACGTCCCCAGTTGGGGTCGGAGGCGAACAACGCCGTCTTGATCAACGGCGAATGGGCCACCGCGTAGCCGACGTCCAGACACTCCTGATGGGTCGCACCGCCGTTGACCTGGACCGTCACGAACTTGGTAGCACCCTCGCCGTCGCGGACGATGGCTTGGGCCACCTCCATGCACACCTCGAACACCGCCTGCTTGAGCGCGGCGAACAACGCGCCCGAGGCCTGACTGATCTCCGGCAACGCCGCTTTGCCCGTGGCGATCAGCATGCAACAGTCGTTGGTGGAGGTGTCGCCATCGATGGTGATGCGGTTGAACGACTTGTTCGCCGCATCGCGCAGCAGGTCCTGCAGCACCGCCTGGGACACCTTGGCGTCGGTGGCGATATAACCGAGCATGGTCGCCATGTTCGGCTTGATCATCCCCGCCCCCTTGGAAATACCGGTGACCGTGACCGTCACGCCCTCCTGCACGAACTGCCGGCTGGCGCCCTTGGGCAGGGTATCGGTGGTCATGATGCCGCTGGCGGCCTCGGCCCAGTGGTCCTCGGCCAAGTCGTCCAGGGCCGCCTGCAGGGCCCCCTCGATTTTCTCCACCGGCAACGGCTCGCCGATCACCCCGGTGGAAAACGGCAGCACCGCCGCCTCGGACACCCCAGCCAGGTGCGCCAGCCGCGCGCAGGTGCGCGTGGCGTCGAGCAGCCCCGGCTCACCGGTGCCGGCATTGGCGTTGCCGGTGTTGGTCAGCAGGTAACGCACCGGGCCCAATACACGTTTCTTGGCCAGGATCACCGGTGCCGCACAAAAGGCGTTGAGGGTGAACACGCCCGCCACGCTGGAGCCTTCGGCGCAGCGCATGACCACCACATCCTTGCGCCCGGGACGCTTGATGCCGGCGGAGGCGATCCCCAGTTCGAAACCGGGGACCGGGTGCAGGGTGGGCAGAGGGCCAAGACCAACGGGCATAGGGTACGCTCCTTGTTAAAACGCCGGCTGCTGGCGGCAGGTCCGGACACGAATCGATGGTAAAACGCCGCGAACGGCTAGGCCGTTCGCGGCGTCGAGACAACGTCAGCCTGATTTAGCTGAGCTGGCCGTGGCAGTGTTTGTACTTCTTGCCGGAGCCACAGGGGCACGGCTCGTTACGGCCGATCTTCGGCTCGGTACGTACCGGAGCCACAGCCAGGTCGCCCTCCTCACCCTCGACAGCGTCCACCGGCTGATCCAAACCAGGGGCCTGGGCATGCTCGAACTGCATGCGCTGAGCCATTTCCTCGGCTTCGCGACGCATACGCGCCTCTTCCTCGGCAGGGTCTTCGCGACGGACCTGGACGTGGGAGAGCACCCGGATGGTATCGCGCTTGATCGAGTCCAGCAGCTCCTGGAACAGGGTAAAGGACTCGCGCTTGTATTCCTGCTTGGGGTTTTTCTGCGCGTAACCACGCAGGTGAATACCGTGACGCAGGTGATCCATGGTCGACAGGTGGTCTTTCCACAGGTCGTCCAGCACCCGCAACAGGATCTGCTTCTCGAAGGTGCGCAGGGCTTCGGCGCTCGCCTGCTCTTCCTTCTCGTGGTAAGCCGCCACCAGAGTTTCCAGCAGGCGGGCCCGCAGGGGCTCTTCATAGAGTTTATGGTCGTCGTCCAGCCACTGCTGAATCGGCAACTTGACACCGAAATCGCTGAAGAGTGTCGCTTCCAGACCTGCCACGTCCCACTGTTCCGGCAGCGATTGCGGCGGAATATGGGTGTTGACCGTGTTATCCAGCACTTCGTGACGGAACTCGGCGATGGTTTCGCCGATTTCGTCGGAGGCCAGCAAGGTGTTGCGCATGTGATAGATCACTTTGCGCTGCTCGTTGGCCACGTCGTCAAACTCGAGCAGCTGCTTGCGCATGTCGAAGTTGCGGCCTTCGACCTTGCGCTGGGCCTTCTCGATGGCGTTGCTCACCATGCGGTGCTCGATGGCCTCGCCGGCTTGCATGCCCAGCGCCTTCATGAAGTTCTTCACCCGATCAGAGGCGAAGATGCGCATCAGGCTGTCTTCCAGCGACAGGTAGAAACGGCTGGAGCCCGGGTCGCCCTGGCGACCGGAACGGCCACGCAGCTGGTTGTCGATACGCCGCGACTCATGCCGCTCGGAGGCGATCACATGCAGGCCACCGGACTCGATGACCTGTTGATGGCGTTTGTGCCACTCGGCCTTGATTTGCGCAACCTGCTCGTCGCTGGGGTTTTCCAGGGCGGCCACTTCGACCTCCCAGTTACCGCCCAGGAGGATGTCGGTACCACGACCGGCCATGTTGGTGGCAATGGTCAAGGCTCCCGGGCGGCCGGCCTGGGCGATGATCTCGGCTTCCTTTTCATGGTACTTGGCGTTGAGCACCTTGTGCTCGATGCCCGCCTGGGTCAGCAACTGCGAAACGTATTCGGAGCTGTCGATCGAGGCGGTACCGACGAGCACAGGGCGACCCTGGGCCATGGAGTCCTTGATGTCGGCGACAATGGCGGTGTATTTCTCTTCCTGGGTCAGGTAGACCAGGTCGTTGAAGTCCTTGCGCGCCATGCCCCGGTTGGTGGGGATCACCACCACGGCCAGGCCGTAGATCTGGTGGAACTCGAAGGCTTCGGTGTCGGCCGTGCCGGTCATGCCGGACAGCTTGCTATAGAGACGGAAATAGTTCTGGAAGGTGGTCGAGGCCAGGGTCTGGCTCTCGGCCTGGATCGGCAACCCTTCCTTGGCTTCGATGGCCTGGTGCAGGCCTTCGGACAAGCGACGACCAGGCATGGTCCGCCCGGTGTGCTCGTCGATCAGCAGTACCTGATCCTTCTGCACTATATATTCAACGTTGCGGTGGAACAGCTTGTGCGCGCGCAAGCCGGCATACACGTGGGTCAACAAACCCAGGTTATGCGCCGAATAGAGGCTTTCGCCTTCGGCCAGCAGCCCGACCTCGGTGAGCATCTCCTCGATGAATTGATGCCCGGCCTCGTTCAGCTCGACCTGGCGGGTCTTCTCGTCCACGGTGAAGTGACCGGCGCGGGTGACCACCCCTTCCTCTTCCTCGATGTGCAACTCGAGGCGCGGGATCAGGCGATTGATCTCCGCGTACATCTTCGAGCTGTCTTCGGCTTGGCCGGAAATGATCAGCGGGGTACGCGCCTCGTCGATCAGAATCGAATCCACTTCGTCGATCACCGCGAAATTCAGGCCGCGCTGGAATTTCTCTTCCAGGCTGAAGGCCATGTTGTCGCGCAGGTAATCGAAACCGTATTCGTTGTTGGTGCCGTAGGTGATATCGGCGGCATAGGCCGCGCGCTTTTCCTCGGGCGGCTGGAACGGGGTAACGATGCCCACCGTCAGGCCGAGGAACTCATAGAGCGGACGCATCCAGTTGGCATCACGACGCGCCAGGTAGTCGTTGACCGTGACCACGTGCACGCCCTTGCCGGACAGCGCATTAAGGTAGACCGCCAATGTCGCCACCAGGGTCTTGCCCTCACCGGTACGCATTTCGGCGATGCGCCCCTCGTGCAGGGTCATGCCACCGACCAGCTGAACGTCGAAATGGCGCATGCCCATCACCCGCTTGCCGGCCTCACGGGCCACGGCAAAGGCCTCCGGCAGCAGCTGGTCAAGGGTCTCGCCTTTGGCTAAGCGGGCCTTGAACTGCTCGGTCTTGTCGCGCAGTTGTTCGTCGGAGAGGGCCAGCAGCTGCTCTTCGAAGGAGTTGACGAGCTGCACCGTCTTGAGCATGCGTTTGACTTCACGCTCGTTCTTGCTTCCAAAGAGTTTTTTCAACAAAGGCGCAAACATATCGACAGGATCTTCCACGCGTATGGATGGAGGGTGGCCCGTAGAGTCACCCATGCAGCCCTGATGGCTGCGTGCGAAGCCGGCATTCTACCCGGAAACGGGATCGAGGAAAGCGGCGTTATTCAGGAGTGCTGGCTCGCGCAATATAACTGGCCGGATCGACCACCTGCCCGTCCTTGGTTACCTCAAAGTGCACATGGTAGCCACTGGAGCGCCCCGTACTGCCCACGGTGGCGATGACCTGGCCGCGCTTGACCAGGTCGCCGACCTTCGCCTGGTTGCTCTGATTGTGCCCATAGAGGGTCACATAACCATCGGCATGGCTGATTTCCACTACATTGCCATATCCGGACTTGCGCCCTGCCGCGGTCACCACCCCGGCGGCCACCGCCACCACGGCACTGCCGGCCTTGGCCGCGAAGTCGACCCCCTTATGAACGCTCAGGCGTCCACTGAATGGATCGGTGCGCCGGCCAAAGGGCGAGGAGACATAGCCCTTGAGCACCGGGCGACCCGACAGGGTCTCGGCCTCGTTCAGACGCCGCTCGGCCAACAGCTGCTCCAGCACTTCGAGCTGCTGCTCGCGGCTGTCCAGGCGCTGCGCCAACTCATCGAGGCTGGCCATAAAGGGCGGCGCGGCATAGGCACTGCCTTCGAGCAATTCCTGCGGCCCGCCCTGACCGACCTCGGTGGAGAAATCGAACTCGTCGGCATCCAGTTCCGCCAGCTCGGTCAGTCGTGCGCCCAGGGCGTCCAGGCGGGTCAGCCGCGCCTGCAACTCCCCCAGGTGCACGGCAAAGGCCTGCAGTTGGCGCTGTGCGTCGCCACGCACGACGCCCACCTCGGCGCGCTGCTCGTCCATCAGCCGATCCAGCTGCTGCTCATCCTGCACCGCCACCGGTGTCTGCCAGCGCCCGCCGAGCCCTGCACCGGCCAGTCCGGCGAGCACCACGACCAATGACAGCAGGCCCGTCAACAGCCGCAAGTCCAGGCTCAAGGCCCGCGTCGCGCCGTGCCGGCGACTGAGAAACATAATATCCATAGATCCCCTTGCGGCAGTCCCGGCAGCAGGCTTCTGCTACCATGCCGACTCTGTTATTCAAGGCGTTCCGCCATGACCTTTCGTCCCTTGCCGGCCCGCGCCAGCGCTGCGCTGATACGCGAAGCCAAACCGCTCAAGGCGTTGTTCGGCGAAGCCCAGCGCCTCGCCCGCCTGCAACAGCTGGTCGAAAGCCAACTGCAACCGGCAGCCCGTGAGCACTGTCACGTGGCCACCTGGCGCGAGCAGTGCCTGCTGCTGATCGTCACCGACGGTCACTGGGCGACACGCCTGCGCTACCAGCAGAAGCGTCTGCAACGCCAGTTGCAGGCCTTCGAAGAGTTCGCGACCTTAACGAAAATCCTCTTCAAGGTGCAACCTCCCACCACCCAGCGCACGCCTCAAAGCGCGGTGCGCCAGCTGTCCAGCAGCGCCGCCGAGAGCCTGCACGAGACCGCAGAGGGCATTCGCGACCCCCGCCTCAAAGCCGCCCTCGAACGCCTGGCGGGCCACGGCAAGGTCCGCCAGGAACCCAGCTGAGGGCGACAAGCGCCGCCATGACGGCCCCACCGGCTGCAGCGCTGAACGGATGCCCGAGCAAAAAAAAGGCCACCCGCGGGTGGCCTTCAAATACATCGGAGAGAGATGTCGCTTAACCCGCCGCGGCCGGGCGCATATAGGAGATCGGTGCGCTTTTCGGGTCGTCGAAGGTCACCACTTCCCAAGCGTCCTGCTGCTCGATCAGGCTGCGCAGCAGGCGATTGTTCAGGGCGTGACCGGACTTGAAACCCCGGAATTCGCCAATCAGGCTATTGCCCAACAGGTACAGGTCGCCGATCGCATCGAGGATCTTGTGCTTGACGAATTCGTCCTCATACCGCAGGCCGTCTTCGTTAAGTACACGGTTCTCATCGACCACGATGGCGTTTTCCACGCTACCGCCGAGGGCCAGGTTCTGTGAACGCAGGAACTCGATGTCGCGCATAAAACCGAAGGTCCGCGCCCGACTGACCTCCTTGACAAAGGAGGTGCTGGAAAAATCCACGCTGGCGGTCTGGGTGCGATTGCGGAACACCGGGTGATCGAAATCGATCTCGAAGCTCACCTTGAAGCCATCGAAGGGAATGAAGGTGGCACGTTTGTCGCCCTCTTCCACCGTGACTTCGCGCTTGATGCGGATGAACTTCTTGTGGGCGTCCTGCTCTTGCAGACCCGCGGACTGAATCAGGAATACGAAGGGACCGGCACTGCCATCCATGATCGGCACTTCGGACGCCGAGAGCTCGACGTAGGCGTTATCGATGCCCAGGCCAGCCATGGCCGAAAGCAGGTGCTCCACGGTGTCCACCTTGACATCACCATTGATCAACGTTGTCGACATGGTGGTTTCGCCGACATTTTCCGCCCGCGCAGGAATCTGCACGACCGGATCCAGGTCGGTACGACAGAACACGATACCGGTATCCACCGGTGCGGGCTTGAGGGTCAGGTAAACCTTCTCCCCGGAATGCAGACCGACACCGGTGGCGCGGATGATGTTCTTCAGGGTGCGTTGTCTGATCATGGCTTTGGCCGCTATAACACTAGTTGCGAATTGTTTTCAACAATGGCCGGCGATGATAGCAGAGCCGGCCTTTGCTGAACACCAATCACCCTAATACTCCTGATAAATTCCATTAATCGGCTTGGCGACGCAGGAAGGCCGGGATGTCCAGGTAATCCAGGTCGTCCTGCGGGCTGAGCTTGGCTGCGGCGGCACCGCCGGCATGACTCTGGCGCTGTACGGTGGGGCGCTCGTAGTCCTTGTAGTTGACGGTCGGCTCGCTACGCGAGGCGACGGCCGGGGCAGCCGACGGCGACACCTGCAGGGTGTTGTCGATGACTTTGACCGGTTTTTCGATCTTCGCGCCCAGGCCAGTGGCGACCACGGTGACGTGCAGTTCGTCGCGCATGTCCGGATCGATCACGGTACCGACCTTGACGGTGGCGTGCTCGGAGGCGAACTGTTCGATGATATTACCCACGTCCGAGTATTCGCCCAGGGACAGGTCGGGACCGGCGGTGATATTCACCAGGATGCCACGCGCGCCCTGCAGGTTGACGTCTTCCAGCAGCGGGTTGCGGATGGCCGCCTCGGTCGCTTCACGCGCACGGTTCGGGCCGCTGGCGCAGCCGGTGCCCATCATCGCCATGCCCATCTCGCTCATGACGGTTTTCACGTCGGCGAAGTCGACGTTGATCATGCCTGGGCGCTTGATGATGTCGGAGATGCCGCGCACCGCACCGGCCAGCACATCGTCGGCCTTGGCAAAGGCGGACAACAGGCTGGCATCCTTGCCGAGGATGGTCAGCAATTTTTCGTTGGGGATGGTGATCAGCGAGTCGACGCTCAGGGACAGAGCACGAATGCCCTCCTCGGCGATCAACATGCGCTTGCGGCCCTCGAAGGGGAACGGCCGGGTGACCACGGCAACGGTCAGGATGCCCATCTCCTTCGCCACTTCAGCGATGATCGGCGCTGCACCGGTACCGGTACCACCGCCCATGCCAGTGGTGATAAAGACCATGTCGCAGCCCTGCAGCACTTCGGCGATGCGCTCACGGTCTTCCAGGGCCGCCTGCCGGCCGACTTCCGGGTTGGCGCCGGCGCCGAGACCCTTGGTCACGCCAGTGCCCAGTTGCAGCACAGTGCGCGCACCGACGTTTTTCAGGGCCTGGGCATCGGTGTTGGCGCAAATGAATTCGACGCCTTCGATGTTGTTCTTGGCCATGTGGTTGACGGCGTTGCCGCCGCCGCCGCCGACGCCGATAACCTTGATCACGGCGCTTTGCGGGATACTGTCTACGAGCTCGAACATGGTTCTCTCTCCTTCCTTTCTAGTTGTAACGCCTACCGCTTATTTTTCAGAAATTGCCTTGGACCCAGCGTTTCAGCCGTTCCAGTACAGGTGTCTTGGGTTCATCGTTAAAATGGCTGGAGCTGCCGCCGGACAGGGAAATGCCGTCGGCCTGCTTCTGCAGGCCGTACATCAGCAGGCCTACACCGGTGGAATAGATCGGGTTGCGCACCACGTCGGCCAGGCCCTTGACGCTGTGTGGCACGCCCAGGCGCACCGGCATATGGAAAATCTCTTCGGCCAGTTCGACCGCACCTTCCATTTTCGATGTACCGCCGGTCAGCACGATGCCGGCCGGGATCAGGTCCTCGTAACCGCTGCGGCGCAACTCGGCCTGGATCAGGGTGAAGAGTTCGTCGTACCGCGGCTCGACCACTTCGGCCAGCGATTGGCGCGACAGGTCGCGCGGCGGCCGGTCGCCGACACTCGGCACCTTGATGGTTTCACCGGCACCGGCCAGCTTGGCCAGGGCGCAGGCATACCGGATCTTGATTTCCTCGGCGTACTGGGTCGGCGTGCGCAGGGCCATGGCGATGTCGTTGGTGACCTGATCGCCGGCGATCGGGATCACCGCGGTATGACGGATCGCGCCCTCGGTGAAGATGGCGATATCGGTGGTACCGCCGCCGATGTCCACCAGGCAGACACCGAGTTCCTTCTCGTCATCGGTCAGCACCGCGTAGGCCGAGGCCAGCTGCTCCAGAATGATATCGTCGACTTCCAGGCCGCAGCGACGCACGCACTTCTCGATGTTCTGCGCGGCGTTCACCGCACAGGTGACCACGTGCACCTTGGCCTCCAGGCGTACGCCGGACATGCCCAGGGGCTCGCGCACACCCTCCTGGTTATCGATCACGTAATCCTGGGCCAAGGTGTGCAAGACCCGCTGGTCGGCCGGAATGGCTACCGCCTGGGCGGCATCCAGCACCCGTTCCAGGTCGGCCTGGCTGACTTCGCGGTCGCGAATGGCGACGATACCGTGGGAGTTAAGGCTGCGGATATGGTTCCCCGCCACCCCGACGAAAGCCGAGTGGATCCGGCAGCCGGCCATCAGCTGCGCCTCCTCGATGGCACGCTGGATCGACTGCACCGTCGACTCGATATTCACCACCACGCCCTTTTTCAGGCCGCGGGAAGGGTGGGTACCGATACCGACGATTTCCAGTTGTCCATCGGCCGTGACTTCGCCGACCAGTGCCACCACTTTGGAGGTGCCGATATCGAGGCCGACGATCATCTTGCCGCTTTGCACGTTTGCCATGGGTCCTGCCTTCTCCTCGTTCACTGCACGGTGGCGGGTTTATCCGCCACCGGGGGCGTCACCGGTACACGCCAGCCAACGGCCAGGCCGTTGGCGTAACGCAGATCGATGCGCGCGATATTCGCGATCTGTTCTTTCAGGGTCTTGCCATAGATGGAGATAAAACGGCGCATCTTTTCCATCAGGTGATCGCGGCCCAGCAGCAGCTCGATGCTCTGCCCCGTGCTGTCCGGTCCGGTGGACAGGAACCAGCTGCCGCGTTCACGCAACTCCAGGCGCGCCACCGAAAACCCCAGCGGCCGCAGCATCTGGCTAAGTACCTGGTACTGCTGCATGACCCGCTCCTGGGCACGCTGCGGCCCGGACAGCTTGGGCAGATGTTCGTAATGGCTGAGGTCACGTGGGGCGAACGCCTGCCCCTGGTTGTTCAGCAGTGCCTCGTCGCCCCAGCGGGCGATGGGCAGTTGTTCTTCCAGGCGAATCAGCACCTGGTCGGGCCATACCCGGCGCACCTCGGCGCTGGAAATCCAGGGCATGGCCTCCAGCTCGGCGCGCATGCTGGCCAGGTCGACACTGAAGAAGCTGGCCGCCGCGTAAGGGGCGATACGGGCCTGAATCACCTGCTGGCTGATGTAGCTCAAATCACCCTGCACGCTGATCTTGGCGATCGGTCGATCGGCATAGGGCAGTACCCGCTGCGCCAATTCATAGGCGGCAAACCCCAGCACCACCAGCAACAGCGGCCAGCCCAGGCGCTTGAACGCCGCCCCGCTGGGCTTTGGCAGCCGCTGTGCCAGCGGCTCCTTGGCCACCATCCGGCTCGCGCCCCGCGGCACCGGCTTGCGTGCGGGAGCACGGCCGGGAACCGAGGTTTGAGGGCGGACGGGAGCGCGCATGGTTAAGCTCGTGCCTCCACGCTATCGGCCAGGATCGCCAGCACCAGTTGCTGGAAGTCCAGTCCGGCGGCACGGGCCGCCATGGGCACCAGGCTGTGGTCGGTCATGCCGGGCACGGTGTTGACCTCCAGCAGCCAGAAACGTCCGTCGGCGTCCTGCATCACATCGGCCCGCGCCCAGCCGCGGATACCCACGGCCTCGCAGGCGCGAGCGGTCAGCTGGCGCAGTTCTTCTTCTTTGTCCGGCGCCAGGCCACAGGGAATGTGGTACTGGGTATCGGAGGCCAGGTACTTGGCGTCGTAGTCATAAAAGGCGTGCGGCGTGCCCAGGCCGATCGGCGGCAATATCTGACCGCGCAGGGTGGCGATGGTGAACTCGGGCCCTTGGATCCACTGTTCGACCAGCACCTGGGCGTCGTAGACGCTGGCGGCCTGCCAGGCGCTGATCAACTGTTCGATGTCATGCACCTTGGCCATGCCGATACTGGAACCTTCATGGGCCGGTTTGACGATCAACGGCATCCCCAGTTCCCTGGCGGCGGCAAGACAATCGTCGACGCTGGCCAATACCGCATGGCGCGGGGTCGACAGGCCGAGGCTCTGCCAGACCTGCTTGGTGCGCAGCTTGTCCATGGCCAGGGCCGAGGCCAGCACCGCGCTGCCGGTGTAGGGAATGCCCAGGCACTCGAGTAAACCCTGCATGCTGCCATCTTCACCGCCGCGACCGTGCAGCACGATAAAGGCGCGGTCAATGCGCTCGCTTGCCAGGCGCTGCAGCAGGTCGTCGCCCACATCGAGGCCGAAGGCATCGACGCCGGCACTCTGCAAGGCCTGCAGCACCGCGTTGCCGGATTTGAGCGAGACCGGGCGCTCGGCGCTCTTGCCGCCGAACAGGACCGCGACCCGGCCGAAGGCGGCGGGCGCCAGCGTGGAATGCAGCTGGTCGAAATGCGCCTGGGTCATACCGCGCCCTCCGCCCGTGGAGCGAACAAGGGGCTCTGCAGTAACTGCGGCGCCAGGCCACCGATGTCGCCGGCACCTTGGCACAGCAGGATGTCGCCGGCACGCAGCAGTGGCTTGACCAGCGGCGCCAGGTCGACACCCCGCTCGATGTAGACCGGGTCAAGTTGCCCCCGTTGCCGGATGCTGTGGCAGAGGTTACGGCTGTCGGCGCCGGGAATCGGCTCTTCACCGGCCGGATAGACTTCCATCAGCAGCAATACGTTGCTTTCGGCCAGCACCTGCACGAAGTCCTCGTAGAGGTCACGGGTACGACTGAAGCGGTGCGGCTGGTAAACCATCACCAGGCGCCGGTCCGGCCAGCCACCGCGCACCGCCTTGATCACTGCCGCCACTTCGCGTGGATGGTGGCCGTAGTCGTCGACCAGCATCACGCTACCGCCGTCCACCGGCAGCTGCCCGTAGACCTGGAAGCGCCGTCCGACGCCCTGGAACTGCGACAGGCCCTGGACGATGGCGGCATCGGCGATGCCTTCGTCAGTGGCGATGGCGATGGTGGCCAGGGCGTTGAGCACATTGTGGTTGCCAGGCATGTTGACCGAGATATCCAGCGGGGCATGGCCGGCACGCAGCACGGTGAAATGGGTCAGCATGCCGTCCTGGCGGATATTGATGGCGCGCACATCGGCGTCGGTATCCAAGCCGTAGGTCAGGGTCGGCCGGGCGATTTGCGGCAGGATCTCGCGCACCACCGGATCGTCCACGCAGACCACGGCCAGGCCATAGAACGGCAGGTTGTGCAAAAACTCGACGAAGGTTTTCTTCAGTTTATTGAAGTCCCCTTCGTAGGTGCTCATATGGTCCATGTCGATGTTGGTGACCACGGCGACCATCGGCTGCAGGTGCAGGAAACTGGCGTCGCTTTCATCGGCCTCGGCCACCAGGTAGCGGCTGGTTCCGAGCTGGGCATTGGTGCCGGCGGCATTCAACCGGCCACCGATGACGAAGGTCGGGTCCAGGCCGCCGGCGGCGAACACCGAGGCGATCAGGCTGGTGGTGGTGGTCTTGCCATGGGTGCCGGCGACCGCGATGCCGTGGCGATAGCGCATCAACTCGGCCAGCATTTCGGCGCGCGGCACCACCGGAATGCGCCGCTCCAGGGCACTGGCGACTTCCGGGTTGGCGGTGTTGATCGCGCTGGACACCACCAGCACATCGGCTTGCTCGGCGTTTTCCGCGCGATGGCCGACGAACACCGTGGCACCGAAATTTTCCAGGCGCTCGGTCACGGCCGACGCCTTGAGGTCCGAGCCCGAAACCTGATACCCCAGGTTCAACAACACCTCGGCGATACCGCACATGCCGGCGCCACCGATGCCGACGAAATGGATACGGCGAATGCGGCGCATCTCAGGCTGCGCCATGGCTTTCTGACGCTCAACCACGGGCGACCTCCAGGCAGGTGTCGACGACGCATCGGGTGGCGTCAGGTTTGGCCAGGCTGCGGGCAATGCCCGCCATATGGATCAGTCGTTCAGGTTGCATCAGCACCTCGGTCAGCTGCGCGGCCAGCGTGGCCGCGTCAGTGGAGCGTTGTGGCAGCAGGACGGCCGCGCCGTCCCGGGCGAGATAAGCGGCGTTATGGGTCTGGTGATCGTCGATGGCATGGGGCAACGGCAGCAGAAAGGACGGCAAGCCGGCTGCCGCCAGCTCGCTGACGGTCAGCGCGCCGGAACGGCAGACCACCAGGTCGGCCCAGGCATAAGCGGCCGCCATGTCCTTGATAAAGGGAGCGACCCGCGCCTGCACCCCGGCCTCGCGATAACGCTCGGCGGTGATTCCGTCGTGCTGCTTGCCGGCCTGGTGGAAGACTTCCGGACAGAGCTCGGCCGACACTTGGGCCAGCGCCGCGGGCAGCAGCTGGTTGAGCGGCTCGGCGCCCAGGCTGCCGCCCAGCACCAGCAGCCGAGGCCGACGGCGGGCCAAGGCCGCACGGGGGGTTTCCAGAAACAGCTCCTCGCGCACCGGATTGCCGGTGGTGCGCCGTTTGGCGCTGGCGGGAAAGGTGTTCGGAAAGGCTTCGCAGACCCGCTGGGCGAAGGGCCGCAGGCTGCGGTTGGCGGTACCGGCTACCGCGTTCTGCTCATGGATGATCAGTGGCGCGCCGTTCAGGCGCGCGGCCAGGCCGCCGGGGCCGGTGACATAACCGCCCATGCCGAGCACACAGACCGGCTGCAGCTCTCGCATCACCCGACACGCCTGGAACAGCGCCTTGAGCAACTGCAGGGGCGCCTTGAGCAGCGCCAGCTTGCCTTTGCCACGCAAGCCGCTGACCTGGATCAGGTGCAACGGGAAACCCGCCTGTGGCACCAGCTCGTTCTCGATGCCACGGGGCGTGCCCAGCCAATGCACGCTGTAGCCGCGCGCCTTGAACTCCAGGGCGCAGGCCAACGCCGGAAACACATGGCCACCGGTACCGCCGGCCATGATCAGTACATTACCGCCCATAGTGCGGCTCCTTCTCGGCGGCCAGGTGGGAGGGCGACTCGTCTTCGATGAAATCGGACTCGACGAACTCGACGTCCTCGCTGCCCAACTGGGTACGCCGCTCCCATTCGATACGCAGCAGCAGCGCCAGGCTGACGCAGCAGATCACCAGCGAACTGCCGCCGTAACTGAGGAACGGCAGCGTCAGGCCCTTGGTCGGCAGCAGCCCGGTGTTCACCCCGATATTGATCAGGAACTGGCCCACCCAGAGAAATGCCAGTCCGTAGGCGACGTAGGCGGCAAAGAACTGCTTGGCCTTTTCCGCCCACAGGCCGATGTACAGCGCGCGGATGCAGACGAACAGGAACAAGCCGACGGTCGCCAACGCACCGACCAGGCCCAACTCCTCGGCTAGCACCGAAAACACGAAGTCGGTATGGGCTTCGGGCAGGTAAAACTGCTTTTGGATACTGTTGCCCAGGCCGACGCCAAACCACTCGCCGCGACCAAAGGCAATCAAGGCCTGGCTGAGCTGGTAGCCGGCACCGAACTGGTCTGCCCAGGGATCGGTGAAGTTGGTCAGGCGCGCCATGCGATAGGGCTGCGCCTGCACCAGGATGACCACCGCGCCGATGGCCAGGGACACCATCAGGGCGAAACGGAACAGACCGACGCCGCCGAGGAACAACATGGCGGCCGCCGCGCCCATCATCACCACGGTAGCGCCGAAATCGGGCTCCATCAGCAACAGGCCGGCCATGGGCAGCAGCACCACAAAAGGCTTGAAGAATCCGCCCCAACTTTCCCGCACCTCAGCCTGACGCCGCACCAGGTAACCGGCCAGGTAGATCACCACGAAGACCTTGGCGATCTCCGACGGTTGCACGTTGAAGGCGCCGAAGCCGATCCAGCGCATCGCTCCGTTCACTTCACGACCGATCCCGGGGATCAGCACCAGCACTAGCAAGCCAAAGGCCCCGAGCAGCAGTAGCCAACCCAGACGCTGCCAGGTTTCTAGGGGAATCATCAGCACCACGCCGGCGGCGACCAGGCCGATCACCAGGTAAAGCAGGTGACGGATCATGTGGTACAGCGGATTGCCGGTCTGCACCGCGGCCACCTCGGACGAGGCGGAGGTGATCATCACCAGGCCCAACCCGAGCAACGCCAGGCAGCCGGCCAACAACGGAAAGTCGAGGTCCAGGCCACGGCGGCTGAACAAGGGCGATGGGTTGGGGCGCAGGAAGGTCAGCATCAGACGAGCGCCTCCACCGCAGCGGCGAACAAGCGGCCGCGCTCTTCGAAATTCTTGAACATGTCCAGGCTGGCGCAGGCCGGCGACAACAACACCGCATCACCCGGTTGGGCCCGTTGCGCGGCGGCCTGCACGGCCTGTTCGAGGCTGTCCAGACGGACCAAGGGCACCTGGTCCCCGAGGGCCGCGGCCAAGCGCTCGGCATCCCGCCCGATCAGCAGTACCGCCCGGCAGAAACGCTGTACCGGCGTTTTGAGGGCGGCAAAATCCGCGCCCTTGCCATCGCCACCGGCGATCAACAGCAGCTTGCCGTCGATATCGCTGCCCAGGCCTTCGATGGCCGCCAGCGCCGCGCCGACGTTGGTGGCCTTGGAGTCGTCGTAATAGGCCACCGCCTGGTGCTCACGCAACCACTGACAACGGTGCGCCAGGCCGGTAAAGGACCGCAGCGCCTGCAGCATCGGTGCGAACGGCAGACCGACGGCGTGTCCCAGAGCCAGGGCAGCCAAGGCGTTGGCCTGGTTGTGTGCACCACGCACTTTCAGCTCGCGCACCGCCAGCAGCGGTTCGAACTGGAAGGCCAGGTGTTTTTCACCCTCGACCTCGAGCAGGCCAAAACCCTTGAAATCCGGCTTGTTCAGGCCGAAGGTCCAGCAAGGTACCTGTTCGCCCACCAGCGGCCGCGACAGCGCGTCCTGCCGATTGACCAGCACCTGGCGCGCCCCGCGGAACACCCGGTGCTTGGCCTGGTGATACGCCGGCAGGCCGCTGTAGCGGTCCATATGGTCTTCGCTGACGTTCAGCACGGTGGCCACTTCGGCGTTCAACTGGTCGGTGGTTTCCAACTGGAAACTGGACAGTTCGAGTACATAGAGTTCGACGTCGTCGTCCAGCAGGTCCAGGGCCGGGGTACCGAGGTTGCCACCTACCGCCACGCGCTTGCCGGCCGCCACGGCCATCTCACCCACCAGGGTGGTGACGGTGCTTTTAGCATTGGAGCCGGTGATGGCGATGATGGGCGCCCGCGCATGGCGGGCGAACAGCTCGATGTCACCGGACAACTTGACCCCGCGCTGCGCCGCGGCCTGCAACGCCGGGTTGCTCAAGGCCAGGCCCGGGCTGACATACAGCTCGTCGGCACGGCAGAGGAAGTCGACGTCCAGCGCGCCGCAACGCACTTCCACCTCGGGGTAGTCACGACGCAGGCTGGCCAGTTCCGGCGGCTGTTCGCGGGTATCGGCCACGGCAAATCGCACGCCCTGCCGCGCGAGAAAACGCACCAGCGACAGCCCACTCTTCCCGAGGCCGACGACGATACGAAAATGATCCGAAGCGATCAGGGACACGCGCGCTTACCTCAACTTCAGGGTGGCAAGACCGAACAGCACCAGGATCACCGTGATGATCCAGAAGCGGACGATGACCCGGGGCTCGGGCCAGCCTTTCAATTCGAAATGATGGTGGATCGGCGCCATGCGAAACACCCGCTTGCCGGTCAGCTTGAACGAGGCGACCTGGATCACCACCGACAGGGTTTCCATCACGAACACCCCGCCCATGATGAACAGCACCACTTCCTGGCGCACGATCACCGCAATGGTACCCAGCGCCGCCCCCAGGGCCAGGGCACCGACATCGCCCATGAAAACCTGGGCCGGATAGGTGTTGAACCAGAGAAAACCAAGCCCCGCACCGATCAGCGCGCCGCAAAACACGATCAGCTCACCGGCGCCCGGCACATAGGGAATCAGCAGGTAGTCGGAAAAGTTCACGTTGCCCGAGAGGTAGCAAAAGATCCCCAGCGCGCCGCCGACCATCACCGTTGGCATGATCGCCAGACCATCGAGGCCGTCGGTCAGGTTGACCGCGTTGCTCGAGCCGACGATCACGAAGTAACTCAACACCACGAAGCCCAGGCCCAGCTCCAGGCTGAAATCCTTGAACATCGGCAGGATCAGCGTGGTCTCGACGGCGCTGGGGGCGGTCAGGTAAAGGAAGGTCGCGGCGCCCAGACCAAACACCGACTGCCAGAAGTATTTCCAGCGACTGGGCAGACCCTTGGAGTTCTTCTCGATCACCTTGCGGTAATCGTCGACCCAGCCAATGCCGCCAAACAGCAGGGTGACACCCAGCACCACCCAGACATAGCGGTTTTCCAGGTCGGCCCACAGCAGGGTACTGATCGTGATCGCCGAGAGAATCAACGCACCGCCCATGGTCGGGGTGCCGGATTTGGACAGGTGCGACTGCGGTCCATCGTTGCGCACCGACTGGCCGATCTGGCGGATCTGCAGGGTGCGGATCATCCAGGGGCCCAGCCACAGCGACAGCGACAACGCGGTCAGCACACCGAGGATGCCGCGCAGGGTCAGGTACTGGAAGACCGCGAAGCCTTTGTGGAACTGTTGCAGATACTCCGCCAGCAGCAGCAGCATTAGTGAATCTCCCGCGGGGTGGCGCAGAGGGCCGCGACGATGTGTTCCATCGCCGCGCTGCGCGAACCCTTGATTAAAATGGTGGTATCGCCTTGTTCCGAGCCCAGGGCCTGAATCAGGCTGGCCTGGTCGGCGAAGTGCCGCGCCGCGGGGCCGAATGCGCGCACGGCATGGGCCATCAGGGGCCCTACCGCATACAAGGCATCGACCTTGCCGGCGGCATAAGCCCCCACATCCCGGTGGCCCTGTTCCGCCCACTCGCCCAGCTCGCCCATATCGCCGAGCACCAGCAGGGTGCGACCGGAAAAGCCGGCCAGTATATCGACAGCGGCGCACATCGACACCGGGTTGGCGTTATAGCTGTCATCGATGACCCGCACGCCATTGGCCGCCAGGCTGGCTACCGCGCGGCCCTTGACCGGTGCCAAACGCTCGAGTCCGACCTGCACGGCGACCAATGG
The DNA here is from genome assembly GCF_040514055.1 of Pseudomonas sp. Lineage (GTDB taxonomy): Bacteria > Pseudomonadota > Gammaproteobacteria > Pseudomonadales > Pseudomonadaceae > Aquipseudomonas. Next base: position 75,121 of record NZ_JBEVDL010000071.1, read on the forward strand.
CACATTCAGGGCCGCGGCGGCGGCGGCGGCAGCCAGGGCATTGGCGACATTGTGCAGACCCAAAAGGTTAAGCTGGACGCGCACCTCTCCGGCCGGCCCCTGCAGGGTGAAGCCCGGGCAGCCGCGCGCGTCACGACTCAGTTCATGGGCCTGGAAGTCGGCGGCACGGTCGTGCAAGGCGAAACTCAGCACACGGCAGGTACCGGCCCGGGCGCGCCAGAGCTCGAACGCCGGGTCGTCGCGGTTGAGCACCGCCACACCGGCCGGGTCCAGACCGTCGAGAATCTCGCCCTTGGCCTGGACGATCTTGTCCGGCCCACCGAATTCGCCAACATGGGCATTGCCGGCATTGGTGATGATCGCCACCTGCGGCCGGGTCAGGCCCACGGTGTAGGCGATTTCGCCGACCCGCGAGGCGCCCAGCTCGATCACTGCGGCGGCATGCTCGGGGCCCAGCTCCAGCAGCGTCAGCGGCACCCCCAGTTCGTTGTTCAGGTTGCCGCGGGTGGCCAGTACCGCCGCCTCACGGCCGGCGTGCGCCGCGCGCAGGATGCTGGCGAGCATCTCCTTGACGGTGGTCTTGCCGCTGGAACCGGTCACGGCAGCCAGGGTGCCGGTATAGGCCTGGCGATTCAACGCGGCCAGGCGACCAAGCGCCACGCGGGTATCGGCCACCCGCAGCTGGGGCACATCCACCTCGGGAACCGCGCGCTCGACCAGCGCGGCGGCCGCGCCGCTGCGGGCCACCTGCGCCAGATAGTCATGGCCATCGAAACGCGGACCGCTCAAGGCGACAAACAGTTGCCCGGGCTGCAGGGCCCGGCTGTCGCTGCTGACCGCGGAGAACGCCACGTCGTCGCCCAGCACCTGCCCCTCGAGGGCGGCCGCGACCTGACTGAGCCGCAACGCCTTAAGCATGGGTCGCCTCCCAGCGTGCCAGGGCCTGGCGCGCCTGCTCCAGGTCGGAAAACGGCTGGCGGGCGCCGCCGATTTCCTGGTAGTCCTCGTGGCCCTTGCCGGCCAGCACCACCACATCGGCGGCATCCGCACTGGTGATCAGATGGTCGATGGCCTGACCGCGACCCTGCATAAACAGGGCGCTTTGCGGGGCGTGCAGGCCGGCGCGGATATCCTCGAAAATCTGCTCAGGCGCTTCGCTGCGCGGGTTGTCGTCGGTGACCAGCAGGCCATCGGCCAGGCGTTCGACCACTTGCGCCATCAAGGGTCGCTTGCCGCGGTCACGGTCGCCGCCACACCCGAACAGGCACAGCAGGCGGCCACGGGTATGCGGACGCAAGGCGCCGAGGACTTTTTCCAGGGCGTCCGGGGTGTGCGCATAGTCGACCACCACCAGCGGTTGCTGGCCGCCGCCCAGGCGCTGCATGCGCCCGGCCGGCCCCTGCAGGGTGGGCAGCAGGCGGAGGATTTCGTCGAGTGGATAGTCCATGGCGAGCAAGGCACCCACCACCGCCAGCAGGTTGCTCAGGTTGAAGCGACCGAGCAGCGGGCTTCTCAGGTTGCCTTCGCCTTGGGGGGTGACCAGGGTGGCGCGGATGCCGTCGTCGGCAAAACTGGCCGCCTTGCAATACAGGTAGGCACGCTGGTCATCCAGGCTGTAGGTGATCAGGCGCGAGGGCTGCTCGTCCTGCGCCAGCTGCCGGCCCAGGTCGTCGTCCAGGTTCAGCACCCGACAGCGTAAACCCGGCCAGGCGAACAGCTGGGCCTTGGCGGCGGCGTAGGCCTGCATCGAGCCGTGGTAGTCCAGGTGATCGCGCGACAGGTTGGTGAACACCGCCACATCGAAGGCCAGCGCCGCGACACGGCCCTGCTCCAGGCCATGGGACGACACCTCCATGGCCACGGCGCGTGCACCGGCCTGCTTGAGGTTCGCCAGCACCGCTTGCACGCCGATGGGGTCCGGGGTGGTGTGCAGGCCCAGGGCCAGTTCGTTGTGAAAGCCGGTACCCAGGGTCCCGACTATGCCGCACCGTTCGCCCAGCTGGTCCAGCGCCTGGGCCAGCAACTGGCTGACGCTGGTCTTGCCGTTGGTGCCGGTCACGCCGACCAGGTGCAAGCCGCGGCTCGGCTCGCCATAGAAACGCCCGGCGATGGCCGAGAGCTGACCGCCGAGGTTTTTCAGCGCGAGCAAGGCCGCGCCCTCGGCCTGGATCGGCTGGGCGCCTTGCGCCTCGTAGGCCACCGCGGCCGCGCCACGGGCGATGGCATCGGCAATGTGCAGGCGGCCATCCTGACGGCCGCCGGGCACGGCCAGAAACAGATCGCCTGGGCGCACCTTGCGGCTGTCCAGGGTCAGTTCGCGGATCAGCACCGCGCTCTCGGCTTCGGGCAATAATTGATTGAGCGGCATGGGCATCAGCGCGTCACTCCCTGAGCGGTCACGGCGGCCACCGCGGCGGGCTCGACCGGCGGCGGCAGGTTATCGGGGGCGATATTCATCAGGCGCAAGGCGCCGGCCATGACCCGACCGAACACCGGCGCTGAAATCAGACCACCGTAATAAGCACTGGAATTGGGTTCGTCGAGCACCACCACCAGGGCGATGCGCGGGTTGCTCAGCGGCGCGAAGCCGGCGAACAGCGAACGGTAGGCGTTGGCGGTATAACCCTTGCTGCCCACGGTGGCCTTGCGCGCGGTGCCGCTCTTGCCGCCCACGTGGTAGGCCGGCACCTTGGCGCGGAACACCCCACCGGGTGCCTCCACCACCTGTTGCAACATGCCTTGCACGGTCTTGGCGACCTCCTCGGGAATCACCTGAACCCCGTCGGGCAGGCGTTCGTCGGCGCGGGTCAGGGTCAGGGGCACGCTACGCCCGCCATTGGCCAAGGTGGCGTAGGCGTGCGCCAACTGCACGGCAGTCACCGACAGGCCATAACCGTATGCCAGCGTGGCGGTCTCGGCCTTGGGCCAGATCCGGTGATTGGGCAGGTTGCCCACGCGTTCGCCCGGAAAGCCCAGCCCCGTGTCCTGACCCAGGCCGACTTGCTGCATCACGCCGTAGATGGACTCAGCGCCAATGTCGAAGGCGATCTTGCTGATGCCGACGTTGCTCGACTTGATCAGGATACCGGTGAGGTCGAGCACCCCCTCGTTCTTCGACACATCGCGAATGGTGTACTTGCCGATCTGCAAGGTCCCGGGGTAGACGTCGACCTTGTCGGTGGGTTTCCAGCGTCCGGTTTGCAGGGCCGCGCTGATCGAAAAGGGCTTGACCGTGGAGCCAGGCTCGAACACGTCGATCATGGCGCGGTTGCGCATCATCGCCGGCTGCAGGTTGCGCCGGTTATTGGGGTTGTACGTCGGGTGGTTGACCATCGCCAGCACCTCGCCAGTCTTGACGTCGAGCATCACCAGGCTGCCCGCCTTGGCGCCCGATTCAGCCAGGGCATTGCGCAGTTCGCGGTGCGCCAAGTACTGCAACCGCAGGTCGATGGACAGCGCCAGGGCCTTGCCAGCCTTGGCGTTCTGGGTCACCTGGACGTCCTTGATCAGGCGCCCTCGCCGATCCTTGAGCACCTGGCGGGTGCCGGGCACGCCGGCCAGCCACTCATCCAGCGCCAGCTCCATGCCTTCGCGACCGCGGTCATCGATATCGGTAAAGCCGACCACGTGCGCGGTGACTTCGCCGGCGGGATAGAAGCGGCGAAACTCCTCGATGCTGTAGACCCCCGGCAATTTCAGGTCGAGGGCGACCTGCCCCTGCTCCGGGGTCAAGCCACGGACCAGGTAGAAAAATTCGCGGCCGGCATTTTTTTCCAGGTTCTGGATAAAGGCTGCCGGCTCCTGCCCCAGGGCCGCAGCCAGTGCCGGCCACTGCGCGCGCGCCGCTTGCAGCTCCTTGCCATTGCCCCACAGGGTCAACACCGGGGTGCTGACGGCCAGCGGTTCACCGTTGCGATCGGTGATCAGCCCGCGGTGCGCCGGGATCGAGATATGCCGCATGCTGCGCGCATCACCCTGGCCCTGCAGGAAGTCATGGTCGATCACCTGCAGGTCGACGATGCGCCAGGCAATGGCGCCGACCATGCCGACCAGCAGAACCAGGATCAGTCGAAAACGCCAAGGGTAGAGCGCGCCCTCGAGCTTCATCATGGCGCCACCATCTGCACGTCCACCGGATCGGGAATGCGCATTTTCAGTTGCTCGGTGGCCAGGGTCTCGATCCGGCTATGGGCCGTCCAGGTGCTCTGCTCGAGAATCAGCCGCCCCCATTCCGCCTGCGCCTTGTCGCGCACGCTCAGCTCGGCGTACAGGGCGTTGAGCAACTGACGGTTCCAGTGCGCGCTGTAGGACACCGCGATCGCCGACAGCAGGACAGCTAGGAACAGCAGCAGCATTAACAGGCTGCCCGCTGGCATGGACTTGACCCCTGGCCGCATCAACGCAATTTCTCCGCGACCCGCATGACGGCGCTGCGCGAGCGCGGATTGGCCTTGAGCTCGGCCTCGGAGGCGAACTGCGGCTTGCCCAGCAGGCGCAGGCGTGGCTCGAACGCCACATGGCGTACGGGCAGGTTACGCGGCAAGGTGTCAGCTTCACCCTTGAAATGCCGGCGCATAAACAGCTTGACCATGCGGTCCTCCAGCGAGTGGAAGCTGATCACCACCAGGCGTCCACCGACGTCCAGGGCCGCCAGCGCCGCCTCCAGGCCGCGCTCGAGGTCGCCGAGCTCGTTGTTGACATGGATACGCAGGCCCTGGAACGCGCGGGTGGCCGGGTTCTTGCCCTTCTCCCAGGCGGGGTTGGCCACCTTCAGCACTTCCGCCAAATCGGCGGTGCGCTCGAACGGGCGCTCGCTGCGACGCAGCACCACGGCGCGGGCCATACGCTTGGCAAAACGCTCCTCGCCGTACTCCTTGAAGACGCGGGCGATTTCGTGTTCTTCGGCGCTGGCGATAAACTGCGCAGCACTGACCCCGCGTGACGGGTCCATGCGCATGTCCAGCGGTCCATCATTGAGAAAGCTGAAGCCGCGCTCGGCATCGTCCAGCTGCGGCGAAGACACCCCCAGGTCCAGCAAAATGCCGGACACCTGGCCGGCCATCTGCCGTGCGGCCAATTCCTCGCCCAACTCGGCAAAACTGCGCTGCACAACGACAAAGCGGCCATCCTCGGCCGCCAACGCATTTCCCGTGCTGATCGCCTGGGGATCCTTGTCGAACCCCAGCAAACGACCGTCGGGCCCCAGGTGCTGGAGAATCAATTGGCTGTGCCCGCCGCGCCCGAAGGTGCCGTCCAGGTAGCAGCCGTCCGGGCGGATCGCCAACGCCTCGATCGCTTCGTCGAGCAGCACGGTGATATGGCGGAACGTCGGGGTCATGGTCACAGAATCAGATCACGCAATTCGGCGGGCAAACCGCCCGGTTGTTTAATGGCCGCCAGGTCCGCTTCAGCCACCGCGTTCCAGGCACCCTCGTCCCACAATTGGAATTTGTTCAATTGCCCGACCAGCATCGCGTGTTTGTCCAGTCCGGCGTACTCACGTAGCCGCGGCGGCACCAGAAAACGCCCGCTGGCATCCAGCTCCAGGTCGACCGCGTTACCGATCAACAAGCGCTGCAGGCGACGGGTTTCATCACGCAGGGATGGCAATTCACGCAGTTTGGCCTCGATCAGCTCCCACTCGGGCAGCGGATACACACATAAGCAGGGGTCAACGGCGTCGATAGTGACGATAAGCTGGCCGGCCGATCTCGAGACGAGCTCATCCCGATACCGGCTTGGCATCGCGAGTCGCCCTTTGGCGTCGAGAGAGATGGCATTAGCTCCGCGAAACAAGGTCTTGTTTCCCCACTATTGTTTAGCTATCCCTGCCGAAAAACCCACTTTGTGCCACTTCATGCCACTGGCGCACACTATAGGAATGGGCGGACCCAAGCGTCAAGGCGCGTCGATCGGGAAAAACCCTTACGGATCGGCAATTTAGCGAACAAAACGGGGGCCAGAGTTAAGGCGAAACATGAGGTTTTCGAGGAAAAAATAAGCGTGCGCAATCACATGGAGGTAGAAGTTAAAGTAACTTCTTAAGAGTAAGACCGTTTCGGCATTAACCGGGGTGTTCAGGAAGCGAAGCTAGACGGAACGATATGCGGGGGTATTCGACTACGAGGCCTTGCGGGGATAAAAAAGGTGGAGAGTCGATCTGTAAGCCGGGTTCTGTCGAGGACAGTCATTCCTCTACGACGGCCATCACTGGACGCCTTTAGCAACCTACCCGGTTCCAGCGCGGGCCACGCCAATGGAACCCTATTTGGTCTTGCTCCGAGTGGGGTTTGCCTAGCCACGAACTGTTACCAGTCGTGCGGTGCGCTCTTACCGCACCTTTTCACCCTTACCGGCGCCGAAGCGCTTAGGCGGTTATTTTCTGTGGCACTTTCCGTAGGCTCACGCCTCCCAGGCGTTACCTGGCACTCCGCCCTATGGAGCCCGGA
>NZ_JBEVDL010000074.1:0-89570 GCF_040514055.1 Pseudomonas sp.
ATACGGCCGAAAACACGCCACCTCCCTCAGTGGGAACGTCCTGGAAGACCTCGAGCGCCGACTGCGCTACGAAGCGCAGCAACAAAGCCGAGTGGTGGGCTAAATATGTGGGGATCACTCAGACTCCGACCCCAATAGCTTGCGGTTGAGTGCTTAAACCGGTGTCCACGATTGCTGGGTAAGATCAATCCCGGAATAAGCTGAATGCATACCACCCGCTCTCCATCAGCCGTGCAAGGTGCCACCCCGTCCCCGGGTCGATACTCGCCCCACTAAGGTCTGCAAGAACGGAGCGCACCGCCCCAGGGCAAACTACCAGTCCTTCAGCGCCTGGGTCGCCGCCTGATTCATCGGCTGCGCCAGCAAGCCGGTGGGGGTTTCGCTGACCGCGTAGACGGCGCCATCGGCGATCGGCAAGTAGGTTACCCGCTGCGCCTGGGCGTCGAACAGAAACAAGTCATGCTGGCCCAGACGCAACCAGCGCCAGAAATCCACGTCATAGGGACTTTCCGCCAGCGGTACCTGGGCATGCTGGGCCAGGTCCTGCTGCTCGATGGCCAGGAAACGTCCGGAGAGCTTTTCCAGCCGGTAGCCTGGCTCCAGGCCGATCAAGGACGCCAGACCCTTCCACCTGAACAGGCGGGTGTCCAGCTGCCACATGTCGCCGTCCAGGGTGACCGAGCGTTCGCCAGCGCCTTCCAGCAGATTGACCCGATAGCGTTGCGGGCCTTCCGCCTGGAAACTGAGGGTTACTATGGGCTTGCCCAGGGGCAGCGCCGAATAGCTCACCAAGTCGTAGGCAACCACCCCGACCAATGCCGCCAGCCCCAGAAACGCCAGGCCGAAGGTGCCGCGCAGCCAGCCGAGAAACCAGTGTCGATTGAACAGGATGCGCGCACTGACCAGGGCCGCCAGGCCCGCCAGCAACGCGATAAACCATGCCAGGCCGTCATACTGCATGTGTGCCATTCCTTCTGCGTAAAATTGCCGGCATTATGCGCAGCTCCCTGGCTGCAGGCCAGCCGTCACGCCCTTCAAATGGACACAGGTCGACGTTTTCATGCCCTTTCCCTTCGAACTCGCCGTCGATCCCGCGACCCTGGCCATTCTCGCACTAGTCGCCTTCGCCGCCGGCTTTATCGATGCCGTCGCCGGCGGCGGCGGCCTGCTGACCATTCCCGCACTACTCACCGCCGGCCTGCCTCCGCACCTGGTGCTGGGTACCAACAAGTTATCCGCCACCTTCGGCGCCTGCGTCGCTAGCTACACCTTCTACCGACGCGGGCTGTTCGATCCGCGGCAATGGCGCAACGGCCTAATCGCCACTGCCGTGGGCGCCCTGCTAGGGGCGGTATTGGCCCAGTGGCTGCCGGCGGAATGGCTAAACCAGATGCTGCCGGGTGTGGTGTTCGCCTGCGGGCTATACCTGCTGTTCGGCAAGACGCCCACGGTGCCGCCACCGGCGGATGCCGTGATCCCTCGCCGCCGACAATGGCCACAGGGCCTGGGCCTGGGCCTGTATGACGGCGTGGCCGGCCCCGGCACCGGTGCCTTCTGGACCGTCAGCAGCCTGCTGCTGTACCCGCTGGACCTGCTGCGCGCCAGCGCCGTGGCGCGCAGCATGAACTGCGTCAGCAACGTCGTGGCATTGGCGGTGTTTATCGCCTCCGGGCAGGTGGCCTGGCTGCTGGGCATCTGCATGGGCCTGGCGCTGATGGGTGGAGCCTTTTTGGGCGCGCGCACGGCGATCCAGGGCGGCTCCCGGTTTATTCGCCCGGTGTTTATCCTGGTGGTGTTCGCGCTGACCGCACGCCTGGCCTGGCAGCACTGGTTCGCCGGCCCTTAAGGCCGGTTGTTGGCAGGACCAGTCTGCTTGCATAGGGGCAGCCTGCCCGCGTGGGTTACGCCGCGCGCCGGCCGCAGCGTGATCTGCCGGTCCGCTTTCCTCGCGGCTAACACCACCCTACGGCGCTTCGGTGACCACAGGATCGGGTTGCAATCAAAACACGCTGGTCGGGCGCTGGACTGCGCGCCGAGGCCACCCTACGAATAACTGGACACCTGCCCGCGTGGGTTACGCCGCGCGCCGGCCGCAGCGTGATCTGTCGGGCTGCTTTCCTCGCGGCTAACGCCACCCTACGGCGCTTCGGTGACCACAGGATCGGGTTGCAATCAAACACGGCGGGCTGGCGCTGGACAGCGCGCTGATAGCACCCCACGAATGACTGGCGCCTGCCCGCGTGGGTTACGCCGCGCGCCGGCCGCAGCGCGATCTGTCGGGCTGCTTTCCTCTCGGCTAACGCCACCCTACGGCGCTTCGGCGACTGCAGGATCGGGTTGCGATCAAAACACGCGCGGGCGCTGGACTGCGCGCCGAGGCCATCCTACGAATAACTGGACGCCGTCCGCGTGGGGTTTCGGTAAGCTCGGTCAGTCAGGCAGCCGAGGCTCGGGCTGGCCCAGGCGACGCGCCAGGTACAGGTCGATCAGATAGCGGGCGATGGAGCGCTGCGACGGCAGCGGCGGCAATGCATCGAGGGCGAACCAGCGTGCGTCTTCGATCTCTTCCGGTTGCGGGACTATGTCGCCACCGGCGTATTCGGCGTGGAAACCCAGCATCAGCGAATGCGGAAAGGGCCAACCCTGACTGCCCAGGTATTGCAGGTTGCGCACCTGCAGGCCGACCTCTTCGTGGACCTCGCGCGCGACGCAGGCCTCCACCGACTCCCCCGGCTCAACGAAACCCGCCAGGGTGCTGTAGACCCCGGTGGCGAAGCGTGGCGAACGGGCCAGCAGGATTTCCTCACCCCGGGTCACCAGCACGATCATGCTCGGCGACAGGCGCGGGTAATGGTGCACCGCGCAGCGCGGACACTGCATGGCCCGCTCGCCAGGCAGCTGCAGCAGGGTGCCGCCGCAGCTGCCGCAAAAGCGGTGCTGGCGGGCCCAGGTACCGATCTGGGTGGCATAGGCGAGCAACTTGAAGGTGGCGGGATCGCCCTGCAGCATAAACTGGCGTAGCCCCTGCCAGGCACAGCCCGCCACGCTCAATGGCTGCTCCAGCTCCAGCAGGAATACCGGCTGGTCGTCGAAATAGCCGAGGCCGTGTTCGGCCAGAGTCGGCAGCTCCTGGCGCTTGATCCAGTCCCGCGGGAACAACACCCCGTTGGCATCGCCCAGGAATTGCTGCTGGCAATGCACCACGGCCCAGCCGCCGGCCAGGTCGTTGTCGAGTATAGCCGCGCGCCAGCCGCTGCTCATCTCAAGCCGCCACGGACAAGCCCAGGGCCCGAACGCTCTCGGCGGCCAGGTCCAGCACACTCGGCTGGGTTTCCGGTCGCAATACGGCACCGGCTTCAAGGTAATACTCGAGGCTGGTCAGCGCATCGGCCAGGGTTTCCAGCATCTGTTCGGACGGCATCTGCTCAGCCTCCAGCATCTGCTTCTGGATATAGTCCGCGCACGCCCCCACCAGCACCGCCGCGCGCTCCTGGTCGAGGAACCAGAGGCCGCCGCGCACCGCCAGCAGGCTGAACGGCACGTTGGCCAGGTGCAACTTGTCGCCGTTGGACTCCAGGTAGGCGGTGATCGCCCGCTTGGACATGGCCAAGCCGGCCTGGGCCTCGTCGACCACTACGATGCGCGCTTCGTTGAGCTGGTGATTGGCGAACGACTCGCCCTCCTGCCCCGGCTGCACCGGTTGCCCGCGGTGATCACGGCGCTCGCCGCGCTCCAGGCTGGCAACCATGCTTTCGACATAAAGCACGGCATCGGCCAGCTTGTTCAAGGCCTCGGAGTCGATAGGCGTGGCATCGTTCCAGGCAGCCACCACCTGCAGCTGGGCGGCCAGCGCATTGCCGGCCGAGCTCAGGCCGACCATGCCCAGCGTCTTGCTCAGTTTGCCGAGCAAGGCATGCAAGTTGGTCAGGCTGTCGGCCTGGACGATGCCACGCTCCATCAGGTCGAGCATGTCCTTGACGCTGGCCATTTCCTCGCGAATTGCCGACGACAATGAACGCATCACCGCTTGACCCGGGCCCGACAGGCGCTGGTATTCCTCTTCCAGCAGGTGGTCGGTGAAGGGTAGCGGCGTCAGGCCGAACAGTTCGATGACTGGCGTCACCAGGGGACCGTTGCTGTTACCCAATGCCACCAGGTAGAGCAATTCCTTGAGCAGGTTGCGCGGAGTTTCGTACTGGGCGTTGCCGAGCAGCTGCTTGAGCTCCCGGTCCAGGCGCGAAAACAGCTGCTTACGCGCCTTGCGCGGCAGCAACTGACCGTCCAGCTGGGCCTCCAGCGCCGCGGCGCCTATCCAGCACAGACGCCCCCGCGACTCGTTGGCAAACAGGTGATCCAGACGAACCAACGCGCGAACCATCAGCTTCAGGCTGGCCTGGGGGTTCTGCTCGCGGATAAAGCCGAGCAGCCCGACTTGGTACATATGACGCAAGCGACGGGTTTCGGCATCGCGCGTCGCGCCGTCCATGGCGGCTGCCGCGGCGCTGGTCGGCCGTGGCTGGTCCAGACGGACGCTGAAGAAGTAACTTTCCGGCAGCGCCGGCTGGGCACCGGCCAGGCGCAGGTCGTTGATCGCCGGCAACAGCAGCTCCGGCATCTCCTGACGGTGCGCCTCGACGTTTTCCAGGTAGCGACGCAGCACGTGCAGGGCGTTGCTCAGCGCCGACAACTGAATGTCGCGCTCCTCGCCCGCGCCCGCCGGGATGTCGGTGGCCTGATCGAGGACTTCCTGGGCAAGCAGCTCGGCGCCCGCCAGTTCGATCAGGTTAAGGGTGCCGCGCACTTGCTTGAGGTTTTCAACCGCCTGCTGCAAGAGGCTGCCGTTATGCCGCTCGGCAATAAAATGCTCGAGGCTCGATTCGGCTTCTTCCATGGTCGCGAACAATTCATCGCGAACCAGGCTGAGGGATGTGGCTCCGGTGACCATAGGCCTAGTGCGCTCCCCGCGCTGAGTTCTCGTACGTCATCAGTCGGCGAATTCCGGCTTCTGCTTGCTCATCTGCGCGGCCATGGCCACACGCAAATCGGCGGACTGCAACATCGCGGCATTCCAGGTGGCGACGTACTCAAGACCGTCGTCGACGCGATGGTCGCGCATATATCGAATCATTTCCTTGGTGCCACGCACGGCGATCGGCGACTTGGCGGCGATCTCCCGGGCGATGTCCAGCACCCCTTCGAGCAACTGCGCCTGATCGTCATAGACCCGGTTGACCAGGCCGATCCGACGCGCCTCCTCGCCGTCGATGGTGCGGCCGGTGAAGGCCAGTTCACGCATCATGCCATCGCCGATGATCCGCGGCAGGCGTTGCAGGGTGCCGACATCGGCGGCCATGCCGATATCGATCTCCTTGATCGAGAACTGCGCGTCGCTACTGGCATAACGCATGTCGCAGGCCGCGATCAGGTCGATCGCACCGCCCAGGCAGTAGCCCTGGATGGCGGCGAGTACCGGCTTGCGGCACTGGTCGATGGCGGTGAACGAGGCCTGCAGCTGCAGGATCTTGCGCCGCAGGGTATCGGCGTTACGGCCCACGTCCGGGCCCAGCTGGGCACCGATCTGCGCCAGCATCATCAGGTCGATGCCGGAGGAAAAATGCTTGCCTTCGCCGCGAATGACCACCACGCGAATCTCATCGGTGGCATCGATCCAGCGAAAGATCTCGATGATCTCCGACCAGAAGTCGGCGTTCATGGCGTTGATTTTTTCCGGACGATTGATCACCACTTGGGCAATCTTGTCTGCCAACTCGACGCGGAAGGCTTTGTAGTCGGACACGGCAGTCAACCTCGACAACGAAATATGGCCCAGTCGGCCATAGAAACAATTCTGTATGTTCAGCCGTGCAACTATAACAAGCGTGCCATAAATGTCGATGCCGCCCACTGTGATACAGCCCACGGCGTCGACTTAAGTTCATGTCTGGATAACGCCGTTAAGCGTTTGATCTTTTTGGAGTCTAGCTGATTTTTGGGCTGCAGTTCGAGCCCCGTTAGCGGGCCTCGGCGCGGCGCCGGTGGCTCGCCAAACCCCGCCGGCAGGCGCCTGCGGGGTATGACCGCACGGTCAGGCTTTGATGCAATCCACCGTATAGGCGCGGCCGTCCGGGCCATCCTGGTGCTGCAAACCGTGCACATCGGCATCGAAGCCCGGGAAGCTGCGATCGAAGGTGCGGGCAAAATCCAGGTAGTCGATGATCGAGCGGGTGGTTTCGGTGAAGCGCTCCCCCGGCATGATCAGCGGAATGCCCGGCGGATAAGGCACCAGCATCACCGCGGCGATACGGCCTTCCAGCTGATCGATCGGCACCGCCTCGACTTCGCCGCGCACCAGTTGGTTGTAGGCATCCGCCGGCTTGATGGCGACCTCGGGCAACACGGTGTACATGCGCTTGAGCGCCTTGGCCGTGGCGTTCTCGCGGTAGCAGGCGTGCAACTGGTCGCAGAGGTCGCGCAGCCCCAGCCCGTGGTAACGGCTGCCGCCCTCCCGGGCAATCGACGGCAGGGCCTCGGCCAGCGACAGATTGGCATCGTAATGGCGCTTGAATTCCAACAGCTCGGTGAGCAAGGTGCTCCATTTGCCCTTGGTGATGCCCATGGAGAACAGCACCAGGAAGGAATACAGACCGGTCTTTTCCACCACCAGGCCGCGCTCCCAGAGGAACTTGCTGACCACCGCCGCCGGGATACCGCGCTCGCTCAGGGCCCCACCCGCGGTGAGGCCTGGCGTCACCAGGGTCACCTTGATCGGATCGAGCAAGACATAGTCGTCGACGATATCGCCAAAGCCGTGCCAATCGGCCCGCGGCGCCAGTACCCAGTCCGGGGTTGCCACACGGTCGGTGCCGGCCGCCAACGGCGGCTGCCAGATGCTGAACCACCAGTCGTCCGCACTCAGGCTCTGCTGCAGGTTGGCCAGCGCCCGGCGAAAGCTCAGGGCTTCGTCGAAGGTTTCCTGGATCAATGAGCGCCCCGCAGGCCCCTCCATCATGGCCGAGGCCACGTCCAGAGAGGCGATGATGCTGTACTGCGGCGACGTGGAGATGTGCATCATAAAGGCTTCGTTGAACCGGTCGCGGTCCAGCTGCCGGCTGCCGCCGTCCTGCACATGGATCATCGAGGCCTGGCTAAAGGCGGCCAGCAGCTTGTGCGTGGAGTGGGTGCTGAACACCAGCGGGCCGTCCGGCGAGGTGCCCATGCCATAGCGTCCGGCATAGAACTCGTGGAAGGCCGCATAGGCGAACCAGGCCTCGTCGAAATGCAGCACCTCGACGCTGTCGCCCAGGGTCTGCTTGATCAGCTCGGCGTTGTAGCACAGGCCGTCGTAGGTCGAGTTGGTGATCACCGCCAGCTTGACCTTGGGCGCACGACCCCGGGCCAGTGGGCTGGCATCGATCTTGGCCTGGATCGACTCGCGGGTGAATTCGCTGAGCGGAATCGGCCCGATGATGCCCAGTTCGTTGCGCTCGGGGCTCAGGTACAGAGGGATGGCGCCGGTCATGATGATCGAATGCAGGATCGACTTGTGGCAGTTGCGGTCCACCAGCACCAGGTCGTCACGGCCGACCATCGAGTGCCAGACGATCTTGTTGGCGGTCGAGGTGCCGTTGATCACGAAATAGGTATGGTCGGCACCGAAATTGCGCGCCGCGCGCGCCTCGGCCTCGGCCAGCGGGCCGGTATGGTCGAGCAGCGAGCCCAGCTCGGGCACCGATACCGACAGGTCCGAACGCAGGGTGTTTTCGCCGAAGAATTGGTGGAACGCCTGGCCGACCGGACTCTTGCGGTAGGCCACGCCACCGCCGTGGCCGGGGGTGTGCCAGGAATAGTTGGACTGCGCGGTGTGCTGCACCAACGCCTTGAAAAAGGGCGGCAGCAGGTCGTCCAGGTAGTTACGCGCGGCGCGCGCCACCTGCCGGGCCAGGAAGGGCACGGTGTCCTCGAACAGGTAGAGAATGCCACGCAGCTGATTGAGATCGGCCATGGCTTCGGCGGGCGCGTGTTCGATGGTCACCTGCTCGCCCAGCGCGAAAATCGGCAGTTTCGGTGCGCGCACCCGCGCCACGCGAATCAGCTCGACCATGTCCTGCAGCAGGTGTTTGTTCTCGCCGGCACCTTCGGCGGCCACCAAGATACAGGCCAGGCCATGGTGGGTGGAGGCGACGATGCGGCCTTCGGCGGAGCTGGCGGTGGAGAGAATGGAAAAGCCGTCCTGCTCCAGCTCGCGGGCAATCTCGCGCACCCGATCACCGGCCACCGTATCGGCCTTGATGTCACGGTGAACGATAAGGACGGGGAATTTTAGGTCTTTATACATTGTGGCGTCCTGAAGGTGACGGACCCGCGTCCGTCTATCCCGTTCAGGTTAGAGACTCGTCCGGGCGGACGTAACCCCCACTGCTTCACGCTGTACGAAAAGGTCGCATGGACGAAGGTGAGCTTCGCCCAGGTACCGGTTGGCGACCTTATCCGACCGGCTGCTCCAGTTGCACCCAGAGCGCCGGCGCACCGGCGGATTTCTCGATCAGCGCCAGGCGCGTGGCGTGTTCGACCAGCTCCTCGGCACTGGCGCGAATCACCCGGGTCCGCGGGCGATCGGCCGGCAGGCGGCGGATATCGCTGGCTTCATTGCCCGAACGGGCGTTGTCGCCGTCGGAGGCATTGCCCGCCAGGGACAGGCTGGTCTGGCCACCGGTCATGGTCAGGTAGACGTCGGCGAGGATCTCGGCGTCGAGCAAGGCGCCGTGCAGCTCACGCCCGGAGTTGTCCACCCCATAGCGCTTGCACAGGGCATCCAGGTTGTTGCGCTGTCCGGGGTGACGTTCGCGGGCCATCAGCAAGGTGTCGAGCACCGAGCAATGCTCGGTGATGTCGGCCCGCTCCGACTGGCCGAGCAAGGCGAACTCGTTGTTAATAAAGCCGATGTCGAACGCCGCGTTGTGGATGATCAGCTGCGCGCCCTGGATGAATTCGAAGAACTCGTCGGCCACTTCGCGAAAACGCGGCTTGTCGGCCAGGAACTCATTGGTGATGCCGTGGACCGCGATCGCGCCTTCGTCACTTTCGCGGTCGGGCTGCAAATAGACGTGAAAATGGCGCCCCGTCAGGCGCCGTCCAATCAATTCGACACAACCGATTTCAACGATGCGGTGGCCGTCGTTGACCGGCATACCGGTGGTTTCAGTATCGAGCACAACACTGCGGAGCATGGAATCCTGCCTCTGGGTAGCGGTTATTTCTTCAGTTCACTGACGCCACGGTTGGCCAGTTGGTCGGCCCTTTCGTTACCCGGGTGGCCGGTATGGCCGCGCACCCACTGCCAGGTCACCTGATGGCGTCCTACCTGGGTATCCAGCTGCTGCCACAGGTCGGCGTTTTTCACCGGTTGCTTGGCGGCGGTCTTCCATCCGCGCTTTTTCCAGTTCGGCAGCCATTCCTGCATGCCGCGCATCACGTACTCGGAATCGGTGACCAGGCGCACTTCGCACGGACGCTTGAGCTCCTCCAGCGCCCGGATGGCCGCGGTCAGCTCCATACGATTATTGGTGGTGTCGGCCTCGCCGCCCCAGAGCTCCTTCTCCACACCCTTGAACACCAACAACGCGCCCCAGCCACCGGGCCCTGGATTGCCCTTGCAGGCACCGTCGGTGAAAATTTCGATCAACTCGCTCATGTCGTCTGTCTTATGTTTTATGACTTGGAATCGCGCCGGCTGACCTTGGCCACCGGCATGGGCACCAGCTTGCCCATAGGCACCCGCTGGGCCTGACGCAGCGGGCGTAAACCGACTACCAATTTGCGCGCCACCAATAGATAGAAGCCGCCGCCCGGCAGTTGCCAGGCGTCGCCCCAACGTTCCAGCGCGGCCAGGCGCGTTTGCCAGGCCATGGTGGTCAGCGGCGGACGATAGCACCCGAAGCGGCGTTTCTCCAGCGCGAAGCCCAACAGGTGCAGCCAGTCGCTGACCCGATTGGGGGCGATGCAGCGCGCGTCGCCCAAGGCATCCTGGGCAAACAAATGGCGCACGCCCCAGCTGCTTAACGGATTGATGCCGACAATCAGCAGGTGTCCACCGGGCCTGACGCTGCGCGCGGCTTCGCGCAGCAAACCATGAGGCGACAGGCAGAAATCCAGGCCGTGCTGCAACACCACCACGTCCGCGGCCGATTCACCGAGCGGCCAGGCCTGCTCCTCACAGACGATCTCCACGCCAGGCAAGGGCGCCCCCAGGCGCACGCTGCGCTGAATCTGCCGCGCCTCGGGTGGACACTCCGCACTGGGCCCGTAGTGCACCAGGTAGCCGCCGAAGAAACGCGCCTGCTCCTCTTCCAGCAAGCGGCGCTCTTCACTCAACAGCAGCTGACCGAGGGGCGACGCGCACCATTTACGGGCCTCACCGATCAGGCTTAACCATTGTGCATCGGCTTGGGCAAAGGCTTTTTCGGTCATCCGGACTTCCTGCAAGACGCGAGACCGCGACTTATGCGGCTGGCTCGTGGACGGCAACAGTGCCTAAGATGCACCATCGTTTTCCGCTTGGCGAACTCCCTCATGATACAGATCGATGCCCTGCCCGCCTTCACCGACAACTACCTGTGGTTGTTACAAGACACTGCCAGCCGTCGCTGCGCCGTGGTCGACCCGGGCGACGCCACGCCAGTACTCAACTGGCTGGAGGCCCATCCGGGCTGGATCCTGACCGATATCCTGGTCACCCATCACCATTTCGACCACGTCGGCGGCGTCGAAGCGCTCAAACAGGCCACCGGTGCCCGGGTCTTCGGGCCCGCGCGGGAAAGCATACCCGGGCGCGACCAGGCCCTGCTCGACGGCGTCCGCCTCGAGGTGCTCGGGCAGGCCTTCGATGTGCTGGAGGTACCCGGGCACACCCTGGGCCATATCGCCTACTACCAGGCCGAGCACGGCTGGCTGTTCTGCGGCGACACCCTGTTCGCCGGCGGTTGCGGCCGGCTGTTCGAAGGCACCCCGGCGCAGATGCACCAGTCCCTGCAGCGCCTGGCCTATCTGCCCGAGTCGACCCGGGTGTATTGCACCCACGAATACACGCTGAGCAATTTGCGGTTCGCCCAGGCCGTCGAACCGGGCAATGGGTTTATCGCGCGGCGCCTGAGCCAGGTGGCCGAGTGGCGAGCGGCTGGACGGATCAGCCTGCCCTCGACCCTGGCCCTGGAAAAGGCCAGCAACCCCTTCCTGCGTTGCGACGAACCTGAGGTGCGGGAAAAAATCGACGAACGGGAAGGCGTCCAGCAACGCTCGCCCGCCGAGGTGTTTGCCCGGTTACGCGCCTGGAAAGACCAATTCTGAAACACACCCGAGCCTAGCGGCCGGCCACAAAACTTGACCCCCTCCAGGTGGGTTCCTAGAATCGGCCGATCTTTTTGCCTGGATCCTGACCCTCACCCATGTCGCCAGCCGCGTACACCTCCCGGGCACAGGACAGATTGGCACGCTGCGCCCGGCTGCTGGGCGTGCTGCTGGCCGCCAGCCTGGCCGGCTGCCAAAGCACCGCACCGGTGCAGGTGCAGGCACCCAGCCAGGACACCGATGTCGCCATTGGGCTGCAGAACCCGTCCCATTGGATGACCGAAATACCCGCCGAGCCCAGCCCGCCACAGGACATCTGGGAACGGGTACGCGAAGGCTTCGACTTGCAGGACGAGATCGGCATGAACCCGCGGATCGAGCGCCAGCGCCTGTGGTTCGCCAGCAAACCCGATTTTCTGCAAAAGTGCAGCGAACGCAGTGGCCTGTATATCCATTACATCGTCGAGCGCCTCGAAGAGCGCGGCATGCCCATGGAGCTGGCACTGCTGCCCATGATTGAAAGTTCCTACAACCCCTTTGCCTACTCGCGTAGCGACGCGGTCGGCTTGTGGCAATTCATCCCGTCCACCGGCCTGCACTTCAATCTGCGCCAGACCAATTGGTACGACGGCCGGCGCGACATCACCGCCTCCACCACTGCCGCCATCAGCTACCTTGGCAAGCTCCACGACATGTTCAACGGCGACTGGCTGCTGGCCCTGGCCGCCTACAATGCGGGCGAAGGCACGGTCAGCCGGGCCATCGAGCGCAACCAGAAGCTGGGGCTGCCAACCGACTACTGGAACCTGCCGCTGCCCAAGGAGACCCAGGAGTACGTGCCCAAGCTGTTGGCCCTGTCACAAATGGTCATGGCCCCGGAGGCCTACGGGGTGAGCCTCAGCCCGATTGCCGACGAGCCCTATTTCGAGACGGTGCAGATCCGCCAGGGCATGAACCTGTCGAGCATCGCCGCCATGGCGCAGCTCGACGAAGACGAACTCTACCTGCTCAACCCGGCCTTCAAACAACGGATCACCCGGGACGGGCCGCAGATGTTGTTGATTCCGACGGACAAGGCCGACCTGCTGACCGCCAATATGCTGCTGATGAAACCCGAGGAGCAGGTAGACTGGCAGCAATACCGGGTGCGTACCGGCGACAGCCTCAACAGCATCGCCAACCGTTACCACCTGACCGCCACCACGCTCAAGGATGTCAATCGCCTGCCCCACAACAAGTTGAGCGTTGGCCAGGTATTGAATATCCCGGTGCAACCCGGCTTTA
The DNA here is from genome assembly GCF_040514055.1 of Pseudomonas sp. Classification (GTDB taxonomy): domain Bacteria; phylum Pseudomonadota; class Gammaproteobacteria; order Pseudomonadales; family Pseudomonadaceae; genus Aquipseudomonas. Next base: position 12,628 of record NZ_JBEVDL010000074.1, read on the forward strand.
CCCCGAGCCAACCGCTGTTCCAGATTCATGCCAGCGAACCCGCACCCAGCTACAAGGTCAAGAGCGGCGATAACCTGTGGCAGATCGCCAAGGCTCACGACATCGAGGTCAAGGATCTGCAGCGTTGGAATGGCTTGGCCGGCAAGAACCTGACGGTAGGCCAACGCCTGGTGGTCAGGGCCGCCGGTGCCGGCGCGCCAGTTTCGGCGGCGAACGCGGGCCGCTCGGCAGTCACCTACTACAAGGTGCAGAAAGGCGATTCCCTGTACCTGATCGCCAAGCGCTTCAAGGTCGAGGTCGACCACCTGCAGCGCTGGAACCCTAGCAGCGGGCGCGACCTCAAACCCGGCCAGACCCTGACCCTGCGCTTGCCCTGAGGACAGGTTGATGGATGGACGCTGTGCAGCATGGGTATCGCTTCGCTCAACCCATCCTACGGCTCCACCCATCCTACGTGCTCGTGCCGAACGTGCTCGGCGACGCAGAGCATCGCAGGTGGCATTCCCACGCGGAGCCCGGAAACCCTCCATCGCGCACCGACATCGCCGTCTCCTTCAGCTGCGGGGTTTACTCAACGCCTCCAGGCAGCGTCCAGTCAACTGGGTGAAACGCTGGAAGGCCACGAACTGCTCATGTTTCAGCGCCCGCCCGGACGGACGATTGTCGACGTAGAGCACGCCGATCGGACGGGTACCCGCGCGCAGCGGGGCGATGAAAAACATGCCCATGCCCAGCAACTTGCGCAAGGGCTGGGTGACCAGCTCGTTGAGGCTGTAGCTGGCCGGCACCCCCATCCACAGCGCCTCCTTGTTGCGCAGCACGTAGCTGAAGATATGCGGCTGCTCAGGTTGCTCGGCCGGCAAGAGAAAATCGCTCAGCCAGTGCTGGCTGCCCTCGCCGACCGCCCGCTTGGCGCGAAACAGCGTATGCCCATCGGCCAGCACCACCAGCATCACCCGCTCCAGGCCCGCCCCCTGGTGCAGCCCCTTGAGCAGGGTATCGAGGATCAGGCCGATATCGCCACGCTTGGACACCAGCATGCCGAGGTCCTGCAGCGCCTGCTGCATCAACAGCAGGTCCGGTTGCAGCAGCCTGGCTCGGCGCGCCTCCTGCTGCACACGGATCTGTTCGGGATCGGTGGAGGGGATCAACCGACAGAGTTTGCTCGCGCCGAAGGTGGCGGCCACCTTGACCGCCTCATCGGCGCTGGCCAGCACCTGCTGCAGCGCATCCTCGCGCGACACACCGATAAAATCGGCCAATTGCCCGATCAGCGCGTCCATGGCCGGCGAATCCCAGCCCTCCAGCGCCGCCTCGCTGATCCGTGCGCCGAGGTTGACCGATTGCGAGGCCGGGTCCAGTCGGCTGCCGCCGCTGTGGGCCAGGCTGACGATTTCACCGAGGTTCCAGCTTTTGACCAGCGCCTGGGTCAGTTGGCGAAAGCTGGTTCCCAGGATCTCGCGCACCGCCTCGTCGGCATCCACCCCGGGTTGCGCCAGGCGGCTCGCCAGTTCGTCGGCCTGCTCGCCACCGCACCCCCAAAACGCCAGTTCGCCGAGGTTGTACAGCAGCGCGGCGATAAACACCTCCTCGGGTTGCTGCGACAACACGTAACCGGCGATGGTGCGCGCCTGCACGGCCGCATGGAAGGAACGCGCCAGCAACTCCTGCAACTGCTCACGGGGGGCACGGGTCAACAGCCCGTCGATCAGGCTGACCGACAGGCCGATCAATCGCACATTGTCGAAGCCGATCAGCACGATGGCTCGGGAAATGGTGCGAATGCTTTCCTGGGAGGGGTTGTAATAGACGCTGTTACCGACCCGCAGCACCTTGGAAGTGAGGCTGGCGTCGCGCAACAGCACGTTCGCCAACTGTTGTACGGAGGATTTGTCCGCTTGCGCCAATCGATGCAGGTCCTGCACCACTGCGGCTAATGCGGGTAACTCGGCTTGGTTCAAGCGATCGATCCATGACTGCAGACCGTGGCTACGTGGACCCAATATGCAAACCTCGCCCGAAGTAAAAACAACTGTCTGAAAAGCATGGCACAAATAGCCGAAAAGCTTGTGCTTTTTCCAGCCGATACAAGCTGTTACTGTACCAGCCCATAAGCCCGAAAAGCCGCCATGGATCGGATCACCAGCCTGATGCGTCCCCTGCTCCTGCTGCTCCTCACGCTGGTTCCAAGCTTTCCCGCCACCGCGGCCATCAGCGCAAGCCATGGTTACGCCCAGTTCGGTCATCTGAAGTATCCCGCCGATTTCAGCCATTTCCAGTGGGTCAACCCCGAGGCGCCCAAGGGCGGCACCGCGCGGATCATGGCCTTTGGCACCTTCGACACCCTCAACCCCTACACCTTCAAGGGCACCAGCCCGACCGCCACGGCCAATTTCCTGCAGTACGGCGTCAACGAGCTGAACGAGCCCTTGATGGTCGGCACCGGCCTCTACGACCCCTCCGGCGATGAAACCGCCAGCAGCTATGGCCTGATCGCGGGCTCGGTGGAGTACGGCGAGGACCGCAGCTGGGTGGTGTTCAATTTGCGGCCCGAAGCGCGTTTTCATGACGGTCGGCAGATCACCGCCTACGACGTGGCCTTTTCCTACCGCGTGCTGCTCAAGGACGGCCACCCGCAGTACCGCACCAGCCTGCAGGAAGTCCAGCGGGTCGATATCCTCGGCCGCCAGCGCATCCGTTTTGTCTTCAAGCGTGCCGGCAACCCGCTGCTGATCCTGCGCCTCGGTGAACTGCCGGTGCTGCCGCAGCACTACTGGAAGAACCGCGATTTCAAGGCCACCACTTATGAGCCACCGCTGGGCAGCGGGCCCTATCGCATCAGCAAGGTGCTGCCGGGCCGCAGCCTGGTGTTCGAACGGGTCAAGGACTGGTGGGGCAAGGACCTGCCGGTCAATCGTGGCAAGTACAACTTCGACCGGGTGGAGGTGGAATTCTACCGCGACAGCACGGTGGCCTTCGAAGCGTTCAAGGCCGGTGAATTCGACCTGTATATCGAGCACCAGGCAAAAAACTGGGCCAACGGCTATCACTTTCCGGCGGTGGTTCGCGGCGAGGTGATCAAGGCGCAGATCCCCCACCAGATCCCGACCCAGACCCAGGCGCTGTTTATGAACCTGCGCCGCGACACCTTCGCCAAGCGCAAGGTGCGTGAAGCCCTGGGCCTGATGTTCGACTTCGAGTGGACCAACCGCACCCTGTTCAATGACGCCTATGCCCGCGCGCGCAGCTACTACCCCAACAGCGAGTTCTCCGCCACCGGCACGCCCCAGGGCGCCGAATGGCTGCTGCTGGCACCCTACCGCGAGAAGCTGCCGGCACGCCTGTTTCGTGAAGCCTTCGAGGTACCGCGCACCGACGGCAACGGCATCCCACGGGAAACCTTGCGCCGGGCACTGGGTCTATTGGCCGATGCCGGCTGGCAGCTGTCGGGCCAGCGTTTGCTGAATGCGCGCGGCGAGCCGCTGCGCTTCGAGATTCTGCTGGTCAACCCGAACCTGGAGCGCATCCTGCAGCCCTATACCGACAACCTGGCCAGTATCGGTATCCAGGCCAGTCTGCGCACCGTCGACCGCGCCCAATACAAACAACGCCTGGACCAGTTCGATTTCGACATGATTCTGCTGACCTTGCCGCAAACCCTGAGTCCCGGCCTGGAGCAATCGCTGTATTTCCATTCCAATCAGGCGGCCGTCAAGGGTGGCAAGAACTACGCCGGTATCGCCCATCCGGTGGTCGACCAGTTGCTGGAAAAGCTCCTGGCGGCCCAGACCCGCGAGGACCAGGTGGCCGCCACCCAGGCCCTGGACCGGGTGCTGCTCTGGCAGCATTACAGCATTCCCAACTGGTACCTCAACTATCACCGCCTGGCCTACCGCAACCGGTTCGCCTTCGTCACCACGCCCCCCTATACCCTGGGGCTGCGCAGCTGGTGGCTGAAACCCACGGAGAAGTCCCGATGATCGAGCGCCCCCTGCGCGTGTTGCTGCACCGCGCCAGCCTGAGTCTGTTGCTGGGCCTGGCCGGCCTGGCCCAGGCCGCCCCGCAACACGCCCTGACCCTCTATGGCGAGGCGCCCAGGTACCCGGCGAACTTCACGCATTTCGACTATGTAAACCCCGACGCGCCCAAGGGTGGGACTTTCCGCTTGGCGGGCAATGGCAGTTTCGACAGCCTTAATCCCTATATCAGCAAAGGGGTGGCCGAAGAAAACATCGGCCTGATCTACGACAGCCTGACCCGTCATGGCCTGGACGAACCTTTTACCGAGTACGGCCTGCTGGCGGAAAAAATCGAAAAGGCCCCGGACAACAGCTGGGTACGTTTCCACCTGCGCCCCGAAGCCCGGTTCCACGACGGCCAGCCCGTGACCGCCGCCGATGTGGTCTTTACCTTCAATACCTTGCTAGAACACGGCGCACCGCTCTACAAGGCCTACTACGCCGACGTGGCCAAGGTCGAGGCCGAGGACAAGCTGCGGGTCCGTTTCGACTTCAAACACCCCGGCAACCGCGAGCTGCCGCTGATCCTTGGCCAACTGCCGGTGTTGCCCAGCCACTGGTGGACCAGCCGTGATTTCAGCAAAGGCAATCTGGAGGCGCCGCTGGGCAGCGGTCCCTACCGGGTCGCCGAAGTCCAGGCCGGGCGCTCGATTCGCTATGAACGGGTCAAGGACTGGTGGGGCAAGGACCTGCCGGTCAACCGCGGTTTCCACAATTTCGACAACCTGACCGTCGACTACTACCGCGACACCACGGTCGCCCTGGAAGCGCTAAAGGCCGGGCAATTCGACTATGCCCTGGAAGTTAGCGCAAAAAATTGGGCCACCGCCTATGACGTGCCCGCGGTCAAGGACGGTCGCTTGATCAAGGAAGAAATTCGCAACCACAACCCCACCGGTATGCAGGGCTTTGTTTTCAATATCCGCCGCCCGCTGTTCCAGGACCGCCGCGTGCGTGAGGCGTTCGCCCTGCTGCTGGATTTCGAATGGACCAATAAACAACTGTTCAATGGTGCCTACAGCCGCACCCACAGCTATTTCGACAATTCCGAACTGGCCTCCAGTGGCTTGCCCAGCGTGGCTGAACTGAAGCTGCTCGAGCCGCTGCGCGCCCAAGTGCCCCCTCAGGTGTTCAACGAACCCTTTAAAGTCCCGGTCACCGATGCGACAGGCATTATCCGCGACCAACAGCGCCGCGCGTATCAGTTGCTGCAGGAAGCCGGCTGGCGGGTGGACGGCGATCACATGCTGAATGCCCAGGGTCAACCGGTGCGGTTCGAGTTTCTGCTGGCGCAAACCGAGTTCGAGCGCATTCTGCTGCCCTATAAACGCAACCTCAGCGAACTGGGCATCGAACTGGTGATCCGCCGGGTCGATGTCTCGCAGTACGTCAACCGGTTACGCTCACGGGACTTCGACATGATCGTGGGCGGCTTTGGCCAGTCCAATTCCCCAGGCAACGAACAGCGTGAATACTGGCACTCCAGCAGTGCCGACAATCCGGGCAGCCGTAACTTTATCGGTCTCAAGGACCCGGCGATCGACAAGTTGGTCGATGGCCTGATCAGCGCCGACTCGCGGCAAAGCCTGGTAGATTACTGCCGGGCCCTGGACCGGGTACTGCTGTGGGGCCACTACATCGTACCCAACTGGCATATCAAGACCTGGCGCGTGGCGTACTGGAAGCATATCCGCCACCCCAAGGTGACGCCGCTTTACGATATCGGCACGGCCACCTGGTGGTACGACGCCGGCCAGCCGGCCCCCGCCGCCGCTGTCCCAGCCACCCCCGCGGAGCAGTAAGATGCTGGCCTATATCCTGCGACGCCTGTTACTGATCATTCCCACGGTGTTGGGCATCCTGCTGATCAACTTCATCATTATCCAGGCGGCCCCGGGCGGGCCGGTGGAGCAGATGATCGCCAAGCTGGAAGGCTTCGACGCCGCCGCTGGCGGCGCCACCGGGCGCATCTCCGGGGGCGGTTCCGAGGTCGCGGTCGGCGGCTCCAGTTACCGGGGCGCCCAGGGTCTGGACCCGGAGCTGATCGGTGAAATCGAACGCATGTACGGCTTCGACAAGCCGGCGCCGGAGCGCTTCTGGATCATGCTGACCAGCTACCTGAAGCTGGACTTTGGCGACAGCTTCTTTCGCGACGCCAAGGTCACCGAGCTGATTGCGGAAAAACTGCCGGTATCGATCTCCCTGGGCTTGTGGAGCACCCTGATCACCTACCTGATCTCCATTCCGCTGGGCATCGCCAAGGCCACCCGCCATGGCAGCCCGTTCGACGTCTGGACCAGTTCGGCGATCATTCTCGGCTACGCCATCCCGGCCTTTCTGTTCGCCATCCTGCTGATCGTGGTCTTTGCCGGCGGCAGCTACTACGACTGGTTTCCCCTGCGCGGCCTGACCTCCAACGACTTCGACTCGCTCAGCCTGGGCGGCAAGATGCTCGATTATTTCTGGCACCTGGCGCTGCCGGTCACCGCCCTGGTGATCGGCAACTTCGCCACCTTGACCTTGCTGACCAAGAACAGCTTCCTCGACGAAATCAACAAACAGTACGTGGTGACGGCCCGGGCCAAGGGACTGACTGAGTCCCGGGTGCTGTACGGCCATGTGTTCCGTAACGCCATGCTGCTGGTGATCGCCGGCTTCCCCGCCGCCTTCCTCGGGATATTCTTCACCGGCTCCATGCTGATCGAGGTGATTTTTTCCCTCGATGGTCTGGGCTTGCTGGGTTTCGAGTCGATCATCAACCGCGACTACCCGGTGGTATTCGGCACCCTGTTCATCTTTTCCCTGTTCGGCCTGATCATGAAATTGATAAGCGATGTCACCTACACCCTGGTCGATCCGCGCATCGACTTCGAAAATCGGGAGGGTTGAGATGCACCTCTCCCCATTGAATCGACGCCGCTTCGAGCGCTTCAAGGCGCACAAACGCGGGTGGTGGTCGCTCTGGCTGTTTCTCGGCCTGTTCGCCCTGAGCCTGGGCGCGGAGTTGATCGCCAACGACAAGCCGCTGGCCGTGCGCTACGACGGCGACTGGTACTTCCCGGTGCTCAAACGCTACCCGGAAACCACCTTCGGCGGGGAATTCCCCCTGCAGGCCAACTACAAGAGCCCCTATATCCGCGACTTGATCGCCCAGAAGGACGGCTGGATGCTGTGGCCGCCGATTCCCTTCAGCTATTCGAGCATCAACTACGACCTGCGCGTGCCCGCCCCGGCCCCCCCCTCGGCGCAGAATTGGCTGGGAACCGACGACCAGGCCCGCGACGTCCTGGCCCGGGTGATCTATGGCTTTCGCATTTCGGTGCTGTTCGCCCTGATCCTGACCTTTATTAGCACCCTGATCGGGATCTTCGCTGGCGCCCTGCAGGGCTTCTATGGCGGCTGGGTCGACCTGCTCGGCCAGCGCTTCCTGGAGATCTGGTCGGGCCTGCCGGTGCTGTTTCTGCTGATCATCCTGTCGAGTTTTATCCAGCCTAATTTCTGGTGGCTGCTGGGCATCATGCTGCTGTTCTCGTGGATGAGCCTGGTCGATCTGGTACGCGCCGAATTCCTCCGTGGCCGTAACCTGGAATACGTGCGCGCCGCCCGCGCCCTGGGCATGCAGAACGGCGCGATCATGTTCCGCCATATCCTGCCCAACGCCATGGTCTCCACCCTGACCTTCCTGCCCTTTATCCTGACAGGCGCGATCGGCACCCTGACCGCCCTGGACTTCCTTGGCTTCGGCCTGCCGCCCGGCGCGCCCTCGCTCGGGGAGCTGGTGGCCCAGGGCAAATCCAATCTGCAAGCCCCCTGGCTGGGCATCAGCGCCTTCGTCGTGCTCGGCCTGATGCTGACCCTGCTGGTATTTATTGGTGAGGCCGCGCGCGATGCCTTCGACCCGAGGAAGTGAGATGAGCACCGCCGCTGATAACGACATCCTGATCGAAGTGCGCGACCTGTCGGTCGAGTTCGTGGTGGGCCAACAGGTGCAACGGGCCGTCGACGGTGTCAGCTTCGCCATCCGCAAAGGCCAGACCCTGGCCCTGGTCGGCGAAAGCGGCTCCGGCAAATCGGTGACCGCCCATTCGATCCTGCGCCTGCTGCCCTACCCGCTGGCCCGCCATCCGTCCGGCAGTATCCACTACGCGGGGCAGGACCTGCTGACGCTGGAGACCGAGGCACTGCGGCGCATCCGCGGTAACCGCATCGCCATGGTCTTCCAGGAGCCGATGACCTCGCTCAACCCCTTGCACAGCATCGAGAAGCAGATCAACGAGGTCCTGACCCTGCACAAGGGACTGACCGGTAAAGCCGCCACGCGACGCACCCTGGAGCTGCTGGAGATGGTGGGCATCCCCAACCCGGTCTCCCGACTCAAGGCCTACCCCCACGAACTGTCCGGCGGCCAACGTCAGCGCGTGGTGATCGCCATGGCCCTGGCGAACGAGCCGGAACTGCTGATCGCCGATGAGCCGACGACCGCCCTGGACGTCACCGTGCAACTGAAAATCCTTGAGCTGCTCAAGGAGTTGCAAGCCCGCCTGGGTATGGCCCTGTTGCTGATCAGCCATGACCTGAACCTGGTACGGCGCATCGCCCAAGACATATGTGTCATGCAGCACGGTCGCATCGTCGAACAGGCGTCGTGTGAAACATTGTTCCGCGCGCCGCAGCATCCCTATACCCGGGAACTGCTCGGCGCCGAACCCAGTGGCGATCCGGTGCCTCATCCGCCTGGTCCGCCGCTGCTCGAGGTCACTGACCTGCGGGTATGGTTTCCGATCAAGAAAGGCCTGCTGCGGCGCACGGTCGATTACGTGAAAGCGGTGGATGGCATCACCTTCAGCCTGCCCCAGGGCCAGACCCTGGGCATCGTCGGCGAAAGCGGATGCGGCAAATCCACCCTGGGGATGGCGATCCTGCGGCTGCTCGGCAGTCAGGGCGACATCCGCTTTCAGGGCCAGGCGCTGAACGGCTTGTCGCAACAGGCCATCCGCCCGTTGCGACGACAGATGCAGGTGGTGTTCCAGGATCCGTACGGTAGCCTTAGCCCGCGCATGGCGGTGGGGCAAATCATCGGTGAAGGCCTGGACATCCACCAGATCGGTAACGCGGCGCAACAGGAACAAGCGGTGATCGACGCGCTGGTGGAAGTCGGCCTGGACCCGGAAACCCGCCACCGTTACCCCCACGAGTTTTCCGGGGGCCAGCGGCAGCGGATCGCCATCGCCAGGGCCCTGGTGCTGAAGCCGGCACTGATACTGCTGGATGAACCGACCTCGGCACTGGACCGTACCGTGCAGCGTCAGGTGGTGGAGTTACTGCGGCATTTGCAAGGCAAGTACAACCTGACCTACCTGTTCATCAGCCATGACCTGGCGGTGGTCAGGGCATTGAGCCACCAATTGATAGTGGTCAATCAGGGACAGGTGGTCGAACAGGGGCCGGCGTCGACCATTTTCGCCGCCCCGCAACACCCTTATACCCGGCAGTTACTCGAGGCCGCCTTTATGGCCCCGGTGGCTGCCGACTAATCAGAAAAGGAGCAACACATGGGTTTTCTCGCCGGTAAGCGCGCGTTGATCGTCGGCGTCGCCAGCAAACTGTCCATCGCCTCCGGCATCGCCGCGGCGATGCACCGCGAAGGCGCCGAACTGGCTTTCACCTATCAGAACGACAAGCTCAAGGGCCGTGTCGAGGATTTCGCCACGGGCTGGGGCTCCAGCCCGGAGCTGTGTTTCCCCTGCGACGTCGCCAGCGACGAGGAAATCGCCGCGGTGTTCGAGGCCCTGAGCCAGAAGTGGGACGGCCTGGACATCATCGTCCACTCGGTGGGCTTCGCGCCAGGCGACCAGCTCAACGGTGACTTCACCGAGGTCACCACCCGCGAGGGTTTCCGCATCGCCCACGACATCAGTGCCTACAGCCTGGTGGCGCTGGCCAAGGCCGGACGGCCGATGATGCAGGGTCGCAATGGCAGTGTACTGACCCTGTCCTACCTGGGTGCGGAACGCACCATGCCCAACTACAACGTCATGGGCATGGCCAAGGCCAGCCTGGAAGCGGGTGTGCGCTACCTGGCGGGCAGCCTCGGTCCGGAAGGCACGCGGGTCAACGCCGTCTCGGCAGGGCCGATCCGCACCCTGGCCGCGTCCGGCATCAAAAGCTTCCGCAAGATGCTGGCAGCCAACGAGAAACAGACGCCCCTGCGGCGCAACGTGACCATCGAGGAAGTCGGTAATGCCGGGGCGTTCCTCTGTTCCGACATGGCCTCAGGTATCAGCGGTGAAATCCTCTATGTCGACGGCGGTTTCAATACCACCGCGATGGCCGCCATCGAAGAAGAGTGACGCTCGCCTGGGCCGCGCTCACCGTGCGGCCCAGGATCCGTTCACAGCCCCCCCCGCACGGACCGCGATAAGCAACATCCTGCCGCGTGAGTACAGACGTCAGACACGGCTGGGGGATGCTTCTTCCCTGGGGCTTTCTTCGCTGCAACATGACTCGTTGATGGCAAGACCAACCGGCCCTCGCCATAAAAAAGGCCGCTCGAGAGCGGCCTTTTCATTTTCCAAGCGGGCTTAGAAACGCTCGATCTTGGCCTTGGCTTGCAGCTGGTTACGGAAAGCAGAGAAATCCTGCTCGCCGCTGCGCGAGGCGAGGAAACGTCGGAACAGGGCCTTATCCTCTTCCTTCAATTCCGATTGCGGCTCACTGACTCCCTTGAGCTGCAGCACCACCAAATCGCCATTACCCAGGGTCACGCTGGAGAACACTGGCTTGCCCTCGCCCACCGGACGCGGCATGCGGAACAGCGCTTGGGCGACCGCCGGATCGAGCCCTTCCTGGTTGCGGGTCGCAGCCTCCACGACTTTCCACGGCTGGCCATCCTGCGTCGGGCTAAGCGGTGTCTTGCCCTCACGCAGTCCCGCCAACAGGGCATCACCCTTGGCCTTCACCGCTTCGTTGGCACGTTCACGGGTCAACTGGGCACGGATGCTGGCATCGACTTGCTCCAGCTTCTGCTGCTCCGGCTTTTTATGCTCCTTGACGCGCAATACCACCACGGTATCAGGGTCCAGCTCGATCGCCGTGCTATTGGCACCCTCCTCCAACACTTCAGGGCTGAACGCGGCTTCCAGCACTTGGCGATTGGCTGCCAGGCCTTCGCCGCCTTCACGGCCGATGGCCACGCTGGTTTGCACCTTGAGTCCCAGTTCCTGTGCCGGCTGGGCCAGATCGGAGGCTTCGAACGCGGCATCCTCAAGCGACTTGGACACCTCGACGAAACGCTGTTCGACCTGCTGGGTTTTCAAGTCACGCTCGATCTTGTCCTTCAGACTGGCGAAGGTCGGGACCTCAGGCGCCTGGACGCCCAACAGCTTGATCAAGTGCCAACCGAACTGGCTGCGCACCGGTACCGAGACCTGGTCCTGCTTGAGCTCATAAAGCGCCTTCTCGAAGGCGGGGTCGTAGACCCCCGGACCGGCATAGCCGAGGTCGCCACCGTTGGCCGCCGAGCCCGGGTCCTGGGACACCGACTTGGCCACTTCGGCAAAGGACTCGCCCTGGTCCAGACGCTTTTGCGCCTCATCCAGTTTGGCCTTGGCCTGCTCATCGGTCACCTTGTCGTCAACCGCGATCAGGATATGTGCGGCCTGGCGCTGTTCGGCCAGGCTGGCAACTTCCTTCTTGTACTGCGCTTGCAATTCCGCCTCGGCGACCGTGACCTGGGCGAAGAAGGATTCCTTCTTCAGCTCCACGTACTCCAGCACCACCTGCTCGGGGCTCATGTATTGCGAAGCATGAGCGGTGTAGTGAGCCTTGACGTCGTCATCGGTCAACTTGACTGCGGCCGGATCGGCCTTGAACGTCAGGGTGGCGAAATCGCGGGTCTGATTTTCCAGGCGGGCGAAGGCCGCCACTTCCTCATCGGTCACAAAGCTGCTGGCGGAAAGGCTGGCACGGACCTGGCCAATCAGCATTTCCTCTTCCAGCATGCTGCGAAACTGCAGACGGGTATAGCCCATCTGACGGATCACTTGGTCGAAGCGGTCCGGACTGAACTTGCCTTCCACCTGGAATTCCGGCAGGCGCAAAATCTGTTGGTCCAGGCCTTGCGGCGAGAAGGCGAAGTCGGCGTTCTTGGCGCTCTGCAGCATCAGCTCACGTTCGATCAGCCCCTTGAGGGCCGCTTCGCGCAACAGCTTTTCATCCAGCATCGAGGCGTCAAAGTCCTTGCCCAATCGCTGGGACAGCTGACGACGTTGCATCTCTGCGGCACGGCTCAGGTCGTTCAAGGCAATGGCCTCGCCATTGACCTCGGCGGCGTTCTGCTGGTTGCTGGAGAAATTGAAAATGGCGTCGAAACCGGTCAACGCCATCAGCGCGACGATGATGCCGATGATGGTTTTGGCAATCCAACCCTGTGAATTGTCCCTGATATTCTGAAGCATGCGTCCCCCAGAACGGCTGCACATGATCAGCAGCCGCGCAGCGTGGGTAAAATCCGGATAGAAGAAAGGCGCATCGAAGATGCGCCTTCTCGTAACTGGCGGAGCGGAAGGGATCTAGAGTGACGAATCCCACATGCCAGACCGGTAAGCTAACCGGTTGGATGACCGCTCCACGTCCATTTCGAGCCAGGCCCGAAATGGCTGGGCAACTCCCGAAGAACGCTTAGTTGACAGCGTCTTTCAGGGCCTTGCCGGCTTTGAAACCTGGAATCTTGGCGGCAGCGATGCTGATCGGGTTACCGGTCTGCGGGTTGCGGCCAGTACGGGCAGCACGTTCCTTGACAGCGAAAGTACCGAAGCCCACCAGCACGACGGAGTCGCCAGCCTTCAGAGCGCCAGTTACGGACTCGATTACAGCATCCAGCGCACGGCCAGCTACAGCTTTAGGAATATCAGCAGATGCGGCGATGGCATCAATCAGTTCCGACTTGTTCACTCTAAGTCCCCTTATTTCTGTTGAGTTTGTTTCTTAATTTTTGGGTGTAGGCAAAGCGGTGCTGGTGGGCCTGCCGCCACATAAAGAGCCGCTTTATAACAAGGGCTCTAAAAATGTGTCAAGGAAGCCCCCCGGCTAATGCGTGCTGATTCTCTCCTTAGAGTCAGACTCGCGCTTGTCATCCTGCGCTACCAGCTCCGGAGCCGCATCAGGCAAGGGCTCCGGGGCGTATTGCAGCGCAATTTGCAGGACCTCGTCAATCCATTTAACCGGTTTAATCTGAAGGTCCTGCTTAATATTCTCCGGAATCTCTTTCAGATCACGCACATTCTCTTCCGGAATGATCACCGTCTTGATTCCGCCACGGTGCGCCGCCAGCAATTTTTCCTTCAGCCCGCCGATGGCCAGCACCTGCCCACGCAGGGTGATTTCGCCAGTCATGGCGACGTCGGCACGCACCGGGATCTGGGTCAGTGCCGATACCAGGGCCGTGCACATGCCTACGCCCGCGCTGGGGCCGTCCTTGGGTGTCGCCCCCTCGGGCATATGGATATGGATGTCGCGCTTCTCATGGAAGTCCAGGGCCACTCCCAGGCTTTTGGCGCGGCTGCGCACCACAGTCAGCGCCGCGGTGATGGATTCGACCATCACATCCCCCAGCGAACCGGTCTTGATCAGTTGCCCTTTGCCAGGAACCACGGCTGCCTCGATGGTCAGCAGTTCGCCACCCACCTGGGTCCAGGCCAGACCGGTCACCTGACCGATCTGGTCTTCCACTTCGGCCAAGCCATAGCGGTACTTACGTACCCCGAGGAAACGCTCCAGCAGCTCAGCGGTGACCAGCACCTTGAAGCGCTTGGCGCTGGCATGTTCCTTCACCGCCTTACGGCAGACCTTGGCGAGTTGCCGCTCCAGGTTGCGCACTCCCGCCTCGCGGGTGTAGTAGCGGATGATGTCGCGGATCGCCGCCTCTTCGAATTCCAGCTCGCCTTTTTTCAGGCCATTGGCCTGGGTCTGCTTGGGCGCGAGGTACTTGACGGCGATATTGATCTTCTCGTCTTCGGTGTACCCCGGCAGGCGAATCACCTCCATGCGGTCCAGCAGCGGCGCCGGAATATTCATGGAGTTGGCGGTGCAGATGAACATCACGTCGGACAGGTCGTAGTCGACCTCAAGGTAGTGATCATTGAAATTGTGGTTCTGCTCCGGATCCAGCACCTCGAGCAGCGCCGAGGCCGGATCGCCGCGCATGTCGTTGCCCATCTTGTCGATTTCATCGAGCAGGAAAAGCGGATTGCGCACGCCGACCTTGGTCATTTTCTGGATCAGGCGACCCGGCATGGAACCAATGTAGGTGCGCCGGTGCCCGCGAATTTCCGCTTCATCACGGACCCCGCCCAAGGCCATGCGCACGAACTTGCGGTTGGTGGCATGGGCGATCGACTCGGCCAGCGACGTCTTGCCCACCCCCGGCGGTCCGACCAGGCACAGCACGGGTCCCTTGATCTTCTTCACGCGCTTCTGCACTGCGAGGTACTCGAGAATGCGCTCCTTGACCTCTTCCAGACCGTAATGGTCAGCGTCAAGAATGCCTTCGGCCTTGGACAGGTCCAAGCGCACCTTGGTCTCGGCCTTCCAGGGGACGTTCACCAGCCAATCGATATAGGAGCGCACCACCGTGGCTTCCGCCGACATGGGCGACATCTGCTTGAGCTTGTTCAGCTCGACCGTCGCCTTGGCATGCGCCTCCTTGGTCAGGCCTGCGCCCTCGATACGCTTTTTCAGCTCCTCGAGTTCGTTGTGGCCCTCGTCGCTGTCGCCGAGTTCCTTTTGAATGGCCTTCATCTGCTCATTCAGGTAGTACTCGCGCTGGCTGCGCTCCATCTGCTTTTTAACGCGACCACGGATGCGCTTTTCCACTTGCAACAGGTCGATCTCGGCATCCAGCAGCGCCAACACATGCTCGACCCGCTCCGACAACTCGGTGACCTCGAGAATCTCCTGTTTCTGCTCGATCTTCAACGCCATGTGCGCGGCCATGGTATCGACCAGGCGACCAGGCTCGTCGATGCTGTTGAGGGAGGACAGTACCTCGGCAGGCACTTTCTTGCCCAACTGCACGTACTGCTCGAATTGGCTCAGCAGGCTGCGGATAAAGACTTCGGATTCGCGCTCGGCGACCTCGACCTCTTCGATCAGGCTGACATCCGCGCGGCAATGCCCCTCGACTTCGACAAAACGCTCGATGGTGCCGCGCTGTTCACCTTCGACCAACACCTTGACGGTACCATCAGGCAGCTTGAGCAGCTGCAACACGGTGGCAACCGTGCCGACCCGATACAGGGCCTCCTCGCTGGGATCGTCATCAGCCGGGTTCCTTTGCGCGACCAAGAGAATCTGCTTGTCGCCGGTCATCGCAGCTTCCAAGGCCTCGATGGATTTTTCACGCCCCACGAACAGCGGGATAACCATGTGCGGATAGACCACGACATCGCGCAATGGCAGGAGAGGCAATTCGACGGTTGTCTTCATCATTTAGGCCCTACGGCGGCCAGACGGCCATAAACAGATGGGAGTACCCAAACCAAGATGGGGGCTACAACCGGAAAAAACAAGCGCAGCGCCCGCAAAAACAAAGGGGCCCGCAGGCCCCTTGGTACAGCGGTTACGGACCCGCTCAGGCCTCGGGAACAGCCTTGGCTTTGGGCTCGTTGTTCTCGTAGATCAACAGCGGCTTGGAGGTGCCGGCGATGACACTTTCGTCGATGACCACCTTGCTGACTTCAGACTGCGAGGGGATTTCGTACATGGTGTCCAGCAGCACGCCTTCCAGGATCGAACGCAGGCCGCGGGCACCGGTCTTGCGCTCCAACGCACGATGGGCGACCGACTTGAGCGCGTCCGGACGGAACTCCAGGTCGACACCTTCCATTTCGAACAGCTTGGCGTATTGCTTGGTCAAAGCGTTCTTCGGCTCGGTGAGGATCTGCATCAGCGCCGCTTCGTCCAGCTCGTCCAGCGTGGCGATGACCGGCAGACGCCCGACGAACTCGGGGATCAGGCCAAACTTGACCAAATCGTCCGGCTCGACTTCACGCAGCGACTCGCCGATCTTCTTGCCCAGGTCCTTGCTACGGACATCGGCATTGAAACCGATACCGCCCTTGGTGGACCGCCCCTGGATGACCTTTTCCAGGCCAGAAAACGCGCCACCACAGATGAACAGGATATTGCGGGTGTCGACCTGCAAAAACTCCTGTTGCGGGTGCTTGCGCCCACCCTGAGGTGGAACCGAGGCCACAGTGCCCTCGATCAGCTTCAGCAGCGCCTGCTGCACGCCCTCGCCAGAAACGTCGCGGGTAATCGACGGGTTGTCCGATTTGCGCGAAATCTTATCGATCTCATCGATGTAGACGATGCCCATCTGGGCCTTTTCCACATCGTAATCGCACTTCTGCAACAGCTTCTGGATGATGTTCTCGACGTCCTCACCTACATAACCGGCTTCGGTCAAGGTGGTGGCATCGGCTATGGTGAAGGGCACGTTGAGCAGACGCGCCAGGGTTTCGGCCAGCAGGGTTTTACCCGAACCGGTCGGCCCGATGAGCAGGATGTTACTTTTGCCCAGCTCGACGTCGTCCTTTTTCTCACGCTGGTTAAGGCGTTTGTAGTGGTTGTACACCGCCACCGCCAGCACCTTCTTCGCTCGCTCCTGACCGATCACATACTGGTCGAGGATGCCGCTGATTTCCTTCGGGGCAGGAAGTTTATGTGCACTGCTCTCGGCCTGGGCTTCCTGCACCTCCTCACGGATGATGTCATTGCACAGGTCGACGCACTCGTCACAGATAAAGACCGAGGGGCCGGCAATCAATTTGCGCACTTCATGCTGGCTTTTGCCGCAGAAGGAGCAATAGAGCAATTTGCCGTTGTCCTCGCCGTTGCGGGTGTCAGTCATTCGATCAATCCAATCCGGTAGGCTTGAAACACAAGATGGAGGCAATTGCGGGCTTTTACAAGCCCGCAACGCATCTGAATATTACCAGCGGGACGCCGTTTAGGCGCCTGGAGCGGCGCCTGGGCGCTTGCTGAGGACCTGATCAATCAGGCCATACTTGACCGCCACCTCGCCGCTCATAAAGTTGTCGCGATCCGTATCACGGGCGATCACTTCGATGGGCTGGCCGGTGTGGTGGGCCAGAATCTGGTTCAGGCGGTCGCGAATGGTGAGGATTTCGCGGGTATGGATCTCGATGTCCGAGGCCTGCCCCTGAAAGCCACCGAGCGGCTGGTGAATCATCATCCGCGAGTGCGGCAGGCAGTAACGCTTGCCGGCGGCACCGCCGGCCAGCAGCAAGGCGCCCATGCTGCAGGCTTGGCCGATGCAGGTGGTCGAGACGTCAGGCTTGATAAACTGCATGGTGTCGTAGATCGACATGCCGGCAGTCACCGAACCACCTGGCGAGTTGATGTACAGGTGAATGTCCTTGTCCGGGTTCTCGGCCTCGAGGAACAACAGCTGTGCGGCCACCAGATTGGCCATGTAGTCCTCTACCGGGCCGATCAGGAAAATCACACGCTCCTTGAGCAGGCGCGAGTAGATGTCATAGGCGCGTTCGCCACGGGCGGACTGCTCGATGACCATGGGCACCAAACCGCCAGCGGCCTGAATGTCTTGCTGCACAAAAGGATTACGGGACATGTCTTACGCTCGCTCCCTTACTAGTCATGTCTCAAATACGCATAAGCCAGCACGAAGGCTGGCTTATGGTGTGCTCTAACTAAAGGGACGATCAGGCTGCTTGCGGGGCTTCCGCTGGCTTGACCGCTTCTTCGTAAGAGACCCGTTTGTCGGTCACATTGGCCTTCTGCAGAACAGTATCCACAACTTGTTCTTCGAGCACAACAGAACGCACTTCGTTCAGTTGCTGGTCGTTCTTGTAGTACCACGCGACCACTTGCTCAGGCTCCTGGTAGGCCGAAGCCATCTCCTGGATCATCTCGCGCACGCGGGCTTCATCAGGCTTGAGTTCGAACTGCTTGACCACCTCGGCGACGATCAAACCCAACGCGACACGGCGCTTGGCCTGCTCTTCGAACAGTTCGGCAGGCAATTGCTCCGGCTTGACGTTGCCGCCGAACTGCTGGACGGCTTGCACGCGCAGGCGATTGACTTCATTGCCCAGCAGGGATTTCGGCACGTCCAGCGGATTGGCCGTCAGCAGACCGTCCATCACCTGGTTCTTGACCTTGGATTTGACCGCCTGGCGCAGTTCGCGCTCCATGTTCTTGCGGACCTCGGCACGGAAGCCTTCCAGGCCGCCATCCTTGATCCCGAACAGGGCGAAGAACTCGTCGTTCAGCTCCGGCAGCGTGGGGGCGGCGATGCGGGTGACAGTCACGGTAAACTCGGCCGCCTTGCCGGCCAGTTCCAGGTTCTGATACTCAGCCGGGAATTCCAGGTTCAACACGCGCTCTTCACCAACAGTGGCACCGACCAGACCGTCTTCGAAACCCGGGATCATGCGCTTGGAGCCCAGCACCAGTTGCGTGCCCTTGGCGGAACCGCCAGCGAACACCTCGCCGTCGACCTTGCCAACGAAATCGATCGTCACCTGGTCGTCCAGTTGAGCGGCACGCTCGGCGTCCGCGAAGCGGGTATTCTGCTTGCGCAGGATTTCCAGCATGTTGTCCAGATCAGCATCGGCCACATCGGCCTGCAGGCGATCGATAGCCAGGCTCTCGAAGCCGGCCACCTGGAACTCGGGGAAGACTTCAAAGGTGGCAACATATTCCAGATCCTTGCCTTTTTCGAACACCTTGGGCTCGACGGCAGGGTTGCCGGCCGGGTTGAGTTTGTGCTCAACCACAGCTTCGTAGAAGGTCGCTTGAATCAGGTCGCCCAGGGCTTCCTGACGAGCGGAGTCCTCGTAACGCTGACGGATCACGCTCATCGGCACTTTGCCCGGACGGAAGCCAGGCACTTTAGCGCGACGGGCAGTCTGCTGCAGACGCTTGTTGACTTCGGTCTCAATGCGCTCGGCCGGAACGCCGATGGTCATGCGACGCTCGAGAGCGGAAGTGTTTTCAACAGAAACTTGCATGGATATTCCTCGTTGCACAGACGTAAGCCGGCCGTTTCCGGCCCCAGAATCAAGGGCAAGCATTCTAGAGGGTCAAACTGAAGAAGTCACCTTATGCAGAATGTCAGCGAAATCCGAACCAGCCCCGGCGACCTCACAGCGTCGCCCCAAAGGCCCCTCACGCCCTTCCGGGCTAGTACTCAAGTTTCGTTCGCATCGGGCTCGGCACTGACCAGGCAGGCGTACAAGGGACTCAGCCGGGGGGCCTGGCCGGTGCCACTGTTACTGGCGATCCATTGGCGAGTCTTGTCCACATCGAACACCATGTCGCCCATGGTCGACAGCAAGGTTTGCGCCACCTTGTAGCGGCCGCACTGGGCACACTCGCGCTCCTCCCAATCGGCGACGCCGGTTTGCAGCACCTGGGCACCCGCCCCGCATATCAGACAACTCATCGTATCCGCTCCATTTGATTCGATTGAGCGCTCCACTGTAGCCGCTTCTGCGCGCGCTGCCGGATGACTGGCCGACAATCGCGCCCCGAGCGACAATCGGCCTGCTGCGGGCAGGTATCCACGTCAACGCTGCTGATTCGCCCACCGCCGTGGTTTTTCCCACGTACTCGCACCACTGATCGGGAGCTCGCCTTATGAAACTGCTGATTGCGGAAGATGAGATCACCACCGGCACCTACCTGCAGCAGGGCCTCAGTGAAGCCGGCTTTACGGTCGAGCGGGTCACCGACGGCCGTGCAGCCCTGCAGCATGCCCTGAGCGATCAATACGACCTGCTGATCCTCGATGTGCTGATGCCAGGAATGCAGGGCTGGGAGGTACTGAGCGGGATACGTAGCGCGGGACTGACCCTGCCGGTGTTGTTTCTGACCGCCCGCGATGGCGTGGCGGACCGGGTCAAGGGCCTGGAGCTAGGCGCCGACGACTACCTGATCAAACCCTTTGCCTTCTCGGAACTGCTGGCACGGGTACGTACCCTGCTAAGACGTGGCACGGCCGCCGCGCAGGCGACCCGACTGAGCCTCGCTGACCTGCACATCGACCTGCTGACCCGTCGCGCCACGCGCGCCGGGCAGCGGATCGAGCTAACCGCCAAGGAATTCGCCCTGCTCGAGTTTTTTATGCGGCGGCGCGGCGAAGTACTGCCTAAATCGCTGATCGCGGCCCAGGTTTGGGACCTGCATTTCGACAGCGAAACCAACGTCATCGAGGTCGCGGTGCGCCGCCTGCGGACCAAGATCGACGAAGGTTTTGCGCCCAAACTGATTCATACCGCACGTGGCCTGGGCTACCGCTTCGACAGTGAGGCGAACCCATGATTCGGCTGTCGCTGACCACCCGCCTGAGCCTGATGTTTATGGTCGCGGTGGTCGCGGTGCTGGCCGTCGCCGCGTTGAGCTTCACGGCGCTGAGCCGGCACCACTTCGAACTGCTTGATCGGCAGGCGCTGTTGGAAAAACTCGAGGCGACCCGCCAGCTGATGGCGCAGATGCCGCCCAACGAGCCGATCTCCGCGCTGGCGCCTCGCCTGCGAACCCTGCTCGGCGCGCACCCGGACCTGAGCGTTCTGTTGCTGGCCGCCGACGGCAGCACAGTGCTGGCGATTCCCGAAGCGACCCCAACGCCCGCGGATTATCGACAACGGCCCGAGGACCACCCCTGGGATTGGCAGCGGGAGGGACGCCTGTACCGCGTCCTGAAGGCCAGGGTGTCGCCCACGGGGCAACCGGCGCCGACCAGCGCCGTGCTGATGCTCGACGTGACCACCCATATGCATTTCTTCCAGCAATTGCACCGCTGGTTCTGGATCGGCCTGACCCTCAGCGCCCTGATCAGCGCCGGGCTGGGCTGGCTAGTGGCCCGCAATGGACTACGCCCGGTACGGCAGGTCACCCGACTGGCCGCATCCATGTCAGCGCGCGCCCTTAAGGAGCGGATTCCGCTGGAACCGGTACCCCACGAGCTGCGCGACCTGGTGAGCGCCTTTAATGCCATGCTCGCCCGGCTGGACGATGCCTTCGGTCGCCTGTCGAACTTTTCCACCGACATTGCCCATGAACTGCGCACTCCGGTCAGTAACCTGATGACCCACACCGAAGTGGTACTCAGCCACGCGCGGGGCCGTGAGGCCTATGAGGACACTCTGTACGCCAACCTCGACGAATTCCGGCGAATGGCGCGCACCATCGATGACATGTTGTTTCTGGCCAAGTCGGAGAACGGTTTGGCGATGCCGAGCCGGGCCGATATTGACCTGGGCCCGTTGGTGCTCAAGCTGTTCGAATATTACCAGCTGTTGGCCGACGAACGCGGCATTCGCCTGACACTTGAGGGGGCCGGCCAGCTGAGTGGCGACCGCTTGATGCTGGAGCGCGCGCTGTCCAACCTGCTGTCCAACGCGCTGCGCTACACCGCCGATGGACAGGCGATCAGGGTGCTTATCACGCGCACGGCCAAGGACCTTCAGCTGACCGTCGAAAACCCCGGCGAGGCGATCGCTCCGGGGCAGCTGGAACGACTGTTCGAGCGGTTCTACCGCATCGACGCGGCCCCCCACACGGCCGCCTCTCGGCACGTCGGGCTCGGCCTGGCCATTACCCGGGCCATAGTCGAAGCCCACGGTGGCACCGTTCGCTGCCTGTCGAGCGAGGGGTACACCCGATTCCAGATGACGTTCAGCGGCTAACGATTGGCGGCCACTCCCAGAAGCCTGCTGAAAAAATTCAATATTTTTACCTGGCCGAGGTCGACTTAGCACAGCAGGCTCCCGGGCCATGTCAGGGCGGTGGAGCCGCTTTTCCAGGGAGGAGACGACCGTGATCAACTTGAGAAAAAAACCCTTCGCCGTGCTCTGTTATCGCAGACGCAGCATCCGGGAACTGCAGCTCGATCTTCAAGGCTTTGCCAACAGCGAGGACTGCCAGGCGTGGTCCCTGACCGCCCATGAGTGGCGCGAGCAGATCAAGCTGGCACTCAGGGCGCGCATGGAAAATCAGCCTATTTGATCCCGTCCAAAGGCCGGATGAGCGTACAGGCGCGGGGGCGTGCTCCCTCTATTCAGGGCTGCGTGCGCGCCGTACCAGCCACTGGTCATACCCCAGGATCACACCACTGAGCAGCGCCAGCGCCGCCCCGACCGCGCAGGTCAGCTGCCAGCCGCCGCGGTGCCACGCCAGGGCACCCAGCGCCGAACCACTGGCCGCGCCCGCAAAGTAGCAGGTCATGTAGACCGCATTGATGCGCGAACGGGCATCCGCGGCCAAGCCGTAGATCACGCTCTGATTGCTCACATGCACGCCAGGCAACGCCAGATCGATGATCAGGATTCCCAGCACGAACCAACCCAGGTGCGCTTCCCCCAAGGCCAGGCACGCCCAGCCGACCAGCAGCAGCAACACTGAAGCGGCGCTGGTGATTTGCCGCCAGCCTCTGTCGGCCAGGCGCCCCGCCACGCTGGCCATCAGCACCCCAACCACCCCCACCACGCCGACCAGGCCAATATCACGATCGCTCAGACCATGCGCGGGTCCCGACAGCAGCAATGCCATGGTGGAAAACAGCACGCTGACCGAGGCGAACGCCAATGCCCCCAGCAAGGCCCGGCTGCGCAGGCGCGGGTGGCGCTTGACCAACCCGCCCAGGGAACGCAGTACCGCGAGATAACTGGCGGGGTTCGGCTGGCGACTGCGAGGCAGCACCCACCATAACGTCAGGGCCAGCAGCACCATACACACCGCCGCGTAGCGGTAGACCGTGTTCCAGCCGCCCAGCGCCGAGAGCAGCCCGGCCGCGCTGCGCGCCAGTAGAATGCCAGCAAGCAGGCCACTCATCACCACCCCGACCGCTCGACCGCTGCGCTGCGGGTCCGACAAGCCGGCGGCCATGGGTACCAGCGTCTGGGCGGCGACCGAGAACAGCCCGGTGATCAGGGTGCCCACCACCAGCACGGAAAAATTCGGCGCGTAGCCGCTGATCAGCAAGCCCAGCGCGGCCAGCAGCATCAGGCCAACCACCAGGCCACGCTGCTCAAGCTTGTCGCCCAGGGGCACCAGAAACAGCAACCCCAGGGCGTAAGCAAGCTGGGAAAGGGTCACGGTGAACGCCGCCATCCCTTCGCTGATCTGCAACGCTTGGGCGATGGAGTGCAACAACGGCTGATTGAAGTAATTGCTGCCGGCACACAGGCCGGTGGCCGCCGCCATCAACAGCAGCACGGGCAGGCTCAAGTAAGTCGGGCGCTCTGGCGCCAGATCCAGCACCGCGGCGCTCATGACCCCACCTGCATTACCGCCAAGGCCTCGATTTCGAACAGCATGCCGTCCAGCGCCAGGCGCGGCACCGGAATCAGGGTGCAGGCCGGTGTAGGCTGGTCGCCCCAAAGGCGCAATAGTTCGCGGCTGAGGACGGCCAGCCGGTCCTCATCGTGATCGACGATCAACACGCTGAGCTTGATCACATCGGCTAAGGTGGCCTGGGCCGCGTGCAGCGCCAGCTGCAGGTTGTCCAGGGCCTGGCTGACTTGCGCAGGGAAACCCTTTGCCAACTGACCTTCGGCGTTTTCCCCGCCCTGGCCGGCGATCTGGATCAGGCGAATCGGCGCACTCGCGGTGGCCGTCACCACATGGCTGTAGCCATTGGCACGGGGATCATAGAGACCCGGCGGATTGATAAAAGCGAGGACCGGTGACAACGCTTGCGGGTTCTTCATGGGACTCCTTGAGCGGGGCTTGAGCGCGAAGACCCGGGCACTCTATGATCTCAACTTAACTTGAGGTCAAGCGCTTTACGGAGCCGCCATGAAACCACCCGCCGAGGATTCCACCACGGCCCTGCCCGGCACCGACCTGGCGATCGGCGAAGCGGCCGCACGCAGCGGCCTGGCCGTGTCCACCCTGCATTTCTACGAATCCAAGGGACTGATTCGTGCGCGGCGCACCGCGGGCAACCAACGGCGCTACCCGCGCTCGATCCTGCGTCGACTGGCGGTGATCAAGGTCGCGCAGCGGGTCGGTATTCCGCTGGCCGCCATTGCCGAGGCCCTGCAGGCGCTGCCGGCCGAGCGCACCCCCACCGCCCAGGACTGGCAGCGCCTGTCGCGTTCCTGGAAGGCGGAATTGGACGAGCGCATCCACAGCCTGAGCCAATTGCGCGATCAACTAGACGGTTGCATCGGCTGCGGCTGCCTGTCCCTGAAAGCCTGCCCATTGCGCAATGCCGAGGACAACTTGGGACAAGCCGGGCCAGGGCCGCATTTCGAGCATTGAACCACCCACGCACCGGTGCGGCAGGCGAGGACCCGCTGGCCGCTGGCAAATCAGGCGGAATCGTCGTGCCTGCCCCCCATCTCGACCTGACAGCCGCCATCCGCTGGGCGCCGTCGCGCCCGGTGAATCTGACGCAGCCGGCTCCAAGTGCCCCTTCTCAAGGCCGCTTGACCACCGCCAGCCCCGCGATCGGGGCTCTTCCGCGCAGCAGTTGGAACGCACAGAAGGCCGCCGCCGCAAACAGGCTGTTGAGCAGCACCATGGGCCATGCCGAACCATCCTGCAGCAGGCTGAGCAGGACACCACTGAGGGTCGCACCGGCCATCTGCGCAAAGCCCATAAAGCCGGCCGCCAGTCCGGCACGCTGGGCATTGGGCATCACCGCCCCGGCGACGCTGGCCGGCAGCACCATGCCGCCCCCCAGCGTGACCAGCACCTGGGGCAACGACAGGCCAAGCACGGACAACCCCAGGCCTTGGTAGATTGCCCAGGTCGAGAGCGAGCCCATCGCCACCAGCGCGACGCCCAACGCCACGATCTTGTCCGGGCCCCAGTGCATAATCATCCGTTGGGTGAAAAAGGCCCCGGCGATCAGGCCCGAGACAATCAGGCCGAAAATCAGGCCGTACTGCGCCGCGCTCAACCCCAGCAGACCCATATAGACTGCCGACGACCCGGCGATCATGGCGAACATCGCACCATAGGTGCACGCCAGGGTCAGGGCAAAAGCCTGAAACGAACGCGCCTTGAGCAAGTCGGCATAGTTGCCCGCCAGGGTTTTCAACTGCCCGGCCTGAGGATCCAGCCGCGGGTTGCTTTCGCGGTACAGGTTGAGGACCGCCACCAGAGTGCAGGCACCTACCAGCAGCGCCAGCGCGATCGGTGCACGCCAGCCGGCATGGAGACTTAGGGCACCACCGAGCATGGGCGCGACGGCAATGGCACAGAGCATGCCGATCACCGTCTGGGCCAATGCGGGGCCGGCCTGGGCCTGCCACACATCACGCACGATGGCCCGTGCCAACACGATGGCCGCGCACGCGCCGAGCCCCTGGAGCACGCGGGCGGCAATAAACTCCGCCATGCTGCCGGCCAACAACAGCCACAGGGTGGCCAGCAGGTAGACCGACAGCCCGGCGAGCAGCACCGGTCGGCGGCCAATGCGGTCGGACAACGGCCCCAGGACCAACTGACCCAGCCCAAAGGCCCCCACGAACACCGAAAGCGCTAGCAGGCTGCTGCCCGGACGGGCGGACATGGCCAGCTCCAGCGCCCCCAAACTGGGCACTATCAGTTGCGTGGAGATTTCCCCCAGGGCGGTCAGTGCCACCAGGATCAGAAATAGGCTTCGGGATGGAGACGCTGGATGCGCCATGGCTCAGCTCCTGCTTCGCACGGTCGGCGGTAGTCGCCAACAGTTATATTTCGACCATAATATTATATTGGTATGCTGTCCATCATTTAGTCAGCGCCACAGCCTGATGACTGCCACGGCGTGCTGGCGGTCGACCTGAAAGGCGCGTTTCAGCGGCCCGAACTGTCACTGCCGGGCGAATGGCGTTAGATTATGCTCAACATCTAGCTCAGTCGCCCTTGCAGGACAGCCATGCGTTATTCAGAAGACCATAAAGCCCAAACCCATCAACGCATCCTCGAGGAGGCCGCTCGCCTGTTCCGCCGTGACGGCGTGGCCGCGACCGGGTTGCAGCCCTTGATGAAGGCCCTGGGGCTGACCCATGGCGGCTTTTATGCCCACTTCAAGTCCAAGGATGACCTGGTGGAACAGGCATTGGGCCAGGCGATACGGCAAACCGACGCGGCGACCGCCGAGATGGCAACACGCGAAAACCCCCTGCAGGCCTTGATCAGCGGCTACCTGTCCGAGGCTCATCGGAACGACCCGGGGGCTGGCTGCCCCTTGCCCACGCTGTGCGCCGAACTCGGCCAACGTGGTACGCCCAGCGCCACCACGGACCGGGTCATCCGCAGTCGGCTGGAGATGATCCAGAACCACTTGGAGGGCGAAACTGCCGCGCAGCAGAGCATGCTGATCCTTTCAACGCTGATCGGCGCCCTACTGCTGTCGCGCAGCGTTCAGGATCCCGAGCTGTCCAAAGAGCTGCTGGCTGCGCCAAAACGCTTACTGCTGGAACAACTCAGCGACACCCGGGCACACTGACCACTCACCGAAAACCGACAGGGAAGCCTATGAGCATCACCAGCCAATGGATCGAGATCGACAGCCAGGATGGTCGCTTCGGCGCCTACCTGGCGCTACCCCACACCGGTAAAGGCCCGGGCATCGTGTTGCTGCAGGAAATTTTCGGCGTCAACGCGCACATTCGCTCGGTGGCCGAGCAATACGCGGCGGACGGTTATGTGGTGCTGGTACCCGACCTGTTCTGGCGCAGCGGTGCACGTATCGAGCTGGACTACGACCAGGCCGGCTGGCAACGCGCCGTCGAGCTGATGAACGCCACCCCGGTCGATCAGGCAGTGGCCGATATCGCCCTCACCGTCAGCGCCTTGAAATCCCACCCCGCACTGGATGGCAAGCTGGCGAGCCTGGGGTTCTGCTTCGGCGGCCTGTTGGCCTACCACAGCGCCGTCCAGGGGTTGGTCGATGCCGCGGTGTGCTACTACGGCGGTGGTATTCAGCACCAGCTGCAACGTGCCGACGCCATAACGGTGCCCGTGCTGATGCACTTCGGCGAACAGGACAGTCATATCCCGATGGATGCCGTGGCAGGCATCAGGGCAGCGTTCGCGCAGCGTGGGGCGGTGGACATCCGCAGCTACCCGGATGCCGAACATGGGTTCAATTGCTCGCATCGCAGCAGCTATCACCAGCGCCGCGCCGCCGAGGCCCATGGGCATTCGCTGGTCTTTCTCAGCGGCAAGCTGTAGACAGACGAAACCAGGCCAGGCGTCGGCTAATTTTCCGGCCGCCCTACCCGCGTTGGCGGATACCTTGGCATGTCCCCTGCGCTGGACCGATCCGCGTGGGTTACGCGGCGAAAGACCTGCGTAGGGGCAGGTCGATGTTGATATGCGCCGCTAACCCACCCTACGCCTGCAGGTAGACCCGGGGGATTCTCAAGCCCGTGTTCCCCATCCCGGCACGCTCGCCCGGCGCCAGGCCGATTGGCGTGGATTAGGCGGCGTGTTATCCGCGGCAGGAGCCTGTCGCTTCGCCGCTTGCGCCGCTGCCCCAGCCTACGCCAAGCCTCTGACTGGCCGAGCGGCATGCCCTTCGAAACGCCAGCGGCTAGTTCGCGTTGAGAAAACTCGTATACCCTAGTCACAAACCACCTCGAACGACCCTTGCCGTGACCCTACCCAAACTCAACGCACCCGATCTGGGCAACTCCCCGTCCACGTCGGAAATCATCACCCGGCACCTGCGCGAGGCCATTATCGGCGGCCAGTTCGACGAAGATGAGCCGATCCGCCAGGACGATATCGCCCGCCAGTTCAATGTCAGCAAAATCCCGGTCCGCGAGGCACTCAAGCGCCTGGAGGCCGAAGGGCTGGTGGTGTTCCAGCGCAATCGCGGGGCGATGGTCACCCGGGTCTCCGAACCCGAACTGGCGCAGATGTTCGAAGTGCGCATGTTGCTCGAGGACAAGGTGCTGCGCCTGGCCATCCCCAACATGACCGACGCCACCTTTGCCCGCGCCGAACGCATCTGCCAGGAGTTTATCGGGGAAAACGACGTCGGGCGCTGGGCCGAGCTCAACTGGGAACTGCACGCCTGCCTCTACGAACCGGCGCAACGGCCCTTTTTGGTCGGCCTGATCCGTTCGGTCAACGACAAGCTGGAGCGCTACCTGCGCCTGCAGATGAGCCTGTCGGCCGGCAAGGAGAGGGCCGATCACGAGCACCGGGAAATCCTCGACGCCTGCCGCGCCAAAGATGTGGAGCGCGCCGTGGCCCTGCTCGACCAACATATCGCCGGCGTCTGCACGACCTTGCTCGAGCATCTGCCCCGCGCTCATTGAGAGGGCACGATTGTGCCGATTTCGTCATCTGCATCGACTAAAACCCTCAAGCCGCCAGCCCTCGCACAGGCCACTCTTTCGTTCATTCTCCCGAATGGACTGACCTGTGATGAAACGCATCAGCGTGATCGACTCCCACACCGGCGGCGAACCGACCCGCCTGGTCATCGACGGCTTTCCGGACCTGGGCACCGGCAGCATGGCCGAACGGCGGCAACGCCTGGCCGACCAGCACGACCCATGGCGCGCCACCTGCATGCTCGAACCGCGCGGCAGCGATGTGCTGGTCGGCGCGCTGCTGTGCCAGCCGGTGGACCCCAGCGCCTGTGCCGGGGTGATATTTTTCAACAACACCGGTTACCTCGGCATGTGCGGTCACGGCACCATCGGCCTGGTCGCCTCGCTGGCGCATCTGGGCAGGATCGGCGCCGGTGTGCACCGCATCGAAACCCCGGTGGGCACGGTGCAAGCCACCCTGCACGAGGACGGCTCGGTCAGCGTGCGCAATGTCCCCGCTTACCGGCATGCCAAGGGGCTCAGCCTGCAGGTGCCGGGGTTCGGCGAGGTGGTCGGCGATGTCGCCTGGGGCGGCAACTGGTTCTTTCTGATCGCCGATCACGGCCTGGAGGTCAGCAGCGCCAACCTCGAGGCCTTGACCGTCTACAGCTACGCCGTGCAACAGGCTCTGGAGGTCCAGGGCATCCGCGGTGCGGACGGCGGCCTGATCGATCATGTCGAACTCTTCGCCGAGGATCCCCAGGCCGACAGCCGCAACTTTGTGCTGTGCCCGGGCAAGGCCTACGACCGCTCGCCCTGTGGCACCGGTACCAGCGCCAAGTTGGCCTGCCTGGCGGCCGACGGCAAACTGCAACCGGGTGAGGTCTGGCGCCAGGCGAGCGTGATCGGCAGCGAGTTCGAGGGCTCGTTCGAGCGCCAGGGCGAGGCCATCGTACCGACCATCCGCGGCCGCGCCTTTATCAGCGCCGAAGCCACGCTGATCCTGCAAGCGGACGATCCGTTCGCCTGGGGCATTCGCCTGTGAACACCGGCGCCGCGGCCGAGGTCATCATCGTCGGCGCCGGCATCATCGGCGCCGCCTGCGCCCAGGTCCTGGCCCGGCGTGGTCTGCGGGTGCTGGTGCTGGACGCCGGTTTGCCGGGCGCCACCGCAGCCGGCATGGGCCATTTGCTGGTACTGGACGACAACCCGGCCGAACTGGCCCTGAGCGCGTATTCCTTGCGGCGCTGGCGCGAACTGGCGCCGGCGCTGCCCGAGGCTTGCGCCTTTCGCCAGAACGGCACCCTGTGGCTGGCGGCCAACCCCGAGGAAATGGCGGTGGCCCAGAGCAAGGCGCACAACCTCGAGGCCCATGGCGTGGCCGGCGAACTGATCGGCAGTGCCGCCTTGCGTCGCCTCGAACCCCAGCTGCGCGAGGGCCTGGAAGGCGGCTTGCTGCTGCCGGGCGA
Organism: Pseudomonas sp.; assembly: GCF_040514055.1. Taxonomy (GTDB): domain Bacteria; phylum Pseudomonadota; class Gammaproteobacteria; order Pseudomonadales; family Pseudomonadaceae; genus Aquipseudomonas. Next base: position 42,427 of record NZ_JBEVDL010000074.1, read on the forward strand.
CGGCATCCTCTATGCGCCCAGCGCCGCCCGCTGGATGCTCGACACCCCGGGCATCGAGCAGCGCCTGGGATGCGTCAGCGAAATCGAGGGCAACCGGGTGCGCCTCGACACTGGCCAGTGGCTAAGCGCCGACGCGGTGGTCCTGGCCAATGGCGTGCAGGCCAAGGACCTGTGTCCGGAGCTGCCGATCGAGCCGAAGAAAGGCCACCTGCTGATCACCGACCGCTACCCGGGCAGCGTCACCCACACCCTGGTGGAACTGGGTTACGTCACCAGCGCCCATAACGCCAGCGGGCCATCGACCGCCTGCAATATCCAGCCACGCCCCACCGGCCAGCTGTTTATCGGTGCCTCGCGGCAGTTCGGCACCAGCGACCCGCAAGTAGAAGGCTGGATGCTGGCCAAAATGCTCAGGCGTGCGGTGGAGTACATGCCCGGCCTGGCCCAGCTCAATGGCATCCGCGCCTGGACCGGCTTTCGCGCCGCCAGCCCCGACGGGCTGCCGCTGGTGGGCCAGCACCCGCAGCGACCGGGCCTGTGGCTGGCGGTCGGCCATGAAGGCCTGGGCGTCACCACCGCCCTGGGCACCGCCGATCTGCTGGCCGCCCAGCTGTTTGACGAGGCGCCGCCGCTCAACGCCCAGCCCTATCTGCCACAGCGTTTTCTGGGAGCACAGCCCCATGCCTGAAGTGATGTTGAACGGCCGCGCACTGCAGGTCGCCGAAGGCACCAGTGTCGCCGCCGCCCTGGCCCTGGGGGGTGACGGCAGCAGCCGCACCTCGATCAGCGGCCAGCGCCGTGCCCCACTGTGCGGCATGGGGGTCTGCCAGGAGTGCCGGGTGACCATCGACGGCCGCCGTCGCCTGGCCTGCCAGACCCTGTGCCGGGACGGCATGCGCGTGGAGTCCCTGGCATGAGCGAACACACCGACCTGCTGATCATCGGTGCCGGACCGGCCGGCATGGCCGCCGCCCTCGCGGCCGCCCCCAGTGGCGCACGCATCCTGTTGCTCGACGACAATCCCCTGGCCGGCGGGCAAATCTGGCGCGACGGTCCCCAGGCCAAACTGCCCGTCCAGGCGCAGCGAATGCGCGAACAGCTGGCCGCCCTTGGCAATGTGCGGCATTGCCCCGCTACCCGGGTTATCGCCCGTGCCGGCGCAAAGCAATTGCTGGTCGAAGATGATGAGCGCGGCTGGACCATCACCTACCACCAACTGATCCTGTGCACCGGCGCACGGGAATTGCTGCTGCCCTTCCCCGGCTGGACCTTGCCCGGGGTCACTGGCGCCGGCGGCCTGCAAGCCCTGATCAAGGGCGGGCTCCCGGTGCGCGGCGAACGCCTGGTGGTCGCCGGCAGCGGGCCGCTGCTGTTGGCCAGCGCCGCGACCGCCAAGCAACAGGGGGCGCAACTGCTGCGTATCGCCGAACAGGCCTCGCGTGGTGCCGTGGCCGGGTTTGCCGCGCAGCTGCCGCGGTGGCCGCACAAGCTGCTGCAGTCCGTTACCCTGTTCGATGCTCACTACCGGACCGGAACCCAGGTGCTGGCCGCCCTCGGCCGCGAGCGCCTGGAAGGGGTACGCCTGCTGCAACAGGGCAAGGTCGTCGAACTGGCCTGCGATCGATTGGCCTGCGGCTTTGGCTTGATTCCCAATACCCAGCTGGGCCAGGCCCTGGGCTGCGCGCTGGCAGGGAACGCTCTCGCGGTCGACCCTTGGCAGGCGACCAGTGTCATCGACCACTACGCGGCAGGCGAATGCACCGGCTTTGGCGGCAGCGAGCTGGCGCTGGTGGAAGGCCGGATCGCCGGTCATGCCGCCGTGGGCGAGCGAAATGCGGCCCAGCGTCTGTGGCCACAACGCGCGCGCTGGCAGGCCTTTGCCCGGGCACTCAACCAGGCCTTCGCCCTCGACCCAGGGCTCAAGACCCTGGCGGCGGCCGATACCCTGGTGTGCCGCTGCGAGGACGTGCCCTACGGGGCGTTGGCCGGGCAGCGCGATTGTCGGGAAGCCAAGTTGGCCACCCGCTGCGGCATGGGCGCCTGTCAGGGACGCGTCTGTGGAGGCGCGGTGCAACACCTGTTTGGTTGGCAGCCCCCCGCCCCACGACCACCGTTCAGCCCGGCACGCATCGAGACCCTGCTGTGCCTGGATGACGTCCCCGGTGCCTGATGGCTGCCCGGGGCTTACCGGCGCGGCGGCGAGCCTCTATGATCCCGGGGGTCCCCTTCAGGCCCCCGGCGCCATGCATGCTTCGCTAACCGACTTTACCCCCTGCGACCTGCCGACCCTGCTCACCAGCCTGCAGCCCATCGCGCCGCTGCTCGACAGCCTGGCGGACCTGGTGTTTTTCATTAAAGATCGCGAAGCCCGCTATGCCTTCGTCAACCAGACCCTGGCCCGTCGCTGCGGTTTCAGCCACAGCCATGAACTGCTGGGGCGCACCGCCGAGATGGTTTTCCCGGAGCGCTTCGGCCCGCTTTATACCCGGCAGGACCACCAGGTGCTGGGCAGCGGCCGCGAACTGACCGACCAGTTGGAACTGCACCTGTATTACGGCAACCAGGCTATCTGGTGCCTGACCCATAAATTGGCGTTACTCGACGCCCAAGGCCAGGTGGTCGGTCTCGCCGGTATCTCCCGCGACCTGCAGGTGCCGCAGTCCAGCCACCCCGCGTTCGACAGGCTGGCGGCGGTCGACCTGCATATCCGCCAGCACTTCGCCCGCCCGATCAGCCTTGGCGAATTGACCGCCATCGCCGGCCTGTCGGTGGCCCAACTGGAGCGCCACTGCAAGCGCATCTTTCAGCTCACCCCGCGGCAAATGATTCACAAGGCCCGCCTGGGCGAAGCCTCGGCCTTGTTACTGGACTCGACACTGCCCATCACCGACATCGCCCTGCGCTGCGGATACACCGACCACAGCGCTTTTAGCCGGCAATTCCGCGCCCTGACCGGGCTGTCTCCCAGCCAGTACCGCGCGACACATCGTTAGTCGCGCATTGATTGCCCGGCTGCGCGGGTATCACGGTGCGTGGGGGCGGGGCCGAGGTGTCTGGCCCGGTCCCGAGCAGGCGACCGGACAATCGTGATTGAGGTGCAGCATGGGGCAATGCGTCTGCCCCGCTCCTTCCACGCCCGGTTCGGCAGCCTAGCGATGGCCATCGCGCGCGTCCTCGTGCCGGGACTGCTATGGCATGACGCCCTGACTCTGATTTGGCAGTCCTCTACGGCGGTTCCGGCTCAGGCCCGCGCAGGCCTTTATGCGTCGGCCCCACGAAACCTCCCTTCCCCGTCATTCCCGCAAAGGCGGGAATCCAGTCGCGGGGGTCAAGCCGGTCGCAGGACAGAAGACCCGGACACGCCACGACGACACCTCATCCGAGCCCTACCGAAGCACAGGTGTCAGCCGCTCTGGATACCCGCCTGCGCGGGTATGACGAGGTGGTGGCTAACGCGTCCGACCCGATCCATGCCCCACACTTCCCCAATCCAGTCAGGCTGCCACTCGGCATGACGCCCTGTCTCTGATTCTCCAGTCTCCTGGGGCGGTACCGAACCAGCCCGCGCAAAGCCAGTTCGTCAGCCCCGCGAATCTCCCTCCCCGTCATTCCCGCAAAGGCGGGAATCCAGTCGCGGGGGCAAGTCGTTCGCAGGGCAGAAAATCTTCGGTGGGTACCGAATCAGACCCGCGCAAAGCCAGTTCGTCGGCCCCACGAAATCTCCCTCCCCCGTCATTCCCGCGAAAGCGGGTATCCAGTTACGGGGGGGCTGTCGGTCGCAGGCCGAAAGACCCGGACTCCCCAGACAGCACCTCAGCCGAGCCTCACCGAAGCACAGGTGCCAGCCGCTCTGGATACCCGCCTGCGCGGGTATGACGAGGTAGTGGGTAACGCGTCTGATTCGGTCTACGCCCCCAGTTTTCACTTCTCCCATGTCGGCTCCCAAGTGACGTATCCCCAGCTGCGCCTTCGGGGCAGAGTTTGATATCCAATGTGCAGCCAAGTGGTGCTTAGGCGCTGCGGTGCTCCCTTAGGTAACACCGATTTGGGGCAACGGCAGGGAGACAGGGAGGGTGTGCGTTCAACCGACCCCCTGCACGACGCAGTAACCAAGGCCTGCGAGCCGATTGCACGGACCAGTAGCGGTTCGGCACGCTGCTTGCTTATCTAATATCGTATACGAAATTCTTGATACGATAATTAACGCCAACCTCCAACGAAGAGGCTTTTATGAAAAACCCCGCAGTTGTCGTCGCCCTTAGCGCTGCTCTCAGCACCTCGTTTATCGCCACCGCCCAGGCGGACAAGCTCGACGACATCATCGAATCCGGCAAGCTTCGCTGCGCCGTAACCCTGGACTTCCCGCCCATGGGCTTTCGCGACGCCGGCAACAACCCGGCGGGTTTTGACGTGGACTATTGCAACGACCTGGCAAAAGTCCTCGGGGTCGAGGCCGAAGTGGTCGAAACGCCGTTCCCCGACCGTATCCCGGCGCTGATTTCCGGGCGCGCCGACGTGATTGTCGCCTCCACCTCCGACACCCTGGAGCGGGCCAAGACCGTGGGCCTGACCGTGCCCTACTTCGCTTTCCAGATGGTGGTGCTGACCCGCAACGACACCGGCATCAAGAGTTTCGACGACGTCAAGGGCAAGGCCCTGGGCAATACCAGTGGCACCTTCGAGGCCATCGCCCTGGAGAAGGACGTGAAAAGCTGGGGCACGGGCACCTTCCGCGCCTACCAGTCGCAGAACGACACCTTGCTGGCGGTCGCCCAGGGCCATATCGAGGCCACCGTGGTCACCAACACCGTGGCAGCCGCTACCCTCAAGTCGGGCAAGTACAAGAACCTGGTGATCGCCGGTAACGCGCCCTATGTGATCGACTACGTCTCCCTGGCGGCCAAACGCAACGAATACGGCCTGCTCAACTACCTCAACCTGTTCGTCAACCAGCAAGTCCGCACCGGGCGCTACAAGGAGCTGTTCGTCAAGTGGATCGGCACCGACGTGCCACCGACCGACCTGACGGTCCCTCAGGTCTACTACTGAGGAAAACCCCCATGGCCACCACCCCTTCTTCCATTACCGGGCGCAGCCTGGTCGCCGGCACGGGTGAAGGCCTGCTGCTGTATGCCGAAGTCGGCCTGAGTTTCTGGGGCGGGGTCGACTCCTCCAGTGGCGAGGTCATCGACCGTCACCACCCCCTCAGTGGCGAACGGCTGGCGGGGCGCGTGCTGGCCATTCCCAGTGGGCGGGGTTCCTGTACCGGCAGCAGCGTGCTGATGGAGCTGATCAGCAATGGCCACGCCCCGGCCGCGCTGGTACTGGCCGAACCCGATGAAATCCTCACCCTCGGCGTGCTGGTCGCGCAGATTATCTTCCAACGCTCGTTGCCGGTGCTGTACATCGGCCGGGAGGCCTTTGCCGCACTGCGCGGCACGGCCTTTGTGCGCGTAGAAGGGGCAAGCCTGCGGACCTTCGATCAACCGCCGAGCGATGGCTGGCAGGCCACGGACGAGTTGCCCGAGCCGCCGACGGACGATCATTCGATCACCCTCGGCGACCTGGACCGGGCACTGCTCGACGGCCAACACGGCAAGGCCGCCCAGGTGGCCATGCAGGTGGTGCTGCGCATGGCCCAGCTGCAAGGCGCCACGGCGCTGGTGGATGTCACCCAGGCCCATATCGACGGTTGCATCTACACCGGGCCGGCCAGCCTGCGCTTCGCCCAGCAGTTGGTGCACTGGGGCGCCGCGGTGCGGGTGCCGACCACCCTCAATGCCATCTCGGTCGACCAGCGGCGCTGGCGCCAGCTGGGCATCGACCCGGAACTGGGCGAACCGGCCAGTGCCCTGGGTGATGCCTATATGGCGATGGGTGCTACCCAAAGTTTCACCTGCGCACCCTACCTGCTGGACAGCGCGCCCAAGGCCGGCGAGCAGATCGTCTGGGCCGAATCCAACGCGGTGGTCTACGCCAACAGCGTATTGGGCGCCCGTACCCTGAAATACCCGGATTACCTGGACATCTTTATCGCCCTGACCGGCCGGGCGCCGCTAATCGGCTGCCACCTGGACGCCCAGCGCAAGGCCCGCCTGCGAGTGGAACTGCCGGCCCTGGGCGCGCTGGACGACGCGTTCTATCCGCTGCTCGGTCACCATATCGGTGCCCTGGCCGGCAGCCGTATTCCCCTGGTGGTGGGATTGGAGCGGGCCCGACCAAGCCTGGACGACCTCAAGGCCTTCGGTGCGGCCTTCGCCACCACCTCCGCCGCGCCCATGTTCCATATCGCCGGTATCACCCCGGAAGCGCTGGACCCGACCCAGGTCGTCGAACCGGGTGAAGCGCTGCCGCTGGAGCGCATCGGCCTGGACGAGCTGCTGGCCAGCTGGCGCGAACTCAATAGCGCCGGCAACCGACCGGTGGATCTGGTCGCCCTGGGCAACCCGCATTTTTCCCTCAGCGAGTTCGCCCGGCTGGCGCAGCTGTGCCAGGGCCGCCAGAAACACCCCGAGGTGGCGCTGGCGATCACCTGCGGGCGCACGGTGCTGGAGCAGGCGCGCCAGGCCGGCTACCTGGCGCCGCTCGAAGCCTTCGGCGCCACCCTGATCACCGACACCTGCTGGTGCATGCTCGGCGCGCCGGTGATCGCGCCGGGTGTGCGCAGCCTGATGACCAACTCCGGCAAATACGCCCATTACGGCCCGGGGCTCGCCGGCCGGCCGGTGCATTTCGCCAGCCTCGCCGAGTGCGTCGAGGCGGCCTGCAGCGGCACCGCCAGCGGTCGCCTGCCTACCTGGCTGGCGCCCGCCCCCCCTGAGGAGAACCCGCTCGATGTTTGACTACAGTTTCCAGTGGCGGGCGGCCCTGCGCGCCCTGCCAGACATGCTCGGCGGCGCCTGGGTCACCTTCGAGACCGCCGCGCTGTCGATGATCTTTGGCGTGCTGATCGCCCTGCTGCTGACGGTGATGCGCGAAGCGCGCCAACCGCTGCTGCGCGGCATCGGCAACGGCTGGGTGTCGATCGCCCGTAATACGCCGTCGCTGTTCCAGGTCTACATCCTCTATTTCGGCCTCGGCTCCCTGGGGCTGCACGTCAGCTCCTGGCTGGCCTTGCTGGTGGGCATCACCTTCAACAACGCCGGCTACCTGGCGGAGAACTTTCGCGGCGGCCTCAAGGCCGTGCCCGACACCCAGGTGCGGGCCGCCCGCTCGCTGGGCATGAGCGCCTTCCAGGCCTACCGCCTGATCATAGTGCCGCAGCTGTTGCGCATCGTCTTCTACCCGCTGAGCAACCAGATGGTCTGGGCCGTGCTGATGACGTCCCTGGGGGTGGTGGTCGGGTTGAACAACGACCTGACCGGGGTGACCCAGGACTACAACGTCAAGACCTTCCGCACCTTCGAGTTCTTCGCCCTGGCGGCGGTGCTCTATTACCTGATTGCCAAGTTGATCGTAGCGGTAGCCCGGCTGCTGGCCTGGCGGCTGTTCCGTTACTGAGGACGCGCCCATGTTTTCCACCAGCTTTTCCTGGAACGACCTGCTGTTCCTGCTCGACGGCGCCTGGGTCACCCTGCAACTGACCTTTTGGGCGATCCTGCTCGGATCGACCGCCGGCTTGCTGTTCGGCTTGGCCCGGGCCCTGTTGCCACGGGCCAGCCTGCCCCTGGCCTGGCTGCTCGACGTGTTTCGCAGCGTGCCGCTGCTGATCCAGTTCGTGCTGTTCAACGCGCTCAAGAGCATCGTCGGCCTGAATATCAGCGCCTTCAGCGTCGGCTGCATCGTGCTGGCCATCTACACCGCCGCCTACTTCACCGAGATCGTGCGCAGCGGCGTGCTCGCCGTGCCGCTCAGCGTGCGCCGCGCCAGCCGCTCCCTGGGCCTGAGTTACCTGCAGGACCTGCGCTGGATCGTGCTACCGATGGCCACCCGGGTGGCCTTTCCCGGCTGGCTGAACCTGGTGCTGGGGGTGATGAAGGACACTGCCCTGGTCATGTGGATCGGCATCGTCGAACTGCTGCGCGCCTCGCAGACCATAGTCACGCGCATCCAGGAGCCGCTGCTGGTGCTGTGCATCGCGGGCCTTATCTACTACGTCATGAGCCTGGTGGTCGCCCGCCTGGGCGCCCGTCTGGAAACAAGGTGGCAAGAAAATGATTGAGATCGATAACGTGCATAAGTCCTTTGGCGACCTCGAAGTGGTCAAGGGGGTCAGCCTGACCGTCAGCAAGGGTGAGGTGGTTTCGATCATCGGCGGCTCCGGCTCCGGCAAATCGACCCTGCTGATGTGCATCAACGGCCTGGAACCGATCCAGAAAGGCAGCATCCGCGTCGACGGCATCGAGGTCCATCACCCGGCCACCGACCTTAATCGCCTGCGCCAGCGCATCGGTATCGTGTTCCAGCAGTGGAACGCTTTTCCGCACCTGACCGTGCTGGAAAACGTCATGCTGGCGCCACGCAAGGTGCTTGGCAAAAGCCGTGAAGAGGCCGAGGCCCTGGCCGTCAAGCAGCTGACCCACGTCGGCCTGGCCGACAAACTCAAGACCTTTCCCGGGCGCCTGTCCGGCGGCCAGCAGCAACGCATGGCCATCGCCCGCGCCCTGGCCATGTCACCGGACTACATGCTGTTCGACGAGGCCACCTCGGCCCTGGATCCCCAGCTGGTGGGTGAGGTGCTGGACACCATGCGCCTGCTCGCCGAGGACGGCATGACCATGGTGCTGGTGACCCACGAAATCCGTTTTGCCCGCGATGTGTCCGACCGCGTGGCGTTCTTTCGCGCGGGCGTGGTGCACGAGATCGGTCCGCCCGAACAGGTCATCGGCAACCCGCTGCAGGCGGAAACCGCCGCCTTTCTGCAATCGGTCAAATAGTCCCACCCTCGCCTCGTCGGCCGGGGGCCACGGGGCTTTTCCTCCCTGTCCCGAGCGACACCCAGCAGGAGCCGGTTATGCGTTCATCGAAAGTGATTCATGTGGTCAGTTGTCATGCCGAAGGCGAAGTCGGCGACGTGATAGTCGGCGGCGTAGCGCCGCCGCCCGGCGCCACCGTCTGGGAACAGTCGCGCTGGATTGCCCAGGACGAAACCCTGCGCAACTTCGTGCTCAACGAACCGCGCGGCGGGGTGTTCCGCCACGTCAACCTGCTGGTGCCGGCCAAGGATCCACGGGCGCAGATGGCCTGGATCATCATGGAGCCGGCCGACACACCACCGATGTCCGGCTCCAATTCGCTGTGCGTGGCCACCGTGTTGCTCGACACTGGCATCCTGCCGATGCAGGAGCCGCAGACCCACCTGGTGCTCGAGGCGCCCGGCGGCCTGATCGAGGTGGTCGCCGACTGCCGCGACGGCAAGGTGCAGCGGGTGGAGGTAAAGAATGTTCCCTCCTTCGCCGACCGCCTGGACGCCTGGATTGAAGTCGAGGGCCTGGGGTCGCTGCAGGTCGACACGGCTTACGGCGGCGACAGTTTTGTCATCGCCGATGCCCAGCGTCTGGGCTTCGCCATCCGCCCCGACGAAGCCGCCGAGCTGGTGGAGGTCGGGCTGAAAATCACCCAAGCGGCCAACGAACAGTTGGGCTTTGTCCATCCGCTGAACCGCGACTGGTCGCATATCTCCTTCTGCCAGATCGCTGCCCCCGTCCGCTATGAAAATGACGTCGCCACCGGCGCCAACGCGGTGGTGATCCAGCCCGGCAAGATCGACCGCTCCCCCACCGGTACCGGCTGCTCGGCACGCATGGCGGTGCTGCAGGCCAAGGGCTTACTCGGGGTCGGCGACCGTTTTATCGGCCGCTCCATCCTCGGCTCGGAATTTCACTGCCGCATCGACTCGCTGACCGAGGTGGCCGGGCGCCCGGCGATCTACCCTTGTATCGCCGGACGGGCCTGGATCACCGGTACCCACCAGCTGCTGCTGGACCCCAGCGACCCCTGGCCCCAGGGCTATCGGCTGTCGGACACCTGGCCCGGCGCCTGAGCGCAGCGGCTGAAGGCCAAGCCACCGAACATCGGCTCATTGCATTCCCCGTAAAAAACGCTGGCCAGATTTGCTATTTTTAAATATCGTATACGAAATACAATTACCAACCGGAGACAACCCATGAGCAAGCGCATCAACTGGAGCGGCGTTTTTCCCGCGGTCACCACGCAGTTCAACGACGATTTCTCGATCAACCTGGAAAAGACCCACCAGGTGATTTCCAACGTGATCCGTGACGGCGTCTCGGGCCTGGTGGTCTGTGGCTCGGTCGGGGAAAACACCTCCCTGAGCGCCGAAGAAAAAATCGCCGTGACCGAAGTGGCGGTGGACGCCTCCCGCGGCCGGGTGCCGGTGATCTGCGGGGTGGCCGAGTTCACCAGCGTGCAGGCGGCCAAGGTCGCCAATGCCGTGCGCAGGGCCGGGGTCGACGGCGTGATGCTGATGCCGGCGCTGGTCTATGGCTCCAAGCCCTTCGAAACCGCCGAGCACTACCGCTACGTGGCCAAGAACGCCGACGTGCCGCTGATGGTCTACAACAACCCGCCGATCTACAAAAACGACGTCACCCCGGACATCCTGATCTCCCTGGCCGACTGCGACAACGTGGTGTGCTTCAAGGATTCCTCGGGCGACACCCGGCGCTTTATCGACGTGCGCAATGAAGTGGGCGACCGCTTTGTGCTGTTCGCCGGTCTGGACGACGTGGTGCTGGAAAGCATCGCGGTGGGCGCCGAAGGCTGGGTCTCGGGCATGTCCAACGTCTTCCCCCAGGAAGGCGAGACCATCTTTCGTCTGGCCAAGGCCGGGCGTTTTGCCGAAGCCATGCCGATCTACGAATGGCTGATGCCGATCCTGCACCTTGATGCCCGCGCCGACCTGGTGCAGTGCATCAAGCTCTGCGAAGCCATCGCCGGCCGCGGCAGCGCCCTGACCCGTCCGCCGCGCCTGGCCCTGCCCCAGGCCGACCGCGAATACGTCGAGCGCATCATGGCCAAGGCCCTGGCCAACCGTCCGCCGCTGCCGGACGTCGGTCTCTAAACCGAGCGCCGGGCCGGGCCTTCGCGGCCGGACCCGGCCTGCCTGTCATTGCGCCTTCAAAGGAACTGCCCGCATGTCGACTCGCCCCTGCACCGCTCCTGCTACCACCCCCGCGGGCCTTAAACGCGTGGTGGCCGCCGCCATGGCCGGCACCGTCGCCGAATGGTATGAGTTCTTTCTCTACGGCACCGCCTCGGCACTGGTGTTCGGCCAGCTGTTCTTTCGCCAGACCGACAGCCCGATCGACGGCATTCTCGCCGCCTTCGCCCTCTACGCCGTGGGCTTTCTCGCACGCCCCCTGGGCGGCCTGGTCTTCGGCCATTACGGCGACAAATTCGGCCGCAAGCGCCTGCTGCAACTGAGCCTGGTGGTGGTCGGCGTGACCACCTTCCTGATGGGCTGCCTGCCCGGTTTCGCCAGCATCGGCTATGCCGCGCCGATCCTGCTGGTGCTGCTGCGGTTGATCCAGGGGTTCGCCTTCGGCGGCGAATGGGGCGGCGCCATCCTGCTGGTGTCCGAACACTGCCCGGACAACCGGCGCGGCTTCTGGGCCAGCTGGCCCCAGGCCGGGGTGCCGGCCGGCAACCTGCTGGCCACGGTCGCCTTGCTGGCGCTGTCGAGCACCCTGTCGGAAGAGCAGTTCCTCGCCTGGGGCTGGCGCGTGGCGTTCTGGCTCTCGGCGGTGGTGGTGCTGATCGGCTACTGGATCCGCACCAGCGTCGACGACGCGCCGATCTTCAAGCAGGCCCAGGCGCGCCAGGCGCAGCAAAAAAGCCAACAGCTGGGCGTGGTGGAGGTGTTGCGTCATCACTGGCGCGCGGTGCTGGTCGGCATCGGCGCGCGGTTCGCCGAGAACATCCTCTACTACACGGTGGTGACCTTCTCGATCACCTACCTGAAGCTGGTGGTGCACAAGGACACTTCGCAGATCTTGCTGCTGATGTTCGGCGCACACCTGCTGCACTTCTTCCTGATTCCGCTGATGGGTTACCTGTCCGACCTGGTCGGGCGCAAGCCGGTTTACCTCACCGGCGCGGTGCTCACCGCCACCTGGGGTTTCATCGGTTTTCCGCTGATGGACACCGGCAACAACTGGCTGATCATGGCGGCCATCACCCTGGGCCTGGCCATCGAGTCCATGACCTATGCGCCCTATTCGGCGCTGATGGCGGAAATGTTCCCGACCCATGTGCGCTACACCGCCCTGTCGCTGTGCTACCAGGTGGCACCGATCTTCGCCGGCTCCCTCGCCCCGCTGATCGCCCTGACTTTGCTCAACAAATACCAGAGCTCGACCCCCATCGCCTTGTACCTGGTGGGCGCCGCGGTGATTTCCATCGTCGCCGTCGGCCTGACCCGGGAAACCCGCGGCAAGTCGCTGCACCAGGTCGACGCCGAAGCCGCCGCGCGGGTCGCCGCCCATGGCCGTGTCGACACCGCCGCTCGCCCAGGCCACTCGCTGGCCTGAGCCCGTTGTTTTTTTAGGAGCCATTTATGCCTCACCGATCCGAGATCCTCGGCCAGCAGTACATTGGCGGCGCCCGCAGCGCCGCCGGCACCCAGGTGCTGCACAGCCATGACGCCAGCAGCGGCGATGCCCTGCCCTATGCCTTCAGGCAAGCCACCGGCGAGGAAGTGGACGCCGCCGCCCGCGCCGCAGCCGCCGCTTACCCGGCCTACCGTCAATTGGCGGCCAGTCGCCGCGCGGACTTCCTCGACGCCATCGCCGGCGAACTGGACGCCCTGGACGAACCCTTCATCGCACTGGTCTGCCGCGAAACGGCGCTGCCGACCGCCCGTATCCAAGGCGAACGGGCCCGCACCAGTGGTCAGTTGCGTTTGTTCGCCCGGGTGCTGCGCCGTGGCGATTTTTATGGCGCGCGCATCGACCGCGCCCTGCCCGACCGCCAGCCGCTGCCGCGGGTGGACCTGCGCCAGTACCGTATCGGTGTGGGTCCGGTGGCGGTGTTCGGCGCCAGCAACTTCCCGCTGGCCTTTTCCACCGCCGGTGGCGATACCGCGGCCGCCCTGGCGGCCGGCTGCCCGGTGGTGTTCAAGGCCCACAGCGGCCATATGGCAACCGCCGATCGAGTCGCCGCGGCGATCATCCGCGCGGCCGAAGCGACCGGGATGCCGACGGGCGTGTTCAATATGATCTACGGCGGCGGCGTGGGCGAAGCGCTGGTCAAACACCCGGCGATCCAGGCGGTGGGCTTTACCGGCTCGCTCAAGGGTGGCCGTGCCCTCTACGACATGGCCGCCGCGCGTCCCCAGCCGATTCCGGTGTTCGCCGAGATGAGCAGCATCAACCCCGTGCTGGTGCTGCCCGCGGCCGTGCAGGCACGCGGCGAGCAGATTGCCGGCGAACTGGTCGCCTCGGTGGTCCAGGGCTGTGGCCAGTTCTGCACCAACCCGGGTCTGGTGTTGGGCCTGCGCTCGCCTGCCTTCGACGCCTTCAGCACGCGTTTCAGTGCCCTGATGGCCGAACAGCCGGCGCAGACCATGCTCAATGCTGGCACGCTCGCCAGCTACGAACAGGGGGTACGCGCGCTGCATGCGCACCCGGGCATCACCCATCTCGCCGGCCAGGCGCAGCAAGGCCGGCAGGCGCGACCGCAGCTGTTCAAGGCCGATGTCAGCCTGCTGCTCGAGGGCGACCCGCTGCTGCAGGAAGAGGTCTTCGGACCGACCACCGTGCTGGTCGAAGTGGCCGACGCCGCCGAACTAAGGCGGGCCCTGGAGGGTCTGCATGGCCAACTGACCGCCACCCTGATCGCCGAGCAGGAAGATCTGCAGGCCCATGGCGAGCTGTTGGCGTTGCTGGAACAAAAGGTCGGCCGGGTGCTGTTCAACGGCTACCCGACCGGCGTCGAAGTCGGCGAGGCGATGGTCCATGGCGGCCCCTATCCCGCCACCTCGGACGCCCGTGGCACCTCGGTCGGCAGCCTGGCCATCGAGCGTTTCCTGCGCCCGGTGTGTTACCAGAACTGCCCGGATGCCTTGCTGCCCCCGGCCCTGCAGAACGCCAACCCGCTGGGCATCGACCGCCTGGTGGACGGCCGCAACCAGCGCGACGCGCTATAACCACGGCAGGCCCCTGGGCGCCTGCCTGGCATCAGACCAGCAGTGCCTTGAGGTCCCGGTACAGGGCCTCGGGGATCTGCACCCCTTCCCGCTCATGGTGCGCACGGGCTTCGAAACGACGTTGCGACGGCAGGCGCGCACCCTGGCCCTGGATGCTCTCGAACAGCACTTCGGCCCGCGCCAGGTGCTGTTCGGTGGCCTCGCCGAGAAAGCGCCGCGGGTCCAGGGCAATCAGCAGTTCACCGTGGTAGGGCGAGGACTTGCTGCCGGCGTCGTAGGCCAGGGATTCGGCACTGGTCAGGTCGCCGATCAAGGGCCCGGCGATCAGCTCCACCATGGCCGCCAGGGCCGAGCCCTTGTGCGCGCCGAAGGTCAGCATCGCCCCGCTGTCGAGCACCACATTGGCGTCGGTGCTGGGTTGGCCCTGGGCATCCACGCCCCAGCCTTCGGGAATCGCCTTGCCGGCGCGGCGATGCAGTTCGATCTCGCCGCGGGCGATGGCGCTGGTGGCGAAGTCGAAGACAAAGGGCTGTTGACCGGCACGCGGCCAACCGAAGGCGATGGGGTTGGTGCCGAACACCGGCTGATGCCCCCCCGCTGGCGCGACCCAGGCATGGCTGGGGTTACAGGCCAGGGCCACCAGGCCGGCGGCGGTGAGCTGCTCGATCTCCACCCAAAGCGCGGAAAAATGCACGCAGCGGTTGATCGCCAACGCCGCGATGCCATTGGCGCGGGTCTTCTCCACCAGCAGTGGCAGTCCGGCCTGGAACGCCAACTGGGAAAAACCGCCTGCCGCGTCGACCCGCACGATCGACGGGGCCTGGTCGACCACCCGTGGCTCGGCGTCGGCCGCGACCTTCCCGGCCTTGAGTGAACTGACGCAGCCCAGCACCCGGTACAGGCCATGGGACGCACAGCCGTCGCGCTCGCCGGCGACCACCGTGGCGGTCACCGCCCGGGCCTGGGCGGCGCTGAAACCGTTGTGCAAAAGGATCGACTCGGCCAGCTCGCCGGCCTCGATCAGGGACAATCGGATCATAAGCTACTCCTTGGACAGACCGTCCAGCGTGCCGCTTTGGGCCCCCGGTGGCTTGATCGCTTTGACCCGGCACGATGACGAAATTGGCACAACGGCTGTTCGCGGCCTTGGACCGCTGCTGCAACAGCAGCGCCACATCCTGGCGAGGGGGGCCGGGTATTCCGCCCGGCTGCATAACAGCAGGCCTTCCCCTGACCCACGGGTTTTCTCCTGTGCTAGTCGAAGCTCAGCACATCCAGGGTCAAGCCATTGATCACCGACTTGAGGTCATCGACCGTGACGGTCTGTCGATCGTCGCTCAGCACCGTGCCCATCCCCTTGCGGACCACTCGCAGCATCGGCTTGCCGCTGACCGCATCGACGAGCTCAGCCTCCAGGTACAACTCGCTGTTCTGCTCGCGCTCACCGGTGGAGGTCCGGGACTCGGCCATCACCAGGGCCAAGGGAATGCCTTGGGGCGAGGCCGTCACCGCGGTAATGGCGCCGCGAAACTCGAGGGTCCCGGGAATGGCACTGAAACCCACCAGCTGTAGACGCCTGGACAACGCTTCGCTGAGCCGGCTATTGGTGTAACCGAGCAGGTCCTTCAAGGTTTGTGCGCTGACCTGCTGCGTCGGTTGTGGCGCCGGATAAAAACGGATCGGCTGGAAGATCACCTTGTCGTACTTGGCCAGCTTGAAGTCAGGGCTGACCCAGCGCAGCACGGTGTTGCCGGCGGGCGTCGTATGCTCGGCCAGCCCCTCGTAGTTGGACAGAAAGCCGGAATACTGGGCCTGGTTGGGCGTTTCGTTACTGCTGCAGCCCCCCAGCAGCACAACGGCCAGCACGCCACTCAGCGCCAAACGGGTCGTTTTCATCGGTCAGTCCCTGGTCAGTCGATCAAATCGTGGAAATGGTGAATATTCGGGTTGGGCCCATGAGAGCAGCCGCGGCCCTGGCCGGCTAGACGCAGCGCGATACGCCAGCCTGGTCCGCTCGCACTAGAACATTCGCTACCCCCTGCCGGCAAGCGCCGGTGCAATCAAACGGGTCGGAGTGAATTATCGCAAACCGCTGCGGCCTGTAGCCGGTCCGGCATGCGCTACGCTGCTAGCTGTGGTGCCCTGGACAGCGGACGAAATGGCCCTTTACGTCATCAATAGCCTGATTTATTTCGACAGCGAGGCCTTCACCCTCTACCGGGCCGAATCCTCCGAAGAGGCGCTGCGCATCGGCGCCATTGCCAGCCGCTGCTTAAGCCTGCTGCTGCAGGCCGACGGCCAGATCGTCAGTAAGCGCGAGCTGATCAGCGGGGCCTGGGGTGCATTCGGCCTGGAGGTGACCGACAACAGCCTGGCCCAGGTGGTGCGCCAACTGCGCGTGGCGCTGGAAACGCTGCAACCGGACCACGAGTTGATCCTCACCATCCCGCGCATTGGCTACAAGATCAACCCACCGGTGGCGCTGCTCGATGCCCCCCCACTGCCCTTGCCGCCCGTATCGACAGTCTCGACACCCGCCACCGAGGAGCCGGTCAGCCCGGGTACGCAGTCGCCGCCGACGCCGGGGCGCCGCCACGAGAAGTTGAGCCAACTGGCTTTCGGGCTTATCGCCCTGCTCTGCTGGGCGGCCCTGTTTCACCTGCCGGAATTGCTGCGCCCCGCGGCCCTGGTCGAACAGCCCTTCGTTGAAGCCGGGGTGGCGCAGCTGGACGGTCTGACCCTGCATTGGGAAGCGATGCCCGCTGTCGCCTTGGTGCCGGGCAACGAGCAACTGGCCCGCCGGGCCACGACGCTTGGCCTGGCCATTGGCATGGAGAACCTGCATCTCTACCGCTTCGCCGGTCAAGCCCGCAGCCTGGACCTGCTCTGCCAGGGCGAGCTGACAGCCGGCAGCCACAGCTGCGTGGGGGTAAAAGCGGATGAATAGCTTGGTACCGCGCTCCCTGCTCTGGCTGTTCCTGGCTGGCAGCCTGCTGAGTCTTGGCCTCGGCGCCTGGTACAGTCGGCAGCAGGGCTCGCTGGACCTTAGCTGCGCCGGCCGCGCGGCCCAATTGCTGCCCGGCGAAAATCCGCAGCGCTGGTTGCTGCACCGGTTTGACCTGGATTTGCGCACGGAAGGGCTGGGCGACTACCGGGCCCGTTTGCGCCTGCTGGACGCCAGCAGCGGCAAGAGCCTGGGCTACCAGTCCCGTACGACCCACTTCAGCCAGCGCCGCCAGGGTCCGCGCCTGCTGGTCCAGGTGCTGAACAGTGGCAAGAGCGAAACCGACAACCTGCCTCAACCGCAACTGGCTGGCGTGGGCCTGTTTGTCTTCAACGAGCAGATGCACCTCACCTATCGGTTGCGCCAACTCGCCCCGGGCAGCCTGCTGATCGACAACGGCCAAGGGAGCGTGCTGCTCTGCCGGCATAACCCGTCGCGGCCCTGAATCTGCTGCCTTTAACCCGAGTACACCCAAATCCCTGGATACCCGCCTGCGCGGGTATGACGGAGAGTTCAGATAATCGTCGTTCCCGCGAAGGCGGGAACCCAGGTGTGCCGAAGTCCTTGGCTACCCGCCCGCACGGGTATCAAGGGGATTTCAAGTTAACCGTCGTTCCCGCGAAAGCGGGAACCCAGGCGCGCCGAACCGTCTGATACCCGCCTGTGCGGTTATACCGGGGACTGTTGATTCACCGTCGTTCCCGCAAAAGCCGCGAACCTAGATACGCCAATTCTCTGGATACCCGCCTACGGGGTATGACAGCTCTCTGTGGCCACGGGCTATGCCATTAACCCGCCGCACGCGCACGTGGCGCAACCATTTCGACGCCTGGCAGCGTCAGCACCAGGCAAGTGCTGTCCTCCAAGTCGTTGACCTGCAGCTCGAGGCTGCCGCCCTGGGCCTCGGCCAGTTTCTTCGCCGAGTAGGTCCCCAGACCGCTGCCGGTCTTTTTGCCTTGGCTGGCATATTTGTCGAAGAAAAAGGGGCGGAAGTTCTCGGGTACCGCCGTCTGGTTCTCCATGCGTAGGCACAGCTGTTCGTCCTGTTCCAGCAGCAGGCGTACCCGGCTGCCTTCCGGGGCCGCTTCGCAGGCGTTCTTCAACAGGTTGTTCAGCAGCGAGTAGCACAGGCTCTCGTCGCCCCAGGCGTGCGCCGGCTCGCCGCGGCCGAGCTCCGGCAGGCGCAGCTCGATCACCAGCGCCTTGGCCTGATAGGTCAGCCGCGCCGCTTCCACCAACTTGCCAAGCATGGGTGCCAGCGCCACGGCAGTCGGCTCTAACTCGAAACGCCCGGCTTCGATGCGGTACAGCTGCGCCGACAGATCCACCAGCCCCAGCAATTGTTGCCCGTTGTCCTGCAACAGGCTGAGGATGTGCCGTTGCCCGGGCAGCAGGTTGCCCCCTTCGAGCAGGCTGCTGGCCAGCCCGAGGATATTGCTGATCGGCCCCTTCAAATCATGCCGCCCCACCTGCTCGGCCTCTTCGCGCAGGCGTGCCAACTCCAGCAGGTCGTCATATTCGGCTTGTGTCCGGCAATGCCGTTCGACATGCCGCAACAGATTGCCGACTCGCCGCTGCAGCAGCTGCGGGTCGATCGGCTTGTGCACGAAATCCACGGCCCCCAGCTCCAGGCCGCGTTGCCGGGATTCGGCGTCGGTGCGGGCGGTGACGAAAATCACCGGAATATGGCTGGCCTGAGGATGGCTGCGCAGCCGCCTGGCCAGCTCGAAGCCGTCCATGTCCGGCATCATCACGTCGAGCAACAGCAGATCCGGTGGGTCGTCCGAGGTGCAGATGGCCAGGGCGCCTTCGCCCCCCTGGGCCACCCGCACCCGGTAATCCTGCATAAACAGGCCGGAAATCAGGCTGAGGTTGTCCGGCATATCGTCCACCACCAGCAAGGTGGCGCGCTTGCGTTTGGCCTTGAGCGGCTGCGCCGCCAGCTCGGGCTTGACCTCGGCCGCGGGCAAGGGCCGGTAGCGCGGCCGATGCTGCATGGCCCGCGCCAGGTGCTGGCCCAGGTGCTGCGTGTTGTAGGGCTTGACCAGGATGCTGCTGACGCCATGGGCAATCACCTGGGCGATCTGCTCACGTTCGCAGTCCGCCGTGATCATGATAAACGGCAGGTGCGCGATACGCTTGTCGCCGCGCACCTTGAGCAACAGCTCGAAGCCCGTCATCACCGGCATATTCCAGTCGGAAATGATCACGTCGACCCGCCGGGTGGCCAATAGCTTCAGGGCCTCCAGGCCGTTGTTGGCCAGCAGTATTTGACGTGCGCCGAGCATGGTCAGCTGGCTGCTGTTGATCTTGCGCATGGAGTCTGCATCGTCGACGACGAGGAAAACGGTTTGGTCGGTGATCATCGGCGGTTCCTCTAATTGGTCAGGCCTTGAGCTGTGGCTCGGCGCTAATCTGCGCGGCCTTGGCCTGCAGGGTTTCGTCGGTGTCGGCGTAACGCCGGGCGATGTCCTTGAACTCTTCCTCCAGGCCAAGGAAGGCCTCCACCACAGCCGGGTCGAAATGCGTGCCACAGCCCTCGCGGATAATCGCCACCGCCTTTTCGTGGGGCATTTCCGGCTTGTACACGCGCCGGCTGATCACCGCGTCGTAGACATCGGCCACCGCCATCAGGCGAGCGCTCAGGGGGATCGCTTCACCGCGCATACCCTGCGGGTAGCCGCTGCCGTCCCACTTCTCGTGATGGCAGAGTGCGATTTCCTTGGCGATACGCAGGAAGGCCATCGGCGCACCATGCAGCTCCTCGGCGTGTACCAGCGCCTGATAGCCCAGGCGCGAATGCTGCTTCATCACCTCGAATTCGTGCGGCTCGAAGCGCCCCGGCTTGAGCAAGATATGGTCGGGAATACCGACCTTGCCGATATCGTGCAGGGGCGCCGACTTGTACAGCAGCTCGATGGTGCGCTCGTCCAGCTCAACCGCGAAGCGCGGCTGCTCACGCAGCCGATAAGCCAGGGTACGGACATAGTTCTGGGTACGGCGCAGGTGATTACCCGTTTCGTTGTCGCGGGTCTCCGCCAACGAGGCCAGCGCCAGGATGGTGACATCGTAGACATCCTGCAGCTCGCGGGTACGCTGCTCCACTTCCAGGTCCAGCGCGGCGTTGCGGCTGCGCAAGCGGTCGGCGGCCGCCTTCAGGCGCAGCTGGCTGTTCACGCGCGCCAGCAGCACGCTGGGCTCGAAAGGTTTGCTCAGATAGTCGGTGGCGCCCAGGTCCAGGCCATGCCGCTGGTCCTCGGCCTGATCCTTGGCCGTCAGGAACAGCACCGGGATGTCGGCAGTCAGCGGATCCTGTTGCAACCGGCGGCAGACTTCATAGCCATCCATACCCGGCATCATCACATCCAGCAGCACAAGATCCGGCGAATTGCGCCGAGCGATCTCCAGCGCCTTCTCGCCACTGGAGGCCACCCGCAGGTGGTAGTGCGGACGCAGCAATTGGCTCATCAGCAACAGGTTCTCGGGGACATCGTCGACCACCAGCAGGGTGGCCTTGCGCTCGTTTATGGTCATCTCTTCACCTCCAGGACCGGTGGCCGATTGGCTAAGACCATTGAGGCATGCCAGCCACTTGCCCCGCTCTGAATAAGCCTGAATCCTGCTGAAATCCCCTGAAGACCCTTAATCCGCAAGGCCGGCGACGGCCGCGTCGAGGTAGGCGTGCGCCTGGTCAAAGTCGAATTTCTCCAGCGCCGCGGCCAGGCGCGCCACCTGCGTTGGAAACGCGGCGCGCAACAGTGGGGCATGCTCGGAGTAACAGGACAGCGCCTCGGCATCGTAGTCCGCCAGCAGCGCCGACAGGCGCTCGCAGGCCGAGCGCAGCCGCGACTCGTCGACTTCCGTGGCAATCTGCTGCGCCGGCTCGTGCAGCTGCCGCAGGTTCTCCAGCAACGGCTGCAGTTCAGCCGCCAACGCCAGCAACAGGGGTTGGGTGCCATTGCCGCCGCCGGTATGGTTCAGGTGCTGCTCCAGTTCGTCCGCCGCCCTGGCCACTGCTTCAGCACCTATGGTCGCGGCCACCCCTTTGCAACTGTGGGCCAGGTGCTCGGCCGCGGCCACGTCGCCTTGGCGCAAGGCATCGTCCAGCTGTGCCAACAGGCTGTCCTGACCGGAGAGGAACAGGTTAAGCAGTTGTCGATAAAGCGCCTCATCACCCAGGGTGCGCCGCAGGCCGGCCGCCACGTCTACACCCTCGATACGCAGGGCGGACGTCGACTGCGCGGGCTGTGGTTGACTCCAGTGCTGGCCCAACCAGTGTTGCAGCACGCGGCGCAAGGTCTGCGGCTCGAACGGCTTGCTGATGAAATCGTTCATCCCGGCCGCCTGGCAGGCTTGACGATCCTCGGGCCGCGCGTTGGCGGTCATGGCGACCACCGGCAGCTCGGCCAGTTGCGGTCGCTGGCGCAGCTCGCGGGTGGCGGCGAGGCCGTCCAGCACCGGCATTTGCATGTCCATAAACACCAGGTCGTAATGCCTGCTCTCGAGCAACGCAAGGGCCTCGCGGCCGTTGCCGGCGATATCCACCGCGCAACCCATGGCACGCAACAGCTCGGCCGCGACCTGCTGGTTCAGTTCGTTGTCCTCCACCAGCAACACACAGGCGTCCAACGGCGCCCCCTGGGTCAGCGCGGCCAGCGCCGGCGCTTCCTCAAGCAGCGGTCCCTGGGCCAACTGCAGGCGGGCGGTGAAACTAAAGGTGCTGCCCTGGCCGGGGTAGCTGCGCACCGCCACATCGCCGCCCATCAACATCGCCAGCTGTCGGGCAATGGCCAGGCCGAGTCCGGTCCCGCCATAGCGTCGGGTAGTCGAGGCATCCGCCTGTTGGAAACTCTGGAACAACCGCGCGCACTGCTGTTCGCTGAGGCCGATACCGGTATCGCTGACGGCGAACTCCAGGCACAGCCCCTGCGCGCTGGACTCGCGCAGCGCCACGGCCACCTCGATGCGCCCCCGCTCGGTGAACTTGACCGCGTTGCTCAAGTAGTTGAGCAGTATCTGGCGCAGGCGCAGCGGGTCGCCATGCAGCTGGTCCGGCACTTGCGGCATGACCCGTACACTCAGGTCCAGCCCTTTACCGAGGATGCGCTCCTGCAACAGATCGGTCGCTTCCTGCAGCAGGCGCTTGAGACTGAAGTCCTGGGTATCGAGCTGCAGCTTGCCGGCTTCTATCTTGGAAAAATCGAGGATGTCGTCCAGCAGGCCGAGCAGGTGACGGCTGGAGCTCTGCACCTTGCTCAGGTAATCGCGCTGGCGTTCGTCCAACCCGGTCGCCAGGACCAGGTGGGTCATGCCGATGATGGCATTCATCGGCGTGCGTATCTCGTGGCTCATATTGGCCAGAAACTCGGCCTTGACCCTGGCCGCTTCCTCGGCCAGCTCACGCGCCTCGCGCATTTCCTTGGCGGCGGCCTGTTGCAAGGTGGTGTCCTGCACGGCCCAGACCGAGCCCTGACTCAGGTCGCCCGGGCTTACCGCACGGGCACTGAGGGCGGCCCAGAACAGGCTGCCGTCCTTGCGCTTCACGGGAAACTCGCGGCGGAAGGTCTCCCCCTCATGCAGCAATTGGCGAATGTCGAGGATCTCCTCCCGCGACGTCGCCTCGGTCATCCAGATGGTCGGCGACTGGTACAACAACTCGTTTTCGGCGTAGCCGAACAGCTGATGCAAACTGGAGTTGGCCTGCACTATGAGTTCCCCGCGGATAAAGGCAACGCCATAGGGCGCCGCCATCAGCATCGCGCGCTGTTGCTCGTGGGCCTGTTGCAGGTGTCGTTCATGCTGCTTGCGCAGGCTCAGGTCGCGGATCACCACGCACAGGGACTGGCTCTCTTCGCCTAGCACCGGCAGCGCCGACAGGCGTATCTCGATGGGAAACTCGCTGCCATCGAAGCGTCGCGCGATGCCTTCGCCGACATGGATGGACGCGGGGTCGGCATTGAACGCCTGCATCAGCCCGGACAGCGGCTGGCGCCACTCGCTCGGCACCAGTTCCTTGAAATGAATGCAGTGCATCCCCCCTTCGGGGTAACCGAAGATCCGCTCGCCTTCGAGGTTGGCCAGAACGATCAGCCCCCGCTCGTCGCACACCAGCATGCCGTCTGGCGCGGCCTCGACAATGCTGCGGAACCAACGTTCGGTGGCCACCACCATGCTCCGCTGGCTCTCCAGTTGCTGAGCCTGGAGGCGTGCCTGCTGCAACAACTCGCGCTTGCGCTCGCGCTGGACCAGCAGGCTCCACCAGGCGCAAATGGGCTCCTGCAGGGCATCCAGCAGCTCCAATTGCCGGGCGTCCGGGCGCTGCGCCAGGCACAGGTCGATCACGCCCTGTTGGTTGCTGCCGTGCAACAACGGCAGCTGGAAACGCGAGTGCGCGCAGTCGACGGCCACTGTGGGTTCCTGCTCGCTGAAACCGACGCTGGATGCCGGTAGCCACTGCAACAGGCGCTCGCTCAAACGGCCGACGAACGCCGCCCGGTCGGGACTGGACTGCAGCTCCTGGGCCAGCTCGGCGAGACGATCCTTGGCCCACTGCTGGCTGAGAATCCGCTGGTTGACCTTGCGGTAGGCATCCAGGGCACGGGCCAGGGAGCCCAGTTCGTCGGCCCGCTGGCAATCAACCAGGGCACCGGTGTCTTCGCCCGCCAGCAGTCGGGTGGTCTGCTCCGTCAGCACGCGCAGCGGCTTGAGCAGCTTGAACTGGATAAAGACCTGCACCAATACTACGTAGACCATGCTCAGGCCCAGCATCAAGGCGGCCAGATGCTTGGCCTCGCGGGCTTGGGCGATGGAATCGGCCACCAGGCGGTTCTGTCGGTCAGTGCTAAGGGCCGCGAACTCGTCCAGTAGCGCAGTAACCTCCACCTCGCTTTCCACGTAAATCTGTTGCTGCAAGGTTCCGCTGCGTCCCTCGGACTGCCGTTCGGCGATGGCCTGGCGCTCCAGCGCCAACTGCATGCTGTCGAGGTCATCGACTTGGCGCAGCAGGCGCTGCTCCATCGGCGACAGGTCCTTGGTCCGTAGTTGCTTGACTACCGTGCTAATGCCTCCGGCTTCGAGCCGCTGATGGTAGTGCTCAAGGTAAGACGCGTCGCCGGAGATCATGTAGAGGCGGGCGAACTGCGTCATGCCGCGGTTTTCGGCCAGTAACCGCAAGCTGAGGCTGATCACCTCGGCGCGCTGCTGGCCCATGCGCAGGCTTTGCTGGCTGTATCGTTCGGCCTGCCACACGCAGACCAGGCAGGCAGTGCCGATAAGCAACATACCGGCCGCCAGCCATTTGCTAAGTCGATCGAGCCTCATGGAGTCGTTCCTCGGTGCGTCAGCGGAGGACTGGGGTCGGCCCTCCAAGGGTGGTGTATTGATCGCAGAACTCCAGCCCAGGCGCTCTGAACTCTTATGAAGACTCATGAATGGCGCTGAAAAGTGCTGAGGGCGTTAAACACGCGGGGATGCTCGAGGGGGCGGAGTGACTTAGCCCGGGGGTGAGGGGTCCGGGTCAAACGGGGGTCAAACGGGGTGGTCAAACGGGGTCGGAGTGAATTAGCCCGGGGTTGGAGGGGCGGTATCAATCACTGCGCCGCGACGGCGTGCGCTTGTCCAGACTGGTGATAATGCTGAAATATCACCGCGAATCCGCGCGCTTTCACAGACCCGGAGCCTGGGCTGACCTACCCTGTCAGCTCTTCCAACTTGGGATACCGTCATGAATCAGCGCCATGTCACCCTGTTCCACTCGCCGCATTCGCGCTCCGTAGGGGTACACGCCCTGCTCGAGGAGCTGGGTGCGGATTTCGAGTTGCAGGTTCTCGATCTGAACAAAGGGCAGCAGCGCGAAGCCGCGTACCTGGCGATCAACCCGATGGGCAAGGTCCCGGCGATCCTGCATGGCGATGCGCTGGTCACCGAACAGCCGGCCGTGTACCTGTACCTGGCTGACCTCTATCCGGAAGCGGGCCTGGCCCCTGCCATTGGCGACCCGCTGCGCGGGCCTTACCTGCGCTGGCTGGCGTTCTACGGATCGTGTTTCGAACCGGCCATCGCGGACAAGGCGAACAAAACCGCTCCTGCCCCGCCTTCGATGTCGCCCTATGGCGACTTCGACACCATGTTCAATACGCTGCTAGGCCAGCTGCAACCGGGCCCTTACCTGCTGGGCGAACGCTTCAGCGCCGCCGACATTTTATGGGGAAGCGCGCTGGCCTGGATGGTGGCCTTCGGTCTGGTCCCGCCGTTACCGGTATTGACCACCTATATCGAGGCCATCAAGCGTCGCCCGGCCGTGCAAAAAGCCGCCGCCCGGGACGCCGAGTTGGCGGCGGCACAGGGCTAGACGCCCCCCAAGGCGCAGCAGCCACGTGCCGACTTTGGCCGACACCGGCCGCGGCGGTACTTTCGCACACTGCCTACGCCGCGCTTTGCAGGGTGTCGCCGGCCTGTCCCACCCAGCCAGTCGGGGTGCATACAGAAGTCTCGGCGGGTGGTCAACTGACCCTCGCGGTTGGAGGCCAAATGCGAACCGCCGGTGCAGCCGTTCACCGCGATCGCTGTAACTAGAGGGGGGGAACCGGCGTACTGTCACGGTTAAATGACTACGACCCCTTTATCTTTGCAAAGGCCTGTTTGAGCTCGTTCTCCTTTTGGTCAAATGCCTGTCGCAGGGCCTTGTAGGCCTGTGCGGCGTCGCCGAGGGCCCGATCCTTGGCTTCGAGCAAGGCCTGCAGCTCGCACGTCTCGCGGACGTGTTCGAAGTCCAGACCCAGGCGCTTGCGGACATCCGTGGCACCCAGTACCTCGCGCAGGTACTGCGGCTTGTGCAGGAGCAGCAAGGCCAGGGCATCGAGACTGTCTATAAGGGGGAGCTCGAAGTGCTCCAGGCGCGCGGCGAACTGCTCGAAAGCCCGTGACGGGATAAGCAACAACCCCACTTCCCGTGCGGAACCGAACACATTTACCGCTGATCGAGCATAGTTGTCCGGGTTGAACGCAGCCACATTGACGCCATAGACCAGGTAGCCGTGCTGCTCGGCCCATGGCAGCAGGCCCAGGCTGCCCGCAAGCGAGTTGACCTCCAGGAAGATAACCGGCTGCTCACGTGTGATGGTGCACTCCGCACCGCGTAGCAGCTGCAACTCCATCCCCTCCACGTCCACCTTTATCAGGTTGACCCTGGCGATGCCGATGTCGTCCAGTGCCCGAACTGGCACGGTAGCCACGCTGGCTCCCGCACTCCCCGCCATGGTGGCGCTTGCACGATTGAGCAGCGAGTCGTCCACCTGCAGGGCGCAGCTTTGGCTCATGGCGCCGATACCGAGGTTGAATAGCTGGATATTGCCCAGCGGAGCCATCCGGGCATTGTGTTGCAGCACACTGAAACTGCTTGGGTTGGGCTCGAACCCATAGACCAGTCCATCAGACCCCACCCGCTCGGAAAAGGCGCGGGTGTGAGTGCCCAAATAGGCACCGGCATCCACCACAGTGTCTCCTGGGCCGATAAAGGCACACAGCAGGTCGATTTCCCGCTGAGCCCACTCTCCATAACGACGCAAGGAGTCGGAGATCAGATCTGCTTCGGTAAGGATGTACAGGTCGCCGTAGCGCGACTGGATTAGTTCCATTGCCGTTTCTTGGATCTGTCCGCTCATAAGGTAACTCTCGATAATCAACGGCTAGGGAGCCGCACGATGCCCAGCTTAGGGTCGTTGCAGAAGACCCGCTTGTATGAGAACCCCTACCCGGCGGCTTTCGGCCAACGGCCTGTGCCCGACGTTCAGAGTCGCCCGATGCGGTTTCCACGCCTGGCGCTTGCACCAACCCTCGGCGCGCCAGCTGCATGGGGCCTTACGGGATCGGCCAGTGGCCCCGAGCGTAGCACGCCCGTAAGGGTCGTAGCGGGGCTCCACGGCAGTAGACATGCTTCTGCGCCGTGCCATTGGTCTCGACTGCCCCTCGCGGTGGGACGCCATCGGGCGCACAAAGCTCGAGCCGCCGGTACCCAGCCTCGGCAACAGTTCGCCAGGTTCGGGCCCAGGCCGTTGGCGCCGGCAATTTTCGGGATAACGCTGGATGCTCATTGCATGTCCTAATAGGCCTCAGTTAAAGGCTTGAGGGTGCCTGCGAAACCCAGAGCGTTTCATAGCCTTGTGACCAGTAGATGCCGCCAAGGTGATCTGGCTTGTCAGCGCTGCGCAGATGGCGATATCGCCATTCCATAAGGTGCGCCTCAAAGGCCGACTTGCCTGGGTTCGGCGAGGCCAGCTGCAGGCTGCCGAGTCCCGCCCAACAGCACTATCAGTGCAAGCAGCATCACCAAGGGAATGGCCCCGAACAGATACCTGAAGTCAGCGGCAATTGCAGTGGGCAGATAGGAGGCGTACATCGTCAGCGTCGCAATGGCGATCAAGATGCCAATCACCGACAGGCGTTTAGGCAGACGTGCGCACGCCCCGCAGATCATGATCACACCCAACATCGCTAACCAGAACGCATGACGATAGATCGGGGAGGAGAAATGATAGCGGGCCAGGTCATAAATCAGCTGAGTACGCTGGGTACGTCCCTCTTCCATTCCGATTTGGCGCAGATAGCCCGCATTGCCTTCGATGCCAATATGAATAGGTAAGGTCCCTTCGATCCCATCAAGTCCCATCAACTTGGAAAATACCGCGATCCTGTGGGCCAGGTACGCATTGGGGTTCTGCTTGAGCATGGCCCACCAGGCACTTTTCATTTCCTCGTGGGTCAATCGCCCCGTCCAGGCCTGGACGATCGGCGTGTGGGAGAGCGTGTCGACACGTTCGGGCGTGTAAACGGCCCGCACCGCGCTCAATTGTGCCTGGGTTATCGGCAGCACGTATTCGTCGGCAGGCCGTGGCGAATGGCTGACCATACCGGCCAGATCGAATGTCATAAGGCTGCGAAGGCCCAGGGTGGTGCCATCGGTGGCGGGCGGTTTGATGCTCGTTTCGACCTGGTGCTGCAGGGTTGTCACCATCGCCAGGAACACAGCGATAACGGCGATGCTGATGCAGATACCCTGGCGCCTACGCGCTGGCCATAGCGCAGCGATCACGGCCAGGACCATGATGGGCACCATAAACACACCCTGCTGCCGAGTCAGCAGCGCAGCGGACAGCAGCATAAGCGCGGCCAGGCCACACAGAGCACGTCGATAGACCGAGCCGACGCTGGCAGCAATGGTAAAGGCGCCGCCAGCACTCAGAAGCGACGCGAACAAGACGTCCTTCCAGACGATGCCGGCATACAGAAACACCAAGGGATTCAAGACCACCGCCGCCGCCAGGACGACACGCCAGGCCGGTAAATGGCCCAACCCGCGTGCTGTTCTCCATTGGGCAATGGAAAACGCCGCCAGCGCAAAGCCGCCGTACAGCAGCCCCGTATTGATCAGCACCAGCAGCGCGGTTGCGACCGAGCCTCCACCCAGCCAGCGCAACAGCGCCGACATAAACGGCGGGTTGAAGCTGATGGACTGCCCCGTAAAGGCTTCATACAACTGGATGCTGCTGTCCATCGAGACCTGTCCGGGCACCTGCAGCGCCATACTCAGGCACGCCAGTGCGCAGGCGATAAGCGCCACAAAGGTTGCGGCCGTGCCTGGCGCAAGGATGCTCACGCCGGCCATGCGCGGAATCAGCGATCTCGCCATCGCACGCGTTGACGACCCATCCAGGTTCATTTCGATACGCGCCTCAGGACACCGGCAACGCCTTCGGTGCGCAGGATTTCCCAGGCGCGCTTGGCCAATTTCACGCCATGCAGGGGGTTGTCCAGGGCATTGCCCATATGTTCGCGCACGCGGCTGCTGCTCAGCATCGGCTTGGTGCCACCGGCCTGGTAGCCGGGCGTCAGTGCGCGACTGATGCGCACCATTTCTTCGGTCGCCGTCTCTTTGTTGAACAGGCCCGGATACTCACAGCGCCCCTGGGATTCCCACCAGCCTTTATAACCACCGCCTTCGATGGCGAAGGGATCCGGGAAGGCCCGCTGCAAATCCAGCCGCTCACGGTAGATAAGGCGTGCGGGTTTGGAGATGGTGCTGCCATCGTCGAAATGCGAGAAGGCCCAGACCACCTGGCTGAGCGGGTCCTTGCCAAGTTCCTCGATCAGCTCGCTGTACCAGCGTATCAAGGCATGCACTGCGCCCTGCCGGCCAGCATTCTTGCTTGCCATGATGCGGTGATCACCGCTGTCGAACCCGGTGAAGTGATAGAAACCCAGCGGCTCACCGTCGACCATGATCTGATCCGGCAACTGGCCGGTGACGGTTCTATTGGTCATGTTCCAGGGCGCGACGTTCAGGCGTGGCGTGCGCAGGATGCAGACGCCTTCAAAAAAAGCCGGCACCAGGTCGATCCAACGCTGGTCGGTGAACAACCCATTGTGGGTTTCGGCACGGCAGAAGTAATACAGGCGCTCTGACCACCAACGCGCGAACTGCTTGCCAACGTCGGTAGGCGCAACGGCAAGAAACCCCAGGTTGTAGATGCCGTGCTTGAGGCTGGCGATCTCGTTGTCCATCACCCCCGAAAGTGTCGGGTCGGGAATGGTCAGGT
Source organism: Pseudomonas sp. (assembly GCF_040514055.1). Taxonomy (GTDB): domain Bacteria; phylum Pseudomonadota; class Gammaproteobacteria; order Pseudomonadales; family Pseudomonadaceae; genus Aquipseudomonas. Next base: position 72,131 of record NZ_JBEVDL010000074.1, read on the forward strand.
GCGGTGTCAGCGCGATATTCGATTGGCCGATGGCATCCACCACGTCCTGTAACGGCGAAAACAGAACGGTATCCGGGTCGAGGTAGATCACCGCTGCACAGTCGTCACGCTCCAGCAGCCGTGCCAGCAGGAAAGGTTTGATGGCCGTCGACAGCTCGACGATGCTGTGGCAGAACGCCCAGCTGCGTGCATTGGCAATGCCCAGGCTGTCCAGTGGATGGACCTCGTCGAAGCAGTCGCTCGACAGGTCCAGGCCCGCCGGTATTTGGTCCGAGAGCGCCAGGTGCACGACCCAGTCGGGATGGAATCGTCTGATCGATTCGACCAGCGCCCGCGCCTTCGGCACATAGTTGCAGGCTGCGCTGGTATAGACATGGATCTTTTTCAAGTAAGTACCTTCAGGCGCAGAGGCTTTAGATGGCGATCAAATGCGATGAGCTCCTGGAGCAGCCCCGGCCCGTCCTGGCGCGAGGATACCCAGCCGGCCCGCAGGCTGCGAGCCAGATCGGCCTGGGCACCCAGGTCCAGGCACAGGAGCGGAAGCCCTATCGAGACGATTTCATGGGCGACGAAGGAAAACGTCTCGGGACAGATGGACGGCAGCAAGGCGATGTCGATCCGGTGCTGCTCGACCAGGTCCGGCAGTGCATCGCGCCGGTACGGCCCGGTTTGCTCGACTACCTCGGGGGGGCAGCAGGCATCGATATTGCCCACCACCACGATGCGGATGTTTGCACCGGCATCGACAATGGCCTTGGCCAGATCGGCTACGACTTGGGCGCCCTTGTGTTGCAGGATCGAGCCGATCACACCCACCGTCAGGCACGCCCGCTCCCGCCTTGGCGGGCGTATGGGGCGCAGGGGCTCGATCGGGTGTGGCCGCAGGGTCATACGCCCGGTGATAAACGGATAGGCGCGTGCCAGCAGGTGCCGGGTCGACTCGGAGAAACAGCGCACCTCATCCGCAGCCTCGAGGGCTTCGCCCCACATCATGCGCCAGCGTTCGATGGAGCGTTCGCCAGCCAGGGAGACAAAGCCGTCCTCATGTTCGGGCAGGCAGGTCTGGCAACGGTCCATCGAGGGCACGCCGCAGAACTGTCCCTTGCTGTCGAGCAGGAAGGGGGAAGGACAGACCAGGAAGTACTCGTGCATCGCCACCACCAGGCGAGTCCCGAAGCGGCGCTTGAGGGCCATTACCAGGTGCTGAACCTGCTCTACCCGGGGGAAGGAAACCGCACAGTTGAAGAAGATTTCCGTAAGCGTCGCGTCCGCCAGGATGCCGATCAATTCGTCGAGCCGCTGCAGCGTCAGTACGAGCTTGTGCTTGCGCTGGAGCACCTCGATAAAGGGGACCATTGTCGCGAGACGAAAACTGAGCAGCACGACGGTGTCGCCCTCCGCCACCCAACTGGACACCACTCGCTCGCGAAACAGGTTGGCGCCTCCGCCCATGGAGTGATCGATCACCAAGCGACAACGCCGCCCCTTCAGCGCTGCCGCCAGGGTGCGGTCGCTCGCGTCGGCCGGTTTGGTGCGTTGCCGTACCTGGCGCAAGACTTTATGGAACAGCTCGCCGATTCTGCCCTGGCGAAGGTGCGCCAGGGCCCGTCTGAACAAGTAGCGACGCTCAGCCGCCCGCGTCGAACCGTTCGCCGAAGGGAGGTGGCCGAGCAGGTCCAGCGCCGTGCATTGCAGGCCGCCATCGGCCATTTCAAAGACCAGTTCGGCCCTTTCTGGCGCTTCCTCACCCCAACCCGCCATAAACATAAAGCCCGCGTGGGCGGCCTGGGGATAGTCGGGGAACGCCGCGGCAACGTCTTCCCGGGCACGCTCCATCGATAGCCGCACAGAGCTGACTCGACCATCGCCGAACTGCAGGCGAAGCGTACCGCGTACGATAGTGCCGGCACGGTCCAGCGCCCAGCCGAAACCAAAAATGGCGTGGGCGTCGTGCACGGCATTGTCGATCTGGCATATGAATGTGGGCGCCGAGGACGCCGCTTGAGGGGGATCGCCAAGGGGCTGGATCATTTCAAATCGCTCGCGCGCTCCAGCTCGGCCAAACGCGCCAGGGCGAGCTGTTCCGCCCGAGCCAAGGCCTCGGTGGTGTGCCCGAGCTGTTGGTCGAGTGCGTGCAGACGCTGAAGCCGTTCCTCGGCCAGGCATTCGAGTTGGGAAAATCGCTTGGCCCATGCCTGCTCGCGCCCGTCCATGGCCTGTTCCACCAACTGCCAGCGCTCGCTGCGCGCCCGCAGTTCTGCATCCAGTGCCTCCACCTCAACCAGGCGCTGCCGGGCCAGTGTTTCAGTGGCCGCCAAGGCGTCCGAGGTGCATTTGAGTTGGGCGTCCAGTGCGGCTATCTGCTCGAGCCGCACCACGGCCAGCTGTTCGCTGGCAGCGAGCCCCTGGCTGATTGCCGTCAGCCTGGCATCCGCCATCGCGGCTTGGCGATCGCCTGCGAAGATCGCTTGCTCCAGCTCAGCCAGACGTTCCAGGGCGAGCTGTTCTGCCTGAGCCAAGGCCTCGGTGGTGTGCCTGAGCTGTTGGTCGAGTGCGTGCAGGCGCTGTAGCCGTTCCTCGGCCAGACCTTCGAGTTCGGAAAAGCGCTTGGCCCAGGCCTGCTCGCGCGCGTCCATGGCCTGTTCCACCTGGCTCCAGCGTTCGCTGCGCAGCTGCAGTTCCCGATCCCGCGCCTCGACTTCAGCCAGGCGTTGCCGGGCCAGCGTGTCCGTGGCCGCCAGGGCGTTCGAGGTGCATTTCAGTTGCGCGTCCAGCGAGGCAATCTGCTCGAGCCGCAGCAGGGCCAGCTGTTCGCTGTCGGCGAGTCCGCGGCTGATTGCCATCAGCCTGGCGTCCATCTCCGAGGCTTGGCGATCGCCTGCGAAGAAGCGCTGCACGGCTTCCAACTCGGGTTTTATGTCGTGCTCGAAGGCATTTCGGATGGCCAGCCATTCGGGTGCCTGCAGCCATTCAGGCGCGAATCGCCGGTTGCACGCAGTGGTCCGCCAGTAGTTATAGGCGCGCAGGATCAGGGGATGAAGGCGAGTCGCCCGGGCGTCTGCACTGCGCGCCAACTGCGGGGCGATAAAGTCATTGGCGAAGCGCTCGATGGCGCCCTCGCCCGGAGAAAGTCCAAGCCATTTCCCCAGCTCGCCAAGGTGTAAAGCCGGCTCGCTCAGCACATCGGCGAAGTCGATCAATCGGCTGTCCGTGGCGGTCTGCAGGTAGTCCAGAGCCCCCAGCAGGTGGGTGAACCACAGCCAGCCCGCACGCCGTATGGCTATTCCGTCACGGCGTGCCAGGGAGTCGGCGACCTCGGCCGGGTGACGCAGGACCAGCAACATCCTGGGCCTCACCTGCAGCGCGGCGAAGACCGGCTGCCAGAACGGTGCCAGCAGGCACAGCCGCGGGTCCTTGAAACCCCAGGCCAGCGTGCCCGCGTACAGCTCCTGGAGTAACGCCGCAGCCGGTGCGGCCTGCCCGGACCAAGGGGCTTGCAGTGCCGGGGCCGGCGGCAGGGGTGAGTCCCAGCGCACGCCCTGCAGGTCCAGCAGCTGGTTGTTGAAGGCGACGATTCGTCGCTCTTCGAAATAGCCCTTGGGATTCCACTTATCGGCCGGCACCAGCGCATCGCCCATGACCACGCCGAGGCGCTCCAGGCAGGCGGCCACGGCGCTGGTGCCGCTGCGATGCATGCCGAGCACCAGCACGCCATTGTCGTTCAGTGTGCGCTCGCCGTTCATGGCTGGACCTGCTTCCACGCCGAGAAGTCCTCGCCCAGCAGGCGGCCCAGTGCATCGATCCTGTCCGCATACAGTGTCAACAGCACCTCCCGCAAAGCCGGGCGCAGGGCATAGCCAGGGCCTTCGAATACCGGCTTGGCCAAGGCGTCGCGATCGGCCTCGGTGAAAAATGCATCCAGGCCGATGTGTGCCAGCACCTGGTTGGCGAAGGCCACCGGCTCACGGAACACCTCTTCATAGCGGGCAATCAGGAAACGCTCCCGGGGATAGAACGAGAACCAGTGTTCCAGGCACCTCGCATAGTCCCCGCGCAGCCGGGAGCCCGCGGACCTGAAGTGATCGATAAACCACTGATCGGAGGCTTCCGGATAGCGCATTTCCGCCCTCAATACCGCCATTCGCGCGGCGGACCAGGCACGCTCCATGGGGTTACGGATCAGGAAAATGAGTGGCAGCGACGGGAAGTGGGCGTGAATCCGGCGGATGACGTCCCGCGGCAGGATCGCATAGGCCGGCGTGATATCGCCGTTGCAGCGGCGGTCGTCGGGGAACTGCGCTTTGTACCAGTCCTCCCCCTGGGCCAGCTGCGCATCCCAGTAGTGAACCTCCTTGCCGCCGGGGAACGCGATCGATGGATGGCGGCTCAAGGTCGCGTGGAGCCAGCTCGTGCCGCTTTTCTGCGCACCGATGCAGATAAAATTCAACATGGATTACTCGTCCAACGACCAGTGCGGATTGCAGGAAAAGTCCACGCTGCCGAGCCCGAAACCGGTGTTGTCGGGATTGACCCGAAAGCACAGTGCGTCCAACACCCGATGAAGGTGCTGGAAACCCTCGCCACAGTCACCGGATACACCCGCGTTGAGGAAGTAGACGCCTTCGTTCAAGCGACAGGTGAAACGGTATTCGACTGAAAGGACCGAACCGGCGGCGATGGCCGGAATGCCATTGGCGATCTGCCTGGCGGAAGTGGCACCACCGAGCTCCACGCCCGTTGTGGTTTTCAGCAGCATACCGAAGCGGACATGGCTCGCGTCCCGTTCGAAATGAACGCGGTACCGGTAGCGATAGGTGTCGCCGGTCTTCAGACAGTTCACCTTCTGGCCCTGGGCGTTGTACAGCTCGGGATCACTGATGCGGGCACCCTGTGACTCATAGGCAAGCACGGCCTGGGACACCAGGTGCGGGTCGAGCCAGTCTGGCGTCGATGGGCTGGCAAGCGGCGCAGTCGGGCTGGTCGGCGTCGAATCGGCATGCAGCGTTACCATGCCCGAGAGGATCTGCTCGCGCAAGAGCGCGGCCTTGTCTGCCGGGGCATTGAGCAACCGCTGGTAGTGGGCGATCACCGTTTTGGGAGGGCCCTCGGTGAGTTTTCTGCCGCCATCCAGCAGGATGGCACGGTCGCAGAGGCCCAGGATGGTATTGCTGGCGTGGGAGACGAAGAGAATGGTCGCGCCGCGTGCCTTGATTTCCTCGATCCTGGCGTAGCACTTGCGCTGGAAAAGCTCGTCGCCCACCGCGAGCGCCTCGTCGACGATCAGGATCTGTGGGTCGACATGGATGGCTACCGCGAACGCCAGCCGGACCAGCATGCCGCTGGAATACAACTTTACCGGCTGGTCGATAAACTCGCCGATGTCGGCGAACGCCGCGATGGCGGCAAAGCGCTCGGTGGTTTGCGCATCGGACAATCCCAGCACGGACGCATTCATATAGACATTCTCGCGACCGCTGAACTCGGGCTTGAACCCCGCCCCCAACTCAAGCAGCGCCGCCACTCGCCCGCAGATGGACACCTCGCCTTCGGAGGGCGTCAGCGTTCCGCAGATGATCTGCAGCAGGGTCGACTTGCCGCTGCCATTGCGACCGACGATGCCAACGGTCTCGCCCTTCTGGATGACGAAGGAAACACCTTCGAGAGCCGGGAATTCCTTGAAGAGCTGCTTTCGGCGAAACACCTGCAGCAGCCGCGCACGCTGGCTGTCGTAGATGCGAAAGCGCTTGCTGATGCCGCTGACGCTGATGGCGATTTCAGAGCACATCGGCGAACCCCGTACGTGATTTCTGGAAGCAGGCGAACCCTGCCCAGAACACCAGCAACGCCAGTGCCCAATACACCAGCAGTCCAGCAAAATCGGGCATCTGTGCCCAGATCAGCACCGCGCGGGCCTGCTCGATCACGAACGTCAGCGGGTTAGCCATGATCAGGGGGTGCAGTGTCCGCGGAATGTTCTCGATGGGGTAGAACACCGGCGAGAGGAACAACAGAACGGTGGTGATGATCGAGAGGGTCTGCCCCACATCGCGATAACTGGCGCCCAGCGCCGCCAATGCCCAACCCAGGCCCAGCGAAAGCAGCACCAATGGAAAAATGACCAGCGGAAAGAACACGGCATGCCAGTCGGGCAGCCCCACGCAGACCAGGTAGAAAAGTAACCAGGCCAGCAGGCTGACCAAGGCATGGAAAACCGCTGCTCCCGCCACCACCACCGGCAGGACTTGCAGTGGGAAGACCACTTTCTTCACGTAGTTGAGGTTGTCCGGAATCGATGTCGCCGAGCGACTGAGAATCTCGGAGAACAAGCCATGCACGATCATTCCGATAAACAGGATGATGGCGAACATCATTCTGCTCTCGCCCTCGTACAGCCCCCAGCGCGCCTTGAAGGCGATGGAAAAGACAAAGGTGTAAACGCTCAACATCAACAGGGGGTGGACGAGGGACCAGCCCAGCCCGAGTACGGAGCCCTTGTAGCGGCCGACCACTTCGCTGCGGATCATTCGCCCGATAAGCTGGCGAGAGCGCCACAAGCTGACCAGCAAGGCAGGTAACGATATCGAGTGTCGAGCGTGAGGATTCATTCCTGCTCCCTTGTTGTAAGAAAGCGCGAACGCCTCCCCGGGCGCCCAGACTTCAGGAGCCGGCTAGTCTATGCCATCGGCGTAAGCCCCTCAATCGAGCCATCAAGGTCCGACAAAACCGTGCTCCGGGCGATGCACCCTGCCGTGCCCGGATGAGTTGGCCACTGCAGGTGAGTGCAGTTGATCCAACCCATCCGACCATGGCTGCAGCATCTGGGGGTGTCTTGTACCTCATCCGCAGCTAGCGACATTCGGGCACCTTATGAGAAGGACGGCACGAGAGCTGGCTGGTGGGTGCCGCGTCATATCTCTTGAGCTGCTATACCGCTGGATCGAACTGAACCTGCTGGCGATGCCAGGACTGAGCAGCCAGACGAGTCCAGACAAGGCAAAATACTTTAATCTGTGCACGCCACCTGTTGCCTGCCAACCAAGCGCCCCATGCCCAAGCCCCCTCGATGCTAGGAAGTAAGAATGAACGAATTGGATCTCTTTGATGTGGTCGAAACCGAACGATCGCCCGGTGCGGTTTTCGAGGTGGTGCAGTACAAATCCCTGAAAGGCTCAGATGACCTGAACGTCGCGGAGAAAGTGTTTTTCGCCAACCAGGCCGCTATCCATTTGAAAATGGTCAGGATCACCCTGGACAACAGCCAGGTACTGATCGAGCCCGGCGCGCTGTATTTCATGAAAGGCGACCTGCAATTGGAGTCGGCCATGCAAGGCGGCATGGCCAAGGGGCTGATGCGCAAATTCATGACCGGCGAAACCCTGTTCCAATCACGGATCAAGGGCAGCGGCGAGATCTACCTGGAGCCGACCTTCGGCCATTACCTGCTCTTCAATATCGACAACGACGCCCTGATCTTCGACAAGGCCGCCTTTTACTGCGGTTCGGGCAACCTGGAAGTCAGCGCAAAAATGCAAAGCAATGTGTCCAGCGCCTTGTTCGGCGGCGAGGGGTTTTTTCAAACCCAGGTCAAAGGCTCGGGAATAGTGGTCCTTAACTCGCCGGTGCCCGTCGCCGAGCTGCTGATGTACGAATTGGCCAAGGGCGAGAAGCTTTCGGTGGATGGCGACTTCGCCTTTGTCAGGACCGCCAGTGTGAGTTTCCAGGCGGAAAAATCAGGAAAGTCCCTGTTTCAGTCGGTCACCAGCGGCGAGGGTTTGCTGCAGACCTTCACAGGCCCCGGGGTGATCTGGCTGGCCCCGACCCAGGCGGTGTACGCCAAACTGAAAATGGCCAACGGCTTCTCCACCCTGACGCGCAACCAAGGCAGCATGGGTACCAAGACCTAGAGCCTGTCGACCCTGTGCGCACGGCCGCGCCTGCGCCCGATTGCGGGATTTGGTCACGCCCAATAAGCGACGCGTAACGCCATATCCCGCCCAACCAGGCCAGGCCCTTTGGGTTGCGCGCAAATGCGCCCCATGCGGCGTTGCGGGAGCACAGCTGGTCTTATCTGGCGGTGATCCTCGACCTGCACTCCCGCCGGTGGCCACCGAGATGGCCCACGCCAGGACGCTCACAGCTTTATTCGTATGAAAGGTTGTTTCTTATTATTGATTTGGATACGGGCCGTTTACGGCATGGCGGCACTCAATTCGAGCGCCCACTGGGTCAGCGCCATAAGCCCAGGAATAAAACGACCAAAACCCACCTGTACTGACGGCAAGCAGCCAGGTGCGTGCGCCAGGTAGTTAGGCCCCGAACGGCCCGACTAGCCAGCGCACAACCACGACACCGCCCAATAAAGGGCTGGACAAAAAACCCTTGTGGAGCAAAACGCATCGAGCGGTGCTAGAGCGCCGGTAGGTTCTTGGTCACGCAGTGGATACCGCCGCCGCCACCGGCGATCGGGTCGATATTCACTTGTACCACCACACGCCCCGGATACAGCTTGGTCAGCAGGTCCTTGGCGAACTTGTCGGCGGCGGTGTCACCGAACTGCGGCACGAATACCGCGCCATTGATCGGCAAGTAGTTGATATAGCCGGGGGCGAAATCCGGGTTGTTCTGGGTGTAGATGTTGCTGCGTTTCTTCAAGGGTGGCGGTAGCGTGTGCACCACCAGCTTGTTGCCATCGGCATCGGTGGTAGCCTTGAGGATATTCAAGTGAGTACGGGTCACCGCGTAGTCGTAGGACTTGGGGTCGTTATCGAGGTTGGCGATCACCACGCCCTTGGAGGCGAAGCGCGCGTAGAAGTCGACGTGCGCATCGGTGATGTCCTTGCCCCTGATTCCCGGCAGCCAGATGATCTTGCGCAGGCCGAGGTTGGCCTTGAGCTCGGCCTCGATCTGTCCCTTGCTCATGCCTGGGTTGCGGTTGTTGTTGACCCAACAGCTCTCAGTCATGATCGCCGTGCCGTGGCCATCCACCTCGATGCCGCCGCCCTCGCCGGTGAGCTGGCTGGCGATATAGGTGGCATGGGTTTCGTAGCTCAGGCTATCGGCCACCTGGGTATCGTTGCTCGCGGTTTGCTTGCCGCCCCAACCGTTGAAGTTGAAGTCGACCAGACCTCGGCCACCCTGGCCGTCGACCACGAAGCAGCCGCCGTAGTCACGCACCCAGACATCGTCCAGCGGCATGGTCAGAAACTTGATGTTGGTGGTACCGCACTTGCTCTTGGCCAGTGCAAGCTGGTTGGCACGGCACAGCACGGTCACCGGTTGATACTTGGCAATGGTCTTGGCCAACAGCGCGACGCAGTTATTTACCGGGGTCGCCCAGTCATTCCAGATCGCCGTGGAGGCAGCAAACGCCAGAAAGATCCGTTCCTGCAGCTCGTTCTCATCGGGCATGTGCCAGCTGTTGCCCAGGGCCGCACGCACCTTCGGCGCGCTCAGACCGATGCCCATGGAGGCGACGGCACCCAGGCTTGCGGCAACCGTCAGTTGTTTGATGAAGTCACGACGTGTAGACATAGTTCTGCACCCTCTCTTCGTATGATGGATACCCGTCGGTCAACGCCCTTTTCAGCGCCCAGCCAGGTCCTCCATGGCATGCTGCTTCTGAGCCGTCATGGGCGGTTGCAACGCGTTGCTCTTGCTGGGGGCCGGAACGGCCTTGACCTGTGCTTCACCGCGACACCCGGCTGCTGCATCCGTTGCGGCAGCTCACGGCCACCTGACCGCGCCGAGGGGACGCTGCAGTTGGCAGGCCAGGGACTGGCGACCGGTAACAGGCCGGCGATGCGGCCTAGAGGTTGGTCTTGAAGGTGCTCCAGGTACGCATGCGCGCACGCATGTCGCGCTGCGGGATGTCCTTGCCGGGAATCAACCGGGCATAGGTGGCTTCATCGGCATAGATATCGGGGTTGGTGCGCATGTCTTCGGTAACCATCGGCCGGGCCTTGGCGCTGGACGTGGGATAACCGGTAGCGTTGCTGATCGCCGCCATGTTCTCCGGACGCATGATGAAGTTGATCAACGCGTAGGCATATTCCGGGTGCTTGGCATCGGCCGGGATGGCCATGGTGTCCATCCAGATGGTGCTGCCCTGAACCGGGATGCGGTAGCCAAAGGTCCGCCCTGCTTTCGCCTCATCCGCCGTGCGCTGGGCCTGGGTCATGTCGCCGCTGTAGCCGAGCGACAGGCATATCTCACCGTTGACCAGCTGCGTGACCGGCTGTGACTGGAACTTGCGGATATACGGCTTGATGCTTTTCAGCAGCGCCAGCGCCTCGGCCAGGTCTTCTGCCTTGCCGCTGCGCGGCTCGTGCCCAAGGTAGTTGAGCACCACGGCCAGCACTTCGTCCGGCGAGTCGATCATGGAGATCCCGCAGTCGGCGAACTTGGCGGCCAACTCCGGCTTGAACAACATGTCCAGGTTATTGACCGGTGCCTGAGGCATGCGCTGCTCGATCATTGGCGCGTTGTAGGTCAAGCCGATTGATCCCCAGGTGTAGGGCACCGTGGCATGCCGCGAGTAGGGGTACTGGGTCCGCAGGTTGCGCAGACCCGGCTCGATGTCATCCAGATGCTCAAGTTTGCTGGTGTCCAGCTTCTGCAGCGCACCGGCGCGCATCAGGCGCTCGGCCACGGTGTCGCCCGGGAAGATCAGGTCATAACCGCTGCGCCCGGCCATCATCTTGGCTTCCAGCGTCTCGCTGCCTTCCATGACGTCGTAGACCACCCGGATACCGGTTTCCTGGGTGAAGTTGCTCAGGGTATCTGCGGCAAAATAGTCGGCCCAGTTATACAGATGCAGGGTCTTTTCCTCGGCCTCGCCCCAGGCCTGGGTACAACCCAGGGCGAGGCTCAGCGAGCCGATCAGTATGGCTTTACCAGGTTTCATAGTCAGACTCCTTGGTGATTCCAGCGCACATGGGGTTGCCGTCCATCCAGGCCCAGCAGCGGGCCATACATTTCCGGACGACGATCGCGGTAGATACCCCAGGTCAGCCGCTCCTCGCGCATGGCGGCGAGGTCCAGCTCGCGTACCAGCACGCCGCTGCTGTCGCGGTCGGCCTCGGCGAGCAACTTGCCCTTGTGGTCGGTGATAAAGGACGAGCCGTAGAATTTCATCTGCAACGTCGGATCGCCGGTCGCCACTTCGCATCCGACGCGGTTGGCCGCCATCACCGGCATGATGTTGGCGGCCGCGTGGCCACGCTGGGTGAGCTGCCAGTGGTCACGCGAATCCAGCGCCGCAGCACCCGGTTCGGAGCCTATGGCGGTGGGAAACAGCAGCACCTCGGCACCTTGCAGGGCCAGGCAGCGCGCAGTTTCGGGGAACCACTGGTCCCAGCAGATGGCCACGCCGATGCGACCGAAGGCGGTATCCCACACACGGAAGCCGCTGTCGCCGGGACTGAAGTATTCCTTCTCCTGATAACCGATGGCGTTGGGGATATGGGTCTTGCGGTACACCCCGAGCAGATGGCCATCGGCATCGGCCACGCTCAGCGAGTTGAAATAGGCGTTACCGGCCTTCTCGAACCAGGAGAGCGGCAGCACCACGCCAAGCTCCTTGGCCAGGGCGGCGAAACGCTTGAGCACCTGGCTCTGGCCGTACTCCTCGGCCAGAGCCAGGTGTTTATGATCCTGTTCAATGCAGAAATACGGGGTGGCAAACAGCTCCTGCAATAGGATCAACTGGGCACCCTTGGCCGCAGCCTCGCGCACCAGGTGCTCGGCCTGATCGAGGTTATGCCCAAGGTTCCAGCTGCAGGCGAACTGCGTGGTGGCGACGGTCAGCTTGCTCATACCCTCATCCCTTCAACGGCCAGGCCGGCTGTTGCTGAGTGATGCAATGCACCCCGCCGCCGCCATGGGCCAGCTGGTTGATCTGCACCGGCACTACTTCGCGACCCGGGAAGGCCATGCGCAGGGTCGTCGCCGCCTCCTGGTCGGCGGCAATGCCGTAGGCCGGCATGATGATTGCGCCGTTGCAGATGTAGAAGTTGGTGTAGGAAGCGCAGAACACTTCGGCCTCGGTATCCACCGCATCGGTAGCCTCGAACAATTCAAGCAGCTCGAACTTGCGGCCACGGGCGTCGGTGGCCAGCTCCAGGGCGCGACGGTTCTCGCGCACCACTTCGGCATACACCGAGGACTGATCGCGAGTCGCGTCCACCAGCAGGCCGCCTGGGTGGGCAAAGGCGCACACGCCATCGACATGGCCGTCGGTCATATCGCCGGTAACATGGTCCGGATCACCCGGCAGCCAGATGGTCTTGTTCACGCCCAGCAGGCGGGCGAAGATCTCTTCCATCTCAGCCTTGGTCATGCCCGGATTGCGGTTGCGGTTGAGCAGCACTGATTCGGTGGTAATCAGGGTACCGTCGCCATCCACATGGATCGCGCCACCCTCGTTGCCCAGTGGTGTGCCGAAGCAGTCCATACCCAGGCCATTGAGGATACGGCGGGCCAGGCTCTCGTCCAGATCATGCTCGGACTTGCCGCCCCAGGCGTTGAAGCGCCAGCTGACTCCGGCCACGCCGCAGTGTGGGTGGCAGACGAAGCTCGGCCCGGAGTCGCGGCACCAGCTGTCGTTGACCGCCAGTTCGATCAGTTCGATCGTGGCACCACACAACGTACGGGCACGCAGCGCCGCGGACGGATCGACCACCATCTTCACTGGTTCGAAGCGCGCAATGGCGTTGGCCACCCGGGCGAAGTCGACCTGCACCTCGGCCAGGGTCACGCCCCAGCCGGACTCCCACAGCCCCTGGTTATGCGGCCAGACCATCCAGGTGGCGGCGTGCGGGCCCCATTCGGCGGGCATGAACCAAGCGTTTTCTGCGACTGCTTTATGTTGCATACAAGTGCCTTCAGTTAAGTATTTGTTTTCACTGAAAACCGTGAATCCGGTGATGCCTTGCATGCTAGGCCTTTAAAAACGAGGCAACAAACGATAGATTTTGCATAAATTTGATTAGAAAGGCTTATCAGTCATGCTCAAACATTGGCCCCCGCTAAACGCCCTGCGCGGCTTCGAAGCCGCCGCCCGCTTGGGCAGTTTCCACAAGGCCGCCGAGGAGCTGCACCTCACCCAGTCGGCAATCAGCCAGCAGATTCGCAGTTTGGAAGGTTTCCTCGAACAGCCACTGTTCTACCGCAGCGGGCGCAGCGTCAGCCTCACCGATGCCGGGCATGACTTGCTCAGTACCACCCAGTCGCTGCTGCAGCAGCTGGCGGTGGGCATTCGCCGCCTGGAGCAGTACCGCAAGCCCAACCAGTTGGTGGTCAACACCACCCCGGCCTTCGCCCGTCACTGGCTGGTGCCACGCCTCGGCGAATTTCACCGCCTGTATCCGCAAATCGACCTGTGGTTGTTCACCAGCGATGAAGTACCGGACATGGCCGCTCAAACCATCGACATTACCGTGCGTGACGACCTCACCGCACAGGCCGAATGCAGCTTTCGCGTGCTGCTGGAAGACCGCCTCTATCCGGCCGTCCATCCCAGCCTGCTGGCTCAACAGCCAGACGAGCGCTGCACCTTGCATGGTGAGCGCGAAATGGATTGGAGCCACTGGGCGGTTCAGGGCGGCATGGACGTGGGCCAGCAAAGCCGCGGGCTGAATTTCTCCGACCCTGGTCAGTTGCTGGATGCCGCCAGCCAGGGACTGGGGATTGCCTTGGTCAGCCAGTTGCTGGCTGACCAGGCGCGGCGCAACGGCATGTTACAGCCTGTGGTGGAACAGAGCGTGCGCGGCCCAAACTGGGCCTGGCTGGTGCACCGTGACAGCGAGAACTGCCCGCTGACGCGCAGCTTCAGTGACTGGCTAATTGACAACTTGGTAGCAGCAAGCCGAACTAGGCAACTGCTCTAGATCATGGAGAGTCGCCCCTGATAGCCCAGGCGCTTGATGGCACCATTTAGCGTGTTTTCGCTGATGGGTTTATTGGGGTCGTTTTGCCCGGCCAACAAGTAGCGGTATTGCCCTGAAAAGGGCAGCAGCCTGTTCACTGATCTTACCCAGCAATCGTGGACACAGGTTTAAGCACTCAACCGGGCCTCGTAGGCTTCCGGGCTGATGTGCCCCAGCGTGCTATGACACCGCTGACGGTTGTAGTCGGTTTCGATGTATTCAAACACGGTTTCCCGCATCTGGGCGCGGCTGATGAAGCGCTCGCCGTGGATGCATTCGACCTTCAAACTGTGGAAGAAACTCTCCGCGCAGGCGTTGTCGTAGCAGTTGCCCTTCGCGCTCATGCTGCAGCGCAGGTGATGGGCACGGATCAACGCCTGATACGCCATCGAGCAGTACTGGCTGCCACGGTCGCTGTGTACGATCACGCCCTGGGGTGGCTTGCGGCGCCACAGTGCCATGCGTAAGGCATCGCAGACCAGGTCGGCCGTCATGCGCTCGCCCATGGCCCAGCCGATGACCCGGCGGGAATACAGGTCGAGGACCACCGCCAGATACAACCAGCCTTGCTCCGTGTGCAGATAGGTGATGTCGCCCACCCCTTTCTGGTTCTGTGCCGCTGCCGTGAAGTCTTGCTTGAGCAGGTTCTGCGCCACCGGCAGCGCGTGCCGGGAGTTGGTCATAGCCTTGAATTTACGGGCCGCCTTGGCGCGCAGGCCTTGCCGCTTCAACGAAGCGGCCACCGTCTTGCGGTTGCAGAGCAGCCCGGCGTCGCGCAGGTCGTAGCACAAGCGTGGCGCCCCGCTACGGCCCTGGCGGGCGTGGTACGCCAGGGCCACCCGCCGATCCCGTTCGGCCTTGTGCCACTGGCGCACCGAAGGTGGGCGCGAGCACCAGGCGTAGAAGCCGCTGCGGGCGACACGCAACACACGGCACCTGGCGGTGATGGAAAACTGCGGGGCGTGGGTCCTCATGTAGGCGTACTTCACTTGAGGCTCTTGGCAAAGTACGCGGCGGCCTTTTTTACGATGGCCAGCTCTTCGGCTTGCTCGGCCAGCAGGCGCTTGAGTCGGGCGTTCTCATCGGCCAGTGATTGCTCGCGCTCACTGCCGCACTGGGTCTGCTGTTTCTGGGTGCGCCAGCCATACAGCTGGGAGGCGTGCAGGCCAAGCTGTTCGGCGGCCTGGCTGACGCCGATGCGCTCGGCCAGCGCCAGCGCTTCGTCCTTGTAGGCCTGGGAATGGCGGGTTCGGGGTTGTTTCATCGGGCTTAGAGTTCTTGCCATGGTTCACCTCGTTGCAATTTATCGCTTAACGGGGTGTCCACTGAAACTGGGTAAGATCAGACCAACCACGTGCACCTGCCGCTGACACACGCCGATGCAGCTGGTATTTCGCGTGTGATGCAGCATCTGGGGCGCCTGTACGTCCTGTACGTCAACCGCAGGTACCGGCGTTCGGGCACCTTATGGGAAGGACGGCGCAAGGGCTGCCTGGTGAAGGCCGCACAGTACCTCCTGACCTGCTACCGCTATATCGAACTGAACCCCGTCCGGGCAGGCATGGTGCCGGTTCCCGAGGCGTACCGCTGGTCCAGTTACGGCTGGCACGGGTTGGGCATACCTGACCGCTTGATCCGCGATCACGCCTTCTATGACGCGTTAGGGAAGGATCTCAAGGAACGGTAGCACGCTTACCGGGCACTGTTTGCCGGGCACCTGGACCCAACCGCTCTGCACCTGCTGCGTGAGACCAGCGCTCACAACTACCCGCTGGGCAACGACCGCTTTCGTGCCTCCATCGCCCAGCAACTGGGCCGCTCGCTGGGCTACCGCGACCCCGGACGGCCGACGGTCAAAATTTAATCAATCCAGCCCAATTGCTCCGCTTCGATTAAATGACTACGACCCCTTTTGCTGGTGATCAAGCGCCAGTTCGGTTACGTGAAGGTGCGCTTCCGGGGACTGGCGAAGAACACGGCGCAACTGATCACGCTGTTCGCGCTGTCGAACCTGTGGATGGCGCGCAAGCCGTTACTGTCGGCTGCAGGAGAGGTGCGCCTGTAAGGCGGGGAATGGTCCCCCGCGAGGCGCTCGCGGGGGCTAAAAACACCACAATGAGCGGATGATCTGATCGGTTCTGATCGATTGGCCGCGTTCAAAATCGGCCGGGGCTGAAGTCGACCAGGAATACAGGGCTACCTCAGACCATCCTTAGGCCTGGAGTACGGCCGAAAACACCCTGCGACCATGACTTGGCGCGTCTTGGAAGACCTGGAGCGCCGACTACGCGTCGATGCGCAACAGCAGAGCATGACAGAGGGTTAAATGTGTGGGGATCACTCAGACTACGCCCCCTTTTGCTACAATTAATTTTTAATTTGAAGCTGCGCTCCGACCAAAAAATCCTCGCAAACATACACTTGAATCGAACTTACACCGAAAACCGACTCGATAACTTTCTTAACATCACTCCAATCAAGTCCGCCCAAACCGGCACCAATGCGGGGCATATAGATTTCAAAAACACCAGAATCGATTGCAAGACGATGCAACTCTTCCAAGGACTTCCTTATTGCCAAGATATCGGCTTTTGTTTTCCAGGTTTTTTGAGTTCCCAAATTATAGATCGTCGTTATTCCGTCATTCCATTCAAACACATCTCCAAGAGAAAAAAACCCATCCTTACATAACTCTTTATATCGGGAATACATTGCCGGCCACTTTTTGCGGAAAATAACGGCGATACCTTTCCCCATAGCGCCTGCACAATTACACCCATGAGCTAGCGCACGCGGAGAGTCCACCGTAAACATATCTCCAACACAATACGTAACGGTCATTGTTTCTGGCCATTTTGCCAGATTTCCTCGAATAGATCACGAGATATCTCTTCACCGTCATCGCTCGTTTCATCGAACTCTGGTTGATCGGTAAAGGGATAATCTTCGCTATATTGTGCCTGTCGGTCAGCCCAATATATCTTCGATCCAAACACGTCTATTTGACGAGTGATCACATTCTCCGGAGAAATTTCACAGTAAAATTTACCGACTTCACCATCCAAAGACTCAGAATAAAAACTAAAATAGCGCATTAAAATGTCTTTCCTGTCCGGACTATTCGACTGGTCAAATCCATATTATTCGAATTCAAAATAAACTGCACATTTTCCCGTGCTGCTGTTCCAGACAAATCCATTTCCATTGCTTGACGTGTTGGCAGCCCACTGATATCAATTTCGGTCACCGGTGCCCAGGGCTGCGTGCCGATCCGGTAGAGGTCTCGGTTGCGCACCCGACCGACGTAGTACCAGCCTTGGGCCTGGACGGCCTGCAACCAGGGCCGGCGAAAGCCGGCATCGGTGACCAGGATCGCCGTGCAAGCGGGGGCAGCCCTCGCGGTCGTGCACCCGCTCGTAAACCGCCAGGGAACGCCCGGCCACGGGCAGCGCGGCACGCAGCAAAAAGTAGCGCCCCGGCGCATCGATGGGGGACCAGTCGACCAGGATCAGCGG
>NZ_JBEVDL010000056.1:0-88698 GCF_040514055.1 Pseudomonas sp.
CTCCACTTCTGCAAGATTTAAAGCATGATCGAAGCTATTTGCTTCGAAAAGCACCACTCTTTCTTCTATGCGGTCTGTGACGCCGTCCGCCTTCATATACCAGCGGAAAAGCCCTTTGACTGAATACCACTCCCTGGCCATTTGCGGTACCTAACGTTTGGTTAAGGGGCGGGATTTATCCCGTCCCAGTGAGCGAAGCGAAAGATTTGAACCAGTTGTTATGCTTTGCGCCATAGCTAGAACCAATTTTTCTTCATGGCAGAAAGAAATTCGCGGCTAATCTGAAAGCCAGAAACAGACCCGATTACCGAGTCAATTCCACAGCTAGGGCATAACGCCGTATCACCATCATCGATCCAGTCCTCGATATTTTTGTAGTCGAAGATATCAAGGCAATAAAAGCAGCCGCAAACCTCGCTGTCTCTGAGCTCGCCACGATGCCGGATGGAATGCTTGTGGGCTTCTTTTATATCTGCTGAGTCAAACATGTTTGGCATAATTTCGTTGGGTTTAAGCATAACGTTTAGCCCGCCCCAGTGAGCGAAGCGAACGACTTGAACCAGTCGTTAGATGTCATGTAAGCAAAGGCCGAAAGCGACTAGGCTGAAATCGCTTGGTATATGGGAGCGCTTTTTCGGTATGCCAGACATCGAGTAAAGAACCTACCTCTTGCCCATCAAGACTCTCTGGCAGTTCCTTTATTTCCTCAACCCTAACAAAAGCCCAGCGTACAGGCTGCCCTTTTTCGTTTGCATACAGGGTTTCCTGCTCCTTTCCTAGATCGAGGGCACGTCGAAATGCTTGCTCACTATCCTCGGCCTGAATCAGGACGAATGGATAATCACAGGTATTGCGTTTACGTGCTCTTGATTTGCCGACGATGCAGACAACTAAGAGTCGGGCGCAGTAAAGAGGCATGGGTGATACCTAACGTCTGGTTAAGGGGCGGCGGAACGCCGTCCCAGTGAGCGAAGCGAACGATTTAAGCGCATTGTTAGGTACCGGTACTGTGCGATTTTGGATAATAGCGGCGAATAAACGCTTGCTTGCCGAGCTGAGTATGGGCGCCACGAGAAAAAACCTCAAGGCCATTTGCAGAAGTAGCACCAAGCCAATAAGCGTGCCACCAACCAGTCGGTTCTATGCAACAGTTGGCTAGCTCATCGTTTAAGCAGTACTGAGCCGCCTCCACCTCTGTAAGACTTAAAGCATGATCGAAGCTATTGGCTTCGAAAAGCACCACTCTTTCTTCTATGCGGTCTGTGGCGCCGTCCGCCTTCATATACTAGCGGAAAAGCCCTTTGACTGAATACCACTCCTTGGCCATTTGCGGTACCTAACGTTTGGTTAAGGGGCGGGTTTTAGCCCGTCCCAATGAGCGGAGCTAACGGTTTGAACCACTAGTTAGGTTGCACCGAAAACTCTCGTTTCCTAACAAACCGCCAGACCCAGACTGCCAGAAACAAAGGTATTGCGGCCATCATTGTGCGCAGGTAGTACCCTTGAGCTAAAAGGTCGCGCATGCCTGACGGCGCTGCCGGATGCACTATAAACCAAGCCAGTTCAACAAAAAACGCAATGGCAATAAGAGTGGGCCCACTGAGCAGCAAAATACGCTGGGCGTGAGTGGCGTTATAGCGGAGCACAGTGACGCCGAACAACATATATATCGCCCCTAGCCCGGCCATTTGTAAAATAATCGAACGAATTTGTGGGTTGTCAAAAAACGCGTGGACTAGTTCGTCCGCTCCGACATACCTAAGCATCACAAAGAGAATACCAAAGTACATCATAGACCAAACTAACATAGCAGCAGCTAATGAATGCTTACGTATCATGCATGAATTTCCATTGCAACCTAACGGTTAAGCTAACAGGCGAGCAAAAGCGTAGCTTTTGCGAGTCCAGAGAGCGAAGCGAACGGTGTTGAGCGTATTGTTAGGCATACTATCTCTCCTTGCTTATAAGCAAGCTTCCGTTGTGGGACAGACAGAGGCTTTCACCGCCCTGTTCTGAGCAGACGAGGCCTGAGCTCAATAGGCTTTTAACGACGCAGGGCAGATCTTCAGCGGTATGGCCAAATCTGCGTACGATCTGGAAGAAACTAGTTGTTTTGTTGCTGCCGATGTATCGCAGAATTTCCATTTCCAGCTCGGTCATTTTATGTGTGCCTAACGTTTGGTTAAGGGGCCGGCTTTAGCCGGTCCCGAGTGAGCGAAGCGAGCGACTTGAACCAGTTGTTAGGTCTCACTGCTGAATTCCAAGGCATCTTCGTTCATGGTTTTTACAAATAATTCTTGAGTTCCATAGGTAAACCAAGCTGGCCATTTATCTGGAAAGGCTCCCGGGCCTGAACCCCAAACCAAGTGAACGCTTACATAGGTCCCGTCATTAAGAATTACCACCACGTCATCGCAGTCAATTCGGCGACCAATTACTTCCCCGCCTTTTCCATGCAAGGGGTGCGCACTGGTAATTTCCTGCTCGAACTGCTTCTGTACCCATGGAATTTCAGCAGCAAATTGAATTGCACGCCAAGGCTCTTTCCACTCGATGACTGGCACGTAACTCTCCATGAGACCTAACGCCTGAATTAAGCCGAGCCGCGAAGCGGCTTCGGCTTGAATGAATTGTTAGGCGCGAAGGCCCGCGCGCCCACCCAGACCAGCATGACAAGCGCGAACAGGTTGATGCCGAGTTCGCCGGTGCTGAGCCAGCCCAGCGAAACGTTGAAGTTGAAACCGAGGGTAAAGGACCACTGGAAGTTCTGGGTAAGTACGTGAACTAGCTGCACAACAAAGAACAGGATAGCCAAGTACACGCTCCAGCGGCGCCGCCGAAGCAGACCGATACCAGCAACTAGCCCAGCAGCTGCGAGCGCCAAGTTAGTGGCCATGAACGCTGCGGGGAAACCATTCTGTGAAGCAACCAAAAAGGTCCACAGGACGCCAAGTGTGCTATGCACCAGCAGAATGCCGGCGATGATTTTGTCTTGGACAGCCATAAATGATCTTCCTCGCGCCTAACGCCTGAGTTAAGCCGACGCGACGAAGTGGCGTTCGGCTTGAATGAATTGTTAGGCCCCACCTAGTGCATTGAGGAAATCGCTCTCGCCCTCAACGCCCCACCATGGGACCGAGACTGATCCGCCCAACAGACGTAGTTGGCCCAGAAGCTTAAGCAGAGAGTCTATCTGCGGCTCACCCCAACCGTCACCCATGCGGTAGTCAATTGTCAGAGAGTCCGGAAAAACGAACACGCCTAGATCCGGCACTGGAATATCCGAGCCGCAAACGCTGCGCAGGACAACGTGGAAGGGGTCGATCTCCCTGGAGCCAACCAAGGCCGCATCACTTGGGCCAGAGTAGGGACGCTCGGAGTGGTTGAACCTTGACCAGACGTTGTTGGGGCCGAGGGTGACATTGACGGCCCCGCGGTCATAGAGGTGCTGGAAAGCTGCCGCAACCTGCGCGTGAGTGTTGAACGAGACCTCGATCTCAGGAAGCGAGCCGTCATCAGTCTTGAAGTACTTGGCAAGCTTCATGTGGGGCCTAACGTTTGGCTAAGGGGCCGGCTTCGCCGGTCCCGAGTGAGCGAAGCGAACGACTTGAGCCATTTGTTAGGCAGAGAAGTTGAGCCGAACGCTGCTGTTGGGTACCGCAAGATGGCGAAGCTGGGCGGGACTTGCAAGCGCGAGCAATGCGGCCTGCGGAACACCCTTGTACGGTGTGGCGGCGAGAGCCAGGAAGAGGATGCGGATTGGGTGCCAACCGGCAGCACAATGCGCCGGAAGTAGATTTGATGTTGTGGCCAGCTGACGCAACTTCCATGTTGACACCGATATTAAAAGTGACTGAGGCCTAACGCCTGAATTAAGCCGAGCCGCGAAGCGGCTTCGGCTTGAATGAATTGTTAGGCCTTGCCCGAGCAGCCGAGCCTGACGTGACCCAGAAGCCTCAGGGCCTCGATGGACCCGAAGCGACCGGCCTGTTTGTACGGCTCTAACTGAGCATCCTCATCAGAGCAGACGCGACCGAGAATGTCATAGGCAATGACCCGGTGCGGCTCAATAATGGCATCGTGCTTGAGCAGCAACTCTCGCTCCTCGTCATCGGACTCGTGACCATCTAGGGCGTAGTAGGCATAAAAATCGTTGTACTCACGGCAGAAATCGTCGAACGAGATGTCGCCGCGGACGCAACGGCGAACAAGCTCATCGTGAGCGGCTATTGCGTCTAGTAACGAACTTTCAGACTCGAACATTTCCATGTAAGGCCTAACGTCTGGTTAAGGCGCGGCGGAACGCCGTCCCAGTGAGCGAAGCGAGCGATTTGAACCACTTGTTAGGCCCTTGCCTAGCACTTGAAGTAGACAGCTGCCGACAGGCAGCCCTTATAGGGCTCGGCCAGCTCACGAAATCTCTGCGGCCAACACTCATCTGTAGATGCATAGGTAGAGCCAGACTGATGCCATTCGCCATCCGGCGCAATGAAAACGTACGGCTCATCGTTAGATAGGAGTACGTGAACTGGAATGATGACGAGACCACTGTCAGAAATAGCCTGCGGAAAATCAGCAGCAAGGTCTCCGACGCGGGAGTACCAGTTTTTATCAACTACGGAATAAAAAGCGAAGGGGAAGCATTCGTCCTGCTCGGGTTCATACGGTGCCAAGATCGATCGAACGAATTCAATAACCGCCGTTTCGTCTAATGGAATAAAGGTCTCCGGGAGCACAACATAGCCGTAAAAATGTCCCAAAGTTCCGCCCCCCAAAAGTGGCCTAACTCCGCAAACAGCTGCGGATTTGTAGTGGATTGTTTTGCGGTAGCGTGGCGTTAAACCGAAAAACAAGGAACGAAAAAGCCGTCAGACTGGCTTGCATTGTTAGCCGTATTTTTCGGGGTGTTGTGCAAAGCTCCATTTACCTTCTACGTGCTCACGAACTCGCTTACTAGGATCATCTTTTAAAAGCTCGTAAATTTTCTCTCTTGCCCCTACAGGCAAGTCAATTATGTGCGAAGCAACACGATACCGGACCTCGGCCTTGGGATCTTTTACAAGCTCAAACCATACGTGTTCAACCGCTGGATAGTCCTTCTGCAGTTTGAGGAGCCAAGTCCCTGCAGCATCCCAAACATCCCTTCTGCCTTCAATTAGCGCTGCTTTTATCGTTAATTCAACATCCGAAAGATCTGCTTTATTCTCAATGAAATCGTGCACGGCAGACACAATATCTACGACCATGGCTGCCTTCTCCGGGCCACCATGCCGACGGATTGCGACTTCTACCTCTTTCACTCTTCCGAAGGTAAACATCATGCCTCACGTATGGCTAACGCCTGAGTTAAGCCGGCCCGATTTGCGGCCTTGGGCGAGTGAAAATGAGCAAAGCTCGCACGAGGCCGCGAAGCGGTCTCGGCTTGAACGAATTGTTAGGCACCGCCTTGCGAGCGGCTCCACTTTGCGTCAATGGCTTCTGCCATCACTAGTTCGGGGTCAACGCCGAGCTCGATTAGTCTGGTCCGATATATCTCGATCTCCGACCACGGGCAGCCAGGGTCAGCACAAGCTCGGTCTGGATCTCCCTCATGTTCGAATTCAAGATGGAAGCAAAGCCAGTGCATTCCTTCAAACGTGTCGTAGTCGTTCGCGTACACCTCAACGGGTCGATCACAGCGACGACAATTTTTTGGTTGGCCAGTCATGATTTTTCTTGCGGTGCCTAACAGTGATTAGACGGAACTCCATACTACTGGATAACCGTGAATTCTAGATAATTCGGCCTAAACCGGCTGCCCAACGTTCATCAAACACCAATAAAATCATAAACTTACCCGCCCCGCCAGCCTTCCAGCCCCTATTCGCTTGACTTCCGCTTTTTTCTCTACCATTACCACTGTGCATATAACCAGCCTGGAGATCGACATGGACGGTCTACTTCCCAAGCCTCGGCTGCGCGAGCAGTTACGTGCGGTGATGCGTTTGCACCACTACAGCATACGGACGGAGAAGTCCTACTGGTACTGGATTCGCTACGTTATCCGCTTCCATCAGTTGCGCCATCCCCTCGAGTTGGGTGCGGCTGAGGTCAGGACCTTTCTTAGCTGGCTGGCGGTGGAGCGGCAGGTCGCGGCGGCTACGCAGAACCTGGCCTTGAATGCCCTGGTCTTTCTGTATAGCGGGGTGCTGGAAAACCCTTTGGGCGATATCGGTGAGACGGTCAGCGCCAGTCGGCCCAGGCGTATTCCCACGGTGTTCACCCATACCCAAGCCAGCGAAATCATCGCCTTGCTCGCACCGCCCTACGGCTTACTGGCCTCCCTGATGTACGGCGCCCGGCTCCGGGTGGTCGAGGCAGCCCGCCTGCGGGTCAAGGACTCGACTTCGACCGGCAGGTGATCACCGTGCGTGACGGCAAAGGAAGCAAGGACCGCACCAGGCCGGTTCATACCCGACACTGACCATGGCCGCCCGATGCCGCCTCGCCAGGGTCAGGCATTTGCCGGTCGTTGCAGCATCGTAACGAGCACTGCGCCCCAGCTGTCTTTCGCCGGTGCCTCGCGTTACCCTCAGAACCTCTGCGGTATCACACGCCAGCGACGTTCCGAGAGAGTGCACAGCGCCGGCACTTTCCGAGAGGGCGCGGCGCCAACCCGAGACCTTAACCACCCCACTCCCGACCAACGCGTTATGCACTTGGCGCCTATCGACAGTTGAGCATCATGACGATTGAACATAGCTGGACAATTATTGAACAGCGTCTCGCCAGCGAGTTTCCGGCCGCCGCCGCCACACTGAACGCTGGCGCCTCAATGGAAAAAATCAAAACGCTTGAGCATGTCATTGGCCAACCCCTGCCAAAGGACTTCGTGGCCTCGCTGATGCGCCATGATGGCCAGCGCCAATCTGACCTGGAGGGCTCCGAGCTGCTGAATTTCAACCGTCTTTTAACCGTGGATGAAATGATTCACGACTGGAAACAGTGCGCTGAGCTCTTCGAAGGTTTTGGTGAAATAGAATGGCTACAACCCAAGCGAATCAAGAACCTTACGTGGAACACAGGGTGGCTGCGGTTCTCCGATTTTCAAAATGATGGGTTTGTCCTCGACCTGGACCCTACGGAACAAGGCATCGTAGGCCAAATATTCTTTCGACCCAACTCAGAAAACCAGACGCAAACCTGGGCGGATTCGTTTTCGGGCTTTCTGGCCAGGCTGGCTGCCCTGTACGAAAGCAAAACCTACGAGCTGGAGCAGGGCTGCCCCTATGTTCATATCCCCATCGGTTGATTGGAGTGTTTTGGCTTTACAACTGCTCAAAATCGGCCACTCAGCGTTTCTTGGTATCATGCCCCGCATGGTCAGGGGTGAGTACAGATCGCGCCGGGGCAGCTCCTTACAATTTTCCAGACCATTCGCTTGAGGAGGGCCACGCCCTTTGCCAGCCAAACATCAGAAGCTACAAGGACGACATGCGCCACTCCATCAGCATCGCGATCGTAATAACCCTTTCGATCATCCACTACTCAATCATGGGCTATTTCGGCCAGGATCCGGCGCCAGAATCCGAAGCATTAATGGCCTGGTCATTCGCCCTGATGGTTGCGATGTGGTGCCAAGATGACGCGAAGAAGCAAAAATTTCACCGCCCCTATGAATTCGGCGCTTTTATTTTCTTTACATGGATTATTGTATTACCCGCGTATCTGGTTCGCACACGGGGCTGGCGAGGTTGGCTGGTATTTCTAGCTTTCCTGTTTTTGTCCTTAGTGCCTTACCTATGCGGCTGGATTGCTTATTACGCCAATCCCGAGTACCGCGACTCGGTTTTTTAATAGGGCGATCGAGCCGATCATTACGCGGAGTCCGGACAGTCCAATACAGCCAACCTAACATATATTGATATTTATTTCCGTCCACAGCGATGACACGCTAACACTCTGGCCGTGTCGAAGCTAGGCGCGGGATTGACAAATACGTAGCGTATCACTGAGTATCACTCGATTTGACCGCTCGAGGGGTATAGCCTACAGCAATTATATTCTAATTTAATCACCAGGTTTTGTTTATGCTGATAGACGACAGCAACTACGCTCAGGGTAACCGAGCCCTTGCCTGGGTGCTACTGCTGTACTATCACCTGCTCCGTGAAAATGGTTTCACTCACGACCAAACGGTGTATATCGATGCCGAAGAATTCAATGCCTTTGCCTATGTGGCGGTCGAGATTACACTTCAGCATCGGCAAGAGATTGACCAGCTGTTGCTTCGACAAGGCGCGGTTGTTTATTTACTGTGCGAGCTGAACGACATGATCTGCGACCACGAGGCGGACTACCTTGCCCAGTCTTATACGCAGAAGATCCTCGCGGCCCTGGGTGCCGAAACTATAACTTCGATTCCCGAGGTGGCCGAGATCGTGCGAACAGTCACCCAAGGGGGAGCCGCGCTGAACCAGGGTGTCTTTCAGTCGATGCTTCGAGGTGTGTTCGAGACCTATGTCGTGGAAGGTTTCAAGGCGCTGTCCGTCCACCCTGCGGCCTAAGCCATTCCTCAAGAGGCTTTAATAATTCCCCTGCAGATCCTGTAACAGCTCGTCCGCGATCACCCCCGAAAAAACGGCCTCGACCCGACCAATGAGAAGAACCGGCCCCTCGCCATCCCATTGCACCCTCACCGTCCCACCATCACATTCAACCTCAACGCTATTGTCCAGTAAGCCACGACGAATCCCGTTAACCACGGCACCGCAGGAACAGGATCCGGAGCCCAGGGCAATCGCGCCCCCGCGCTCCCAGATGCGCAACCGTATGTGCGCCCGGTCAATCACCTGGACAAAATGCACGTTGCTCTTCACGGGAAACAGGGGGTTCGTTTCAATCGCGGGACCCAGCGTCGCGATATCGATGGCCATCAGGTCCTCCACAAAGTAGGTGCAGTGCGGATTGCCCATGCTGCAGGCGGCTGGACCACCTGCCAATGGCAAAAAAGCCGTTTCCATCTTCCGACTCAAGGGAATATCCGACCAATCGAACCGGGGTTTTCCCATGCCGACCGCAATCTCGCCGCTGCAGGTTCGCTCGCACACCAGTAGGCCTCGATTGGTTCGCAGTACTATGGAAGTAATACTGGATTCGCGCATCAGCCTATCTGCGGTACCTCGCGTGGCACTGCCACAGGTGTCCAGCGGCGAGCCATCTGCATTCCAGAACAGCAAGCGCGCTGCCGCATCATCGCAATCGAGCACCACCACCAGCTGATTGAAGCCAATGCCTCGGTTGCGATCCCCCATGCGTCGAGCCATGCTGCTGGTCACCGGATTGGCGGCATTTCGCACATCCACGATAACGAAATCATCGCCATTGGCGTGCATCTTGTGAAAGCTCAGCGGCATACATGGACCCCGGCAAAAAGATAAGGCCGATCAGGCGGGCGCCCCCCAAGCGTGATGCCTAGACGCAACAGACTGGCTGTAGACCCATCCTAAAGGGCCCGACCGCCGCGATAAAGGCCGCGTGCAGCCACGCCAACCAAGGGTTTCCTTACACTCCACCTGCCACTTGCCGTTTGGGTTGATCCGCAGGTCTGCACCCACTTGCACCCCAGCAACCACCTTGGATGCCCCCATGGCGCCCGGTGTTGCCACCACCCGGACTTCCACCATCCAGAAACACAAAACAGAGCAGAATCATTGACTCCATCCTCGACGGAAGGTGCACCCGCAGGCAGATTACCCCTTTCACAACCAGGCCTTAAGATGATCCAAAGAACGCTCTGTGAGGACCACTGGGATGGCGTGGGACTCAGGCCCTTCGAACACCCCGCCTGGACACCCGACGGTGCGAAAGCCGCGCTGGAACGACTGGACGGCCAGCGCCTGACGCAGTTGCTGCTGACGGTTGGCGAGGATCGTTTGATGCTGATCGGCGGTGGTGGTAACCGCTTCTCGGTCAGTATCTGCTTCGACGTCGACCGTGAACTTTACACCTTGGTGGACCCTGCCAAGGCGGACACCGTTACCGAGGACCTGTTGATTGGCGGACAGCTCGGCTGTTTTCCGGCGAACCAGATCGTCGCGCAGGACAGGGTATTGGCGGCGATCGAACATTTTCACCGCGAGGGCGCGGCCTCGCCTGGTTTAACCTGGTTACGCGAATAGCCGGTCGGCGCCTGAACAGGCCGCTGGCTGATGCTCACCTGGCTCGCCCAGCGTCACCCCTCGCAACCCGCTGCTCGAGTATCACTGCGCAACGGGGGTCGATAG
Source organism: Pseudomonas sp. (assembly GCF_040514055.1). Taxonomy (GTDB): domain Bacteria; phylum Pseudomonadota; class Gammaproteobacteria; order Pseudomonadales; family Pseudomonadaceae; genus Aquipseudomonas. The sequence continues at coordinate 10,266 of NZ_JBEVDL010000056.1, forward strand.
CGCTTCTCGCGCCCTCAACTGCTGGATCACCCGCTCGATAAAAGCCGCCACGGCCGGGTGGCAGATGACGACGGCTGGGGTACAACACACTCAACCCCTGCCCCATGCGGTTGTAGCCTGGCAACACCGGGACCAGTAAGCCGGCGTGCAGGTCGGGTAGCAGGATAGTGCGCGGCAGAAGGGCGATGCTGCCGCTAAAGCGTGCCTGAAACTGCACGGCGGTTTCGTTTCCATCCGCTGCTGTGAGCCGCTAGGTGGCATGTCCACGGTTGCTGGGTAAGATCAGGCCCAGAAACAACGATGCACTGGAGCGCCGACTCGATCCAGAGTGCTCACACTCTCCCTGCTGCCCTTCACAAGGCGATGAGGCCACGGCCGCGCACCTGGGCAGCATGGGGCCTGGCGATTCATGCCAGAGCTACCGGCAGGAGGCTCGCAAGGCAGCGCTTAACGAAAGGTCAGGAATTTATGGCCAAAATAGCTGGTCACTATAGGTACGAGCACACCGAACAGGTGAGCCAGTGCCTCGACGTGTTCAACGACACCTAATAATGGCAACAACCAGTGCACACACAGCACGCTGATGATCAGGGTCTGGGCCAGCGCCAGGAGGTTGACCAGCAAGTATTTCCCGGCCTGCGGCTTAAGCGGCTTTCCAGCCCCCTGGAAAACGAACAAGCGCATCAGCGTAAAACCGGCAAGCAGACCGATGACAAATGCCAGGACGACGGCCACCTCGAACTGAAATACCATCGAGAAGAGGAAGCGGGTCCCCCAATTCAACCCGGCAGCGATGCCCCCACTTATCAAAAAGCAGATAACTTGTTTAATAACCACCTAGACTTTCTCGGCGATCACTAAAAACTGCTTGCCGAGAAATCTCCAGACGAACTTCATTTTCAGGTAGAGGCGAACAGAAACCAGCGGCGGATTCTTGCCACCGGACATCGTGTACGGAAGAAATCGATCAAGTTTTTGCACAACATTGAATCCGGCAAGGGAAAGCGCTTCTGCCATCGACGCATCGGTAATCGGGATATAGTGATCCCAATAATCCCAATACGCACCTGGCACATATTTTATATTAGGGCCAAGGCAAATAATTTTGCCGCCGACTTTTAAACAGCGAAAAGCCTCCTGCAGGGCCTTGTCAATCAGTGCCTTGCTCGGTAAATGCTCAAGAAAATTACTGGTAAAAACAATATCCAAGCTGCCGTCCTGCAGGGGCCAAGGTGATGAGCAGTCCTGGTGCAGAAAGGTCGAATGGCCTGCCACTCTACTGCCACACTCCGGATTCAAGTCCATGGCGTATTTTTTAGCGGCACGGACATTTCGCGAAAACTCACCCCAACCGGCCCCCAAATCAAGCAATGCGCTTTCCTTGGAGATGTGCCGCGAAAAAAAATCATCGCAAAGTATTTTCCAGACAGCATCCCGATAGCGGTCCGCCCCTTGAAAGCGTTGCTGGTATTCTTCCTGCAAAACCGTTGCACGCGTGTCCATCGTCCCTACCTTTAAGAAACAGCACTCTTCGCCATCCGCCGGCCAAAACCGATACTTTCGGAAATCCCCCTGTCCTCTGGATAGTAATAGGATGTGTCGGCCACCCACAAGCCTTTCACCGGCAGCGCCACGGGTGGCAATTTGTCCAAATGCCCCGGCTCACAGATCGGCTGGGCGTAACGGTAGCGGCTGGCACGAATATCGATAAAATCAGCATCGCTCAGTTGCGGATTGATTTTTTTCAGGTAGCCGCGCACTTTTTTTATAAAAAAATCATCCGGCTCGGCGAACAGCGGATGCTCGCCGGGCACATAGAATGGCACATACACCAAGTGCTGATCCAAGGGCCGCAAGTTGGTATATTCCACCAACCCCGGGATATCCATCTCCGGGTCACTGGTATTCAACCAAAAATACCCGGTCAACGCTTTACGCAGCTTGACGATCACGCAGACCACCGCAATGCTCTTAACGGACTCAAAATACTGCCGTATCTCGGACGGCAAATCCGGTATCAACCGAGGCACATAGGGCAGTGGCACGGTGCTGACCACCTTATCGAAACCCTCCACTTGGCCATTGACTTCAACGCCCCGTACCTGGCCCTGTTCGATCACTACACGACTGATAGGCGACTTCAAGCGAATGACCCCACCATGCCGTTCGATATCGGCATGCAACGCCTTTAGCAAAGTACTGGAGCCACCGTCGAGATAGCCGAGCTTTTCCCGAAACAGGTTGTAACGCGAGCGGCCGATACGGCGAATACGGCTCCAAATCCACGCCGCCGAAAGGTTATCGCCATACTCATAGAATTTGTAATCAAACAGGCGACGCCAAAGCACTTCCCAAGCCTCTGCGCCCACCCAGCGACGGATCCACCCGGCTGCTTCAATACTGTCCAGCGGCCTCCAGTCCTTGCGTTTGGTGCACAGAAAAGCATGCAGACCATAACGAACCTTGGCAGCCAGGCTGAGCCCGCGAAATTTTAGCAACGCGACAGGGTTGCCCCAAGCCTGCAAGCGATTTTGGTACCAGTAACCCATTCTTGTCTCGACCCAGTGCATTTTTTCACTGAGCCCCAACTCCTCCAGTATCGTGAGGAAGGCTTGATCGGAGGTGCAATGGAAATGGTAATAGCGCTCGATGCTCAGGCCCGAGAAGTCAAACGCGGCGGTCATCCCTCCGACTCGGTCATCTGCCTCGAACAGGACGGGATGATGGCCGTCTCTGGCCAGTTGATAGGCCACAGCCAACCCCATCGGCCCCGCCCCCAGCACGGCAATACGCTGTCCCATGCTCAAAACTCCAGTACGACCTGACTGTAAGTGGGATGATTGAAGGTTTCATCGATAGCGGCAGTGAACGGCGTGCTGGGCACACCAAATATTCCAGGCCAGTCAATGACCTCAAACTCATCTTTCGCCGTGAGCGCAGCAAGTTGTTGCGTGGTGAAGGGCGGATTTTTGTCGAACAGCCCCCAGATCCACAACAACACATAAAACACTCCATACGGAATGTGCGCGATCAATGTTCCAACACCCGTCGCACGTTTGATCTCCCGGATGATATCGATGTAATCAATTTTTTCATGCCCGGAAATATTAAACACACCCGCCAGTCTGCGCTGCTCGATGCAGCTGATAATAATATTGCAAAAATCCCCCACGTAGAGGGGCTGGCGCATATAGCGCCCATGGCCAGGGATGGGAAACACCGGAACTTTCCCCATAAATCTGGAAAGCCAACCGAGGTGTTTTCGATCAAACCAGCCAAACATCAGGGTCGGGCGCAAAATCGGGCAGGCGATGCCACTTGCCAAGACCATTTGTTCCTGCTCTCTTTTGCTTTGGGTGTAAAAATCATCGACCACCGAGACTACCACCGACGAACTAATATGCACCAGGCAAGGCACCTGGTTGACTTTTATCTGCTCCAGCAACAGACGCGTCGCATCCACATTGTTACGCACGAATTCCTGGTAGTCGTTTCCGCCTATTTGCGCCTGCAGCATCACCACCACCTCAGCGCCCACGAAATGACGTTGCCAGTCACCGGGCTCGGCCAAGTCGGCATATTCCACGGTAACGCCGGGATGATTTTTTTTCAAAACTTCAATATTGCCTCGATGTTTGTCGAGCACGACAATATTGCTGTAACCCTTTGCCCTCAATCGGGCCAGCAAATTTTGACCGACCAACCCGGCACCGCCTGGGAGAATAATTTTCTTGTGCATCTCAGTTCTCCACATGTACCACAACGCCCGGATTTGGACACAGTTTCAATTCACCGTCCTTCTTGATGGCCAACCCGATTTTATAGTCGCCCGACAGCCCGGCAAGATCCACCTTGACACCGAATCCTGCACTTTCAATTTTCGAACTATTGAAGTAATTCGCCACATCGCGGCGCTGGACGGCATTTGCACGAACAAAGCCGGGCGAGGCATCAGCCCCATGAACCACGAGATAAACGGTCTCCAGCGGGGAATAGTCCGGAATCGAGGAGGCCAGCCACCCATCCACATTCAAAATGCCACGGGCCTTTATCTCGCGATCCACGCTTCCCCCAGCAATCCGGTCTATGCCGCCGGAGCAACTGGCTCTTACCCCGGTGGACGCCACTGAATAGTCGACAGATTGCAGGCCATAGAACTCCGACAGACGGGTGGGTTTTTCTATGGTTACCGAGGTCAATTCGACATTGAACTCCGACTGCCAGTCAGCCCCTGCACCCCGCGCCGCCACGGAAAACGACTTGACCTTTTTTCCGTCCAGCAACACAGCCGGCCCATAGAGCATGCCAAATTCGCCCTCTACTTCGATCAAGGGAGAGAGGAGAAATACCGAGTTGCTCATGCCTGAAATAATGCGATAGGTCCTGACCCGTCCACCCTCGAGCGTTACCCTCATATCGAGTTGCGACGGTTTATAGAGCAGCGAAACAAGGCTCCCCAGCAGGCTTTTTTTGATGGTCAAACGCGCAAACAGCGGTTGGTCGGCCTCCGGCAGCTGAATTTCCTCACCGAATCCATGGGTCTGGGAGTAAATGACCGTCTGTGCAATGGCCCCCGCTGCCACTCTTTTTTCCAATAGAAGATGGCTTTTCAATGTGCGCACCGGACGATAGCGGGAGAGCAGCGACAGCCAACCGCTGCCCTCTTCCAATGAGGGCAGCCGACCGTCGATCGACTGCAGCCTGAAGAAAATATTGTCTGCCGCCGTGGCTCCCTGCAAATGCTCTCGGTTCTTTTCGAGCAAAGCGGGTGCATAGGCGGCATAGCTCTGAAATACCGGCCGAGGCGACCATTCATTGCCGGAGGCAATAAGGATCGCCTGATCGTATGAATAGATATCCGATGTTCCCGGCAGGCGGGGCAACGCGCCCCCGTCTCGCAGAACCATCATCTGTCGGTCAAAGCTCTGCTTTAACCGGCCAGGATCCATCACTCTGCTCGCCAAGCCGTTCCAGGCCAGCGCATACAGCGTGGCCGCCCGGCTAAAAACCGGCTGAGGGTCTCGCGCCGTATAGCCTTGGTCGATATGCCAGCCCGTACAAGCGCACAGCAGTGCCGTAAACAGCAAAAGTCTACCGCCCAGTAGCCAGTAGGAGGAAATCGCGGAAAATACTATAGCTCCGGCTGCGGCCAGTGCATGCCCGTCATGCCTGACGAAACCGGCCTTGAAGGCGAGGAAAAGAAACACGAAAAACAGGCCCTGCAAAAGCAATTTTTGCGAAAGAACCAGGCGCCCATGCGCCGCAATACTGGAGAACAGTACCAGCGCTGCGGCGATATATACCACAACCTCCTTGCCCTTCCCTTCTATTGCCATGGCCTCCGTATAACCTGCGAGAATGGGCAACATATTCCACAGGTACCGAGGCAAGCCAAAGATATCCTGCCCAGCAAGCATCCAGAATAACCCCATGGAAATGACCGGAACGACTGCCACGGCCAGGGCATGCCGGTACAGGCGATGGAATAGAAAACACAGCACACACAAACCGGCTATCGCGCAGCACATGACCAATATACTGCCCTTGACCACCGGCAAGAGCCCGAGGGGCACAAAAAGCAATCCCACCCCGTATGCGCTCCATTTCCTCCTCGCCCCTCCTTCGCCCTCGAGGCAGTAGACTTTAAAAATCAACAGCCCCAGAAAAAAAGGGATGGCGTAGAGCAGCACATCGAAAGAACGAACCAGCACCAAACTGGCCACCGCCACCAGGAGGGGCCAATGCAATCGCCTGCCCTGCGCCAGCAGGATCAAATAAATCCAATAAAAAAAACCCAGACAGGCCCCGCCAAGCAGCATCAAGGTGTCGGTATCAGGGTGATAGGCTCTGGTGTATACAGACGCATAAGGTCCGAACGTAAAGATCACCTCATCGCCAATCGCCAGACCTTGGGACATCGCCTGATTCATGCCCAACTCCCACGAGGGGTCGAGTCCAACACTGGGCATCTTGGGAGCGAAGGGAACAAATATCGACATACATGTCAGCAACGTCGCAACTACACAGCCTACGTCAGCGAGCTTCCCCCATACCCTCATACGCGTCCCTAACTCCATTCAAATTCACTGAGAAATTGGTTGCTGACTTACGTGTCCATGCTCATTTTTCCAGGTAACCCTTGAGCAGTCTGCTTACGCCGCTACACGATGCTCCTGGCCCCGCGCGTTTAAATCGACCGCCGCTCGCTGGCACTGTTCGGTTGTGCCCGATTTAGGTAAGCCCATGACAATGGCTGGCGTGGCCTCAGCGGTCAAGGCGGTCCTGCAGTCGACCAGGCGGCCTGCGCCTGGCTCCTGGAGGATAACCGTGGGCGAATGACCGTCCGGCATACGCCGCCAGCGCTTATGGAACCTTGATTCAACCTGGCCGTTAGGGAACCACCCAGTTGCAAGCCTGCGCCTGGCGCTATGGCAGAACGACATCCACCACGGCTGGGCGATTATTTTCCATAGGCCTGGGTCTGCGGGACACCTAGGCTCCTGATGTGCCCAGCAACCATTCCTTGAATGCATTCATGGCGCCCGTCTCGGGCCTCGATTGCAATCGTGTCAGCCAATAGCTGCCGGTGTTGAGCTCGAGGGCGAAGGGTTGCCGGATCAAGTCGGCGTCCAGTTGACGTCTGAACATCAGGGGGGGCGCCAAGGCCACGCCGGCCCCTTGTAGCGCCGCTTCCATCATGGCCAGCGACGAATCGAAGACGATGCTGCGCGGCAACCGGGTATCGGCCGGCAAACCCGCCGCCTGCAACCACTGAGGCCACTCCTCGGTCCGGTAGGAGCGCAGCAAGGTCTGACTTAGCAGCGCCTCGGGCGTGCGCAACTGCGTGGCCAGTTCCGGCACACAGAGCGCCGTCAGCGGGGCCTCGAGCACGTGCAGGGCCTCGGTGCCATGCCAGGCGCCCGCGCCGAACCGAATTGCGTAGTCCAGGCCTTCGGCGGCGACGTCCACCCGATTGTTGTGGGTCGACAGGCGCAAGTCGATAAAGGGATGTTTGGCCTGAAAGTCCGGCAGGCGCGGCATCAACCACCCTACGGCAAAGGTGCCCACCGCCCCCACGCTCAGCACCTCCCGGGAATGCCCGCCCTCGAAGCGCGCCAGGGTCAGGGCGATGCGGTCGAAGCTGTCACGCAGCACGGGCAGCAGGGTTTCGCCTTCATGAGTCAGCATCAGGCCACGGGGCAGACGCCGGAACAACTGGACCTGCAATTGGGCTTCGAGGCCCTTGACCTGATGGCTCACCGCGGCCTGGGTGACACAGAGTTCGATGGCCGCGCGGGTGAAACTCAGGTGCCGCGCCGACGCTTCGAAAGCCCGCAGGGCGTTAAGCGGTAAATGCGAGCGAAGCATGCTGACCCCCTAATTATTCTAGTGGCTCGTTCGAGAATTGATGCGTTGTCGCTCAGCCCCGGACCGCCTAGAGTTCGCTCCGGCGTGACCCCAGCCAACGCCTGACTAAACCCGGCAGCGCCCGGCTGACGGTCTACTCTAGAGGCTCCGACGGCGCGCCGCTCGAATCGGCCGCTGAAAAAGGAATGTTCACCATGGCAAAAATGGCCCAGCCCCGCCCGCAGCGAATTGCCGCGCTCGCCCTGACCCTCGTCGCGAGCGGAGGCCTATTCGCCGCCGAGCCCCCAAACAAATTGGGGGCAGCAGTGGATGCGGCAATTCGCCCGGTGATGCGCGAATACGCCATCGCGGGTATGGCGGTGGCGGTGACCGTCGAAGGGCAACCGTACTATTTCGACTACGGTGTCGCTTCTCGCCAGAGCGGCCAGGCAGTCACCCGCGACACTTTGTTCGAGCTGGGCTCGATCAGCAAAACCTTTACCGCGACCCTCGCCGCCTACGCCCAGGCAACGGGTAGGCTGTCGTTGTCAGCCCCGGCCAGCCAGTACTGGCCAGCGCTGCGCGGCAGCCATTTCGACCGCATCAGCCTGCTCGACCTGGGCACCTACACCGCTGGAGGCCTGCCCTTGCAGTTCCCCGCGGCGGTGGCCGATCCGCAGCACATGCTCGATTACTACCGCCACTGGCAGCCCACCTACCCAGGTAGCACGCAGCGACTCTACTCGAACCCCAGCATCGGCTTGTTCGGGTATCTGGCCGCGAAAAGTCTTAACGAACCCTTCACTACGCTGATGGAACAAACCCTATTCCCGCGATTGGGCCTGACCAATACTTTCATTCAGGTTCCCACCGAGCGGATGGGCCACTATGCGCAAGGCTACGACAGGCAGGATCAACCCACCCGGGTCAACCCCGGGCTACTGGATGCCGAGGCCTATGGGGTAAAAGCCAGCGCTGTCGACCTGCTGCGGTTTGTCGAGGCCAACCTCGACCCGACGGCGTTGGAACAACCGCTGCAACAGGCGATCGCGACCACGCAGACGGGCTATTACCAAGTAGGCAAGATGACCCAGGGGCTGGGCTGGGAACGCTACCCCTATCCGGTCAGCCTGGACCAGTTGGTGGCGGGCAACTCCGCGGAAATGGCACTGCAGCCACAGCCGATCCATCGGCTGCAACCGCCGCAGTCGCCGCCAGCGCAGGTGTGGATCAACAAGACCGGCTCGACCAATGGGTTTGGCGCCTACGCCGCCTTTGTGCCAGCCCGACGCATCGGCATCGTCATACTGGCCAATAAAAACTACCCCAATGCCGCGCGGGTGACAGCCGCCCATGCCATCCTGGCGGTGCTGGAGCCGACGTCGGCGGGTGCTACCCCCTGAGATGAGCAGAGGCGCGAGCACGCCCGGTTGCCGCTCTCGGCGCGGTGCAGCGACGCTGGCGGAGCCATCGCCAAATCGGTTGCACCGCCTTCCGAGTTGCCCCGGAAAGTGATATCACTACGCGATTCGGCGCGTAGATCGCGCCACCGCCCAGTTGAGATCACCACGATGCAGCGTACCTTGCTGGTATTCGCACTACTGTGGAGCGCCGTCGCCGCAGCCACCGAGTATCCGGCGGCCAGCGCCGAACAGCGCGCGCAGCGAATCGACGAGTACACCGCATCCTGCGTGACCGGCGTCGAGGCGGTACCCGACCTGCGTGCGCTTTACAGCCATGCGACCGTGCAAGCCTATTGCACCTGCCGCCAACGCTACAGCGCCGACGTACTGGCGCAGGCCGCGAAAAAAGACCAGCGCGGCAAGGCCGTGGAAGACCGAATGAACGCCTATGCCGAAGCCAAATGCACCTATGTACTGGTGCAACAGCTGGAGCACGAATAACGCTGTCCTGATCGTCAGATATTCGCCAACTATTCAACGCTACCGCCCTAAAGTCCATGCCCGACTCTAAACAACGCTCCCTGCTCAAGCTGTACCAGGCCATGCCCACTGCGGACATCGAACGCCGCGTGGAAGTCGGCCAGTTGACACCCCAGGCCCAGGTCATCGCCCAACAGGTGCTGCAGGCCCGGGCCACTGCCGAGGTCGCCACGCCAGTGGTTGCCCGGGAGAGGCCGGCCCCTCGCCGTAAACATACAGCCACTATCATCGGCTCGCTGATTGCCAGCAGCCTGGTCGCAGTGGGCTTGACCTACCTTCTGGACCCGCAGCACTTGGCCATCACGGTGTGCGTGGCGCTGGCGATAGCCGCAACCATCGTCGGTAAACTCTGGCCACGCCTGGGTCTGGTGCTGGGTTGGGGGTTGTGCTTGACCCCGGTCTGGTTAGGCGGCTTTTTGTGGTATGCGGGCGCCCTGACGATGAAGCACGGTGATTTCAAGCCGTTGGAGGCGATCATCGCTTGGATCATGCTGATCATCTTTTCCGTACTGGGCTGGGCGTTCGGCGCAACCCTGCGCTATGGCGCGCGGCACACCGGCTCCTGGGAACAGCTGGAGCAGGAACTGGGCGAGCAACACGAGAAAACCCGCGAAGTTATGGCCAAACGCTAAGCCACTGCCCGCCGACACGGCGCCTCGACGTCACCCCGGGTGACAGCTTTTCACACCGATATATAACCATGTTTCCTTTTTCGGTACCCAATCCAACGCAGGCCTCATAAAGTGGCACGCCTGGAATGACTGCGCTGCGGCGGTGCTACCGAAAGTCACAGACCCATCCACGCCCAACCAAAGGCCGTGGCGGACTGGATAACTATCGGTTAAAAAACTGCCCCAACTTACAACAGCGCGACAAGCGCTTTAACCCAGGCGCCACTTAAGGGTCGCTGCGCGTGGCCGGCCTGGTTTCTGCAAGCGGGCAGCGTCGTTCTTCTCTTCGTTCAACCTGCAAAGGAGTGTGCTGTGATCAAGCCCCTAGCCGTCGCCGTCAGCCTGGCGAGCGCCCTGCTCTCGACCCCGGGCCTCGCCTATCAGTATGGCGAACACGCCGATCAAACCCTGGACAGCCTGATCCACGACTTTCCGGGCCGCTACCGTGACACCCAGAACTTTGTGGGCGCCGCCAACCTGATGCAAGCGCAGATGGGCAGCGGTTACCAGTTAAGCCGCCAGGATTTCAGCTGGACCCGCACCGATGGTACTCAGGCCGCGTCGCAGAACGTGCTGGCCTATGCACCGGGCAGCAGCGAGCAATTTCTGGTGGTCGGCGCCCACTTCGACACCTACTACGGCCGGCCCACCTTGCAGGGCCTGGATGACAACGCCTCGGGTGCGGCGGTGCTGACCGAAATCGCCCGCAACCTGAGCGGCATCGAGCTGGAACACGGCCTGTCGCTGGTCGGCTTTGGCGCCGAGGAAGAAGGCCTGCGCGGCTCTCGTGCCTATGTCGAGTCCCTGGACGCACAACAACGCGCCAACCTGCTGGGCATGATTAACCTCGACAGTTTGATTACCGGCGACCTGATGTACGTCCATGCCGGCCAGAACAGCACGGCCAACCCGGCCCTGGCCGTGCTGCGCGAACGCACGCTGAGCATTGCCAAGGAATTGGGCATCGAGCTGCAGACCAACCCCGGCCTCGACCCCGAGTACCCGGCGGGCACCGGCTGCTGCAGCGACGGTGAAAGCTTCGAGGCGCTGGAGGTGCCGATCATTTATGTCGAGGCCACCAACTGGGAACTGGGCGACCTGGACGGCTACCAGCAGACCGACAACCCCGCCATCCCCGGCGGCTCCACCTGGCACGATCCGGCGGAAGACAATGAAGCGGTGCTCACCGCCGCACTGGGCCAGGCGCGCATCGACCAGCGCTTGCGCGACTATTCGCGCCTGCTCACCCGCCTGGCGCTGGAGGTGACCAATGCCGACCTGCTGGCCTCGGCCCGCTCCGGCGGCGCGCTCGCGCGCAACCTGCAGGACAACCTGCAACGCCAGCACCTGGCCCTGACCCGCCTGCACGACCGCCGTTGGCTGACCCTGCAAGCGGCCAGCCGCGAGGTCGGCAGTTTCGACGGCGAACTGGGCGCCGAGGGCGAATTCGCCCCGGACAGCGGCTTCGATCAGACGCCCCACCCCGAAGCGCGCAACTTTGGCCTGCATGCCCTGGCCGACTACCAGCTGAGCCGGGAACTGAACCTCGGCGCCAGCCTGAGCTACCGCAACGGGCGCGACAAACTCGAACACGGCGGCAAGGTCGAGAACGACAGCTGGCAGCTGGGCGTTTACGCCCTGCTCAATGATGGCGGGCCCCTCTGGGCGGCCGGTGAGCTGGCGGCTGGCTACAGCGACTTCGACAACGAACGCGCGCTGTACCTGCAAGCCAACGGCGGCCCGGTGCTGCTCGACGAGCGCCTGTCCAGCGATACCGAGGCCCTGACCCTCAGCGCCCGGGTGGAAACCGGCTACGACTTCGATTTCGGTGCCCTGCGCAGCGGCCCACTGGTGGGATTGGACTACAGCCATTCGCGTATCGACGGATTCGACGAAGCATCGCCGCGGCGCACCGCCCTGGAGTACGACGAGCAGCGCTTCGATTCGCTGGAAGCCAGCCTCGGCTGGCGCCTGCGCGGTACCCTGGCATTGCCCGGCGGCATGAGCCTGCAGCCGTACGGCAACCTGCGTTGGGTCAAGGAGCTGGGCGATGGACGCCTGGACGAGCTGGACCTGATCAGCCAAGGCGATGGCCGGCTGCGGGTGGCGCAACTGGGTTCGGTGGACAAGGACTTCGGCCGCGCACAACTCGGCGCGCAATGGGCGATCACCCCGCAACTGGGGGTGTTCGCGGAAGTGAACAGCCGCTTTGCCCATGACGAGGGCGAGCAGACCGGCTATTCCCTGGGCGCCCAGTGGTTGTTCTGACGGGGCGGACCGCCAGCGCTTGAACGCGCCGGCGGGTGCTTCGCAACACCGCCCTACGGCTGCGCAAGCAAGGCCGTAGGGCGGCCTCGGCGCGCTGTTCAGCGCCAGCCCGACAGCCCGTCATCCGGCGTCCTGACGCCTTCGGTGTACGGCCTTCGGCGAGTACAGCCTACTTATCGGGTGCGCCGGATGCCCGCAGGCGTCGCGGGCATGGCTCGGCGCGCCCGCCTGCTCCTACCCCCGACACTCAGGCCCCTCGACCACGGCGTTTCAGACCAACCGTTTCTGATAAAAGAAACGCGTATGCGTCGGTGGGAAATCATCGAGCTGCCCAAATGCGCTGAATCCGTGTTTTTCGTAAAACCCAGGCGCCTGAAAGTCGAAGGTATCGAGCCAGATGCCGACGCAGCCTTTTTCACGGGCCAGCGCTTCGGCCTTCGTCATCAACCGCGAGCCTATCCCCTGCCCACGTGTCTGTTCGGGTATGGCGAGCAACTCGATAAATAACCAGCGGTAAAAGATATCGCCGTACAGGCCGCCGATGATTTCGTCGCTGTGCTCGTCGCGGACCAGCAGGGCCAAGGTTTCCGGTTTTGCCTCGCCCGCCCGGGCCACGTTATGCGCCCGCAAGGGCCGGAGGATCGCCAGGCGTTCCTCGTCGCCGGGGTTAACCGTCAGTTCGATACGAGCGCTCATTCCCTTTCCCTGTAGACAGTTGGATGGACGCCAAGGGTACCAAGAGGTCGCGCGCCAGGGCAGCCGCGCACCGGGGCCGCCCCGTGTCTCAGTCGGCTTTTTTGGTGAAGACGTAGAACAGATTGGGTTCGCTGACCAGGTACAGGGTACCGGCCTCGTCCATGGCCAGGCCTTCGGCCTGGGGCACGCCTTTACGCAGGCCCTGTTGGCCGGCGAGCAGCGACAGGCTGCTGATCGGCTTGCCCTTGGCGTTCATCTCGATGACCAGCCGCGACTCGTCGGACAGTGCCAGCAGGTGTCCACTGCCTTCGTCGAACTGCAGGCTGGACAGGTCGCGCACGAACAACGCGGCATCACGCTTGGGATTATCGACCACGTGCACGGCAAAGGGGGTGTCCGGGTTGCTGTCGGGAAAGCCGTGGATCTCGTAGATGCGCACCGGGTCGCGCTCCTTGGCCACGAACAGGCGCTTGCCCAGGCTGTCGTAGGCCAGGCCTTCGAAACCCTTGTTGCCGTTCATGCCGATCCCCAGGGTCAGTTGCTCGGCGGCAGCCGCGTCGATCGTCGTGGTGCTGGCGTCCACGCGGATCTTGATCAACCGTTGCAGCCGCTCGTCGGCAATCACATAGACACCCGGGCTGATGTATTCGATGGCTTCCGGGTCGCCGAAGCCGACCAGGGGAATCTTGCGCAGGACCTGTCCTTCCAGCGACAGCTCGACCAGATGCGGCAGCTTGTTGGTCACGCTGAACAGGCTCTTGCGGTCCGGATCATAGGTCAGCGCCGACAGGTCGGCGTCGAGGCCGGCGATAGGCTGCGCTTCACGCTGCACCTCGTAGTCCGGCAACCAGATCGACCGCTCGCGCCATTGCACGGCGTAGCGGCCCTCCTGCAGGCCGAACCAGACCCGCTCGAACAGGCGGAATTCCTGGCCCGCCAGTGCCAAGGCCCCCAGGACCAGCAGCAACAGCAGCACCACCAGGTGTTTAACGGTCAGCACGACACGCATTACGAAGGACTCACAGGTTCAAGGGCAAGGAACGGGCAGGTTAGCGAAGGGGACTGAATCCAAACTGAACGCCGTGGCAGGCGCAGCGTTCAGCGCACCTCGAGCGGCGCGCTAACCTTGGCCAGCGGTACACTCAACGGCGCCTGGGAATCCTTGTGAAAGACATAGAAGAGGTTAGGCTCGCCCACCACGTAGATATTGCCGGCCGTGTCCATGGTCACCCCCTCGGCCTGCTTGATCGCCTGCTCGAGGCCATTGAGGCCACCGATCAGGCTGATAAAGCTCACCGGTTCGCCTTGTTCGTCCAACTCCAGCAGCAGTCGCGATTCGTCCGACAGCACCAGGGTATGTCCCGTGCGCGGGTCCACCGTCAGGGATGACATGTCGCGAATAAACAGGTGCGCGGACGGCAGTGGCGTCATCACGCCGGCCGCACCGCCCGCGTCGGGGAACGGCACGCTGAACAGGCCCATGGGACTGCGCTCACGGGCCAGGATCAGGCGCTGGTTGCGCTCGTCCCAGCCGATGCCTTCGAAGCCCTTGTTGCCCGCCTCGGCAAAGCCCAGGTCGAAGCGCGGCAGCCCGCGGGCGTCGATTCGCGTGTCGTCATCCGCCAGCTCGAAGGTGGTGAGCTGCCGGCTACGCTCGTCGATGATGGAAATCCGCCCATCGCCCATGACTTCGACCCCCTCGGGGTCGGCGAAGCCCAGCAGTTCGATACGCCGCAACACATCGCCTTGCACGGATAACTCGACCAGCAACGGGTGTTTTCCGGTGACCGTGAACAGGGTGCCGGTGACCGGATTGAAGGTCAGCCCGGAGGTCTCATCGTCTTCCAACCCAACCAGGGGCTTGCCCTGCAGCACCGCGCGGTAACCCGGCAGCCAGATGCTGGCGTCGCGCTGGTCGGCGGTTGCGCCTTGTTCCTTGAACCAGAAGGAGACCCGATCTTCCCAATGCAGGTAGTGAATCAACACGCCCGCACCGATCAGCAGCACAACACCGAGCAGGGCCAACGGACGGAGCAGGAAGGCAATCGACAAGGTCATGGATGTGATGACTCGAGAAGACGAGGGGCCTTACGGCTGCAGGACGCCAGACGCAAAGGGAACAAGATCGGCCATCATGCGCCCACCGGAGCGGGTAAGACCACTCATGTCGCGGCAAGTGCCCGATCAAACCACCCGAGTGTCGAACCGCGTGTGCCCGAGCAACTCCAGCACCAGCTCATCGCCACTGTTCAGTGGCCCGACCCCCGCTGGGGTGCCGGTCAGCAACACGTCGCCGGCCTGCAAGCTGAAATGACCGCACACGTGCTGGATCATCAGCAGTATGGGATGCAGCATGTCACGGCTATTGCCGTCCTGGCGCACCTCGCCATTGATCGTCAGGCGGATTCCCAGGTCCGTCACGTCCTCGACCGCATCACCCGGAACAAAGGGCGCCAGCACACAGGCACCGTCGAAGGCCTTGGCGATTTCCCAGGGCAGGCCCTTCTCCTTGAGCCGCGCCTGCACGTCGCGCAAGGTCAAGTCCAGCGCAGGGGCAAAACCGGAGATCGCATCGCGGATTTCCTCCGGGCTCGGGTTGCGCGACAACGGCTTGCCGATCAGTACCGCGATCTCCGCCTCGTAATGCACCACGCCGCGGTCCTGGGGAATGCAGAAGCCACCGTCCAGGGGCACCACGCAACTGCCCGGCTTGATAAACAGCAGGGGCTCGCTGGGCAGCGGATTGTTCAATTCCTTGGCATGCTCGGCGTAATTACGCCCGATGCACACCACCTTGCCCAGGGGAAAGTGGATATGGGTACCGTCGCTGTACTGGTGCTGGTAGCTCATTCGGAACTCCTGGGTAGCTCAATGATGGAAAATGCTGTGCGGTTCTCCACCCTACAACACTTAAGAAGTGCGGTTTAAAGCCTCGCGAGCGAAGGCCAGGCTAGGCGGCGTGGCCGGGGTATACGGTTGCGCCAACAACGCCTGACGCGCGAAGCCCGCAGCAGATTTAAACCGGGAAAATCTTGCCGGGATTCATGATGCCGTTCGGGTCAAACACCGCCTTGATCGCCCGCATACAGGCGATCTCCTCGGGCGAGCGGCTGTAGGTCAGGTAATCGCGTTTGGTCATGCCCACGCCGTGCTCGGCGGAAATCGAGCCGTTGTATTTCTGCACCGTTTCGAACACCTGGGTGTTGACCCCGGCGCAGATGGCGAAGAACGCGTCCTTGGTCAGGTGCTCGGGCTTGAGGATATTCAGGTGCAGGTTGCCGTCGCCGATATGGCCGAACCAGATGATCTCGAAGTCCGGATAACGCTCGCCGACGATACGATCGATATCGTGCAAAAAGGCCGGCACCTGGGCCACGGTCACCGAGATATCGTTCTTGTAGGGCGTCCAGTGGGAAATGGTCTCGGAGATGTATTCGCGCAGTTTCCACAGGTTCTGCAGTTGCTGCTCGCTCTGGCTCATCACTCCGTCCACCACCCAGCCCTGCTCCACGCAGTGTTCGAAGGTGGCCAGCGCCTCGTTCGCCACCTCCTCGGTGGTCGCTTCGAACTCCAGCAGGGCGTAGAAAGCACAATCGCTGTCGAAGGGTGCCGGCACGTCGCCCCGGGCCAGGACCTTGGCCAGCGCCTTGTCGGAGAAGAACTCGAAGGCGGTCAGGTCGAGTTTGCCCTGGAAAGCATGCAGCACCGGCATGATCGAATCGAAGTCCGGCGTGCCCAGGACCATGGCGGTGAGGTTCTTCGGCGCCCGGTCCAGGCGCATGGTCGCTTCCACGACAAAACCCAGGGTGCCCTCGGCACCGATAAACAGCTGGCGCAGGTCGTAGCCGGTGGCGTTCTTGATCAAGCCCTTGTTCAGTTCCAGCAGTTCGCCGGTGCCGGTCACCACTTTCAATCCGGCCACCCAGTTGCGGGTCATGCCGTAGCGGATCACCTTGATGCCACCGGCATTGGTGCCGATATTGCCGCCCAGCTGGCTGGAGCCGGCCGAGGCGAAGTCCACCGGGTAATACAAGCCCTGCTCGGCGGCATAGGCCTGCAGCTGCCCGGTGACCACACCGGGCTGGCAAACCACGCAGCGGTCGAACGCGTTGAAGTCGAGGATCTGGTTCATGTAGTCGAAGGCCACCACCACTTCACCATGGGCGGCCACGGCCGCGGCCGACAGACCCGTACGGCCACCGGAGGGCACCAGGGCCACCTGCCGGGTATTGGCCCAGCGGACGATGGCCTGGACCTGCTCGATGCTCTTGGGAAAGGCGATGGCCAGGGGTGCCGGGGCGAAGTGCTTGGTCCAGTCCTTGCCGTAGGTGGCCAGCGCGTCGGCATCGGTCAGCACCTTGCCGGGCTCAACCAGGGACTTCAGTTCTTCGATCAAGGCAGACTGGGTCATCTCGGGAACTCTCAAACGATTCATGGTCACCCTGAGCACGCTTCATCGGCCAGGGGTGGGCGTTTCGCGGGGCTCGTATGCTAGCATACGCCCCCCCTGAATCGTGCGTTTCGACCGATCCAGGCGGCCGGCGCCGTGCCGGTCCGGCCAGCCCGCGCTGTCCGCTTCCCTGACATTTTACTGGGATTACAGGTACGCAGATGAGCAAGACCTCTCTCGACAAGAGCAAGATCAAGTTCCTTCTTCTCGAAGGTGTCCACCAAAATGCCGTGGATACCCTGAAGGCGGCCGGCTACACCAATATCGAATACCTGACGGGTTCCCTGCCGGAAGCCGAATTGAAGGAAAAGATCGCCGATGCCCACTTTATCGGTATCCGCTCACGTACCCAGTTGACCGAGGAAATCTTCGACTGCGCGAAGAGGCTGGTCGCCGTCGGTTGCTTCTGCATCGGCACCAATCAGGTCGACCTGGACGCTGCCCGTGAGCGCGGCATCGCCGTGTTCAATGCGCCCTACTCCAACACCCGTTCGGTGGCGGAACTGGTCTTGGCCGAAGCCATCCTGCTGTTGCGCGGCATTCCGGAAAAAAACGCCTCCTGCCACCGCGGTGGCTGGATCAAGAGCGCCGCCAACTCGTTCGAGATCCGCGGCAAGAAACTCGGCATCGTCGGCTACGGCTCGATCGGCACCCAATTGTCGGTGCTGGCCGAAGGCCTGGGCATGCAGGTGTTCTTCTACGACGTGGTGACCAAGCTGCCACTGGGTAACGCTACCCAGGTCGGCAAGCTGCATGACCTGCTCGGCCTGGCCGACATCGTCACCCTGCACGTGCCGGAATTGCCGTCCACCCAGTGGATGATGGGCGAGAAGGAAATCCGCGCCATGAAAAAGGGTAGCATCCTGATCAACGCCGCCCGTGGCACCGTGGTCGAACTGGACCATCTGGCCGCTGCGATCAAGGACCAGCACCTGATCGGTGCCGCCATCGACGTCTTCCCCGTCGAGCCCCGCTCCAACGACGAAGAGTTCGCCAGCCCGCTGCGCGGCCTGGACAACGTGATCCTGACCCCGCACATCGGGGGTTCGACCGCCGAAGCCCAGGCCAATATCGGCCTGGAAGTGGCGGAGAAGCTGGTCAAGTACAGCGACAACGGCACCTCGGTGTCCTCGGTCAACTTCCCCGAAGTGGCGCTGCCAGCCCACCCGGGCAAGCATCGCCTGCTGCACATCCACCAGAACATTCCGGGCGTGATGAGTGAGATCAACAAGGTGTTCGCCGACAACGGCATCAACATCTCCGGGCAGTTCCTGCAGACCAACGACAAGGTCGGCTATGTGGTGATCGACGTCGACGCCGATTACTCCGACCTGGCCCTGGAAAAACTCCAGCAGGTGCACGGCACCATCCGTAGCCGCGTGCTGTTCTAGGACACGCTCGGTGGGGTTGCGAGGGAGGCTGCGGCCTCCCTTTTTTATGCCCGTCCGTTCCCCCCGGGTTTGCCCGGACCACCTGGCTCTGCTAGTGTCGCGCCCGTTCCAGACCGCCGAGATAGCCGCCATGGCCCGCAAGAAAGCCGCCTTAGACTTCGAACAATCGCTCACCGACCTGCAAGTGCTGGTCGAACGCCTGGAAAATGGCGAGCTGTCGCTGGAGGATTCCTTGACCGCGTTCGAACAAGGCATCCGCCTGACCCGTGACTGCCAGGCGGCCCTGGCCCAGGCCGAACAGAAGGTGCAGGTCCTGCTCGAGCGCGACGGCGAACTGCAAGAGGCACCTTTCGAAACGGACAACGAAGCATGATCGCGGCCTATCAGCGCCAGTGCCAACAGCGCGTCGATGCCGCCCTGGCACCGCTGTTCCAGGCGCCCCGCGACGAACTGACGCGCCTGTACCACGCCATGGGCTACAGCGTGGTCAATGGCGGCAAACGCATCCGCCCGCTGCTGGTCTATGCCGCCTGTGAAGCGCTGGGTGGCGAGCCGGCGCGGGCCGATGCTGCCGCGTGCGCGGTGGAACTGATCCACGCTTATTCATTGGTGCACGACGACCTGCCGGCCATGGACGATGACGACCTGCGCCGCGGCCAACCCACCACCCACAAAGCCTTCGACGAAGCCAGCGCAATCCTCGCCGGCGATGGCCTGCAGAGCCTGGCCTTCGAGGTGCTGGCCGATTCCCCGGGCCAGGATGCCGAACTGCGCCTGCAAATGATCCAGTGCCTGGGCCGCGCCGCCGGCCCGGCCGGCATGGTCGGCGGCCAGGCCATCGACCTCGGTTCGGTGGGCCTGAAACTCGACCGCCGGGCGCTGGAAGTCATGCACCGGCACAAGACCGGCGCCCTGATCGAAGCCAGCGTGCGCCTCGGCGCTCTGGCCAGCGGACGTGCCAACAATGCCAGCCTGGAGGCGCTGCAGCGGTATGCGCAAGCCGTGGGCCTGGCCTTCCAGGTGCAGGACGATATCCTCGACGTGGTAAGCGATACCCAGACCCTGGGCAAACGCCAGGGCGCCGATATCGCCCGCGACAAACCCACCTACCCGGCGCTGCTCGGCCTGGAACCGGCCAAGGCCTATGCCTTGGAACTGCGCGACCAGGCCCTGCAGGCGGTAGAGGGACTTGGCCCGGCCGCTGAGCCGTTGCGCGCCTTGACCCGCTATATCGTCGAACGACGCAACTAGTCCACGCCACGGGGCGCGCAGCAGCGGGCAGGTTCAGGAACGCAGCGGTAGGGCAGTTTTAAGAAGCGCAGCGGTAGGGCGGACTCAGGAGCGCAGCGAACAGTCCGCCACCCATCCAACGCCCATACACCACCAATCCCCCCCTGCCGACCTACCACTCGATGCGAATCCCCTGCCCGCAGGCCCTGCGGCAAGCGGTCCCCTATCAAGCTTATTGATTCGGCCCGGACTCGGGTAAACTGCCGCATCTTTTATACCTATAACGATCTGCCTGATGCCGACGACCTTCCACGAGATTCCCCGCCAGCGCCCCGCCACGCCCCTGCTCGACCGCGCCGAAACGCCGGCCGGCTTGCGTCGGCTGGGCGAAGCGGAGCTGGAAACCCTGGCCGACGAACTGCGCCAGGACCTGCTGTACACCGTGGGGCAGACCGGCGGGCACTTTGGCGCGGGCCTCGGCGTGGTCGAGCTGACCATTGCCCTGCACTATGTCTTCGACACCCCGGACGACCGCCTGGTGTGGGACGTGGGTCACCAGGCCTACCCGCACAAGATCCTCACCGGCCGCCGCCAGCGCATGGCCAGCCTGCGGCAGAAGGACGGCATCGCCGCCTTTCCACGGCGCAGCGAAAGTGAATACGACACCTTTGGCGTCGGCCATTCCAGCACCTCGATCAGCGCGGCGCTAGGCATGGCGATCGCCGCCCGCATGCAGGGCAGCAAGCGCAAATCGGTGGCGGTGATCGGCGATGGTGCACTGACCGCTGGCATGGCCTTCGAAGCGCTGAACCATGCCTCCGATGTCGGCGCCAATATGCTGGTGGTGCTCAACGACAACGACATGTCGATCTCGCGCAATGTCGGCGGCCTGTCCAACTACCTGGCCAAGATTCTCTCCAGCCGCACCTACGCGAGCATGCGCGAGGGCAGCAAGAAGGTGCTGTCGCGCCTGCCCGGCGCCTGGGAAATTGCGCGCAAGACCGAGGAGCACGCCAAGGGCATGCTGGTGCCGGGCACCCTGTTCGAAGAGCTGGGCTGGAACTACATTGGCCCGATCGACGGCCACGACCTGCCGACCCTGATCACCACGCTGCGCAATATGCGCGACCTGGAAGGACCGCAGTTCCTGCACGTCATCACCACCAAGGGCAAGGGATTCGCACCCGCCGAGCTGGACCCGATCGGCTACCACGCCATCACCAAGCTCGAACCCCTGGCCAGCGCCAGCGACCTGGCAAACCTGCCCCAGGCGAAAAAACCTAGCGGCCCCAAATATTCCAGCGTGTTCGGCCAGTGGCTGTGCGACATGGCCGAGGCCGATCCGCGCCTGGCCGGCATCACCCCGGCGATGAAGGAAGGCTCCGACCTGGTGGCCTTCAGCGAGCGTTTCCCCCAGCGTTATTTCGACGTGGCGATCGCCGAGCAACATGCGGTGACGCTGGCGGCCGGGATGGCGTGCGAAGGCGCCAAGCCCGTGGTGGCAATCTACTCGACCTTTCTGCAACGCGCCTACGACCAGTTGATCCACGATGTGGCGGTGCAACACCTGGACGTGCTGTTCGCCATCGACCGCGCCGGCCTGGTCGGCGAGGACGGGCCGACCCATGCCGGCAGCTTCGACCTGTCCTACCTGCGCTGCATCCCCGGCATGCTGATCATGGCGCCGAGCGACGAGAACGAACTGCGCCGGATGCTCACCACCGGCTACCTGTTCGACGGCCCCGCGGCGGTCCGTTACCCCCGTGGCAGCGGCCCGAACGCGCCGATCGACAAGGGCCTGTTGCCCCTGGAAATCGGCAAGGCCCAGTTGCGCCGCGAGGGCCGCGACGTCGCCCTGCTGGTGTTCGGCGTGCAGCTGACCGAGGCCCTGGAAGTGGCCGAGCGCCTGGATGCGACCGTGGTCGACATGCGCTTCGTCAAGCCGCTGGACGAAGCCCTGCTGCGACAGGTCGCCGCCAGCCACCGACTGCTGGTCACGATCGAGGAAAACAGCATCATGGGCGGCGCCGGCAGCGCGGTCAGCGAGTTTCTGGCCGAGGAGAATCGCCAAGTGCCGATTCTTCACCTGGGCCTGCCCGATGCCTATGTCGAGCACGCCAAACCGGCACAGATGCTCGCCGAGTGCGGCCTGGACGCCGCGGGCATCGAGCGCGCCGTGCGCTGCCGTCTGGCCCTGGATGAACAGCGTTCAGGCTGAACCCGCCGACAGGTCGCTTGAATGCGCCCGCCCGCGCCCGTAAGGTGCGCGGCGGCTTAAATCTTTACCCGCTGCTGTATCCGTCCAGGTGTGCCGTCTTGTCACGAGCGGCATTAAACGGGAAGCCGGTGAGCGTGCTCCGCACGCCAGCCCGGCACTGCCCCCGCAACGGTAATCGAGCGCAGCCCGCCGGCTGCAGGCCGCCGCACACGCCACTGGGTCGACCCGGGAAGGCGCGACGCCCTGGCTCGAGAGTCCGGAGACCGGCCAGAACGGATCCACTGGTGTTGCGGAGGGCAGCACCGGCACGTGCCGCCTGGCATCCAGGCGCCGCCTGTCCTTGCCCTTCTCGAAAGCAGTCCGATCTTTTGAGGAAACCCGATGAAACTGTCCACCCTGACCCTGGCCGCCGTACTGCTGCCGGCCGCAGCCCATGCCGGCAATGCCGAGCCGCTGACCCTGACCGACACCCTGATCACCGCCAATCGCGGTGCCCAACCACGCGACGAGAGCACAGCGGCGGTCAGCCTGTTCACCCGCGCCGACATCGAGCGGCTGCGCCCGAGCAGCGTGGCGGAGTTGCTCGAACGGGTGCCCGGTGTGCAGGTGGTGCAGAACGGCGGACGCGGCAGCAACACCGGGCTGTTCCTGCGCGGCACCAACAATGGCCAGACCCTGGTGCTGATCGACGGCCAGCGCATCGGCTCGGTATCCGCTGGCTACGCCAGCCTGCAGGCCCTCAGCATCGAGCAGATCGAACGGGTCGAAGTGCTGCGCGGCTCGCGCTCGGCGCTCTATGGCGCGGACGCCATTGGCGGGGTGGTGCAGATATTCACCCGCCGCAGCAGTGGCGAGGGCTTGCAGCCGCGCCTGCGTCTGGCCGGCGGTAGCCAGGGTACCTGGGAGCGCAGCCTGGGGCTGTCCGGCGGCGATGAGCGGAGCCGTTTCAGCCTGGCTGGCAGCCTCGAGGACACCCAGGGCATCGACCGCACCGACCGTTCCTTCGCCTCCGACCAGGACCATGATGCTTACCGCAATCGCGCCCTGAGCCTCAGTGCCAGCCATCGCTTCGACGAGCGCCTGGAGGTGGGACTCAGTGCCCTCGAACAAAAGGGTAAAAGTGAGTTCGACAACCCCTTTGGTCGCGACGACGAGGCCTTCAACAGCTTTCCACAAATCCCCTCCAGCGATTTCGTCCAGAGCAGCGTCGCCGGCTACCTCGATGCCCAGTTCAACGAGCGCTGGAACAGCCGCCTGGAACTGGGCCATGCCGAGGACAAGGTGGACAGCTACGACAAGCTGTTCGCCGGCCGCGAGACGTTCAACAGCTACCGCGATTCGCTGGCCTGGCTCAACCGCGTGCAGCTCGACGAGCGGCACGAACTGTTGCTGGGCGCCGATTACCTGGAGGACAATCTGCGCAGCAGCACGGCCTACGACCAGACCGAACGCTGGAACCAGGCGGCCTTTATTCAGCACCACTACCGCGGCGAGCAGTTCAGCAGCGAGATTGGCCTGCGCCACGACCGCAATCAGCAGTACGGCAGCAGCAACACCTGGAATGCGGCCCTGACCCTGCCGCTGAACCCGGACAACAGCCTGGTGCTGTCCTATGCCGAGGGGTTTCGCGCGCCGACCTTCAATCAGCTCTACTACCCGGCCAGCCCGGTTTTCGGCGACAGCAGTAACCCCGACCTGGCACCCGAGCAATCGGACAGCTACGAGTTGCAATGGCGCAGCCGTCTTGGCGAACTCACACGCTTCGAGGCCTCGCTCTACCGCACCGAGATTCGCGACCTGATCGTCTACGACGCCAATGCCAATACCAACCAGAACGTCAGCAGCGCGCGTATCGATGGCTTCGAAGCCAGCCTCGAGCAGCAGCTGTTCGGCTGGCAAGCCAACCTGGGACTGAGCCTGATCAATCCGCGGGATCGCGACAGCGGCCACACCCTGGCCCGTCGGGCCAAGCGCACCCTGAACTTGGACCTGGACCGCCAATTCGGCGCCTGGGGTGCCGGCGCCAGCTGGCAACTGGTCAGTGCCAGCTTCGACGACGCCGGCAATCGCCGCACCCTGGGCGGCTATGGCCTGCTGGACCTGCGCGGCAGCTGGCAGGCCAGCCCGACGCTGGCCCTGGACCTGACCCTGACCAATGCGTTGGACAAGGACTACAGCCGCGCCCTGTACAGCTCGACCCCGGACAATTACGCCTATTTCGGCTACGAGGAAACCCCGCGCAGCCTGATGCTGGGCCTGACCTGGACGCCGGCGCTGTAACCCCAGGCTCGACGCAGGCATTATCGGCACGGCAAACGTAGGACGGACTCAGGAGCGCAGCGAACAGTCCGCCATAGAACGGCGCTAACGCGCCTGGGCCAGCAGTTGGCAGAGCTTTTCGGTGGCCGCCAGCATTTGAAAGCTGGGACGCTCCAGGCCGGTGTCCGGGACCACCCAGACTTGCTTGCGGCGCACCGCCTGCAACGTTGGCCAGGCTTGCCAGCCGGCCAGCAGGCCCGGGGCGCTGACCAGGATCACCGCCGGGTCGGCGTGCAGCACCGCCTCCAGGCTGACCTGCGGCGCGGGTTGGGCCAATTCATCGAAGACATTGCGCGCGCCGCACACCCGCAGCGCGTCGCTGACGATCTGCGCTCCGCCCAAGGTATAGAGCGGTACATCCCAGACCTGGTAAAAGACCCGCAGCGGTGGCTCACGATGGTAGTCGCGGCGCAGCGCCGCCATGCCCTGCACGAAATCGCGGCTGAGACGACGCCCCGCCTCGCCCCGACCGACCCGTTCGCCGATCTCGGTGAATACCCCGGCCAGCTGCGCGAGATCCCGTGGCTCGACGACCTGCAGGGTGAGCCCCAGCTGACGCAGCTGTTGCTGTTGGCCGGCGCTGATGCTGTCGGGCCAGAGCAATACCAGGTCCGGGCGCAGGGCCAGCAGGCGCTCCAGCTCGAGCTGAGCATACCGCCCCACCGAGGGCAGGTGCGCCAAGGCCGCCGGACGCTCGCCGCCGTCCAGGACCCCGACCAGTAAGGCCGCGGCCCCCAGCTCCAGCATAATCTCGCTGAGCGAGGGCGCCAGACTGACCACCCGGCGCGCCGGCTCGCCTGCCGCGGCCAACCCGCTTATCCACAGCAGCCCAACCAGCAGCAGGCAGCGCATCAGCCGAGCTGACGTGGAATGCGGTAGAGAGTCAGCAACACCAGGCTGGACAGCGCCAGCAGCACCTGGGCAATGGCATTCAAACCCACCAGTACCGCTCCCGCCGCGATCCAGGCCGGCAAGCCAGCAGCGAGAAACGCCTGGCGCCGAACACGCGCAAGCTGCATCCAGGCGGCCGGTTCGTCTGCGCTGTCCAGCGCCTTTTCGGTGGCGATCAACGCCTGCTTGAATCGGCGAAACAACGGCAGGCTGACAAACATCGAGGTCAGCGCAGCGATAAACAGCGGCATCGCCAGCACGGGCAGCAACGGCGGCGCAGTCCCCAGCAAAAGGTTGATTAAAAAAAGCGGCGCCAACGTCAGGCCCAGCTGCGCCCACCAGGCCAGCGCCAGGCGGCGGCGCAGCGCCAGGCGGGTCACACCGGCTCCTCGACCTCGCCCTGGTGCTGGTTGCCCAGCAGGTGACCGAGCTTGCCGGCCTTGGTCGCCAGGTAGTGCTGGTTATGAGGATTGTGCTGGATTTGCAGCGGCATGCGCCGAGCCACGGGAATGCCCATCTCGACCAGCGCCTTGACCTTGCGCGGATTATTGGTCATCAGGTTCAGCGAACTGATACCCAGGTGATCGAGCATCGGCAGGCAGATATCGTACTCGCGCTGATCGGCGCCAAAACCCAGACGCTCATTGGCCTCCACCGTATCGGCGCCGCCATCCTGCAGTTCATAGGCACGGATCTTATTGAGCAAGCCAATGCCGCGGCCTTCCTGCCGCAAGTACAGCAGCACGCCACGGCCCTCAAGGGCGATCGCCCGCAAGGCGGCCTCCAGCTGGAAGCCACAATCGCAGCGCAAGCTGAACAGCGCATCACCGGTCAGGCACTCGGAATGCAGGCGGCCCAGCACAGGCGCGCCATCGCTGAAATCGCCCAGGGTCAGGGCGACATGCTCACGCCCCGTAGCCTCCTCACGAAAGCCGTGCATGGTAAACACCGCGAAGGGAGTGGGCAGTTGGGAGGCGGCGACAAAGACGACGGGCACCGGGTGCTCCTGAATAGGGGAAATTTATCAGGCCAGCATTGTACCAGCAGCGCCGCCCGGCAGGTCAGGCTGAATAACCGATGATAAAGATCGAAACGAGCCCGCTCAGGGGGAATGCTACGGCTAGAGCTTGGACTCGATAATCAACATGCCTTGGTCCTGGCGCCAACCGACACGGTTGAGAAAACTCATGCCCAGCAACGCCTCGGTCGGCGACTCGCCTTCCAGCACAACAGCATCGACCCCCAGCACCTGGATAGCCCCCACCTTCACCCGGTCGAGCCTGATCTGCCAAGCCCTGGCCGTGCCACTGGCGGTGCTCACGGAGGTGGGCACGCCACTGACCCGATAGTCGATATTCAAGCGCGCGGCCTGGCTCTCATTCATGGCAATGGCGGTCGCCCCGGTGTCCACCAGGAATTGAACGGAGCTGCCATTGACCGAACCGGCCACCCAGTAGTGACCGCCAACACCTTTGGCGATACTCAGCTGGAGTTTTTCCGGCGTGGCGAATCCGTCGCTGTATTCACGGCTCATGGGATAGTTGCGCTCCGCGCCGTCGACCCTCAGCAGCGCACCCTGCTTGTCCACGCTGAGCACTTGCACACCGCCAGGCCCGGTCTGGCCGACTTTTACCAGCTTGCGCTGGCCATCGACGTTGAGTACCGCCGCCCCCGGGAACAAACCGACCACCTGAACGGAAGAGGCCGCTTGCGCGTGAACGGCACCGATCAGCAAAAGCCCCAGACAATATAGATTTAAACGACGCATCAGATAATTACTCGATCACTTGTCGAAGGGATAAGGCTGCTGCCAGCGGGTGAAGATGGGCCGCAGGCTACCGTTTTTGATCAGGATGTCCATGCGCCGATCGTATAACTGGGCCAACGAGCGACCCGTGGCCGAAGCGGAAAAACCGAAGTACAACGGCAACCGCAGCAGATCGGTCACGCGGTACACCGACCCTTGCAGCACGTCACCGGCCAGCTGGTCGATCTCGGTACGGGCATCCAGGTAGAGGTCGGCATGTCCCTGGGCCAGCATCGACAGAATACCGCTTCTGCGCTCGATTTCCCGGTAATGGATCAAGTTCGGCAGATACAGCTGATATTGGTAGCCGCGCATCCAGACCAGCCGATACTCGCCCAGCGAAGCCAGGCTAGGAGCGGCCTGGCTGGCCAGGCCCAACGCACTGATCTGGTCGGTATCGTAATGCCAGCGCGGATAGACCACCCCGACCTTGACCTCGTTGAGGTAGGAACCGACCCAAGCATCCGCCGCGCCACGTTTGACCAGCCCGACGGAACGCGTGTACGGCATGCTGGACAGGCGCAAGGTGACGCCCACGGGCTCGAACACCTGACGCAGGAGGTCCCAGGCCAGACCACGACCATTGGCCTCGCTGTGCCCTTCCCACGCCTCGCTGACCACATGGATTTCAGCCGGCAGGGGCGGCTCGGCCGCACTCGCAGAACACCCAGCCAGCCACCCCAGCAGTACCCACCCAGAGATGCGCATTCGATCCCCTCTCCAGCCGCGCGGGGCTACGGCAGTGCCTCGTCAGGCTGAAGCCTAGCAGCTGCGGGCCTCGCTCAATCCTGTGGGCCAGACGACCGCTCCGAGACCGGCGCAGTCGCCGGAAAATGCTGGTAGCCCTGGGCCGGCACATTCAGCACTCGCCCTTCGGCATCCAGCAGATGAACGCCCTGCCCGGCCTCGACCCGGCCGATCACCGCCACCGGCCAGCCCGCCGCCTGCAACGCGGGCACATGCCCCGCGGGGAGGGTGAATGCCAGCACATAATCGTCGCCGCCACTCAATGCGCACTGCCTTGCCTCCGGCATCGGCAGCAGCGCGCGCAGGGCGGCCGACAGCGGCACTCGTTCCTGTTCGATATACAGGGCCACAGCCGACGCCGCGGCGATATGGCCGCAATCGCCGAGCAGGCCATCGGAGATATCCAGGGCCGCCGTGGCGCGTCCACGCAGGGCGATACCCAGGTCCAGTTGCGGCTGCGGCGACCAGTAGCGCGCCAGCAGCGGATCGGCCAGTGTAGCCGCCACTGGCCGCTGCCCCAGCACCAGCGGCAAGGCCGCCGCCGCATCGCCCAGGGCACCGCCCACGCAGAGCACGTCTCCGGGGCGCGCGCCGCAGCGGCGCAGCGCCTGGCCACGCGGCACCCGGCCAAACACCGTCAGGGTCAAACTGAGGGGCCCCCGGGTGGTATCGCCGCCGACCAGCACCAGACGACAGGCCTGCGCCATGACACCCAGGCCGTGGGCAAAGGCCTGCAGCCAGAGCGGATCGGCCTGGGGCAGGGTCAACGCCAGGGTAAACCCCAGGGGCGCGGCCCCCATGGCCGCCAGGTCGCTGGCCGCCACGGCCAGGGCGCGCTGGCCGAGCAGAAAGGCATCGCAGGGATCGGGGAAATGCACACCCGCCACCAAGGTGTCGGTGGAAACGGCCAAGTGCTCGTCGGCCGCCACTTCGAGCAGGGCGCAGTCGTCGCCGATCCCCAGCACCACCCCC
The DNA here is from genome assembly GCF_040514055.1 of Pseudomonas sp. Classification (GTDB taxonomy): domain Bacteria; phylum Pseudomonadota; class Gammaproteobacteria; order Pseudomonadales; family Pseudomonadaceae; genus Aquipseudomonas. The sequence goes on from NZ_JBEVDL010000056.1 coordinate 39,216, forward strand.
GCGCCGCCCTGGGCACAGGGCGCCGCGGCGAAGTACTGGCGAATCAGCTCGAACTCACCCACCGGGCTTAACGCTTGTTGGCTTGAACTTCAGCCGCACGCAGCAGGGGCGCCAGCTTGTCCAGCACACCGTTGACGAACTTGTGTCCATCAGTGGCGCCGAACACCTTGGCCAGCTCGATACCTTCGTTGATCACCACGCGGTACGGCACATCGACCCGCTTGAGCAGCTCGAAGGTCGACAGGCGCAGGATCGACAACTCCACCGGATCCAATTCGTCCAGGGGACGATCGAGCAAGCCAGCGAAAGCGTCGTCGATTTCGCTCTTGTTGGCCGGAACGCCGTGCAGGATCTCGCGGAAGTAGGCGGAATCCACGGTACTGAAATCGTTGTCGACGCGAAACTGCGCCTCGATTTCATTGATCGGCTGGGCCGCCAGCTGCCATTGATACAGCGCCTGCATGGCCAGGGTACGCGCCTGACGGCGTGCGGCGATTCGTCCGGTGGGGGCGTTCGGCCCCTGCTCCGGCGGGGTGTTGAACGTATCGTGCTCGTCGCTAATCACTTGGCCTCCAACTGCGCCAGCAGACTGACCATTTCCAGGGCGGACAGCGCCGCTTCGGCGCCCTTGTTGCCGGCCTTGGTGCCCGAGCGTTCGATGGCCTGTTCAATGGAGTCGACAGTCAGCACGCCAAAGGCCACCGGCACGCCGAACTCCATGGACACCTGGGCCAGACCCTTGGTGCATTCGCCGGCGACGTATTCAAAATGCGGGGTGCCACCACGAATCACGGCGCCCAGGGCAATGATGGCCGCGTATTCGCTGCGCTGCGCGACTTTTTGCGCCACCAGGGGAATTTCGAACGCACCGGGGGCACGAATCAGGGTGATGTCGCTTTCGCTCACACCGTGGCGAACCAGGGCGTCGACCGCGCCGCTGACCAGGCTTTCCACGACAAAGCTGTTGAAACGGCCGACCACCAGGGCGAAGCGGCCTTTGGGGGCGATGAAGGTACCTTCGATGGTCTTCAGGGTCATGGAACAATTCTCATATAGCGTTAAAGAGCCAGGGGGCAAAAAATGATGGCCCAACGGGACAGCACGTCGTGCGCGCAGGACAGACCAGGCGAAAACAAGCAAAGCGGTGGCGTTTACCGGGGTAAGTAAGCACGCCGTGCCTGTTTCCAACGCCGTACGTCCACGCGCAATCGCACGGCGGTCGTTATTCAGCGGGCAGGTATTCTACAACCTCCAGGTCGAACCCGGATATCGCATTGAACTTCATCGGCGAACTCATCAGGCGCATCTTGCGCACCCCGAGGTCGCGCAGGATCTGCGAACCGGCGCCGACGGTGCTGTAGGTGGCGGGGCTGGCGACCTTGCCCTCGCTGCCCAGTTGCCGTTCCAGGTGGGCCAGCAGGTCCGGGCCGGTCAGCGGATTGCCCAACAGCAGCACCACGCCGCTGCCGGCCTGGGCCACCTGGGCCATGGCCGCGCGCAGGCTCCAACGCCCGGGTTGGTTGACCATCAACAGGTCGCGCAGCGGCTCCATGTTGTGCACCCGCACCAGGGTCGGCTCCTCCGGGCAGATCTTGCCCAGGGTCAGCGCCATATGGACGTCGCTTTCCACCGAATCCCGGTAGGTCACCAGTGTGAAGTGCCCCAGTTCGGTGTCCAGCGGCTGCTCGGCGATGCGCTCGACCGTGTGCTCGTGGATCAGCCGGTAGTGGATCAGATCGGCGATGGTGCCGATTTTCAGGCCGTGCAGGGCGGCGAAGGTTTCCAGCTCCGCCCGTCGCGACATGCTGCCGTCGTCGTTCATGATCTCGCAGATCACCCCGGAGGCCTCGAAGCCGCCCATACGCGCCAGGTCGCAGGCCGCCTCGGTGTGGCCGGCCCGCGCCAGCACGCCGCCGGGCTGGGCCATCAGCGGAAAGATATGCCCGGGGCTGACGATATCGTCGGCCTTGGCGCCACGGGCGGCCGCGGCTTGCACGGTGCGCGCCCGGTCAGCGGCGGAGATGCCGGTGGTGACCCCTTCGGCCGCCTCGATGGAGACGGTGAACTTGGTGCCAAAACCCGAACCGTTGCGCGGCGCCATCAGCGGCAGCTTGAGCAACTCGCAGCGCTCGCGGGTCATGGGCATGCAGATCAGGCCGCGGGCATGCTTGGCCATGAAATTGATATGTTCGGCGGTCACGCACTCGGACGCGATGATCAGGTCGCCCTCGTTCTCGCGGTCCTCGTCATCCATCAGGATGACCATCTTGCCTTGGCGGATGTCCTCGACCAGTTCTTCGATGCTGTTCAGTGCCATGCGGGCGATTCCTTCAATTGTTCAGGTAGCCGTGTTCGGCCAAAAAACTTGCGCTCAGCCCGGAAGCCTTTTGCGGTTCGGCGGCCTTGTCACCCAGCAGCAGACGCTCCAGGTAACGCGCCAACAGGTCCACTTCGAGATTGACCTGGCGACCGGCCTGGTAGCCGGCCATGATGGTTTCGCCCAGGGTGTGCGGCACTATGGTCAACTCGAATTCGGCGCCGTCCACCGCATTGACCGTCAGGCTGGTGCCATCCACCGTGATTGAGCCCTTCAGGGCGATGTACTTGGCCAGTTCACGCGGGGCGCGGATGCGAAACTGCACAGCACGGGCATTGTCCTGGCGGTGCAGCACCTCGCCGACGCCGTCGACGTGGCCGCTGACCAGATGGCCACCCAGGCGACTGCTGGGGGTCAGGGCCTTTTCCAGGTTGACCGGGCTGCCGACCTTGAGATCGATAAAGGCACTGCAGGCCAGGGTTTCCCGGCTGACATCGGCCCAGAACCCGTCACCCGGCAGGGCCACGGCGGTCAGGCACACACCGTTGACGGCGATACTGTCGCCCAGCTTGACGTCGCCCAGGTCCAGCTTGCCGGTGCCGACATAGACCCGCACATCGCCGCCCTTGGGGCTCAAGGCGCGGATGGTGCCTATCGCTTCGATTATGCCGGTGAACATGCGGCCTCCCGCGCAACGCGCGACCCGGTCCGCCACGGACAGCTGGGCGGATTCAGACGAAAGGTAAAAAACAATGACATGGTAAGACTCCTGTTTATGAAAAACAGGGCGCACGGATCGAAAGGGATGGTGCGGGCGCGCGTTGCCACGCACCCGGACAGGCAATCCCGCTCTCTCTTTATCCGGACTATGACCGTCGGCCCCGGAATCACACCGGGTCTGCTGACCTCGTTCGGTCCAACGGATGGCCGCTGGGTGCAAACAAGCGCTCGCGGGCTAGGCGCATTGCGCGCCATTACCGCCGGTGGGGAGTTGCACCCCGCCCTGAGAACGTTTCGCCATCTGCATGGCTGGCGAGGTTTTTATCACATCCGCAGCGGTTTTGCATGGGTTAGGGCCCGCGTGGAGCCCGCGCACGGTACGTTACCCGCCTCGGCCCGACTGCATGTTCCGGCGAATCACCTTGACCACTACGCGTGCCAGCCCGTAACACAGCCCATAGGGCAGCATGCCCAGCAGCACCAAGCCCAGATTGCCGTGCCTGGCATATTCATGGCTGGCAAGGTACATCCACACCAGGGCGAGCAAAGGTGGCACGACGAATAAAAAAATGCTGCTGCGGGTATAAACACTGGCCACACCCGTGACCAGCCCCGCCAGGCCAAGCCCTCCAAATACCAGCGCTACCAGCCGCAAGAATTGCTCGACGCCGGCGCCAGGCACATCGGAGGCGAGCAGCGGCGCACTCCACAGGGTCAACGCAAACAGTACGCGGGCGTGGCGAAGGGACGGGGCAGGACGCCTGGGGACGGAGCGAACGGCCGCCGGCAGGAGGTGCCGAGGCATACAACGCGCCACTTGAGGCCCTGGACTGGCGCTCAGCACTGTATGCCGGTTTTCTTGCTCGCTCGATAGACGATGAAGGTGATGATTAAAAAGACTACGGCCATGGCCGTGGTGACATAGTCCAAGCGACCCTTGGCAACATAGACATACCCCGCGGTCGAGCACATTACCGCCGAGAGCAGCAGCCAGACGATAACGCCGCTTGCCAGTTTGTTGCTGTGGTACTGGCCAATGCCATACAGCTTTTTGGCACGCTCATTCATTTCAATGAGCTCCTTGGCATCCGCCTCACAAGCCGAACAGCACGCCAGCCCCTTGGGAAAGGCAATCGCGCATTCCGGGCAAACACCACGACCACAGGCCCTGCACAGGCCAACCGCCGCATTTGCGCGGTGTTCGAAGCATTGCATCCGATTCGTTCTCCTAGGGAAGAGCCAAGGTGTCGCCGACCCGCGGGGCGGCGCCCTTAAGCGTTGGGCACCGGCACCGCAGTGATGCGCCAGTCGTCACCGACCGCGCGCATGTCGACGATCTTCAGCGCCGGTGCCTCGGCCATGCGCGCCAATGGCCAGTCCAGCAGAGGCCGGGCACTGGAGCCGAGAAACTTGGCGGCCATAAACAACTGGTACTCGTCCACCAGCCCGGCCCTGGCGAAGGCACCCGCCAGGCGCGGGCCGGCCTCGACCAGCACCTCGTTGCAGCCGCGGCCGGCCAGCTCAGCGAGCAGCTTGCGCAGGTCGACATGGCCCTTGCTGCCAGGCACCGCCAGCAACTCGTGGCCTTCCTCGAGAAAACGGTCACGGGCCGAGGCGGCGGCGCAGGTCGCCACCAAGGCGGCGCCGGCCTGATAGAAGGGTGCGGACAAGGGCACCCGCAAGCGGCCATCGACCAGCACACGCACCGGCGGGCGGGTCATGGCCAGGGCGGTCAATTCGGCGTTCAGGCCCAGCTCGTCGGGCCGCACGGTCAGGCGGGCACCGTCGGCCAGCACAGTATCGGCGCCAGTCAGTACCACGCTGGCCCGCGCCCGCAGGCGTTGCACCGCCGCGCGCGCGGCGGGCCCGGTGATCCACTGGCTCTCGCCACTGGCCATGGCCGTGCGCCCGTCCAGGCTCATGGCCAGCTTGACCCGGACAAAGGGCAGGCCCAGCTCCATGCGTTTGATAAAACCGGCATTCAGGCTACGCGCCTCGCCCTCCAGCACCCCGCAGTGCACGGCGATGCCATTCTCCATCAACCGCAGCAGGCCGCGACCGGCCACCTGGGGGTTGGGGTCCTGCATCGCCACCACCACCCGGGAAACGCGCGCGGCGATCAGGGCATCGGCGCAGGGCGGTGTGCGCCCGTGGTGGCTGCAGGGCTCCAGCGTCACGTAGGCCGTCGCGCCAGCCGCCTTGTCGCCGGCCTGGCGCAGGGCGTGCACTTCCGCGTGGGGCTCGCCGGCGCGGGCGTGCCAGCCTTCGCCAACAATCCGCCCATCGCGCACGATGACGCAGCCGACCCGTGGATTGGGATGGGTGGAATACAGCCCCTTGCGCGCCAGCTCCAGGGCACGGGCCATAAACCGGGCGTCGAACACCGCACTGTCGCCACTCACTCTTTGGAGGGCTCCCGGGACAGCCGGTCGATTTCCTCGCGAAACTCGTTGAGGTCCTGGAAGCGCCGGTACACCGAGGCGAAGCGGATATAGGCGACCTCGTCGAGCTTTTGCAGCTCGACCATCACCAGCTCGCCCAGTACCCGCGACTTGATCTCGCGCTCACCGGTGGCGCGCAGCTTGTGCTTGATGTGGGCAATGGCCGCTTCCAGGCGCTCGATGCTCACCGGACGCTTTTCCAGCGCCCGCTGCATACCGGCCCGCAGCTTGTCTTCGTCAAACGGCTGGCGGCTGCCATCCTGTTTGATCAGGCGCGGCATCACCAGCTCGGCGGTCTCGAAGGTGGTGAAACGCTCCTCGCAGGCCAGGCACTCGCGCCGACGACGCACCTGCTCGCCTTCGGCGACCAGACGCGAGTCGATCACCTTGGTGTCATTGGCGCCGCAAAAGGGACAGTGCATACAAAGCCAGGCCAGCGGGGAAAGGAGGTCCATGGTAGCGCATCCGACTGGCAAGACAAGCTGCAGGCTTTGCGGTATACAGGCCGCCGCACACTTTGTTATTGCCAGGGAATGTCCATGTCGCTGCGCTCCGCCGCCCTGCTCGCCGCCATCAGCCTGCTGACCGCCTGCGCCAGCACGCCCCCTCCTCCCCCCGCGCCGCCTGCCAAGGTGGAAAGTGCGATCCCCAACGCCGCCCCTCCGATGCTGGAGCGCGAACTGAGCGGCGCCCTGCGGGGCGTGCCCGCCGGGGCCGAAGTCGAATTGGCCCTGCTGTTGCTCGATGGCCAGGACCATCCCGGTCGTCTGTTGACCAGCGCGACCCTCAAGGGTAACGGCGCGCTGCTGCCCTTTCGCCTGACCTTCAACCCCGAGGCCTTCCCGCCCCAGGGCCGGGTCGAACTGCGCGGCCGGGTCACCCAGGCCGGCGCGTTGATCCTGCGACTGCCCTCCCTGCCCATCCGCAGCGCCGACAGCCAGGCGCTGGGCGAGCTGGACCTGGAGCCTGCGCCGTGAACAAGCCCGCGGCGCTGCAGACCGCCCTCGGTGAGCTGCTCGGCGATGCCCAGCTGCTGGCACAGAGCCTGCCCGGCACCGACCTGAAACTCTGGCTGGTCGGTGCAGCCAATATGGACCGCGCCTTCAACCCGGACGAAACCCGGCGCATCCTCGCCGAACCGCCCTACTGGAGTTTCTGCTGGGCCAGCGGCCTGGTGCTGGCGCGCTGGTTGAGCGAACAGCCGGAATGGGTTTATGGCAAGACGGTGCTGGATTTCGGCGCGGGTTCCGGCGTGGCGGCCATCGCCGCGGCCAAGGCGGGCGCGGCCGAAGTGGTGGCCTGCGACCTGGATCCGCTGGCGCTCGAGGCCTGTCGGGCCAACGCCCGGCTGAATGGGGTGGAACTGAGTTACTCCAGCGATTTTTTCCAGGAGGCCGACCGCTTCGACCTGATCCTGGTGGCCGACGTGCTTTACGACCGGGCCAACCTGCCCCTGCTTGACCAGTTTCTCAGCCGTGGCCAGCAGGCACTGGTGGCCGACTCGCGGGTCCGCGACTTCCAGCACCCGCTGTACCAGCGCCTGGGCTTGTTCGAGGCCTGCACCTGGCCGGACCTGGCCGAACCCGCGGAGTTTCGCCATGTCAGCCTGTACCACGCGCAACGCGGCTGACAACGTCCCTGGCGGTGCGGCACACGGCGCAGGCTTGAAGCTTTGCCGCCGACGCGGGAAGCTAGCGCCTTTATTTTTGCCTTGCCGAGCCCTGCCATGAGCGCCACGCCCTATATCTTCGATGCCAGCACCCTCGACTTCGACCAGTCGGTGATCCAGAACTCGTTCCACAAGCCGGTGCTGGTGGATTTCTGGGCCGACTGGTGCGCGCCCTGCAAGGCATTGATGCCGCTGCTGGCCAAGGTCGCCGAGGAGTACCGCGGCGAGCTGCTGCTGGCCAAGGTCAACTGCGACCTGGAGCCGGATGTGGTGGCCCGTTTCGGCATTCGCAGCCTGCCCACCGTGGTGCTGTTCAAGGATGGCCAGCCGGTTGACGGTTTCGCCGGTGCCCAGCCGGAATCGGCGATTCGCGCCATGCTCGCGCCCCATGTCCAGACGCCGCCCGCCGAAGAGGTCGCGCCCCTGGAAACGGCTCAGGCGCTGTTCAGCGAAGGGCGTATCGGCGAAGCCGAAGCGCTGCTGGCCCAGCTGTTCGCCGAGGAAGCCGAACCGGCCCCCGCCGCACTGATCCTCTATGCCCGCTGCCTGGCCGAGCGCGGCGCACTGGACGATGCCCAGCGCACGCTGGACGCGGTCAAGGGTGACGAGCACAAGTCCGCGCTGGCGGCAGCGCGCGCGCAATTGACCTTTCTGCGCCAGGCCGCAGACCTGCCTGAGGTGGCGGAGCTGAAAACCCGCCTGGCGCAGAACGCCGATGACGACGAAGCCCTCTATCAACTGGCTGTCCAGCAGCTGGCGCGCCAGCTCCATGAGCCGGCCCTGGAGGCGCTGCTCAAGCTCTTTATGCGCAACCGCGGCTATGCCGACGGCCTGGCGCACAAGACCCTGCTGCAGGTATTCGACCTGCTCGGCAACGACCATTCGCTGGTCACCGGCTACCGGCGCAAGCTGTACCAGGCGATCTACTGAGACCTTCGATGCCGGGTCGGTAGCGGTGTCAACCGAGCCAGTGAAAGACCGGCGTATCGCCGGCGTGCTGGACCCTGACCCGGCTGTCATGCCGCAGCCGCACCAGCAGGCGTTTACCGGCCGCGGCACTGCCCGCCAAGGCCGTCAGTGTCGCCAGCAGTGCCGTGCCTTCGAGCTGACCGGCCTCGCGTAGCACCTGCAGACAGCCCTGCCACAGTGCATCGGTATTTTCGCCGGATGACACCTGTTCCGGCACCGCCTCGGGCCCCGGCGCCATAGGTGTGCCAGCAGCCAATGCCGCGCGCAGCGAAGCCCAGTCCTGCCCGTCCAGCTCAAGCGTCAAATCCACCGGCCAGGCGCCGATCGTTCCGCGAATCCGCATGCTCGAAAATCCTCCTCTGCACGCTGCATGCTCCCACGCGGCGCCGATGAGGCCAAGTCAGGCTGGCCAAAGCACAATTAAAACTGTTATAACATAACTAAATCCACTCACCGACGAGAGCCCTGTCATGCGCCGTTTGCTGCTTGCCCTGCCATTTGCCCTGCTGACGCTGGCCGTTGCCCAGGCCGCCGAAACGGTTCATGACCATGACCACGCCCATGGTGAAGCAAACGGCAGTCTGGAGGCCCACGAGCACGGCGTGGCGCGCCTGAATGCCGTGCTGGACGGCACGACCCTGGAACTGGAGCTGGAGAGCCCGGCGATAAACCTGGTGGGTTTTGAACATGTCGCCCACAGCGATGCCGACAAGGCCAAGGTGAGTGCCGCTCGCGCCTTGCTCGCACAACCCCTGACCCTCTTTGCCCTGGCGGAGGCGGCGACCTGCACCGTGACGCGGCAGGACCTGGAAAGCCCGCTGTTCGGCGACAGTGCCCATGACGAGGCGCAAACCGCCGAACATAAGGAACATGAACAGCACGAAGACAATGAAAAACATGAAGGGCACCATAGCGAGGTCCACGCCCACTACCAGTTCACCTGCAAGGAGCCTGCAGCCCTGGAACAGCTGGACTTGACCAACCTGTTCACGCGCTTCCCCGCCACCCAGAAAATTCAGGTACAACTGATCGGCCCCAGCGGCCAGCAGGGTACCGAGTTGAGCCCAGGCAATAGCCGCCTGGCGTTCTGATGCTTCGGTTGGGCTGCGCGCAGCCTGAGCTTGGCGCTTTCGCATCGTGACTATGCACAACCGACTCGCGGGTTTCACCCGCCCTACAGAAGCGCGGCGGCGTAGGTCGCAGGCGGGTACGACGCCGCTGCTCGGCAGGTCCTGGCGCCCTTTATCCATTTCAATCCACGCAGACCTATGAACCCTCTGATCGAACTTGCCGACCTCGGTTTCGCCTGGCCCGGCCAGGCCGAGTTGCTGGACATTCCGCGCTTCCACCTGATGGCGGGCGAGACGCTGTTTCTCAAGGGGCCCAGCGGCAGTGGCAAGACCACCTTGCTCGGCCTGCTGGGCGGGGTGCAGACGCCTGCCCGTGGCAGCGTACGCCTGTTGGGCGTGGCGTTGTCCGAGCTGAGCGCCAGCGCCCGCGACCATTTTCGCGTGGACCACACCGGCTATATCTTCCAGCAATTCAACCTGCTGCCCTTCCTCTCGGTGCGCGAGAACGTGGAGCTGCCCTGCCACTTTTCCAAATTGCGCAGCGAGCGAGCCCGCCAACGCCATGGCAGCGTGACCCAGGCGGCCAGTGCACTGCTGGCGCAGTTGGGGCTCAAGGAGCGGACCCTGCTGGAACGTCGCGCCGACAGCCTGTCGATCGGCCAGCAACAGCGGGTCGCCGCGGCTCGTGCGCTGATCGGCCAACCTGAACTGGTGATCGCCGACGAACCCACTTCGGCCCTGGACAGCGACGCCCGCGCCGCATTCCTGCAACTGCTGTTCGAGGAGTGCCGCGCCGCCAGCGCCAGCCTGCTGTTCGTCAGCCATGACCAGAGCCTGGCACCGCTGTTCGACCGCAGCCTGTCGCTGGCCGATCTGAACCGCGCCACCCGGCTCCAGGAGCTTTGACATGTACCTGATACGCCTGGCCCTGGCCAGCCTGGCCAACCGCCGTTTCACCGCGCTGCTAACGGTATTCGCCATCGCCCTGTCCGTGACCCTGCTGCTGGCCGTCGAGCGGGTACGTCATGAAGCCCGCGCCAGCTTCGCCAGCACCATCAGCGGTACCGACCTGATCGTCGGTGCCCGCTCCGGTTCGGTGAACCTGCTGCTGTACTCGGTATTTCGCATCGGCAACGCGACCAACAATATCCGCTGGGACAGTTTTCAGCAGATCGCCCAGCAACCCCAGGTGAAATGGGCCATCCCGATTTCCCTCGGCGACTCCCACCGCGGCTACCGGGTCATGGGCACCAGCGGCGCCTACTTCGCCCACTATCGCTACGGCCGCGGCCAGCCCCTGGTGCTGGCGGAGGGGCGCGCCTTCGCCGACGACCCCTTCGAGGTGGTGCTCGGCGCCGAAGTGGCGGACGCGCTGGACTATCGACTGGACCAGGAACTGGTACTGGCCCACGGCGTGGCCACCCTCAGCCTGGTCAAACACGACGACAAGCCGTTCCGCGTGGTCGGCATCCTGGCCCGTACCGGCACGCCGGTGGACCGCACCCTGCATATCTCCCTGGCCGGCATGGAGGCGCTGCACGTCGATTGGCAAAACGGAGTGCCGGCCCGCGGCGCGGCGCGGGTCAGTGCCGAGCAGGCACGCGCACTGGACCTGACGCCCAGCGCCATCACTGCCGTACTGCTCGGTCTGAACAACAAGATCGCCACCTTTGCCCTGCAGCGCAGCCTCAATGAGTTCCGCGGCGAACCGCTGCTGGCGATTCTGCCCGGGGTCGCCCTGCAGGAGCTGTGGAGCCTGATGGGCACCGCCGAACAGGCGCTGTTCGTGGTCTCGCTGTTCGTGGTGCTGACCGGCCTGATCGGCATGCTGACCGCGATCCTGACCAGCCTCAACGAACGGCGCCGGGAAATGGCGATTCTGCGATCGGTGGGTGCCCGTCCCTGGCACGTCGCCAGCCTGCTGCTGCTGGAAGCACTGGCCCTGGCCCTGGCCGGCGTGCTGTCCGGCCTGGCGCTGCTGTACCTGGGCATCGCCCTGGCCCAGGGACCGGTGCAGGCCCACTATGGCCTGTACCTGCCGCTGGTGGCACCGAGCGCCTATGAGTGGACGCTGTTGGGCGTTATCCTGCTCGCCGCCCTGCTGATCGGCGCCTTGCCGGCTTGGCGCGCCTACCGACAGTCCCTGGCCGATGGCCTGTCGATCCGTTTATAAGGACTTGCCCGATGCCGCGTTTTAGCGCCCTTCTGATCGCCCTGCTGCTGGCCGCCGTACCGGCCTGGGCGGATGCCGTGACCGAGCTGACCTGGTCCGAACTGATGCCCGCCGACGCCACCCCGCCGGCCCCTCCGCCGACGGTGCATGACCTGTCCCAGCTGGCCGACGCCCTGGCCGCCGAGACCGGCCCCGGCATGGTCCAGCAATCGCCGGCCGCGCCGGTGGTCAAGGCGCTGGACGGCAAGGCGGTGAAACTGCCCGGTTATATCGTGCCGCTGAACGTGACGGAGGAAGGGCGGGTGGTCGAATTCCTGCTGGTGCCCTATTTCGGCGCCTGCATCCATGTGCCGCCACCGCCGTCCAACCAGATCGTGCACGTGACCAGCGAGCTGGGCGTGCTGCTCGATGCCCTCTACCAACCCTTCTGGGTCGAGGGGCCACTGAAGGTCGAGGCCAGCAGCAGCGAAATCGCCGAGGCGGGTTACCGCATGGCAGCCGACAAGATCTACGCCTACGAGGCGCCGGAAGGCTAGGGCCTCGACCGGCACGGGCTGAGTCGACCTCTGCTACCCCGTGGCGGAATTCCCGCCTGCGCGGGAATGACGATGACGGGAAGCTTGGTGCCTGAGTAACCGCCAGGGATCAGCCCCAGCGAGACTTGCTCACGGGGCGAGCCACCTGCCTTGATCAGCACCTGTTCCCGCGAGTTCGAGGATACCTCCGCGCACTCATTAAACCGGCATACCCGCGCAGGCGGGTATCCAGGAGGGTCCGACAGTGCTTCGCGGGATTTATGCCTTGCGAAGCAGACGGTATGGGCTGAATGCACCTGTAGAGGCGCCGAGCCCCACCACCGTGTCGCGTCAGAATGGCTAGCGCACCACCCCTTCTTCCAGCAGCAGCTTAAAGATCGCCTCGGCACCCGCCTCGGGGCTGAGGTCCTTGAGCACCTGCCCGCCGCCGCCCGCGGCCTTGGCGGTGGCGGCCTTCATCCGTTCGGCGCCGGTCTTGGCCTTGATCACCTTGAGTCGCTTGGGCCGTGGCCGTGCCGCCTGGAACGGCTCGCCGAGCAGCAAGGGGTCCTCGGCGATCGGTACCGGCTCGGCATTCAATTGCCCGCGCCGGGCCGGGCCGAAGGCGCTTTGCCGGGCGATCGGCGCGGCATTGTCGACGCTGGCGAGAAACGGCAGGCGCACCTTCAGGCGCCGGCGCTGGCCGCGCGGCAAGGCCTGCAGCACCTGCGCCACACCCCCTTCGACCTGCTCCACCTCGACCAGGCCCACTACCATCGGCCAGCCCAGCCGCTGGGCCAGCAAAAAGGGCAGCAGGCCGGAGCCCTCGCCGGTTTCCGCCTGGCTGCCGGTCAGCACCAGCTGCGCACCGCAACCGCCCAGGTGCTCGGCCAGGGCCGGCAACACATCGGCGCCGGCCGGCTGCTCCAGCACCACCAGCTCGTCCAGGCCCATACCCAGGTAGGCACGCAAGGCCTCCTGCTCGGCGCTGCCGGCATGCAGCACGCGCAGTTGCTTGGCGCCCAGGCGCAAGCCCAGTTCGACCGCCCGCGCATCCTGCTCGGCGCGCCGTGGGCGGCCGGAACTCGGGTGGGCGCCGATGGAGACCAGGGCGACGATATTCAGCTCAACCATGGAGAGGCTCCCGTAGGCTGGATCGCGCGTTATCGATCCAGCGTGGTGTGATCGCGGTGGCGGCCAAAAACGGCCCCCACCGTAAGGCCCTAGGCGACATCCCGTGCACCGCCCTGACGATGGGCGGCGATACGCGCGATCAGCGCCTCGAGGATCGCGGCGCCATCGCCGATCACCGCCAGATCGGCGCGTTTGATCATGTCGCAGCCCGGGTCCAGGTTGATCGCCAGCACCTTGTCGCAGGCACCGATGCCCTGCAGGTGCTGGATCGCCCCGGAAATCCCCACCGCCAGGTACACCCGTGCGGTAACCCAGGTGCCGCTGGCGCCGACCTGACGATCGCGGCCCATAAAACCGTCGTCCACCGCCACCCGCGAGGCCCCCTCGGTGGCACCGAGGGCGGCGGCGGCACGGTGGAACAATGCCCAGTCCTTGACCCCGTTGCCGCCGGAAAGGATAAATTCGGCCTCGGCCATGGGAATCGCCGCCGGGTCGACCGTCACCGCGCCCAGGTCCTCGATCCGCGGCAAGCCGCGCGGCACCGCGTGCTGCAGCGTGACGGCGCGCACTTCATGGCGCCGATCGGTGACCGGCTCGGCGCATTCGGCGGCGGCCAGGATCAGCCGCGGCGTCGGCCGGGCCAGGTCCTGGCGACCGGCCCCGGCGCGACCGATGCACTGACCGTCCTTGACCTGCCAGACCCGGGTCGCCGGGCGTTCGCCCAGCAGCGCCGCCAGGCGCCGGCCCAGTTCGCCGCCGCCACTGCGGCTGTCGGGCAACAACCAGTGCCGCGGGTTGAATTCCCGCTCCACCGCGGCCAGGGCTTGCACCTGTTGCTCGGGGGCGTACCCGGCGTATTCGCCGCCGTCCAGTTGCAACAGGCGATCGACGCCATTGAGGTCGAAGGCGCTTTCCTTGTGCTCACCGAAGACCACCGCCAGCACCGCGCCGCTCTCGCCCGCCAGGCTGCGGGCCAGGCCGAGCAGGTCACGGTCATGGCTGCTCAGGCGGCCGCCGACCATATCGGGGACCACCAGGATATAAAAGGCCGGCTCGGCCAGGGTGAACAGGGGCAGCACCACCTCCGCCGCGGCCTGAGCGCGGCCCCGGCTGGTTTCGCGTCCCGGCGCGCCGCCGCTGGCGCCGCTGCGGTCAATACGCTTGAGCCCGCTGGGCCCGATAAAACCCTGGCCATGGGGGTTCTTGCGCACCACCCCATTGGGCCCCATCCAACTGCTCGGCGACTCCTGCAGGGCCGCGTGCAGCGGGTGCAGGCGGTTACGGGCGATCCATTCGGCACGGGGGTCACGGCGGATCAAGTCGCTCATGTCGGTACCTCCTGACGCGCGGCAGGGGCACGGGTCGCGGGCGCCTCGCGCACGGCCTCGGCCACCAGTTCGGCGATGTCCTTGATCTGCGGACGGGGTTCGACCACGCCCTCGAGCATCGCCGTGCACTGCGGGCAACCGACCGCCACCAGGGCCGCGCCGGTTTCCTTGATATCGAGCATGCGCATGTCGGGAATCCGTTGCTTGCCCGGAATGTCGGTGATCGGTGCCCCGCCGCCACCGCCGCAGCAGCGGGACCGGAAGCCCGAGCGTTCCATCTCCTTCACCTCCAGGCCCAGCGCCTTCAACACCGCGCGCGGCGCCTCGTATTCGCCGTTGTAGCGGCCCAGGTAGCAGGGATCATGGTAGGTAATGCCCTCGGCCTGGCCCGCCAGCGGATGGCGGTCGAGGTCCAGCCGCTGGCTGGCGATCAGCTCGGCGATAAAGGTGCTGTGGTGCAGCACCTGGTAGTCGCCGCCCAGGGCGCCGTATTCGTTTTTCAGCACATGGAAACTGTGCGGATCGCAGCTAACGATGCGTTGGAACTGGTACTGCGCCAGGGTGGCGATATTACGTTTGGCCAGCAGCTGAAAGGTCGCCTCGTCGCCCAGGCGCCGGGCCAGGTCGCCGCTGTCGCGCTCTTCCAGGCCCAGCACGGCGAAGTCGACGCCGGCTGCGTTGAGCACCTTGACGAAGGCGCGCAGGGTCCGCTGGTTGCGCATGTCGAAGGCACCGTCGCCGACCCAGAACAACACCTCGACCGCCTTGCGTTCGGCCATCAGCGGCAGGTTCAGGTCCGCCGCCCAGTTCATCCGCCCGCCCGGGGCGAAACCGCCGGGGTTGTCGGTGGCGATCAGGTTGTCCAGCACCTCGGCACCCTTGTTCGGTGTCGCGCCTTTTTCCAGGGTCAGGTGGCGACGCATGTCGACGATGGCGTCGACGTGCTCGATCATCATCGGGCACTCTTCGACACAGGCCCGGCAGGTGGTGCAGGACCACAGGGTCTCGGGCTCCAGCAGGCCCTTGCCCTCGAGGAAGACGATCGGTTGGTGCGGGTCGCCAATATGCTCGCCGACCGGGATACCGGGGTAGGGGCTGCCGAAATAACCCTTGTCGCTGCCACCGGCCAGACCGACCACCATGTCCTGGATCAGCTTCTTCGGGTTCAGCGGCTGGCCGGCGGCGAAGGCCGGGCAGGCTGCCTCGCAACGCCCGCACTGCACGCAGGCATCGAAGCCAAGCAACTGGTTCCAGGTGAAGTCGCTGGGTTTTTCCACGCCCAGTGGCGCGCCCAGGTCGGCCAGATCAAGGGCCTTGAGGCCGGTCGAACGGCCGCCGGCGAAGCGCTCGCTACGGCGGTGCCAGGCCAGGTGCAGGGCACCGGCGAAGGCATGCTTCATCGGCCCGCCCCAGGTCATGCCAAAAAATAGCTCGGAGACGCCCCAGGCCACGCCCAGGCTCAGCACGACGGCCAATACCCAGCCACCGAAGGCCAGCGGCAGCAGGCCGGCGACCGGCAGGGTGACGATAAAAAAGCTGGCGGCGAACACCAACAGGCTTTTCGGCAGGCGCATCCAGGGGCCTTTCGACAGCCGGGACGGCGGATCGAGACGGCGCTTGGCGATAAACAGCGCGCCGACGAACATCAGGGCACTGGCCGCCAGCAAGGCGAAGCCGAGGATGCGGTTATGCCAGCCGAAGCCGTGCACCAGGATCGCCAGCACGGCGGCCAGGACAAAGCCCCCCGCGGTCGCCACGTGGGTGTTGGAGATGTACTTGTCGCGCGCCACCACGTGGTGCAGATCCACCAGGTAACGGCGGGGGATCGCCAACAGGCCCCGAAGCAGGTCGACCTTGGCGGCCCGGCCCTGGTTCCACAGCAGCATGCGTCTCACCGCACCGATAACGGCCAGGGCCAGGGCGGTGAACAGCAGGATGGGCAGAAGAGTGTTCAACATCATGGGTCTCCTTACAGGGACCGTTCAAGCTGCACAGGAACCGTAGGATGGGTTAGCCGCGCCGCGGCGTAACCCATCGATGGACGCGACAGGCATCGGTGTTGGGTTACGCCTTCGGCTAACCCAACCTACGAGCTGTTCTTAGAAATCCTTGCACAGGCGCAGCGCGTCGTAGATCGCCGCATGGGTGTTGCGCTGGGCCACGCAGTCGCCGATGCGAAACAGCAGGTAGCCCTCGCCCGGTTCGGCCAGACACGGCTGCGGCTGGATGGCGAACAGCGCGTCGATGTCCATCTGGCCCTTGTTGCGCGACGCCGGCTTGAGGGCGTAGTAGATCTCCTCGTCCGGACGCACGCCGTTTTCCACCACCACCTGGTCCACCACCCGCTCTTCCTTGGCCCCGGTGTATTCGTTTTCCAGCACCGCCACCAGCTTGTCGCCCTCGCGGTAGACCTTTTCCAGCATCAGGTCGCCGGTCATGATCACTTCTTTCGGGTACATGCTGCGGTAATAGGTGGGGAACGAGGTGCCGCCGATGGCCACGCCGGGCTTGATATCGTCGGTGACGATTTCCACCTGGGCACCCTTGTCGGCGAGGAAGTCCGCCACCGACATGCCAGTGAACTCGCAGATGGTGTCGTAGACCAGCACGTTCTTGCCCGGCGCGACCTTGCCGTCGAGCACGTCCCAACTGCTGACCACCAGCCCTTCGGCCGCGCCCCAGTGTTCGTTCTGCTCGAGGAACGGATGGCCGCCCACGGCCAGCACCACCACGTCCGGACGCGCATCGAGGATGCTGGCGGCATCCGCTGCGGTGCCCAGGCGCAGGTCGACGTTCAGCCGCGCCAACTCCAGTTGGTACCAGCGGGTAATCCCGGCGATCTGGTCGCGCTGGGGCGCTTTGGAGGCGGTGGTGATCTGCCCGCCGAGCTGGTTCTGTTTCTCGAAAAGGATCACCTGGTGGCCCCGTTCGGCCGAGACCCGCGCCGCTTCCAGCCCGGCCGGGCCGCCCCCGACCACGACCACGGTGCGTTTCACACCGGTGGTTTTCTCGATGATATGCGGCACACCCATATATTCCCGGGAGGTCGCGGCGTTCTGGATGCAGAGCACGTCCAGGCCCTGGTACTGGCGGTCAATGCAGTAGTTGGCGCCGACGCACTGCTTGATCTGGTCGATCTGGCCCATCTTGATCTT
This sequence comes from Pseudomonas sp., assembly GCF_040514055.1. Taxonomy (GTDB): domain Bacteria; phylum Pseudomonadota; class Gammaproteobacteria; order Pseudomonadales; family Pseudomonadaceae; genus Aquipseudomonas. Next base: position 56,707 of record NZ_JBEVDL010000056.1, read on the forward strand.
GGCGATCAGGTGGGGGTCGGCGATGTGCGCCCGGGTCATGCCGACCATGTCGACATAACCGCCCTCGAGGATGCGTGTGGCCTGGTTCGGGTCCTTGATGTTCTGCGCATGCAGCACCGGTACCGTGACCACTTCCTTGATACCGGCCGCCAGGTGCAGGAAAGGCTCCGGCGGGAAGCTCATATTGGGGATCACGTTGGCCAAGGTGTTGTGGGTGTCGCACCCCGAGCCGACCACACCGATAAAGTCGATCATGCCGGTGTCGTTGTAGTACTTGGCGATCTGTTTCATGTCCTCATGGCTGAGGCCGTCCGGGTGGAACTCGTCGCCGCACAGGCGCAGGCCGACCACGAAGTCCGGGCCGACTTTTTCGCGCACCGCCTTGATCACTTCCATGCCGAAACGCATGCGGTTCTCGAAGCTGCCGCCCCACTCGTCGGTGCGTTTGTTGACCCGCGGGCTCCAGAACTGGTCGATCATATGCTGGTGCACGGCGGACAGCTCGACGCCGTCCAGGCCGCCCTGCTTGGCGCGCAACGCGGCGGTGGCATAGTTGCCGATCACCCGCCAGATCTCTTCCGGCTCGATGGTTTTGCAGGTGGCGCGGTGCACCGGCTCGCGAATCCCGGACGGCGACATCAGGGTCGGCCAATGTTCGCCGTCCCAGCGCGAGCGACGGCCCATGTGGGTAATCTGGATCATGATCTTGGCGCCATGCTTGTGCATGGCTTCGGCCAGGTTCTGGAAGTGCGGGATGATCTTGTCGGTCGCCAGGTTGACCGACTTCCACCAGCCCTGGGGACTGTCGATGGCCACGCTGGAGGAACCGCCGCAAATCGCCAGGCCGATGCCGCCCTTGGCTTTTTCCTCGTAATACTTGACGTAACGGTCGGTGGTCATGCCGCCATCGGTGGCATAGACCTCGGCGTGCGCGGTGCTCAGCACGCGGTTGCGGATGGTCAGTTTGCCGATCTGGATCGGCTGGAACATTGCTTCGAACGCCATGGCGACACCCTCTGAAAACTACTGCGCTCGGTTATGCGGCGTTGGAGGCAGAAGCGAAAATGCTCATTTACACCAGTAAACTCCGCTTTTCGCTTTTGCCTCCGCCTTGCCTACCCTTCGCTCGCTACGTTTTCGATCACGGTTGAAAGTTGTTTTTAGAGCGGCTTGACGGTGAACAGGCCGTCGTCATGGCCTTCTTCGGAACCACCGTGCACTTGCTCGGCGACGGTGCGCAGCGAACTGCCCTGGGCCTGCAGGATCTGATCCATGGCGCCGGCGAACCAGCCGGTGAACATGTAGTCGACCTTGCGCCCGACCTTGCCGTAGACGTAGACGAAGGCCGAGTGTTTCAGGCGCACGCTGGCGGTGCCCTGGGCCAGGTCGATGGCCTCGATGTCGAACAGCCCCCAGCCGCGCTGGGACAGGCGCTTCATGTAATGCTCGAACACCGCGACGCCCGACAGGCCATGGCACTCGGCTTCTTTCTCGCACCAGTGCCAGGCGGACTTGTAGCCGGCCTTGTAGAGGATCTCGGCATAGGCTTCAGCGCCCAGCACTTCCTCGATACCCATATGGTTGTTGACGAAAAAATGCCGTGGCACGTAGAGCATCGGCAAGGCATCGGTGGTCCAGACGCCAGTCTCGTCGTCGACCTGGATGGGCATGTCAGGGGCGTGTGTGGCCATGGTGTACAAACTCCAGAATTCAGTTGGCTGTCTTGGCCGGCCGCCGGCCGGCTTGATGGGTATCGCTTCGCTCAACCCATCCTACGAAGGCGTTCGCTGCGTTTTTGTCGGGTGGGTTAGCCGCGCAGCGGCGTAACCCACCAACCGGACCGCTGGGCCGGCGAGATTGATCATTCGCCCCAGACGTCCTTCAAGACGTTGACCCAGTTTTCGCCCATGATCTTGCGCACCACCGACTCGGGGTGGCCGCGCGTGAGCAGGGTCTCGGTGAGGTTGGGGAATTCGCCGACGGTGCGGATGCCCAGCGGGTTGATGATCTTGCCGAAGCTGGTCAGGCGGCGGGCGTAGCCCTTGTCGTGGGTCAGGTATTCGAAGAAGTCCTGGCCGTGCCCCTGGGTGAAGTCGGTGCCGATGCCGATGGCATCCTGGCCAACGATGTTCATCACGTACTCGATGGCCTCGGCGTAGTCGTCGATGGTCGAGTCGATGCCCTTGGCCAGGAACGGCGCGAACATGGTCACGCCGACGAAGCCGCCGTGGTCGGCGATAAACTTCAGCTCAGCGTCGGACTTGTTGCGCGGGTGCTCCTTGAGGCCGGAGGGCAGGCAGTGGGAATAGCAGACCGGTTTTTTCGACTCGAGAATGACTTCCTCACTGGTCTTGCTGCCGACGTGGGACAGGTCGCACATCACGCCGACGCGGTTCATCTCGGCGACGATCTCGCGGCCGAAGCCGGACAACCCGCCGTCGCGCTCATAGCAACCGGTGCCTACCAGGTTCTGGGTGTTGTAGCACATCTGCACAATGCCCACGCCCAGCTGCTTGAAGATCTCGACATAGCCGATCTGGTCTTCATAGGCGTGGGCATTCTGGAAGCCGAAGAGAATCCCGGTCTTGCCCTCGGCCTTGGCCCTGTGGATATCCGCGGTGCTGCGCACCGGAATGACCAGGTCGCTGTTTTCGCGCATCAGCTTCTGGCTTTTGCAGATGCTGTCGACAGTCGCCTGGAAACCTTCCCACACCGAGACGGTGCAGTTGGCAGCGGTCAAACCGCCCTTGCGCATGTCTTCGAACAGCTCACGGTTCCATTTGGCAATGATCAGCCCGTCGATGACGATGCTATCGGCGTGCAGTTCAGCTGGGCTCATCAGGCAGTCCCCTCGGTATGGGCTTTTGATCGGGTGGCGCCGGGCATCATTCAATGCCTCGCCTCTAGGGGCGGCGCTTTGGGGCCAGCATAGCCCTGGGGGCCCTGCCGCTATCGCGCAAAAACGACAGGGGAATTGTCGAAAGCGTCAAAGCAGGACGACAGCGTCCCCCGGACGCGCTGTCGCCCAGGGCAGTGCTGCCCGCGGCAACCGTGGACGGCGGCGGCGGCTTGCCGTATTTTTCCGCGTTTGGTCCCGCTCGGCACTCTCCAAGGAACCCTGCATGCACGCGCTGTCCGGTATTTCCCGCCTGTTACCCTGGTTGTTGCTGCTGGCGTTGGTCGGCTGTCGCGAGGAGTCGGGGGTCAACCTGCTGCTGGGCCGCGCGCCGCTGCAGGCCCATGGGGTACTGGACGTCGAACGCCTGACCGATGGCCAGGGGATGCCCAACGGCAGCGCCTGGCTGGGCGCGCGGAGCGCCGAGTTGGTGCGTCCGGGCGCCAATGCGCTGTTCGATCTGGGCGCACCCACCGCCTTGGGCTGCCTGTGGCTGCAGGGCGACAACAACGACGACTACCTGGTGGGCAGCTCCCTGGATGGCCGCACCTTCACCCCCCAGTGGGTGGCCGGCGCGGTTCCCGAAGGCGGCCTGCAGCTGCGCGAGGTCAGCCTGGGGATCGAGGCGCGGTATCTCCTCATCAGCGCCCAGGGCGGCGATGGCCGTTACAGCCTCAGCGAATTTGGCGCGGCTGAACGCTGCCCCGCAGGGGCCGACGCCTTTATCGAACGCGCGGTCGATCCGTTGCAGCTGGCCCACTGGCAGCTGTTCGGCGGGCTGCTGTTGGCCCTGCTGACGCTGTTCGCCAGCCGCCTGGCATCACGCCCACTGGTGCTGGCCCTCGCCGCGCTGGCGCTGGGCCTGCTGGGTTACGCGGCGTTCGGCCTGACCCGCCTGCAGCCGCTGTTCGCCCTGGAGCCACTGCTGCGCGCCGCCGTGGCGGCCCTGGCCGCGGCCATTGCGCTGCGCGAAGCCTTCGTCGGCCACCTGTCGATGGGCCAGCGCCGCAGCCACAGCCTGATCCTACTGGGGCTGGCCGGGTTGTCGCTGGGCTGTTACTACCATTTTGGCGTGCTGCAGTTTCGCGACGAAGGCCAGCAGCGCCAGACCTTCGTACATGCCACCGACATGCGTCATTACTTTCCGCTGGCCAAGTACTTCGACGAACTGCGCTTCGATGGCATGTACCTGGCCAGCGTGGCAGCGTACCAGGACAACCACCCAGGCGCCGACGTCAACGGCGTAAGTCTGCGCGACCTGCGCAACAGCGAGGTGCGCCAGGTACGCGAGCTGCTGCCGCAGCTGGCCGAGGTACGCGCCCGGTTTTCCGCCGAACGCTGGCAGGCGTTTCGCCAGGACATGGCGTACTTCGAAAGCAGCATGGGCCCCGGGGGATTCCTCGGCGCCAGCCTGCGCGACCACGGCGGCAACGCCACGCCAGTCTGGATCCTCGGTGCCTGGCTGGTGTATCACGACTTGGCGGCCAACGAGCTGACCCTGACCCTGGGCGGCCTGCTCGACCCACTGTTGCTGCTGCTGTTGTTCGGCTGTATCTGGCGCACCTTCGGCAGTCGCCCGGCGCTCTATGCGGCGATCCTGTTCGGCGCCACCGATTTCTATATGTTCGGTTCCAACCTGGTGGGCTCGACCCTGCGCCAGGACTGGCTGGTGGCCCTGGGACTGGGTGCCTGTGCGCTGCGCAGTGCCCGCCCGCTGCTCGGCGGCGCGTTGCTGGCCTATGGCGCCTCGATTCGTGCGTTCCCGGCGCTGACGGTGTTTTTCCTGGCCGCGCCACTGTGCTGGTGGCTGCTGGAGCGCTTGCGCAGCCGCCGTCCGCTGTCCCTGGCCGCCCTCTGGCAGGACCAGTCCGCAGCGCTGCGGGCGGGACTCGGCGCAGCGGCCATGGTCATCGGCCTGCTGGCACTGACGTCCCTGACCTTCGGCTTCCAGAATGCCTGGGTCAAGTGGTACGAGAAGGTGTCGATCCATGCCGAGGACCCGAGCATCAACAATATCGGCCTGCGCAACCTGATGTCATTCTCGGCGGACCTGACCGCGCAAAAGGTGCTGCGGCCCGAGCACCCGGAACCCTGGATCGACTGGCAACGGACCCAGCGCGAAACCTACGCCTCCCGCTGGCTGGCCAATGGCAGCCTGATCGCCCTGGCGCTCGGCGCCTTGCTGCTGGCCTGCTACCGCCGCGGCCTTTACCAGAGCGCACTGCTCGGTTTGCTGGCGGTGCCCTTCCTGTTTTACCTGTCCAACTACTATTACCACTTTATTTTCCTGATCCCCCTGGCCCTGGCGCCGGAGCGCGGCAAGGCGCAGGACTCGCGCCTGTTCGCCTGGGGTGTGCTGCTGATGGGCCTGGTGTGCGTGGCCCAGTACTTCAGCCTGGCCGAGCATTGGTCGGATCAGCGCTACAGCTGGCAATGCCTGGCCCTGCTGCTGGCCTTTGCCCTGCTGCTGCTGCCCATGGCGTCCCAAGGCTGGCGGCGCTGGTGCGCAGGCCCCGTGCTAACGGGTTTGGAAGACCGCGCGAGCCGCTGAAACGGGCGGCAGAGGCAAAAAAAGGCAAAAAAAACCCCCGCGAAGCCGACACAAAGCGGGGGTCAAAAAGAGCTGTTCAATTCCGCCTGGCGACCAACCAGGGCGGCGCCAAGCGCGCGCTGCGAAATATCATGCACCCTCAGTGTGTCGCGACGCGGGGACCGGGGCGTTGCCGAAAACGACCTGCACATAGGTACGCCAGCCATGCGCGCCACTCGACCGCCGGCGGCGGAGCTGCGCCATGGCGGGCCTTCAGAAAAGCGTCTCGCAGCAGCCTGCAGGTCATGCGGAGCGCGTTGCAGGGCGGGTGAAACCCGTGCGCTTTGGCGAAGTTTCGGCGATAGCTCGTGGGGATGTGCGCCGAGCCGCAAGGTGCCGAAGGTTAAGCTGACAGGCTCCAGGGCCTGTTGACACTACCCCGCAAGGCCGCCCCTGGCCTGGGCCCTGCTTCGCCGCAACGCGACTCGTGACGTCATGTCCACAGGCCCTAGCGGCGGCCGCCGGCACCCTCGTCGGCCCCGCGACAGGCGGGCAGAACCCGGCGGTCCTGGCTGGGACAGAAGGCAAAACGCCCGCGATAACGGCGGGAAAAATAGGAAGGCGAGTCGAATCCACAGGCCAGGCCGACCTCCAGCACACTCAGGTCGGTCTGGCGCAACAACTGGCGGGCCTTCTCCAGGCGCAGGCCCAGGTAGAAATTCGACGGCGTGTCCTGCAGGTGCAGGCGAAACAGGCGCTCCAGCTGACGCCGGCTGACCTGGATGCCCTCGGCCAATGCCAGGGTGCTCAGCGGCGGTTCGCTGTGGCGCTCCATCTCACCGATCACCTGCACCAGCTTCTTGTTACTGACCCCATAACGGGTGGCGATCTGCAGCCGCTGGTGGTCCTGGCGCGGCCGGATGCGCCCGAGCACGAACTGCTCCGAGACCTCGATCGCCAGCTCAACACCATGGGCCTGGCCGATCAAATCGAGCATCAGGTCAATGGACGCGGTGCCACCGGCCGAGGTGATGCGCGAGCGGTCGATCTCGAACAGTTCCTGGGTCACGTCCAGGTGCGGGTAGGACTCTCGGAAGGCGCCTATGGCCTCCCAGTGCAGCGTCAGGCGATGGCCATCGAGCAAACCCGCCTCGGCGAGGACCACGCTGCCGGTATCGATGCCGCCGAGCATCACCCCCTCGCCGTCGAGTCGGCGCAACCAATGGGCCAAGGCCGGCGTATAACACCGCAAGGGTTCGAAACCGGCGACCACCAGCAGCGTATCGCCACGCCGCAGCGGCTGCAGCGCCCCGTCGACGTTGAGTGACATGCCGTTGCTCGCCAGCACCGGGCCGCCATCCAGGCTCAGTACCCGCCAGCGATACAGCTCGCCGCGAAAACGATTGGCGACCCGCAGCGGCTCCACCGTCGAGACGAAGCCCATCACGGAAAACCCCGGAAGCAGCAGAAACCAGAAATCCTCAGGCATGGCAGGCACACGCGCAGGCAGGTCAGCCTGAGTTACGCCAGTCTGCAGCGACTGGCAAGGCTCGACGTCGCGGCTGCGTACGCGTTGTCGCTGGGGTGCATCTGCGGCCATCGCTGCGCGAACCGCCCGGTCCACCGGACGATGGCCGCAGCGAACAGGTCGCCACAGTGCAACAGGCAGTCGTCCAGGTGCGTTTATCTCCGCGGCCGGCTGGGTACTTTAGCCCTGGCCGACGTAGCCGCTACGTCGCCCCCCTGACAACGATTGGCCGCACGAGGGAGTCCGCATGCATAAGAAGATTCGCCAGCTCAGCTGTACCTTGCTGATGCTCGGCAGCACCGCCCTGTCCGCCGCAGAACCGGCCCAATGCCGCAACGTACGCATGGGCGTGGTTAACTGGACCGACGTGATCGCCACCAGTGCCATGACCCAGGTGCTGCTCGACGGCCTGGGCTACCGGACCAAACAGACCAGCGCCTCCCAGCAGATCATTTTCGCCGGCATCCGCGACCAGCGTCTGGACCTGTTCCTCGGCTACTGGAATCCGATCATGACCCGTGCCATCACCCCCTTTATCGAGGCCAAGCAGGTGCGGGTACTGAACACGCCCAGCCTGGAGGACGCTCGCGCCACCCTGGCCGTGCCCACCTACCTGGCCGAACAAGGACTGAAAACCTTTGCCGACATCGCCCGGTTCGAGGCGCAGCTGGGCGGCAAGATCTACGGCATCGAGCCGGGCTCGGGGGCCAATACGCAGATCAAGGAAATGATCGCGAAAAACCAGTTCGGCCTGGGCAACTTCCAGCTGGTGGAATCCAGCGAGGTGGGCATGCTCTCGGCGGTAACCCGGGCGATGAAACGCCAGGAAGCCATTGTCTTCTTCGGCTGGGCGCCGCACCCGATGAACGTCAACCAGGCCATGGTCTACTTGACCGGTAGCGACGACGCCCTGGGGCCGGATGAAGGTCGCGCCACGGTCTGGACCGTGACGGCCGCGGACTACGCCAGCCGCTGCCCGAACATCGACAAGCTGCTGCACAACCTGACCTTCAGCGCCGCCGACGAGAGCCGCATGATGCAACCCCTGCTCGATCACCAGGACCCGCTGGAGTCGGCGAAAAAGTGGCTGCGCGATCACCCACAGGACCAGCAACGCTGGTTACGCGGCGTGACCACCTTCGACGGCCGTCCGGCCGCCGAGCACCTGCAACTGTCCCTCCAGCCCTGACCCTCGTACCTGAATGCCGCGCAGCAGCGCCACGCTGCGCGGCGGTTTACCCTGCCTCAAGGAACGCCCCATGAACCATGACGTCATCATCACCTGCGCACTGACCGGTGCGGGCGATACCTGCGGGAAAAGTCACCGGGTCCCCATCACCCCCAAACAGATCGCCGACGCCGCGGTGGAAGCCGCCAAGGCCGGCGCCACCGTGGTGCACTGCCATGTCCGCGACCCGCTGACCGGCCGCTTCAGCCGCGATGTGGCGCTGTACCGCGAACTGATGGAGCGCATCCGCGAGGCGGATGTGGACATCATCGTCAACCTCACCGCCGGCATGGGCGGGGACCTGGAAATCGGCCCCGGTGAGCGGCCGATGGCCTTTGGCAACAACAGCGACCTGGTCGGCCCCCTGGCGCGCCTGGCCCACGTGGAGGAACTGCTGCCGGAAATCTGCACCCTGGATTGCGGCACCCTGAACTTCGGTGACGGCGACAGCATTTACGTCTCCACCCCGGCGCAGTTGCGGGCCGGTGCCCGGCGCATCAGCGAGCTGGGGGTGAAGGCCGAACTGGAGATTTTCGACACCGGTCACCTGTGGTTCGCCAAGCAAATGATTCAGGAGGGTCTGCTCGACGACCCGCTGTTCCAGCTGTGCCTGGGCATTCCCTGGGGCGCTCCGGCCGACACCACCAGCATGAAGGCCATGGTCGACAACCTGCCCGCCAGCTGCACCTGGGCGGCCTTCGGCATTGGCCGCATGCAAATGCCCATGGCCGCCCAGGCGGTGCTGCTGGGCGGCAACGTGCGGGTCGGCCTGGAAGACAACCTCTGGCTGGACAAGGGCGTATTGGCCAGCAATGGCCAGTTGGTCGAGCGGGTCGGCGAAATTCTCAGCCGCCTGGGCGCGCGCATTCTGACCCCGGCCCAAGGCCGGCAGAAGATGAACCTTGCCAGCCGCACCTGACTGTCCCGCTGCCCTGTCGTCACTCGAATCACCGCCACTTACCGGAGCCCGCATGACCTTTATCACCTCGATCAACACCTTCGCCGCTCTGGGGAGCGGCGTCATTGGCAGCGGCTGGGTGGCGCGCGCCCTGGCCCACGGCCTGGATGTCATCGCCTGGGACCCGGCCCCCGGCGCCGAGGTCGCGTTGCGCCAGCGGGTCGCCAACGCCTGGGACGCCCTGGAGCGCCAGGGCCTGTCGCCGGGGGCGTCGCAACAACGGCTGCGGTTTGTCGACACCCTGGAAGCCTGCGTGTCCGACGCCGATTTTATCCAGGAAAGCGCTCCGGAACGCCTGGAGCTGAAACGCGAGTTGCACGGAAAAATCAGCGCGGCGGCCAAGCCCGATGCCTTGATCGCGTCCTCCACCTCGGGGCTGTTGCCCAGCGAGTTCTATACCACGGCCCGGCACCCCGAGCGCTGCCTGGTCGGCCATCCGTTCAACCCGGTTTACCTGCTGCCGCTGGTGGAAGTGGTCGGCGGTCGCGACACAGCTCCGGCCGCGGTGCAGGCCGCCATCCAGGTCTATCAGACCCTGGGCATGCGCCCCTTGCACGTACGCAAGGAAGTGCCGGGCTTTATCGCCGATCGCCTGCTCGAAGCGCTGTGGCGCGAAGCCCTGCACCTGGTGAACGACGGGGTGGCCAGCACCGGCGAGATCGACGACGCGATCCGCTTCGGCGCGGGCCTGCGCTGGTCGTTCATGGGCAGCTTCCTGACCTACACGCTGGCCGGCGGTGATGCCGGCATGCGCCACTTCATGGCGCAATTCGGCCCCGCCCTGAAGCTGCCCTGGACCTACCTGCCGGCCCCGGAACTGACCGAACAATTGATCGACAGCGTGGTGCAGGGCACCCGCGAACAGCAGGGCCAACGCAGCATCGCCGCACTGGAGCGTTACCGCGACGACTGCCTGCTGGCGGTGCTGGAGGCGGTCAGGGCCACCAAGGCGCGCCACGGCTTCGGTTTCGCAGAATGAGCCTGACCGCCGAGGACCGCCGCATGCCCGCACCGCTCACGACTTACCAGACCCTCATCCTGCCCGAATGGACCGATTACAACGGCCATTTGCGTGACGCCTTCTACCTGCTGGTTTTCAGTTACGCCACCGATGCGCTGATGGACCATCTGGGCCTGGACAGCGCCCACCGTGAGGCCAGCGGCCATTCGCTGTTCACCCTGGAGTGCCACCTCAACTACCTGCACGAGGTCCGGCAAGGAAGCCGGGTGCAGGTCCGCACGCAGCTGCTGGGCCACGACCACAAACGCTTGCACCTGTACCACAGCCTGCACCTGGGGGCCGCCGCGCAGAGTCTGGCGGCCAGCGAGCAACTGTTGCTGCATGTCGCACTGGGCGGAGCGGACGGGGCGCGCTCGGCCGCCTTCAGCGGCGAGGTGGCGCGCCGGATCGAGGCCCTGGGCAATGCCCACCGCCACCTGCCACGGCCGGCCTGGACCGGCCGCGTGATTGGGCTGCCGGCCTGATCACGCCGTTGCGCGCCCCTGCACCGAAAACGACCTGCGCGTACGCATGCCAGCCATGCGGGTCAAACGCCCCCTTGCCGATCCGGCCCCGGCTGCGCAGAATCGGGAGTCGCGCCGTGCCGCAAAGGCGGCGGCTCAACCCCCACGTGAGGAACCTTGCGCATGATGCACGCCGACCTGATCGACCAGGATGATTTGCGCGAACGCCTGCAGGCCGCGGGTTTCGATGTGCCGCCCGGCGCCACCGCCGAACAGGCCTGTGAACGGGTGTTGCTGGGGCTCGATGCGGTCCGCGCGCGCGCCCTGCGCCTGCTGGTCGAGCAGCTGCTGGCCAGCGGCGCGGTGATGCTGCCGGCCGTGCGCGAGGCCATTGCCCGGCAATTGCTGCCGGCCCTGGCCGAGTATCGCCAGCAGCACGGCTGAGTCGCTCCGGGGCAAAACGCTTGCGGGCAGGCGACGCGCCATTCCATTGAGCTGGATCAACAAGCACCCTGCGCTGCGCTTCCTATACTGGCATCAGCCTTTTACTGATGACTCGTTTGGAGTGTGTTATGCGCAAGCCTCTGCTCGCCCTGCTTACCCTGGCCCTCGCGGCGCCGTTCGCCCCGCTCGCCCAGGCCCACACCGCGGGCGACATCATCATTCGCGGCGGCGCGGCAACGGTCGATCCCCATGAAGACAGCAGCCGTATTTCCACCACGGCCACCGGCGCCATTGGCGACACCTCGGCAGGCGTGGACAGCAGCACCCAGCTGGGCCTGACCGGCACCTATATGTTCACCGATCACCTGGGGATCGAGTTGCTGGCCGCGACGCCCTTCAGCCATGACATCAGCGTCAGCGGCCTCGATGCCGCCCTGGGCGCCGCCAACGGTACCTTCGACGGTAGTTTCGCCGATGCCAAGCAGCTGCCGCCGACCCTGTCGCTGCAGTACTACCCGCTGGACAGCCAGTCCAAGGTGCAACCCTATGTCGGCGCGGGCCTGAACTACACGCTGTTTTTCGACGAAGGCCTGACCAGCCGGCAGAAAACCAACGGCTTCAGCAACCTCGAACTGGACGACAGTTTTGGCCTGGCGCTGCAGGCCGGCATGGACGTGATGTTGACCGACAATATCCTGGTCAACGCCGCGGTCTGGTACATCGACATCGACACCCAGGCGACCGCCGAACACAGCGCGCTGGGCAAGGTGAAGGTCGATGTGGACATCGACCCCTGGGTCTATATGGTCGGCCTGGGTTACAAGTTCTAAGCCTGTAAAGCGGGCCTCGCGCATGCTGCGCCTGGCCGGTGAGTCTGCGTCGCCGGCCGGTCGTTCGACAGGCCGGCTTTTTTAGGCCTGCTCGGCCAGTCCGAGCAGGCGTGCCAGCCCGGTCTCGAGCGGTGTCGGCGGCGCCAACCGATACCGCGTCAGCAGGCGCTGGTTGTTCGCCCGGGAATGGCGGATATCGCCGGCGCGTGCGGGCAGGTGCTGCACCGGCGGCAAGCCACCGAGCAGCCCGTCGATGACCCGCAGCAGCTGGTTGAGGCTGACGGCCTGATTGAGGCCGACGTTGATCGCCCCCAGCGGCACCTGGGGCGCAAGCAGCGCCTGTGCCAGCACCGCCACCAGGTCGCCGACATAAAGGAAATCGCGGGTTTGCTCGCCATCGCCGAAGACGCTGATCGGCAGGCCCTTGAGCGCCCGCTCGGTGAAGATGCTGATCACCCCGGAATAGGGCGACGACGGGTCCTGGCGCGGGCCGAAGATATTGAAGAAGCGGAATACCACCGGTTCCAGGCCATGCTCGCGGCGGTAGAAGTCCAGGTAATACTCGCTGGCCAGCTTGTCCACCGCGTAGGGCGTCAGCGGCGCCTTGGGCGTGTCCTCGTCGATCGCCTGGCCGTCGCCGTGCTGGCCGTAAACCGCCGCGCTCGAGGCGAACAGCAGCCGCTTGACGCCCAGCGTCGCCATTGCTGCACACACGTTCAGGGTACCGACGAAGTTGCTCTGGTGGGTGCCGAGCGGGTCGTCCACCGAAGCCTGCACCGAGGCCACCGCGGCCAGGTGCACCACCGCCTGGCAGCCGTCCATGACCCGCCGCACCAGCGCCGCATCGGCGACATCGCCGTCGATCAGCTCCAGCCGGGCATGCGCCAACGGCAGGTTGCCAGCCTTGCCGGTGGACAGGTTGTCCAACACCCGCACCGCATAACCCTGCTGCAGCAGCAGGTCGACCAGGTGCGAGCCAATAAAACCGGCGCCCCCGGTGATCAGGATGGGCCCCTCAGACATGTCGATAATACCTGTCCAGCAGCGCCGGCAACGCAGAGCGCCAGGCCCGCGGTTTGATGCCGAAGGTGTGCAGGATCTTCTTGCAGGCCAGTACCGCGTGCTGCGGTTCCTCGGCGGCGTCCGGCCGGGCGGCGTGGGCCTGGGGCGTCAGGGTTTCCACGCGCAGTGTGCGCAGGCTGCGTGCCTCGGTGACGATGGCCTGCCCCAGGGCCAGCGGCGTGGTCGCCTCATGCCCACCGTAGTGATAGGTCCCCCACAAGGGAGCGGCGCAATCCAGTTGTTTGAGGACCGCAATGATCACCCGCGCGGCATCTTCGACCGGAGTCGGGTTGCCCCGTCGGTCATCGGCCAGAAACACCTCGCTCTCCTGCTCGGCGCAGCGCAGAAAGCGCCCCAGCTGTCCCTGAGCACTGTCATCGAGCAACCAGCCAAAACGCAGCAACACATGCCTTGGACAGACCGCCCTCACCCGCTGCTCCATGCGCCAGAGGGCCTGCCCCCGGGCGCCGCGCGGCGCGGGGTCTTCCTTTTCGCTGTAGGCGGTCGCCCGCGCGCCGTCGAACACCTGGTATGTGGACGGCTGCAGCAGCCGGATTTCATGGTGCTGGCACAACTCGGCCAGGCGCTCGACGGCACTTTCCTGGGCAGCCAGGCGATCTTCATCGACCCCCTCGGCCTGGAACCAGTCGAAGTAATACGCCAAGTTGATCAAGGCGTCGGGGCGGGTCTCGTCGAGCAAGTGGGTCAGGCTGGCCGTGTCCCAGCCCTCATCGGGTGGCCGCGGCGCCAGGAAGCCGATGTCTTCCTCGGCCCCGAGACGAATCAGGGCCTGCCCCAATGCGTTACCACCGCCCAATAACATCAGACGCATCTGCATGGAAATCGGATCAACTCGTGTGGCTGGATAGTCGCGCCGTCGGCGGGCCAGGCGACGCGCGCCCGGCGCACGGATAACCGGCGGGGCGGCAACATCGACCGGAATAGCACCGGCATGCGCTCGAAAAGGGTGCTCGGATCCGGCAGCTGCTTCGGCTGTGCCCGCCAGCCCCAGCCGCCTGCGGCCGCACAAAGCGCACCCTGGACTGTAACTGTCGTGGCGGGCCGTCGCGCGACGCCGGTTCGGACAGGCCTTAGTATGCCGATTTTCCGTCCGGTCTGCAGAATCGACGTGTCAGGGGCCAGCGGTTCAGGCCGGGAGGCCAGGCCTGAGGTGATGACGGCCCCACGAGGGTTCTAGCCGCCCTCGCCGCGGCGGAATTTTTCGTGGAACAGCGGGATCTGTCGCAGCGCATGCCAGGCGGCCGCGTCTATCACCTGCTTGCGCTCGCCCGCGAACCACTGGGTGCGGGAAAACAGCCGCGAACCGTAGCCCGTCGCGAACCCCCAGGCAAAACACAGGGTGCCAGGCCGAACACCGTCCATGGACTCCGGGCCCGCGATGCCGGTGGTCGCCACCGCGACATTGGCCTGGCCACCGCGCAGGGCGCCTTGCACCATTTCCCGCGCTACCTGTTCGCTGGTCAGGCCGAAGGTCTCGATGCAGTGCGCCGAAACCCCCAGCACCCGACGCTTGGCGTCCTCGGAATACACCACGTAACCGGCGTCCAGGCAGGCGCCACAGCCCGGTACGCGGGCAAGCAGCTCGACTATCTTGCCTGCCGTGCAAGACTCGGCCGTGGCCAGCATCAGACGGTGAGCCTTGAGATAGTCGATCAGCGCTTCGAGGGTATCGGACTGCGCCATGGGCAGGGCTCCGGGGGCCAAGGGTCTGTCAACTAGGAGGCAGCGGCCGCGTTAAAGTTGCAGGGCACGGTCTCGGCTGAACCAATTCGCTCGCCGCTCGCTCAATGCTGGAAACGGGCCAGCACCTTCGCCGTGCAGGTGCGCCGATCGCCCGCAGGGAACGGGACGGCACAAGGAGGTTTGCATGAACGATAGCCTATGGCATTGGGCACTCGGCGCGGGTGTGCTGGTCGTAGTCAACCTGTGGCTGGTGGCCAATATTTTGCGCACCGATCGCAGTATCCCGACCCAGATCAGCTGGAGCCTGATTGTGGTGTTGCTACCCCTGCTGGGCTGGATTGCCTGGGGCATAGCCGGGCCACGCAGCTATAAGCCCGTCAGTTCTGACGAACAGAGCAAGTAGCCAGGGCTAACACTTGCAGCTTGCAGAAGGACTGTCTGACGGATGCCGTTCTCGGCCCGGCCTCAAACGACTCGACTCAGACAGGCCTGAAGGGCGCGTGCAAATGCCCCGCCGGAAGCGGGGCATGCCGGGTGCGACGAGTCGGGTCTACAGCCGGTGCATTCAAACGTGACGACGATTGGACGCGGCGGCATAGCGGCTCAGACGGGCGCGTGGCACCAGCAGCGCATCGCCGTAGGTCGGCAGGGCGAAGCGGTTCTGGCTCTGCAGCTTCTGGATTTCCGGTGCGCTGCCGGTGGTCAGGGCCAGATCACGGCGCAGGGCTTCGACCACCCAGGCGCGTTCCTTGCTCGACACACATTGTTGGCTGGTCAATGCACGACGCAGCGTCATGCTGTCGGCTTCCAGGCTGATCACCGCACCACCATCAGGGCGGGCCTGGATAGCCACTGCAAAAGCGGGGAAGGCGTTCGAGAATTCCTTGAGGACTTCGTTCATTTTTATTGGACTCGGGCAGTAGAGAGGACCCGAGGACAAATGCAGCTGCCGTGCCAATCTAACGACCTATATAAATCAACAACTTACAGAACAATAACAAAAATACATCATGCAAAATGCAAGATTGCCGTTGGTCCGAACGTGCAAATTGCCGCCTCCGCTGCAGACGCTGGTTGTCGGAACGGACGCCAAGGCCGATAAGCCAACCGGCACCGCCGCACCATCGCCAACGCCCCAGGCGGGCGGCGTCAGGACCACAGGGCGTTAAGTCAACACATAGCCCTGACATTGATGCCCGCCCGCGCCGTGCCTCGATCGATGCACAGGCGGTACCGCGGCACTTTTCAGGGCACGCCCCACGACACATCGGCACAGTCAGCGTTTCGCCTCTCCCGCCTGAGGCTGCCTGAAACGCAAAACCCCCGCAGGGCGGGGGTTTCGGTGTAACACCAGGACAGGGAACGCTTAGAACGGAATATCGTCGTCGAAGCTGTCGTAATCCGGAGCCGGTTGGGCGGCCGGTTGCTGTTGCGGGGCCGGACGCGATTCGCGCGGGGCTTGCTGCTGGTCACGCTGGGGCTGCTGACGCGGCGCCGATTGGCGCGGGGCGGAATCATCACCGCCACGGCCGCCAAGCAGCTGCATGGTGCCGCCCAGGTCGACGACGATCTCGGTGGTGTAGCGCTTGACGCCGTCCTTTTCCCACTCACGGGTCTGCAAGCGGCCTTCGATATAGACCTGTGACCCTTTACGCAGGTATTCGCCGGCGATTTCCGCGACCTTGCCAAAGAAGGCCACACGGTGCCATTCGGTGCGCTCTTGCTGCTGACCGGTCTGCTTGTCTTTCCAGCTGTCGGTCGTGGCCAGGGTGACGTTGGTCACGGCGTTACCGTTGGGCAGGTAACGGGTTTCCGGGTCGCCGCCGACGTTGCCAATCAAGATGACTTTGTTAACCCCACGGGCCATAACTTTCTCCTAGGCTTCAGCACGCCGGGGCGCCAGGTCGATCAGGCGCTCGAGGGACGTGCGATCCACTTGTTCGGTATCGACTTTGATATAGATGGCGGCCTCGACGGCAACCACCACGGCATCGGTTACTCCCGCCACGGCCCGCAGACGCTCGATCAGCGTGGCGTCCTGCAGCGCTTGAGGCGACAACGGCAAGCGCAGGCTCGTGACATAGGGAGGCTCCTTCATAGTAACAGCAAAGACCAGCCAGAGGGCGCAGAGCGCGGCGCAACCGACAAAGACGCTGGCCAGGCCGCCGTGCTGGTAGAGCCAACCGCCCAGCATGCCACCCAGCGCCGCGCCGAGGAACTGGCTGGTGGAATAGACGCCCATCGCCGTGCCCTTGCCGCCGGCCGGTGCGACCTTGCTGATCAGCGAGGGCAAGGACGCCTCAAGCAGGTTGAAGGCGGTGAAAAACACCAGGGTGCCGATGACCAGGGCCCGCAGGCTGTCGCCAAACAACCCGAAGAACAGCTCGCTCAGCAGCAACACGGTCACCGCACCGAGCAGCACCCGCTTCATCTGGCGCTTTTTCTCGCCGTAGATGATAAAGGGCACCATGGCGAAAAAGCTCACCAGCAGCGCGGTCAGGTAGACCCACCAGTGCTGCTCTTTGGGCAGGCCGCCACGTTCGACCAGCGCCAGGGGCAAGACCACGAAACTGGCCATCAGGATGGCGTGCAGCACGAAGATACCCAGGTCCAGGCGCAGCAGCTCCGGATGGCGCAGCGTGGTGCCGAAGGCCTCGCGCGCCACCCCGGATTCGCGGTGTTGCAGCGGCCCCTCGGCCTGGGGCACCAGCCAGGCGACCAGGCCGAGGCCGGACAGGGCCATGCCGGCGGTGGCCCAGAACAGCCCGGAGAGGCCAAAGGCGCGGGTCAGCAACGGGCCGGCCACCATGGCAACGGCGAACGACAGGCCGATGCTCATGCCGATCATGGCCATGGCCTTGGTCCGGTGCTGCTCGCGGGTCAGGTCCGACAGCAGCGCCATGACCGCCGCGGAGATCGCCCCGGCGCCCTGCAGCACCCGACCGGCGATCACCCCCCAGATCGAATCGGCATTGGCCGCCAGCACGCTGCCGGCGGCGAAGATCAGCAACCCGACGTAGATCACCGGTCGCCGGCCAATGCGGTCGGAGAGCATGCCAAAGCCGATCTGCAGGCAGGCCTGGGTCAGCCCATAGGCACCGATGGCCACACCAATCAGGGTCGGCGTGGCGCCCGCCAGGTCCATGCCGTAGGTCGCCAGGACCGGCAGGACCATAAACATGCCCAGCATGCGGAAGGCGAACACCAGCGCCAACCCGGCCGCGGCTCGGGTTTCGCGGCTGTTCATACGCTCGCTGTGGGGATCGTGCATGAGTCGGACCCTGTGGAAAACCGGTCGCGATTCTACCAGTCTGGACGACCAAGAGCCCATGCAAAAGCGTCGCAGGGCTGCCGACCGAACCCTGGCGCCTCTTCAGGAGTCATAGCGGTGTTCGGCATTTTGCCGCAAGGGCGCGGTCGGCCGTATACTCGGGGGTTTACGCCCGCCATGCGAGGCCGCAGTGGACAAGATATTGATTCGTGGGGCTCGGACCCACAACCTGAAGAACATCGACCTGACCCTGCCACGGGACAAGCTGATCGTGATTACCGGGCTCTCGGGTTCGGGCAAATCTTCCCTGGCCTTCGACACCCTGTACGCCGAAGGGCAGCGCCGCTACGTCGAATCCCTGTCGGCCTATGCCCGGCAGTTTCTGTCGATGATGGAAAAGCCGGACGTCGACACCATCGAAGGCTTGTCGCCGGCGATCTCTATCGAGCAGAAGTCCACCTCGCACAACCCCCGCTCCACCGTGGGCACCATCACCGAGATCTACGACTACCTGCGCCTGCTCTATGCGCGGGTGGGCATTCCACGCTGCCCCGACCACGACCTGCCGCTGGAGGCGCAAACCGTCAGCCAGATGGTCGACCAGGTGCTGGCACTGCCCGAAGGCAGCAAGCTGATGCTGCTGGCCCCGGTGATCCGCGAACGCAAGGGCGAGCACCTGGCGGTGTTCGACGAGCTGCGCGCCCAGGGTTTCGTGCGGGTACGGATCAACGGCAAGCTCCACGAGCTGGATGAACTGCCCAAGCTCGACAAGCAGAAAAAACACAGCATCGATGCCGTGGTCGACCGTTTCAAGGCCCGCGGCGACCTGCAGCAGCGCCTGGCGGAGTCGTTCGAGACCGCGCTCAAACTGGCCGATGGCCTGGCGCTGGTGGCCCCGATGGACGATGAACCGGGCGAGGAGATCATATTTTCCGCCCGCTTTGCCTGCCCGGTCTGCGGCCACTCGATCAGCGAGCTGGAACCCAAGCTGTTCTCCTTCAACAACCCGGCTGGCGCCTGTCCGACCTGCGACGGCCTGGGGGTCAAGCAGTTCTTCGACATCAAACGTCTGGTCAACGCCGAGCTGACCCTGGCCGAGGGGGCGATCCGCGGCTGGGACCGGCGCAACGTCTATTACTTCCAGATGCTGGGCTCGCTGGCGGCGCATTACGGTTTCAGCCTGGAAGTGCCCTTCCAGGACCTCAGCGCCGAACAACAGAAGCAGATCCTGCACGGCAGCGGCCGCGAGAGCATCGACTTCCGTTACCTCAACGACCGCGGCGACATCGTCAAGCGCGCCCACCCCTTCGAGGGCATAGTGCCCAACCTGGAGCGGCGTTACCGCGAGACCGAGTCGCAGACCGTGCGCGAGGAGCTGGCCAAGTTCCTCAGCACCCAGCCCTGCCCGGACTGCCGCGGCACCCGCCTGCGGCGCGAGGCGCGGCACGTCTGGGTCGCCGAGAAAACCCTGCCGGCGGTCACCGCCATGCCGATCGGCGATGCCACCGAGTATTTTGGCGGCCTGTCGCTGACCGGCCGGCGCGGCGAGATCGCCGACAAGATCCTCAAGGAGATCCGCGAGCGCCTGCAGTTCCTGGTCAATGTCGGGCTGGACTACCTGACGCTCGACCGCAGTGCCGACACCCTCTCCGGCGGTGAGGCCCAGCGCATTCGCCTGGCCAGCCAGATCGGCGCCGGCCTGGTGGGCGTGATGTATATCCTCGACGAACCGTCCATCGGCCTGCACCAGCGCGACAACGAACGCCTGCTCGGCACCCTGCGCCATCTGCGCGACATCGGTAATACGGTCATCGTGGTCGAGCACGACGAGGACGCCATCCGCATGGCCGACTACGTGGTCGACATCGGCCCCGGCGCCGGCGTCCATGGCGGCCGGATCGTCGCCGAAGGCACCGCGGCCGAGGTCATGGCGCACCCGGATTCCCTGACCGGCAAGTACTTGTCGGGCCGCGAGAAGATTCGCTACCGGGCCGAACGCACACCGCGCGACAAGAAGCTGTCGATCAAGCTCAAGGGCGCGCGCGGCAACAACCTGCGCAATGTCGACCTGGAAATCCCGATCGGCCTGCTGACCTGCGTCACCGGGGTGTCCGGTTCGGGCAAGTCGACCCTGATCAACAACACCCTGTTCCCGCTCAGCGCCACCGCGCTGAACGGCGCCACCACCCTGGAAGCGGCAGCCCACGACAGTTGCGACGGCCTGCAGCACCTGGACAAGGTGGTCGACATCGACCAGAGCCCGATCGGCCGAACCCCGCGCTCCAACCCGGCCACCTACACCGGCCTGTTCACGCCGATCCGCGAGCTGTTCGCTGGCGTGCCGGAATCCCGTTCGCGCGGTTACGGCCCGGGGCGCTTCTCCTTCAACGTCAAGGGCGGGCGCTGCGAAGCCTGCCAGGGCGATGGCCTGATCAAGGTGGAGATGCACTTCCTGCCGGACATCTACGTGCCGTGCGACGTGTGCAAGAGCAAACGCTACAACCGCGAAACCCTCGAGGTGAAGTACAAGGGCAAGAACATCCACGAGGTGCTGGAGATGACCATCGAGGAGGCCCGGCCGTTCTTCGACGCGGTGCCGGCCCTGTCGCGCAAGCTGCAGACCCTGGTGGACGTCGGCCTGTCCTATATCAAGCTCGGCCAGTCGGCCACCACCCTCTCGGGCGGCGAGGCGCAGCGGGTCAAGCTGTCACGCGAGCTGTCCAAGCGCGATACCGGCAAGACCCTGTATATCCTCGACGAACCTACTACGGGCCTGCACTTCGCCGATATCCAGCAACTGCTCGACGTGCTGCACCGCCTGCGCGACCACGGCAATACGGTGGTGGTGATCGAACATAACCTGGACGTGATCAAGACCGCCGACTGGTTGGTGGACCTGGGGCCCGAAGGCGGCTCCAAGGGCGGCCAGATCATCGCGGTCGGCACCCCCGAGGAGGTGGCGGAGATGACCCAATCCCATACCGGTTATTTCCTCAAGCCGCTGCTGGCACGGGATAAAGCCTGAGCGTTGACGGGGAGCTGAGCGGGCAGCCGGAGACGTATCGCACCTGGGTTCCTGCCTTCGCGGGAACGACGGGGAGCTTAGTACCGCCTCCGGGCGATACCGCCTTGAGGGACGCTCAGCAACGTAGGGTGGCTAACGCCTTTACTTAGCCACCACACACCGCCCGAACTGCCAGCTAACTAGCCTGCCTGGGACTGCAGGTAGTTTTCCAGGCCGATACGCTGGATCAGGCCCAGCTGCTGCTCCAGCCAGTAGGTATGGTCTTCCTCGGTGTCGCCCAGCTGCACGCGCAGGATATCGCGGCTGATGTAGTCGCCTTCGGCCTCGCACAAGGCGATGCCCTGGCACAGGGCCGCACGGACCTTGTATTCCAGGCGCAGGTCGCTGGCGAACATCTCAGGCACAGTGGTGCCCACATCCAGGTCGTCCGGGCGCATGCGCGGCGTGCCTTCGAGCATCAGGATCCGCCGGATCAAGGCATCGGCGTGCTGCGCCTCCTCCTCCATCTCGTGGTTGATGCGGGTGTACAGATGAGTGAAGCCCCAGTCCTCGTACATCCGCGAATGGACGAAATACTGGTCGCGCGCGGCCAATTCACCTGCCAGCAGGCCGTTAAGGTAATCGAGAACGAGCGGCGATCCCTTCATGGGAATCTTCTCCGGGCAAAAGTCGATTTTGACCCATGGATGGCCACAGGTCACCCTATTCCCGGCGACCAACACCCATAACGCACAAACCGCCCCGAGAGGGCGGTTTGGCGAAGGTGCAGGTTCCGCGCCTGAAGATCAGCCCAGTGCGATGCCCAGCGCCTCGGCGACGCCTTGGCCGTACGCCGGATCGGCTTTCAGGAAATGGCCGATCTGGCGCAGCTGTACATCGGGCGTCACGCTGGCCATGGCCCCGGCGATATTGCCGATCAGCAGCGCCTGCTGCCCGGCGTCCATCAGGCGGAACAGGGCGCCAGCCTGGCTGTAGTAGTCCTCGTCGACCCGATGATCATACCGATCGGCCGCACCGCTGAGGGTCAAGGCCGGCTCCGCGTACCGGGGCGCCTGATGTGGCGTGCCCGCCACACTGTTGGGCTCGTAGTTCGGCGCCGCCCCACCATTGCCATCGAAGCGCATGGCGCCGTCGCGCTGGTTGTTATGGTACGGGCAGCGCGGCGCATTGATCGGCAATTGCTGGTGGTTGGTACCCACCCGATGCCGCTGGGCATCGGCATAGGCGAACACCCGCCCCTGCAGCATGCGGTCTGGCGACAGACCGACACCGGGTACCAGGTTGCTCGGGGCAAAGGCCGCCTGCTCGACCTCGGCGAAGTAGTTCTGCGGGTTGCGGTTAAGCTCCAGCTCGCCCACCTCGATCAACGGGTAATCCTTTTGCGACCAGGTCTTGGTTACGTCAAAGGGGTTCTCTGGATGCGCCTCGGCCTGGGCCTCGCTCATGACCTGCACGCAGACCGCCCACTTCGGGAAATCGCCCCGCTCGATCGCGCCGAACAGGTCGCGCTGGGCGTAGTCCGGGTCGCTGCCGGCCAGGCGTTCGGCGTCGGCCGGAGCCAGGTTCTTGATGCCCTGGCGGGTCTTGTAGTGCCACTTGACCCAGTGCCGCTCACCCGCGGCATTGATCAGGCTGAAGGTATGGCTGCCGAACCCGTGCATAAAGCGGTAGCCGTCCGGGATACCCCGATCGGAGAACAGGATGGTCACCTGGTGCAAGGATTCGGGTGACAACGACCAGAAGTCCCACATCATCTGCGGGCTCTTCAGATTGCTTTGCGGCAGACGCTTTTGGGTGTGGATAAAGTCCGGGAACTTGATGGCGTCGCGGATAAAGAACACCGGAGTGTTGTTGCCCACCACGTCCCAGTTGCCTTCGTTGGTGTAGAACTTCACCGAGAACCCCCGGGGATCACGCTCGGTATCCGCCGAGCCACGCTCGCCACCTACGGTGGAAAAACGGATAAAGATCGGCGTCTGCTTGCCCACCGCGGAGAACAGCTCAGCGCGGGTCAGGTGGCTGATGTCACGGGTGACGGTAAAGGTGCCATGGGCGCCCGAGCCTTTGGCGTGCACCCGGCGCTCGGGGATGACTTCCCGATTGAAGTGCGCCAGCTTCTCGATCAGGTGAAAATCCTCGAGCAGCAAGGGTCCACGGGGCCCGGCAGTGCGGGAGTTCTGGTTGTCGGCAACCGGGATGCCACTGGCGGTGGTCAGGATAGGCGTCTGGCTCATCGGGGTGTCTCCTCTCAGGTCTAACAGCTGAACTGCGCCAGCGATGGACTGAGATTAAGCCGCCCAACGGAAGTGAGCCAATATATTGAGCGCAACAGCGCGTTAGCTTTTATCTATCAGGAGTAGTTTTTCGCCAGTTAGGGGCCGAATGCCTTGAGGACGTCATGTGAAAGCGCTGTATGGCTGTGAAGCACTTGGGGGCCCGCAGGCCACCCTGGGTTCGCTGTCAGTCCCGTACGGGCAGGACAGCCGATACGGACAAGGTCCCTGGATACCCGCCTACGCGGGTATGACGGTGCTTGGGACGTATCGAAGGTTTGTCCTGCCCGAGGTGCAATGCCGCTGGATGGCCAGCACGAGCCCCAGTCACCCGCAGGCCGCCTCGGCCTCCCGTCGTTCCCGTGCAGGCGGGAACCCAGGTGCGCGGAGTTTCTGTTGCTCCCCCCTGGATACCCGCCTACGCGGGTATGACGGTGCTTGGGACGTATCGAAGGTTTGTCCTGCCCGAGGTGCAATGCCTCTGGATGGCCAGCACGAGCCCCAGTCAGCCGCAGGCCGCCCCGGTCCACCGTCGTTCCCGCGAAGGCGGGAACCCAGGTGCGCGGAGCTGCTGCTGTTGCCTACTGAAGATCCGTATGCCCAGGTATGGCCGAAGTCCGGGAGGTATTTAGGGGGAGCACGACTGTGCGGGACAGTTGACGGTGGCAGGAAACGCTCAAATGAAAGCGCCCCCCTAAAAAGCAGGCATAAAAAAACCGGGCCCAGGGCCCGGTTTTTTCTACAACCTACGACTTACTCTGCAGCTTCTACTTCGCCACCGACCGGACGGTCGACCAGCTCAACATAAGCCATAGGAGCGTTGTCGCCCGTACGGAAACCGCACTTGAGGATACGCAGGTAACCGCCCTGACGGGTGGCGTAGCGCTTGCCCAGGTCGTTGAACAGCTTGCCGACGATGGCTTTCGAACGAGTACGGTCGAAGGCCAGACGGCGGTTAGCCAAACTATCCACTTTAGCCAGAGTGATCAGCGGCTCGGCAACCCGACGCAGTTCCTTGGCCTTAGGCAGGGTAGTTTTGATCAGCTCGTGCTCAAACAGCGACACCGCCATGTTCTGAAACATGGCCTTGCGGTGAGCGCTGGTGCGGCTCAGGTGACGACCACTCTTACGATGACGCATGGTTCAATTCCTTACCAAACTCACGTTCGGTGATTACGACGATCAGGCCGTGGCCTTGTCGTCCTTCTTAAGACTTGCCGGCGGCCAGTTGTCGAGGCGCATGCCGAGGGACAGACCACGCGAGGCCAGAACGTCCTTGATCTCAGTCAAGGATTTCTTGCCCAGGTTCGGCGTCTTCAACAACTCCACTTCGGTGCGCTGAATCAGGTCACCGATGTAGTAGATGTTTTCGGCCTTGAGGCAGTTGGCCGAACGCACGGTCAGTTCCAGGTCATCGACGGGACGCAGCAGGATCGGATCGATCTCGTCTTCCTGCTCGATCACCACGGGTTCACTGTCACCTTTGAGGTCGACGAACGCGGCCAACTGCTGTTGCAGAATGGTCGCGGCCCGACGGATGGCCTCTTCAGGATCCAGGGTACCGTTGGTTTCCAGATCGATAACCAGCTTGTCTAGGTTAGTGCGCTGCTCAACACGGGCGTTTTCCACCACGTACGCCACACGACGTACCGGGCTGAAAGAAGAATCCAGCTGCAAGCGACCGATGCTGCGGCTTTCGTCTTCATCACTCTGGCGCGAGTCGGCCGGCTCATAGCCGCGACCACGTGCCACAGTCAGCTTCATGTTCAGTGCGCCGTTAGATGCCAAATTGGCAATAACGTGATCACCGTTGACGATCTCGACATCATGATCCAGCTGAATATCGGCAGCGGTCACTACGCC
Source organism: Pseudomonas sp. (assembly GCF_040514055.1). Taxonomy (GTDB): domain Bacteria; phylum Pseudomonadota; class Gammaproteobacteria; order Pseudomonadales; family Pseudomonadaceae; genus Aquipseudomonas. The sequence goes on from NZ_JBEVDL010000056.1 coordinate 81,783, forward strand.
CGAGCCCTTCTTCGCCAGTGTCAGAGTCACTTCGTCGCGACCGTGCAGCTTGATAGCCAGACCTTTGAGGTTGAGCAGGATTTCGATGACGTCTTCCTGAACACCTTCGATGGCGCTGTACTCATGGAGTACACCGTCAATTTCGGCCTCAACTACTGCACAGCCAGGCATGGAGGACAACAGGATGCGACGCAACGCATTGCCCAGGGTGTGGCCAAAGCCACGCTCGAGAGGCTCGAGAGTGATCTTGGCGCGGGTCGGACTGACCACCTGCACATCAATGTGACGGGGGGTCAGGAACTCATTTACCGAAATCTGCATGGATGCACCTATTTTCTAGCCCTTACTTGGAGTAGAGCTCGACAATCAGGCTTTCGTTGATGTCGGCGGACAGATCGCTGCGAGCCGGCACGCTTTTGAACACGCCAGATTTTTTCTCAGTGTCCACGTCAACCCACTCAACACGACCGCGCTGAGCGCAGAGTTCGAGGGCCTGGACAATGCGCAGTTGATTCTTCGCCTTCTCGCGGATAGCGACCACGTCACCCGGACGAACCTGGTAGGACGGGACATTAACGGTTTTGCCGTTGATGCTGATCGACTTGTGCGAAACCAATTGACGCGATTCGGCACGAGTGGAGCCGAAGCCCATACGATAGACGACGTTGTCCAGACGGCATTCGAGCAGTTGCAGCAGGTTCTCACCGGTAGCGCCTTTACGACCGGCTGCTTCCTTGTAGTAACCGCTGAACTGGCGCTCGAGCACGCCGTAGATACGACGGACTTTCTGCTTTTCACGCAGTTGGGTGCCGTAGTCGGACTGGCGGCCGCGGCGTTGGCCGTGGATACCGGGGGCTGCTTCGATGTTGCACTTCGATTCGATAGCGCGGACGCCACTCTTCAAGAAGAGATCGGTGCCTTCACGACGAGACAGTTTGCACTTGGGACCAATGTAACGAGCCATTTTCTACTGTCTCCTGATTACACGCGACGCTTCTTCGGCGGACGGCACCCGTTATGCGGGATGGGCGTCACGTCGGTGATGCTGGCGATCTTGTAACCGCAGCCGTTCAATGCACGGACAGCGGACTCACGACCCGGACCGGGACCCTTGACATTCACGTCGAGGTTCTTCAGGCCGTATTCCAGCGCAGCTTGACCAGCACGTTCAGCAGCCACCTGGGCAGCGAACGGGGTGCTCTTGCGTGAACCGCGGAAACCCGAACCACCGGAGGTTGCCCAGGACAGCGCATTACCTTGACGGTCAGTGATGGTCACAATGGTGTTGTTGAAAGACGCGTGGATATGGGCGATGCCATCGACCACTGTCTTTTTGACTTTCTTACGAGGACGAGCAGCAGGTTTTGCCATGACTAGAGTCCTGTCGATTCGCGAATGCGATTACTTGCGGATCGGCTTACGCGGGCCCTTACGGGTACGCGCGTTGGTCTTAGTACGCTGACCGCGAGCCGGAAGGCCGCGACGATGGCGCAGACCGCGGTAGCAGCCCAGGTCCATCAAGCGCTTGATTTTCATGTTGGTTTCGCGACGAAGGTCACCTTCAGTGGTGAGCTTCGCGACTTCGCCACGCAACAGTTCAATCTGCTCGTCGCTCAGATCTTTGATTTTTACCGCGGGATTGACACCAGTGGTTGCACAGATTTTGTGCGCACTGGTCCGACCGACACCAAAGATGTAGGTCAGCGAGATAACAGTATGCTTGTTATCCGGAATGTTTACGCCTGCAATACGGGCCATTCAGTGGGACTCCATTTGACAGCTACCTACGCCCCGGAAGCCAAGAAATAGGGCGCGAGATACTAACGCTGTAGTAACAAATAATCAACCCGGCAGCGCACTAGCTGCCGGGCTTTAACGTCTAGCTCACACTCAGCCTTGGCGCTGCTTGTGACGCGGTTCCGCACTGCAAATCACCCGAACCACACCTTCACGGCGGATAATCTTGCAGTTACGGCACAGCTTTTTCACCGATGCACGAACTTTCATCACCAACTCCTCGAACCTTATGGCTACCTCAGCGCATCATGCCGCTGCCGTAACCCTTCAGGTTGGCTTTCTTCATCAGGGATTCGTACTGGTGCGAAACGAGGTGCGATTGTACTTGCGACATGAAGTCCATCACAACCACCACCACGATCAGCAACGAGGTCCCGCCAAGGTAGAACGGTACGTTGGCAGCCACCACCAGGAACTGGGGCAGCAGGCACACGGCCGTCATGTACAGGGCTCCGAACATGGTCAAACGGGTCAGCACGCCATCGATATAGCGCGCCGACTGTTCGCCTGGACGAATGCCCGGAATAAAGGCACCGGACTTCTTCAGGTTTTCCGCTACGTCTTTCGGGTTGAACATCAGCGCTGTGTAGAAGAAGCAGAAGAAAACGATCCCTGCACTAAACAGCAAAATGTTCAACGGCTGACCTGGAGCGATCGCCTGTGAAATATCCTGCAGCCAGCCCATACCGGTGGACTGACCAAACCAGGCACCCAGCGAAGCCGGGAATAACAGAAGGCTGCTGGCGAAAATCGCCGGGATAACCCCGGCCATGTTCACCTTCAACGGCAAGTGGCTGGTCTGCGCGGCAAACACCTTGCGGCCCTGCTGACGCTTGGCGTAGTGCACCGCAATACGGCGCTGACCACGCTCAATGAACACCACGAAACCGATGATCGCTACGGCCAGCAGACCGATGGCGATCAGGGCGAAGATATTGATATCGCCCTGCCGAGCAGACTCGAAAGAATGCCCGATCGCCGACGGCAAGCCGGCTACGATGCCCGCAAAAATCAGCATCGAAATACCGTTGCCAACACCTCGCTCGGTGATCTGCTCGCCCAACCACATCATAAACATTGCACCCGCCACAAAGGTGGTGACTGCAACGAAGTGGAAGCCGAAATCGACCGAGAACGCGACACCCTGTCCCGCCAAGCCCACGGACATGCCGAAGGCTTGAACAAAGGCCAGGATCAAGGCGAGGTAGCGGGTGTATTGGCTGATCTTGCGACGACCAGCCTCACCTTCCTTCTTCAACTGTTCCAGCTGTGGGCTGACCGCGGACATCAGCTGCATGATGATCGATGCCGAGATGTACGGCATGATCCCCAGTGCAAAGATGCTCATCCGCTCCAGCGCACCGCCGGAAAACATGTTGAACAAGCTAAGAATGGTCCCCTCATTCTGTCGAAACAGGTCCGCCAGCCGATCAGGGTTAATGCCCGGCACTGGAATGTGTGCGCCGATCCGATAGACGATGATCGCCATAAACAGAAAACGCAGTCGAGCCCAGAGCTCGGATAACCCGCCATTGCTGAGCGCTGAGAGAGCACCTTGCTTAGCCATTTAGTCCTCGAACTTGCCGCCAGCTGCTTCGATAGCCGCACGCGCACCTTTGGTGGCGGCGATCCCTTTAAGGGTGACAGCACGAGTAATCTCGCCGGACAGCATGATTTTCACACGCTGGACGTTTTGATTAATCAGGTTGGCATCCTTCAAGGTCTGCACGGTTACAACGCCGCCTTCCACCTTGTTCAGCTCGGAGGTACGCACTTCTGCGCGGTCCATAGCCTTGAGGGAGACGAAGCCGAACTTCGGCAGACGACGGTGCAGCGGCTGTTGACCGCCTTCAAAACCCGGAGCGATGGTGCCACCGGAGCGGGAGCTTTGACCTTTGTGGCCACGGCCACCGGTCTTGCCCAAACCACTGCCGATACCACGGCCCGGACGATGCTTTTCGCGACGGGAACCCGGCGCTGGACTCAGATCATTGAGTTTCATCGATTAAGCCTCGACTCGCAGCATGTAGTAAGCCTTGTTGATCATCCCGCGGTTCTCGGGAGTATCCAGCACTTCTACGGTGTGACCGATGCGACGCAGACCCAGACCCTTGACACACAGTTTGTGGTTAGGGATACGGCCGGTCATGCTTTTGATCAGGGTAACTTTGACAGTTGCAGTCGTCATGATCAGAAGATCTCCTGAACAGTCTTGCCGCGCTTGGCAGCAATGGACTCAGGGGATTGCATGGCTTTCAGACCCTTGAAGGTGGCATGAACCACGTTCACCGGGTTAGTCGAGCCGTAGCACTTGGCCAGAACGTTCTGCACACCGGCCACTTCCAGCACGGCGCGCATGGCACCGCCGGCGATGATACCGGTACCTTCCGAAGCAGGCTGCATGTACACCTTGGAGGCGCCATGGCCGGACTTCATCGCGTACTGCAGGGTGGTACCGTTAAGGTCCACTTGAATCATGTTGCGACGAGCGGCTTCCATTGCTTTCTGGATAGCAGCCGGCACTTCACGAGACTTGCCGCGACCGAAACCAACACGACCCTTACCATCACCCACCACGGTCAACGCGGTGAAAGTGAAGATACGGCCGCCTTTTACGGTCTTGGCAACGCGGTTAACCTGAACCAGCTTCTCGATGTAGCCTTCGTCGCGCTTTTGGTCGTTATTTGCCATAACTTAGAACTCCAGCCCGCCTTCACGAGCAGCATCAGCCAGTGCCTTGACACGACCGTGGTACTTGAAGCCAGAACGGTCAAAGGCAACCTGAGTGACACCGGCGACTTTCGCACGCTCGGCCACCAGCAGCCCAACCTTTTTGGCAGCGTCGACGTTGCCAGTGGCACCATCACGCAGTTCTTTGTCCAAAGTCGAGGCGCTGGCCAGGACCTTGCTGCCGTCGGCCGAGATGACCTGGGCGTATATATGCTGCGAGGAGCGGAACACGCAGAGACGCACGACTTCCAGCTCGTGCATTTTCAGGCGTGCTTTGCGAGCGCGACGCAGTCGGGTAACGTTCTTGTCGGTCATTTGCTATGCCCTACTTCTTCTTGGCTTCTTTACGACGGACGACTTCGTCTGCGTAACGCACACCTTTGCCTTTATAGGGCTCTGGTGGACGGAAGTCGCGGATCTCAGCGGCCACCTGACCAACCAACTGCTTATCAATACCCTTGATCAGGATATCAGTCTGGCTGGGAGTTTCAGCGGTGATGCCTTGCGGCAAGTCATAATCCACCGGATGCGAGAAGCCGAGAGCCAGGGACAGCACTTCGCCTTTAGCCTGTGCTTTGTAACCTACGCCGACCAGCTGCAGCTTGCGCTCGAAGCCTTGGCTGACGCCGATTACCATGTTGTTAACCAACGCACGGGTGGTACCGGCCATTGCGCGAGTCTGCTGGTCGCCATTGCGGGCTGCGAAACGCAACTCACCGGCTTCCTGGACCACTTCAACGGACGAATGAACATTTAGGTCTAGAGTGCCCTTGGCACCCTTCACCGAAAGCTGTTGGCCGGCCAGTTTGATTTCAACGCCAGCGGGCAGCTTAACGGGGTTCTTAGCAACGCGAGACATGCTTATCCCCCCTTAGAACACTGTGCAAAGGACTTCGCCGCCGACACCGGCAGCGCGCGCAGCACGATCCGTCATCACACCCTTGTTGGTGGAGACGATGGACACGCCAAGACCGCCACGAACTTTAGGCAGATCCTCGACGGACTTGTACTGACGCAGGCCTGGACGGCTGACGCGCTTCACTTCCTCGATGACCGGACGGCCTTCGAAGTACTTCAGCTCGATGGTCAACAACGGCTTGATGTCGCTGCTGATCTGAAAATCCGCTACGTAGCCTTCGTCCTTGAGGACCTTGGCTACCGCCACCTTCAACGTGGAAGAAGGCATGCTTACGACGGACTTTTCAGCCATCTGGGCATTACGGATACGAGTTAGCATGTCCGCTAACGGGTCCTGCATACTCATGGGCTAGACGCTCCTGTTACTGAAAGAATTAGCCTTGCGGCTACTGCCACCAAAACGCCGGGCACATTCGAACCCGGGCTCTGGCGAGCCGAACATTCTAGAGACTGCTTAAAAATGAATCAAGCCCCAAAAGGGGCTTGATTCACTATCGCTGGAACCACCCCACCGTCTTACCGACCAACGGGGCAGCTCACGAGACGCCTTACCAGCTGGCTTTCACCAGACCTGGTACGTCGCCGCGCATGGCCGCCTGGCGCAGCATGTTACGGCCGAGGCCGAACTTGCGGTACACGCCATGTGGACGACCGGTCAGACGGCAACGGTTACGCATGCGCGAAGCGCTGGCGTCACGGGGTTGCTTCTGCAAAGCGATCTGGGCTTCCCAGCGCGCTTCCGGCGTAGCGTTCAGATCAACGATGATCGCCTTGAGCTCAGCACGCTTTTTCGCGTACTTGGCAACCGTTTGCTGACGCTTCAGCTCGCGGTTTTTCATGCTTGTCTTGGCCATGTCCTACTCCAATCAGTTGCGGAACGGGAATTTGAAAGCACGCAGCAAGGCGCGACCTTCATCATCCGAACGAGCAGTGGTGGTCAGGGTAATGTCCAGACCGCGCAGGGCATCGATCTTGTCGTAGTCGATTTCCGGGAAAATGATCTGCTCTTTAACGCCCATGCTGTAGTTGCCACGACCGTCGAAGGACTTGGCATTCAGGCCGCGGAAGTCGCGAACCCGAGGCAGGGAGATCGACAGCAGACGATCCAGGAACTCGTACATACGCTCACGGCGCAGGGTCACCTTGACGCCGATCGGCCAGCCTTCGCGGACTTTGAAGCCAGCGATGGACTTGCGAGCGTAGGTCACGATGACTTTCTGACCGGTGATCTTTTCCAGATCAGCTACCGCGTGCTCGATGATTTTCTTATCACCGATCGCTTCGCCCAGACCCATGTTCAGGGTGATCTTGGTAATGCGCGGAACTTCCATCACGTTACCCAGCTTCAGTTCTTCCTGGAGCTTGGGCGCGATTTCCTTCCGGTAAATCTCTTTCAGTCGTGCCATGGTCTTCTACCTAGCAGTGTTCAAGCATCAACCGCTTTTTGGGTCGACTTGAAGACACGAATTTT
>NZ_JBEVDL010000070.1:0-58125 GCF_040514055.1 Pseudomonas sp.
AAATCCACCCACCAGGACCGGGGTTTCGATGGTAGTGGCGGGGATGCCGACAGGGATGTTCAGGTTCCAGGTAGCAAGATCGATCATGAGTGACTCCACGACAAACGAGGGGTGCTTCAGTCGGCTCACATCTCATCCGGGAGTCAGTAGCGATTTACTCGGCATTCCAGCCAGTGACAGGCAACTCAAAGCAAGCGGGTTAAAAGCTCCGGGGTCCGCTGCATAGCGGCTCTGGGCGCTTTTATAGCGAAAGGCTTACAAAGATGTAAGCGTTTTTCGACGACTTGCTGGCGTCAAAAACCCGTTTATTTGAGCAAATTAAGGCCAGTTGCTAGTATTTGATGTTTTTTTGCTAGTACGCTTTCGAAGAAAAAAACCAACAGCAAAGCGGGTAAGACGATTTATTGGCGTCATTTAATTATCTTTTTTCTGAATTTGGATGCATCGATACGCGGTTGATGCTGGCCAGGGTTCCGACCAATGGTTGTCTATATCGGTGTTTAGGTGTGGGGTGAGCGGTCGGAGCTGCCTCTCGAGGTAGGAATAAAACAACATATTGCCGTGAGTTTCTGCCAAGCCTGGCTCCAGGGGCTGCCGCATAGGTCGTCCTGCGGCCTGCTGATTCGGTACACTGGGGTTCTGCGTTTCTCCTTCTGCAAGGACCCTGTTGCGGCATGACTCCCCTTAAATACCTGCAGGCGTACCCCTCCGCCCTTCAGGAGCAGGTGCGCCAACTGATCGCGCAGCAGCGGTTGGGCGACTACCTGCAGCAGCGTTATCCGCACCGTCATGGGGTGCAAAGCGACAAGGCCCTGTATGCCTACACCCTGGCGCTCAAGCAGGCGCACCTGAAAAACGCGCCCGCCATCGACAAGGTGCTGTACGACAATCGCCTGGACCTCACCCATCGCGCATTGGGGCTGCATACCGCCATCTCGCGTGTACAGGGTGGCAAGCTCAAGGCGAAAAAGGAGATTCGTGTGGCCGCGTTGTTCAAGGACGCGGCGCCCGAGTTCCTCAAGATGATCGTGGTTCACGAGCTGGCGCACCTGAAGGAGCAGGACCACAACAAAGCCTTCTATCAACTGTGCGAGTACATGCTGCCGGGCTACGGCCAGTTGGAGTTCGACCTGCGGGTGTACCTGACTTGGCGCGATCTGCCGGTTTTGCCGACGCCCGTTTAACGCACTGCCCGGCAAAGGGCAAAATGCATGACGACACTGGGGCGGGTCATGCAATGTGCATGGGGTGCTTGGCTGGACTTTGCATTAAGTCATTGTAAATTAAAGATTATTTAAGTTTATTGGCTTGGCATAAGGACTGCATCCAAGGGATCAATACCGATCACTCTGGAGCCGTACATGAACCTCGTCCTTGAAGCCAACCTGGCCTTTTCTGCCGCCTTCCCCGATTTCGACATCGCCACCCAGATCCGTCCGGATGGCGGGCTGCTGCTGACCCTGCACGCGGGTGATCGCATTATTGCCAAGCGCTCCTTGCCGTTCGGTCAGTTCAACAGCCCGCTGCAGCTGGAGTGGCAGATCAGTGCGATTCGCCGGGATCTGGCGCTGGACGCCGCGATGGCCCCCGCTGTAGTGGCCTTACAAAGCCATTCGCGCGGGACCGTCCGTTATGCCGCCGCAGGCGCCCAGTAAGTCGTACGCCTGCGGGGGCTGGTTGCCAGTCGCCGTTGCCGAGGGTTGAAATGGATGTGATCGACTTGTTGGAACGGGACCATGTGCGTATCCGCAGCCTGCTCGCCCGCTTGCGAGGCGCGGGTGCGCGCGCACTGAAAACCCGTGTTGAGCTGCTGGATCGGCTGGCCCTGGAGCTGGCTATCCACAGCTGCCTGGAGGAGGAGCTGCTGTACCCGCTACTGTGCGTCCAGGGCGGTGACGAGGAGGTCGCGGGTTACCTCGACGATCGGGAAGAGCATCGCGCCTTGAACAGCTTGCTGCTGCCGGACCTGCAAGCCACGGATCCGTCGAGCAGTCGCTTCGCCGGGCGCCTGAAAGTGCTGCAGGCCATGATCGAGCAGTTGATCGAGCGTGAGCAAAGCGAATTGCTTCCCCGTGCGCAAAAGCACCTCGGCAAGGTTCGTTTGCAACTGCTGGGGCGGCAGATGGAGCATCTGCGCAGTTCACTGAAGTGCGGGTTGCTGGACATGGCCAACCAAGCGGCATAACGGGTCCCTGGCTTAGCCTTTCGCGGGCCACGGCCACTCAATTTTCGCACCTTTCCTGTGGCCAGCCCTGGCGCGGTTGCGGGTGCTGCGGTGCTGCGGTGCGCGGGCTGCGCCATCTGAGGCTTGGACACCCGGCGATGCCGGCGAAAGGGCGAAATGCAGGCGGCGCGCCCCGCGCTTGGGTTCGTCAGCACGGGCGGAGTTTATGAACTGCAAAAAAAACCGGGGTCAGGCGATAAGCCTGACCCCGGTCGTGACACACGACTTTTACTGGGTTGGGTATTACTTGATCCAGTGTTTACCCCAGTGGGTGATGTCGTAGGCCTGTGCGGCCCGAGCGGATTTCTGCCCGGAGCCTGCTTCAGCCTTGCCTGCAGCGATCTCGTCATCGATCACTTTGGTCGACAGGGACAGCCAGCTGGTGACATAGGCCATGGCATCACCGTTGATTTCCAGGGCTTTCTGGTCGATGTTGCTCAGGTTGTCGCAGCTCTGGTGGTAGCACGGGTCGAAAGCGATCCCTGCCTTGCCGCCATACTTGGTCGCCTGCTCTTCGGACATCAGCACTTCAGCGCCGGTGAACAGGCCGCCGAAAGCGATGCCGTCGGTGAAGAACTGTGCGTAGTCGGAGCGGAAGGTGATCTCGTCGCCTTCGGACGGTAGCGCCCGTTTGCCGTAGTACTTCTCGAACAGCTTCTCGGTCGCGGCCGAGCCGGGTGGCCCTTTCAAGCCGAACTGCGAACCGTCACCGTCATAGACGAACAGGGCGAAGTTGGGTGAGGCGATCATGTCGAAGTTCAGGTAGACCTTGATCTTGGCCTTCTCTTCGGGCGTCAGGCTCTTCACGTAGTGGGTCGAACCAACCAGGCCGGATTCCTCGGCGCCCCACCAGGCAAAACGGACCTTGTTATGGGGCAGTGCCTTGCTCATTTGCAGGGCCAGTTCCAGGTTGGCGGCACTGCCCGAACCGTTGTCGTTGATGCCGGCGCCTTCGAACACCGAGTCCAGGTGGGAGCCGACCATGACCACGTTGTTCGGGTTGCCGCGGCGAGTCTCGGCGATCACGTTGTAGGTCTGGGTTTTCTTGCGCTCAACGTCCGTCACCACGCGCAGTTGCAAACCTTCGGTGGTGGCCCAGGCGGCACCGTTGTCGTAGGTGGCGAATACGGCCGGAATGCCGCCTTCGTAACCATCGCCCAAGGTGGCGTTGAGCAGCCCCTTGCGGTCCTCGGTATTGCCCTGGTTGAACACCACTACGCCGACGGCGCCAGCGGCGGCGGCGTTTTCGACCTTCTGCTCGAAACCGCAAGTGCCGCGCTGGATCAGCGCAATGGCGCCGGCCGGGAAGGCGGCGAAGTCTTCGGCTTCGCAGCCGCTGTCCGAGACATTGTCCGGGCCCAGGTGCACGTCGACTGCCACCACCGGTGCGGTCACGTCACCGGCTTCGGTCTGCGACAGGTAGGTGAAGTCCTTTTCCCATTCGTAGCTGACAGGGGCCGGCAGGGTCGCCTGCAGGGTGCCTGGGCCTTTGGGGTAGTAGGCGGTAAACGGGAACGCCTGCAGGCTCACGGTGTAGCCCGCCCGCTCCAGAGTTGCCTTGATGTAGTCAACCGAGGCTTGATAGCCCGGCATGCCTGCCGCGCGGGTGCCGCTGTTGGCAATCGCGATCTCGTTCAGTTTCTTCAGGTGTTTCATCACCTTGCCGGATTGCATGCAGCGCGGCAGTCCGAGCGGGGTGCTGTTCAGAACGCCCAACTGGCATTCGAACGGCAGGGGTTTGGCGTAACTCCAAAACTCGTTGAGCAGATCGCTTTCCGGAGAGGCAAGAGTCGCGGTGGACAATGCCAGGGCGACCGCACTCACAGCGAGCTGCAGTTTTCTTGGTTTTCTGAGGGGATAAGGCATGCTCTCTCCAATCCTTAATGGAGGTTACGGTTGGCGACGAGGTTTGTGACCACGGCGCCACTAGTCCTTTACTGCATCGATCGGACACGGGACGAGCCTAGTCAATAATTCTGCTGAGCTTGCACGAGTGTTCCATTTTGCGATGTTGCGCAAACTTTGCGGTTTTTTATCGGTCTTTTTAAATTAATTGACGCGACCCATGGATCGAATGGCACCAGGGGTTGTCTGATCGGCCCTTGTTATCTACGCAAGGCAGAAAGGCGTCGTAAAGGCGTAAAGGCGGCAGTTGTCGGGTTTTAGGCAGATAATCAGTGTGCTTATCCCTATAAGGCGCTGCTGATGCCCTTCCTCTGTTTGCGTCCGTGGTTGTTCTGCCTCGGCTATGGCCTGTTCAGCCTGTTCAGCCTGTCAGCGGGGGCGGCTGACTGGCGGGTGGTCGGCAGCCAGTTTCCCGGCATTTTCGAACGTGATGCGCGCGGCGACTTCCAAGGACTGGCGCCGCTGGTGCTGCGCACGGTGGCGCATGAGTTGGGCCACCAAGTGCATTTCGAACTGTATCCCTGGGCCCGGGCGCAGCGCATGGTCGAGTGGGGATTGGCCGATATCCTGATCGGGCCCTATCGCAACCCGGTCCGTGAAGCGCAATTCGTGTTTTCCGAACAGCCCTTTTATGAGGACCGCATTGTGCTGTACGCCCGGGTGGGCCATGCCGCGCGCTGGGCCGGACGGTACGAGCAGTTGCGTGGCCAGCGCGTGGCGGTGGTGCGTGGTTGGGCATACGGTGCGCGATTCGAGCAAGAGCGCCCGTTGCTGCAATTGATCACGGTGGAGACCGTCGAGAACGGCCTGAAGATGCTGCATCTGGGGCGTGTCGACATGCTTTTGAGCAACGAACGCAACACCCGGCCGGTGCTCGAGGCGCTCGAGCTGAGCACGGCGCTGGAGCAGCTGCAGCCGGTGCTGGATCGTCAGCAGGGGTATTTTGCCTTCGCCAAGGGTGCCAAAACCGAACAGCTGCGCAGTGAATTCAACCGGGTATTCAATCGAATGGTGGTCGATGGCAGCCTGGCGCGCCTGGCAAAACCCCTCGCGGTAACACTGCCCTGAGACGTGCTCGTGCGTCGGCGCGTGAGCTCAGCAGACCTGCACTATCTCGAACCTCTGTTGCAGTCGATTGATCGTCAGCTCGAGCTCATCGCCCAGTTGCTTGCCGAGCAATCGTTGTCCCAGGGGCGAGCGCGGGGTGATGACGGTCACCTGCTGGGGAGGCTGGCCAACCCGCACGCCGGCGCCATCAGGGCCGAGGAACAACCATTGGCGAATGCCCTGGGTATCGCTGAGCGACACCAGGGCGCCAAGCTGGATTCCGCGCTTGGCTTCGAAGGGGCGCAGGACCAGCTGCTGAAAGGCACGGTGCGCCTGGCGCAGCTCCTCGACGCGACGGGCCTGGCCGGTCGCCAGGTAGGAGGCTTCCAGGCCCAGGGTGTCGTACTTGTTCTCGGCGATGTTTTCCTCATGGGTGGCGGCCTCGTAGGCGGTCTGCGCGGCGCGTTGCAGCAGCTGCAGGTCGGCGTCCAGTTGCGCGAGGATGGCCTGGCGTAGCTGATTTTTATCGGGGAAAGTCATGCCGGGACCAGGCTCCGTGAGAAAGGCAGGGGCCACCTGCCGTGCTCGGCTGCAGGGGCGCAACCGCTGCGCGGCGGGAGAATAAGGTACTCGAGCAGCCGTGCGTGAAAAGTCCGGCGATTATGGCGTTTCTTGTTTAAGATCGCGCTTTTATCCGCGAAGCGAGGGCTGGGCCATGGCAGTATCGACGATAGTCACTCTGGTGGTGCTGGCGGCCATGGTGTTTTACATCATCAGCCTCTACAACCGTCTGGTTGCATTGCGCAATCGTTTCCAGAATGCCTTTGCGCAGATCGAAGTTCAGCTCAAACGCCGGTATGACCTGATCCCCAACCTGGTGGAAACCGCCAAGGGGTACCTGAAACACGAGCGCGAAACCCTGGAGGCCGTCATCACCGCACGCAATACCGCCCTGGCGGGACTGCAAGCGGCGGCGGCCGCCCCCGGAAGCGCAGCGGCAATGCAACAACTGGCCGGCGCGGAAGGCGCATTGAGTGGCGCCATGGGGCGCCTCAGCGTGGTGATGGAGGCTTACCCGGACCTCAAGGCGTCGGCCAATATGCTGCAGGTGGGCGAAGAGCTGACCAGTACCGAGAACAAATTGGCCTTTGCCCGCCAGGCGTTCAATGACGCGGTCATGGATTACAACAGCTTCAAGCAGAGTTTCCCGGCGGTGGTGCTGGCGGGTAGCTTCGGCCATGCCAAGGACGCCACACTGCTGGAGTTCGCCGACAGCCCGGTGATGCAGGACGCGCCCAAGGTTGCGTTTTAACTGCAAGGCGGATGGGGCACGATGAATTTTTTCGAGCAACAGGACCGCGCCAAACGCAGCAGTAGCTATTTGCTGTTGTTGTTTCTGCTAGCGGTCTGCAGTCTGATCGCGCTCACCACGTTGGCCGTGACCTTGGCGCTACCGTTTATCAGTGGCGGCGCGGACGCCCCGTTGCGCGCAGATGTGCCCTTGGTCGGCGCGATCGCCTTGGTGGTCACGGCGGTGGTGCTGCTGGGCAGCCTGTACAAGAGCCGGCAACTGCGTACTGGTGGCCGGGTCGTGGCCGAGTTGCTCGGCGGGCGCTTGCTCAACCTGGGCCCGCAGGACGCCGACGAGAAAAAGATCGTCAATGTGGTGGAGGAGATGGCCATTGCCTCCGGCACGCCGGTGCCGCCGGTGTACCTGCTCGAGGATGAGGCGATCAATGCCTTTGCCGCCGGGCTCACCCCCCAGGATGCGGTGATCGGCATCACGCGCGGCTGCATCCGGCAGCTGTCACGGGACGAACTGCAGGGCGTGGTGGCCCACGAGTTCAGTCATATCTTCCACGGCGACATGCGCTTGAACACCCGTTTGGTCGCCTTGCTGCACGGTATCCTGGTGATAGGTCTGATCGGCGAGATGGTTCTGCGCGGCGCCAGCCAGCGCAGCTCTGGCTCCAGCTCGAGTTCGTCGAAAAAGGACAATTCCGCGCTGGTGTTCCTGGCGTTAGGCGCGGGGCTGATGCTGATCGGTTATGCGGGTACCTTTTTCGGCAACTGGATCAAGGCCGCGGTCAGCCGTCAGCGCGAATTTCTCGCCGATGCCTCGGCGGTGCGCTTTACCCGTAACCCGGACGGTATAGCCGGTGCGTTAAAAAAGATCGGCGCCCATGCCGCCGGCAGCGAGCTGCAGGCGGTGCAGGCCGCGCAATTTAGCCATATGTTCTTTGGCCAGGGCATAGCGGTCACGTTTGGCTCCATGGCGGCCACCCACCCACCGTTGGAGGAACGGATTCGTCGCGTCGACCCCGGTTGGGATGGGCAGTTCGTGCCGGATGGGCGGACGGTCGCTCCGCCAGCCCGCGTGGCACCGGCCGGGCCCGCACAGGCCCTGGACGAAACCCTGGGTGGCCTGATCGGGGCAGGGCTGGCTGCGCTGACCCACACACCTTATCAGACGGCCGAGCGGCCCCCCGCCAGTACGCGCCAAGGGGCACTGGACGCCATAGAGGCCATTGGCACTCCTGGCCACGCGCATCTGCAGCACGCGCGGCAGGTCCTCGATGGGCTGGACGAGGTGCTCAGTGACGCCGCCCGTTCGCCGTTCAGCGCCCGGGCGCTGGCCTACGGTCTGTTGCTGAGCCGTGACCCGGATGTGCGCGATCGGCAGCTGGCGTTGTTGCGCGAACAGGCGGCGGATGCTTTCGTCGCCTTGGATGGACTGCTGGAGCGGCTGCTGCGCTTGCTCGCCACGCAACGCCTGCCACTGATCGATCTGGTCTTGCCCGCGCTCAAGCAACTGTCCGTGGCCCAGCATGATCAATTTATCGCCGGGCTGGTGGCACTGATCCGCGCCGATCGGGAAATCAGCCTGATGGAGTGGGCGCTGTACCGTATCCTGCTGCACAACCTGCGGGATCCACAGCCGACCACGGCGCGTTTCGAGCTGCAGCAGCTACCGGGCGAGACCGCCTTGCTGGTGTCGGCCTTGGCCTACGCCGGACATGCCAGCGACGAACAGGCCGATGCGGCGTTCCTGGTCGCCGCGTCGCAATTGCCGTTCGCGGCCCTGCAGTTGGTGGCCGTGACCACCCTGAGCATTGCAGCGCTGGATAAAGCCCTGGACAAACTCAGCCAACTCAAGCCGCTGCACAAGCCGCGCCTGTTGAAGGCACTGGCACGCTGCATCGAGCACGACCAGCAGATCAGGGTCGATGAGGCGGAGTTGTTCCGTGCCATTGCCGACAGCCTGGACTGCCCGATGCCCCCGCTGTTGCTGAGCCCGCAGCATCCGTCGACCCACTATCAGCCCGTCACCGTCCCTTCCTGAGTGCCAGCCCGTGCGGGGCGATGCTGTCACGCACCGCCCCGGGTCGGTCACTGTCCGCTGCTGTCAAACGTCAGGTCCTGGGTGCGGCGGGCGGTGCGGTAACCCGCCTGCAGCCTGATGCCCTGGTAATTGCCGAAGGCATGCAACAACACATACCAGGTCCCCGCGACCGGTGCGGCATAGCGGCAGGACTCGTCCTGGCTGGTGCTGTAAGGGCGGCAGTCATAACGGCTGAGGTTCGGTTGCTCGCCGCGCAGTACGTGCATATCGGCATCACCGCTGCCGCCGGCGATACTGAAATACAGCTCGGTGGCGTCGGCCGGTACCTGCAGCCGGTAATAGGTGAACGTGCCCTGACTGGCGGCGAGGTTGGACAGGGCCTGGCCGTTGTTCAACAGCAATGGCTCGGGCAGGCCGGTGCCGGGGTTGGGCAGGCGATTGCCGACGCAGAATTTCTGCCCCGCACGCAGCAGCCAGAAGTAGCTGCAATCGCTGTCGTAGCTGTCGCGCCCGGTGTGCACCTTGTAGCCGGACAGCAGGACGTCGTTCAGGTGATGGAAGCTGCCCTCGCGCTTGAGGCTGAAGTGTTGGTGCGGGCCCGTCGAGTGACCGCCGTTGCACAGGGCCTGGTTGCGATTGCCGGCATAGTTGGCCAGGCGCTGATTTTTCACCACCTGCTGGTTGGTTTGGATCTGTACATTGTCCAGGTGGTAATAGGTGGTGGACCAGCCGCCGGGGTGGATTACCTCCACCGAGCAGGACGAGTGACGCACCGCCCGGCCTTCTGCGGCGGCGACCACCCATTTGTTGCGGGTGTCCGACCCCCAGCCGCCGCCATTGTTCAGGTCCAGAGACGCCTGCGGGAATGTCCCGCTGCCAGTATTGGTGTGGCTGCCGCCGAAGTACCAGGCCTCACCCGCGGGGAACGGCAACTGCAACAGGTCGGCCGGCGGCAGTGCCGCGGCGGTTAGCCGGGTCGCCCGCGGTAAGGTGTCCTGGGGGAACAGGCGTCGGTAGGTGGCGGTGAAGTTCGTCGCGCTGATGGTGTTCGGCAGCAGCTCGAGCAGCGCCCGCGAGTCGGGCGCCTGCCGTTTCAGCTCCCGGTCCCGGTAGTAGGTGCTGGCCAGGCGGGTCGCCACCTCCTGGACCTGCTCGGCGAAGGGCGCCGGCGCCGACAGCGGACCAAAAGGTTGTTGCTGGGCGTAACGCGAGGCGTTGCTGACGCCGCTGCTCTGCAGTTCGATCAGGGCGAGCAGCACTTTGGGACTGATGCTGCTGTAGCCAGCCCAATGGCTGAGCACCTCGCTCTGGTCTTCCAAGTGCGGTGCGTGGTCGTGCAGGTACTGCTTGAGGTCGAAGTGCAGCATCTCGTCGTAGGAATAGATCAGCGCCGGTTCGACGCCTGTTTCGGGTTCTGTTGCCCATACTGCCGGGCCCAGCAGTACCGCGGTGATTGCCACCATTACTCTGCCTGTGCTGCTCATCTCGACTCCTTACTAAGATGGACACGCCAGCGCGCCGCGCGCGGCATAAAAACCGGCGTTGGGGGGGGCGCTCAGGGAATTCAGCAGGAGGAGGTCGGTGCGGAGTGCTTCGCCTCGCGAGAGGCACATCGAGCTGTCTTCCTTGACCGTCTTGCGAGTCTAGTGCCCCTTGGATCTGTTATGGCGGCGGCTGACGAGAGGTGTGTGAGCGATAGGGGGCTGAGGAGGTCGCGCTCAGCGTGCACGCAGGGGGGCCAGGGACTCGATAAACGGCGGTGGCTCGGAAGCATTCCTATCCTCCTCGTCGCCGGTGAGCGACATCAGCGTCCCGTGACCCCCGTCGACTATCGTGAAGGGGACGCCGACAGTGCAGCAGTAGTGGCCGGAGTCAAACGACAACCCGAAATCTCCCTCGCCTGTCAGTGCGCGGTAACCGTGCAGGTCGCTTATCGCGAGTTTTTCCGTTCCCCCATTGGACCAAGTCTTGCCGTCGCGCGTCAGCGTCAGCCCATAGAGGTCGTTCAGGCCCATCAGGAAGGACAAGTCATGTTGGTCCCGATCGATTTGGCCAGGCTGAAACGCCAGTAATACGCGGCGGGCGGGATGGCTGGTGAGTGTCTCGTCGTTCCATGCCTCCACCGAAACAGCCCATTGAGGGAGCGGGCCGTCGCTGTAGCGCAGCACTCTCTGGCTGTTGCAGTTGCCGTCGAAAGCGGACTCTTCGATGCGCCACTTGCCCGTGTCATTGAAGGAAAAGCCGCACATTTCCTGCGGCACCGGATGGAGAGTGACCTGCTTAAGACGCGTTTCTGCTGCCGTGGGCGGGCCAGCAATTACACAGAAGGCGAACCCAATGACCAGGCGGCGTTTCATGAATGTTCCATCGACTTCGGGATTATCACCAAAGCCGGCAGTATATAGCTGTCTCTGCTGCAGGTGCGTCGCCCTTGCCGTCCAGTCAGCGCACAGGCCAATGGTCCATCCCGTGTACGGCGAGGCCGGGTAGCTCGGGGCACCACCGTCAACTGGGAAACATGAAAACCGCCCCTTTTTGCGCGAGCGAATGTTCGGCACGAGCCGTTCGTGTCACGGCGGTGATCCGGACCGGAAAATAGGCTCAGGCCTGCTGTGTGGGAAAAAAACCGGCCGCGGCGGCAGCCGGAAAGCGGGAAGGATCAGGGCCGGTTGGCCGCCTCGGGCAGGTGTTGGCTTAGCAGGGTCGAGGTCCGGGGCACGTTGCTCAGGCGCTGTTGCAGGCGGGTCAGAAAGCCCACTTCGAAGGCCATCTGCTCAGTGTGGCTGAGCTGTTTTTCTCGCCCCAGGATCAACGTCATCCACAAGTAGGTTGAACGATCGCTGGCCAGCCAGCGGTCGGCGCAGGCAACGGCATAATCGATGCTCGGCTGACAGTTTTCCTGCCACATCAGTTCGAGACCGGGATGATCATCGGCGGCAGGGATGGTGATGCGATAGCCCCTACGCATGGTGCACCCGCGGGGAGGCCGTCAGGGGGAGGGCAAGGCAGTCCTTTGACATAAATAATGCTCCTGGTACCGCGTCGACTCCGGACACGAAAACCCACAGCGCTGGCTGCCATGACCGCTCTATGTCCGTCGACTCGTGGTGCTGCGCCTGAGCGCGGCACTCCAAACGTAGCCAGCTACGAACATCGTAGTATCTGTCCTGCAATTGCACAACGATTCTCGTAGGTCTTTCAGGCTCAGGGACATGTCATGGCGAGTAATCAGGTTTGGGCGCGCCGATTGAGAGCGGCGCGCGAAGCCAAAGGCCTCTCGCAGAAGCAGCTTGGCATTGAAGCCGGGCTCGACCCATCGGTCGCCAGCACCCGCATCAATCGCTACGAAATGGGCGTACACCGTGCAGACCAGCCGATTACCCAGAAGGTCGCCGAGGTGCTCAACATACCGGTGGCGTACCTTTACGCCGATTACGATGGGCTGGCCGAGCTGATCCTCACGTTCGAGCGGGCCACGGCCGAACAGAAGGCCTATTTGCTGGAAGTGGCCGCGCGAATACGGGCCGGCAGCCAATAGCGGCAATGCGTCTGTGCCGCTGGCATGCTGGCAGCTCCGCCCGGTGCGTGATGCAGCATCCGGGCGATGGCTGCGGGCTCCGTCAGTGCTCAGTGTCACGGGGGCGTCCTATGGGTTTATGGGGTTAAGGCCTGTGCGTCAGGTCGGTGGAAAGGCATAAATGTGGCCGATGATCGCTGTGACGCCTTGCGTCACTATCGTCGCGCCGGGTTTTCGTCTAAAACTAGAGTCAGTTTGCTAAGAACACTTTGCTATTAAAGTAAATTGCAAGCGAATCGACGCTACGGTAGCGGGACCTTGTCGGCCCGCGCGCATCTGGATTCTGTGCATGGGCTGTGTAGCGCGCGTCTGGCTGTTGGGGCTGCTACTGTTTTTGGCCAATGGCGCCTGGGCGGAGCGCCTGCGCCTGGTCGCGGACCTCTGGCCGCCCTTCAGTGATCAGGCCCTGCTCAACGGTGGTCTGGCCACGGACCTGGTCCGCACGGCGCTGGCCCGCGCCGGCTACACCACGGAATACGCCCAGGTGCCTTGGGCCCGCGCGTTGCACGGCGTGGAAATCGGCAGCTACGACGTGCTGATCAATGCCTGGTTCAGCGAAGAGCGAACCCGTATCGGGCAATTTTCCTCGCCCTACCTGACCAATCGGATTCGCCTGCTCAAGCGCAAGAACACTTTGATCGACTTCAACAGCCTGGCCGATCTGCGGCCTTTCGAAATCGCCGTGGTGCGCAATTACGCCTACGACCCCGGCTTCGACAACGACACTCAGTTGCGCAAGGTGCCGGTGGCCAGCTTCGGCAGTGCCGCGCGCATGCTGCACGCCGGGCGGGTGAGCCTGACCCTGGAGGATGAGTACGTCGCGCGTTACTACCTCAGTCGCGAGACGCCACAGGTACGTGAGGACCTGGAGTTCCTGCCCAAGGCGCTGAGCGAAAACGGCCTGCATATCCTGGTCAGCCATGTGCACCCCGGCCATCGTAAGATCGTCGAAGGTTTCAACAGGGCGTTGCAGGAGATGAAAGCCGATGGCAGCTATGCCGCCATGCTGAAAACCCACGGATTTTGACCCGGGGTCGCTGACAGGCGCTGTATGGCTCGGCTTGCCAAGCGTTCGATCCTCTTCTAGCGTGAAGCCAGCAGTGGCGTCGCCGGGTCCCGACCCGCACGAGGCCCTCCCAGCGCCGCTCCCCGGCGTTCCCTCGAGTTGCAGCGTGTCGCTCCGGTGCCCGGGTCGACGCCCGTCGCGTAGGACGTTCGTGGCCATGGATCAGCCTTCCCTTCGCGCTACCCACTTTTCTGTTTCTCGTCGCAGGCCTTGCGGTGCGGCTTGCGCGTGGGAGTGGCCGGCGCTGACGCCGGGCCATGCGGGTCCATGTCCCAACGCACGGGAGAAGTTGTGATGCCGCCTCAGTTAGCGCCTTAAAGCCATAGATGTTGAATACGGGATGCTGTCGCTATTGCCCCCTGCGCGCCTGCCCGCGGCAAGCGTGTATGGCCTCATGGAGAAATCGAGATGGTTAGACTACGTAAGTCCGCCCAGTCCCTTCTGCTGTTGTCCCTGTCCTTGCTGGCGTTGTTCGCGCCCCCCGCGCTGGCCGGTGTGCCGGCGACCTGCAATGCTGACGCGAGCTGGGTCAGCGCGCCCAACCCACCCGGCGAGGTGCCTGACGGCGCCAATGCCAATTTTTGCAGCTTTTACCAATTTTCCTGGCAGTGGTTTCTCGACCTGGTCAGTCCCTCGTCAAGCGATGCCAGCCTGCGTAATTTCCAGGTCGCGGCCAATTACCCGATCCTGCAAGCCACCGGCAGCGATTCCTGCGCGGCGAATGCGCCGACCGAAGTGATGTTCGTGCGCACGGAAAAAACCAAGGACGCCAGCACCCCCTTCACCGTGCCGGAGCGCACCGGCCAGGCGGGCGGCGGCGACACCATTTTCGACCAGAGCAAGAACGTGGTGTTCTACGACATCCGGTTCAGCCGCAACCTGTGCAACGTCGGGGCCATTCAATCCGCGCCGAATTTCCCGGGTGGCACCACGGAGCTGAAGTCGGCCTGGCGCATCATCAGCGAGGCGCAGAAACCCAGTTATTTCTGGATCGAGGCCAATATCGATGGTGTGCCCGGCGATGAGCTGCTGGGCATGATCGGCTTCCATGTGGTGATCGCCACGCCGTTGCATCCCGAATTCATCTGGGCGACCTTCGAGCACCGCAGCAATGTGCCGGACTGCAGCGCGCCGCAGGCGGCCCCGGCCAGCGGCTGGTCCTTCACCAGCGCCAGCTGCGCCGGGCAATTGCCCACCCAGGCGCCAAGTTGCAACTTCAACGTGGCGGCGCCGAGCTCCTCGCTGACCGGCACGCCCAGCGAGATCTGCCGGATCAACCATGACGGCAGCAATCCAAGCGATCACAAGGGCGTCGAAAATATCGCCATCATCGACAACCTCAACACCCAGGTGCAGGGTTTCCTGGCCGCGCTTCCCGCCGACAACCCCATGTCCGTGTGGCAGAACTATATGAACGTCGGCGCCATCTGGGAGAACGACATCACCCAACCTTCCTCCAATATCAGCAACCAGCGCGGCTCCATGCGCCTGGCCAACTCGGTGATGGAAACCACTTTCCAGAACATCAACCTGCAGTCCTCCTTCGTCTCCAACTGCTTCGGCTGCCACAACTACGAAGTGACCCAGAGCAACACCCTGCCCAGTGCCGGCCTCAGCCATATCTTCGACGATGTGATGCAGGGCCAGTGCAAGGCCACCGATGTGCAGGCCGGGCCGATCTGGAACAATACCGACGCACAACAGAAGTGCGTGCAGACCTGTAAAGGCAAGGGCGGTTGGAACGGTAACTGGACCACCACCGTGCCTGGCCAGATGTCGGTCTGTGGCTGTTGCGGCGGCTGAACCACGACGCCTGCCGTACAAGCCAAGCCCCGGTGTGCGGCAGTGCACACCGGGGCCTGCTCCCACCTTTCGATCGGTCACACAGCCGTAATGCCTGTTCAGGATACTCCCGGGCTGCGCCTGATGCCCTGAAGCCACGGCGCTAAAAACAACCATAAAAATACGGAGCCTTCCATGACCCCGAGTAAATTCCTGCTCGCCTTGGGCCTGGGCCTGAGCTGCACCGCCCAGGCGGCCATCTGTCCCGACTACCAGACGCCACAGCAGGCGCCCAGTGCGCCGCTGCCGGCGAAAAAAGCCTTTAAACACTTTGGCAGCACGGTATTGGCCGGTCTCTACCAGCCCTGGCACATGGTGCATGACGCCCTGGTTGCCGAAGGGCAGTTCATCTATCTGGTGGGCAAGTTCGACTATGACGCGCTGTTGCACAAGGACCTGGAGGACGAGAGGGTGCATGTCTACCTCTTTGGTACCGGCATGCAGAGCTGGGAATACCTGGGCAGCCGCGTGACCGACAGCGATGGCAAGATCGCGCTGACCTTGCCGCCGCGTCCGGCCGGCGATTACCGCGTGCGCATGGTGGTCGAAGGCGATCGTTCCACGGTGGACGGTTGGGTGACGGTGGCCGAACGCGGGCGCGAAACCGTCCTGTTCGATGTCGATGGCACCCTGACGATCAACGATTTCGAGGCCTATGCCGACTATATCGGGGTCAAGACCGCGGCCGCCTATTACTACGCGCCACAGACGGTGCGGGCCTACCAGGACAAGGGTTACCAGATCGTCTACCTGACCGCGCGGCCCTATTGGGTCACCCGTGACGGCCGGGAGTGGTTCGGCAAGCAGAACCTGCCCGCCTGGCACTACCGCAGCAACCCGTACGGCGACGGGCCTATTCCGCCCAACACCGTCGAGCACAAGAGCAACTATGTGCGTTACCTGCGCGATACCGTTGGCCTGAATATCGTGCGCGCCTATGGCAACGCCACCACCGATATCGAGGCCTATGCCAACGGCGGGATCGCCAAGGCCAACACCTGGATCATTGGCGAACACGCGGGCAAGGAGGGCACTCAGGCGCTCAGTGGCGACTACGCACGGCACTACAGCACGGTGGTGCAAAACACCCCGTTGGCGGCGTGCAAGCGCTAGCGGCGGATCAGCGGCTGGCGGCCTTCAGCACATGGGCGGCCAGCGTGCGCAGTGGGCCGAGCTGGCGACAGATCAGTGCCAGTTCGGTGCGTACCAGGCGCTGGCGGTCGTCCATCTCCTCCGTGTGCTGCTCCAGTTGTGCCGCCAGCTGCTCTTCAGCATCGCTGTGGATCGCCAGTGGCCGTTGTGCGGCCAGGCTCGCTGCCACCTGCTCGAGGCTGTCGGCCAGTTGCGCCGCCGCCTGGCTCAGTGGCTGCGCGTCGGCCGCGGCCGGCAAGGGCTCGCCGCGGTGCGCGCCGAGCGCCGACAGGTAACTGAGCAGGGTGTGCGACAACACCAGGAAACGAAAGCCGATATCCGCGTCCTTGCGAAAGTGCCCCGGTTCCATAAGCATATTGGCCAGGGTGCTGGACAAGGCCGCATCGGCGTTGTGGGCATTGCGCCGGGCCAATCGATAGGCCAGGTCATCGCGTTTGCCGCTGCGATATTGCTCCAGGATCTGGCGCAGGTACTGGCTGTTGCAGCTCAGCGTATTGGCCAGCTCCACGTGCAGGCGCCGGCCCTGCCAATCCGGCAGGATCAGAAACACCGCCAGACCGGCGATCAGACTGCCCACCAGGGTGTCGAACAGGCGTGGCCAGATTAACCCGTAGCCATCACCGACCTGGTTGAAGCAGAACAGCACCATCAGGGTAATCGCCGCGCTGGCCAGGGTGTAGCGACTGGCGCGGGTGGCGAAGAATCCGACGCCCGCCGCGACGGCGATCAGGGCTTGCAGGCGGGGGTCGGGGAACAGGTCGAACAGCGCCCAGCCGGCCAGTAGCCCGAGCAGCGTGCCGCCGATGCGCTGCAGCAGCTTGCGCCGCGTGGCACCGTAGTTGGGTTGGCAGACGAATACCGTGGTCAGCAAAATCCAGTAACCCTGGGTCGGGTGGATCCAGTGCAGCACCCCGTAGCCGGCGGCCAGCGCCACGGCCAGGCGCAAGGCATGGCGAAACAGCAACGAGCGCGGCGTCAGTTGCAGGCGCAGGCGCCCCAGCATGTCGGCCAGCGAGCGCGGTGTGCGATCCAGCAGGCTGCTGTCCTGGGCCTCGGCCAGGGCGTCGGGGTTGCTGGCGGCGGCCAGCAGGCGATCCAGCGCCCCCAGGTTGCTGGCCAGCGCGTTGAGGGCCCGCAACAAGCCGCGCCAGGCCGGATTGCCCTGGATGCGCAGGTGCTCGAGGGCGGCGTGCAGGTCCTCCAGGGCCTCGCCGCACAGGGCACGGTAGGCGAACGGCTGGCGCAGTTCGACGGCCTCGGCGAGGCGCTGGCAGGCTTCGCCCTGCAGGCACAGCAGACGCTGGCAGCGAAACAGCACGTCGCTGTGAAAAAAAGCGTCCGCCAGCTCGTTGTAGGGCGAATGGGAGGAGCTGGCGCGCTCGTGAATGTCCTGGGCCAGGAAATACAGTTTCAGGTAGCGACTGACCTGAGGTCCTGGGCGTCCGCTACCGACCCGGTGCAGGATGATTTCCTTGGTGGCATTCAGGGCGGCGACCAAGCGGCCATTTTGTTGCGCCAGGGCCAGGCGCCGGCCCTCGACATCCAGCTCGCGCACAGGCTCGAACAAGGCGGCCTTGAGGCTCAGGTAGTGCGCCAGTTCGCGGAACAGCCGCGCCAGGCCGTGTTGCACCGGCTGGTTGGCGAACAACGCGTGCCAGAGTACCGACAGCGCCCCATACCAGGCCGCACCGAGGATCAGCAGCAGCGCCTCGCGGCCCAGGTACAGGCTGTCACCGCCGCGCTGGTCGACGCCAATCATGCTGTAGATCGAGAGGATCAGGGTGGCCGCGCCGATGGTCGCGTAACGCTCGCCGAGGGCACCCAGCATGGTCAGGGCAAAACTGGCGAGCGCCAGGCAGACGACAAACAGCCAGGGGTAGGGGAACAACAGTTCCACGCTGGCGGCCGCCACGCTGAAGCAGCCGAGGGTCACCAGCAAGGCGACCAGGCGGCCTTGCCAGCTGTCGTCGGTTTCGGCCAGGGCGCTGGCGATGATGCCGAGGAACAACGGAATCAGCAGTTGCATGCTGCCCTGCCACCAGCACAGCAGCAGGCTGCCGCTCATGGCGATCAGCACGCGCAGGCTGTAGCTGAACTTGTCCAGCGCCCATAAACGACGCAGGGATTGATTGAAGCGGCTGCTGGACATCGGGACCTTAGGGGCGGGACGGTAAGGGGCGATCATAGGCCGCGTCGCTGAAAGTTAGCGCGTTGGAGCCGCGTTCGTCACTCCGGGCTGGGCTGGCATTGGGTGCTCAGGGTTTCCTCGCCGAGCTGCGCCAGCACCTCGGCGCGCAGTTGCTGCAAGGCCTCCAGGCGGGCATCGATGACCCAGAGCTTTTCCAGCAGCAGCGTGGCGATCGCCGGACTCGGGCCGCTGCAGCTGCGCAAGGCGGGCAGGTGCCGGTGGATTTCCGCAAGGCTGAAACCCAGCTGCTGGGCGGTGCGGATGTAACCGAGCAGCTCGACGGTCGCCGCCGCGTACTGGCGGTAGCCGTTGTCGCTGCGAGTAGAGTCGATCAGCCCGCGTTGTTCGTAGAACCTCAGGGTGTCGCGGCTCAGCCCTGTGGCTGTCGCCAATGCGCCAATCCGCATGCTGTCGCCTCGTAAAGACTTGACCTTGGAGCTTACTCCAGGCTTTAGGCTGCTGTCTTCCCAAAGGGCAGCCGGTCACGGCGTAGAAGAGGACATCGATGAAGCAATCTGAGCCGTTGTTGATCGCCGGCGCCACCGGCATGGTCGGGCACCAACTGGTGCGCCTGTTGCGCCAGGCGCACCCGGATTTGCCGTTGCTACTGGCCAGCCGTACGCTGGCCAAGGCCGAACAGCTGGCCCTGGAGGTGGGGCATGCCCAGGCCGTGCGCATGGACGTCGCCCAGGACCGACCCTTGGCAGGCATCCGGCCACGCGCCGTGGTAGCCCTGGTCAACGATCCCGGCGATCGGCTGTTGCGTGATGCCTTGCAGGCCGGCAGTGCCTACCTGGACATCACCCGCTGGACGGCCCTGTTACCCTCCGCGCTCGAGCTGGTCCGTGTAGCAGCTCCCCGCCCGGTGCTGCTGGCCTCGGGGTGGATGGCCGGGCTGGTCAGTACCCTGGCGCTGCTGGCGACGCAGTCGCTGAGCCAGGTGGAGCGCATTGACCTGAGTGTGCTCTACGGCCTCAACGATCGCTCGGGGCCGGATTCGGTGGAGTACATGGCGCGCCTGACGACGCCTTTCGAGGTTCGGGAGGACGGTCAGTCGCTGCGGTGCAAGCCATACAGCGACCCGCGCTCGGTACGTTTTCCCGGTGGCAGGCAGGCGCGTGCCTATCGCTTCGACAGCCCGGATACGCTGATCCTGCCGGCCGCGACCGGTGCGCGCAGTGTATCGGCGCGCATCGCCTTCGATGACCGCCTGAGCATGCCGCTGCTGATCGCGCTGAGCCGCTCGGGCCTGTGGGACCTGTTCAGCGCTCCACGCTTTCGTCGGCTGCGTCACGCCATACTGCACAACCCTGGTACGGGCGCCGCCCATGAGTTCGTGTTGCAGCTGCAGGGACTCGATCGCCACGGCAAGCCTCTGAGCCAGTCAATCGAGGTGCAGGACCCGTTGGGCCAGACTCACTTGACCGCAGTGGGGGCCTTGCTGCAAGTGGAACGCCTGCTCGGCTTGGACGGTGCCGCCCCGCCGGTGGCGGGAGAGCATTACCCGAGCAGCGCCCGGACGCTGCCGAGCCTGCTGCAGCGTTTACGCGAACAGGGCGTGGTGGTCAGCCATCGCTGAGCGGGGCAGGGGACCGTTTCTTTCGGCAACCTGGCCGTGCGCCATTATCGGGGACTGGCTACGCTTGGTGGGAGGCGGTGCTCCGCCTGCGAACGAGGGCATCGCGGTGCTACGCAGTCGGTTGTGGATGGGGGTCTTGGCAAGCCTGTGCTGCTGGTTGGCCGCGCAGGCCGGGCCCTTGCGGTTGTACACCGAAGAATATCCCCCCCTCAATTTCAGCCGTGACGGTCAGGCGGACGGTTTCTCCACCGAAGTGGTACGCGAGATTTTGCGGGGCACCGGACAACAGGCGCAAATCCTGGTGGTGCCTTGGGCGAGGGGGTACCGGCAGGCGCAAACACAGCCCGACACCGGCCTGTTCGTCACCATGCGCACCCGCGAGCGTGAACGGCTGTTCCAATGGGTCGGGCCCTTGACGGTCAATACCACCAGTTTCTACGCACTCAAGGGGTCCGCGTTGCGCCTGGCACACCTGGACGATGCTCGTGATGCCGGTGATATCGCGGTACCGCGGGATTGGTACAGCCATCAACTGCTCGAAGCCGAGGCCTTTACCAACCTCTACCCGGTGGCCGACCCCGAGCAGATGGTGCGCATGCTCAAACTGGGGCGGGTCCGGCTGATCGCGGTGGATGACCTGAGCCTGCCGGCGCTGCTGGCGTCCGGTGGGCTGCGGCCGGAGGATGTGCAACTGCTGTTGACCTTCGTGCGCACCCACTCTTATATCGCCTTCTCCCCGCAGACGGACGGGCGCCTGATCGAGCGCTGGCAAGCCGAGCTGGACCGGATGAAGGCCGATGGTCGTTTCGCGGTCATTTACCAGCGCTGGCTGCCTGGGCATGAGTTGCCGGGAGCCGGCGGCATCGGCGAGCAATTGCGGCGCTAAGCGCGTGGGCCGGATCGTTCAGTGCAGCGGCTCAGACGTACTGCGCGGCGGCGTAACCCGAGGCCCAGGCCCACTGGAAGTTGAAGCCGCCCAGGTGGCCGGTGACGTCCAGCACTTCGCCGATAAAATACAGGCCGGGTGACTTCAGCGACTCCAGGGTCTTGGACGACACCTCGCCGGTATCGACCCCGCCCAGGGTCACTTCCGCGGTACGGTAGCCCTCGGTCCCGGCCGGGACCAGTCGCCAGCACGCCAGTCGTTCGGCGATGCTCCTGAGTTCACCCGGGCTGTACTGCTTCATCGGTTTACTGTCGAACCATTGATCGGCCAGCAGGCCGGCCATCTTCTTGGTGAACAGTTCGGCCAGCAGGGTACGCAATTCGCTGTTCGGGCGTTCGGCCTGCTGTTGGAGGAACCAGGCGGGCAGGTCCAGGTGGGGCAGCAGGTTGATTTCGATTTCGTCGCCCGGTTGCCAGAACGAGGAAATCTGCAGGATCGCCGGTCCACTCAACCCGCGGTGGGTGAACAGGATGTTTTCGCGAAAGCTTTGCCCGTTGCAGCTGACCAGGCAATCCTCCACCGAGGTTCCCGACAGCTCGCCGCACAGCGCCTTGAGGGCCGGGTCGGTGAGGGTGAAGGGCACCAGTCCGGCGCGGGTCGGCAGTACCTGATGACCGAACTGTCGGGCGATCTGGTAGCCAAAGCCGCTGGCGCCCAAGGTCGGAATCGACAGCCCGCCGGTGGCGATCACCAGCGAGGCGCAGCTGACCGGCCCGGCGCTGCTGTGCAGGCGATAGCCGCTGTCGGTCTTGTCCACCTGACTGACGGTGGTGTCGAGCCGCAGGCTGACCCCCGCCGCGTCACACTCGGCCAGGAGCAGGCCGAGGATATCGCTGGACTTGTTATCGCAGAACAGTTGGCCGAGTTTCTTCTCGTGATAGGGCACCCCGTGTTTGCCCACCAGGGCGATGAAGTCCCACTGGCTGTAACGGGCCAAGGCCGACTTGCAGAAGTGCGGGTTGTTCGAGAGGAAATTGGCTGGTTCGGTATAGAGGTTGGTGAAATTGCAACGCCCACCGCCGGACATCAGGATCTTCTTGCCGGCCTTGTTGGCATGGTCCAGCAGCAGCACCTGGCGGCCGCGTGCGGCGGCGCTGAGGGCACACATCAGCCCGGCGGCGCCGGCCCCTATGATCACGACATCGGTAACGGTCACGCACTGCTCCTCTGGGCCATTCGGCGGCTGGGCGAAGGTTCGGCCGGCGCGTATCTTACCCGAAAGGATGTCGGCGCCGCGTATGGCCGGGCGCGTTATGGCCAAGGTCGCTCTGCCTGGCCGATTGCCGGCTAAACTGCGGGGATTCCACTGGGAGGCGGGGCTGCCATGTACCTCGGGTTTATCGTGCTGCTGTGGTTCGCGTTGTGCGGCGGCATCGCCGCCCAGCCGCTACGGCTGGTGGCCGACAGCTGGCCGCCCTTCACCGACCAACGTCTGCTGAACAACGGATTCGCGACCGACCTGGTGAGCACGGCCC
Organism: Pseudomonas sp.; assembly: GCF_040514055.1. GTDB lineage: Bacteria > Pseudomonadota > Gammaproteobacteria > Pseudomonadales > Pseudomonadaceae > Aquipseudomonas. Next base: position 22,345 of record NZ_JBEVDL010000070.1, read on the forward strand.
TGCGCCGCGCCGGCTATACCGTCGAGTACGCCCAGGTACCCTGGGCACGCGCGACGCGCGGCTTGCAGACGGCCGACTACGACATCGTGATCGCGGCCTGGTACAGCCCGGAGCGCGCGCGTTATGGCCAGTTCTCCAACCCTTATCTGATCAACCGGGTACGGTTTATTCAGCGCCGTGGCGGCGTCCTGAGCTTCAACGAGCTCGCCGACCTGCACGGTTATCGGATTGCCGCGGTACGCGGCTATGAATACTCGCCCGAATTCGATCGCGACACTTTATTGCAGAAAGTGGAGGTGCCGGGTTTCGTGGTGGGCGCGCGCATGGTGCATGCCCGCCGGCTGGATCTGGCCGTGGAGGACGAGTATGTGGCGCGTTATCACCTGGCCCGCGAACTGCTGGATATCCGTGACGAGCTGGTATTCCTGCCGCTGCCGTTGAGTGAAAACCCCCTGCATATCCTGGTGCGCCGTAGCCACCCCCAGCACGCCGAAATTATCGCGGCCTTCAACCGGGCGGTCGACCAGATGAACGCCGATGGCACCTACGCGGCGCTGTTCAAACGCCACGGTCTCTAGCGCCTGGGGCCCTTTACGCAACAACGCGATCAACAGGCCCTGGTGGCGTCGTAGGCGACGGTGCACCCGCGGCCCTGGTGTTTGGCCTGGTACAGGCGGGTATCGGCTTGGTGCAGCAGGCTCTCCAGGTCCTCGGGCGGGCCATGGTAGAGACCGGCGCTGAAACTCAGCGGCGGCGCGCCGACCGCGTATTTGAGCTGTGCGCAGGCGGCGCGCAAGCGCTCCAGGATCTCCACCAGCGCGCCGCTGTCCAGGCTGCTGACCAGGGCGAATTCCTCGCCACCCAGGCGCCCGAGCAGCGCATCCGGCAACGCCGCCTGAAAAGCCCGGGCGAATCCGGCCAGGGCGAGGTCGCCGCTGGCGTGCCCGTACTGGTCGTTAATCGACTTGAACAGGTCCAGGTCGAGCATCGCCACGCTGAGCGGCTGCGCGTTGCGCAGGGCCAGGCGGAATTGCGCAATACCCTGTTCATAGAACGCGCGTCGGTTGTACAGGCCGGTCAGGGAATCGAATTGCGCGGCCTGTTTCAAGGCGCGTACCAGGTCGCGGCGTTCCAGGGTGGACATCACCCGGCAATTCAGTTCCTCGGGGCAGAACGGCTTGCGCAGGAAATCGTCGGCGCCGTGTTTGATAAACATCGCGCTCAGCGAGCCCTTGGTGTCGGCGGACAGGCCGAGGATGATCAGGTCGTGGCGTTTCATTTGCTGGCGCAGCACCTTGACCAGTTCGAAGCCGCTCAGCCCGGGCATGCTGTGATCCACCAGCAGCAGGTCGATGTCCGGTTGTTCCTGCAGCAGCCGTAGCGCCTCGTTGCCGTCGCGGGCTTCGAGCACCTGGTACAGGTGCGGGGTCAGGACCCGGTGAATAAAGTGCCGGGTGGCGTCCGAGTCCTCGGCCACCAGGATCTTCACCTGGCAGTTGCTTTCCAGCCGATGGATCAGGCGGAAGGCGTATTCGTAGGAGTGCTGGCTTTCCTTGAGCACATAGTCCACCACCCCCTTGAGCAGCAGTTCGTCACGCCGCTGTTCGTTGTAGGAGCCGCTCAAGACGATGCACGGGACGCGGTAGCGCAGCACCAGGTCGACGACCTCGCCATTGGGCGCGTCGGGCAGGTTGAGGTCGACCAGAGCGGCGAAAAACAAGCCGGCCGAGGTGTCCAGCATCAGTTCGGCTTCCGCCAGCGACGCGCAAAACACCGGTTGCAACTCCGGCTCCTGGCGAAACAGGTGCTCGAGTATCTTCAACACCAGTGGACTGTCTTCCACCACCAGAATATTGCGCACGGTCTACTCCGCGTAAAGCCTGCCGGCGCCGGTCAGGCGATTGCCGCTTGTTCCTGCAAGGCTAGGCGCGGGGCGCGACTTCCAGGAATACCCAGTGCTGAGCTTAACAGGTGCCCAGCCACTGTTCAGCTCTCCAGCTCAGAGCAGGCGAACACGCAGACTGCGGCCCTTGATTTTGCCCTCGTTGAGTCGCTTGAGGGCCAGGCTGGCGACGCTGCGCTCGACCGCCACATAGGCCTGGAAATCGAAAATGGCGATCTTGCCCACCTGGGTGCCGGGGATGCCGGCATCGCCGGTGAGGGCGCCGAGGATATCGCCAGGCCGCACCTTGTCCTTGCGGCCGCCGGCGATGCACAGGGTCACCATCGGCGGCTGCAGGGCGGCGCCCGTCTGGGCCTTGAGGCTGTTCAGCGGGTGCCAGTTCAGCGGGCCTTTTTGCAACACCTCGATGGCTTGGGCACGATGGGCTTCAGGGGGCGCCACCAGACTCATGGCCATGCCTTTTTCGCCGGCACGGCCGGTACGGCCGACCCGGTGGATGTGGATTTCGGAGTCACGCGCCAGCTCGACGTTGATCACCATGTCCAGGGCGTCGATATCCAGGCCGCGGGCGGCCACGTCGGTGGCCACCAGCACCGACAGGCTGCGGTTGGCGAACATCGCCAGCACCTGATCACGGTCGCGCTGCTCCAGATCGCCATTGAGGGCCATGGCCGAGATGCCGTTGGCCCCCAGGTGCTCCACCAGCTCCTGGCACTGCTGCTTGGTAAAGCAGAAGGCCACGCAGGATTCCGGGCGGAAACAGGCCAGCAGGCGTACCACCGCGTCCATCCGCTCTTCCGGGGCGATCTCGTAGAACCGCTGCTCGATCTGGCTGTTGCCATGCATCGACTCGGCGCGCACCTGTTGCGGGTCGCGCATAAAGGCGGCGCTGAGTTGTTTGATCCCGGCCGGGTAGGTGGCCGAGAACAACAGCGTCTGGCGCTTGCTGGGGGTCTGGCCGATGATCTCGGCGATCGAGTCGTAAAAGCCCATGTCGAGCATGCGGTCGGCCTCGTCGAGCACCAGGGTATTCAACCCATCGAGCTTCAGGGTGCCCTTGCTCAGGTGCTGCTGGATGCGGCCCGGTGTTCCGACGATGATCTGCGCGCCGTGTTCGAGGGAACCGATCTGTGGGCCAAAGGGCACGCCGCCGCACAGGGTCAGCACCTTGATATTGTCGGCGCCGCGGGCCAGTCGACGGATTTCCTTGGCCACCTGGTCGGCCAACTCGCGGGTCGGACAGAGCACCAGGGCCTGGCAGCCGAAGTAACGGGGGTTCAGCGGGTTAAGCAGGCCGATGCCAAATGCCGCAGTCTTGCCACTGCCGGTCTTGGCCTGGGCGATCAGGTCCATGCCCTTGAGGATGACCGGCAGGCTTTGCGCCTGAACCGCGGTCATTTCCGTGTAACCGAGGGACTCCAGGTTCGCCAGCATGGCGGCGGACAGGGGCAGTGAATTAAAAGCGGTATGGGTCACGGGGACGGGCCTGCAAAAAAACCAAAATGTCGCGCAGTGTATCAGGCATGACGCCCCGGGCGGGCGGCGGCTGCCGGCCGGTGTCAGGCTTCAGGCTTCAGGCTGCTGATTTCCGTTGCCTGGCCGTCCTTTCCACAGCAGGTAGGCACCCCACAGCAGGCTGGCGAACATGACCAGGCGGCCCAGGTACAGGCAGGCGCGGGCCAGGCCCTGGTCGTAGGCCAGTAAACCGGTTTCGCCCAGCAGGTACTCCCAGTCATGAAAGCCATAGGGCGACGAGTGGCCGAAGTTGCCGCCCAACAGGGGCAGCTGGCCGGCCCGGGCATCGGCCATGTAAGGCGCGATGTCCAGCAGGTTCTGCCCGGTCCACCACAGGCACAGGCTGGCGGCGAAGGTGTCGCGGTTGTGCCGCAGCAGCGCGACCGCGCACACGACAGGCATCAGCAGCTGACCCAGGGTACCGCCCAGGGAACCGATGAATTTCCCGAAAAAGCCGAACAGCACATGGCCGGCTTCATGGAACACCAGGTCAACGTTGTGCAGAAACCCCGGCGAGTTGGCCAGGCTGTCGATATCGCGCAGCAGATAACTGCCACCCCACAGCACGAATAACGCCCAGAGCAGCGCGCGGCCATGCCAGAAGCCGGCACGCGCGGGTGGTGGGGTCAGCAGGCAACGCCACATGCGACGCCAGCGGCTGTCCTCCGCATGCTCCACGCCGCTGCTCGCCTGGCGTTCCATAAACAGCCGGTACTTGGCGAAGATGATGCCGCAGTGGGGGCATTCCAGGCTGTGCGGCGGGCAGGCCTGCTGGCATTTGGGGCATTGCATCGGTACCGTCCTCGACCTTTCGCGGCCTGGGGCGGCGCCAGGCCGCTGTGGCCGCTTCGAGCCCATGCTTACAACGTCAGGATCAGGCCGCTGAGCAAGGCCCCGGGCAACCGGCTCGAGCTCAATTGGCGCTCATGGTAGGTGCTGGTGGACAGGCTCAGTTCGGTTTCGCGGGTCAGCCCTTCGAGCTCGCTGCCGAGCATGCGGTAGAGGCTGTCATCGAAACGCATGCTGTTGACCGGCCCCTGGATCTGCCCGTTTTCCACCCAAAAGGTGGCGAAGCGGGTCATGCCGGTCATGCGCGCGGCCGGCTGATCGGAGTAGTTGAGGTACCAGAGGTTGCCGATATACAGCCCTGTTCCTAGGCGCCGCAAGATGGCGTCTTGCTCCAGTGTACCGCCGGCCATGACCAGGGCCAGGGGCGTCTCCCAGGGGCTGGCACCATTGGCGGCTAGCCCGTATTCGGCGGCGCTGCGTGAGCTGGCCAGCGTCGCCCCGGGTCGCCCTGCGTCGATCAGGCACAGCTCATGGCGTGGATAACCCTCGCTGGAAAAGCCAGGGCTCATGGCACCGTCGACCCGTTCGTGCAGGCTCAGCAGGGGGCTGAGTTGCGCATCGCCGCTATGCAGGCGCTGCAACGGAGAGTGTTTGTCGGCCAGGGCCTGAGCGGAAAAGCCGCCCCAGGCCAGCAACTCGAGGATTTCCTGCAGGGCCGCTGGCGCCAGATAGGCACGGTAGGTGCCAGGCGCCCGGGTCCGCGGCGGCAGCCCGAGCAGGTTCAGTTGCTCGCGCGCCAGGGCAAAGCGCCGGGCGAACACCTCAGGCTGCCAGGTCTGGCCCGCGTATTGGGCTTTGACTGCCTGTCCCTCGGCGCGGAACAGGCTCCAGTCAAAATTGAAGCTGCTCGCCAGGTGCCAGCCGAACGCCCCGGTCGAGCTGGCGAAGCCGCGGCTGATCGGGCCTGCGGCATAAAAACCGACCAGGTCCAGGCCGCTGGCGGCCTGTTCGATCTGCTGCACCACCGCGGCGCTGTCGGGCAGTGACGCCCGTTGTTCGACGCAGCTCTGCCAGGACTGTTGATTGAGCAGCAGGTAGGGGTCTGGCGTCAGCAGCGGCAGGCTTTGGCGCAGTTGCAGCAAGGCCTCTTCGAGGCGCTGCAGGTCCAGCTGCGGCTCGCCGCTCAGGGTAATCTGCAGGTCGGCATGGCGCCCGTGCTCGATCAGCTTGAGGCTGAGGCTGGCTTGCTGCACCTGTCCGGCCTGGCGCACGCGGCCCTGGTTGAAGCGGATGAATTCGGAGGTTTCGCCGCTGTAACCGAGGGTAAAACCTTCGTCGCCTTGCAGTTGACGACGCAAGTGTTCGATCAAGCATTCGAAGTGCTGCTGTTCGGATCGCGAAGCGAGGGTCATCAGGCGGCGCCTCCGAAGACGTCGATGGCAGTGAACACGCAGGCCGGTGAAGCGTGGCCGACCCGCGCCGCCTGGTTCGGTTCGCCCTTGCCGCAATTGGGCGTGCCCATCACCTGGCGGGTGCTGCTGTCGCCCACCGCGCTGAGGTTGCGCCAGAAGTGCGCGGAAACGCCGCGGTAATTCGGGTTTTTCACCACCCCGCGCAGCTCGCCCTGTTCAATCAATTGGCCCCATTCGCAGCCGAACTGGAATTTGTTGCGGGCATCGTCGATGGACCAGGAGCGGTTGCTGGCCATCAGGATACCGCTTTCAATACCCTCGATCAGCTCTGTCAGCGTGCGGTTGCCCGGCTCGACATTGAGGTTGGCCATGCGGTCGATGGGGGCGCGGTTCCAGTTGCACGCGCGGCTGGCCGCCACACCGTCCAGGCCACTGCGGAACTGCGACAGCGCACCGCCCAGGGGCCGCAGCAACAAGCCGTCGCGGATCAGAAATTCGCGCTGGGCCGGGCTGCCATCGTCGTCGTGGCTGTAGCTGGCCAACTCCTCGGGCACCAGCGGGTCGAAGGTCACGTTGAGCAGCGTCGAGCCGTACTGCAGGGTACCGAAGTCGTGCGCGGTGACGAAGCTGGTCCCGGCGTAGTTGCGCTCGTCGCCCAGGATGCGGTCCAGTTCCAGGGGGTGACCGATGGATTCGTGGATCTGCAGGATCATCTGGTCGGGCATCAGCAGCAGGTCCCTTTGGCCGCTGGGGGTGTTCGGTGCCAGCAGCAGCTGCAGGGCCTGGTCGGCCACTTGCGGTGCCGCGCCGATCAGGCCCAGACGCTCGAGTAGCTGGCCGTCGCCTTGCTGGCACAGGTGCGCGCCACCGAGGTTGCGGGTCTGGCTGTCCTGGCCGTCATAGGCGGTGACGCCCAGGTGGGGGTAGACAAAGCGTTGGCCATGCAGCTGTTCGGCGCCGGCGCTGTTCAGGTACAGCTGTTCGAGGACCGTCACCTCGAGTCCGGCGTGCCAGTTGACCAGGCGCGGGTCCGTCGGCACTGCCGCCGATTCGGCGCCGAGCAAGGCATAACAGTCAGCCAGCGAGGGAAACGCCTGTTCGAAACCGGGCGACAGGTAGTGCCCGCGGCCCGTGGCGACGGGCAGGTCAGCCAGGTCCAGCAAGGCCCAGGGCGCCAGTTGCCGTGCCTGGGTCTCGGCGCGCGACAGGGCAGCTTGCAGGCCGGCCAGGGACAGGTCGCTGGTGGCGGCATAGGCCTCGACGCCGGCGACCCGCACACAGAGCATGGCCCCTTCATCGCGGCTGAATCGCGGCGGCTCGGCGATGTGCTTGCGGACCGCCAGGCGCTGGTGGTCCTGGCGCACATAACGCAGCGACCAGTGTTCAGCGGTGCAGTGCAGTGCAGAAAAATGCCGTTTTACAGCGGCGAACGCATCGAACATAAGCGGTCCCAGTGGCGCGGGGCGTGATCCCCATAGACGGGCATGATTGCCGAACCGCGCGACCACCACAAGCGCTCCGCGTGGCGCGAGGCTACTCGTCTCGTTGGGTGCTGGTGTTCACCGGTCGCTGTGCTAGACCTAGTGAATCGTTCGTGTCGTAGGCCCGTTTCCGCGTCCCGCACTGCCCTCGGTCGCCCGTTCCTTTTTGCTCGTGCCGCCAGCCGTCGAACACCCTGTTGGTGTACCCGATCTGGGAGGTAAGGCCATGGACCTGTGTGCGATCTGTCACCAGCGCCCGGCGGTAACACGGGTCGAACTGGTGCAGAACGGCCAGCGGCGGCACATGGCCTTGTGCGAGCTGCATTATCGACGCGTGCTGCACCTGCACAACCAGCCTCCCCCGGTCGGGTTCGAGCCGCCCGCGCGGCGCGGCGGAGCCGCCTGCGGCACGCCCTGGCTGGATCAATTCAGCCGTGACCTCAGCCTGCTGGCCCGGCAGGGACAGCTCGATCCGCTGGTCGGCCGCGAGGCGGAATTGCAGGTCATGCTGGAGGTGCTCGCCCGACGGCGCAAACCCAATCCCCTGCTGATCGGCGAACCCGGGGTCGGCAAGACAGCCTTGGTCGAGGGGCTGGCCCAGCGGTTATTGCGGGCTGACGTACCGCCGCTGTTGAGTGGCAAGCGGCTGGTGGAGTTGAACCTGACCAGCCTGCTGGCGGGTGCGCATTTTCGCGGCGAGTTCGAGCGGCGTTTGCAGCGGTTGCTGCTTGAGGTCTCGGCGCAGCGCGATCAACTGATCCTGTTTATCGACGAGGTGCATATTATCGTCGGTGCCGGGGGCAGCGGCGCCGGTGGGCTCGACCTGGGCAATGGCTTGAAGCCGGTGCTGGCCCGCGGCGAGCTGAGCCTGATCGGCGCCACCACGCTGGATGACTACCGTAGGTACCTGGAGAAGGACCTGGCCCTGGCCCGACGCTTCCAGCCGGTTCAGGTGCCCGAACCCACGCCGAAGCAGACCCTCGGCATCCTGCGAGGGCTGCGTGCGGGGCTCGAACGCCATCATCGGGTAGCGATCAGCGACCCGGCGTTGAGCGCGGCGATCACGCTGGCGGTCCGTTACATCGGCCAGCGCTTCCTGCCGGACAAGGCCATCGACCTGCTCGACCAGGCCGCCGCGCGGGTCAGCATCGCTTGCGGCAAGGGCATCCCCCCGCCGCCGACCGACGCCGGGCAGCAGATCGAGCTGGGCCTGAGCGCCGCTTCACCCCGTGAAGCGGCCCTGGTGGTGCGCGAGTGCCCGGCCGGCTATGCAGTGCAGGTGCCGCCTGCCAGCGCGCGCGTGGGCCGCGAGGATATCGCCGGCGTGGTCAGCCGATTGACCGGAATCCCCTTGGCCGAGCTGGGCCGTCCCGAACGCGAGCGCTTGCTGCACTTGGAGCGCCGCCTGCACCGGCGGGTAATCGGCCAGGAAGCGGCGGTCAGGCGTGTCTGTGATGCCATTCGGCTGGCGCGCACCGGGTTGCACACCGGCAGCCAGCCGATCGCCAGCCTGTTGTTCGTGGGCCCCTCCGGGGTTGGCAAGACCGAGCTGGCCAAGGCACTGGCTGAGCTGTTGTTCGGCAGCGAGGAGGCGTTGATCCGCCTGGATATGAGTGAATACCAGGAGCCGCATACGGTCTCGCGCCTGATCGGGGCCCCTCCAGGCTATGTCGGCCATGACGAAGCCGGACAACTGACCGAACGGGTGCGCCGCCAGCCCTACTGCCTGATCCTGCTGGATGAGCTGGACAAGGCCCATGGCGATGTCAGCCAGCTGCTATTGCCGGTATTGGATGCCGGTCGACTGACCGACGCCCAGGGCCGACGGGTGGACTTCAGCCAGACGCTGATCATCGCCACCAGCAACCTCGGCGGCACGGCCCTTCCAGGGGCGAGCGGTCCGGAGGACCTGATGCATCAGCTGCGACAGCACTTTCGCCCGGAGTTTATCAATCGCCTGGACCAGGTGGTGGTGTTCGAGCCGCTGACGCTGCGTCAGCTGCAGGCCATCACCCGCCTGCAGCTGCAGCGCCTGAAAAACCGGGTGCTCAAGCAGGGGGTCGAGCTGCTGGTGGACAATCAGCTGATTCGTCATCTGGCTGCACAGGCGCAGGGACCGCTGGCCGGTGCCCGCGAGTTGAAACGGCAGATTCGCCAGGCGCTGGAGATACCCTTGGCGCAATGGTTGCTCCAGGAGGACGCGGATCGTCCACGGCGGCTGCGTTTTTCCTATGACGCACGGCAGGACCTGGTGCAGTGTGTGGAGATGGGCGCCGGCAGCGGACCGGCCTTGCCCAGCCCGCTGCCGCGACTGCCCGCGGGCATCCGGTCTCCGGGCAGTCGCCGGCTGCTGCCGAATGACACCTGGCCGGCCCCGGACACCTGAGCCCGGCCCCCAGGCCCAGTGGACACTATCCGCACAGCCGCGCCGAACCTGGTTTTGAAACCAGACTCGGCATGAAACGGGCCATCGGGAGCGTCAGACCGGACCACGAATAATCCCTTCTTCGCGGCAACGCGCCTCGCGAGGGTTAATGTCCACAGGCGCTTAGCGCAGTGGCGCACCGCGCACCGGGGCACCGCCGGCCACGTAGTAATCGGCCTGACTGCGCGGCAAGGGTGCCCGCCCGCGGATACGGTCGGCAATCTTCTCGGCGATCATGATGGTCGGCGCATTGAGGTTGCCGGTGGTGATCAACGGCATGATCGAGGCGTCCACCACCCGCAACCCCTGCAGGCCATGCACCCGTCCCTGACCATCGACCACGGCCAAGGCGTCCTCGCCCATCTTGCAGGAGCAGGAGGGGTGGTAGGCCGTTTCGGCATGTTCGCGAACAAAGGCGTCCAGCTCGGCATCGCTGTTCACTCCGGCGCCGGGGCTCAGTTCCTTGCCGCGGTAGGGGTCCAGCGCCGGTTGCGCCATGATCTCGCGGGTGATGCGGATGCCATCGCGGAACTCCTGCCAGTCCTGTTCGGTGGCCATGTAGTTGAACAGGATACTCGGGTCCTGGCGCGGATCCCTGGAGCGCAGTTCGATGCGGCCGCGGCTGGGCGAGCGCATGGAGCCGACGTGGGCCTGGAAGCTGTGGCCGTTGTAGGCGTTGCTGCCGTTGTAGCTGACCGCGACGGGCAGGAAGTGGTACTGGATGTTCGGCCATTCGAATTCCGGCCGGGAGCGGATAAAACCGCCGGCCTCGAACTGGTTGCTGGCACCGACGCCGCTGCCGAGAAACAGCCACTGGGCGCCAATCGGCGGTTGATTCCACCATTTGAGCGCGGGGTACAACGACACCGGTTTGACGCACTCGAACTGCAGGTACATTTCCAGATGGTCCTGCAGGTTCTGGCCGACCCCGGGCAGGTCGTGCACCAGCGGAATCTGCAGCCGCTCCAGCAATGCCGCCGGGCCGACGCCCGAGCGCTGCAGGATCTGCGGCGAGGCAATCGCGCCGCCACAGAGCAGCACCTCGCGGCGTGCCTTTACCGTGAGCGGCTGCGTGGCCTTGCCCGGCAGGTAGGCCACGCCCGTGGCGCGTTTGCCTTCGAACAGAATCCGGTCGGTCAGGGCATGGGTGATGATATGCAGGTTCGGCCGGCTACGGGCCTGGTCCAGGTAGCCGCGGGCGGTGCTGGAGCGCCGGCCCTGGGGCGTCACGGTACGGTCCATGGGGCCGAAGCCTTCCTGCTGGTAGCCGTTGAGGTCTTCGGTGCGCGGGTAACCGGCCTGCACCCCGGCCTCGACCATGGCGTGGAACAGCGGGTTATTGCCGGCCTTGGGGGTGGTCACGCAGACCGGGCCATCGCCACCGTGGTAATCGTTGGCGCCGCTGTCGCGGCTTTCCGCCTTGCGAAAATACGGCAGGCAGTCCAGGTAGCTCCAGTCCTCGAGGCCCGGCAGTTTGGCCCAGCCGTCATAATCCAGGGCATTGCCACGGATGTAGCACATGCCGTTGATCAGGGACGAGCCGCCCAGGCCCTTGCCGCGTCCGCACTCCATCCGGCGGTTGTCCATGTGCGGTTCCGGATCGGTCAGGTAGGCCCAGTTGTAACGCCGTCCCTGCAGCGGGAACGCCAGTGCCGCCGGCATCTGGGTGCGGAAATCCAGGCGATAGTCCGGCCCGCCGGCTTCCAGCAGCAGCACGCTGACCTCGGCATCCTCGCTCAGGCGCGCGGCCAGGGTGTTCCCGGCCGAACCGGCGCCGATGATGATGTAGTCGAATTCCATGGGGCATCCTTAAGAGGAAAGCGGTAAGCAACAAGCGGCAAGCTAAAGCCAAAACCGCTCTGCTGTTGCAGCTTGCAGCTGCTTTTCTTGCTGCTTGCGGCTGCGTCTCTAAAACACCGAGTTGTAGTCGCCCAACTCGACCTGCACCGATTTGATCCGGGTGTACTGGGTCAGGGTCACCAGGCCGTTTTCGCGGCCGACCCCGGACTGCTTGTAACCCCCCACCGGCATTTCCGCCGGCGACTCGCCCCAGGTATTGATCCAGCAGATACCGGCTTCCAACTGGTGGATCACCCGATGCGCGCGATTGAGGTCCTGGGTCACGACCCCGGCCGCCAGGCCGAACTCGCTGTCGTTGGCGCGGCGGATGACTTCGGCCTCGTCGTCGTAGACCAGGATGCTCATGACCGGGCCGAAGATTTCCTCGCGCACTATGGTCATGTCGTCCCGGCAGTCGCTGAACACGGTGGGCGCCACGTAGGCGCCCTGGGCGAACGCGCCGTCGATGACCCGCTCGCCGCCACAGAGCAGGCGGGCACCCTCGGCCTTGCCCTGGGCGATGTACTTCAACACGCTGTCCATATGGGCGAAGCTGACCAGCGGGCCGAAGTTGGTCTGCGCGTCGGTCGGGTCGCCCAGGCGGATGCGCTGGACGCGCTCGAGTACCTTGGCTTCGAAGCGCGCCTGCAAGGCGCGCGGTATAAAGACCCGGGTGCCATTGGTGCAGACCTGGCCGGAGCTGTAGAAGTTGGCCATGACCGCGATATCCGCGGCGCGGTTGAGGTTAGCGTCCTCGAAAATGATCAACGGCGATTTGCCGCCCAGCTCCATGGTGACGTCCTTCAGCGAGGAGCTGGAGGCGCTGGCCATGACTTTCTTGCCGGTGTCGGTGCCGCCGGTAAAGGAGATTTTCTCGATACGCGGGTGTTCGGTCAGCCAGGTGCCAACCTCGCGGCCGCTGCCGGTGACCACGTTGAACACGCCATCGGGCAGGCCGGCGGCGCTGTAGATCTCGGCCAGCTTCAAGGTGGTCAACGAGGTGACTTCGCTGGGTTTGAAGATCATGGCGTTGCCGGCGGCCAGGGCCGGGGCGGATTTCCACAGGGCGATCTGGATCGGGTAGTTCCAGGCACCGATACCGGCCACCACCCCCAGCGGCTCGCGGCGGGTATAGACAAAGGCCGTCTCGCGCAGCGGGATTTGCTCGCCCTCGATGGCCGGCACCAGGCCGGCGTAGTACTCCAGTACATCGGCGCCGGTGACGATGTCGACATAGCGGGTTTCCGACAGCGGCTTGCCGGTGTCCAGGGTTTCCAGCTCGGCCAGCTCGTCGTTGCGCTCGCGCAGGATGTCCACCGCCTTGCGCAGGATGCGCGAGCGCTGCATGGCGGTCATCGCTGCCCAGACTTTCTGCCCCTGCTCGGCGCTGACCACGGCCCGCTCGACATCGGCCTGGGAGGCGCGCTGCACCCGGGCGAGGACTTCCCCGGTGGCCGGATTGATCGACTCGAAGTGCTCGCCGCTGGTGGCATCCACGTAGGCGCCATGGATGTAGAGTTTTTGCAGTTCGAAGCGAGGCATATGGTCTCCAGAGTCTAGGGGGGGCGCGGTCTTGACGGGGCGCGGGGTCAGCCGGTCGGTTTGGCCAGCTGCAGGTCCAGGTAGTTGTAGGCGATGTCCAGTGCTTGCTGGGTGTCGAAGGCCGGGCCGGACAGCGCGCCGCGCAGCCACAGGCCATCGATCAGGGCGGCCAGGCCACGTGCGGCGTTACGTGCCGCGGCCTGGGGCAGCAGGCGCTGCAGTTCGCAGCACAGGTTGGAATACAGGCGGTGGTCGTTGATCCGTTGCAGGCGGCGCAGGGCCGGTTGATGCATGCTGACAGCCCAGAACGCCAGCCAGGTCTTCACCGCCGGGCCATTGACCTGGGTGTCATCGAAGTTGCCGGCGATGATGGCGCGCAAGTGCGCGCGCGGGCTGTCCTCGGTCAGTGCGGCGCGGCGTTCGCGGACCGCCAGGTTGAGGGCGCTCATCAGGTGGCGCATGGTCGCCTCGAGCAGGCCGTTCTTGTCCCGGAAATAGTGGCTGATGATGCCGTTGGACACCCCGGCCAGGCGGGCGATCAGGGCGATGCTGGCATCGCCCATACCGACCTGGTCGACTGCCTGCAGCGTGGCGTTGATCAGCTGCGAGCGGCGGATGGGTTGCATACCGACTTTGGGCATCAGGCTCTCCGGAGCGCGTGAGACGTCGATAAAGTCTAGGTGTTTTTTATTGAACGAACAATCAATAAAAACGACCGGGCATAGCTGAAAGCGACGTGGGCCGTGGCTTGCGGCCCCCGTCGCCGATTTTCGAACGGTCTAGACCACCTGCGACAGCGGCGCGGCGGCGGGTACCGCGGGTTCGCTTTTTTCCAGGTTCTTGCCGAGCAGGGCGTGGTACAGCTCGCTGTCGCCGAGAATGCCGACCAGTTTGCCCTGGTCCTGCAGCATCAGCTTGTGTCCGGTCTGGTAACGGATCTGCAAGGCATCGCGCATGGCGATACGCGCATCGACCAGGGTCGGCTGGTCCTGTAGCGTCCCTAGCGACTGGCCAGGGGCCCAGGCCTGCACCGACAGTTTTTGCTTGCCCTGGCGCAGTTGGGTGACCGCGCCTTCGGCGTTCAGGCCCATCCAGCAATCGCGGCCCTGGTCGAGGCAGACCTCGCCAGCCGCGGTCTGGCACTGCGCCAGCGGACGCATCAGGCTGGAGCCGCGCAGGACGTTGAGCGGGTTGGTGTGGGCGACGAAAAGGCGCACGTATTCATCGGCGGGGTTGAGCACGATGTCTTCCGGTTTGCCGTGCTGAATGATCCGCCCGTCTTTCATGATGGCGATGCGCGTGCCGATTTTCAGCGCCTCGTCCAGGTCATGGCTGACGAACACGATGGTCTTGTTCAGCCGGCTTTGCAGCTCCAGCAGCTCGTCCTGCAGGCCTTGGCGAATCAGCGGGTCGAGGGCGGAGAAGGGCTCGTCCATCAACAGGATATCGGCGTCCATGGCCAGCGCGCGGGCCAGGCCGACCCGCTGTTGCATGCCGCCGGACAGTGCGTCCGGGCGCTTGTGGCGCCACTGGGTAAGGCCAACCAGCTCAAGCTTGTCGTCGGTGAGCTTTTTCCGCTCGGCGCTGGGGCGGCCCTGCATCTCCAGGCCGAAACTGATGTTCTCCTCCACCGTCAGCCAGGGCATCAGGGCGAACTTCTGGAACACCATGGCGATGCGTTTGGTGCGCATGGCCTTGAGCGTGGCGGCCGAGCAGCTGGCGATGTCGACATTGGCGCCTTCATGCTCGATCAGCAAGCGGCCGCGGCTGACGGTGTTGAGCCCATTGATGCAGCGCAGCAGGCTGGACTTGCCGGAGCCGGAGAGCCCCATCAGCACGCAGATTTCGCCGCGCTCGATCTCCAGGTTGGCCTTTTCAACGCCCACGATCAGGCCGGTCTTCTTGATGATCTGATCCCGCGTGAGGCCTTGATCCAGCAGCGCGAGGGCCTCACGCGGGTACTTGGAGAAGACGACGTCTACGTTCTCGAAACGAATCATGCTCATGCGGCAGTCCTCTGTTTGGCTTCGGGCTGCTTGCAGACCCGGTCGAGAATAATGGCCAGCAGCACGATCGCCAGGCCGGCTTCGAAACCCAGGGCGATATCCGCGGTGTTCAACGCGTTGACCACTGGCTTGCCCAGGCCGTCGGCGCCGACCAGGGCGGCGATCACCACCATCGACAGCGACAGCATGATGCATTGGGTGATGCCCGCCGCGATGCTCGGCATGGCATGGGGCAGCTCGATGCGTGTCAGCAACTGGCGGCGCGAGCAGCCAAAGGCCTTGCCGGCGTCCAGCAGCTCGTGGGGCACGTCGCGGATCCCCAGGTAAGTCAGGCGGATCGGCGCGGCGACGGCGAAGACCACGGTGGAAATCAGTCCGGGCACCACGCCCAAGCCGAACAGGGTCAGGGTCGGGATCAGGTAGACGAAGGTCGGAACCGTCTGCATCAGGTCGAGGACCGGCTGCATCACGGTGTAGAAGGTGGGCTTGTGCGCCGCATAGATCCCCAGCGGTACGCCTATCAGCACGCAGACCAGGGTGGCGAACAGCACCTGGGCCAGGGTTTCCATGGTTTCCTGCCAGTACCCCAGGTTGAGGATCAGCAGGAAGGACAGGACGCAAAACAGGGTCAGGCCCCATTTGCGCTGGATCAATTGGGTCAGCAGGCCGAACAGGCCGATCAGCGCCAGCGGGTTGAACCAGGTCAGGCCGAAGGTTACGCCATGGATCATCAGCTCCAGGCCATCGGCAAAGGCGTCGAAATAATCGGCACCGTGCTGGGTCAGCCATTCGACGAAGTCGGCGATGACCTGCCCGAGGGGTATTTTGTGATCAGTCAGTATGCTCATGGACATCCACACGCAGGAGGGAAACGGTAAGGCACGGCGGTGCCGGGCCATCCCCGAGCGCCCTGGGCGGCGCTCGGGGGCGGGCGGTTCTACTGCGCCAACTTGGCTTTAGCGACTTCCAGGGCTGGTTTGCCATCGCGGCTGGTCACGCCGGCCAGCCAGGCATCGAGCGCCTGGGGATTGGCCTTGATCCAGGCCGCGGCCGCTTCAGCCGGCTTCTTGTTGCCGTTGAGCACCGCGTCCATCAGCGAGTTTTCCATGTCCAGGGTGAACACCAGGTTGGTCAGCAGCTTGCCGACGTTGGCGCATTCCTGCACGTAGCCCTTGCGGACGTTGGTGTAGATGGTGGCGCCGCCCAGGTTGGGGCCGAAGACGTCATCCCCGCCTTCCAGGTAGTGCATCTTGAAACGGCTGTTCATCGGGTGCGGTTCCCAGCCGAGGAACACCACCCACTGGTCGCGCCGTTCGGCCCGTTGCACCTGGGACAGCATGCCCGCCTCGCTGGACTCGACCACCTTGAACTTGCCCAGGTCGAACAGGTTCTTGTCGATCATGCCCTGGATCAGGCGGTTGCCGTCGTTGCCCGGCTCGATGCCGTAGATCTTGCCGTCCAGCTTGTCGGCGAACTTGGCGATGTCGGCGAAGGTTTTCAGGCCCGCCTGGTAGGCCGCGTCCGATACGGCCAGGGTGTATTTGGCCCCTTCCAGGTTGGCCCGTACGGTTTCCACGCTGCCCTTGTCGCGGTACGCCTTGATGTCGTTTTCCATGGTCGGCATCCAGTTGCCGAGGAAGACGTCGATGTCCTTGTTCTCCAGCGACTTGTAGGTCACCGGCACGGAAATCAGGTTGGTTTTGGCGGTGTAACCCAGGGACTCGAGCACCGCGCTGGTGACCGCGGTGGTGACGGTGATGTCCGTCCAGCCGACGTCGGCGAAACGGACCGTGCTACAGGACTCCGGCTCCGCCGCCTGCGCCAGCAGGGGCAAGCTCAGGGACGCGGCCAAGAGCAATGATGTGCAACCTTTCATGGGCGGACTCCTCTTCGGTTTTTATCGGCAGGGCTCGATGGAGCGCAGGTGCCGTTTTTTCTAATGTGCGGGCATGCGGGTCATCGACTGCGCACTTCACCATCACCCAGCCTAGCGGTCGAGTCGAGCCCGATCATGGAACAGGCCAAAACAAACGCCTACAGGGGGGGTCGTATCCAGTGCAGCCGGCGTCGTATCCAGCATGGGTGGTGTCGCAGATGACGATTTCGCACGCGCTTGGAGGGTCCGCGAGGCCCGCATGCCCATCCAAAGATGGGCCACGGGACGAGCACCGGACGATGCGCCTTGGGCCTGTTGACACTGGCCACGCGCGCCGCGTTGCCGAGAAGAATGGCCCCAGGCCAGGGGCGGGACATCGGCACCCCTCCAGCGTGGCGGTGCACCCTGTGGGACGCGCTCTTGCGCCGGAGGGGGCGGATTACAGGGATCGGCCTACCCCGGCTTCGGCCAGAGGGCGGGCCTCCTACCAGAGGGGGGAGGGCATGATCATCCCTAGGCACGTCGCGCAGTAGCGTCTGGGCCCCTTTGGCGTGCAACCCCTGTGCATCGTATCAACAGGCCCGAGCCGGTCGGGCGTGCGTCAGGCCGGTTCAGAGGCCGAGTTTGGCCTTGACCGCTTCCAGCCCGGGTTGGCCGTCGTAGGTGGTCACACCGGCCAGCCAGCCATCGAGGACCTGGGGATTGGCCTTGAGCCAGGCCTTGGCGGCTTGGCGGCGGTTGACGTGTTCATTGAGCACGGCATCCATCAGCTGGTTTTCCATCTCGACGTTGAATACCAGGTTGCCGAGAAACTGCCCGACATTCGGGCACTCGCGGGCATAACCGGCACGTACGGTGGTGTAGACGGTGGCGCCGCCGAAATTGGGGCCGAAGAACTCGTCGCCGCCATCGAGGTAATGCATCTTCACCCGGTTGTTCATCGGATGGGGCGCCCAGCCGAGGAAAACGATCCACTTGTTCAGGTGCTGGGCGCGCAGCACGTGGGCCAGCATGCCCTGCTCGCTGGATTCGACGACCTGGAACTTGCCCAGGCCGAAGCTGTTCTTGGCGATCATGTCGGTCAGCAGCTTGTTGCCGTCGTTGCCCGGCTCGATGCCATAGAGTTTGCTGTCGAACTGGTCGGCGTGCTTGGCCAGGTCGGCGAAGGTGCGTACCCCGGCCTCGTAGGCCGGTGCCGTGACGGCCAGGGTGTATTTGGCGCCTTGCAGGTTGACCCCCAGGCTGTCGATGCTGTTGTTGGCCAGGTAGGGCTTGAGGTCGTTTTCCTGGGCCGGCATCCAGTTACCGAGGAAGATATCGAGCTTGCCCTCGCTCAACTCCTTGTAGGTCGCCGGCACCGACAGGCGCTTGGCCTTGGTCACGTAGCCCAGGGCGCCGAGAACGATACGGGTGGTGGCGGTGGTCATGGTGATATCGGTCCAGCCGACATCGGAGAAGTGCACCAGCTTGCAGCTTTGCGGTTCCGCGGCGCGGGCCAGGCCCGGCAAACTCAGGCAGAGAGATAAACAGGCGACGGCAAAGCCTTTCATGCGTGGTACTCCTTGGGGATCATGGGCTTGGATCGCTCAGCCAGGTTGCCCGAGCGGGGTGGGACACGCCAGCCGGGCGGCGGATCCGCCGCCGCCCTGCCGGTCGCGGGTTACTGCAGCCCCAGCGACGCTTTCACCGCGTCGAGGCCGGGTTGTCCATCGCGCGTCTTGACCCCGGCAAGCCAGGCGTCCAGCACCTGCGGGTGGGTCTTGAGCCAGGCTTTGGCCGCGCGACGTGGGGTTTCCTGTTGATTCTGCACGGCGTCCATCAACACGTTTTCCATCTCCAGGCTGAACTCCAGGTTCTGCAGCAGTTGGCCGACGTTGCTGCACTCCTTGGCGTAGCCAACGCGGGTGTTGGTGTAGACGGTGGAAGAACCGTATTCGGGGCCGAAGATGTCGTCACCGCCTTCGAGGTAGCGCAGTTTCATGCGGGTGTTCATCGGGTGCGGTTCCCAGCCCAGAAACACCCGCCATTGCTTGAGGTGCATGGCACGGCCGACATTGGCCAGCATGTGTTTTTCGTTGCTTTCGATCAGTTTGAACTTGCCCAGGCCAAAGGTATTCTCGGCGATCATCTTGGCGATGCGCTTGTTGCCGCTGCCCGGGTGGATCCCCTGGATCTCCCCGTTCAGCTCGGTACTGTACTTGGCGATGTCGGCGAAGCTGTGCAGCCCGGCGTCGTAGACGTAATCGGGCACCGCCAGGGTGTATTTGGCCCCCAGCAGGTTGGCGCGCAGGGTTTCGCTGCGGCTGCCATCCGGCGACGGTTGGCTGCCGGCCGGCACCCAGTTACCGAGGAACACATCAAGGGTATTGTCCTTCAGGGCCGCGTAGGTTTCCTGGGAGGTGCGCTGAGTGGCCTGGGTGGTGTAGCCCAGGGAGGACAACAGAAAGCGGGTGACCGCGTTGGTCACGGCGATATCCGCCCAGCCGATGTCACCGAAACGCACCAGCTTGCAACTGTCGGGTTCCGCGGCCGTGGCCAGCAGAGGGGTGCTGAGGCACAGCGTCAAACAGAAAGAGGTTATGCCTTTCATGGGGGATCCTTAAAACAAGAGAATGCGTCGGCGCGACGCGCATGTCGGGTTCGGCTGTGCATGCAGCGCGCCAGTGCCGCGATGATGGAACAGGCTGAGCGCTGCGCCTACCGATCAGGTCGCATTTGAGGTCTGACAGGTCGTATCCAGCATGGCGCAGCGCGTTCGAGTCATTTTAGCTGGCTCCAGCCTGGACCGGGACGACGCTTGTAAGCATGGACAAGTCGGTGTGGGGCCCCGCCGCGCCGCGACAAAGGCCGAAGATGGGCCATCGCCGGTCCGGGTATGCCGGACCCTGTCAGCGGGGGCTTGTCGCCCCCGCCCACCCGCGGAGCAACCATGGCCATCAGCGTGTTCGACCTGTTCAAGATCGGTATCGGACCTTCCAGTTCGCACACGGTGGGGCCAATGCGGGCCGCGGGCTTGTTCGTCGAGGCCCTGCGCACTGCCGGGCTGTTGTCGCAGGTGCGGCGGGTCGAGGTGCGCCTCTATGGTTCGCTGTCGGCCACCGGGGTCGGCCATGGCAGTGACAACGCCGTGCTGATGGGGCTGATGGGGGAATGGCCCGACAGCATCGATCCGGCGTCGATCGCGTCGCGTATCGCCGACCTGCGGGCCAGCGCCAGCCTGGTGTTGGGCGGCGAAGTCGAGGTGCCGTTCGACTGGGCGCGGGACCTGCTGATGCTGGAAGAAAACCTGCCGTACCACCCCAATGCCATGACCCTGATCGCCGAAGGCACCCGCGGTGAACTGCACCAGGACACCTATTACTCCATTGGCGGCGGTTTTGTGGTCGATGCGGCCCAGGCGGCCAGCGGTGCCTTGGATCAGGACAATACGCAGCTGCCCTACGAGTTTTCCAGCGCCGCCGAGTTGCTCGAACTGTGCCGGGTCCACGGCTTGCGGGTGTCGCAACTGATGATGGCCAACGAAAAGGCCTGGCGCAGCGAAAGCGAAATCCGCCAGGGCCTGATGCGCCTCTGGCAGGCCATGCGCGACTGCGTGGACAACGGCCTGCGCCACGAGGGCATCCTGCCCGGCGGGCTCAACGTCAAGCGGCGTGCAGCCAAGCTGCACCGCAGCCTGCAGGAACTGGGCAAACCCAATGTGATCGGCTCGACCCTTAGTGGCATGGAGTGGGTCAACCTGTTCGCCCTGGCGGTCAATGAGGAAAATGCCGCCGGTGGGCGCATGGTCACCGCACCGACCAACGGTGCCGCCGGCATCATTCCGGCGGTGCTGCATTATTTCGTGCGGTTCAGCCCGGCGGTGACCGAAGCCGACGTCACCGATTATTTCCTGGCCGCGGCGGCGATCGGTATCTTGTGCAAGAAAAACGCCTCGATCTCCGGTGCCGAAGTCGGCTGCCAGGGCGAGGTCGGGTCGGCCTGCGCCATGGCGGCGGCGGGGCTGGCGGAGATCCTCGGGGCCACGCCCGGGCAGTTGGAGAACGCCGCCGAAATCGGTCTGGAACACAACCTGGGTTTGACCTGCGACCCGGTCGGCGGCCTGGTCCAGGTACCCTGTATCGAGCGCAATGCGATCGCTGCCGTCAAGGCGATCAACGCCGCGCAAATGGCCATGCGCGGCGACGGCGAACACTTCATCTCCCTCGATCGGGTGATCCGCACCATGCGCGACACCGGCGCCGACATGCACGACAAATACAAGGAAACCTCCCGCGGCGGCCTGGCGGTCAGCGCCATCGAGTGCTGATCGCGTTGCGCGATTTGTGTTCCTGTCTGCCGGCCGCGCCATTTTTTGGCGCAGTCGCCGTCATCCTGGCGCGATCTTTCAGCGGTACGCCGCGCCTGGGGTGACAGTCGTTTCTTCGGCGCCGCCGGCATCCCGGTAAAGTGCTACCAAAGTGCTCAGTGGGGGCTGCAGGCCTTGAGCTAGACAGGCTTGAGCAGTTAACCCGGTCCCTCGCCGCCGCGCCGGCTAGACGCATTGCGGCGTCGTTTTTAGGTTTTATTGAATAACTGTTCAATCTCGGCATGGCATTTGCGTTGTGCTCTGCCAAGTGCCGGGCAGTGGGCGTCGTGACGCACCTGGCAAAAATTATAAAAAGATCAAAAAACAAGAGCCTCGCCTGAGGCCAGCCATAGCTGCTTTGCGTGAGGAGATAGCGATGTCACCGTTCAATGCCGGAACCCAAACCCGTGCCCCGCAATCCATCGGCTTTTTGCTGCTGGACAATTTCACCCTGATTTCCCTGGCCTCGGCGGTCGAGCCGCTGCGCATGGCCAATCAGCTGTCCGGTCGTGAGCTGTACCGCTGGACCACCCTGACCCTCGACGGCGGTCAGGTCTGGGCCAGCGACGGGCTGCAGATCACCCCGGACTCGTCGGCGGCCAACGCCCCCGCGCTGGACATGGTGATCGTCTGCGGTGGCATCGGTATCCAGCGCAGTGTCACCCGCGAACACGTCAGCTGGCTGCAGGGCCAGGCGCGGCAATCGCGCAAGCTCGGCGCGGTCTGTACTGGCAGCTGGGCCCTGGCGTGCGCCGGCCTGCTCGACGGCTTCGATTGCAGCGTACACTGGGAGTGCCTGGCGTCGATGCAGGAGGCCTTTCCACGGGTCGTGATGAGCACGCGCTTGTTCACCCTGGACCGCAACCGCTTCACCAGCTCGGGCGGTACCGCGCCGCTGGACATGATGCTGCACGTGATTTCCCGCGAGCATGGTCGTGAACTGTCGGCAGCCATTTCCGAGATGTTCGTGTATGAACGTATCCGCAACGAGCAGGATCACCAGCGGGTGCCGCTCAAGCATATGCTGGGCACCAACCAGCCGAAGTTGCAGGAAATCGTCGCGCTGATGGAGGCCAATCTGGAAGAGCCGATCGACCTGGACGAGTTGGCGGTTTATGTCGCGGTGTCGCGGCGCCAGCTGGAGCGGCTGTTCCAGAAGTACCTGCACTGCTCGCCGTCGCGTTATTACCTGAAGCTGCGCCTGGTGCGGGCGCGTCAGTTGCTCAAGCAAACGCCTATGTCGATTATCGAAGTGGCTTCGGTCTGCGGTTTCGTCTCCACGCCGCATTTTTCCAAATGCTACCGCGAATACTTCGGCATTCCGCCGCGCGACGAGCGCATGGGCTCCAACACGTCACAGCAGGTGGCGTTACTGCCCATTCCGCAAACCTTGGTCCTGGCACCGATGTCCGGCGCCCTGACCGCCCTGAGCCAGGCGCGCAACGAGTCGACCTTCGCCAGCGTCAGGCTCTGAGCGGCCGGCAGGGCTGGCGCCTCAGCTAGACCGGCGGCTGTTGCGGTCGCCGTTACCGCCGTATGGCAGGTCTGGTCGCGACTGCGCGGCGGGGTGTTGAAACTCTGCCTCCGTCAGCTTGAACGGGATCCCGTCATTGTTGAACGCCAGGCGCGCCGCGCGCCCCGCGAGACCTTGTCCAGCACGCTGAAGTGATCCAGGCCTTGGGCGGCGATGCAGCGCAGCAGCGGGTTCTGGTTGCGCTGGCAGAGCTCGGCCAGGTCCTGGCTGTTGGCCGGTTGTTCGCGGCCCTCGATCCGGCAGGCGGCGCTGCTGGTCGTCCAGGTAGTCGATGCGTAGGAACAGGTTCGCCGGCGGATCCGGTAACGGCCATGGGGCGCTGGCGTGCTGTGTTATCAGCGCAGTGACGCCTGACCCCGTCTGCCTCAGGGGAGGCTGAGCGTCAACCAGATCCTGTCGGACGGGTGCGCGCCGGCCCTGTTGGGCGCGCACTATAACGCCTGACCGGCAGCCATGCCGAGACCCCTAGGGGCAAGGCCGTCCCCAGGGTGGGGACGGCGGGCGGCGGTTTTTTACTGGCTTTTGATCCCGCGCAGGTAGGCGGCCGGTTCGGCACCCAGGTTGTTCAGCAGGCGCTCGCTGTACCAGTCGACGAAGTTGACCACGCCGAACTCATAGGTCTTCGAGTAGGGCCCCGGCTGGTAGGCCGTGGAGTTGATCCCACGCTGGTTTTCCTCGGCCAGGCGACGGTCCTGGTCGTTGGTGGCGTCCCAGACTTCGCGCATGCGCGCCACGTCGTAGTCCACCCCTTCCACGGCGTCCTTGTGCACCAGCCACTTGGTGGTGACCATGGTTTCCTGGGCGCCCAGGGGCCAGACGGTGAAATTGATGATGTGGTCGCCCATGCAGTGGTTCCACGAATGCGGCAGGTGCAGGATACGCATGGAGCCCAGGTCGGGGTTCTGGATCCGCCCCATGAGTTTCTTGCAGCCCGGCTGGCCGTCCATGGTCATGGACACCGTGCCCTTGAGCAGCGGCATGCGCACGATGCGGTTGCGCAAGCCGAAACTGGCGTGGGCGTAGGGGATCTTTTCCGCGTCCCAGGCGGCGGCCGAGGCCGCCACGTGATCCTTGAAGGCCTGGTCGGCGCGTGGGTCGGTGACGTCGTCCCACTCCAGCAAGGTCTTGAGCAACTCCGGGTGCGAGCCGCTGCAGTGGTAACACTCGCGGTTGTTTTCCAGCACCAGTTTCCAGTTGGCCTTTTCCATCAAGGTGGTCTGCACCGCCACCTTGGTGTTTTCCATGTCGTAGGGTTCCATGTAGTGCGCCAGGGTGGCGAGGAACTCGTCGATGGCCGGCGGGTTTTCCGCCAGGGAAATAAAGATGTAGCCGCCGGCGGTCTTGACGTTCACCGGTTTCAGGCCGTACTGCTTCATGTCGAAGTCGGCGCCCATCTCGGTGCCGGCGAACAGCAGGCGGCCGTCCAGTTCGTAGGTCCACTGGTGGTAGTGGCAGACCAGCTTGGCGACCTTGCCCTTGTCGCTGGTGCACAGCCGCGAACCGCGATGGCGGCAGACGTTGTGGAAGGCATGCACCACGCCTTCGGCGCCGCGGATGATGATGATCGGGTTCTTGCCGATCTGCAGGGTCAGGTAATTACCCTTGGCCGGGATCTCGCAGGTCATGCCGGCGATCAGCCATTCCTTGTGGAAAATCTCCTGCATGTCGATATCGAACAGGCGCTCGTCGCTGTAGAACGGCTGCGGCAACGAAAAGGTGCGCTCGCGGTTTTGCAGCATGTCGGCGGTGGCCTTGCGTGCAGGCTCCAGCGGATCGCCCAAACTCAGGGTTGTAGTGACGTCCATCGGTTAAATCCTCAGGGCCGCAGGCGGCGGCCGGTGAAAGTGGCGGATACGGTTGCAACGCAAGGCGGGCGCGGTCGCTCGACAGCGCTGGTGCCGGAGCTGATGATGGCGTCGGGGCAAGACTGCCCCGAGGGTCCGGCTTGGAGCGAGTGTGGCGGCCGGCGCGTGTACGGCCTTATCCCTGGGCGACATGGCCGAATCCGTTCCCGACGCCCCAGGGCTGATGGTACGGGGCCGGTCGCGATAAGCATGTGGATGTCGCAGATAGGTAAGTGGTCACCCAGGGCCTTGCGCAAACTCCCTGGCAAGCAGGCCGGCATTCGGCCGTGGAGATGAGTATGTCCAGCAACTTTCTGAATCCGGTCAACACCCAGACCTGGGCCAACGGCCGCCACCTGGTGCGCTGCGTCAAGGTGATCCAGGAAACCTGGGACGTGCGGACCTTCTGTTTCATGGCCGACCAGCCGATCATGTTCTTCTTCAAGCCGGGGCAGTTTGTGACCCTGGAGCTGGAGATCGAGGGGCAGCCGATCATGCGCTCCTACACCATCTCCAGCTCGCCTTCGGTGCCCTACAGCTTTTCCCTGACCATCAAGCGGGTGCCCGGCGGCAAAGTGTCCAACTGGCTGCACGATAACCTCAAGGAAGGCGACGAGCTGGCTGTGCATGGCCCGGTCGGGCTGTTCAATGCCATGGACTTCCCCAACGACAAGGTGCTCTACCTCAGCGGTGGTGTCGGTATCACTCCGGTGATGTCCATGGCACGCTGGTTTTTCGACACCAATGGTGCGGTCGACATGGTCTTTGTGCACAGTGCGCGCTCGCCCAAGGATGTGATCTATCACCGCGAGCTGGAACATATGGCGTCGCGGATCAACAACTTCAGCCTGCATATCATCTGCGAAAAGCATGGGCTGGGCGAAGCCTGGGCCGGCTATCGGGGTTACCTGAATCAGCTGATGCTCGAGTTGATCGCGCCGGACTTTATGGCGCGGGAGATTTTTTGCTGCGGCCCGACCCCCTATATGACCGCGGTCAAGCGGCTGCTGGAACAGAACGGTTTCGACATGCGCCGTTACCACGAGGAGTCCTTCGGCGCCACGCCGCCCGAGGCCCGCGCCGATGCCATCGAGCATGCCGAGCAGGCCGCGGACGCGCCAGTGCTGGATGCGGCCGACCTCTACCAAGTCGAGTTCAGCAGCACCGGCAAGAGCATCCGCGTGGCCCCGGGCGAGACGGTGCACGCCGCGGCGGCCAAGCTCGGGCTGCATATCCCCAAGGCCTGCGGCATGGGCATTTGCGGCACCTGCAAGGTGATGAAGACCGCCGGCGAGGTGGACATGGAACACAACGGCGGTATCACCGACGACGACCTGGCCGAGGGGTATATCCTCTCGTGCTGCAGTGTGCCCAAGGGCGATGTCTGCATTGATTTCTAGCCTCGGCCTACGGGGAACGCCCAGCGCCTAACCGCGTTGCGGGGCCCGGGCGTCGTGCCAGTCGATCGCTGCTAACGCAGGCATGGCGGGCCGGGCAGATCTACTCCTTCAGGTATTTGTCGTGGATCGCCTGGTAGCGCCCGCTCTGTTTGAGCTGTTGCAGTCCCACATTGAAATCGTCGCGCACCTGTTGGTTGCGAAACACCGGGCGGTAATCGTTCGGCTCAAGTTGCACGAAACGATGCTCCTCGACCGGCCGCAAGCTGTAGCCGCGGTGGTTTTTCAGGCGCAGGCTGTAATAGCGGAAAATGCTGCGGTCGCTGAGCACCACGTCATGGCGTTCCTTCTCCAGGGCCAGCACCTGGGTCTCCTGATCGGCTTGCTCATGGTAATTGCCGGCGGCGATGACGGGCGCCAGCCATAGCGGATAGCGCTTGGAGGCGCCCTGAAACGCGATGACCCGCAGACCGGCGAGGTCGGCAGGGGTGCGGATTTGCAGGTGGCGGGCCTGCAGCGTGACGAACACATTGTCATAAAACACCGCTGGATCGCCGTAATGCGCGCCATAGGGCGTCAGGTCCTGGCCCAAGTCGGTCATTGCGGCGTCCACCTCGCCATTGATAAAGGACAACGGCACCCGGGCAAAGGGGTAAAAGCGCGGTGCCAACCGATGACCGCGGTAGGCCAACGCCTCGCCGATCACCTCCAGCTCGATGCCGGAACGGGTTTCCGGGAAACAGAACGGTGGGATTTTCTCGCCAAAGGCCATCAGCACCTCACTGGCGTGCAGCTCGCTGGCGAAGAGAGTCAGAAGAAGCGCTACCACCCGACACCGCATTGGGAATCCTTTAGTGCAGGGCTTCACGGCAAACGGCCAAGCCTGTCGCTACCCTAGCAAAAAGTGCAGGGAATCAGGGATGTTTGCGACCGGTTGTTCGAGCCCGCGGCGGCGCCGGTAAGGGGGCACAAGCCAGTGTCCCGCTCGCTCAGAGCTCAATCCCTTATCAACACAGGGCTTGCGGCCAATCTGCCGCGACCTGGCGATCGCCTGGCCCGGCTGGAATAGCCCCGGGGCGAGGGACGTGGTCCTCCAGCCCTAGGGTCGGCAGACAATGCGTTGCTTGCGCCGCACACTGGCGAATTTGCAGGGGAGTTATCATGGCAACACGTCTGCTGATGCTGGTCTTGCTGCTGTTGGCGGGCTGTGCGCAAAACCCGGCACAGCTGCCCTTGTTCCAGGCGACTGAGCGGAGTTCGCCGAGCCTGCAATACCTGGGCGTGGGCGGCTATTTGCTGCGCTGGCAAGGCGAAGCCCTGTTGTTCGCCCCCTCGTTCAGCAACCCGGCGACCCTGGGTTTGCCACCGCTGCCGGTGCAAGCCGATCCGGCCACGATCGACCGCCTGATGCCGCCGGCCGCGGACGTCAGCATGCTGCTGGTCGGCCATGCCCACTACGATCACCTGCTCGACGTGCCCCATGTGCTGCTGCGGCACACGCCCAAGGCCAAGGTCTATGGTTCGAAAACCATGGGCCATATCCTCGCGGCGGCGATCCCGCGTGAACGTATCGTCGATGCCGAGGCCCTGATGGCGGACGGATCGCGCCCCGGCCGATGGTGGTTTTCACCCAACCGGCGCGTCCGCGCCATGGCCATTCGCAGCGAGCATGCGCCACACCTGTGGGGCCTGAAATTTCTCGGGGGTGAGTACCAGGCCGACCTGGCCGAGTTGCCCCGTTCGGTCATGGGCTGGCGGGAAGGCCAGACCCTGGCCTGGCTGGTGGATCTGCTCGATGAACGGGGCGAGGTGCGTTATCGCCTGCACTACCAGGATGCCGCCAGCACCCCGCCGCTGGGGCTGCCACCGCAGCTGCCGGACGGTAGGGCAGTGGATGTGGCGATCCTCTGTGCCGGCGCCTGGGACCAGGTTCCGGCGTACCCGCGGGTGCTGCTCGACCGGCTGCGGCCACGCCTGGCGGTGGTCGGGCATTGGGAAGATTTTTTCGGCAACGACCCACGCCAACCCGAGGGCCTGCGGCTGCAGGACCTGCGGGGTCTGTTGGCAGTGACCCGGGCCCACCTGCCTGAAGGCGGCGAGCTCAGGCTGCCGGTGCCCTTTGCCCAGATCCCCTTGCCGGCGCCCTTGCCCTGAGCTTGCCCCTGGGCTCGGTCATTCGACGACGAAACTGCGACTGACCGCGCTATAGGGGTGCAGGGCGAAGGTGAAGGGCGCCTTGCGCGTGCCACTGTGCGTCAGGCGATAGGTGCCGGCGGTTGCGCTGGCGTCGATGTCCCATTCGACGGTGGCCTGTGACGTGCCCCAAAAACCGTCGATGCGTTTCCAGCGAAAACGCGTGGACCAGTCGTTGTCGTTGGCGACGGTCAGCCATTGGCCATTCACCAGGCGCTGCACCTCGAGAAAGCTGCCCATGGTGCGCAGGTCATTTTTCGGGTGGCCGGCCCAGAACACCGCCTGGGCGGTTTGCCCGCGGCCGTAGCGCAGCGCCGGCTGGCTCACCGGGTCGCCGATCTTCTTGAACACCGGCGGCTGGTCGTGCACCACGCCGGTCTGCAAGGTCATCTGCTGGTCCTTGAGGTCGCGCGGGCGCGGTTCGTCGGTGCGCGGCAGCGGTTCGCCGCTGGCCAGGCTGACCGCCTGCTCGTGCAGCGCCTGGCGATAGGCGGCCAGGGTCCAGGGTCCGAAATGGGTGGAGCCGCCCTCGTAATGGCCCAGGCGGTACTCTTCGTGGGTGGTGACGTAACCGGCGTAGGCGTTGCTGTAGCCGGCCACCACCAGATGACGCAGGCCGGTGCCGGGCACGCTGGCCACCGTGGCGCGCAGGCGGCGCCCGGCCATGATGGTGAACTCACCCGGCACCGCCAGCAGCCCCAGTTGGCCGACGCGCAGGATCGACACCGGCAACACTTCCGGTGACCAGGGATAGGGCTTGAAATTGCCCTGGGCCAGCAGCAAGCCGCGTGGCTGGTGGCAGGCTTTCTGTTCGTCGGTCGGGGCGGTCAGCACCGCGGTCAGGGCCTGCCAGAAGAGGTTGCCCTGCAACTGGCCTTCCTTGAAAAAATCCAGGCCACGGCCGTCCTCGGTGCCAGCGGCAAAGCCGTAGCCCAGCGCCGCGGTACAGGTGCGGTGGGTCTGGCCGTCCTCGGTGAAGGCACCCGTGACCGTCTGGGCACTCAGGTCATAGTACTTGTGGCGGTAGTTGATCGGTCCGCTGAGCGGCTCGCTGGCCTGGTCGAAAAGTTGCCGGGCCAGGTCGTGCTGCCGTTGCCCGATCATGCGCACGCTCTGTTCCGGTGTGTCGCCGGGGCCGGTGCCGTCGAGTCGCAGGTTGGGGGTCATATCGCCGGCATTGCTTTGGGCAAAGGCGGCGACAAAGGCGTTTTCGTCATAGCGGTTGCCCACTTCCTGTTTTTCGAACAGGTACTCGGCATAACCCTTGTTGTCGCCAGAGAGCAGGGTATTGGTGTTGGGCAACGACACCCCGTGGGTGGCGAACCAACTGATCATGCCCACCGCTTGGCCATTCTTGACCAGTTTGAGCACGGTCATTTCCGGATCGGTATCCGGGTACTGGCCCGCGTCGAGGTTGCGGTAGTAAGCCTCCTGGCTGCGGTTGGCGTTGGCGCCCCACAGCTCGCCGCGATTGAACAGGATATGCCCGGGGGCAAGGTCGCGGTGGGCGCGGTCGATGGCAGCGACTATGCCGTTCACCTGGGCGTCGAAGGTTTGCTTGATATAACCCTTGGTGGTGATGTTGTAGAGCGCGTAGTGGGAGTGTCCGCCCGCCGCGGCATGGGTGTGGGTGGCGCTGATCACCAGGTTGCGTTCGTTGTAGAGCATGCCGTAGCGGCGATTGAGCGCCGCGGTCACGCCCTGGGTCACGCCCTGGAAGGTCGCGCCGCTGTCGATGTTGACGAACACCACCCGGTTGCCGGTCGTCGGGTCGGCCACTATGTAGGCCCGCGCCCATTGTCGGTCGTGGATCCCGCTGGCGATCTGGTCCAGGGCGGCATAACCGAACAGGCTCACCTCGGCGGCGGGGCCGGTAATATCATAGATGCCACGGCCGATCAGGTAGTTGTCGGAGTAGGCCAACGCCGGCGCGGGGGGCCAGAGCAGGGCGGCCAGCAGCAGGCAGGGACGGATATTCACGGACGGCTCCTTCTGGTTGTTAACAGGATGGGCGCGGCCTTTGAACAGGGCATTGCGGTGTTGCTTTCCGGGGCAGGCCAGGCCAGATTGAGACTATAGTGCCAAAATATGGGGGTGTCAGTTCTCGACCAATTGGACAGCTTTTAGCCAGGCCTAAAGTTGGGACCTCGGCCTTCGGGTTGACGGCTCAGGCCTGTCCGCCAAGGTCGGTACGCTGCGCTGCAGCACCCGGCTTTGCTGGTGCTGGGCGATTCCTGTCGGCGTTTTTGCGGCGCAATGCCGCGTGCTAGAGCCCGGCGCTGTATGTGACGTTTTTTTGATAAGGAAAAAACTACGTCTATACCTACGCCTTCACGCATAGCCCTGGCGACGCACCATCCTGTGAGCCTGCTGACGTGAGCATGCTTCTGCCCGCTACCCGGCGGCAGGGGCTGTCTCGGAGAGATCCTCCGACTTTACTAGAACAATATGGAGATACATCTCAATGCAGAGGAATTTTGCAGCGCAATCGTTTTTGCTCACCGCTCTCGCCCTTCCCATTTCCGCATTCGCCGCCAGCCTGGTGGACGTCGGCAGTCTGCCGGCCCAGCGCTCGCTCGCCGGTCCCGCGGACTTGCACGCGACCCTGGGGGTCAGTGCCGAAGAGTTGGCCGTCGAACGCCGCGGCAACCTGGACAATGGCGCGGTGATTACCCGTTACCAGCAGTTCTACAACGGGGTGCGGGTCTGGGGCGAAGCCATTACCGAAGTGAAGGCCGCCGGGGCGAAGAACAGCGCGCGCAGCGGACGTTTTGTCGCCGATATCGACAGCGACCTGGTGGCCGGCGCCACCCCGACCCTGTCCGCTGATCAAGCCCTGAGCCAGGCCAAAAGCCTCAAGGCCGCAGGGGTAGAGACGCTCAACGACAAGGCCGAACTGGTGGTCCGGTTGGATGCGCAGAACATCGCGCAATTGGTCTATGTGGTGTCGTTTTTCATTCCCGGCGAGGCGCCCTCGCGTCCTCATGTGATGATCGAAGCCAACAACGGTCAGGTCCTGCAGCAGTGGGAAGGGCTCAACCACGCCGAAGCCACCGGCCCGGGCGGTAACGCCAAGACCGGCGCCTACAGCTACGGTACGGACTACGGCCCCTTGCTGGTGACCAAGGACTGCCGGATGAACAGCGGTGACGTGATCACCGTCGACCTGAAGAACAGCTCGAACAACGCCAGCAAGACGGCGTTCCAGTTCGCCTGCCCGTTCAACGACTACAAGGCGGTCAACGGCGCGTTCTCGCCGCTCAACGATGCCCACTACTTCGGCAACGTGGTGTTCGACATGTACAAAAGCTGGTTTGGCGGCCTGCGGCCGATCAGCCAGAAACTCTATATGAAAGTGCATTACGGCAAGAACTACGAGAACGCCTTCTGGGATGGCGAAGCCATGACCTTTGGCGACGGTGCCAAACGCTTCCACCCGCTGGTGGCTTTGGATGTGGTGTCCCACGAGGTCAGCCACGGTTTTACCGAACAGCACTCGGGCCTGGTGTACGAGGGCGAGTCGGGCGGCATGAATGAAGCCTTCTCGGACATGGCCGGTGAGGCCGCCGAGTATTTCATGAAGCACAAGAACGACTGGAAGGTCGGTTACGACATCTTCAAGGGTGCCGGTTCCCTGCGTTACATGGATGACCCGACCAAGGATGGCAAGTCCATCGGCCATGCCGCCGACTACTACGACGGTATCGACGTGCACCACTCCAGCGGCGTCTACAACAAGGCGTTCTACCTGCTGGCCAAGACCACCGGCTGGAATACCCGCAAGGCGTTCCAGGTGTTCGTCGACGCCAACCGCTTCTACTGGACCGAGACCAGCACCTTCGACAAGGGCGCCTGCGGGGTGATCCAGTCGGCGCAGAACCGCAGCCTGGGTTCGGCCGATGTGGTCGCGGCCTTCAAGCAGGTTGGCGTTACCTGCCCGACCTGGGACTGAAGCACCGCTTGAGCGAGGCAAGGGTCAAGCTCCGGTTTGAGCCTGTATAAGGAAACCCGTCTCCCCGGAGGCGGGTTTTTTTTGCCTCCAACAATGCACACCGGTCATTGGCTGTGGCGCGGATCAACTGGCCGGTGGCGCGAGTTTGTTCTGCAGGATCCGCTGGTAGGGGGGCGACTCGCGCTGGCGGGCGATCTCGTTCCAGAGGCGCTGCGCCAACTCAGGCCTTTCGCGTACCAGGGCTTTCGACAGCATCAGGTAATAGGCCTTGCTTTCCAGCGGTTGTGGCAGTTTTTCCAGCGTCAGGGCCAACTCGGGGTGGGCCTTGAGCACGAAGTCCGCGCGCAGGCTTTGCAGCGCGGCGGCTTGGATACGCTTGCCCTTGAGCATATTGAGCAACGCCAGGGGGTCGCGACTGGTTTCGTCGACTTCGGCACCGTGGCTCAGCAGAAAATCGACGATGGAAAAGCCGCTGAGCGAGCCGATCTTGCCGGAAAGGCCGCTGAAGGCTTCGCCATTCCAGTTCACCGTTGTGCCAGTCCGGCGGTACAACGAGTATGCCGAGGTGTGCAAGCGCCGGCTTTCATCCAGCTGGCCGTTCGGCAGGCTGGGGTAGACGCCCATGGCGAGACGCTCGGTCTTGAAACTGGCGGCGAACGCGCCGTCGTAATGGCCTTGCTCGAGGCCGGCCAGGCAGCGTTTCCACGGCATGGCCTGGCGCTGGATGCGCAGCCCGAGCGCTTGTTCGACCAGGATCAACAACTCCTGGTTAAGACCGCTGCCATCGGTCATCACCCAGGGAAAGGAGTCCTTGTCTTCGTAGCAAAAGGTCAGTGTGGCCGCCTGGCAGAAACTGCCCAGACTCACCAGCAACCACGCGCCGATCCATCTCGACACCATGCAGGACTCCGCAGTGGTAAGCGCGGTTCGTCCTGGATCCGCCAAAGGTTGGCTGCGCCCACGACTGCTGGTGGGCGCTCACCTGGGCAGTATAGGCAGCTGCGGGCCTGCGAGCGCTAGGTCTAGGCCAGCGTGGCCTGGTGCTTTTTACTCAGGCGCTCGACCGCCATGCGGTAGGACCCCTGAATCAGCGCCTGCAGGTCCGGGTCGGGCAGGCTTTGCACGTCCACCACCGTGATCCAATGAAAACGCTGCATATAACGCGCGGGTTTGATACCCGGTTGATCGGTCAGCTCGAGAAAGCGCTCAGGCGTCACGCGAAAACTGAAGCGACCCCGTTCCGGGTCGCTGGTCTTGTAGTAGGCGAATTGGTTGCCGTGCACCTCGAACAACTGGATGTTGCCTGGGCTGGCGACCAAACGCTCGGCGCAGCCTGGCAAGGCGCGGCAGAACTGGCTGACATCGTCGAGGGTCATGGGCAATGGCCTGGCGTGAATTCAGGGACCTTCTATACCACAGCACGGTCGCTGCCGCGTTGGCTGAGGGTGTGAACCGCTCTGGCACGGGGCTTTTTAGGGTCAATGACAACGGAATGTCCTGGTTTCCCCCGGGGCTTTTCTTTATCGTACGCGCCCGTTCAGAACGCTCGAGTGCTCGTCATGTTGGAAACATCCCTGGGTCAATTGGAACAACTGGTCAACGACCTGCTGCAGCAGAACCAGGCACTGCAGGCGGACGCCACGCGACTGGGCGCCGAGCTGGCACAGGTCAAGGAAGAGAACGAGACCCTGCAACTGAGCCTGCTGGAGCAGGAGGAGCAACAAGGCGCCACCGCCGCGCGGATCCAGGCGCTGGTCGAGCGCGCCAGCGGCGTCGCCCGCCCCGCATGAGCGACAGTCCGTCCACGTTGATCAGCATCCTGGGCAACGAATACCGGATCAAACTGGTCGAGGGCCAGGAGCAACTGGTCGGTGCCTCGGCCCGGCTGCTTAATCGCGCCCTGGGCGAGGCGCGCGAGCACTACCCGACATTGAGCGGGGAGCGCTTGCTGGTCATGGCCGCGCTTAACCTGTGCTCGCGCCAGGTGGAGCTGCAGCAACAACACGACGCCCAGTTGCAGCGCTTCGACGCGAAGGTCTGCGCGACCGTCGAGCGACTGACCCAAGCGCTGCGGTCGGCCTGACCCAGCGCGCGGCCAGCCTCAGCTTGCCGCCATCACCTGGCGGATATCGGCGGCCAGTTCGCGCACCCGTTCTTCCTCGGTGTCCCAGGAGCACATAAAGCGCGCGCCGCCGTCACCGATAAAGGTATAGAAGCGCCAGCCGCGGGTGCGCAGGGCTTCCAGGGCGGGCTCCGACATCTGCAGGAACACGCCGTTGGCCTCGACCGGGAACATCAGGCTGACGCCCGGGATATCCCTGACCAGTTCGGCCAGCAGGCAGGCGCAGCGGTTGGCGTGACGGGCGTAGCGCAGCCAGGCATCGTCCTGCAGCAGGCCGACCCAGGGCGCCGACAGGAAACGCATTTTCGAGGCCAACTGGCCGGCCTGTTTGCAGCGGTAGTCGAAGTCCTCGGCCAGCGCCTTGTTAAAGAACAGGATGGCCTCCCCCACCGCCATGCCGTTTTTCGTGCCGCCGAAACACAGCACGTCCACCCCGGCTTTCCAGGTCAGCTCCGCCGGCGTGGCGCCGAGGAAGGCGCAGGCATTGGAAAAGCGAGCGCCGTCCATGTGCAGGTGCAGGCCCAGTTCCCGACAGGTTTCGCTGATCGCCCGCAGTTCCTCGGGGCGGTAGGCGGTACCCACTTCGGTGGCCTGGGTCAGGGTCACCACCCGCGGTTTCGGGTAGTGGATGTCCTGGCGCTTGAGGGCGATCTCGCGGATGGCCGCCGGGGTCAATTTGCCGGCTACGGTCGGCGCGGTCAGCAGCTTGGAGCCGTTGGAGAAGAACTCCGGCGCGCCGCATTCGTCGGTTTCGACGTGGGCAGTCTCCGAGCAGATCACGCTGTGGTAGCTCTGGCACAGGGCCGACAGCGCCAGGGAATTGGCCGCGGTGCCGTTGAAGGCGAAAAACACTTCGCAGTCGGTTTCGAACAATTTGCGAAAGTGATCGGCGGCCCGGGCGGTCCACTGGTCGTCGCCGTAGGCGCGTTCATGGCCCTGGTTGGCCAGGGCCATGGTGGCCCAGACTTCCGGACAGATGCCCGAATAGTTGTCGCTGGCGAATTGTTGACTCTGATCGGTCATGCCGGTCTCCGTGCAGGCGTTGCGGGTGAGGGGACTGCCCGCGTCGGGTGGCGGACTTGGCTGTACTGTACGCCAGGAAGGGCGACCAGCGATTAGTCTCGCGCGACATTTGCGTGTGTCGGCGGCCACCGCAGGTCCGCTGCAACCGCCGTGGTTGCGGCTATTGTCTGTGCACGCCAAACGATGTCGCAAACGCACTCCCCCGTGGCGTGCATAGGCATCTGACCGCGCAGTGCCGGCCATACCATCGCAACCACAGGGGCCACGGCCCTCGACGACACAACAGGCGTGCCACCGCCGCCGCTGGGAGAACCGAGATGTTCAGCAAAAACGACCAGATCAAAGGCTATGACGACGAACTGCTGAAGGCGATCAACGCCGAAGAGGCGCGTCAGGAGCACCATATCGAGCTGATCGCCTCGGAAAACTACACCAGCCAGCGGGTGATGGAAGCCCAGGGCAGCGGCCTGACCAACAAGTACGCCGAAGGTTATCCGGGCAAGCGTTACTACGGTGGCTGCGAACACGTCGACGTGGTCGAGCAGCTGGCGATCGACCGCGCCAAGGCGCTGTTCGGCGCCGA
>NZ_JBEVDL010000001.1:0-135838 GCF_040514055.1 Pseudomonas sp.
AACGGTCTGCATGGGAATCACGGGGACGTGGACTGTTTGGTGACAACCACGATGCTCGCCCATGCAGACGTCTTCAAGCCCAAGCGTTTGAGCCACCACGGATTTTTGTGGGGATCACTCAGACTCCGACCCCTATGTCTAATGCGCAGAGAGCGCAACAAAAGGAAAGTGGTAGCAAGCAGCGTGAGTATTGTTTGGTGGAACTTTTCAACTGTCCGGGCTCAGAGCAGTCGAGAGAGCAAGAGCATATACATTCTTATAGTGACGGAGGGGGGAACGGCGAGGAAAATACAGCGCAAGCCTGCCGGTCCTGCAATCGTTTGAAAAGCAATATGCTGCCGAAAGATTTTCGATTGTTTGTCGCTGGAATTTGTGCGAGCGTTAATATTACAGCTTTTTTTGAAGATAGGCGGAGAGGCGGACGATGAGCAGAGAATTTCCAGAAGAATATTCAGATATGATTGATAAGTATGGGTATATGGTGATGAAGGTTGCGCCGTATCCTGAAATCCATAACATACATTTTGCCTACTCTATAGGGCTCTGGGAGAATTTTGGTCATCCGGAAATTGTTGTATTTGCATTTGGGGACTCTCTCTCTCACGCTATTGTTCATGCGATTTCTAAATTCGTCTCGAAAGGTGGGCGAGTAGAAATTGACACGCCTTTGCACGGCATCGCTCCAAGTCCATATATTTTTAAAGAGGTTTCTAAAGAGAATTTTGAAGAGTATCTTGGGTTCGCTTGCTTAAGGTATTCCTCTGACTTTAAGTGTTATCAATGTTTCTATCCCGATCGGAATGGATTTTTTCCTTGGGACTCCCAATATGTGGATGAGAGCGACCCTCAAGATGGATCTCAACCCAGCTTGGAATTCCCTTTACTTCCCAGTAGCGAAATTGATTAACATTAGATGTGATAATATTTTTTGATCT
The DNA here is from genome assembly GCF_040514055.1 of Pseudomonas sp. Lineage (GTDB taxonomy): Bacteria > Pseudomonadota > Gammaproteobacteria > Pseudomonadales > Pseudomonadaceae > Aquipseudomonas. The sequence goes on from NZ_JBEVDL010000001.1 coordinate 936, forward strand.
ACTGTGTTTTTTGATCGTTCCCACGCGTCGGGTGGGAACGCCGTTTGTAACAGCTGCGCATCACATCTTGTATTCAGCCGAAGTGTAGGGCGTGTTACGTCTGGTAAAGAGCCCGGTGTTCCGGGCGGTTATAAGATTTGGCGAGTTGCAGCTCGTCCTGGGTATCGTTGGTTTAGTTTCGGTGGGCTTTTTGCCCGCCATCGGGGAGTTGGGGAATGATGTTCAAGCAATGGATGGTCGGTCTGCTGGCGCTGTGGAGTGCCGGGGCCTGGGCCCAGGATTTGTGCGCGGTGGTGGTGATCGAGATCGTCCAGGAATTGACCCTGGAGCGGCAGGGCTTCGAGGCCACCATGCGCATCAACAACGGCTTGGACACCATTGCCCTGGACGAGCTGGAGGTGGCCATCCAGTTCGAGGACGAGAGCGGCAACCTGATCAAGGCCAGCTCCGACCCGGATGCCGAGGACGCGGCGTTTTTTATTCGCCTGGACGACAGCCAGGATGTCGAGGCGGTCCAGACCGGCGCAGCCGGCGCGATCACCCACGGCTAAAAAGGGTCGTAGTGATTTATCTTTGATCTGCTGTATTTTATTCCCCTCGGGCTGATTCTCACGCACCGCTTGGGGTTTTAATGCGTAACGCGATACTCCAGGCGTTGCGGTAGGCATCCAGGGCAAGTCACTAACATTTGACTAGGTTGCCGCGGTCTGAACGACTGAAGGCCTGCCAGCGCGGGCCTAAATTCCCTTATCATTCAGTGCTGTACTTCAAGCTCTGGGTGGAATTCGTCGCATGCTGGCTGCCGTCAAACGCTACAAGGGGCTGCTGTCCGGGGCGCTGGCGCGTTACTTTCCGCGCACCACGGCTTACTTGCAGGCCGAGCGCGAGGCGCAGCAGCGCCAGGTGACGCCCGTGCCTGTGACCCAAGGCAAGACGCGAGGGCGGGCGCAGCCAGGCGCGCCAGCGGCTAAACGCAAAAAGCCCGACGGGGGTGAGGGCCCGTCCAAGGCCAAGGAGAAGCCGTCGGCGCGCGCGGGTGTCTACGGACCGGCAGCGATGGCGGTGGCCGCCCCGCAGGTGGCCGCCATGCGCGCCCAGGTGGCTCGGGCGGTGACGGCCGGGGTGGTCAGCCCACCCTCCGAGGAGCAATGGGCGATGATCCTCACCGGCAGCCCCTTGACCCGTATCTTCGCCGGGGCCGGTTCCGGCAAATCCACCAGTCTGGTGCTGCGGGTGGTCTTTATGCTCTGTCATCTGGGCCTCGATCCGGCACGTGTCACGGTGATCTCCTTTACCAATGCTTCCTGCCAGCAGCTGCGCGAACAGCTGCTCAAAGTGCTGGCCTTTTGGCAGTTTCCCTTCGATGCCAGCCAGGCACAGCAGTGCGTGCGCACCTTTCACTCGGCCATGGGCCAGCAGGCGAAGGAGCTGCTGGCCAACCCCGTTTGGTTCGAACAGCTCGACGACCGCCGTGCCGGCGAGCTGGACAACCCCCTGGGTGGCGGACGGTTGCGTCCGGCCCAGCGACGGTTACTGGAGCAGGCGTACCAGCGTTGTTACGCCGAGGACGGGGATTTTCGCCAGTGCATCCATCAGCTATTGGACTTGCCCGCACCCGCCAAGGCCGAAGAGGGCGAGGCGCTCCAGGCTCCTCAAGGCACCTATAAACTCGTCGGGGAGTTGGCCGCGCTGCCGCTGGTGGAAGCCTTTTATGGCCAGGCGGGGTTTATCCAGAGCATCGGTATCCGCCTCGATCGGCTGGATCCCCAGGCGCTGGATTGCGCCGAGACGGAGCGGCTGTTTTGCCAGGCGCTGGTGCCGTTCTGGGCATGCTTCGAGGCGGGCCTGGCCGAGCAGGGCCTGCGCACTTTCGATGGCGCCTTTCAGGCGCTGACCGAACAGCTGACGGTGCCTGGTCAGGCACTGCCGGACGCGGCCCTGGCGCCGCTGAGCCATCTGTTGATCGATGAATTCCAGGATATCTCGCCGCAGATCCTGCAGTGGGTGCAAGCGGTGCAACGCGCCCTGGCAGCGCAGCGCCAGTCGGTCAGCCTGATGGCCATCGGTGATGACTGGCAGTCGATCTATGGCTGGCGTGGCAGTTCGCCGGAGCTGTTTATGGACTTCGACCGGCACTTTCCCTGTCGCGGCAAAGGCCATAAAAGCGCCGTGCTGTTGCTGACGACCAACTACCGCAGCATCGAGCCGGTGGTGCGTGACGGCGAGGCGGTGTTGACGGGCGTGGCGTTCAAGCAGGCCAAGACCTGCACGGCGGTCAAGCCGTTGCAGCCGGGCGACCATGGGGTCAAGTTGGTCAGCGGTTTCGACCTCAAACGCGACCTGCCGCACCTGCTGGAGCAGATTCGCCGTCAATGCGCGGAGGCCCGTGCCCGCCCGGGCGGCGAATCGACCGCGGTGCTGTTGCTCAGTCGGCGCAACGAACCGCTCAAGCTGATCCAGGCGCAGTTGGAGCCGCAGTTGCCGGTCAAGGCCATGACCATCCACCGCGCCAAGGGGCTGCAGGCCGAGGTGGCGATCGTTCTCGACGATGGCCTGCCAAGCGAACCGCACCCGCTGCGCAATGCGCTCTACGCCCATTCGGGTTTTTTCCGTAACAGCTACGACCAGGCGATGGCCGATGAAAGCTTGCGCCTGGCCTATGTCGCCATCACCCGCGGCGTGCGCCGGGTATTTTGGTACACCCGCAAGGTACAGGGCGCCACGCTCGCGCTGGCCAAGCACACCACCGCGCGGACGTAGGGCGGCCTCGGCGCGTTGTGTAGCGACAGCCCGCCGGATTGCAGTCTTGGCGCGTTGTTTAGCGACATCTCGCCGGGGGTGGTTTCGGTACGCCGTTCAGTGCCAGCCCACCAGGTGCCTGTACGGCTTATTGCCTTCGGCGCACTACGGTGGGTCGGCGGTGGTGGCGGCGGCGTTGGGACGCGGGAGCGCCCCGAGTTGCATTCCCACGCGGGAGCGTGGGAACGATCAACGCGGGAGCGTGGGAACGATCAAACGCGGGAGCGTGGGAACGATCAGCGCGGGAGTGTGGGAACGATCAAACGCGGGAGCGTGGGAACGATCAACGCGGGAGTGTGGGAACGATCGGCGTTGGGACGGTGGTGACGGCGGCGTTGGGACGCGGGAGCGTCCGAGGTGGCATTCCCACGCGGGAGCGTGAGAACGATCGGTGTGCCGGCCGGCGGTGGCGGTGGGACGCGGGAGCGTCCCGCGTGGCGTTCCCACGGGGGAGCTTGGGAACGATCGGTGTGCGGGACGTTGGCGGCTGTGGGACGCGGGAGCGTCCGAGGTGGCATTCCCACGCGGAGCGTGGGAACGATCATCAACGTAGGGCGGCATCGGCGCGTTGTTCAGCGCCAGCCCGCAGGATGACGGCCTCGGTGTTTCGTCCAGCACCTGCCCGCCGGACGGCTTACTTCTCCCAGGACCCGTACATGGGGTTGGGCAGCAGGATCAGGCGGCGGCCGATTTTTCTCAGCAACTGCTCGGGTACCGCGCCGGCCTGGGTGACGCCGGCGAAGTCCTGCACGTTGTCACCCACTTCCAGGACGATGTCCAGCGGGCGGTTCCAGGCGTGGCGCGCGGCCCAGCCATGGTCTTTCCAGCACTGCTGGGCGATGCCCTCACGCAGCAGGCGCCGGCGCCGGTCCTTGTCGTTGGCGTAGCCGTACTTGGCCCATTCCTCGGTATTGGTCTTTTTATCCAGCGCCGCGTCGATGCCCAGCAGGCAGATGGCGCTGCGGTCGTCCGGCATGCCGAGGGCGACCAGATTGGCCCAGGTCTCGGGTTCGCGGGCGCGCTCGCGGTTGGTGACGATGGCCAGCTTGCCACCGGCATCGACCACCGCACGGACGAAGTCGAAGGCCCCGGGAATAGCACCGGCCTGCTGCTTGACCACCCATTCGTCCCAGGTCTTGGGGTCGAAGCCGACCCCCAACTGATCGTTGACCTGGTTGTACAGGCTGTTGTCGATCAGGGTCTCGTCGGCGTCGCTGACCACCACCCAGTTACGGTCGTAGCGGGTTTCGGCGATGGCTTCCAGGCGCCGGGTGGCGCTGCGAAAGGCCTCCAGGGCGAGAATCCGGTACTCGGCGGATTTGCGAAACCACTTGGTGCCGTTCTGCACGGTGCCGCTGGCCAGCGGATCGCTGGTCGGCGCGGGCGCTTGGGAGGTCGATGCCGCGGGCGCTGCCAGGGTGCTGGCCGTGACCAGGCTGAGCAGTACAAAGGAGCTAAGTGATGCGATCAGTGGGCGCATGGCCGGGTTTCCTTGGGTCCGTTTCCGAGGGCCTGTTATTCACGGGCGGGGTCTGTGCGGGACACGGCGAGGGTGTTGGATAATTCCGACGCTAGGGACGGGATCGATCCTGCTTGCCGTGGCGGGCCATTCTGGCCGTTGCCGAGTTTAGCTGTCTGTCGAGACAGTTTCCCCGGTCTGAAGGTGGGTCGTGGGGGCACGGATGCCGGAGCGCCAGGCCGCCGCGTGACGAGGGTCGCACTTTTACGCGCAGGGCTTTCTCTAAAGCCCAGGTCCCAGGGTTGCGGTCCTGGCGGGCGGTGGATGCACCCGCCCCCGGCTCCCGGACCGCCCATTCCTGACCTGGAGGATCCGCCCATGAAAGCCCTGTGCTGGCACGGCAAAAAGGATATCCGTTACGACACCGTTCCCGATCCCGTTATCGAGGAGCCCCGCGACGCCATTATCAAGGTCAGCAGTTGCGCGATCTGTGGCTCCGACCTGCATCTCTACGATGGCTTTATGCCCGGTATGAAACAGGGTGACATCCTGGGTCACGAGTTTATGGGCGAGGTGGTGGAGGTCGGGCCTTACAACAACAGGCTCAAGGTGGGGGATAGGGTGGTGGTGCCCTTTACCATCGCCTGTGGCGAATGCGAGCAATGCCGGCGTGGCAATTTTTCGGTCTGCGAGCGCAGCAACCGCCACAAGGACGTCGCCGACAGGGTCTTTGGCCACACCACCGCCGGCCTGTTTGGCTACACCCAGCTCACCGGCGGTTATCCGGGCGGACAGGCCGAATATGTACGTGTGCCCTTCGCCGACGTGGCGCCGGTGGTGATCCCCGCGGGCCTGAGCGACGAGCAGGTGCTGTTTCTCGGCGATATCCTGCCCACCGGCTGGCAAGCGGCGGCGCAGTGCCAGATCGAGCCGAGCGACACGGTGGCGATCTGGGGCGCCGGGCCGGTCGGCCAGTTCAGCATCCGCAGCGCGGTACTGATGGGCGCCGAGCAGGTGATCGCCATCGACAACGTGCCCGAGCGCCTGGCCATGGCCCGTGCCGGCGGCGCCATTACCCTCAATTTCGACGACGAGAGCGTGGTCGAGCGCCTGGCCGAACTGACCCGTGGCAAGGGGCCGGAAAAATGCATCGACGCGGTCGGCATGGAAGCCCATGCCAGCGGTACGCTGGACGCGCTCTACGACCGCGCCAAGCAGGCGCTGATGCTCGAAACCGACCGCGCCCATGTGCTGCGCGAGATGATCTATGTCTGCCGCCCGGCCGGCACCCTGTCGATTCCGGGCGTCTATGGCGGCGTGATCGACAAGCTGCCGTTCGGCGCGGCGATGAACAAGGGGCTGACGTTCCGCATGGGCCAGACCCACGTCAACCGCTGGACCGACGACCTGCTGCAGCGTATCCAGGACGGCCAGATCGATCCCTCGTTTGTCATCACTCACCAGGTCTCCCTGGAGCAGGGGCCCGAGATGTACAAGACCTTTCGCGACAAGCAGGACGGTTGCATCAAGGTCATGCTCAAGCCTTAAGGCGGGCCTGGCGCGAGGCGCGGAAAAATAAAATTCGGCGGCCTGTCGATTTGACCGTCATCGGCTCGACTAGGGTGTGAAGACTCACTCAACCAGGGAGCGTAACGATGAAAGTGATGGTGATCGTCAAGGGCAGCGCGGAGTCGGAGGCCGGGGTGATGCCCAGCGAAGAACTGCTGACTGCCATGGGCCGGTTCAACGAAGAGCTGGTGCAGGCCGGGATCATGCTGGCCGGGGAGGGCTTGCACCCGAGCGCGCGCGGTGTGCGGGTGGCCTTTAGCGGCGCGCAGCGGCAGGTCAGCCAGGGCCCGTTCGGGCGTCCCCAGGACCTGGTCGCCGGCTTCTGGCTGTGGCAGGTCGAGTCCATGGAACAGGCCATCGACTGGCTCAAGCGTTGCCCCAATCCCTCGTCCGGCGACTGCGAGATCGAGATCCGCCCGCTGTTCGACGCGGCGGATTTCGGCGACAGCCTGACCCCCGAACTGCAGGAACAGGAAGCCCGTCTGCGGGCGCAGATGGGTCAATCATCTTAAAAGGAGAACATCATGCAGATCACCCCCTACCTGACCTTCAACGGTCAGTGCGAAGCGGCGTTTACTTTCTATGCCGGCTGCCTGGGCATCCCACTGGAGGCCTTGATGCGGTTTAGCGATGCGCCGGACAGCGAGCAAATGCCACCCCACAACCCGGAGCACATCATGCACGCCCGCCTGGCCCTGGGCGAGCAGGCGCTGATGGGCTCGGACACCTGCGCCGGCCAGCCCTACGAGGGCGTGCGCGGCTGTTCGGTGTCCTTGAACGTCGACAGCGTCGCCGAGGCCGAGCGGCTGTTCTCGGCCCTGGGCGAGGGCGGCAGCGTGCAGATGCCCCTGCAACAGACCTTCTGGGCGGCGCGCTTCGGCATGCTGGTCGACCGCTTCGGGGTGCCGTGGATGGTCAACTGCGAGCAGGATCACTGAAGCCCAGTCGCACCCAAGGGTTCATTTAACCGCACCGATCTGCCAGACATAGGGCGGTTCGGTGCCGTTGATTTCCCAGTCGCCGATGATGCGTTCCTTGTAGATCAGCGGGTTGTGCGAGGCGGCGGTGCGGGCATTGCGCCAGTGCCGGTCGAGCGCCTTGGTTTCGCTGACCGCCGAGGCGCCCAGGGCATTGAACAGGTCCGAGCTGGCGCGTAACACCAGCTCGGCGATGATCACCTGGGCCTTGGCCGACTCGATTTCCGCCGCCACATTGGCTGCTCGCTCGGCCTCGGCATCCCCGCCAAAGCGCGCCTCGTAGGCCTGCTGGGCCGGTTGCGCGGCCCGCACGGCAGTGGCTTCGGCGGCGTACACGCGGGCGGCGATCTGCCCGACCACCTGCTGCACCTGGCTGTCCTGGCTGACCCGGGGCGCGTTGCCATGGCTGTAGACCCGGGTGCGTTGGCTCACCTGCTCGCTGATGTCTCGCAGCACCGCGCGGCCGGTGCCCGCCAGCACCGCCAGCAGCACCAACTGATAGAACGCGGTCTGGTATTTGAAACGCTCGGCGAAGTCGATCAGGTGTTCCGCCTCGACCCGCGCCTGCTCGAACACCGAGGTGCCACTGCCGGTGGTGCGTTGGCCAAAACCATCCCAGTCGTCCTGCTGGCGCACCCCGGGTTGCTGGGTGCGGACCACCGCGATCACATCGGCACCGTTATCCTCGCGTTGCGCATAGACGTCGATCCAGTCGGCGAAGATGCTGCCGGTGCTGTAGTACTTGCTGCCGCTGAGGTGCCAATGGTCCTCATGGCGGCGCACCCGGGTGATCACGTCACCCAGTTTCACGCCGCCGACTTCGGTCCAGGCATTGCCCACCAGCTGGCCGTCGACAAAACGTTGCAGCCAGGCGTCGCGACCGGGCCCGGGCGCGGCGTTCAAACGGTCCTCGACAAAGGCGAAATGCCCGCGCAGGGCCTGGGGCAGGGCCGAGTCGGCTTCGGCCAGTTCGATCAGCAACTGCACCAGTTGTGGTAGCGAGGCGCCGGCGCCGCCGAATTCGCGGGGCACGCGCACGGCGCCAAAGCCGGCCTGCTTGAGCCAGTCGATGGCTTCATGGGGCAGGCTGCGGCTGCGTTCGCGGGCCAGCGCGCCTTCGGCGATACGGGCGAACAAGGGTCGGAAGCGTTGCGCCAACGCCTCGTAGTCGGTGCCGGTGGACAGGGGGTTGAGCGGCTGCGGTTGGCGTTGGGCGGTCATATCGGCGTGCTCCAGTAAGGATGGCAACGGCCGTCCGGCCGTTTCCAGCAGCGTTGCACAGCCCGTGCCCAGTGCCCCACGCCTTCTGTTCCGGGCCTGTGCAGGCCCAACAGGGCGTTGCCGCTGTTGCCGGGCGAACAGCCTGCTGTGGCGCTGTTGGCCAGGCAACAGCGACGCCCACGGGCTCGTCCCCGCTGTTGCTCCAGCCACTGTCCGCCCAGCAACAGCGAATCAGCACCGCTGTGTCCGGGCCAGCACGGCCGACTCCGTTAATTTATCGCAACCATATGAAAAATAACGAAAAAAAATAGTGGCACGGTTGCTGCTCTAAGCCTTGTACCGGTGCCAGTTCGGCATAGGGACGGAGGATGGTTATGAGCAGGTTACTGAGGGTGGTCGCCGTGTCCGGCAGTGTGCAGCAGCCGTCGCGGACCCGGGTGCTGGTCGAGGCCCTGCTGGCGCGCTTGCAGCAGGTGCTGCCGGTCGAGACGCGGTTGGTCGACCTGGCCCGCAGTGGCCCGCAGTTCGCCGGCGTGCTGCAACGTGAGCAGCTGCCCGAGCGTCTGCGCGAGGAGATCGCCGCCATCGAGGGCGCGGACCTGCTGATCGCCGCCAGCCCGGTCTACCGGGCGTCCTACACCGGCTTGTTCAAGCACCTGTTCGACTTCGTCGACCACCGTGCCCTGGTCGGGGTGCCGGTGCTGTTGGCAGCCACCGGCGGCAGCGAGCGGCACAGCTTGATGATCGATCACCAGCTGCGCCCGCTTTTCGGTTTCTTCCAGGCCCAGAGCCTGGCCACCGCCCTGTATGCCAGCGAAGCGGATTTTTCCGACTACCGCATCGACAACCCGGCCTTGCAGGCCCGCATCGAGCTGGCCATCGAACACGCATTGCCCCAGCTGGCTTCCCGCCGGCCGGACGCCTTTTCCTTACGTTCCCACTCGCCTTCGGAGACAGCAGCATGAGCCAGCAACCCATCAAATTCGCCTATTGGGTCCCCAACGTCAGTGGCGGCCTGGTCGTCAGCAAGATCGAGCAGCGCACCAGCTGGGATATCGACTACAACCGCACCCTGGCGCAGATCGCCGAACGCGCGGGCTTCGAGTACGCGCTGTCGCAGATCCGCTTCACCGCCGGTTATGGCGCCGAATACCAGCACGAGTCCGTGGCCTTCAGCCACGCGTTGCTGGCCGCCACCACCACCCTCAAGGTGATCGCCGCGATCCTGCCTGGCCCCTGGCAACCGGCCCTGGCGGCCAAGCAACTGGCGACCATCGACCAGCTGACCAATGGCCGCATCGCGGTGAATATCGTCAGCGGCTGGTTCAAGGGCGAGTTCACCGCCATCGGCGAACACTGGCTGGAGCATGACGAGCGTTATCGCCGTTCCGAGGAATTTATCCGCACCCTGAAGGGCATCTGGACCCAGGACCATTTCACCTTCAAGGGCGATTTCTACCGGTTCAACGACTACAGCCTCAAGCCCAAGCCCCTGGGCCAGCCGCACCCGGAAATCTTCCAGGGTGGCAGCTCGCGGGCGGCGCGGGACATGGCGGCGCGGGTTTCGGACTGGTACTTCACCAATGGCAACACGCCCCAGGCCATTGCCCTGCAAGTCGACGACCTGCGCGCCAAGGCCGCGGCCAACGGCCATTCGGTGAAGGTCGGGGTGAATGCCTTTGTCATCGCCCGCGACACCGAGGAAGAAGCCCGCGCGGTACTGGCGCAGATCATCGAGCAGGCCGATCCGGAAGCGGTGCACGCCTTCGGCGATGCGGCCAAGCAGGCCGGCAAGTCGAGCCCGGAAGGCGAGGGCAATTGGGCCAAGTCCAGTTTCGAGGACCTGGTGCAGTACAACGACGGCTTCAAGACCAACCTGATCGGCACGCCGCAGCAGATCGCCGAGCGAATCGTCGCGCTCAAGGCGGTCGGGGTCGACCTGATCCTCACCGGCTTCCTGCACTTCCAGGAAGAGGTCGCCTATTTTGGCGAACGGGTGCTGCCCCTGGTTCGGGCCCTGGAAGCCCAGAACGCTGCCGCGCAAGCGGCGGCCTGAGGAAGGCGAGCATGGCAGTGTCCAACCCTGGCCAGGCCGATCGGCCCACCTGCCTGCCGCAGTGGCTGCTGTGGCAGGCCCGGCACCAACCCCGGGGCGTCGCCCTGCGCCACAAGCGCCTGGGCATCTGGCAGGTTCGTAGCTGGCAGCAGGCGGCGGAGGAAATGCTGGGGCTCGCCGCCGGCCTGCAGGCGCGGGGTTTCACCGCGGAAGACAGCCTGTTGCTGCTCAGTCGGCCACGCCCGGAAGCACTGCTGCTGACCCTGGCGGCGCAGTGGCTGGGCGGCGTCGCGACCCTGCTCGACCCGCTGGACGAGCATGCCACGCAGGTGGCCGGGTTGCGGCTAGTGGCGCCGCACTTCGTGTTCGCCGAAGGGCCGGACGAACTGCAGCGGCTGCAGACCGCCGAGCTGGCACCGGTCTTGTTGCTCTACGCCGACGAGCGCGTGCGGCTGGGCAACGGGGTTCCGGCGCTGGCCTACGACCGCCTGCTCGGGGTCTCCCAGGGGTTGGCGCGTCCGGCCAGCGTGGCGAACCGCGAGGCGCTGGTGTTTTACCGGTCGGCGGCCGCAGGCGGGCTCGAGTCGCAGCGTATCGAGCACGCCGACCTGCTGCGCGAGGGCCGGCGCCTGGTGCGCGCCGAACGGCTCGGCAACCGTGAGGAAGCCCTGGCTGCCCGGGCCTTTGCCGCCGGTGGTCAGGCGCGTTACCTGCTGGCGCCCTGGCTGATCGCCGGGTTTCGATTGAATTTTCCGGAAAGCCTGGCCACCCGCGACAGCGATCGCCGGGCGTTGGGCCCTACCCTGGTGCTGGGCACCCGGGAGACCTACGGCCGCCTGTACGCGCGGGTGCAACAGCGCCTGCCGGCGGTGGGCAGCTGGCGCCGCCGTTGGCTGGAGGCGGCGCTGGTGGCGCAACCGCGCGGACTGGCCGGCGGCTTCGGCCATCTGCTGTTTCGCCGGCCCTTGCGCGACCTGCTGGGCTTGAGCCGGACCCGGGTCCCCTTGTTGGTGGGCGAGCCGCTGGACGAGCCGGTACGGGCGTTTTTCAGCGCGCTGGGCATCGAGGTGCGTACCTGGCCGGAGGCCGACCGCTGGCAGGCCAGCGCGCCCACGGCGCCCACGGCGCGCGTCGCACCGCCACCCTGGGTCGACAGCCTGGCTCGGCCGGGCTGGAAGGAGCACGCGCATGTCTGATCAAACCACCCCCGCACCCCTGTTGGAACTGGTGGATATCGGCCTGGCCTTTCGCGGTGTGCAGGCCCTCAGCGGCATCGGTTTCGCAGTGGCGCAGGGGGAGATCTGCGCCCTGATCGGGCCCAACGGCGCCGGCAAGAGTTCGTTGCTCAACCTGATCAATGGCGTCTACCAGCCGCAGCAGGGGCAGATCCGCTTCGCCGGCGAGTCGCGCCGCCGCATGCAGCCCCAGGACGCCGCGGCCCATGGCATCGCCCGTACCTTCCAGAACATCGCCTTGTTCAAGGGCATGAGCGTGCTGGACAACGTGCTCTGTGGCCGCACCCTCAAACGCCGCAGCAGCTGGCTGGAACAGGCGCTGCGGGTCGGTCGCGCGCCGCGCGAGGATGACCGCCAGCGCGAAGCGGCCGAGCGGGTGCTGGCCTTTCTGCAAATCCAGCCCTGGCGCGACGCGCGGGTCGGCACCTTGCCCTATGGCTTGCAGAAACGCGTCGAACTCGCCCGGGCGCTGGCCGCCGAACCGCGCCTGCTGCTGCTGGACGAGCCCATGGCGGGGATGAACGCCGAGGAAAAGCAGGACATGAGCCGGTATATCCGGGACATCAACCGCGAATTCGCCACCACCGTGGTGCTGATCGAGCACGACATCGGGGTGGTGATGGCGCTGGCCCAGCACGTGGTGGTGCTGGACCACGGCCACAAGATCGGCGACGGCACGCCGGACGCCGTGCGGCGCAACCCCGAGGTAATTGCCGCCTACCTCGGCAGTCGCGCGGCCTCCTAACCATTGGCAACAGGCACAACAGGCAGGACCGGTGTATGGCGTTTTTTTTCGAAGTACTGCTAGGCGGGCTGATGGCGGGGCTGATGTACGCCCTGGTCGCCATTGGCTTCGTGCTGATCTACAAGGCCTCGGGGGTGTTCAATTTCGCCCAGGGCGCCATGGTGCTGTTCGCCGCGCTGACCTTCGTCAGCCTGGTGGAGCGCGGCCTGCCGTTCTGGCTGGCCTTTGCCATCACCCTGGCGGTGATGCTGGCGCTGGCGGTGATGGTCGAGCGGATGGTGCTGCGGCCGCTGGTCAACAGGCCGCCGATCACCCTGTTTCTCGCCACGCTGGGGCTGTCCTACCTGCTCGAGGGCGCCGCCCAGGCGGTCTGGGGCACCCAGGTGCACGGCCTCGAGCTGGGCATCAGCGATGCGCCCCTGGAGTTGGGCGAGCTGTTGCTGTCGCCGCTCGACCTGTTCTCGGCCGCCACCGCCGGCGGGCTGGTACTGGTGCTGTCGCTGCTGTTCAACCGCACCCGGGTCGGGCTGTCGCTGCGCGCGGTGGCGGACGATCCGCTGGCTGCCCTGGCGGTGGGCATCCGCCTGGAACGCATCTGGGTGTTGGTATGGGCGGTCGCCGGGTTTGTCGGCCTGGTCGCCGGCCTGCTCTGGGGCGCGCGTCTGGGAGTGCAGTTCTCCCTGTCGCTGGTGGTGCTCAAGGCCTTGCCGGTGCTGATCATCGGCGGCTTTTCCTCGATTGGCGGGGCGATCGTCGGCGGGCTGATCGTCGGCGCCGCGGAGAAACTCGCCGAGGTCTATCTCGGTCCGCTGATCGGCAGCGGCCTGGAAAACTGGTTTCCCTACGCCCTCGCGCTGCTGTTCCTGCTGGTACGCCCCGCGGGGCTGTTCGGCGAACGGCCCATCGAACGGGTCTGAATTTCCGCTGCACGATCCAGGGCCGCAGGGCCCCCAAGGAGCACTCGATGTTGTACACCGAAAGCGGCCAGTTCAGCTGCCGCTATGCCCAGGACCGGCGCCTGTTTCGCCTGCGCCAGGATCGCCTGGGCCTGTACCTGTTGCTGCTGTTCGCCGCGCTGGGGGTGCCCTGGCTGGGCAACGATTATTGGCTCAGCGCCATCCTGATTCCCTTTCTGGTGCTGTCCCTGGCCGGCCTGGGGCTTAACCTGCTGAGCGGCTACGCCGGGCAGCTGTCCCTCGGTTCGGCGGCCTTCATGGCCGTGGGCGCGTTTACCACCTACAACCTCGAGGTCCGGGTGGCGGAGCTGCCGTTGCTGCTCAGCCTGCTGCTGGGCGGGTTGCTGACGGCGCTGGTGGCGCTGCTGTTCGGCCTGCCGAGCCTGCGGATCAAGGGCTTTTACCTGCTGGCTTCGACCCTCGCCGCGCAGTTTTTCATCCCCTGGCTATTGACCCGGTTCAGCTGGTTTTCCAACGGCAACGCCTCCGGGGTGATCAGCGCACCGCCCCTGGAACTGTTCGGCCAGGATTTCAGCACGCCGGTGGGCCGTTACCTGCTGACCCTGGGCGTGGTCGCCGCCCTGTTCTGGCTGGCCAACAACCTGGTGCGCAGTGCCCTGGGCCGCAACTGGATGGCGGTGCGCGACATGGACACCGCGGCGGCGGTGATCGGCATCGGCGTGCTCAAAAGCAAGTTGCTGGCCTTCGCCATCAGCGGCTTTTACCTGGGCATCGCCGGGGCGCTCTGGGCCTTCACCTACCTGGGCACGGTGGAGCCCCAGGGGTTCGACCTGAACCGCTCTTTCCAGGTGCTGTTTATCGTCATCCTCGGTGGCCTGGGCAGCTTGCTCGGCAACTTCCTGGGCGCCGCCTTTATCGTGCTGTTCCCGCTGTTGTTGTCGAACCTGGCCGGCCTGTTGCCGCCCGGCCTGATCGATTCCGGGCAACTGGAAAACCTGCAAAAAATGCTCTTTGGCGCGCTGATCATCCTGGTTCTGATCAAGGAACCGGAGGGCCTGGCGCGCCTCTGGCAAGGCCTTCGCGAACGGGCGCGGCGCTGGCCGCTGCGCTCGTGAAACGACCGGTCTTGCCCCCTGTTTATCCATGACCCCAGTGCTTCGATAAGGAACCGTGCAATGTTAAAACACCGCTTCAGCCAGCTGGCCTTGCTCTTGAGCCTGACCTCGGGCGCAGTCCAGGCGGACCCCGCGCAATACTTTCCGCTGCAGAGTTACCGGGTCGGCCCCTATGCTGCCGGCGGCAGCGGATTTTTCGGCGGCTTTATCGATTACCTGCAGTACGTCAATGCCAACGGCGGGGTCAACGGGGTCAAGCTGACCTGGAGTGAGTGCGAAACCGAATACGTGGTCGAGCGTGGCGTGGAATGCTACGAGCGCCTGAAAAAGGGCTTGGACGGGGCCCCTGCCGCGGCGACCAACCCACTCTCGGTGGGCATCGCCTACGCCACCCTGGAGCGTTCCACCGCGGACAAGTTGCCGCTGATCACCATTAACCACGGCCGCACCGATTCCACCGACGGCCGGGTCTTTCCTTATGCCTTCCCCCTGCAGCTGAACCCCTATTCCGAGGTCTCGGCCATCGTCAATTACATCGGCCAGCGGGCCGGTGGCCTGGAGAAACTCAAGGGCCAGAAGATCGTCACCCTCTACCACGGCTCGCCCTACGGCAAGGAAACCAACGAGGTGCTGCAAACCCTGGCCGACCGCTACGGTTTCGAGCTGACCCTGCTGGAAGTGCCGCACCCGGGGAACGAACAGCAATCGCAATGGCTGAATATCCGCCGGGCCAAGCCGGACTGGGTGATCCTGCGCGGCTGGGGCGTGATGAACCCGGTGGCGCTGAAAACCGCGCAGAAGGTCGGTTTCCCGGCCGATCACATCATCGGCAATATCTGGAGCAACTCCGAGGATGACGCCGCCCCGGCTGGCGCCGCGGCCAAGGGTTTTATCGCCATCACCACCCATCCCTCGGGCACCGAGTTCCCGGTGCTGCAGGGTATCCGCAGCGCCGTGATCGATGCCGGCAAGGGCGACCTGGCCGATCCCAAGCGTTTTGGTACCGTGTATTACAACCTCGGGGTGGTCAACGGCATCCTTAACGTCGAGGCCGTGCGCATCGCCCAGGCCAAGTACGGTCAGCAGCCGCTGACCGGCGAACAGGTGCGCTGGGGCTTCGAGCACCTCAAGCTGGACGAGGCGCGGCTGAAGGAGCTGGGTGCCCTGGGCCTGGTGCAACCGTTGCAGCTGTCCTGCGCCGACCACGAGGGCGGCGGCGCGGTGCGCTTCCAGCAGTGGGACGGTCAGCAATGGCAGCTGATCAGCGATTGGGTACAGGCCGATCGGGCGCTGCTGCGGCCGATCATCGAGGCCTCGTCGCTGCGTTATGCCAAGGAAAAGGGCATCACCCCGCGTGATTGCAGCCAGGAAGGCTGATCCCCTGGACCCTGGCGCCGCACTCGACGCGGTGCCAGGGCTTTGCCGACTACCGAGGGAAGCGCCATGCCCCACTCTGCCATTTTGCGCCTCGAGCAGGTCGAGGTGTTGTACGAAGGTATTATCCTGGCCGTGCGCGGCCTGTCCCTGGAGGTCCGCGAGGGCCAGGTGGTGGCGCTGATCGGCGCCAATGGCGCCGGCAAGAGCAGCTGCCTGAAAGCCATCTCCAACCTGGTCACCAGCGAGCGTGGTGAGGTGGCGAGCGGACGGATTTTCTACCGTGGTCAATCGATCGGTGCTACGCCGCCCAGCCAGCTGGCCGCGCTCGGCCTGGTGCAGGTGCTGGAGGGGCGGCGCTGTTTTGCCCAACTGACGGTGGAGGAAAACCTGCTGGTCGGAGCATTTGTCCGGCGCCCGTCGCGGCGCACCCTGAAGGTCGAACTGGAGCGCATCTACGGATTGTTCCCGCGCTTGCGCGAGCGTCGTAGCAGCCTGGCGGGTTATACCTCCGGCGGCGAGCAGCAGATGATCGCCCTCGGTCGGGCGCTGATGGCCAGACCCCGCCTGGTGCTGCTCGATGAGCCGTCCATGGGCCTGGCGCCGCAGATGGTCGAGGAAATCTTCGAGATCGTCGGGCGGCTCAACCGCCAGGAGGGGGTCAGTTTTCTGATCGCCGAACAGAACCTCAGGGTGGCCCTGGGGCATGCGCACTATGCCTACGTGCTGGAGAACGGGCGAGTCGCCGGCCAGGGCGAGGCCGCCGCGCTGGCCGCCCAGGGCGACCTGGCGGCCTTTTACCTGGGCCGCGCGGCGGACTGACCGAATGCCTCAGATCGACAGGTTGTACAAACGGCTGCCCTGGACATCCGGCACCGTCGGCACCGGGCGGCGTTTGTTCACCACCAGTTCGCCGATGCGGATCAACTGGCTGCGAGTGACGTTGCGGCTCAGGCCCAGCAGCTGGGCGGTGTGCACCTGGTTGTAGTGGCAGAAGCGGTAGGCCGCGCGCAGCAGGGCCTCCTCGACTTTCTCGTGGACGCCGCCGCCCTGTTCCTCGAACAACCGCTGGAAGGCTTGGGCCAGCAGGGCCTGGGCCGAATTATCGGGACGCCCGGGATCCTCCCGGCGCTCCAGCCGCAGGCTGGACAGGTGCAGGTCATGGGCCTGGATCAGGTTGTCGCGGCACAGCAGCAGGGTGTGGTGAATGACGTTTTCCAGCTCGCGGATATTGCCCGGCCAGGCGTAGCTGATCAGTTTCTGCTGGGCCGCCTGGTCCAGGGCGATCTCGGCGTAGCCCAGGCGCCGGCTGTATTCGGCGACGAAGTGCCGGGTCAGCGGCAGGATATCGCCCGGCCGTTCGCGCAGCGGGTTGAGCGTCAGGCTGACGACGTTCAGCCGGTAATACAGGTCCTCGCGGAAGTTGCCGGCGTTGATCGCCTTTTCCAGCTGCACGTTGGTGGCGGCCAGCACCCGCACGTTGATCGGGATGCTCTTGCGTGACCCCAGGCGGACCACCTCGCGCTCCTGCAACACCCGCAGCAGCTTGACCTGCATTTCCAGTGGCAGGTCGCCGATCTCGTCGAGAAACAGGGTGCCGCCGTTGGCCTCCTCGAACCAACCGGCCTTGGCGCCGAAGGCGCCGGTAAAGGCGCCTTTTTCATGGCCGAACAGCTCGGCTTCCACCAGGTTGGCGGAAAACGCGCCGCAGTTCACCGCGACAAAGGGGCCGTTGCGGCGACCACTGAGGTTGTGCACATGGCGCGCCACCAGCTCCTTGCCGGTGCCGGTTTCGCCGATGATCAGCACGCTGGCGTCGCTCGGCGCCACCTGCTGCAGGTGCGCCAGCAGGGCTTGGGATTTGGGGTCCTCGAACACCTGGGCGGTGGCCCGGATGGACGTGGCGAGGGCGGGCGAGGGGGGCAGGGTCAGCAGATGCATAGGAGGGCTACGAATAGAAGGTGGGGGTGGGCAGCGATCGGTTCAGGGCCCAATCGCCAAGTTCATGCAGCTTGTAATCCAGCGGGTCGTGCAGGGTCTGGGTGCGCAGGTTGCGCCAGTAGCGGTCCAGGCGCAGGGCGGCGTGGGTGGCCCGCGCGCCACCGACCTCGAACAGTCGACTGGTCAGGTCCAGGCCCGTACGGCTGGCCGCGACCTTGGCCGTGGCGATTGCCAGCGCCAGTTCGCCGCGGGTCTCGGCACTCAGATCCTGCTGTTGCTGCCAGGCGCGGTCGAGCAGGGCATTGGCCCGTTCGGTGAGCAGGCGTACACCTTCGAGCCCGACCCAGAACTCGCCGTAGTGGCGCAGGATGTAGGGGTCTGCGGCGACCGAGTCGGCCGGGGATTTGAACCAGGGACGGGCCTGATGAAGGCTGTACTGGCGGGCGTCCTCGAACGCCCCTTCGCTGATGCCGAGGAACAGGTTGACGAAGATCAGCTGGGCGATCAGTGGCCGCAGGCAGGCGAACGGCGTGCTCAGTGGCCCCGGATCGAGCAGCAGCTCGTTTTCCTCGACGCGCACCCGTTCGAAGGTGGCGCTGCCGCTGTCGGTCTGCCGCTGGCCCATATTGTCCCAGTCGTCGTGCAGGGTGATGCCGCTGCGGCCGCTGGGAATAGCGGCGATCAGCAGCTTGCCGCCGGCGCTTTCGTCCACCGCCGAGGCGATCAGCATCTGCGAATCGCTGGCGCCGGAACAGAAGCTCTTCTTGCCGGAGAACTCTCGCCAGCCGTCGCGGCGGGTGACCCGGGTTCGGGTGTCCAGGGGGTTCAGGGCATTGCCCCAGAACCAGCGTTTGCTCGCGGTCAGCTCGAACCAGGGCTCCCATTGGTCCGGTCGGGAAAACAAGCGGACCGTGGCCAGCATCAGGTGATGGAAGCCGAAGACATGGGCGATGGAACTGTCGGCCCGGGCGAATTCGCGGACGATGTCCAGGGTCTCCTGCCAGCTGGCGCCCAGGCCGCCGTATTGCGGGTCGATGCTCAGGGCCAGCAGGCCGCTGCGTCGCAGCGCGTCGCGTTCGGCCTTCGGCGTGCCGCCTTGCAGGTCGCGCTCGGCTGCCGTCTCGGCGAAGCTGGCGGCCAGCGCGCGGGCGATCTGCAGGGACGACAATGGGGTGGTTAAGGGGTGTACGCTCACGAACCGTTCCTCGTGGGAAGCTGGAAAAGGGCCAGGCAAGGGGTGGCCCCGCTCAGGCGCTAACAGGCTGTTTGGCCTGCGGCAGTTGGTCGTTGGCGATCATCTCGCCGAAGGGACCGGTCAGGTTGCTGATCCCGCGGCCGGCCAGGCTGGCATAGGGTTCGGGCAACAGCGGAAAGACCAGTTCGGCGAAGCGATAGGCTTCCTCCAGGTGCGGGTAGCCGGAAAAGATAAAGGTGTCGATACCCAGGTCGGCGTATTGCCGGATCAGTCCGGCCACCTGCTGTGGATTGCCCACCAGCGCGGTGCCGGCGCCGCCGCGCACCAGGCCGACCCCGGCCCACAGATGGGGGTAAACCTCCAGCTGATCGCGCCGGCCGCCGTGCAGCGCCGCCATGCGCCGCTGGCCTTCTGAGTCGAAGCGGGCGAACGCCTGCTGCGCCGAGGCGATGGTCGCGTCGGAAATGCGTTCGATCAGGCGATCGGCGGCCTGCCAGGCCTGCTCTTCGGTTTCCCGTACGATGACGTGCAGGCGGATGCCGAACTTCAGGTTCCGCCCTTGGCGGGCAGCACGGGCCCGGATGTCGGCGATCTTCGCGGCGACCGCGGCCGGCGGTTCGCCCCAGGTCAGGTAGACGTCGACCTGCTCGGCGGCCAGGTCGTGGGCGGCCTCGGAGGAACCGCCAAAATACAGCGGCGGATAGGGTCGCTGTACGGGCGGGTAGAGTGCCTTGGCGTTTTTGACCTGCAGGTGTTGGCCGGCGTAGTCCACGGCCTCACCTTGCAGCACCCGGCGCCAGATATGCAGGAACTCGGCGCTCAACTCATAGCGCTGGTCGTGGCTCAGGTGCAGGCCGTCACCGCTGTTTTCGTCCGGGTCGCCGCCGGTTACCACGTTGATCAACAAGCGTCCGTTGGACAAGCGATCGAGGGTGGCCGCCATGCGCGCCGACACCGTGGGCGAAATGATGCCCGGGCGGATCGCCACCAGAAAACGCAGGCGTTCGGT
Source organism: Pseudomonas sp. (assembly GCF_040514055.1). Classification (GTDB taxonomy): domain Bacteria; phylum Pseudomonadota; class Gammaproteobacteria; order Pseudomonadales; family Pseudomonadaceae; genus Aquipseudomonas. The sequence continues at coordinate 20,548 of NZ_JBEVDL010000001.1, forward strand.
CAAGGGTACCAGGGCCGAGGCGACTACCCAGGAATCCTCGCAGGAGCGTCCGGTGGGAATCAGCACGCCGTGGTACCCCAGGCTGTCCGCCGCCTGGGCCACCTGCTTGAGGTAGGGCAGGGTGACCGGGCGGGCGCCCTGGCTGGTGCCGAGGTAATGGCCGTCGCCATGGGTGGGGAGAAACCAGAAGACATTCATCGGCACCTCCTCAGGCGGTTTTCAGCAGGCGTGGGACGGGGGCCGCAAAGAGCGCGGCGGTACGGGCGGCGGCCAGGCGGATGCGGGTCTGCAGCGCCTCGTTGCTGACGCGGTAGTCGCTGAAATCGGCTTCGCTGGCGTAGACGCCAATGGGCAGGGTCATGGCCTGGAAGAAACTGAACAGCGGACGTAACTGGTGATCGATCACCAGGGCATGGCGTTGGCTGCCGCCCGTGGCGGCCAGCAGCACCGGCTTGTCGACCAGGGCGTCGACGCCGATCAGGTCGAACAGGTGCTTCAGGTGGCCCGGGTAGGAGCCGCGGTAAACCGGGGTGGCGACGACCAGCAGGTCCGCGTTCTCGATGGCCTGCAACTGCGCCTCCACCTGCGCGGGCAGCTCCTGGCGCGACAAGGCGCCGCCCAAGGGTCGGGCAATGTCGCCCAGCTCGATGATCCGCGGGGTCAATGGCAGGTGCTGCTGCAGGGCCACGATCAGGGCCTCGGTCAGCGCCAGCGTGCGGGAGGGACGGTAGGCGCCGCCGGAAATGGCGACGAGGTTCAACGGGGTGGACATGGCAAGGGTTCCTGTTGGAAGTAGGGTGTCCGATCCGTGGAGCAAAACCTGTACCATGAATACAAACCTTTATAATCAATAGCCTATGTTTTTCGGAGAACATTTGCCGTGTTGCCAGGCAGGGCAACTGTTGATTCGCTGTTGCCTGGGCAGCAGTGGCCCGCTGTTGCGGGCGCGACAGTTCGCAGGGCAACACCGTCTCGACAGCGCCGGTGTTGCGCTGACTTAAAGCTAAATGATCTAGATCATCTAAAATAAATACTTTTTAGTTATTACTTTAGGGCGTTTTGACTGGGCCATGGCGCCGCGGCGGGATGGCGTTTGTTACCCAGGCCACAGTGCGGCGCGGTTGTCGCTGTCGCGTGCGCCGAGCAGGCTTTACCATCGGCGATCACCCCGTCGTCCGCGCCCGCGCGGTGGAAGTGCCATGAGCGAACCCGCCCTGTTAAAGGACATCTTCAACCCCGCGCGCTTTCGGCAGGTCGCCGAGCAGTTGCGAGTGATCCATCCGGGCTTCGATGCCGCGGCGTTCGTCGCCCAGGGGTTGGAGGGCCTCGAGGGCTTGTCACTGATGCAGCGCCTGCGCCGCATGAGCCTGTGCCTGCGGGCCGGGCTGCCGGACGATTTTGCCGAGGCCTTGGTGATCCTGCGCCAGCTGGCGCCGCGCATCGAGCATGGTTTTGTTACCCTGGTGCTGCCCGATTACGTGGCGCTGTACGGGCTGGAACACTTCGACGAATCGATGGCCGCGCTGAAGTTCTTCACGGTCTTCGGTTCCGCGGAGTTCGCCATCCGCGAATTTCTGCGCCGCGAACCTGAGCGCACCCTGGCCGTCATGCACGCCTGGGCACTGGACGAAACGCCGGCCGTGCGCCGTCTGGCCAGTGAAGGCTGCCGACCGCGATTGCCCTGGTCGTTCCGCCTGACCGCCTTGGTCGAGGACCCCGGCCCGGTGGCGGGAATCCTCGAGCGGCTGCGCCATGACTCCGATCGCTCGGTGCGCACCTCGGTGGCCAATCACCTCAACGACATCGCCAAGGACCACCCTGACTGGGTGTTGAACCGGCTCGAGGCCTGGCCGCTGGACGATTCGGCCTGCGCCTGGATCGCGCGCCATGCCTTGCGCACGTTGATCAAACAGGGCGACCGGCGGGCGCTGACGTTGATCGGCGCCGGGGCCACCGCCCAGGTCGCCCTGCACAGCTTCAGCTTGCAGCCCGGCGAACTGCTGCTGGGCGAACACCTGCAGCTGAATGTCGTCCTGCAGTCGACCGCAAGCACCGCCCAGCGCCTGGTGCTGGATTACCGGCTGCACTATGTGAAGAAGTCCGGGGGTACCTCGGGCAAGGTATTCAAGCTCAAGGAAGTGACCCTGGCGGCGGGCGACACCCTGGCGATCCAGCACCGCCAACACCTGCGCAACCTGACCACCCGGGTGCATTACGCCGGCCGCCACCGGGTGGAGTTGCTGGTCAATGGCGACAGTCTCGCTCAGGGCTTTTTTCAGCTGGCGCTCTAACGCCTGTGGACACTATGCGCATGAGCCACACGCAAAAGGGTGCCATGCAGTATCGCGGGGCTTGGCAAGGGATGAGCTCTAACCCCTTGTAGGAGGCTCGCCCTCGGGCCGAAGCCGTGGTGGGGTGATCCATGGGCAACAGCCAGGTAACCCGGCCCCCTTCGGCGCGAGGGCGCGCCTCCCACAGGTTGTACCGCCACGGAGGCTGGGTACCTGTGTCCCGCGGCTGGCCTGGGGCCATTTTTCGCGGCAACGCGACTCGCAATGGTGATGTCCACAGGCCTTAACGTGGGTCGGCTGAAGGCGTCTTATTGCGGTGCCGGAATGCGTGCAAATTTTTATTCGCGAGGGCTTGCCGAACCCTCGTGAAAGGGAATTAATAGCGAGCTTTTTTCGCGGACGGAAAAAGCCTGGAGTACCCGGTTCCGGGGCTCCTTCTCATGTCGAGTGTCCGAAACCTCCCTGCGCATCCCTTCACGAAAAAGGACGTTCTCCATGCCGTTTTACCGCTGCCGTGTGGCTGCTGCCCTGCTGTGGATCTGTGGGCTGGCGAGCCTGCCTGCCCAGGCGTCGGTTGCCGCGCCCGAGGCCCCTGCCAGCCCAGCGGCCGAGACTCCAAGAGAGGCGGCGCTGGAACTGTTCACCCCACAGGGCGAGATGCGCACGGTGCGCCAAGTTCAGGTGCGGTTTTCGGAAAACATGGTGCGTTTTGGCGACCCGCGTCTAAGCGATCCCTTTACCCTGGCTTGCTCGGTCCCCGGCAAGGGCCGCTGGTTGGACACCCGCAACTGGGTCTACGACTTCGATAAGGACTTGCCGTCGGGTATCCGCTGCGAGGCCTTGGTTGCACCGGGCCTGCAGACGCTGAGCGGCGGGCGGGTGCGGACAGAGGCGACTTACAGTTTCACCACCGGCGGGCCGCAGATCAGCGACAGCTGGCCGGTTGCTGGCATCAGCTACTCCAAGGATCCAACGTTGTTGCTGATCAAGCGCAACCGCGAGGTCGCGCTGGGGCAAGTGCCGGCCGACAGTGGCATCGAAGAGAGTCAACGCTTCATGCTCAAGTTCGACGGGGTGATCGATCGTGCCTCAGTGCAGGCAAACGCCTATTGCCTGGTGCAGGGCGTCAACGAACGCATCCCCGCGCGGCTGCTCGATGCAAAAGAAGAGGCCGGCTATCTGGCAACGCTTAAGGAGGGTTACCGTTCCTGGTGGCGCTCGGTGCATGCCAGCGGCTGGAGCGAGATCCGCCGCACGCCGTACAGCAAGGCCATCCTGGCCTGTCAACGAAGTTTTCCTAACGACAGTCGGGTGACCCTGGTCTGGGGACGGGACATCGCCTCGACCGATGGCATCGCCAACGCCGAGGAAACCCTGCTGGGCTACCGCGTGCGACCGGAGTTCACCGCGCGGTTTTCCTGCTACCGCGAATCGGCGCGCAAACCCTGCAATCCTCTGACCAGCATGACCCTTGAGTTCAGCGAAGAGGTCAGCGAGGAGGTTATTCAGAATGTCCAGTTGGTATCGGCCAGCGGTGTCCAGCAAGCCGCGCCCAACAGCTACGGCGACGGCTATGGCCCCGGTCGTTATGTGCAATTTAACGGGCCTTTTGTGGCCAACGAGCAATTCACCCTGCGGTTGCCAGACGCGATAAAAGGGTACAAAAGCGCCCGCCCCCTGAAAAATGCCGGTCGTTTTCCCCTCAGGGTAGAGACCGGTGAGCTGCCGCCGCTGGCCAAGTTCAGCGCGTTGTTCGGCATTATCGAGGCCCGTGTGGGCGCCGTCCCCTTGACCCTGCGTAACCTTGAGCCGCCCCAAGGGGAAGGCCGACAGGAGCGCCTGCGAGCGCTTCGTTTACCCCATCGTGGCGCCGCCCTGCGCCAATGGTTGGGCCGTCTGCCCTCGGTAATCGACCTGGGTGGGCCATTCGGCCATCTGCTGATGTGGGACGCGGTTTCAAATGCGGTGCCTTTTGCAGTGGCGCAACTGGCATCGATACCGGGCGAAACGGTCAAGGCGCAGTTGTTGACGCTGCGCCTGCCGGACGACGAGGCCGCCCTGATCGGCTGGTTGAAAAAAGCCCAGGCCTTCGAACAGCAGCCCTGGGATTTTTCCTATCAGTCGACTGGCCGCCAACCGACGGCGTCAGACAAGCCCAAGCCGGTCGATCCGCGCAGCGTTTCGCTGATCGCCGGCGAGCCTGGTGTGCAACGCAGCCCCCTGCCGCGGGTACTTGGCGCCAAGGCGTTCGAGGTGATAGGTATCCCGGTGCCGACCCCGGGGCTCTATGTGCATGAAGTGGAGAGTACCTACCTGGGCCGCTCACTGCTGCAGCAAGAGCGGCCGATGTATGTGCACAGCACGAGCCTGGTCACCGACCTGGCAGTGCATCTCAAGCGCGGCGCGAGCAATTCGCTGGTTTGGGTGACGTCGTTGGACCAAGGGACTCCGATAGCCGATGCCAGGGTCACGGTGCATGACTGCAATGCAGGCGAGCTGCTCTGGAGCGGCACCACCGACGCCCAGGGGCTGGCCAGAGTGGACGCGCAATTGCCCGCCACTCAGCGTAGTGATCAGAGTTGGGTGCAGGGCTCGGTAGCGCAGCAAAGCTGCGGGGGGGCCAGCATGCTGGTCAGCGCCCGCAAAGGGTTGGACCGCGGATTTGTGCTGTCCAGTTGGGACGAAGGTATCGCGCCCTGGCGCTATGACCTTGCATCCTTGTATGGGACGCCTGGCACCGGTAGCCAGCGAGCCCATAGCGTCCTCGACCGCAGTTTGCTGCGCCCCGGCGAAACCCTGCATATGCGCCATGTGCTGCGTGGTACGACGCCGACGGGATTCAAGGCGCCGGAGCAGGTGCCGGTCAAGGTGATCATCCGCCATCAGGGCAGCGGCGACGCTTACGAGCTGCCGACCCCGTTCGACCGGCACGGCAATGCCGAAGGGGAGTGGCGTATCCCGCCTGCGGCCAAACTGGGGGATTACAGCCTTTACCTGCAGATGGCCCCTGGCAGTGAATTGTACAGCGGCCATTTCAAGATCGCCCAATTCCGCCTGCCCTTGCTCAAGGCGCGCCTGCAATTGCCCGGCGGTCCCTTGGCGTACCAGCCCAGTCTGGACGCGGACATGAACTTGGCTTACCTCAATGGCGGTGCTTTTCCCGAGGCGCCGGTGACGCTGCGCGGAGTGGTGGACGAGGCGTTTCTGAGTTTCCCCGATTATGCGGACTATTCGTTCCGCACCTGTGTCGATGAAGAGGGTAACGACCTCTGTCCGCCCATGTCGGACTTCGAGTCCCGCGCGCTGCTGGACGAAACCAGTAGCACGCTCGACGAGCAAGGCGGCGGTCGAGAGTCCATCTCGATTCCGTCGCGGGTGAATCCGGCGGATGTGCGCATCGAGATGGAGTTCGCTGACCCCAGCGGCGAGACTCAGACCGTGGCGGCCAGCAGTCAGTACTGGCCGGCCGATTACATGCCAGGGCTCAAGGTGCAGGCCTGGGGCAAAACCAGCGACCGCCTAGGGGTCGACGTCATAGTCCTGGATACCCAGGGCAAGGTGGTGAAGGACGCCGCGGTGCGGGTCGATCTTTTCCTTAACGAGACCATCAGCACCCGCGAAAAAACCGCTGGGGGTTTCTATAGCTACAACTCCCGTTCCGAGCTCAAGGGCCTGGACGCCCAGTGCCAGGGTCGTAGCGACGCCCAGGGGCGCCTGCATTGTGATATTGCCACCACCGCCTCGGGGCAGTTGCGTTTGCGGGCGGTGGTGACCGACAGTCAGGGGCGTTCAGGCACATCATCCAGTGATACCTGGATCAGCGGCAGCGAGCCCTGGATGTTCGCTCAACAAGACAACGACCGCATCGACCTGATTCCCGAGAAAAAACACTACGCGCCCGGTGAGCCGATGCAGTTCCAGGTGCGCATGCCGTTCCAGCAGGCCACGGCGCTGGTCACGGTCGAACGCGAAGGCATTATCGAGGCGCGGGTGCAGCAGTTGACCAGCCGCTCACCGGTGATCGTCCTGCCGTCGCGGGGGGACTATGCGCCCAATGTGTTCGTATCCGCGCTGTTGGTGCGTGGGCGGGATGCGTCGGTGGCCCCCACCGCCACCATCGACCTGGGTAAACCGGCCTTTAAAATGGGCCTGACCGAAGTGCGGGTTGGCTGGGATGCCTTTCGCCTGGGGGTCAAGGTCGAGAGCGACAAACCGCGTTACCGGATCCGCGAAACCGCGGCGGTAGGAGTCAAGGTCAGCGCGCCCAAAGGCGAGGTATTGCCGGTCGATACCGAAGTGACCCTGGCCCTGGTCGACGAAGCGCTGCTGGAGCTGGCGTCCAACGACAGCTGGGACCTGTTGAGCCGCATGATGGTGGAGCGCACTCTGGAAGTGGGGACTTCGACCTCGCAATTGCAGGTGGTCGGCAAGCGTCATTTTGGCCGCAAGGCCGTGCCCTCGGGAGGCGGGGGCGGAAAAGGCGGGGCGACCCGGGAGCTGTTCGACACCCTGGTCTATTGGAAGGCCCGCGCCACAGTGAACAGTCAGGGCACCGCGACTTTCAATGCGCCGTTGAACGACTCCTTGTCGGGCTTTCGCCTGGTCGCCATCGCCTCGTCGACCGAGCGGTTCGGCACCGGTCAGAACAGCATCCAGACCTACCAGGACCTGCAACTGATCAGCGGCCTGCCGCCGCTGGTTCGCGACGGCGATCGCTTCACGGCTGGCTTTACCCTGCGTAATGCCAGCGCGCAGTCCCAGACCGTCGACTTCAGTGCCCAGGCACCGGCATTGGCGATAGCCCCCTTGCAACAACGGGTGGTGCTCAAGGCCGGCGAGTCGCGCATCCTGGGATTCGATATCGAGGTGCCCAAGGGCTTGCAGCGCATCGCCTGGACCCTGTCGGCCACAACTGAACTGGCCAGCGACCAAATCAAGGTCGAGCAGCGGGTCGAGTCGCTGGTCCCCGAACAGGTGGTCCAGGGCACCCTGGCTCAACTGAGCGGTGTCGAACCCTTTGTCCTGCCGCTGAAAAAACCGACCGACGCTTTGGATGGCGGGGGGGTGGAGATCCGCCTGAACGCCCATCTGGGTGACAGCCTGGGCGCGGTGCAGCGCTATTTCCGCGACTATGCCTACAACTGCCTGGAGCAGCAGACCTCGCGAGCCATCGCCCTGAACGACCCAGCGGCCTGGCAGAAGGTTGTCGACTACTTGCCCACTTACCTGGACGACGATGGCTTCGCCAAGCTGTTCAGCACCTTGCAGCGAGGCGATCCCCTGGTGACCGCCTATGTGCTGGAAATCATCCATGAAAGCGGCCGGGAACTGCCAGCCGCAACCCGCGACCGCATGCTGGGCGCGTTGGCGGGGTTCGTCAGCGGTCGGCTGGCGCCACCGGTGTGGAATTTTTCACCCCTGGACGATTCGGCGCGCAAACTCAAGGCCATGAGCGTACTGGCCCGCTACCAGCGCTTTGACCCGGTCAGCCTGGACAGCCTGAGCCTGCAGCCGCAGCTCTGGCCCACCGCCATGTTGCTCGATTGGCTGACGTTGCTGCAATTACAGCCGCAGCTGCCGCAACAGGTGGAGCATCTGCAGCAGGTCAGCGGCATCTTGCGCACACGCCTGAGCCAACAGGGTACCGCGTTGCAACTGAGTCAAAATGAAAGTAACCAGTGGTGGCTCTACAGCAGCACCGACGCCGCCGCGGCAAAGCTGTTTCTCGCTGCGCAGACGTTGCCGGGCTGGCAGGACGACCTGCCCAAGCTGCTCAACGGGCTGAACCTGCGCAGTCACAATGGCGTCTGGGACACTACCCTGGCCAATGCCTGGGTGACCCTGGCGATGCGCAAGTTCAGCGAACGCTTCGAACAGCAGCCGATCACCGGCAGTACCCGGCTGAGTCTGGCTACCCAGCAGCATGAGCTGCCCTGGCCGGCGGCGCAGGACAAGCCCCATCGCCTGGATTGGCCGGCGACGGACAGCGCGTTGAGCGTCCGCCAGGACGGCAGCGGCAAGCCTTGGGTGAACGTGCTCAGCGTGGCGCGCATCCCGATCCTGAAGCCCTGGTCCAGCGGCTATCAGGTCAGCAAACGGCTGATTCCCCTGCAGCAGAAACAAGACGATCAGTGGTCGGTGGGCGATGTGGCCCTGGTGTTCGTCGAAATCGATGCGCAGACCGACATGGGCTGGGTGGTGGTCAATGACCCGATTCCCGCCGGCGCTTCGTTATTGGGCCGTGGGCTGAGTCGCGACTCGGCCCTGTTGCAAAATAAAATCTCCGAGCTGGGGTATTTTGATTATCTGCGTGAACCGGACTTCGCCGAATACCTGCAGGACAGCTACCGCGGCTACTACGCGCGGGTCGGCAAGGGAAGGCTGGTCGCGGCCTATGTGCTGCGGTTGAATCAGGCGGGCAACTTTTCCTTGCCACCCACCCGGGTCGAAGCCATGTATGCCCCGGAGATGTTCGGCCTGCTACCCAATGAGCCTTTTGTGGTGAAGCCCTGATATGCGGCGCAGGGGCATCGGTTACCTAGGGCTGTCGTTGCTGGCATCGGTACTGCTGGCGCTTGGCTTTTGGCCAAGTGTCGAGGTTCCGGAGTTCACCCGCGTGCGCGACAGCAATGCCTCGTCCTATGCGGTCATGCTGGATCGACAGGGCCGTCCCCTGGTGCGTCGACGCGTCGATTTCGACACCAACAGGTTGGACTGGCTGCCCTTGCAGAACATGTCGCCCGCCTTGCTCGAGGCCGTGCAGTTCGCCGAGGACCGGGACTTTCAGCAGCACGCGGGCATCGACTGGGCGGCCACCGCGCAAGCGGCTTGGCAGCTGCTGCAGGGTGACCGATCGCGGGGTGCCAGCACTCTCAGCATGCAGTTGGCCGGTTTGCTCGAGCCCGACCTGGGCTGGCGCACCGGCGGCCGCAGCCTGCTCGGCAAGTGGCGGCAGATGCGCTACGCAAAAGGCCTGGAGGCGCGCTGGTCGAAGGCGCAGATACTCGAGGCCTATCTCAACCTGGTGCCCTTTCGCGGCGACCTGACCGGTGCCGAGGCAGCCAGTGCGGCGCTGTACGGCAAACCGGCATTGACCCTGGACAACGACGAGGCCTTGCTTTTGGCGGCCCTGCTCGCCGCGCCAGCGGCCAGCGTCGAACGCGTGGCCCGGCGTGCTTGTGTGCTGGCCGCCCATGGTTTCGCCAATGCCAGCTGCGAACACCTCGAGTACCTGGCAGCGACCCGTTTGCAACGGCGGCGCATCCCTCTGGATGAAACCCCCGAATTGGCGGGATTGGCGCATCGCCATTTGTCCAGTGCCCAGCGACGGGTTGCCACCACCCTGGACGCTGATGTGCAGGCCCATACCTTGGCGCGGGTGCGGGCACAGCTAGCGGCGTTGCAGGGCCGTGAAGTCAACGCTGCCGCTGCGTTGGTGCTGGATAACGCCAGCGGCGATGTGCTGGCCTATGTGGCCAATGTCAGCAACCAGGATGATGGTCGTCTGGTCGATGCCATCACGGCGTTGCGTCAGGCCGGCTCGACGCTCAAGCCCTTTCTCTATCAACTGGCGTTCGAGAAGCGCCTGCTGACCGCCGCATCGCTGTTGGACGACAGCGCCATTCGCCTGCCGACGCCCCAGGGGCTGTATATCCCGCAAAATTATGAAAAGGATTTCAAGGGCCTGGTCACGGCCCGCACGGCATTGGCCAGCTCGCTGAACGTCCCCGCGGTGCGGGTGCAGTTGTTGGTCGGGGTCGAGGATTTCTGGGCGCGGTTACGGGCGTTGGGCTTTGACAGCCTGACCGAGGAACCGGGCTTTTATGGGCATGCACTGGCGCTGGGTGATGGCGACGTCAGCCTCTGGATGTTGGCCAATGCATACCGCAGCCTGGCGCAGGGCGGGGTGTGGAGCCCCGCGCACCTGTTGCCCTCGGTGCCACCCGGCGTTGCCATCGGGGTGATGGACCCGGGCGCCAGTTTTATCGTGGCCGATATCCTCCAGGACCGCCGGGCCCGCGCCCTGACCTTCGACTTCGAGAATGCGCTGGCCACGCCCTTCTGGAGCGCGGTAAAAACCGGTACCAGCAAGGACATGCGTGACAACTGGTGCATCGGCTTCTCAGCGCGCTACACCGTGGCGGTATGGGTCGGCAACCTGGATGGCGCGCCGATGCGCGACGTATCCGGTATCAGCGGAGCGGCACCGATCTGGGCGGATATCATGGACTACCTGGAAGGCAACCGGTGGCAGGTACAAACACCCACGCCCCCGGCGGGGCTGGTGACCCAACAGGTGCACTTTTCAGGGCTCGATGAGCCCGATCGTCGCGAATGGTTCCTGCCGGGCACGTCGATGAGCGAGGTCCGTTACGCCCTCGCCGATGGCCTGCGGATCGCCTATCCGGCGAATGAAACCCTGTTTGCCATCGACCCCGACATCCCGGCGGACCGTCAGTCGATCCATTTCACCAGCAATGTTCCCAACCTGGGCACCTCGTGGAAGCTCAATGGTCAGTGGCTCGCAAACGGCCATAGCGTGCAATGGAGCCCTGCACCTGGACGTTTTCGCTTGAGCCTGCACGACGACCAGGGTGAGGAACAGGATGCGGTGGTATTCACTGTCCGTGGGCACGCGCGCGAACACCTCAGAGTGCCAGCTGGCGACTGACATAGTCGAGAAAACAGCTGATGCGCGCGGCCAGCGCGGTGTTGCGGTAGTAGACGGCGTGGATCGGTTGCCGCACTTCCAGGGTGTCACGCACCAGCAGTTGCACCAGGTCGCCGCGCTGGCGATCGGCTTGGGTCATAAAGTCCGCCAGGCAGGCGATGCCGGCGCCTGCCAGGGCCAGCTGGCGCAGGGTCTCGCCGCTGGAGGCCAACAGCGTCGGGCGGATCGGCCAGCGGTCGCCGAGCGGGTGGCGCAGCGGCCAGTGGTTGAGGCTGTCGGGCTGGGTAAAGCCCAGCAGGCTGTGCTGCCGCAGGTCCTCGGGGGTTTTCGGTTTGCCGTGGGCCTTCAGGTAGGCCGGGCTGGCCAGGACCCGCAGGCGATTGCTGCCCAGTGGCCGCGCATGCAGGCTCGAGTCACGCAGCGCGCCGATGCGAATGGCGACATCGGTGCGCTGTTCCAGCAGGTCGATCAACTGGTCGTCGCTGTTGAGCTCCAGTTCGATCTGCGGATAAAGCGCCCGGAACCCGGCGATCAGCGGCACGATGACATGCAGCATAAAGGGCGCGGCAGCGTTGACCCGCAGCTTGCCGGCCGGTGTCTGCCGACGCAGCGCCAGCTGCTCCTCGGCCTGCTCCACGGCTTCGAGAATCTGCCGGGCCTGGGTGAGGAACAGCCGGCCTTCCTCGGTCAGCTCCAGGCGTCGGGTGGTGCGGCGCAGCAACGTGGTTTCGAGTTTTTCCTCGAGCCGGCTGAGGGCCCGGCTGATGCCGGAGACGGTTTGCTCCAGCTGTTCGGCGGCGGCGGTGATGGAGCCGGCGTCGACCACGCGGACAAAGGCCAGCAGTTCGTCGAGGGTCGTTTTCATTGTTGAATATTAGTCAATTATCTTTGCCAGGTAACCGTATTTTTCCTCAAGGATGGCCGGGGCACACTGCAGCGCTTACCCTCCTGGAGTGCGTTCCATGCCCCTTGCCCTGTTGGCGCTGACCCTTAGCGCCTTTGCCATCGGTACCACCGAGTTCGTCATAGTCGGGCTGTTGCCCACCATCGCCCAGGATCTGGGCGTCGACCTGCCGTCCGCCGGCTTGCTGGTCAGCCTCTACGCCTTGGGCGTGGCGATCGGCGCGCCGGTGCTGACCGCGCTGTCGGCGCGGATGCCGCGCAAGCTGTTGCTGTTGGCCCTGATGCTGTTGTTCACCCTGGGCAACTTGCTGGCCTGGCAAGCGCCCGGCTACGAGTCGCTGGTGATCGCCCGGATCGTCACCGGCCTGGCCCACGGGGTGTTTTTCTCCATCGGCTCGACCATTGCCACCAGCCTGGTGCCCCGGGAAAAGGCCGCCAGCGCCATTGCCATCATGTTCACCGGCCTGACCGTGGCGCTGGTCACCGGGGTGCCGCTGGGCACCTTTATCGGCCAGCATTTCGGTTGGCGCGAGACCTTCCTGGCGGTCTCCGGGCTTGGGCTGGTGGCGTTTGTCGGCAGCCTGGTGTTTGTGCCCGCGACCATCGCCCACGCCGCGCCGGCGGCCTTGCTGCAGCAGCTGCAGGTGCTCAAGCAACCCCGCCTGCTGCTGGTCTACGCGATGACCGCGGTGGGCTACGGCGGCACCTTCGTCGCCTTCACCTACCTGGCGCCCATCCTGCAGGACATCTCCGGCTTCGCCGCCGGCAGCGTCAGCGGGGTGCTGCTGGTGTATGGCATCTCGGTGGCGGTGGGCAACCTCTGGGGCGGCAAGCTGGCGGATCAACAGGGTCCGGTCAGGGCGTTGAAGCTGATCTTCCTGTTGCTGGCCGCCGTGCTCCTGTTGTTGACCTTCACCGCCAGCCATCCCTGGCTGGCGGTGGGCACGGTACTGCTGTGGGGCGCGGTGGCCTTCGGCAACGTGCCGGGGCTGCAAGTCTATGTGGTGCAGCAGGCCGAACGCGTGGCACCCCAGGCGGTGGACGTCGCCTCGGGGCTGAATATCGCCGCGTTCAACCTCGGCATCGCCGCCGGTGCCTGGGGCGGTGGCCAGATCGTCGAGCACCTGGGGTTGATCCATACCACCTGGATCGGTGCGTTGGTGGTGCTGCTGGCCTGGGCCCTGACGGCCTGGAGCGGGCGCCTGGACCGTCAGCAGGCCCCGCCCGTAGCCGCTGCGGCGGGCCTGGTCCGCGGCCAGCCGGCCTGAGGCCTGGCCCGGCGCGGTGGCGGCCCGACCAAACTTCAGGCGTCAGCAGTGGCGTCCTAGCGTTTCCAGGGGCGCTTTATGCGTTTGAACTGCTTCCAGCGCTGGCGCAGCGGTTTGATCTCGTCGGCCTGCAGTGCGACGAGTCGCTCCTTCAGCCAGTCGACGTCCGGCTGCAAGGCCGGTTGCTCGGGCAGCAGCCGGTCCAGCAAGGCTTCGGCGACGTGGGCGTCGTTCAGTTTACCGAGTTCATCCTGCAAGCCGGACAGCGCCTCGACGTAGTTACACAGCCTTCTCTTCGGGTACAGGGACTGAAAGAATTCGCAGGCATAGCGCAGGCGCTTGGCCGCGATACGCAAGCGGTGCAGGCGCTGCGGCTCGGCCTGCTTCAGGCCTCGGGCGCGTCGCAGCAAGCGCCCGTGGGCCTGCTTCAGACGCTTGTCGGCGAAACTGTCCAGGGCCTTGTCCAGCCGCCGCGGGTCGCCGTCGGGGGCGTCGCGCCAGGGCCGCTCCTCGAGCCAGGCGCCGAAGGCCAGCAGCAACTCACTGTAGGCGGGCGACGTTACTGCGCGGGAGGCCGCCTGATGGGCCTGGGTGGCCTGCTCGGCCAGGGCGTGGCGCAGCGCCGTGAGGTCACGGGGATCGTCGCGCCGGGTGCTGGCCCAGGGCAGGGTCGAGCCCAGCAGCACATCCCAATCCCGTGCCACCCCCAGTTGGGCGGTCAGCTCCTCCAACTGTGTCTGCAGGGAGGCAGGGCAGGGGATGGCCCGCTCGAACAGGCGCAAGGCGCTGCGCAGCCGCCGCAACCCGACCCGCATCTGGTGCAGGCTGTCGGGCGCGCGGGATTTGGCCACCCCGGGCTCATTGGCCTGGACCTGGGCCAGGCAATTGCTGATCACCGCCCGGAAAGCCTGTTCAACCCGACTATCGGCGCTCAAGCTAAGCGCTGTCGCCTTGACCGCCGGGTGGGTCTGGCGGGCCAGCAGGGCGTAACCCAGGTCGGGTTTGCTGCGGTTGTCCAGGCGCAGCGGTAGCACCTTTATCAGCTCGAGAGCCAGTCGGAACAAACTGGCCGGTTGCCCGGAGCGCAGCTCCAGCTCCAGCTCGCCGATCGGTAGCGACAGGTCGCCGCAGGTCAGGCTGCCCTCGTCCAGAGCGGCCTCGACTTCCTCGCCGGTCGGCAGGTGCAGGTTCCAGACCGTACGACTGACCTGGGTGCTGAACAGCGGTTGCAGGTCGAGCTGTTGTTCCAGGTGCTGCAACAAGGGCTGCCAGTGGACATGGCAGCCGATCTGTTGCCGTAACTGCTCGAGGTCGGGCTCAGGGCCGTCCACGAAGGTCTCCCATTCCTCGCGCCGGTGCAGTCCCGCCAGGGTACTGAGCTCGGCCTTGAAGGTCTGACGCCAGCGCTGATGGCTCTGGCGCACCCGCAGGTGGGCCTTTGCCTGGCGGATCAGCAGGTCCGGCGTGTCGTAGTAGGTCGCCGTCATGTCCGTCTGCTGCGGGGGCTGGCGGCAGTATTGGGCCAAGAGCGGGTGGTCTTTCAGGCGGCCCACATTGTCCGGTTCGACGCGCAGTTTGAGTTCGCTTTCCATGTCCAAGGGTCTCCCTGAAGTGCGCTCTAGGGCGCTGTGTCCAGCAGATGACCCGACAAAAACGAAATCAATGGCGGACCGGACGACCGGTCGTCGCTCCTTGCCACGCAGGCGAGGCTTAATCGGTGAGGCGGCGTACCTGACGCGCCGGTTTCGGCCCGTTGGCCAGCAAGCGGTCGGTTTCCTTTTTGACCACCGCATAACACTCGCAGCTCAGCTGTTCGAGCAACGGCCGGTCCAAAATGGCGATACGCCCGCGGGCATACTGGATGGCACCCAGACGCTGCAGTTTGCCGGCCGCTTCGGTCACGCCTTCGCGCCGTACCCCGAGCATGCTGGCGATCGACTCCTGGGTCATGTTCAGCTCATTGCTGGAGAGCCGGTCAAGGGACAGCAGCAGCCAGCGGCAGAGCTGCTGGTCCACTGAATGGTAGCGGTTGCAGACCGCGTTCTGCGCCATCTGCGTCAACAACGACTGGGTATAGAGCAGCAACATCTGCAGGCAATCGCCGTGACGGTTGAACTCCTGTTTCAGGCGTTGGCCGGGCAAGCGAAATGCGTGCCCCGCAGTCTGTACCAGGGCTCGGCTGGGGGTGGTCTCGCCGCCCATGAACAGCGCGACACCGATGACCCCCTCGTGACCGACCACGGCAATTTCCGCCGAGGCACCGCTTTCCATGACGTACATCAGTGACACTATGGCATCGGTGGGAAAATACACGTGGCCCATGCTTTCGCCAGATTCGTGGAGGACTTTGCCCGACGGCAGATAAACCAGATCCAAATAAGGAGTTAGACGTTCAAGCACCGGGGGTGGCAGGGCGGCAAGTAGATGATTGTCTTGTGGAATCGGCGTAGTGGGCATAGATTCGACCGTTTTTATGATCTCCGAAAGAGGCCTTGTTCCATTCAGAATAATCAACCGACCGACAGGCTGTATGTACGCTAACGCACACAGGCGCAAGCGCTAACGACCGGTAGGAAGCGCCGTTGTTATCGAATTTTTTGCGCCACCGACGGTTGACTCAGGCGGTTCGCCAACGGGCCTGCGCAAGTCGCTGGATCGCTCTGGAATGCGGCTTGCAGCCATTATGGATCCGTGTTTCACTCCGTCGCTGCCACCCTCTGCATGGCCGTAAGAGCAAAGCGGGCCTCGTAACCCATCAAGAAGTTCGCTGCAATAAGCTGACAAAGTGCCATCTTTTGCTATGGTGATTTCGTTATGAGAGCAAGTGCCTACTAAAGGCCCAACGCTTCTGTGCAATATGAGTACGACAGGGAGCAATGATTGGCGCGATATGTTCGCCAACGTACAGAGCGCGCACACTTTTACGTCTAAGGTCACGTGACAGGGGCTGTATAGGCAAGGTTGTCAATTGCTCGTACAGGGAGTGTATGTGCGAGCCGCATGGGCCCAGGCGCTGAGTCCTTGGTGCAGCTTGCAAACCGGACAGGTAACAGTGCCATGGATAGCAACTTTCACACCGGTTTTTCCAAAGACCCTGCTTTTTCGATCCAGCCGCCCCGGGTGGGCCACCTGCTCGGGTCCCTGCTGCTGATTGCCCTGTTGCCCGCCCTGGCCGCGGCCTATGAGGCGGTGCCGGGCGAGCCGTTGTCGAGGCCGGCGACTGCGCTGGTCGCGGTTCAGGATGACGCCATGTGGGTGCTGCTGATGGAGGAACCCTCGTCCTATATGCAACGCACCCACGAGCGGCTGGTGAACCGCGATTTCCAGGCGGCCGCCGGTGACCTGCGCCGGGTCGGCGCATACTTGCGCCTGGCCGCAGGCAATGCCGGTGAGCACTACCGCAGCGGCTTGCAGGCCGCTGCGGTGGAGTTGGACGCGGGCGCCGAACGCCTGATTCAGCGGCCTGCCGAGAGGGGGGACGAGCCGCAGGCGCTGCACGCGGTGTTCGCCCGCGCGGAAAATGCGATTGCCGCCGATCAGCATGCCAAGGCGTCGACCGCACTGGCGGCGCACAGGCCGGACGTGGCGGGTCGTTACCTGTCGGCGTCCTTGCAACACCTGGAGAACGCCGGTCGCTGGGCCGGAGCGCAGGCCGCCACCTCAGCCAGCGGCGACGGTCAGGCCGTGCGGGCGCTGGCTGACCAGATGCTGCGCGGCCACGTCGACGCCGGACAGCAGGCTCACGACGGGCTCAACTGGGTGCGCGACGAAGTGCAGAAGCTCGAGCAGGTGTTGAGCCCCCGCACGCCCACGGCCTTCGGCGACTGGGCGCCAATGCCGCAGGCGGTCCAGCGCCTGCGCTTCTGACTCGTGGCCTGTTTGGTGAGTTGGTTAACTTAAGTTCGGATGCCTGGGGGGCTGAGACAAGGCGCTGCGACGAGTCATAGCCCGCTATGGCGAAGAGCAGCAACGCCGTATCAGGACGTCAGGCGGCGAAATTATCTAATCGAACTAGGCAAACAGGCCACTAGGCCTCGCTGACCGGCGTTTGCACCTGTTTGGCGGCGTGCCGGGCGCCCAGCCGCATGGCTGCTGTGACCAGCCGTTGATACAGGGCCGGCAGCAGGCGTTGCACGCCGTCGAGCAGGCGCGCATCGGCGCCGATCAGGATGCGCCGACGGTTGGCCAGCACCCCGCGCAGAATGACCCGTGCGGCCTGCTCGGGACTGGTGCGCAGGAACTGGTCGGTAAACTGCCGGCGGGCCTGCTCGGCATCCTGTCCGGTGATCTGCAGCAGGCTGGCGTTCATCCGGGCGGTGTTGGCGATATTGGTCTTGATCCCACCGGGGTGCACGCAACTGGCCGAGACGCCGCCGTTGGCCAGGTCCAGCTCCTGGCGCAAGGACTCGGTAAAACCGCGAACGGCGAATTTGCTGGCGTTGTAGGCGCTCATCCCCGGCTGGGCGAACAACCCGAACACGCTGGATACGTTGACCACGTGGCCGAGCCCGCTGGCCTTGAGATGCGGTAAAAACGCCTTGGTGCCGTGCACCACGCCCCAGAAATTGATCGACATTACCCACTCGTACTCGTCGTAGTCGTTGCCTTCGACGGTACCGCCCTGGGCCACGCCGGCGTTGTTGAAGATCAGATTGACGCGCCCGTGGTCATGCACCACCTGATCGGCCCAGGTCTGCATTGCCTCGCGGTCCGCGACGTCGAGGCGTTGCTCTGTGACATTTACCCCCAGGGTACGGGCCTGAGTTGCGGTCTCGGCCAGACCGTCTTGGTTGACGTCCGCCAGGGCCAGGTGGCAGCCCTGGCGCGCCAGGGCATAGGCCAGCGCCCGTCCGATACCGGAGCCGGCGCCGGTGATGGCGGCTACTTTATTTTCGAAGGATTTCATCGGGCTACCTCAGCGGTGGGAAGGGGAAGCAGGGCTGGCGTGGTACGGGTCGGGTGCGCCGCGTTGGCATGGCAGTAGTGGTAGGCCGCGGCGTCGAAATGCCGGGTCAGCCGACGAAAGCGCCAGGTGAATCCGGGCCAGACCGTGCAGTTGCGGCCGCTGACCGGGTGCAGGTACCAGCTCATGCAACCGCCGGCATTCCATACCGTCCGGCCCAGTCCCTGCTGCAGCTTGGCATTGAAGCGATCCTGCACCGGGCGCTTGACCTCCAGGCTCTGCAGGTGCCGCTCCTGCAACCAGCGCAGCGCACCGAGCACATAGTGGATCTGCGACTCGATCATATAGACCATGGAGTTGTGACCCAGCCCGGTGTTGGGCCCCATCAGGAAAAACAGGTTGGGAAAGCCGCTGGTCAAAGTGCCCTTGTAGGCGTGCGGACCCTCGGGCCAGGTGTCCAGCAGGTCGACACCGTCGCGGCCAAAAAGGGTGCCGCGGGGCAGCGGATCGCTGGGCGTGAAACCCGTACCGAAGATGATCGCGTCCACCGGATGTTCCACGCCGTCGCGGGTAAGGATGCTGTGGGCGCGGATCTCGGCGATGGCGCTGGTGGTCAGCTCGACATTGGGCTGGCAGAGCGCCGGGAAATAGTCGTTGGAGATCAATACGCGCTTGCACCCCATGGTGTAGTCCGGGGTGACCTTGGCTCTTAGCTGCGGGTCCTGGATCTGCTTGGCGATAAAACGGGTGCCGATCCACTGCGCCAGTTTCATGATCTTCGGCGCCCAGGTAAAGCCGATCACCCGGCTTTCCAGCACCGTGTACAGCAGC
The DNA here is from genome assembly GCF_040514055.1 of Pseudomonas sp. Lineage (GTDB taxonomy): Bacteria > Pseudomonadota > Gammaproteobacteria > Pseudomonadales > Pseudomonadaceae > Aquipseudomonas. The sequence goes on from NZ_JBEVDL010000001.1 coordinate 39,415, forward strand.
CCGCGCCAGGCTTTCTGCAGCAGCGGCAAACGTTTGAAGCGCTCCCGTTCGTGCTCGCTGATGGCGCGATCGGGTTTGGGCATGATCCAGGGCGCGGTGCGCTGGAATACCGTCAGCTGTTGCACCAAGGGCTGAATCTGCGGAATGAATTGGATCGCCGAGGCGCCGGTGCCGATCACGGCCACCCGCTTGCCGCGCAGGTCATAGTCGTGACGCCACTGCTGGGAGTGGAACTGCATGCCCTGGAAGTTGGCCAGGCCTTCCAGCGCGGGGATCGAGGCGGTGGACAGGGCGCCCATGCCGGACACCACGAACTGCGCGCTGTAATGCTGGCCGGCCCGATCCTCGAGGTGCCAGCGCTGCTGCGCCTCGTCCCATTGCAGGCGCACGATGTCGGTCTGCAACAGGGTTCGGTCCTGCAAGGCATATGTGTGCCAGCAGTGTTCCAGGTAACCGCGAATCTCCGGTTGACGGGCGAACATCCGCGTCCAGTTCGGATTGGGTTCGAAGGAAAACGAATACAGGTGCGATTGCACGTCGCAGCCGCAACCGGGATAGTCGTTGACGCGCCAGGTGCCGCCGACGCCAGCCTGCTTTTCGAATATTAAAAAATCCGTTTCGCCGGCCTGCTGCAAGCGAATGGCCATGCCCAGGCCGGAAAAGCCGCTGCCGACTATGGCGATCTTGCAGTGCCGGACCCTATCGGCAGGGGACAAGGGTGCATTCATGGCCAACTCCTCTTGCTCTTGTGATTATGCGGGGGTGACTGCTGGCGTATACAAGTGTCTACTTAAGGTAGGCGGTTGTATACTTCCCGGCAAGATGGCCTCCGGCAAGCCAACTTTTAGACGGGACACAGAGGAGAAGGTCGGATGGAACCCGCGATGACCGAGCCTGCATCGGTGTTGAACAACCCCAACGAGGCCCCTGGTAAACGCCTGCTGATGGCCGCGGCGTTGCGTCTGACCGCGCAGACCCGCAGCCTCAGCAGCCTGGGTTTACGCGAACTGGCGCGGGAGGCGGGGCTGAATCCCAATACCTTCTACCGGCACTTTCGCACCTTGGACGACTTGGGCCTGGCTATCATCGACGACATGGCGACCTTGCTCCGGCAACCCTTGCGCGACCTGCGTCATCAGGCGGCGCGACGTGCCGATCAGGCGGCTGCGGGCGCGGTGCAGGGCCAGTTGCTGGGCATCGACCTGGAGCGCGGCCGCCAGGTCTGCCGGGAGACGGTGCAACTGTTCTTCGATTTCGTGGGCACCCATCCCCAGGTCTTTATCGTCGGCATGCGTGAGCTGCATGGGGCTTCGCCTGTGCTGCGCGAGGCGTTGCGCCGGGTCATGGAGGATTTCGCCGAGGACATGGCGAGCGACATCGCGCAATTGCGGTTGCTGCCCAGCCTCGCGCCCGAGGCCGTTCGACAGGTGTCGGTGCTGCTCAGTCGGCAACTGTTCCAGCAGTCGCTGGACTATATCGAGCGGCCGACCCAACGCATGCTGATCTGCGCTCAGGCGCAGGCGCAGATCCTGATGATGTTCGCCGGCGCGACGCTGCTGCAGACCCTGGGGGCCCTGGAGTTGCCGCTGGCCGACGGCGGCGCGTGACCCGCCCGGGGTGTTCGCGGGCGCGGCGGCCTGGAGCTAAACGCGATCCGGGTGGGTTACGCGGCGCGGTAAGTTGATCGGGGGCTGGTTGATTCAGCGCATGCGCCGCCAACCCATCCTACGAAAGGCGATTCGCGTGGTTCGATGGCGCTCGGGTAGGGCGGGCGCGACCCGCGGGCTTTAGCGGGGTTGCGATGCTATTCCCGGCGCTATACCGCGCAGCCGGGTATCCAGGCACGGCGATCCGCGTGGGTTACGCGGCGCGGTAAGTTGATCGGGGGCTGGTTGATTTGGCGCAAGCGCCAGCGGCGGGCTGGCGCTGAACGGTGCGCCGAGACCGCCCTACGTGAGGTTTTTTGGCAATTCCGCAGGCACACCGCACTCCTTCAGTCCGTCATGCCCGCGCAGGCGGGTATCCAGGCAGGGCGGTCTGGAATCCGCCCGACATCCGCGTTTGCTTAGCTGTTGGACGGATCGATGCCTGCCAGTTGGCCAAGCACCGCTGCCATGCCCGCCAGCTCCGCCGCGGGCACGTTCTTCAGTTGTTCGTGGCTGATCTGGTCGATGATCGAGCGGGCGTTGCGCATCAGCTCCTGGCCGGTCGGGGTGACGACCGCGTAACCCACCCGGGCATCGCGCGGGTCGGGCTCGCGGCTGATCAAGCCAATTTTCTCCAGCGGCAGCAGGGTACGGGTGACACCAGACGCGGTCAGGCCCAGGCGCTCGGCCAGGTCGACCCGCCGCAAGCGTGCGGCCGGAGCGCGGCTGAGGTAGTACAACACCTGATAATCGGAAAAGCTGATGCCGTGGTAACTGCCGAGCGCACTGTCCAGCCGGCGGATCAGCACGGCATGGGCACGGGCCAGGCGCAAGCAAAAATCGGTGGTCGGGGCGCAGGCCTGAGAGGGCTCGGTGCTGAGGTGTTCAGTGGACATATATCGCTCCTGTACGTGATATGTACTTGACCAAGCAAGTATATATTGATGGGCCGTACTGGCAAGGCTTTTCTGCTGAGCCGTTCACCGACGATCACGAGGCAGGAGCGGCCAGGTCGCGCGAGCTGGATTCCCGCGCAGGCGGGAATCCAGTGGTTCGTACAGATGCCGGTACAGGCACCGCTCCATAGCTGTTCTGCCTGTGTCGAAATCGGCCGGCGCCGAAGGCGGCCATACACCGGGCGTCGACGACGACCGCGGTGGGTCATTACTCCGGTGTGGTCTGGCTGCCAGGGGCCCCGGAAGCCGTGTTCTCGTGCTTGGCCAGGGCATGGTGCTGGAAGGCCTGGGCGATGTTCAGGCGCAGTTGCTCGTCGTCCCAGGGTTTGGTCAGGAATTTGTAGATGGCACCCTGGTTGATGGCGTCGGTCACCGACTTCAGGTCGGTGTAGCCGGACAGTACGATGCGAATGGTGTCGGGATAGAGCTCCTTGACCTGGCTGAGAAACTCGGTGCCGTTCATTTCCGGCATGCGCTGGTCGGAGAGAATCACCTGCACGTCGTTCTTCGCCAGCAGGCTAAAGGCCTCCCGTGCATTGTTGGTGCTGAGGATGCGGTAACCGTCGCGACGCAGCAGGCGGGTCAGCGCACGCAGGATGTTTTCCTCGTCGTCCAGCAGCAGCAGGGTCTGCCGCTGCTCGTCCGCCCTGGGGTTGTCCAGCGGCACGTTAGCCAGGTCGGCGCGTTCGTGCAGGAACACCTGCAGCAGCGCGAACGGCATGGGTTTGGCAAAGAAATAACCCTGGAATTCGTCACACTGGTTCTTTTTCAGAAAGGCCACCTGCGCCTCGGTTTCCACGCCTTCGGCGATCACCCGCAGTTTCAGGTGATGGGCCATGGAAATGATACCGAGGGTAATGGCCGCGTCGTGGTGATCGCTGATGACCTCCTGGACAAAGGAGCGGTCGATCTTGACTTTGTTGATTGGCAGGCGCTTGAGGTAGTTGAGGCTGGAAAAACCGGTGCCGAAATCATCGATGGACACCCGGATCCCCAAGCTCTTGAGGCTGTGCAGGGTATGGATCGCGCGTTCGGCATTGTCCAGCAGCACGGTTTCGGTGATTTCCAGCTCCAGCAGGTTGGCCGGCAATTCGCTGTTTTTCAGGGCCGTCAGCACGTTCTCGATAAAACTGGCGCGCTGGAAGTGCACCGGTGAAATGTTCACCGAGACCACCAGATCACCGCGGCCCAGGTCGTTCAGGGCCTTGCCTTGCCGGCAGGCCGTCTCCAGTACCCACAGGCTCAGGGGGATGATCTGTCCGGTGTTCTCGGCGATCGGAACGAAGTGCGCCGGAGAGATGAAACCCTGATCGGCATGGTTCCAGCGCAACAGCGCCTCCATGCCGATGACCCGTCCACTGCGGGCGTCGATCTGCGGTTGGTAGTAGAGCTCAAACGCGGCGGCCTCGATCGCTTTCTGCAACTCGTTGCGCAGATTGACCCGTTCGCTGACCTTCTGGTTGAGGTCCGTGGTGTACCACTGGTAGTTGTTGCGGCCCTGTTGCTTGGCCTTATACATCGCCAGGTCCGCTTGCTGGATCAGCTGCATCGGCTCCTCGACAGCACCGTCGGTGAGGGTGATGCCCATGCTGGCGGTGATATGCAATTCCACGCCCTGGACCCGGTAGGGGCGGGCCAGGCTTTCGATCAGGCGGTCGGCCACCAGTACCGCATCTTCCTCGCGGGCCAGGTCCGGCAGCAGTACGACGAACTCATCGCCGCTCAGGCGCGCGACCGTGTCGCCTGGGCGTACCTGCTGGTTCATGCGCAGGGCCACCTCGATCAGGATCTGGTCGCCGACGGTATGCCCCATGGTGTCGTTGATCGGCTTGAAACCGTCCAGGTCGATAAACATCACCGCCAGGCTGCGCTCGTAGCGCCGGGATATCTGGCAGCCCTGGTTCAGACGGTCTTCCAGCAGCGATCGATTGGGCAGGCCCGTCAGCACATCATGGCTGGCGTTGTAGGCCAGTTCGGATTCGAAGCGGCGTTGTTCGGAGATGTCGTTCTGCACGCCGATGAAATGGGTAATCTCGCCCTGTTCGTTGGGCACTGGCGAGATGTACAGGGCGTTCCAGAACATCGAGCCGTCCCGGCGAAAATTGCGCAGCACGGCATACACTTCGCGTTGATCGTGCAGGCTCTGGCGGATCTGCAGCACCGCGTTCTGACCCCGCTCATCACCTTGCAAAAAGCGGCAATTGCGCCCCAGCACCTCGGCGGCCGGGTAGCCGGTAATGCGCTCGAAGGCGGGATTGACGTAGGTGATGGGGTGATCCGGCGCCAGTGCGTCGGTGATGATCACCCCGTTGTGGATCGCCTCCAGGCTGCGTTGCAGCAGGCGCAGGCGTTTATCGGATTCCTTGCGCTGGCCGATGTCGCGCAGCGACAGCAGGCGCATGCTGGTGCCTTCCCATTCGGTCTGCGAACACTGGATCTCGACGTCCAGGCCGCTGCCGTCGTCCAGCGTCAAGCGCCACTCGTAGAGGTTGCCCTGGTCCTCCGGCAGGTCGAAACGCTGTTCCAACAGGGTTTCCAGCGGTTGATGCAACAACTGTTTGGACGCCGGATTGGCGTAGCGCACCTGCCCAAGGGCGTCGATAACCAGGATGGCATCGCGGTTGTCGGTCAGCAGCTTGCGGAACACCTTTTCCTTGCGCCGCGCCAGCTCGCCGGCCCGCAGTTTCTCGGTGACGTCCACCGCCAGCACCAGGCGCGCCGGCAGGCCGTCGAAGTCGAAGTCATGCATCAGGATCTCGACTTGCACGCTGCTGCCGTCTTTGCGCCTGTGGGTCCAGACGCCCATGTCGCTGCGTCCCGCCGCGACCTGGGGATAGAAGTCGAGCAAGCGTTGCTGTTCGTCCGCGGCGCGGATGTCGAGCAGGGTCATGCTGAGGAATTCGGCCTGGCTGTAACCGTAGAGCCTGAGCGCCGCCTGGTTGATCGCCAGAAAGACCAGGCTGTCGCGGTGAAACACATACATGGGCTCCGGGTTGGCTTCGAACAGCAAGCGGTAGCGGGTTTCGCTGTCGGCCAGGTCCTCGACCACCTTGGCCCGGTTAAAGGCGTAGCGAATGCTGCGTGCCAGCATGCGGCTGTCGATCTGGCCCTTGACCAGGTAGTCGGCCGCGCCTTTTTCCACGGCCTGGGCGTCCAGCTCGTCGTCGCCTTGGCCGGTCAGCAGGATAATCGGCGTGCGTACCCCGGCTTGTTGCGCCTGGGCGATCAACTCCAGGCCGGATTCGGGGCCCAGCCGATAATCGATCAACACCAGGTCATGTTGCTGGCGCTGGATGGCCTGCAGGCCTTCGGCATAGTTATTCACCCAGTCCAGTTGGTAGCGCAGCGACGGCGCCTGGCTCAGCAGGTCACGGGTAATCAGGAAGTCGTCTTCGTCGTCTTCGATCAGCAACAGGCGCAGGGGCGGGTCAGCGTCGTTCATGGGCTCGGGGCGTCGTCCGGAAGGGCTACCAGGTCCAGCCAGTGGTGGCCGAGGGTCTGCATTTGATCCACCAGTTCGCTGAAACTCGTGGGTTTGCTGACGAAGGCGTTGACGCCGCTGGCATAGCAGCGACGAATGTCCTCCTGGGCCGCGGATGTGGTCAGGACGACCACCGGCATCATGCGCAGCTCGGGGTCGCTTTTGATGGCCGTGAGCGCTTCGCGACCGTCCATCAGCGGCATGTTCAGGTCCAGCAGGATCAAGCCCGGGCGCGGGTAGCGCCGGCTGTCGGTATAGGGTGCGCGGCGCTTCAGGTAATCCAGCAGTTCGACGCCGTTGTGGACAAAATGCAATGGGGTGCTGGCGCGGGTTTCGCGAAACGCTTCCTGGATCAACAGGCAATCGTCCAGGTCATCGTCGGCGACCAACACCGGGAGGGTGGATTGTTCATGCATGCGGCGGTCCTTGCTCAAGGGCTCTGAAGCGAATACGGAAGACCGTACCCTGTCCCGGAACACTGCTGGCGGTAATGCTCGCGGCGTGCCGTTCGACGATTTTCTTCACGATCGCCAGGCCGATACCCGTGCCGGGGTAGGCGTCGCGGCCGTGCAGGCGTTGAAACGGGTTGAAAATCCGGTCGAGGTATTTTTCCTCGAAGCCGATGCCCTGGTCCTCGACGCACAACAGCCAGTGCTCGGGCCCGTCCGCTTGAGCATAGATGCGAACCCGCGGCGCCACACCCGGCGCATGAAACTTCAGCGCATTGCTCAGCAGGTTCTGCAGCAATTGGCGCAGCTGGGTCGGGTCGCCCAGCACGGCGGGTAGCGGGCCGCAATCCAGTCGCGCCTGGCTGCTTTCCAGGCTGGTTTCCAGGTCCTGCAGGACCTCGTTCAACACCTGTTGGAGCTCGACCGGTACGAACGGCTGGGCGCGGCTGCTGAGCCGCGAGTACTGCAGCAGGTCGCGTATCAGCGACTGCATGCGTCCAGCGGCTGAACTCATGCGCTGCAGGTAGTCGCGTTGTTGCTCGTCGAGCCCCTGGGCGGTGCTTTGCAGGCGCTCGGCAAAGGCCTGGATCTTGCGCAGGGGTTCTTGCAGGTCATGGGAGGCGACAAAGGCGAATTCCTGCAGCTCGCGGTTGCTGCGTCCCAGTTCCAGCAGGGTGTCCTGCAGCACGTGCGCCGCCTGTTTGGCGGCGCTGATGTCGCGGGCCACGCAGTAGATCACCTGGTCCTCGCCCAAGGCGGCACTTAGCTGCAGCCAGCGCTGCTGACCCTGGAGGTCGATGGCGCGGCTTTCCAGGGCCTCGATCATCCCGGCGTTCTGCATATGCTGCAGCGCGCTTCTGAACAAGGGGCGATCCTCGGCCTGGATCAACTCCATGTAAGGCTGGCCGATCAGGCAATCCGGCGGGTAGCCGAGCACGCTGATAAAGGCCGGGTTGACCTGGATAAAACGTCCGCGCAGGTCGACCATGCAGAACATTTCCAGCGACAGAGTGAAAAATTGATCCCGCTCGCGCATGGCCTGAGTGGCCAGGCGCTGCAGGTTGATATCGCGAAACGCCAGGACCCAGCCGCCGGCTCCGTCGTTCGCCTGCAGGGGGGCGCCGGAGTAGGCCAGGAACGCGGGCTGGCCATCGCGCGGCAGCGAGAACTCGCCCTGACGTAGCGGCGTCTCGTGAACGGTCCAGGTGTCGAACGGCAGCGGTAATACCTGGTCCAGCGGCTGCCCCAGCAACTGGCTGGCGGGCTGCCCGATCAGCGCCGCTGCCGCCGGGTTGACGAAACTCAGGCGCCCCTGCAGGTCGCTGGCGATCAGGCCTTCGGCGATGCTGTCGGTGATGGCCGAGGTGAAGCCGAGCTGGGCCTGCAGCCGCTGTTCGCCGCTGACCACGGCCCGTACCAGGCGATGGTTCTCCAGCACCGCCATGGCCATCTGGGCGAATTGCAGGGCGATGGCCAGGTCATCCGCGTCGAACTCACCCTGCAGCTTGTCCGACAGCTGCAGCAGGCCGACGGCGGGCCCTGCGGGCGCCTGCAACGGAACGGCCAGGCAGCCGCGCAGCGGTGGATGGCGCAGCGGCTCGAGGGCCAGCGCGCGCCAGCGCGGATGCTCGAGCAACTGTGCTTCGGTCAGCAGCAGCGGCTGGGCCGGGCCGTCCATCAGTTCGTAAAGCCCGCCGAGGTCGAGCATGCCGGGTGCCTGAGACCAGTTCGCGTACTTTTCGGAAAACGACACCGCTGCGTTCGGCGTGGCGCTGTCATCGGCGGGGCTCAGGCTGAGCACGGCCTGGTGGGCACCGATCAGCAGGCGCATCTGCTCGACCATATGTTCCAGCAGCGTCGGGTCGTCGAGCCGGCCATTGAGGCTCACCGCACTCTCGCTCAGGCCATGCAGCAGGTGGGCGCGGTGCTGGGAATGGCGCAGCGCGTCGCGCAGGTCCCGGTGGACCCGGTTGCGTTCGCTGACATCCTTGGCGATGCCAAAGACCCCGACTATCTGGCCTTCGACCATGATCGGCAAATGGCTGACATCCAGCTCGATGCGTTCGCCACGGCGATTGCGCGCCTGCAGCTCATAGCGTTGTGCCTGGCCGGCCAACACCGCCTGGAAGTGCGCCTTGACCGCGGACAGGTCTTCGTCCACCAGCAGCAGTTCGAAACCCTGGCCTATGACTTCGTCTTCACGGTACCCGGCCAGGTCGCACGCGGCCTGGTTGAGGCTTTCGAAGCGTCCCTGACGATCCTGGGAAAAGACCGGGTCGGGGTTGAAGGTGAACAGCGAGCGATAACGTTGTTCGCTCTCCTGCAGTCGATGACGATCGAGTTCCCGTTCGATGGCGATGGCCGCTAGCTGCCCCGCGGTACCCAGCAATTGCAGCTGTTCGTCGTCCGGCTCCAGGGGGCGTCCGTGGTAGAGGGCGAAGGTGCCCAGCACGGCGCCTTGGTGGGCGATCAACGGAATTGCCCAGCAGGCCCGCAGGCCATGCTGCAGTGCCTGATCGCGCAGCGCCTCCCAGAGCGGGTCCGCGGCGATGTCGCTGACCAGCACCAGCCGTCGGCGATATACCGCGGTGCCGCAGGAGCAGGCTTGCGGGCCGATCGGCAGGCCGTCGAGCGCCTGGCGAAACGTCTCCGGCAGGCTGGGCGCGGCGCCCACGCGCAACTGCCGTTGGGTCTTGTCCATGCGCATGATGACGCTGCGCGCGCTGGGGTCGAGGGCTTCGGCCATGGCGCAGATGTGGCGGAAGATCTCCGGTAACGGTTGATCCGTGGAAATCAGGCTGAGGATGTCGCGCTGGTCCTGGGCATAACTTTCATTGCGCACCAGGGGACTGATGTCGTGGGCCACCGCGAACAGGGTACGGTCGACCGGCGACCAGCCCAGGGACCAGAGCAGGTGCACGCTGCTGCCATCCTTGCGCAGACAGCGGTTACGTATCGCTGGCTGGGTGTGGCCGGCGAGGGTCGCTTCGATATGGGCCTGGGTCCGGGACCGGTCCTGGGGCACGACCCGTTCGTAGAGGCTCTGGCCGAGCAGTTCGTCCGGCAGATAGCCCAGCACCGTCAGCACCGAGGGGCTCAGCTGGATAAAGCAGCCTTGCTCATCGATGCAGCAAATCAGGTCCAGGGAGTATTGCATGATGCGTTCGTTGAGCGCCTGCAGGCTGGCCTGGCGCAGCGCGCTGGCTTCCAGCGCCTGGTTGGCTTCGCGCAGGTGACCGGCACGTTCCATCGCCAACCCCGCCAGGCGCTGGCTGATCAACAACAACCAGCTGAAGCCCAGCCCGAGCAGCATGGCCAGGATCGGCAGCCAATGGGCGCTGCCCAGGCGGCTGCCCGGCGGCAGGTAGCTGACCAGCCGCATTGGCAGTTGTGCGGGCTGCTGCAGCCGCTGTTGGCCGACTGCCAGCAGGCTGGGCACAGTCCCGTCGCTGGAGTCGAACACGACTTGCTGGTCGGCGAACACGCGCAGGACGAATCCGTCGAAATCCGGGCCCAACTGGGCCTTCAACATCCCCGGCAGGTTCAGGCTGGCGATCAGCAGTCGTTGCCCGTCCGGGGTCTTCAGTCGTGTGGCGAGCAGCACATGCTGATCGCCCGCTACCGCGGGGCCGCTCATCTGGGGTGCCTCCTGGTCGGCGACCTCCTGCAGCCAGCGGCGCTGGCCGGCTTGGCGCAGAAAGTCGTCCAGCCAGCGGGCGGCTGCCGGGTGCCGGCTACGCACGGCCTGGGGTTGCAGGTCGGCATCGAGCACGGCGAACAGGTCGATGTTGGGGAAGTCCCGCAGGTAGCCCTGGGTTTCCTGAGTCCAGGCCAGCGCCGATGAGCCCGGGCCGAGGATCTGCCGGCGTTCGGCGATGCGTTGCAGCAGTGACAGGCGCGCCTGCAGGCTGCGCTCGATGCTCAGGTGCACATTGGCCAGCAGCAGCTCACTTTGCTGGCGGGTCGACTCCAGCGTCTGCTGCGTCAGGGCATACCAACCCAGGCAGGTCAGCAGGCTACCCAGGCAACCGCCCAACAGGCTGCGCCGGTCGAGACCCGGCAAGGCATCCGGCGTCAGCCGCGTCAGCAGCAGGCTGGCCAGCCCCAGCAACACGCTGAACAGCATGGCCACCGGACTGGTCAACGGCTCGATGCCGAGGGTCAATCCCGGCCAGCGTTGGGCCAGCAGCACCAGCACGACCATGCCCAGGCACGTCACCCCGACGGCCCAGGCGAACAGGCGGCCCGCCACGCCCCATCGAGCGCCGAACAGGGCAAGGGTCAGCAGCGCCAACGGTACCAGTGTCTCGTTGCGCAGGCCGGTCAGGCCGCTGACGGGGGACAGATCTGCGTTCAGGGCCAGGGCCGCGCCGTTACGCCACAGGCTGTAAAAAACCAGGACCAGCAGCAGCGCGCTGGCCAGGCGGAGCGAGGTCCGCCACTGGCGGGCGCTACCCAGCAGCAGCAGGCCCAGCAACTGCAGGGCGACCGCACCTGCCGGCAGCACCTGGGTATCGAAACGTGTGGCCTGTCCGCTGTAGCAAAAGCCCAGCAGGCTGATGACGCCGGTGCCCACCAAGGCAAAGGCCAGCGTGTGCAGGTAGGCTTGTATGACCACCTGCCGGGTCGGGGTAAGAGGTGCAGGCGTGATCCGCAACCGCATCAGCGCAATCAGTCCAGGTCGTCGAGCAGTACCGATCCGTCGGCGTCGCGCAGCACACGGGTCAAGCCCGGGTTCTCCGCCTCCAGGCGCATCAGCTCCTGCTGCTGACGCTCCAGCGCGCCTTGCTGCTGACGGACCTGCTTGAGCAGGCGCTGGTTCTCGCTGCGCAGCTGGTGCAGGTCGATGGCTGAGCGCAGCGCGGTGACGATTTCATAATCCTCCCAGGGCTTGGAGAGGAAGCGGTAGATCTCCGCCTGGTTGATCGCCTGCATCAGGGTCTGGCGATCGCCGTGCCCACTGAGCAGCAGGCGCATGGCGTGGGGTTGGCGCTGCTTGGCGAACTGCAGGTAGGTGATGCCGTCGAGTTGCGGCATCTTCAGGTCGGAGACTATGACCGCGTAGTCATGCTCGGTCAGCGCGGCCAGAGCCAGGTCGGGATCGGTGAACAGGTGTACATCCCAGCCCTGGGGCCGGAGCAGGCGGTGCAAGGACTTGAGCACATGCTCCTCATCGTCCAGCAATTGGATGGTGATCATCGGGTTTTCTCCTGCTGGGCGCCGCCGGCCTGCTCGGGTTGATGGACAAAAAGGGTGTACTGCGCACCTTCGGTGGCTTCGAAGGCGATTAATTTGTCGATCAGCAGGCGCGTCAGCTGTTTACCTTCGTTGAGTAGCAGCATGCCGTTGGCCGCATGAAGGTTGCGTGCCAGGACCATGCCGGGGGCCAGGCGTCGGGTGTCCAGGGAAAGGATGCTGGCATCGGCCAGCACCAGGTCGGGTGCCAGATCGGTACACAGGGTGATAAAGCGTTCGCACAGCTCCGGGTCGTAGAGGGTGCCGGCGTATTTGCGAATCAGCAGCAGGGCCTCGTCGCGGTTGAGATGACGCTCCAGGAACAGCCCGCACTGCAGCTCGATAAAATCCACCGCCAGCTTGATCAGCCGCGAGCCGAACGGAATCGCCTGCTCCTTGAGATGGTCGGGAAATCCCCGACCGTCCCAGCGTTCCTGGTGATGGCGAATCAGGTGGGCCGCGTCCTGCAGCGGCTCCAGGGTCATCAACAGGTTTTCGCCAATGGTCGGGTACTGTTGGTAGCGCTGGCGCTCTTCGCGGTACATCACGTCGGATGGCCGGCTCAGCAACTGATCGTCCCAGCTCAGCTTGCCGAGGTTGTAGAGCGCGGCGGCCATGCACAGGTCGCGGCTGGGGCCTTCGCCGAGGTGGTGGTGCTCGGCATAGGCGCGGACCAGGGCGATGATCGGTGCGTTGGTTTGTTTGTCCTTGGGCAGCCGTTGGTTGAGCAGCAGGGAAAAGACCTCGGTGGCGGTCATATAGCCGCGCTTGAGTTCCTCATAGGCGAGGTCGAGCATGTCGGCGGTTTGTTGCAGTTCGCCGGTGCGATCCCTGACCCGTTGCTCGAGGGTGGCGTTGAGCTCCTGCAGGCGCTGGTTCTGCTCCAGGTTCAGACGTTCGAGGCGTTCGCGTTCGCGTTCGACGTGTTGGTAATGCAGGGCTTGTCGAATGACCAGACGCAGCTCGTCGTCGTTCCAGGGTTTGCTGATGTAACGGTAGATCTGCCCCTGGTTGATGGCCTTGATGGTGGTGCTGATATCGGCGTAACCGGTCAGCAGGATACGCATGCAGTCCGGCCAGCGCTGCTGGATTTCACTGAGCAGGGTCGCACCGTCCATGCCGGGCATGCGTGCATCGGAAATCACCAGGTCGACCTGCTTTTCCCGCATCAGTTGCAGGGCCGGCTCGCCGCCGTTGGCCAACAGCAGGTCGTAAGGTTCGCCACGCAACACCCGGCGCAGGCTGTTGAGGATGTTTTCCTCGTCGTCGACCAACAGCAGGGTGAAGCGGCCGTTCAACTCAGTCATGGGCGCGGCCCACGAGGTGCGAGCGATGGAGATAAACCCGGCACTGGATTTGCGACACGACAGGCGCTACAACCTAAGCTGCCCGGCACAAGAGTAGGATTGCTTTCCATTGCAAGCTCCCGACTGATAGAGAGAGGGTGGAACGGGAGGGTCAGGCTGTTCACTGAGCCTAGACGAAGGTGCTGGATGGGCACCCGGTTCGTTGGCGTTCCGCGTGCAGTGCGTCGCCCGAGGTGGGTTCAAGGCGACTATTTCCCCGCTATCAGGGTAGACCATGGCGATAAATGCAGCTGATCAGCAGGTCATTCACTACGAATTCCAGTTTCCCGATGGCCGTTCCTGGGAGCATCGGGTCTTTCTGAAAGAAGCGGATGCGCCGGTGGCCGAGGGGCCCCTGCCTGACTGGACGCGCCTGGCGTTCCACCAGTGCGCACATTGCCCATTGCAGGTCGAGCAATCGCCCCATTGCCCGCTGGCGGTCGCCCTGGTGGGTCCCGTGCAAGTGCTGTCCCAGTCACCGTCTTACGAACAGGTCGACGTGATCGTGCGTTGGCGCGGTCGCGAAATTCGCCAGAGCACCTCGCTGCAGCGGGCAGTGGGCTCGTTGTTGGGCGCCCTGGGCGCGACCTCGGGGTGCCCGCACACCCGTCGGCTCAAAGCCATGGCCTGGTTCCACTGGCCCTTCAGCAGTTCCGACGAGACGCTCTACCGTTCCCTGGGCACCTACCTGCTGGGCCAGCACCTGCGGCAGCTGCGGGGACTGCCGGCGGACTGGTCGATGAATGGCTTGCGTGAGTTGTTCCGCAACCTGCGCCAGGTCAACCTGGCGATGGTGGGGCGCCTGCGCGCCGCGGCGGACGAGGACTCGAGCCTGAACGGCCTGATCCTGCTCGACCTGCTGGCCGCCGATACCCTCTATGCCCTGGACCAGTACGATGGCGAGCTGGATGGGTTTTTCCAGGAGTTTTTCGACTAGGGCCTGTGGACATAACCCTCGCGAGTCGCGTTGCCGCGAAGCAGGGTTCCAGGCAAGGCGCGACACGCAGGCAATGGCCATTCCCTTGCCCAGTTTCGCAACGCGGCATGGGGCACTTAATTCGCGCAACCCGCAGGGCCGGACCGCGCCAGGCCGGGCCTGTTTTGATGCGATAAGGGATTACCCGTTGTCCGTTCTGACGCCCACGACGTCTCGTTTCATGCTCGGTAGCCTTTCAAAACCAGGGTCGGCGCGGCCGTGCGGTAGTGTCCACAGGCCCTAGCCCCCGACAGCCGCTCGGTGGCGCTTGGTGGCGACGGTGGGCTGTTGGTGGAGAGCGCGCAGAGACCACCTTACGTCCTTACCGAACAGAGCCCGTGTTCGCCCAGGCTACAAGGTCGGCCCAACCCATTTCGCCGTGGCGGGTCGTCGCGGCGTAGGGTGGAAAACGCTGTTTGATCCACCGCGCCTCAGGGGAACACAGGCCCGAACGGCGAAAATCCAGGCGCGAGGTGCTCAGGCGTGCTGCTCCCCGTCGATGCCCAGGCGCTGCTTCCAGTGCCGCTCAAGCGCCTGGCTGTCGTGGTCGTTGGGGTGGAAGCCCGGTCGGTAATAGTCCAGGTACCGCCCCAGCAGTGGTGTGAGCAACCCGTGACGCCAGCCGAACAGTACGCCCAGGCCGTGTTTCCAGGAGCGCCAGTTGAACAACTGGCCGTCCTTGCGCAAGAGCCGGAGCTGGAAGGCCGTGACGATGCAGGTAAAGAACAGGGTACTGACCAGCATCATGGCGATCCGGGTGAAGTAACCGCCTCCAATTTGCTGGTAGGCGTCGTAGGCCACGGCCTTGTGTTCATTTTCCTCCACCGCGTGCCACATCCACATGCGGTACATCTTGGGATCGTCGATGGTGGCCGTCACGTCTTCGCGGGCGAGTAACTGGGCACCCATGGTGGCGGTGAAGTGCTCGTGGGCGCAGGTGACCGCCAGTTGCTGCTTGGTCGTCATCACCCGCTTGAACAGGCGGATGATCAGGGCCAGGCGGTTTTCCAATGTCTGCAGGTCGATGCCGTGTTCGACCGCATAGTCGTTGTAGGTCGCATGTTCCTTGGAGTGCATGGCCTCCTGGCCGATAAAGGCGCTGATTTCCTTCTGCAACTGCGGATCGCTGATGCGCCCGCGCACCGCCCTGACGCTGTCGACGAAGAATTTCTCGCCATGGGGAAAGAGTGACGACAGGGTATTCATAAAGTGCGTGCTGAACGGTTCGCCGTGCATCCAGTACTTGGGTGTCTGGGCAAAATCGAAGTCCATGCGCCGCACCGGGAAGCTGGCGCGCGGCAGGGGCAGGGTGGTGCTGGTCATAAGATAACCTCGCGGCCGCCGCCGGGGCGGCGCTTGTTGTTCTAGGGACAGCCGACAGCGTTAACTGTGCCATTGGCTGATGTCACTATTGAACAAAAGCACTGTACCGGCGAGCCCCTCGGGGCCAACTTTCGACGGGTTAAGCGGTCGATGCCACTGCGATCGACGCGCCAGGGACCGGCGCGTAGAGGGCGATTGGCAGCAGGCTCAGGTGTTGAGGTTGCCGCCGGCGAGGGCGCAGAGCTGGATGGGGTCGAGGATTTTCACATCCTTGCCTTCGGCAAGGATCAGCCCGTTTTGCTGAAAGCGGGTGAACACCCGCGAGACGGTCTCCACCGCCAGGCCCAAGTGGTTGCCAATTTCATTGCGCGACATCGCCAGGCGAAAGTGGTTGGCGGAGAAGCCGCGGGCACTGAAGCGCGCCGACAGGTTCACCAGCAGCGTGGCGATGCGCTCGTCGGCGGTTTTTTTCGACAGCAGCAGCATCATCTGCTGGTCGTCGCGAATTTCCCGGCTCATCACGCGCATCAACTGGCGACGCAATTGCGGCAGCTGCACCGTCAGTTCGTCGAGTTTGTCGAAGGGGATCTCGCAGACCGAGGTGGTTTCCAGCGCCTGGGCCGAGACCGGGTAGGTCTCGCTGTCCATGCCGGATAAACCGACCAGTTCGCTGGGCAGGTGAAAACCGGTGATCTGCTCGTCACCACTGTCCGACACGCTAAAGGTGCGCAGGCTGCCGGCGCGCACCGCGAATACGGCGGTGAAGTGATCGCCTTGGCGAAACAGGTAGTCGCCTTTTTTCAGCGGGCGCCCGCGTTTGACGATCTCATCCAGTGCATCCATGTCCTTCAAGTCCATCGACAGCGGCAAGCAGAGCCCCGACAGACTGCAGTCCTTGCAGTGTACGGGCGTGCTGGTACGGGCTTTGGGGGAGTCGGACATCGGGGTTCCTTCCTGGCGTGCATTGGGCCCAAGGATAACCCAGCGTGGCCAAACCCGGCCAGCGGCCAAACGGCGCAGGGCGTCTGGCTCAAGTTCCCGCAGGCCCGGCCGATAGGTGCCCATGGAGACCAAGGGAGCAGGGCGATGAAAGTGGCAGCGAGCGCAATGCTGGATAACCTGAGCCTGGCGGTGCAGCGCCAGGCGGGACCCAGCGCAGGTGCTTCAGCGGACGAACAGGCCGCCAAGGACAGTTTTATCGGGGACTTTCGGGTCACCCTGTCCGAGCTGGGTCGCAACCGCGCAGCGGCCAAGGACCAGGACATCGACGACAGCAGTCTGCCAGACAGCATCAAGGAAACACTCAAGCTGATCCGTGCCCTCAAGGCGCAGATCGCCGAGAAAAAGGCCGAGTTGCAGGCACTGATGCGCGATCAGTCGCTGGACGAAACGCAGCGCCTGCAGCGCGCCGATGCCCTGCAAACCGAACTGTCGTCGCTCAGCAGCGCCCTGCTTGGTGCCAATGCCACCCTGATCAAGCTGATGCGCGAATCCAACCTGAGCCCGGAGCAAGTGCAGCAAGCCGGCAGCCTGGCGATGGTCTAACCAGGCCGATTTCCGGTCTTAGATCACCCGGGAAAACCGCTCGCGGGTCTGCTCGGTCAGGTAGCGATCGAACAGCATGCACACCGAACGCACCAGCAGCCGACCCTGGGGGCGGATCTCGATGCCGTCGGGCTTCAACTCGAGCAGCCCGTCACGGGCCATGCCTTGCAACGCCGGCCAGAGCTCAACGAAATAGCCTTTGAAGTCGATGGCAAAGGCCGCCTCGATGCGGGCGAATTGCAGGCTGAACTGGCAGATCAGCTGCTGGATCACCGCGCGCCGGATCGCGTCATCCGGGCTGCACAAGACGCCGCGCCGGGTCGCCAGTTGTCCCTCGTCGAGGCAGCGTTGGTAGCGGTCCAGCTCGACTTCGTTCTGGCTGTAGAGGTTGCCGACCTGGCTGATGGCCGAGACCCCCAGGCCGATCAGGTCGCAATGGCCATGGGTGGTGTAGCCCTGGAAGTTGCGCCGCAGGCTGCCGTCTTCCTGGGCCACCGCCAGCTCGTCATCGGCCAGGGCGAAATGGTCCATGCCGATATAGCGGTAGCCGGCGGCACTCAGCTGCTCGATGCTGCGCTGCAGCATGGCCAGTTTGTCCGCCGCGCTGGGCAGCTCCTGCTCGTTGATCCGCCGTTGCGGCTTGAAGCGCTCAGGCAGGTGGGCGTAGTTGAACACCGACAGCCGATCCGGCTGCAACGCGATAATGGCCTCGACCGTGCGGGCGAAACTCGCGGGGGTCTGTTTCGGCAGGCCGTAGATCAGGTCGATATTGATCGAGCGAAACTGCAGGGTACGGGCCGCATCGACGATGGCGCGGGTCTCCTCCAGGCTCTGCAGGCGGTTGACCGCGCGCTGCACGTCCGGGTCCAGGTCCTGCACGCCGAGGCTGACGCGGTTGAAACCCAGCTCGCGCAACAGGCCCATGGTCGCCCAGTCCGCCTCGCGCGGATCGATCTCGATGCCGTAGTCACCGCTGTCGTCGTCCAGCAGTTGCAAGTGCTGGTGTAAATGGCTCAGCAGCCGCCGCAGTTCGCCGTGGCTGAGGAAGGTCGGGGTGCCGCCGCCCAAGTGCAACTGCTCGACTACCTGCCCCTTGCCCAGTTGGGCGCCGATCAGTTCGATCTCGTGCTCCAGGCGCTCGAGGTAGGGCAGGGCACGCCCGCGGTCCTTGGTGATGACCTTGTTGCAAGCGCAGTAGTAGCAAATATGCGCACAGAACGGCACATGCACATATACGGACAGGGGCCGTCTTGCCTTGTGGCTGGCGCGCAGGGCCTGGGTGAAGGCCGCGTGATCGATGCCGTCGTGAAACTGCACCGCGGTGGGGTAGGAGGTGTAACGCGGGCCGGCCTGGTCATAACGGCGGATCAGGTCAGTGTCCCAGTGCGGCGTCGGTAACATGGTGGGGTTCCCCGGTATGCATTCAGTGCCGGGAAGTCTAGGGCGTGGCGCGTTGGCGCCTGTTGATCTGGATCAGAGGAGCAGCTGCAAGCGGCAAGCCACAAGCTGCAAGTAAAAGCGCGCGGAGAGCGTCTTGCGCTTGGTGTTTCCGCTTAAAGCTTGCGGCTGCTTCTATCCCTTGCCGCTTAACGCTTGAAGCTACTGGCTGCCTCAATGCCCCATCAACCAGTGCTGGTGAGGTCCCGGCAGGGTCCAGAGGCCGAACAGCAGCACCAGCACCCCGCCGGCCACCCGCACCCCGCGGCGGCGTAGCAGGGCCGTCAGGCGCTCGGCGGCCAGGCCGGTAGCCAGCAGCACCGGCCAGGTGCCCAAGCCGAAGGCCAGCATCAACAGGGCGCTGTTCAGCGCGTTGCCCTGGCTGGCAGCCCAGAGCAGGGTGCTGTAGACCAGGCCGCAGGGCAGCCAGCCCCAGAGCGCACCGAGCAGCAGGGCCCGCGGCAGGCTGTCGACCGGCATAAAGCGCCGGGTCAGCGGCTGGATAAAGCGCCAGAGGCCACGGCCGAGGGCTTCGATGCGGGTCAGCCCGCTCCACCAGCCGGCCAGGTACAGGCCCATGGCGATCAGCAGCAGCGCCGCGATCACCCGCAGCAGCATCACCGCCGGGCTGTTGGCCAGCGCCCAACCCGCGAGCCCGAGCAACAGGCCGGCGGTGGCATAGCTGGCAATACGCCCGAGGTTATAGGCCAGCAGCAGGCGAAAGCGCCGCTGCCGCTGCTCCGCCGGAATGGCCAAAGTCAGGGCGCCCATCAGCCCGCCGCACATGCCCAGGCAATGGCCACCGCCAAGCAGGCCGAGGATCAGCGCCGACACCAGCAGCGGGGCGAGCTCAGCCATCGAGCCGGTCGTCCGTGGGCGGCTGGCCGGCCTCGCGCACGCCCGCGCGGTGTTGCGGATCCTCGTCATCGAACAGGATGCTGTGGGCCGGACCGTCCATGTCATCGTACTGGCCGCTGTCCACCGCCCAGAAGAACAGCCAGATGGCCAGCGCGACTATGACGATGGCGATCGGGATCATGATATAGAGCGCGGGCATGGGGTCTCCGTGTGGGCGGGGCTGCGTCTCGTTGGGCGAGTCAGGCGCAGCGCGTTGAGCACCACCAGCAACGAGCTGAGCGACATGCCGAGTGCCGCCCAGAGCGGGGTGACCCAGCCGAGCGCGGCGAACGGCAGCACCAGGCCATTGTACAGGCTGGCCCAGGCCAGGTTCTGGATGATGATACGCCGGGTGCGGCCGGCCATGGCGAACGCCTGCACCAGGCTGTCCAGGCGATTGGACAGCAACACCGCATCGGCGCTGGTCTTGGCCAGGTCGGTGGCCGACCCCATGGCCACGCTGATCTCGGCGGCGGCCAGCACCGGGACATCGTTGATCCCGTCGCCGAGCATCAGCACGCGCCGCCCCTGGTGCTGCAACTGGCGCAGCACCGCCAGTTTGGCGTCCGGGGTCAGGCCCGCGCGTGCATCCTCGATGCCCAGCTGGCGCGCCACCTCGGCGACCATCGGCGAGCTGTCGCCGGACAACAGCAGCACCTGCCAGCCACGGGCGCGGCAGGCGGCCAATAGGGCCGGCGCGTCCTCGCGCAGCCGGTCATCCAGCACCAGCCAGGCCAGCGGTCCTTGTTCGTCTCCCAGCAGCAGCCACTGACCCTGGATGCCGGGGATGGCGGGGGCGGGGTGATTGCCCAGCGCCGCGACGAACGCCGGCTGGCCGATGCGTAGCCGCCGCCCGTCCACCTGGCCCTCGAGGCCCAATCCGGGATGGCTGCGGACCTCGCCGGCGGCCCGCGGGGCACGGCCAAAGGCCCGCGCGATGGGGTGTTCGGAGCGGTTTTCCAGGGCCGCGGCCAGGGCCAGGCAGGCATCGGCGTCCAGCTCGCGCAGCGGCTCAATGGCGCGCAGCGTCAGGCGGCCCTCGGTGAGGGTGCCGGTCTTGTCGAAGATCACCGTGTCGATCTGGTTGAGGCCGTCCAGCACATGGCCGCGGGTCAGCAGCAGGCCCAGGCGGTGCAAGCTGCCCGTGGCGGCGGTGAGCGCCGTGGGCGTGGCCAGCGACAGCGCGCAGGGGCAGGTCGCGACCAGCAGGGCCAGCACTATCCAGAACGCGCGCTCAGGGTCCAACTGCCACCAGATCAGCCCGACGAGGGCGGCGACGCTCAGCACGATCAGCAGGAACCACTGGGCGACCCGGTCGGCCAGTTCGGCCAGGCGCGGTTTTTCGCCTTGGGCGCGCTCCAGCAGGCGCACGATCGCCGACAGCCGCGTGTCCTCGCCGAGGGCCTGGACCTGCACGGTCAACGGCCCTTCGACATTCAGGGTGCCGGCGGTGACCGGGTCGCCGATCCCGCGTGGCAGCGGCAGGTACTCGCCGGTCAGCAGGGATTCGTCGAGGCTGGAGTGGCCTTCGAGGATGCAGCCGTCGGCCGGCAGCAGTGCTCCGGGCGGCACCAGCAGGGTATCGCCGACGCGCAGCTCGCTGAGCAGAATGCGCTGGCTGTGGCCTTGCGCGTCGAGTCGCAGGCAGGAGGGTGGCAGCAATTGCACCAGATTGGCGGTGGCCGCCGCGGTGCGTTCCCGGGCACGCCGCTCCAGGTAACGACCGGCCAACAGGAACAGGGCGAACATGCCCACCGCGTCGAAGTAGAGTTCGCCGCGACCGAGCAGGGTCGACCAGATGCCGGCGCCGTAGGCCCCACCGATGGCCAGCGAGACCGAGACGTCCATGGTCAGGTGGCGGGTGCGCAGGTCGCGCAGCGCGCCCTTGAAGAAATCGCCACAGCAATAGAAGACGATCGGCGTGGTCAGGAACAAGCCGACCCAGCGCAGGATCAGGTCCAGCTCCGCGCTCAGGTCCAGGTTGAATTCCGGCCAGGTGGCCATGCTCGCCATCATCACCTGCATCCACAGCAACCCGGCGACGCCGAGCTGGCGCAAGGCGCGGCGGTTCTCCAGGACCCTGCGCTCGGCGGCCTGGTCGGGTTGGTAGGGGTGGGCGGCGTAACCGATCCGCCGCAGGCTGGCGAGCAGCTCGCTGAGGGGCAGGCGGCTGGCATCCCAGCTGACGTGCAGGCGCTGGTTGGACAGGTTGAGGTTGGCCTGGTCGACCGCGGGCAGGGCCCGCAAGTGGTGTTCGATCAGCCAGCCGCAGGCCGCGCAACTGATGCCATCGACCATCAGGCGAATGCTGGCCAGTTCGCCCTGGTGCTCGATAAAGGGCTGCTGGACGTCCGCGCGGTCGTACAGGGCCAGCTCGTCAGCCAGCGCCGCGGGCAGCGCCTCCGGGTTGCTGGCGGTTTCGCTGCGGTGGCGGTAATAGCTATCGAGTCCGCCGGCGACTATGGCCTCGGCCACCGCCAAGCAGCCCGGACAGCAGAGGGCCCGCGTCTGTCCCAGGATCGCCGTTTCGAAGCGCCGTCCGCCGGGTACCGGCAGGCCACAGTGATAACAGGGCGTCGGCTGGCTCATTGGGTGAACATCCGCCGCCCGAGCGGGTTACTGCGGCAGCGGCAAATCATAGGTCTGGCCGCTCGCCAGGGTCTGCTCCTCGAACAGCCGCCATTGCTTGCCGCCTTCCTGGCCGAGCACTTCGACAAAGCGCCGGCCCGTCACCGCGTCCTGCATCTGGCCACGGTAGCGGTTGCCATCGACGGGTTGCAGGACGATGCGACGGTCCTTTTCCGGCTGGGTCGGCGAGATCAAGTTGAGGGTCAGCTCGGTCGGGTGGCTGTTGCCGCTCAGCTCCAACTCGGCGGTGCCGGTCTCTTCATCCAGGCGCAGGCGCGCCTTGAGCTGCAGGCGCTTGGCCAGGTTCTCGCGTTCCAGCGACTGGTTGATGCCTTTGCCGGCGTCGTAGTAGTTGGTCGAGACCAGGCTGTCGGCGAACCAGATGGAGGCGGTCAGCAGGCTCAGGCCAAGCACCACGGCGAAGGCCAGGATGCCAATGATGAACCAGGGCCAGAACTGCTTGTGCCAGGGAAGAACGGGCGCTTCGGGTTGCATGGGATTCCTAGGTTAACGGACGCTGGGGCCGATAAAGCGGCTGTCGGCATCGTTGTGGATACGGGCATCGTCGACGGACTCGATGCGAAAGAGAATCTCGTTGGTGCTCGACGGCAGTTGTTCCGGGTCGATGGACAGTTCCACCGGCACCGACAGCACCTCGCCGGCCAGCGCGCGGATTTCCCGTTTGCCCTCGTAGGCCAGGCCTGGCAGGCCGCTGGCCTTGACCACGAAGGTCTGGTCGGTTTGCGCCTTATTCATGATTTTCAGCGTGTAGACGTTTTCGATCCGGCCTTGTTCGTTCTCGCGATAGAGCACCCGGTCCTTGAGCACATCGAGTTCCACCAGCGGCCGCTCGACCACCGCATACACGAATACTGAGCACATGGCGAGCAGGGCGACGGCGTAGCCGATCAGGCGCGGGCGTACGACCTGGGTCTGCTGACCCGCCAGGTTGTGCTCGGTGGTGTAGCTGATCAAGCCGCGCGGGTAGTCCATCTTGTCCATGATGGTGTCGCAGGCATCGATGCAGGCGGCGCAGCCGATGCACTCGACCTGCAGGCCGTCGCGGATGTCGATGCCGGTCGGACAGACCTGCACGCACATCAGGCAGTCGACGCAATCGCCCAGGCCCTGAGCCTGGTAGTCGGCGTTCTTCTTGCGCGGCCCACGATGTTCGCCACGCCGAGGGTCGTAGGAGACGATCAGGGTGTCCTTGTCGAACATCACACTCTGAAAGCGCGCATAGGGGCACATGTAGATGCATACCTGCTCGCGCAGGTAGCCGGCGTTGCCGTAGGTGGCGAGGGTGAAGAAACCGACCCAGAACAGCCCCCAGCCATCGAGGCGCAGGGTGAAGAGGTCGGGGATCAACTCGCGAATGGGCGTGAAGTAGCCGACGAAGGTGATCGCCGTGGCCAGCGATACCGCGACCCAGATGCCGTGCTTGGCCAGCTTGCGGCCAAACTTGGACGCGCTCATGGGCGCCTTGTCCAGTTTGATGCGCTGGTTGCGGTCGCCTTCGGTGACCTTTTCCGCCCACATGAACACCCAGGTGAAGACACTCTGCGGGCAGGTGTAACCGCACCAGATACGCCCGGCCCAGACCGTGATAAAGAACAGCCCGAAGGCGCTGATGATCAGCAGGGCGGAGAGCAGGACAAAGTCCTGGGGCCAGAAGGTGGCACCGAAGACGTGAAATTTGCGCGCCGGCAGGTCCCACCAGACGGCCTGGCGGCCGTTCCAGGTCAACCAAACGGTGCCGAAATAGAGCAGGAACAGCAGTCCGCCACCGACCACCCGCAGGTTGCGGTAGATGCCGGTGAAGGCGCGTGTGTAGATTTTTTCGCGTTTGGCGTAGAGGTCGACACTGTCGACGACCTTGACCGGGGTGATGTCTTGGACGGGAATCTTGTCGCTCATCGGGGCGTACCACTGCGGTTGGTTGGTGCCCCGGCCGATACGTGCCGACCGGGGTCAATTGACCTGCTGCGTATGGTACGCCTGACGAGAACCTGACGGCTGCGACAGGACGTCGCGGCCGCCAGCTCGGCCCTTAGGGCTTTTCGGTTCTCTGCGACAGGCTGTACACGTAGGCGGCCAGCAGGTGCACTTTGTCATTGCCCAACTGGTCTTGCTGCGCCGGCATCTGGCCGTTGCGGCCGTAACGCAGGGTCTGCTGAACCTGGGCGAAACTCGAACCGTAGAGCCAGGTGTGGTCGGTCAGGTTCGGCGCGCCGAAACCGTGCTGACCCTTGGCCTCGGGACCATGGCAGACTACACAGTTGGTCTTGAAGATCTCTTGACCTGCAGCAAGGTCCGCCTCGACACCCTCGGGGGTTTTCAGGCCGGAGAGGCTGCGCACGTAGCCGGTGACGTTCTTGATCCCGGTTTCACCGAGAATATCCTTCCAGGCCGGCATTGCCGCGATACGACCGCCCATGATGGTGGTCTTGATGGTGTCCGGCTCGCCGCCGTACAGCCAGTCGTTGTCGGTCAGGTTGGGGAAGCCATAGGCACCCTTGGCGTCGGAACCGTGGCAGACCGAGCAGTTGGAGGCGAACAGGCGGCCCCCCATCTTCAGGGCTTTCTCGTCCTGGGCGACCTGGGCGATCGGCATGCCAGCGTACTTGGCGAACAGCGGGCCGTATTGCTTGTCGGCCTTGAACATCTCCTTTTCCCACTCGTGCACGCCGGTCCATCCGGTCTTGCCGTCCGCGAAGGGTTGTTTGGTCTCGCCGTCGACATGTTCGAAACCGGGCAGAATGCCTTTCCAGTTGCCCATGCCGGGGTAGAGCACCAGGTAGCCGATGGCGAAGATCAGGGTCACCACGAACAGCATGAACCACCACTTGGGCAGCGGGTTGTCGTATTCCTCGATGCCGTCGAAGGCGTGCCCGACCGTGTCTTCGGTGGCATCCTTGCGCTGGCCTTTACGGGTGGCCAGCAATAACCATGTCAAGGCGATCAGCGTAAAGCTGGTCAGGCCAATGACGTACCAATGCCAGAAAGTGGTCATTCGCTCTTACTCCCAGAAGCTTGCTCGTCACGCTCTTCAGATTCGGTCTTGTCGGCGAAGGGCAGGTTGGCGGCATCGTCGAAGCTTTTCTGGCGCTTGCCGTTGTAGGCCCAGAGCACCAGGGCGATAAACGCGACGAACACCACCACGGTGCCCAGGCCGCGCAAAATCCCGATATCCATGAGTGCGTTACCGTTTGTTCTTGATTGAAGTGCCCAGGACCTGGAGGTAGGCGACCAGCGCATCCATCTCGGTCTTGCCGACTACCGCTTCCTTGGCACCGGCGATGTCCGCATCGCTGTAGGGCACGCCCAGGGTGCGCATGGCTTCCATGCGCTGTGCGGTGTGTTTGCCGTCGAGCTTGCGTTCGACCAGCCAGGGGTAGCCGGGCATCTTCGACTCGGGCACCACGTTGCGTGGGTTGTACAGGTGCGCGCGGTGCCATTCGTTGGAGTAACGACCGCCGACCCGGGCCAGGTCCGGACCGGTACGCTTGGAGCCCCACAGGAACGGGTGCTCCCAGACGCTTTCACCGGCGACCGAATAGTGGCCGTAACGCTCGGTCTCGGCACGGAACGGACGGATCATCTGCGAGTGGCAGCCGACACAGCCGTTGGCGATATAGATATCGCGGCCTTCCAGCTCCAGCGCGGTGTAGGGCTTGAGGCCCTCCACCGGCTCATTGACCGAGGCTTGGAAAAACAGCGGGACGATCTGCACCAGGCCGCCCAGGCTCACGGCCAGGACCATGAACAGGGCCAGCAGACCGACGTTCTTTTCGACTAATTCATGTTGCTTCACGGTCGGTCTCCTTAAGCCATCTGCGCGGCGGCGTGCATGTCAGCCGTTCGCGCGACGCGCACGGTACGCCAGGTGTTGTAGGCCATCAGCAACATGCCGGTGAGGAAGATCGCACCGCCTGCGGCACGCACGATAAAGCCGGGGTGACTGGCTTCCAGGGCTTCGACGAAGGAGTAGGTGAGGGTGCCGTCTTCGTTGACCGCACGCCACATCAGGCCCTGGGTGATGCCGTTGACCCACATCGAGGCGATGTACAGCACGGTGCCGATGGTCGCCAGCCAGAAGTGCGCGTTGATCAGGCCGATGCTGTGCATCTGCTTGCGGCCGTAGACCTTCGGGATCAGGTGGTACATGGCGCCGATGGAGATCATCGCGACCCAGCCGAGAGCACCGGCGTGTACGTGGCCGATGGTCCAGTCGGTGTAGTGGGACAGGGCGTTGACCGTCTTGATGGCCAGCATCGGACCTTCGAAGGTCGACATGCCGTAGAACGCCAGCGAGACTACCAGGAAGCGCAGGATCGGGTCGGTGCGCAGCTTATGCCAGGCGCCGGAGAGGGTCATCATGCCGTTGATCATGCCGCCCCAGCTGGGTGCCAGCAGAATGATCGACATGGCCATGCCCAGGCTCTGGGCCCAGTCCGGCAGCGCGGTGTAGTGCAGGTGGTGCGGACCGGCCCAGATATACAGGGTGATCAGCGCCCAGAAGTGCACGATGGACAGGCGATAGGAGTAGATCGGACGCTCGGCCTGCTTCGGCACGAAGTAGTACATCATCCCCAGGAAACCGGCGGTGAGCAGGAACCCCACGGCGTTGTGCCCGTACCACCACTGGATCATCGCGTCGGTCGCGCCGGCGTACATGGAGTACGACTTGAAGGCGAACACCGGGATGGCCATGCTGTTGACGATGTGCAGCATGGCCACGGTCATGATAAAACCGCCGTAGAACCAGTTGCCGACATAGATGTGCTTGACCTTGCGCTGCACCACGGTACCAAAGAAGGTAATGGCGTAACTGATCCAGACCACGGCGATCAGCAGATCGACCGGCCATTCCAGTTCGGCGTATTCCTTGGACGAGGTCAGGCCCATGGGCAGGGTGATGACCGCCAGCACCATGACCGCCTGCCAGCCCCAGAACGTGAAGGCGGCCAGGCCATCGGAAAGCAACCGCGCTTGCGAGGTGCGTTGCACCACGTAATAAGAGGTGCCGAACAGGGCGGAACCGCCGAAGCCGAAGATCACCAGGTTGGTGTGCAGAGGGCGCAGGCGACCGAAGGTCGTGTATTCCAGACCGAAATTCAGCTCGGGCCAGACCAGTTGGGAGGCGATCAGTACACCTATAGCCATCCCAATGACGCCCCAGATCACCGTCATAACGGCGAACTGGCGGACCACCTTATAGTTATAAGCAGTCGGTTTGATTGCTGTGCTCATGCTTGGGGTTCCACGGTTAATGGAGTTTTCTAGGGACAAAAAAATCGGCGGCAGTATGTAGAAAGCAAGTGGCCATTGCAAACACACACGCCTGTCCAATCAAGGTATTAGCGGCCATGGGCGGGGATACCACGCGCGAAAATTCGCGCTTGCCGGGACGCCGGGCGCCATCGAGGGCGCAGTGCAGAAGAAGGGATCGCCTTGGAATTCTGGACCGGGGGCGACTGCGGATCAGTCTAGCCCAGGTTAAGGCGTTTTGGCTGCGGGGGCATAAACGGGTGCGACACTCAGTCGCAGCGTCACCTGGCCGAAAGCTCGGTCCGGGGCGGTATTGGGCGATTGGCGGGAGCGCGGTCGGCCGTCGGGGCCAACCGCGTTTTTTCAGCTATTGGGCGGCTTGCTCGGGGTTCTGCTGCGACAGGCTCAACACATAGGCGGCCACCAAGTGGACCTTGTCGGCGCCCAGGTACTGCAGCTGCGCCGGCATCTGGCCGTTGCGGCCGTGACGAATGGTCTGTTGCAGCTGGTTCAGGCTCGCGCCATAGATCCAGCCACCGGCGTGGGTCAGGTCCGGCGCGCCCAGCAGCGGGTTGCCCTGGCCGGTGGCGCCGTGGCAGGCCTGGCAGTTGCCGCTGAACAGCTGGGCGCCGGCCGCCAGATCGGCGTTGTGGCCCTGGGGCAGGTCGAGGCCGGCCAGGTCCTTGCGCACGTAGGCGGCCACGTTTTTAACCCCGTCATCGCCGAGGATCGCCCCCCAGGCCGGCATCATCGCCATGCGACCGTTGAGGACGGTGGTCTCGATGCTGGCGGACTCGCCGCCCCAGCGCCAGTGACGGTCGGTGAGGTTGGGAAAGCCGACCGCGCCCTTGGCATCCGAGCCGTGGCACACCGAGCAGGAGGTGGCGAACAGGCGGCTGCCCATCTTCAAGGCCTGGGGATCCTTGGCCACGTCCTCCAGGGACATCGCCGCGTACTTGGCGTAGATAGGCCCGTACAGGGCATCGGCCCGGTCGACCTCGCGCTGCCACTCCTTGACCTGGGTCCAGCCGTCGTAACCGGGCAGCAGGCCTTTCCAGTTACCCAGGCCGGGGTAGAGCACCAGGTAGCCGATGGCGAACACCAGGGTGCCGAGAAACAACATAAACCACCACTTGGGCAGCGGGTTGTCGTATTCCTCGATGCCGTCGAAGCTATGGCCCATGGTTTTTTCGCTGACACCCTTGGCCTCGCCCTTGCGGGTGGCGAAGATCAGCCAGATCAGGGCCAGCAGGGTGGCGACGGTGAGCAGGGTGATATACCAGCTCCAGAAAGTGGTCATGGCTGAGGGCTCCTCACTACAGGCTGGGGTTCATCGGCAAAGGGCAGCAGGGCTGCCTCGTCGAACTGGCTGCGGCGTTTGCCGCTGTAGGCCCAGAGCACCAGGGCGCAGAAGGCCACCAGCACTACCAGAGTGCCCAGGCCGCGCCAGGTGCCGACGGAGATCGGATCGAATGGCATGGGCTTACCTCTTGTTCTTCAGCGAGGTGCCCAGCACCTGCAAGTAGGCGACCAGGGCGTCCATTTCGCTCTTACCGGCCACCGCGGCCTGGGCCCCGGCGATATCGGCATCGCTGTAGGGCACGCCCAGGGTGCGCATGGCTTCGAGCTTGGTGGCGCTGTTCAGGCCGTCCAGGTGGTTCTCCACCAGCCAGGGGTAAGCCGGCATTTTCGACTCGGGCACCACGTTGCGCGGGTTGTACAGGTGCGCGCGGTGCCAGTCGTCCGAGTAGCGGGCGCCGACCCGGGCCAGGTCCGGACCGGTGCGCTTGGAGCCCCAGAGAAAGGGGTGATCCCAGACGCTTTCGCCGGCCACCGAGTAGTGGCCGTAGCGCTCGGTCTCGGCGCGGAACGGGCGGACCATCTGCGAGTGGCAGCCGACGCAGCCTTCGCGGATATAGATATCGCGGCCTTCCAGTTGCAGCGCGGTGTAGGGTTTGAGGCCCGCCACCGGTTCGTTGACCTCGCTCTGGAAAAACAGTGGGACGATCTGCACCAGGCCGCCGATGCTCACGGCCAGCACCATAAACAGGGCCATCAGGCCGACGTTTGTCTCCAGCACTTCATGCTTTTTCATCAGTGGGCTCCCGCGACAACGAACTGCGCGGCCGTTTCGTACTCGGCCGGGTTGGCGGCACGCACGGTGCGCCAGGTGTTGTAGGCCATCAGCAGCATGCCGATCAGGAACACGGCGCCGCCGATCATGCGCACCACGAAACCGGGGTGGCTGGCTTCCAGGGCTTCGACGAAGGAGTAGGTGAGGGTGCCGTCTTCGTTGACCGCGCGCCACATCAGGCCCTGGGCGATGCCGTTGACCCACATCGAGGCGATATAGAGCACGGTGCCGATGGTCGCCAACCAGAAGTGCGCGTTGATCAGGCCGACGCTGTGCATCTGCTCGCGGCCGAAGACTTTCGGGATCATGTGGTAGAGCGAGCCGATCGAGACCATGGCCACCCAGCCGAGGGCGCCGGCGTGTACGTGGCCAATGGTCCAGTCGGTGTAATGGGACAGGGCGTTGACCGTCTTGATGGCCATCATCGGGCCTTCGAAGGTCGACATGCCGTAGAACGCCAACGAGACCACCAGGAAGCGCAGGATCGGGTCGCTGCGCAGCTTATGCCAGGCCCCCGAGAGGGTCATCATGCCGTTGATCATGCCGCCCCAGCTGGGGGCCAGCAGGATCAGCGACATGGCCATGCCCAGGCTCTGGGCCCAGTCGGGCAGGGCGGTGTAGTGCAGGTGGTGCGGACCGGCCCAGATATACACGGCGATCAGCGCCCAGAAATGCACGATGGACAGCCGATAGGAGTAGACGGGACGGCCGGCCTGCTTGGGCACGAAGTAGTACATCATCCCCAGGAAGCCGGCGGTCAGGAAGAAGCCCACGGCGTTATGGCCGTACCACCATTGCACCATGGCATCGGTCGCTCCGGCGTACACCGAGTAGGACTTGGTCAGGCTGACCGGCAGTTCCAGGTTGTTGACGATGTGCAGCAGCGCCACGGTCAGGATAAAACCGCCAAAAAACCAGTTGCCCACGTAGATGTGCTTGACCCGGCGCTTGACGATGGTGCCGAAGAAGGTGATCGCGTAGCTGACCCAGACGATGGTGATCAGGATATCGATCGGCCATTCCAGTTCCGCGTATTCCTTGGAGCTGGTGTAGCCCAGCGGCAGGCTGATCGCCGCCAGGACGATGACCAGTTGCCAGCCCCAGAAGGTGAATGCCGCCAAACCGTCGGAAATCAAGCGCGCCTGGCTGGTACGCTGCACCGCGTAGTAGGAGGTGGCGAACAGCGCGCAACCGCCAAAGGCGAAGATCACCGCATTGGTGTGCAGGGGGCGCAGACGGCCGAAACTGGTCCAGGGCAAGTCGAGGTTGAGCTCCGGCCAGACCAGTTGCGCGGCGATAAAAACGCCGAGGGCCATACCGACGATGCCCCATACCACCGTCATAATGGCGAACTGGCGGACCACCTTGTAGTTGTAGGCGGTACTGCGTGTTGTGTTCATGTCTGGGTTCCCACAGTTACGGGCCGATTTTTTTTCTGATTGAGCGGCGTTCGACGCCCAGGCTTCTCTCACCGTCTAGCGCGGTGGTTCGAGGACCGGGGACGAACCCTTCGAAAGCGAGGCAAGCATGCGTAAAGCACCGATCTCCGGTATTGACGAGGATCAATACCCGCACACTCTGCAGGGGCAGTCTCCGCCACTGTGGGAGCGCCCCTCCACGCCGGCGCACGCCACCCTGATCCTCGCCCACGGTGCCGGTGCGCCGATGGACAGCGATTTCATGACGGGCATGGCGCAGCGCCTGGCCGCGCGGGGCGTGGCGGTGCTGCGCTTCGAGTTCACCTATATGGCGCGGCGACGGGAAAATGGGGTGCGACGTCCGCCCAGCCAGCAGGCGCTGTTGCTCGAAGAATGGCGCGGCTGGTACGCCTGGGTGCGACAGCAGGTCACGGGACCGCTGGCCATCGGCGGCAAGTCCATGGGCGGACGCATGGCCAGTCTGCTGGCCGACGAGTTGGGCGCCGATGCCCTGGTTTGCCTGGGTTACCCCTTTCACCCGGTGGGCAAACCGGACAAAACCCGGGTGGCGCACCTGGCCGAGCTGCAAACCCCGACCTTGATCGTGCAGGGCGAACGGGATGCCCTGGGCAACCGCGCCGACCTGGCGGAATACCGTTTGTCAGCGGCGATCGAGGTGACCTGGTTGGCCGCCGCCGACCACGACCTGCATCCCTTGAAAGCCTCGGGGTTTAGCCACGCCCAGCACCTGGACAGTGCCGCCCAGCGGGTAGCGGATTTTCTTGGCGCCCTGCGCTGAGTAGGTAGGGCGGGCAGCGCCCGCCGGTGTTGGCCGTGTTTGGCCTGCTGCCACGAAGCGCGGGCGCTGCCCGCCCTACAACACTGCGATCCGCCACGGGTGATCGTTCCCACGCTCCGCGTGGGCACGCCGTCGGCGACGCTCCAGCGTCCACTCTTCCGGAGGCCTGGCAGGCGTGGGGCTGGCCTCGCCCACGGTAGGCGTTGAGGGTAGGGCGGCGTGCGCGACGTTTTGGGCGGTGTCGTGCAATAGGGAGGAAACAACCTGGATACCCGCCTTCGCGGGTATGACGGCGGGTAGGGCGGGCAACGCCCGCCGGTGTTGGCCGTGTTTGGCCTGCTGCCACGAAGCGCGGGCGCTGCCCGCCCTACAACACTGCGATCCGCCACGGGTGATCGTTCCCACGCTCCGCGTGGGAACGCCGTCGGCGACGCTCCAGCGTCCACTCTTCCGGAGGCCTGGCAGGCGTAGGGCTGGCCTCGCCCGGGTAGTGCGGCGTGCGCGACGTTTTGTGTGGTGTCTTGCAATAGGGAGGAAACAACCTGGATACCCGCCTTGCGGGTATGACGGCTGGAGGGCGGGTGCCTTCGCCGCCGTTCCCGCGCAGGCGAGAACTCTGAGGCGCTAGGGGCAATGGCTACCCATCTCAGGCCCGTAGGCGGTACATCACATCGGTTCTGAGCACATATTTGCTGCCACTAAGAATGGGCGAACCCTGGTGCAGCAGCCCATGGCTGAAGATCAGCGCCGTGCCGCGCGCCGGTTGGATCTTCTCTTCACGGAACTCGGTCAGGCCGCCTTCGTAGCCATCGTTCAGGTAGATCATAAAAGTCAGCTGACTGCATTCCTGCTCGTCGCGCACGTAGGAGCCGTCGCGGTGCCATTTGAAATACTGGCCGCTCTGATAACGGTAGAAACGGAAACGTTCGTTGAACCCCAGCAGCGCCCAGTCGCCCCATTGCTCCGGCAAGTGCGGCCGGGCGTGTTGAAACAGGCGCTGGGCCAGCAGTGGGTCGTCAAACAGCACGCGGTCGTTATTGCGGATGCCCTTGAACAGGATCTGGCCATTTTGCGTCTGGATCAGCGCCTCTTCGAAACCCTGTTGCTCACCGCGCTCGATGAGAGCCGCGCACTCTTCGCCAGTGAGAAAGTCCGGCAGGGTCCAGGCCTGGCACGGGTGGTCGATTTTCAGCATGTGGGTCACGATCCAGGTTTCGCCATTGATTGAGGCGCTGCGACGCTACTGACTGGAGGCGAATTTGTCCATGGCCCGCGCAGAGGACTGAGCGAGCCAGGTTGATTTACCACGCCGCGCGGTGAGAGCCGCCCGCCGTCTTAGCGGTTAAAACGCTCCACCAGCGCGTATTGACCCTGGGCCGTGGCGGTCAACGCCTGGCTCAGGTTGGCGGTGTTGCTGGCCTGGCCGGAAGTCTGTTCGGCCAACTGGGCGATGGTGGTGATGTTCTGGTTGATCTCATCGGCCACCGCGCTTTGTTCCTCGGCGGCCGCGGCGATCTGCTCGGCCATGCTGGCGATATTGGCCACCGCGTCGCTGATGCCGATCAGGGCCTCGTCGGCCTGCTGCACGCGCTCGACCCCCTCGTCAGCCTGGCGCCGGCCGATGTTCATGGTCAGTACCGCTTCCTCGGCGGTGCGCTGCAGCTTGGCGATCAACTGATGGATCTGCCCGGTGGACTCGGCGGTACGCTGCGCCAGCGAGCGCACCTCGTCGGCGACCACGGCAAAACCGCGGCCCATCTCGCCGGCCCGCGCCGCCTCGATCGCCGCGTTGAGGGCCAACAGGTTGGTCTGGTCGGCGATGCCTTTGATCACATCGACCACACCGCCGATTTCGTTGCTGTCCTGGGCCAGTCGCGTGACGGTTTCACCGGTATCTCCGACCGACGCCGAGAGGCGCTGGATCGCCTCGCGGGTTTCGGCAGCGATGCTGCGGCCCTTGCTGGTCAGGGCATTGGCGTCCTGGGTGGCGATCGCGGTGCGGGCCACGTTGCTCGCCACCTCCAGCGTGGTGGCGGCCATTTCGTTGACGGCGGTGGCCACCTGCTCGGTTTCCACCCGCTGGCGTTCCAGCCCGGTGGAACTGGCGTGGGCCAACTGGTCGGCCTGCTTGGCCTGCCGCATCAGGTTCTGCGCGGTATCCTGCAGGCGCGTCAGGCAGGTTTTCAGGCGCGCCTCCTGGCTGAGCATGGCCATTTCCAGGCGCGCCTGGACCCCACTGCTGTCGGTATACATCTGCGCAATCAAGGGGTCGGAGGTGGCCTGCTCGGCCAGGTGCAGCAGGCGCTTGATGCCGCGGTTCTGCCAGGCCAGACCGGCCAGACCGAGTGGCACCGAGAGCCCGGCGGCCAGCAGAAAGCCCCAGTGGGAGTCGAGCCAGGCACCGACCAGGAAACCGATCTGGCTGACCAGGATAAACGGCAGCCAGTCCTGCAGCACCGGCAGCCAGCGTTCGCTGCTGGGGATCGCCGACTTGCCCCCGTTGATCCGCTGGTACAACGCCTCGGCGCGCCGCACCTGTTCGGTGGTCGGTTTGATCCGCACCGACTCGTAGCCCACCAGCTTGCCGTTTTCCAGCACCGGCGTGACATAGGCATTGACCCAATAGTGGTCGCCGTTCTTGCAGCGATTCTTGACGATGCCCATCCAGGGGCGGTCTTTTTTCAGGGTGGTCCACATATGGGCGAACACCGCCGCTGGCACGTCCGGGTGGCGCACCAGGTTATGCGGGGCGTTGATCAGCTCGTCGTGGCTATAACCGCTGATCTCGACAAAAGCGTCGTTGCAGTAGGTGATCTGGCCCTTGAGGTCGGTGGTGGAAATCAGCCGCTGCTGGGCCGGGAAGGAACGGTCACGCTGGGTAATGGGCTGATTGTTACGCATGAGATTCTTCCAAAGGGGCAATGCCGGTGTCATCGGCCGCCAACGACTGAAGTTGAATAAATATTTTGACGCCAAGTAAATGCCGTTTTGCGGCCCTGCTGTTATAGGCCGTCATTGGCGGGCAATCAACTGACGCAGCACATAGTGCAGGATCCCGCCGGCCTTGAAGTATTCGACCTCGTTCAAGGTGTCGATCCGGCACAGCACTTCGACCTGCTGGCTGTCGCCCGAGTCCCGGCTGATCTGCAGGGTCAGGGGCATCAGCGGGCGCAGCTCGACGCCGTCCAGCCCGAGGATATCCACCCGCTCGCTGCCGTCCAGGCCCAGCGTCTGGCGGGTCTGGCCCTGGGTAAACTGCAAGGGCAGCACGCCCATGCCGACCAGGTTGGAGCGGTGAATGCGCTCGAAGCTCTCGCTGATCACCGCCTTGATCCCCAGCAGGTTGGTGCCCTTGGCGGCCCAGTCGCGGGAGGAGCCGGTGCCGTATTCCTTGCCGGCGATAATCACCAGCGGAGTGTTTT
This sequence comes from Pseudomonas sp., assembly GCF_040514055.1. GTDB lineage: Bacteria > Pseudomonadota > Gammaproteobacteria > Pseudomonadales > Pseudomonadaceae > Aquipseudomonas. The sequence goes on from NZ_JBEVDL010000001.1 coordinate 74,378, forward strand.
CGGCCTGGTAGCGCATGGCGGCGTCATAGATCGGCAGTTTCTCGCCACTGGGGATATGCCGGGTATTGCCGCCTTCCTCGCCGCCGAGCATCTCGTTGCGGATGCGGATATTGGCGAAGGTGCCGCGCATCATCACCTGGTGATTGCCGCGCCGCGACCCGTAGGAATTGAAGTCGCGCGGCTGCACGCCATGGGCCCGCAGGTACTCACCTGCCGGGCTGGCGTCCTTGATATTGCCGGCCGGCGAGATATGGTCGGTCGTCACCGAGTCGCCGAGCAGGGCGAGGATCCGCGCCTGGCGGATGTCCTGCACCACGGGCGGGGCGCTACCGATCTCGGCAAAAAACGGCGGGTGCTGGATATAGGTCGAATCGGCCTGCCAGGCATAGGTCTTGTCCGGGGCAATGGCAATGGCCTGCCAGGTCGCATCGCCGCTGAAGACCTGGGCATATTCGCGGTGGAACATCGCGGTGCTCACCTGTTGCTGGGCCTGGGCGATTTCCTGCGGGCTGGGCCAGATATCGCGCAGGTAGACCGGCTGGCCGTCCGTGCCGTGGCCCAGTGGCTGGGTCTCCAGATCGATGCGCACGCTGCCGGCCAGGGCATAGGCCACCACCAGGGGCGGCGAGGCCAGCCAGTTGGTCTTGACCAGCGGGTGCACCCGGCCCTCGAAGTTGCGGTTGCCGGACAACACCGAGGCCACCGTCAGGTCGGCCTGTTGCACGGCCTTTTCGATGTCCGCCGGCAGCGGGCCGGAATTGCCGATGCAGGTGGTGCAGCCGTAACCGACCAGCTCGAAGCCGAGCCGGTCGAGGAAGGGCGTCAACCCCGCCGCGGCCAGGTACTCGGTCACCACCTTGGAGCCGGGCGCCAGGGACGTCTTGACCCAGGGCCGGCGCGCCAGGCCCTTTTCCACGGCCTTTTTCGCCAGCAAGCCGGCGGCCAGCATCACGCTGGGGTTGGAGGTATTGGTGCAGGAGGTGATGGCCGCGATCACCACGGCGCCGTCTTCCAGACGCAGCGTCTGGCCCTGGTACTGATAGTCGACCCCGCCCACCTGCTGGGCGTTGCCGACCGCCACGCCACCGCCGCCTTCGCTTTCCAGGCGGCCTACCTCCTGGCGGGTGGAGTTGCGCGACAGCGCGACGAAATCCTCGAAGGCCTGGCTGACCTGGCCGAGCAGCACGCGGTCCTGGGGGCGCTTGGGTCCGGCGAGGCTGGTGCGCACCTGGCCCAGGTCCAGCTCCAGGCTGTCGCTGAACAGCGGCGTCTGGCCCGGCTCGCGCCACAGCCCCTGGGCCTTGCAGTAGGCTTCCACCAGCGCCACGCTGTCCTCCGGGCGGCCGGTCAGGCGCAGGTAATCGAGGGTGACCGCATCCACCGGGAAAAAACCGCAGGTGGCGCCGTACTCGGGCGCCATATTGGCCAGGGTGGCGCGGTCGGCCAGGGGCAGGTCCGCCAGGCCATCGCCATAAAATTCGACGAACTTGCCGACCACGCCCTTGCTGCGCAGCACCTGGGTCACGGTCAGCACCAGGTCGGTGGCGGTGATGCCCGGGGCGAGCTTGCCCACCAGCTGCACGCCGATCACCTCGGGGATCAGCATGGACACCGGTTGGCCGAGCATGGCCGCCTCCGCCTCGATGCCGCCCACGCCCCAGCCCAACACGCCGAGGCCGTTGATCATGGTGGTGTGCGAATCGGTGCCGACCAGGGTGTCGGGAAAGGCGTAGGTGACACCCTCCTGCTCGTCGGTCCAGACCGTGCGGGCCAGGTATTCCAGGTTGACCTGATGGCAGATGCCTGTGCCGGGCGGCACCACGCGGAAGTTGTCGAAGGCCTGCTGGCCCCAACGCAGAAAGGCGTAACGCTCGCCGTTGCGTTGCATTTCGATACCCACGTTGCTGGCGAAGGCTTCGGGCGAACCGAAGTGGTCAACCATCACCGAGTGGTCGATCACCAGGTCGACCGGCGACAGCGGGTTGATCTTGCGCGGGTCGCCGCCGGCCTTGGCCATGGCGTCGCGCATCGCGGCCAGGTCGACCACGGCCGGCACGCCGGTAAAGTCCTGCATCAGCACCCGGGCGGGGCGGTACTGGATCTCCCGGGTCGAGCTGCGGGTCTTCAGCCAGTCGGCCATGGCCTGCAGGTCGACGCCGCGCACCGTACTGCCGTCTTCCCAGCGCAGCAGGTTTTCCAGCAGCACCTTCAGCGACATCGGCAGGCGCTCGATCGGTCCCAACTGTTTGGCGGCCTCGGGCAGGCTGAAATACTGGTAGGTGCGACCGGCAACCTGCAGGCTGCGGCGGCAATCGAGGCTGTCCAGGGACGGCATGGCGCATCTCCTTGCGGCCCCATGGCACGGGGCCTGGCTGATTCATGCGGGGACTCGCGCGGTCGCCGCCGCGGGCAGGGCGGACGGCGACACTGCAGAGCCTAGTGCAGCAGGGTTTTGCCGACCTGTCAGGCCGCCTGTGCCTCTCACTGGACCCACTGGCGACGCCGGGGGTTCCAACTCCGTTATGATGGGCGGCTTGAGGAGAGCCCGATGACCACGATATTCATGCACTGCCGCCCCGGTTTCGAAAGCGAAGCCTGCGCCGAGATCAGCGAACATGCCGCGCGCCTGGGCGTGGCCGGTTACGCCAAGGCCAAGGCCAGCAGCGCCTGCGCCGAGTTCGTCTGCAGCGACCCGCAGGACGCCGAGCGGCTGATGGACGAGTTGGCGTTCGCGAGGCTGATCTTTCCGCGGCAGTGGGCCCGCGGCGAGTTTATCGACCTGCCGGAAACCGATCGCATCAGCGTGCTGCTCGTGCACCTGCAGGGCCTGCCCGTCTGCGGCAGCCTGTGGCTGGAAGTGCTGGACACCAACGATGGCAAGGAGCTGTCGAATTTCTGCAAGAAATTCGAGGCGCCGCTGCGCAATGCGCTGAGCAAGGCCGGCCGGCTGGTGGAGGACCCGAAAAAACCACGGCTGCTGCTGACCTTTAAAAGTGGCCGCGAGGTGTTTGTCGGCCTGGCCGAGGCGCATAACTCGGCCATCTGGCCGATGGGCATCCCGCGCTTGAAGTTTCCCCGCGCCGCGCCAAGCCGGTCGACCTTGAAACTCGAAGAGGCCTGGCATCATTTTATCCCACGCGAGGAGTGGGACGAGCGCCTGGCTGCCGGCATGACCTCGGTGGACCTGGGTGCCGCGCCGGGCGGCTGGACCTGGCAGCTGGTCAACCGCGAGATGCTGGTGACCGCGATCGACAACGGCCCGATGGCCGAAAGCCTGATGGACACCGGCCTGGTCGAGCACCTGCAGGCCGACGGTTTCACCTACAAGCCGCGGCGTCCGGTGGACTGGATGGTCTGCGACATCGTCGAGAAGCCGGCGCGCAACGCCGCATTGCTGGAGGCCTGGATCGGCGAAGGCCTGTGCCGCGAGGCGGTGGTCAACCTCAAGCTGCCGATGAAACAGCGCTACGCCGAGGTGAAGCGTCTGCTCGAACGTATCGAGGAGGGCTTCAAGGCGCGCGGGGTGCGGGTGGCCATCGGCTGCAAGCAGCTGTACCACGACCGCGAGGAAGTCACCTGCCACCTGCGCCGCCTGAGCAAATAAGCGCGAGGTCTGGGACCTCATGGGCGCTCACGGCTGGCCGTATGCTGCAGACCCTATCGGCCCGCGCGGTATAACCCGTCGGCCGGCCCGGTGCTCGGCGTCCCCGATCCGTTCCCCGCGCCTGGCGAAACGCTGCGGTGCGACACGGTTGCCCGGGGCCGTTCGGGATACCCTCCATCGTGCCCGACCCGGGGGTGACGCACCCTGGGACCACTCAATGGACGGAGGCTGTAAAAAACATGAATCGTATATTGCTGGTGACGGCGCTGTTGGCCGCCTTCACTGCGGCGGTCCACACCTTGGTGGGGACCGCGGAAATCCAAGGGCCTTTGCTGCAATCCGCGCTGCCCCAGGAGTTGAGCTTGTTGCTCTATGCCTGCTGGCACCTGGTCTCGGTTACCTTGACCCTGTCCGCCGTCGCCTTCTTTATCGCGGCCCGCACCGCACCCGGGTCACCGCAGCCGCTGACCCAGGTACTGGCCTGGATGTGGCTGTGCTTCGGTCTGGTCTTTATCGCCGTGGCGTTGCTCTATGCGGATGCCGCGATGCTGCTGAAACTGCCCCAGTGGTCACTGCTGTTGCCCGTCGGCGCCCTGGGACTGTGGGGTTGCGCCCGTAGGCAGTAGGGTATTCGCCTGCTCGTGTGCGGGCATGGGGTGGCGAGGTTCGCGCAGGGGCCACATCGCGTTCGAGAATCACCCTGGCGGGTGACCGAAACCGCCACTTGGGCGACAATGGCCGCCGGTTTTCTGGAGACTGCCATGTCCGAGTTCGATAAGGTGCCGGCCGACGGCCTGCTCGATGCCACTGGGTTGTTTTGCCCCGAGCCGGTGATGTTGCTGCACAATAAGGTGCGTGACCTTCCGGGCGGCGGGCTGCTCAAGGTGATCGCCACCGACCCCTCGACCCGCCGCGATATTCCCAAGTTCTGCCTGTTTCTCGGGCATGAACTGCTGCAGCAGGAGGAGCAGGACGGCACCTACCTGTTCTGGATCCGCACCAAGACTGCCTGAAGCGCTTCGAGGGGGATGACATGGGCTGGTACTTCGCCTACGGCTCCAATATGAACCCGGCGCGCATGGCCAGCCGTGGCCTGCTTTTCGACCTGATGCTGCCGGGCCGCCTGGATGGCTTTGCCCTGTGTTTCAACAAGCGCGCCGTCGACCGTCCGGGCCATGCCTACGCCAATATCCGCCAGCAGCCTGGGGCGGTGGTCGAGGGGGTGTTATACCGGCTGCACCGGCTCGACGAGATCGAAAAGATGGACCCCTTCGAGGGCACGCCGATCTATTACAGCCGCGAGCGCCTGACCGTGCAGACCGCCCAGGGGCCGCAACCGGCCTGGGTCTATATCGCCAACCCGGCACTGTGGCAGGAGGGGCTGATGCCCAGCCGGGAATACCTGGATCACCTGCTGGCTGGCAAGGCCCATCTGTCCGCCGCCTACTGGGCGGCGCTGGCGGCAGTGGCGACCCACCCGGACTAACGGGTCCAGCCGCTACCCGTCAGTTGCTAATGCCGGACAGACTCATTACCGTACGCCGCCATTCGATGGCTACCAGGACTGGGCTCACTTGCCGTCGTTCCCGCGAAGGCTGGAACCCAGGTGCGAAAAGGTCTCTGGATAGCTGCATGCCTGGGGTTGACGGGTGCTGGATGGCACAGGTGGCTGGATATGGGCCGGAAAACGCTGAAGATGCCCTAAGGACAGGTTAAACCAATGCGTGTGCTGTTTATCCACCAGAACTTCCCTGGGCAGTTCCGCCCGCTCGCTCGCGACCTGCTGACCCAGCCCGGCGTGGACCTATTGGCCATCGGCCGGGATACCGCACCAGGGCTGGCGGGCGTACGCCTACTGCGCTACAAACCGCAGCGCGCCGCCGGCGCGCAGAGCCACCCCTACCTGCGCACCGTCGAAGACGCGGTGCTGCATGGCCAGCAGGTGCTGCGCCTGCTGCTGGAGCTCAAGGGCAAGGGCTACCGGCCGGACGTGGTGCTGGCCCATCCCGGCTGGGGCGAGACCCTGTACCTGCGCGAGGCCTTTCCCGAGGCCCGCCTGGTGCATTTTTGCGAGTACTACTATCACACCCAGGGCGCCGACGCGGGCTTCGATCCGGAGTTCCCGTTGAGCCTGGACGGCGCGGCGCGCATTCGCACGCGCAACGGCCTGCACCTGCTCAACCTGGAAAATTGCGACCTGGGCATCAGCCCGACCCGCTGGCAGCACAGCCTGCACCCGGCCGCCTACCGGGACAAGATCGCGATCATCCACGAGGGTATCGACACCGCCCAACTGGGGCCGAATGCGGACGCCAGCCTGACGCTGCCCAATGGCCAGGTGCTGCGCGCCGGTCAACCGGTGGTCACCTATGTGGCACGCAACCTGGAGCCCTATCGGGGCTTTCACACCTTTATGCGGGCGCTACCGCGGCTGCTGCAACGCCATCCCAGCTGCCAGGTCGTGGTGGTGGGCGGCGACGGTATCAGCTATGGCAGCCCGCCCAAGGACGCGCCGAATTGGCGCGCCCAGTTGCTGGCGGAAAACCCGGTCGATCCGCAGCGGGTGCATTTTCTTGGCAAGCTGCCCTATGACACCTACAAGCAGGTGCTGCAGGTCTCGGCCGCCCATGTCTACCTGACCTACCCCTTTGTGCTGTCCTGGTCGCTGCTGGAGGCCATGGCCAGCGGCTGCCTGATCCTGGGATCGGACACCGCGCCGCTGCGCGAAGTGATAGAACCGGGCCAGAACGGCCTGCTGGTGGAATTCTTCGACAGCGCCGCGCTGGTCGACACCTTGCTGCAGGCGTTGGAACAGCCGCAGCAGTACAGCGCGCTACGCCGCCAGGCTCAGGTCACGGCCCAGGGTTATGGCGTGGCAGCGGGCATCCAGCAGTACCGGCGGTTATTGAATATCGACTAGGGCGGTACGCCGACTGCGAGCCACTGGCCCCTGGCCTTTAACCCCACGCATTGTTTCACCGAGCATTTCAACAGCACCACCCATAAGGACGTTATATGAGCTCGATTTTATTTGTACTGGCAACCTTCACTGCAAAACCCGGCCATGCCCAGCAGGTACGTGAAGCCATTACACGGGCGCTGGCGCCCACTCGCGCCGAGCAAGGCTGTATTTGTTATGACCTCCTGGTGGATAACAGCAATGACCATCGATTTGTGCTGAAAGAGGAGTGGCAGAGCAAGGCCGACCTGAATGCACATTTTCTGACGGAGCATTTCAAGGTAATGGTCGAGTGTATTACGCCATTGGCCGAGGTTGAAATTGCCGAGTTGAATTTTGTCGCATAAATCTCAATGGCCTGATAATGGTTCAAGGTCGTTTATAGACAAGGGATAGCCGGTTATGCCAGGGGTTTTATGGGCTAATATGATGGGGTCGTAATTAATTTTATATTTACTACGACCCCATTTACACGTTGTGTCCCTTGCTTCTTTACTTCGCCAGCCGCTCGGCGCCATGCTTTTTATGGCTACCCGTCCGGATGCAATGGACGTGGTCGTGCTTGTCCATGTTCAAATCACGCTCTCTAGTTCGTACTGAAGTCGACGATATCGGCTGCAGACGCTCCGCTGTGCCTGACCGTTGTCGCCGTGGGCTATTTTTTGGCGAGGCGGAGCGAAACCGTTGTCTGTCCCCGATTACCCCGATTACCCCGATTTAATACATAAAAGAGGACTTGTAATGACTGCGCCTGACGATGAGGTTCTGATTGAACATCCAATGATCTGGATGGTTGCCTTGATGGCGCTGGCTGTCGGTCTGTTTTTGCTAGATTCCCGCCTGACAGGTTACAGCATCTTATTGATGCTGATTGCTTCGGTAATTTTTGGGGTTAGGAGAAGAAAATACTATCCGCTAGGAAGTCTTTTTATAAGGCTGATTGCTGTGACGCAGCTTCTGGCAATAGTATTGGCGAATTTTTCTGAGTCTATACCAGGAGTGATTAAGCTGATGTCCGGATTTTTTGATGATTATTTATCGTTGCTTATGTTGGGTGTAAGTTGGATGAGTGAGGATTTAATAGCTGATGGCTACTTCGATAGGGTTGTTGAAATCAAAGGATTTTCAGCAGTCATATTCCTTGTGAGTGTATTGTTAGCTCGGGGTTATCTGGTGGCTGCATTTTCCGTGGGCGAAGTTTGGAAAAAAATAAAGGCGCCTCTTCAGGAGGATAAAAACTGGCTGAATAGGAATTTGGTGTTACTAATTTTTGTGGTTGTTTTCGCTGCAGTTGCATTATATATGGATTGGTATAACCCGAAATGTACAAAGCGCTGCATGCAAGTGGAGGTGTTTAATTTTCCTATCTTTAGCATGCTATCGGTAACTTTCTCGATGACCTTTTTCTTTATTGGTCTTATGATAAGTGCGTATCGGGTACGGGCAGTTCGGTTAAAATACGGAAAGAAGGATCAGGTCAATGAGTGATGATATATTTGCCGATCCAGCTGGCGCAAAAGGGAATCCGGAATATGAAGAAGCAAAGGCTCATTTTGAAAAAATAATGCGGGTCTGATTACTGCTTTAGAGGGGTATTTAGAACTTGCGACGACAAGTCTTGATGCTGCAACTGGTGCATTTAGCTTTGGTGGGGTATTAGGGGACAGACCCCGAATGCCTGATGGTATTAGGGGACAGACCCCGAATGCCTGATCGGGTCTAAGCTTCTGGCATCATCCTATGGAAAAGGAGTTTCCATATGCCACGTCGAGCGCGTGTGCTACTGCCTGGAGTCACCTTGCACCTGATCCAGCGCGGTAACAATCGGTCGGCCTGTTTTTTCGCCGAGGACGACTATCTTTTCTATCTGGAGCACCTTGGCGATCAAGCAAAAAAGCATGGCTGCGCGGTGCACGCGTGGTGCCTGATGACCAATCATGTTCATCTGCTGCTGACCCCCGCCAGGCAGGAAAGCGTCGGCCGGTTAATGAAGGGGCTTGGTCAGCGTTATGTGCAATATATCAATCGGACCTATCGCCGCAGCGGGACATTGTGGGAAGGGCGCTTCCGCTCCTGCTTGATGCAAGAGGAGCGCTATGTGCTGGCCTGCTATCGGTATATCGAAATGAACCCGGTGCGGGCTGCCAGGGTGGTCCATCCGGCGGACTATCGCTGGTCGAGTTATCGAATAAATGCCCAGCTCGAGGAATCGGCGTTTACAGAGCAGCATGCCCTCTACCGCGCCTTGGGCGAGTCGGAAGAGGAGCGGGCGCAGGTCTATCGTGAGCTTTTTCGCCATCGACTCGACCCCGGCATGGTGGATCAGATTCGTTCAGCCACCAACGGCAACTATGCCCTGGGCAGCTCCAGGTTTGGCGCCGAGGTGGAACGCGCTCTGGGGCGCAGGGCGACCCGCGGGCAGCCAGGACGACCGAAACACGCCCACGAAGCGCCGTAAAACCATGGGGAGTCACAGCGTGCTGCGATGGCGTGTGCGTTCGCGCATAAAAATCCCAAAAATGGGCGGCGCCTGCTCTGGATTGAGTTCGTTTGCTTCTGGCCTTTTGCTATGATGGCGCGCCGCATCTATTCGGGTGCGCAAGGCCAGGGATTGCCATCTCCATCGTCCGTTGTATCCCTTGTCTTGTTTCCCGCCAGCCGCTCGGTGCCATGCCTTTATGGCTGCCCGTCCGGACGCAATGGACGCGGTTGTGCTTGTCCATGTTCAAATCACGCTCTCTGGTTCGTACTGACGTCGACGATATCGACTGCAATCGATTCGCTGTGTCTGGCCGTTGCTGCAGAGGGCTGTTTTTTTGAGGAAGCGGAGCGAAACCGTGCTCTGTCCCCGATTATGCTCTTTTTCAGGAAATATCGATTTGCCAAGTGTCCGGAGTTATCAATAGATGGGCAACGCAAGTAAGAGCCGGGTTTGCCTCGCCTCGCTGTGTGCTAATTAAAAAGGATAAAATATAATGAGATTGATGCGAAGTCGAGTTTTCTACTTTTCTATTGGGGTGCTGATTACTTGGTGTAGTGGTCCCGCTAGCGCTGTTGGCGATAATCGAGACATAGTAGAATTTTACTCTGATTTGCGTAAGGATGTTATAATAGCCGAGTCGAGAGATATTAAAGGGGCCTTGTCAAGAGCTAGACCTGAGGGTTTTTTCCAAAATGCCGGATCAATAGGTTCGGTTATTTGTAATGAATTAATCGGCTCGCTAAATAAGGCTGGCTCATACATTGGAAATGATATTTCCGACTGGCTTTCTGAGAGCGATAAAAAACTTAGGTTTCATGCTTTACCAGACTCTAGAAGTCTACCGTCTCTGTGGGGCGGCAGGAAAGAAGTTGAATATTTGGCAAGCGATATAGATGGGGATGGAAGTGAAGATTATATTTACAGGCGTACGGGAATAGTTGGCAGTCAAAGCTATCAGAAAGTAATGATTGTTGAGCGCCCACTTCATTTGGACTCAGGGTCGCTGGATTTATATATTGACGCCTGCAGTAAATTGAAGCCGCTTAATAAGCCGTGCAGTGGGGTGTCGGATGTTATTTCATTTTTAATTGATACGCCGAAGGATAAAAAATCTCCTGATGAGTGGGCCTCTACTACTCAAAATCCACTTTCGTACTTTACTGGAGATAAGGAGTCTGCAAAATTGATTTTCCCAGGCGGAGATAATATAGCAAGGCGTAATCTCGGTACGAGTGCCAGTGTTCACTGGGAGTTATATAAAATTGACCATGGGGTATTGTTGGTTTCCGTTCCAATGTCTAGCTTTGCCCCACCAGAACTTCTTGCATTTACCCCAAAAAAAAATTCTCCAGGGAAATTGCAATGCGTGATTGCGCCGATTTCATGGTAGTGCGAATATAACCCACTAAGAGAATTGCTCCATGGCAACTGCTGTAGATAAGCTCGGCGAGCTTCATTATAATTATAGTGACTATCAGACGGGAAGCGGAATCCCAAATGAATTTGATGATCTAGTAATCTGGGAGTTGATAGATCTTGAAAATGCGAATTATACTCCTTTATTCATGCGGTAACTGCAGATAATGGACAGGTCACTGCAACTATCGGCTATGGCCTGGATGTAGACAGATATGGTACTTGGAGTGAGGTGCGCCAGCTTATTGTTTTTGGGCTTGGTGGGCAAGGCAATATAACAGCGGCTCAGAGTGATGGATTAGAGCTTCTTAGTCAATATAAGGCCGGCGTTTCTGCTTGGAGTGCTGAAAATATCGCAGCCATGTCCAGAGGGGAGGAATCTCCTGCGGGACTCTGGACGCAGCAACAATCTAATGCGATTGCAAGTTTATCATTTACTGCGGCACAGGCAGAGTCCGTATTACGCGCAATAACGTTTGGCAGCGACGCTGCCGGAGTTAGCGAGCAGAGATCAGTCATTGGCGACGTGCGCCGTTTGATCACTGAAAATTATGATATCTCAGAGGCTTTTCCAGAGAGTGCCGAGCTGGCCTCCTTAATAATCATGAGATTTAGAGGGGATTTTACCGGGTTTGGTAATCCTATTAATATATTTACAGATCCCAGGTATGAAAGCCCTGGAGCCCGAAGAGCAGAGTTCTGGTGGCGAATTATCGATAAGATAAGCAACGTTCCAGCCGGCATGGCTGGAATTTCGGCGCGATTAGAACTAAACGCTCGTATGTTTGGTGCGCTTCCAGAAAATTCTAGCGAAAGCAGTAATCAGCAGGTACTAGAGGTTCTGTCGCATCTTTTCCGTATCAGACTAAACGATGGAATGGCGGAGTCCACGAGCAGTGTCATAAGAGACAATTTTTCAGCAACATTAACTGCTGGAATAAAACTGTTGACCAGTACTTTTGTTGCTGAAGGTGATGGTTTTCAGGTCGTGCAGCTAGCTAAAGAGTCCGGAGAGGCACTACAGATAATTCCTTTTGCCGAAAGCAACAGTTTGTTTCGAAATTTGATGGTCGGAAACGATAAATCCGACACTCTGACTGGTGGCAATCATACTGACTATTTGTGGGGAATGGGTGGCGAAGATTCGATAAAAGGTGGCGGTGGAGATGACTACCTTTTTGGTGGCGCCGGTAACGATAGCTACCAATTCTCCCGTGGAGACGGCTTCGACACCATCGAGGACAGCGATGGCTTGGGCAGCCTGAGGATCGCTGGGGCTAATCATACCCTGGTGAAACAGTTTATTGCTGGCGCTGATACCTGGGTCAGTCAGGATACCAAGGTCAAGTTCGTGCTGTCGGGCGACGACCTGTTGGTGCTCTATGGCGATAACGACAGCATCCTGATCCGCAACTATCAGCCGGGACGCTTGGGCATCCACCTGGATCAGAGTGACTTGCTCCATCCATTTTCCAACGGTGCGCTGTCGACAACCGGCGGTACGGATAATCCCGATCATTTGGAAGGCAGCGCCGCGGCCAACCGGCTGCTCGGCTTCCAGGGTGTCGATCGCCTGTTCGGTTATGCCGGTGACGATCAGCTGTTTGCCTATAACGCAGGCGCCTTTGGCCCGGCCAACACGCCCACCTGGTCCGAGGGTATTACCGGCGATTGGCTGGATGGCGGTAAGGGCAACGATGGGTTGCTGGGTTCGGACGGTATCGATGGGCTGTTCGGCGGTGGTGGGGCAGACACCCTTATTGCAGGGGGTGGCGACGATGTCATCTTCGCCGACGGGGTGACTACAAACCTGCAGCATAATTTGTCGCTGGAGCATTTCCACGTCCCCATCGGCAACGACAGTCAGCGGTTCGTCCTGGTCTCGGGGTTGATCGGCGGGCCGGGCGAAGGCGAGCACGGCAATGACCACGTAATTGCTGGCGACGGTAACGATTTTGTCGATGGATACTTCGGGGATGATTATCTCGAGGGCAATGCCGGTGAGGATTATATAAGCGGTAGTGCCGACGACGATATCCTGCTTGGCGGTGCCAATAACGATACCTTGCTGGGCGATGGCTTCGATGGCGAGGCGCCAGACAAACCTAATTTGAGATTGCCAGGCAGCTTTCATGGCGACGATCTGTTGATTGGCGGCGAGGGTGAGGACCGGCTGTACGGCAATGGCGGGCATGACCGTCTGTTTGGCGGCGCTGGACTGGATATCCTCTTTGGCGACGACCAAACCACACCCGGCCAGTTTCACGGTAATGACAGCCTGGACGGCGGCGAGCAGAACGACACCCTGGTCGGCATGGGCGGCCAGGACTGGCTCAGTGGCGGTGACGGCGACGATGCCCTGGACGGCGACCTGCTGGAGCTCGACGGTAGCTGGCACGGCGCCGATGTGCTGCAGGGCGGCAGCGGTAACGACACCCTCTATGGCCAGGGCGGCGGCGACAGCCTGTCCGGCGGTGCCGGCAACGATAGGTTGGAGGGCGATAACCAGGAATTGGGCAGCGCCTACCAAGGCCAGGACGACCTGGAAGGTGGTGCGGATGACGACCAGCTGTGGGGCGGCGGCAAGAACGATACCCTGCGTGGGGGCAGCGGCCTGGATTACCTGGACGGGGGCCGCGACGACGATCGCCTGGCCGGACAGGCCGGCGCCGATACCCTGATGGGTGACCAGGGCAATGACAGCCTGATCGGCGGCGCCGACGATGACCAACTGAACGGCGGCGAAGGGGATGACCGTTATGAGTTCGCCCAAGGCGACGGCAACGACACCCTGGAAGACGAAAGTGGCAGCAACAGCGTGCTGTTTGGCCCGGGCATCAGCCGCGATTCGTTGACCTTCCAGCGCTCGTTCAGTCTGGAGGGGACGGCCTACCTCACCGTCAACTACGGCGCCAGCGACCAGTTGCATATCCTCAAGGGCCAGGAAGGGACGATCTCGCGGTTCGATTTCGCCGATGGCTCCAGCCTGGCGTTGAGCGAGGCCCTGGCAGAGTTGGGCGGGGTTTCGTTGTTCGCCACCGACGCCGGCGGGCTGCTGTCGGGCAGCGAGGACGCCGATGTGTTGATCGGTGGCATCGGCGCGGACATCCTGGTGGCCCTGGGTGGGGACGACAAGCTGTATGGCGCCGATAACGACGACCGCCTCGACGGCGGTGCCGGGCTGGACACCTTGCGCGGCGGTGCGGGCCAGGACGTGCTCGCCGGTGGCGCCGATCAGGACGCCCTGAGTGGCGACCTGGGCGATGACCACCTCAACGGGGACGAGGGCGATGACAGCCTCGAGGGGGGCGCCGGTAACGACCTGCTCAGCGGCGGCTTGGGCAACGACCAGCTGGAGGGCGGTGCGGGTGCCGATACCCTGGAAGGCGGCGAGGGGGTCGACACCTATGGGCTCGAACAGCACCTGGGCCAGGACCTGGTGCGCGACAGCCAGGGCGAGTATTCGCTGCTGCGGCTGGTCGACAGTTTCGCCACGGCGGACCTGATGGCCCGCCAGGAGGGTCAGGACATCCTGATCGAACACCAGGACGGCAGCCATGGCATCCGCCTGGAGGGCGCTGCCGCGTCGAACTGGCGGGTGATCGATGGCGAAGGCGCCGAGCTGAGCATGGACGCCTTCCTGGGCGGACTGTCACTGCAGCGGTCGCCCGGTTTCTGGGAGCGCAGGTTCCAGCGCGACGTGCGCCGTGAGGTGCAGGAGCAGTATCTGCGCAACGGCTTGGTCCTGGAGGGGGATGGGCTCTACCACCGCCACGAGCGTGGCGATAGCTCCGAACGCGATACCGGTTACAGCATGACGTTTATCGCGGAAACCGGGGAGCGGCGGGTCGCACGCAGCGAAGTGTCCACCTCCAGCAGCGTCGTGGTGTCGCGGTCGCGGCTGAGCGGTGCCCCGGGCTCGACCTCCTCGTTGTTGACGCCGGGCGCCAGCGGTGCGGGCAACTATGTCACGGCCGCGGACCTGGGGCGGTTGCGCGAAGTGCAGGGTGGAGAATACGAAGCGTCGGTGGAATATATGGCGCCGGTCTATTCCAGTGTCGAAAGCTCGCTGCTGTTGGGGATGTTCAGTGGTAGCGCGAGCGGAGTGAGCACGACTTCGCCGGGTATCGTCAGCACTCCTACGCCCTATACCAAGGAAACCACGACCATCCTCGAGCAATACAAGATCGCCACCGGCCTGGATGACGGCGGCCTTTATAGTGTTGGGTCCGGCAATATGTTCCACGGTGGCAGCGGGCAGGACATTGTCCTGGGGGAGAGTGGCGCCTCGCTGGCTGTGTTCCTGGACGGCGGCAGCGGCGACGATGCGGTCGTAGGCGGTGAGGGTAACGATATCCTGCTGGGCGGCCAAGGTAACGACCTGCTGTCCGGCGGCTCGGGCCAGGACACCTACCTGTTCAGAAACGGCGAGGGGGTGGATATCGTCAACGACCTGCCGCTGCCTCAATATGCCTACTCCGATTTTCTCTTCTGCTACAAGCCCGAGGTGGGCAGCAGCGTCGCTGATGAAGTGGTGTTGCCGGACGAGGCTACGACGGAAAACCTGCAGCTGGCCTGGGGCAGCGTATTGGCGGAAGTAACCACTGGCAAGGCCGAGTGGTTCGAACCCAGCCTGGATCCGGGGTTTCAACCCGAACTCGTCCCCTTTTTCACCGCGTCGCAAGAGCAGCCGCCGATCCGCGCCTTTCGCCAATGCATCACGCTGGATATCGCCTGGGGCACCGGGCAAATGATCCGGGTGGTTATGCCGCCGCCGGGCAGCCCGGCGGGTTTTGGCATCGAGCAGTATCGTTTTGCCGACGGCAGCACCTGGAGCCTGACGCAGTTGCTGGCCCGGGGAAACCTGGGCGCGCCGCCGGATATCGCCCATAGCAACCAGCTGCTGCGCAGCGAAGATGCCCGGGACCCCGAAAGCTGGCGGGTTGCCGACTTGGGCTTGCTGCTGAATTATGCTTTGCCGCTTCAGGGTATGTATGGCGATGACACCCTGCTCGGCGGCGAGCGGGATGACTTTCTGCTCGGCAGTGAGGGCAACGACAGTCTCGAGGGTGGCGAGGGGCAGGACTTCCTCGATGGCGGTGCGGGCGAGGATGAATTGAATGCCGGCGCCGGTGACGATGTGCTGGACGGCGGCGCGGGCGCCGACCGGATGGTCGGCGGCCTGGGCGATGACCACTTCCGTGTCGACTCGATCGCCGATACGGTCATCGAGGGGGCGGATCAGGGAACCGATACCGTCAGCGCCAGCATCAGTTACACCCTTGTTCATGCGGAACATCTGTTCCTGCTGGGCACGGCTGATCTCGATGGCGCAGGCAACGAAGCGGACAACAAGTTGCGCGGCAACGACGGTAATAACAAGCTGCTGGGTCGGGCGGGCGACGATTCCCTGTCTGGCGGAGCTGGGCAGGATCGCCTGGACGGTGGGGAGGGCCAGGATGAGTTGTTTGGCGGCGAGGGTAACGACCTGTTGCTGGGCAATGTGGGCAATGACAGGCTCGGCGGGAGCGATGGCGATGATCGGCTGCTCGGTGATGAGGGCGACGATACGCTGAGCGGCGACGCCGGCAACGACACCCTCAGCGGTGGCCTGGATGCTGATACCTACTGGTTCGACCGGGGCGCCGGTCAAGATCTGATCGACAACCTGGATGCCGGCAGCGGCGGCACCGACGGCATCGAGTTTGCCGAGGGTATCCTGGCCGAGGAGGTTGTGCTGACGCGCGCGGCCGACGACCTGCTGCTGTCGATCAAGGACAGCACCGACAGCATTCGGGTCAGCCAGTATTTCACGGGCGGCGTGGCCAGCGATGCCACCTTGGAGGAGATCCGTTTTGCCGATGGCACACGCTGGGGCCGGGACTACGTCGAGGCAGCCGTGGCGCCGCCGCAACCGGCCAACCTGGCGACGGTGGAGTCTTCCAGCAGTCGGACCCTGGGGGCGGGCGAGGGCGATTTGCTCCTGTTGGGAGAGGCGGCCATCGATGGCACGGGCAATGCCTTTAACAATCGTCTGACGGGCAACCGGGCCAACAATACCCTTAACGGGCGCGCGGGCGCCGATACCCTGATCGGGGGGTTGGGCGATGACACCTATGCGCTCGACTCGCGACTGGACCGCGTGGTGGAATTTCAGGATGAAGGCATCGACTTGGTCAAGGCCACCGTCGACCACAGCCTGGGCGAACACCTGGAGCAGCTGATGCTGTTGGGCGATGCCGTCGAGGGGATCGGCAATGGCCTGGACAACCAGCTCAAGGGGACCGCCGGCGCCAACCGACTCTCCGGCCTGGCGGGCAATGATTACCTGCACGGTGGTGTGGGCGATGATCTGTTGTTGGGCGGCGAGGGTGACGATGACCTGCATGGTGGGGACGGCCAGGACAGCCTGGAGGGCGGCGCCGGTAACGACGCGCTCACCGGCGGGGCGGGCAGCGACACCTATCGCTTCGGTCGCGGCGCAGGCCAGGACAGTGTCCGAAACTACGACAACGGGCTGGACGTGGTCGACCAGTTGCTGTTTGGCGAAGCGATCGAGGTTGAAGACCTGTGGTTCAGCCGCAGCGGCAACCATCTGCAGGTCGACCTGCTGGGGAGCGACGACCGCGTGACGTTCAGCGAGTGGTACTCGGGCAGCAGCGGCTACTTCCACCTGGACCAGTTCAAGACCGCCGACGGCCAAATGCTGCTCGACGCTCAGGTGCAGAACCTGGTGAACGCCATGGCGGCGTTCGGCGTGCCGGTGGGGGGAGAGGTAAACCTGTCCGGCAGTCAGCGCGAACAGCTCAACGGGGTGATCGCGGCCAGCTGGCAGTAATCTGGAGGCTTGGCCTGTTGGAATAAAAAGCCCCTCTCACCAGGGGCAAATTATCGGCCAGGTTTCGCCGGCAGCGGTATGGTGCCAACCTCTCACTTGCCGTCATACCCGCGCAGGCGGGTATCCAGCCCTGTGCACCGACGGGCTCCGGTTCGCCGGGCGCCAAGGCGACCCGGGCCTCGCTTTTGGGCGCCGGCGCTCCGGCCCAGCACAGCGTGCGCCTCAGGCCTTCCCCTCAAACGCCTCGTGGCTGCGAATACGCCGCCGGGCGCTGCGTTGCAAACGGATGCCCAGCATCAGCGCGGCGCAGGTCAGGCCGGCGATCAGGCCTTGCCAGAGGCCACGCGGGCCGCTGGGTTCGCCGAACCAGTCGGTCAGGCCGAGGACGTAACCCACCGGCAGGCCGATGCCCCAATAAGCGAACAGGGTCAGGATCATGGTCACCTTGGTGTCCTGGTAGCCGCGCAAGGCGCAGGCCGCGGTGACCTGCACGGCGTCGGAGAATTGGAACAGGGCGGCGTAGATCAACAGCCCGGTGGCCACCAGGATCACGCTGACATCGGGCGTGTAGAGTTGCGCGATATGTTCGCGGCTAAGCAGGATGGCGCTGGCCGAGACGCAGGCATAAGCCAGCGCCGCGCCCATGCCCACCCCGGCGGCGAACCGCGCGTCCCGGGGCGCCCCGCGGCCCAAGGCCTGGCCGACGCGCACGGTCACGGCCATGCCCAGGGAGTAGGGGATCATAAAGACCATGGAGGCGAAATTCAGCGCGATTTGATGGCCGGCGACCACGGTCGCGCCCAGGCTGCCAATCAACAGGGCGATGACGGCGAAGATGCTCGACTCGGCGAAGATCGACACGCCGATCGGTACCCCGATCGACAGCAGGCGCTTGATCACCGACCAGCGCGGCGGCTCGAAACGGTTGAACACCCGGCAGCTGCGGTAGACCGCGGCCAGGTTGATCCAGGCAAACATGCCCAGCAGCATGCACCACATCACCAGGCCGGTGGCCCAGCCACAGCCGACGCCGCCCATGGCCGGAAAACCGAACTTGCCATGGATCAGCACGTAATTGGCGGGAATATTGATCAACAGGCCCAGCAGCCCGAGCACCATGCTCGGGCGGGTATGGCCCAGCCCGTCGCTGTAGCAGCGCAGCACATGGTACAGCGCCACGGCCGGGAAGCCGCAGGCGACGCCGCGCAGGTAACCCATGGTCGGCTCGATCAGGCTGGGGTCGACGGCCATCACCTGCAGCACCCACTGGGTGTTCCACAGCACGAGCGCCGAGGCGCAGCCGACCACCAGGGCCAGCCACAGGGCCTGGCGCACCAGGGGGCCGATCTCGCCGTGCTGGTTGGCGCCGAAACGCTGGGCCACCTTGGGCGTGGTGGCCAGCAGCACGCCGGTCATCAGCAGGTACACCGGCACCCAGATGGAGTTGCCCAGGGCCACCGCGGCCAGGTCGCGGGGGCCGACTCGGCCGGCCATCACGGTGTCGACGAAGCCCATGGCGGTGTTGGCCAGCTGCGCGATGATGATCGGCAGGGCCAGGCTCAACAGGGCGGCGAGTTCGCGCCGGGTACGGGCAAATCCTGTGGGATAAAGGTTCACGGGTACATCCATCAATCGTCGTGCGCACTGTACGGCAGTGGTGGCCGGGCACTCGCACCGCCCGGTGGCCGCTTTGCGCGGGCACCCTTGCCAGGCGGGGTCGGCAGGACGCGTCAGTCTACTCCCTGACGCCTTGGTCAGGAAAGAGCCGAACGCAGCGCTACTGTAGCCGCCGCCGGCGGTGGCGCAGTCGCACTTACCCTGGGGCCGCGCCTCCCACTAGAATGGCGCACGTCCTTTTTGGAGCCCGCTCCCATGCGTTTGCTTGCCGATGAAAATATTCCCCTGCTGGACGAGTTCTTCGCCGGTTTCGGTTCGATCCGGCGGATGCCCGGCCGGGCCATCGACCGCGCGGCGGTGCGCGACGCCGATGTGCTGCTGGTGCGC
The DNA here is from genome assembly GCF_040514055.1 of Pseudomonas sp. Lineage (GTDB taxonomy): Bacteria > Pseudomonadota > Gammaproteobacteria > Pseudomonadales > Pseudomonadaceae > Aquipseudomonas. Next base: position 93,681 of record NZ_JBEVDL010000001.1, read on the forward strand.
TCGGTGACCCGGGTCGACGGAGCCCTGCTGCAGGGCAGTTCGGTCGGCTTTGTCGGTACCTGCACCATCGGCACCGATCACCTGGACCTCGGTTATTTCGCCGAGACCGGCATTGGCTGGGCCAGCGCTCCGGGCTGCAATGCCCGGGGGGTGGTGGATTACGTGCTGGGCAGCGTATTGACCCTGGCCGAGGACGAGGGTGTCGACCTGGCCCAACGCACCTACGGCGTGGTCGGCGCCGGTCAGGTCGGAGCGCGCCTGGTGCGGGTACTGCGCGGCCTGGGGTGGCGGGTGCTGGTCTGTGACCCGCCGCGGGCCGCGGCCGAGGACGGCGATTTCGTCTCGTTGCCGACCATTCTCGCGCAGTGCGATGTGATCAGCCTGCACACGCCGCTGACCCGCGACGGTGAGGATGCGACCTTACACCTGCTCGACGCCGAACGCCTGGCGCGCCTGCGGGCGGGTACCTGGCTCATCAACGCCAGCCGCGGTGCGGTGGTGGACAATGCCGCCCTGGCGGCCGAACTGCGCCGTCGGCCCGACCTCAAGGCGGTGCTGGATGTGTGGGAAGGCGAACCCGAGGTGGACGTGGCGTTGGCCGGCTTGTGTCGCCTGGCCACCCCGCATATCGCCGGCTACAGCCTGGACGGCAAGCTGCGCGGCACCGCGCAGGTGTATCAGGCCTTCTGTGAGCACCTCGGCCAGGTGCCGGCGGTCAGCCTGGCGCCGCTGATGCCGCCGCCCTGGCTCGACGCACTGGGCCTGGCGGTGGCAGCGGACCCGGCCTGGGCCCTGGCGACTCTGTGCCGGGCGGTGTACGACCCGCGCCGCGACGATGCGGATTTCCGCCGCAGCCTTCACGGCGATGCCGCGTCGCGTCGCGCGGCCTTCGATGCGCTGCGTAAACACTACCCGCCGCGCCGGGAGATCGACGGTTTGCGGGTGCGCCTGGATGGCCCGGCGCCGGCCCTGGAACAGCTGATCGAGGCGCTGGGCGCAACGCGGGTCTGAGCTCGCCAATCAGGTGCTGGCCGCCGCGCTGGCCTCTTGCGCGGCCTCTTCCACACGTAGCGCCTGGCTCAGACCGTCGCAGCTGCGGTGCCAGTCGAGCACCCAGTCCGGCAGCGCGGGCGAGACCGGGCTGACGCCCATGGCGCTGGCGAATTCATCGGGTTTCAGCGGGCCGCTGGCCGCCTTGAACAGCCCGCGGATACTCACCAGGCCGAGCACCCGGCCGCCGCGCACGAAGTGGTGCTCGATAAAGGTCCACTTGTCGTCCCAGCCGAGCAGGCGGGTCTGCAGCTCGAAACGCTGGAAGGGTGGTCCAGGGCGATTTCCTGGAAGCGTGTGGCGACGCCGGCGGCGAGCAGCCAGGCATTGCGTTCCTGCAAGGGTATAGCAAGACCATGGGGCGGCTGGGCTGGGCTGGGCTGGGCCGCTGTCGCGAAAGCTGATATGCCGCTGCGAGGCGCCGCTCACTTCTGCAAAGGTCAGCTGGCTTAGGCCTCTGCGTTGGCGCCAGGTTTTCAGCAGCGCGCCGAAGCCCGCTGAGCTGCGCAGCGGGACGGCGATAGTGCTATCGGACATGACGGAGGCCTCGTGCAGGTCGCCGCGGTGGCGGCGAATCGGACACCAGGCTCCGTTCTACCGGGGCGGACCAGGGGCGGCAATTACCTCACAGGTAATCGCCGCGCGGCGGGGACCGACACTGCGTTTCCGGTTCAGGCGCGTTTGGGCGCCGCGCACCAGACTTTTTCCAGTTCGCGGCAGGCGCGCTGGATCATGCGTTCGGTGATGGGAATCTCCCGGCCTTGGGCATCGATGACCGCGCCGCCGACCGGCGTTTGAGCGGGCAAGGTGACCACGGAGGGGCTGTGGCTGAGGGTTGGTTGAGTCATGCGGCTCTCCTTGATCAGGGCAAAGGGTGGTGCCCCCGGTTTCACGGACCGGGGCGAGCAGGGGTAACGGTGGCATATGACGCAAAACCGTCAATAAAAATGCTAACGAGCGTGGACTTGCAGTTGCCGTGCCAGCAGTCTTGGACGAATTCATGGAAAATGACTGCGCTGCGTTCGTGGAGTTCAATGGGGTCGCTATGTCGGTTTTTCACCTGGGTCTGATCATCAATCCACTGGCTGGGCTGGGCGGCAGCGTGGCGCTCAAGGGCAGCGACGGGGTCGCCGCGCAGGCCCTGGCCCTGGGTGCCGAGCCCCGGGCCACGGCGCGCACGCGCCTGGCGCTGGAGAGCTTGCTGCCGGTGGCCGAGCGCCTGGAATTCGTCACCTTCGCTGGCGCCATGGGCGCCGACCTGCTGCAGGAAATGGGCTTTGCCTATCGCCTGCTCGGTGCGCCGCTGGGCCAGACCAGTCGGGCCGAGGACACCCGGCGCGCGGTCCAGGCCCTGCAGGAGGCGGGTGTGGCCTTGATCCTGTTCGCCGGCGGCGATGGCACGGCCCGTGACGTCTGCGCCGTGGCCAGGCCTTCGCAACCGGTACTGGGTATCCCGGCCGGGGTAAAGATCCATTCCGGCGTGTATGCCATCAGCCCGCGCGCCGCCGGCGCCTTGACCCTGCGCCTGGTCGAGGGTGGCCTGGTGCGCCTGGCCAGCGGCGAGGTCCGCGACCTGGACGAGTCCGCGCTGCGCGAGGGCCGGGTGGCCGCGCGCTGGTACGGCGAGCTGACGGTGCCGGAAGAGGGCGGCTACGTGCAGCAGGTCAAGCAGGCCGGGGTCGAGTCCGAGGAACTGGTTCTGGTGGAACTGGCCGCCTGGCTGGAGGAAAGCTGGTCGCCGCAGGTGCGTTACGTGTTCGGCCCGGGTTCGACGATGCATGGCCTGGCGCAGAACCTGGGCCTGGACACCACGCTGCTGGGGGTGGATGTGATCGAGGATGGCCGGGTGATCGGTCGCGACGTGACCGAGGCGCAGCTGTTTGCTCTGGTCGACGGCCATCCGGCCTGGTTGCTGGTCACGGCGATCGGCGGTCAGGGGCATATCCTCGGGCGCGGTAACCAGCAGATCAGCCCACGGGTGGTCAGGGCCATCGGGCTGGAGCAACTGCGGGTGGTGGCGACCAAACGCAAGCTGGGCACGCTGGAAGGCCGCCCGCTGCGGGTCGACAGCGGCGACCCGAGCCTGGACGATGCCTTTCCCGATGCCGTGCGGGTCTGGGCCGGGTACAAGGACGAATTGTTGTACCCGCTGCAGTAGCGGCGCTGAGCCAGCCGAATCTCAGTGGCGGGTCTTGCTCAAGATGTCAATCATTAAGGAACGGATCCATGGTGCCCGATCTCCCCAATGCCGATGCGCGGGCTCGTACCCGGCGTTCTCAGCAGTACTTCAACCGTTTCAGTCTGTTCTTCTACGATCGGCTGCTGTACGGCCTGGTGTCTCGGCGCGCCTGGAGCTGCCCGCCGCCGGAGCTGGATCGGCATTACGCGAGGTCGATTAGCCAGAATCACTTGGAAGTCGGGGTGGGTACCGGTTATCTGCTGGATCGGGCCACAGGCTTGGGGCCCACCCCGCGTCTGGCCTTGCTGGACTTGAGCAGCAGTTGCCTGGAGAAGACCGCCAGGCGGGTGGCCCGTTATGCCCCCACGCTTTACCAACGCAATCTGCTGGAGCCGATCGTCCTCGATGCCCCTGGTTTCGATTCCATCGCGGTAAACTTTGTTTTGCATTGCGTGCCAGGCGGTTTTGCCGCCAAAGGAGTGGCCTTCGACCACCTGAAACCTTTGCTCAACCCGGGCGGTGTGTTGTTCGGGGCCACCGTGCTGAACCGCGGCGTGCAGAAAAAGCCCTTTGCCCGGCTCTGCCTGGCGTTGCTCAATGGCTTGGGGGTGTTCAACAACCGCGCCGATGATCTGCACGAGTTGCGTGCCTGCCTGCAGCGGCAGTTCAGTCAGGTCGAGGTGCGGGTGATGGGCGTCACGGCGCTTTTTGTGGTGCGGGTATGAGTCTGGGAGCGAAGGCATGACGGGTAGCCTGCACGGCATCGGCGCACCGGCACATAACGCGGGGGGCGAGGGCGAGCTGTTCAAGCGGATCCTCGGCGAGCGCTGGCGGGCCTTGCACCCGGATATCCAGCGGCGCTTCGAATGCAATCCGCTTCCGGGGCAGCCCTTGTTGTACAGCGGTCGGTTGGAGGAACTGAGCTGTTCTTTCTGGGGGCGGCTGTTCGGCCTGCTCACCTGGCCATTGATCAAGGGCGCCTTGATCCCCCATACGGCATTGGATTTTCCGGTGGATATCCGTGTCTACAGCAAGCCCGCTTGCAGCCATATCTTCAAGGAGCGCACCTACCGCTTGCCGGGGCGCAAACCCATCCTGTTCACGTCCCATATGAAACAAAGCCCGGCCGGCGAGGTACTGGAGTATGTCGGCCTGGGGCTGGGCATGAAGCTGCGGGTGTTCGAACAGGAGCACAATTTGCATTTTCAAAGCGACGGCTATTTCTGGGACCTGGGCTTCGTGCGTGTGCCGGTGCACGCCTGGCTGTCGCCCGGGGTTACCTACCTGAGCCATGTCAACGAAGGACCCAACCAGTTTCGTATCCGCATCGATATCATCCACCCGCTGCTGGGCCGGATGTTTACCCAGGCCGGAGTCTTCAGCGCGGTGCCGACGCCATGACCGGAACCACTGTTGGCCGGCTGCTGCGCGCGGGCCTGTTCGCTTTGCTGGCGCTACCCAGCGTGTTGCACGCGCTGGAGCCCCAGGCGTTGCCGGCGGCGGCGCGCCAGCAGGTGGGAGTGACGTTATTCTACGACCCCAGCTATCGGCGCCTGGCCTACCCGGGGGGCGATGTGCCGAAACTGTTCGGGGTCTGCACCGACGTGGTGATCCGCGCCCTGCGTCTGCAGGGCCTGGACTTGCAACAGGCGGTGCACCTCGACATGCGTGAGCATTTTGCCGCCTATCCCAAACAGTGGGGGCTGCGCAAACCCGATGCCAATATCGATCATCGTCGGGTGCCCAACCTGATGACCTATTTTTCCCGTCGCGGCTGGGCGCTCCAACCGAGCCAGAGCCCCGAGGCCTACCGTGCCGGTGATATCGTGACCTGGGATCTGGGGCGTGGGGTGACCCATATCGGCATCCTCTCCGACCGACAGACTGTGGTTGGCGTCCCCCTGGTGCTGCACAATATCGGCTTCGGTGCCCGCGAAAATGACATCCTGTTTAACTATCCGATCCTGGGGCATTACCGCTTACCTTCGCCGTGACGGATCGCTGCAGCGATTGCCAGGGCTGAAGTAGGCGGACAGGGCAATTGCGGGTGGCAGAGAGCCAGTATTATCATCGCGACACGCTGTACCTTGCCTGGGGACCCCATGACTTCGTTTGCCAAACATGCTTTTGCCCTGCTGGGGTCCCTGTGGCCATTGTCCGCCTCGGCGCTGACCCAGGACGACGTGAAAGAAGCCAAGAGCTTTATGCTCAACAACAGCGTCTACGTGCTCTACCACGAGATCGGCCACCTGTTCGTCGGTGAATTCGAACTGCCGGTGCTGGGTAAAGAGGAGGATGCCGCGGACAATGTGGCGACCCTGATGCTGTTGGCCGAGGACACCGACGCCTCGGCCGCGGCGCTCAACGATGCTGCCAACGGCTGGTATCTGTCGGAGTACTCCGACGAGGCGACCCATTACGAAAACGCCGACTTCTACGATAACCACAGCCTGGATATCCAGCGTTCCTATGCCATCGTCTGCCTGATGGTTGGCAGCGATGCCGAGAAGTTCGGCGAGATCGCCGATGAGTTCGACCTGGACAAGGACCGCCAGGAGGGCTGCGCCAGTGATTTCGCCCAGGCGGTCACCAGTTGGGACTCGTTACTGGCCAGTTCCGTACGCGACGGCAAGGCCGGCAAGGCGATCAAGGTGGAGTACGAGTCGGGCGGCGATGACTACCAGGAGGTGGCGAATATCCTCAAAGGCGCCAAGTTCCTCGAGCAGGCCGCCGCGCTGGTCACGGAAAGCTATGTGCTGCCACGCAAGATTACCTTCACCGGCAAGGTCTGTGGCGAGGCCAATGCCTACTACAGCCCCGGTTCGGCCGAGGTGATCTATTGCTATGAGCTGGCGGACTATTTCTATGGCCTGAAGGTCAAGGACATCGCGGCGAACGAGGAGGGCGGCGACGAGGAGGCCGATGACGAGGAGGAGGTCGCCGTCGAAGAGGAGGATGACGAACAGGCCGATGAGGAGTCGCCATCCGCCAGCGGGATTCGCGGCACCTTGTCCACCGAATGATGCCGTTAAACCCAGAGCCCGCCGGGCTGGCACCCCATCTGCAGGCCGCGGACGCCGTGGTGCTGTTCGATGGCGTGTGCAAACTGTGCAATGGCTGGGCGAAATTCCTGATTCGCCATGACCCCAAGCGGCGCTTCAAGCTGGCCTCGGTGCAATCGCCGGAAGGTCAGGCGATCCTTGCGTTCTACGGCCTGCCCACCGACCGGTTCGACACCATGGCCTATGTCGAGGGCGCGCACCTGTATGTGCGCAGTGACGCGGTGCTGCGTATTCTGGCGCAGCTGCCTCGCCCCTGGCGCTGGCTGCGGGTACTGCGTAGCGTCCCGCCGGGCCTGCGCGACTGGCTGTACGATCGCATTGCCTTGAACCGCTACCGGCTGTTTGGCCGGCATGCCAGCTGCCTGTTGCCGCATCCCGATCATCGCGAGCGCTTCCTGCGTGCCGACCCCTGAGCTCGCCAGGCTCAGCCAATTGGCATTGATCGCCCGGGTGGCGCGGCTTGGGTTGGCGGCCGTGTTTATCTACCACGGCCTGGTACCGAAAATTATCTGGCTCAGTCCCCAGGAAGTGGCCATGATCGCGGCCCACGGCCTGGGCGACCAGGCCAGCTGGTTGGCGCCGCTGGCCGGTGTGCTGGAGGTGCTGCTGGGCCTCGCACTGCTGCTGCCCGGCCGGCGCGGGCCGTTGCTCCTTGCTGCGCTGGTGTTGCTGGCGCTGTTGCTGGACGTCGCGTGGTTCGTGCCGTCGCTGTTGGTGCAGGCCTTCAATCCGCTGTCGACCAACTTAATGGCCTTGTGCTTGTGCGCGGTGGCCTACCTGGCGGAGACACCGGCGCGTCCAGCGGCCAACCCCACCTGATCAAGGACAGTAGAAGATGGAGTCGCAAACGAAGGCATTCAGGGTCGTGGTGATCGGCGGCTATGGCAATTTCGGCAGCGTGATCGTCCGCCGCCTGTGCACCCTGGCCGGTGTGACGGTGCTGATAGCCGGGCGTGACCTGGCCAGGGCCGAAGCGCTGGCCGTGCAGACCGGCGCGCTGGCGACCCGACTGGATACCGCTGAGGTCGGTTTGGCGCAGCGCTTCGTCGAACTGGCAGTGGATGTAGTGATCTCCACCGCCGGGCCCTTTCAGGGGCAGGACTATCGGGTGGCTGAAGCGGCGATGGCGGCCCGTGCTCACTACATCGACCTGGCCGATGGGCGTCAGTTCGTCTGCGGCATCACGGCCCTGGATGCCGAGGCGCAGCGTCAGGGCGTGCTGTTGTGCAGCGGTGCAAGCTCGGTACCGGGTCTTAGCGCAGCGGTAATCGACCGTCTGCTGCCGCGCTTCAGTCGGCTGGACAGCATCAATTTCGGCATCAGCTCTTCGGAAAAGACCCCGGGGTTGTCGACCCTGGCCGGGGTGCTGGATTATTGCGGTAAACCCCTGCAACAATGGCACGCCAGTGCCTGGCGCACGGTCTACGGCTGGCAAGGGCTGCGGGCTTACGACTTCGCCGCGCCCCTGGGGCGCCGTTGGACCATCAACTGCGATATTCCCGACCTGACGCTTTTCCCCAGCCGCTACCCGGGGGTGCGCAGCGTGCGTTTTTCCGCCGGCGTGGGGTTGCGGGTCACCCAGGCCGGCACCTGGCTGTTGTCCTGGCTGGTACGCGGTCGCTTGTTGCGCAGCGCGGTGCCCCTGGCACGCTGGTTGCGGCGCGGCGCGGTGCTGCTGGAGCGGTTTGGCGACGGTCTGAGCGGCATGTTCGTACGCCTGGAGGGGCTCGATCCGGAGGGGCGGGCCTTGTTATTGCGCTGGGAGTTGATTGCCCGGGGCAATGATGGCCCGGCCATTCCCTGCATGGCTGCTGTGGCGCTGGTGCGTAAATTGCTCGCCGGTACCTTGACGACCCGCGGGGCCATGCCGTGCATGGGCCTGCTCAGCCAGGATGAATATCTGGCCGAATTGGTTGGCCTGCGCATCACCGCCCACGATTTTGAAGACACAGGTGCGCCGCACGCGGAGGTTGTGCCAGCGTCGAGGTAATGGCTCACCCGTGTGCCCGGCGGTATTTCACTTTACTTGGACAGAATTTCATCATGGACAGATTGCTTTCCCAGGGCCAGCACAAGGCCATTCATTTGGTCTGGCGGTTCGTCAACCCCTACCGTGGACAATTGCTGGGGGCCTTGCTGGCGCTGGTGTTTACCGCGGGTACCACCTTGTTTATGGGGCAGGGGATCAAGGTGCTGGTGGACCAGGGGTTCGCCACCCAGTCGACGGCGATGCTCAACCGCTCGATCCTACTGTTCGGCCTGCTGGTGGTGGCGTTGGCCATCGGCAATTTTTCCCGGTTTTATCTGATCTCGTGGATTGGCGAACGCTTTGTCGCCGACCTGCGCAAGCGCGTGCTCAATCACCTGTTGGGGCTGCATCCCGGGTTCTACGAAACCAACCGCAGCTCGGAAATCCAATCGCGGTTGACCGCCGATACGACGCTGCTGCAGGCGCTGATGGGTTCGACCCTGTCACTGGCCTTGCGTAACCTGCTGATGTTGATCGCGGGCAGTGTATTGCTGGTGCAAACCAACCCCAAACTGTCGGCCATCGTGCTGGTGGCCTTGCCGTTGGTCATTGTCCCTATCCTGCTGTTTGGCCGACGGGTTCGGCGGCTGTCCCGACTGAGCCAGGACCGGGTGGCCGATGTCGGCAGTTACGTGGGCGAAACCCTGGATCAGATCAAGACCGTGCAGGCCTATAACCACCAGGAGCAGGACAAGGCGCGGTTTTCCCGGGCAGTGGAACAGGCCTTCGACATCGCGCGTGAGCGAATAGCGGTGCGGGCGTGGCTGATCACCCTGGCGATCCTGCTGATTCTCGGGGCGGTCGGGGTCATGCTCTGGGTGGGTGGCATGGACGTGATCGCCGGCCGTATTACCGGCGGGGAACTGGCCGCCTTCGTGTTTTACAGCTTGCTGGTGGGCAGCGCGTTCGCCACCCTCAGCGAAGTCATCGGTGAACTGCAGCGCGCCGCGGGTGCCGCCGAGCGGATCGCCGAGCTGATGCAGGCGCGCAGTGAAATCGTCGCGCCCAGCCAGGGCTTGTTGCAGTTGCCGGTGCCGATCAGTGGGCGGATCAGCCTTGAACAGGTGCATTTCGCCTACCCGATGCGCCTGGACCGGCACGCCATCGATGGCCTCAGCCTGACCATCGAGCCGGGCGAAACCCTGGCGCTGGTGGGGCCCTCGGGAGCCGGAAAGTCGACCCTGTTCGATCTGCTGCTGCGCTTTTTCGACCCCCAACAGGGGCGCATCCTGCTCGACGGCCTGCCGATTGCGCAGCTGGAGCCCCATGCCCTGCGCGGTTGTTTTGCCCTGGTGTCGCAGCACCCGGCGCTGTTTTTCGGCAGCGTGGCCGACAATATTCGTTATGGTCGACCCGAGGCCAGCGGGGCCGAGGTCGAGGCCGCCGCGCGGGCGGCGCATGCCCACGGTTTTATCATGAACCTGCCAGAGGGCTACGCCACCCAGTTGGGTGAAGATGGCGTGGGCCTGTCCGGCGGACAACGCCAGCGCCTGGCGATCGCCCGTGCACTGCTGATGGATGCGCCGATCCTGCTGCTGGACGAGGCCACCAGCGCGCTGGATGCCGAAAGCGAGCACCTGATCCAGCAGGCGCTGCCCAGCTTGATGAGGGGGCGCACCACCTTGGTGATTGCCCATCGGTTGGCGACGGTGCAAAACGCTGACCGCATCGCGGTGATGGACCAGGGCCGTATCGTCGCGGTCGGTACCCATCGACAACTGATCGCCAGCAATGCGCTGTATGCGCGCCTGGCCGCGTTGCAGTTCAGCGTGTCCGCTGCGGCCGCGCTGTGAGCCGCGAGCCGAGACCGCTCAGCGCGCGCGTGGCTTGATGGTCAGAGCCGTGCCCAGGGATGCCAGCACTATGGCCAGGATCGCCAGCCATTGGCTGAGGCTCAGCTGCTCGTTCAGGTAGAGCAGCCCGGACATCGCCGCGATGGCCGGCTCCATGCTCATCAGGGTGCTGAAGGTGCGGGTTGGCAGGCGGGTCAGCGCCATCATCTCGAGGGAGAACGGCAACGCCGCCGAGAGCAGCGCCACGCCCAACGCCAAGGGCAGCAGGGCGAGCGAAAACAAGGCACTGCCGGCATGGGCGACGCCGATCGGCAGGACGATAAGCGCCGCGATCAACATCCCCAGCACCACCGTATGCGGTCCGTGGGCGGCCCCGGCCTTCTGCCCGAAGACGATGTACAGCGCCCAGCAGGCCCCGGCGCCCAGGGCCTGGCAGGCGCCCAGCAGGTCCACCGCGTCACTGGCCGCGCCGATGGGCAGCAACAGCGCCAGCCCAGCCATGGCCAGCGCGATCCAGCCAAAGTCGATCAGGCGCCGCGACGAGAGGATCGCCAGTACCAGCGGCCCGGTGAACTCCAGGGCCACCGCCACGCCGAGCGGGAGCCGTTGCAGCGACAGATAGAACAGCAGGTTCATGCAGCCCAGCGCAGTGCCGTAGGCCAGCAGCGCCGGTAGGTTGGCGCGTGTCAGGGTCGCCCGCCAGGGGCGCAGCAACGCCACCAGGATCAGTGAACCCAGGGTCAGGCGCAGGGCCGAGGTGCCCAGCGCGCCGATCTCGGGGAACAGGCCCTTGGCCAAGGCGGCGCCGGCCTGGATCGAAATCATCGCCACCAGTAGCAGACCGACGGGGAACAGCAAGGCCATACGGGAAGTGCTGGGCATCTGGGGTCCTGGATTTGGGCGGGAGCGGCGTTGCAGCGGGCATAAAAAAAGCCGGCCCGAGGGCCGGCCTGGATCAGGATCACCGAACTCAGCGGTATTCGCACAGGTAGGCGGTTTCCACGGCGACCTTGAGCTGGAACTTGCTGTTGGCTGGCACGGTGAACTGCTCGCCCGTGGCGAACGAGGTCCAGGCGTCGCTGTCCGGCAGCTTGACCGTCAGCGCGCCAGCGACCACGTGCATGACTTCCAATTGGTTGGTGCCGAATTCATAGTCCCCAGGAGCCATTACGCCAATGGTGGCGGGGCCTTCGGCCATGGTGAAGGCGATGGATTTAACGGTGCCGTCGAAGTACTCGTTGACCTTGAACATGGGGTGAATCCTCGAAAGGGGCTGAAAAGGGCGGCCAGTATGCCGAAGGCTGGCGGATGCGTCACCGGGATTATCGCCCGCCGGGAGCTTGGGGGTGGCCAACACCGCCCCGGCTGGCCCAGGCCGTCCGTTGGGCGGGCAACCCCCCCCCAGTCGGGGCGTCGCCGCACAACAGCGCCTAACCGGGCATTACCAGCGGCAGCAGCCGCGCGGTATTGCGCGCGTCCTCCAGGGCGCGGTGCGGCTGACCCTGAAAGCTGAATCCGGCCAGCTGCAGCGCGGTGTTGAGCCCCACGGGGTGCCGCAAACGCCGGGCCTGGGCAAACGCCTGCTTGAGGTTGAGGTGAGGCAGTTGCGCCAGGATGCTGTCGAGCCGGTGCCTGCCCCACTCCTGTTCGAGTTGCCGACGATCGTAGTCGCCCCAGCTGACCCAGCCCGCCAGGCGCGCACGGTGGCCAACCAGCCAACGCTCGAACAACGGCCAGACCCCGGTCAGGGGCGCCGCCGCATCGATATCGGTCTGGTTGATGCGCGTCAGCTCGCGGCAGAAGGGGGTCAGGTGGGGGCGGCGCTGCGGATAGACAAAACGCTGGAAATGATCCAGCTCGCGGCCATCGGCGGTCGCCAGCGTGGCACCGATTTCGATGATCTCCATATCGGCCAACGGCCAGCCGCCTTCATCGGTGGTGGCTTCCAGGTCGATGACTATCCAGTGTCCCATAGGCGCTCCCTTGCACTGCTGGCAGTATGCAAGGGCGCCTGGACGGGGTAAACCCGTGCAAGGCTTTTCTTGCCGGGGCGTTCGCAAACGACAGCCAACTGCGCCTAAGCTGTCGACTTGGACCCTGGAGGTGGCAGATGGCAACAGTGGCATTTATCGGGTTGGGCACCATGGGCTTTCCCATGGCCGGGCATCTGGCGTGCGAAGGGCATCAGGTCTGTGTCTACAACCGCAGCCCGGCCAAGGCCGAGCTCTGGTGCGAGGAGTTCGCCGGTGACAGCGCCGCTACCCCGCGGCAGGCGGCGCAGGGGGCCGAGCTGGTGATGATCTGTGTCGGCAACGACCCGGCGTTGCGGGCGGTGGTGTTGGGGGAGGAGGGCGTGCTGGCGGGCATGGCAGCGGGCAGCATCCTGATCGACCACACCACGGCCTCGGCCGATATCGCCCGCGAGCTGGCGGTGCTGGCCGCCGAGCGGGAAGTGGGGTTTCTCGATGCACCGGTGTCCGGCGGCCAGGCCGGCGCCGAAGCGGGCCTGCTGACCATCATGGTCGGCGGCGAGCCGGTGTTTTTCGAGCGTGCCGCGCCGGTACTCGAGAGTTACGCCAAGCAGGTGCAGCGCATGGGGCCAGTGGGCAGTGGGCAGTTGACCAAGATGGTTAACCAGATTTGCGTGGCCGGGGTGCTGCAGGGTTTGGCCGAAGGCTTGCACTTCGCCCGTTGCGCCGGTCTCGACGAAGCGGCGGCCATGGCGGTGATCAGCCATGGGGCGGCGCAGTCCTGGCAGCTTGAACACCGTCATCAGAGCATGTCCCAGGGGCAGTTCGACTTTGGCTTCGCCGTCGATTGGATGCGCAAGGATTTGGGGCTGCTGTTGCAGGAAGCGCAGCGCAATGGCGCGCAATTACCCCTCGCCCGGCTGGTCGACCAGTTCTATGCCGAGGTCCAGGGCATGGGCGGCGGGCGCTGGGACACCAGCAGCCTGATCGCCCGGCTCAACCGCGGAGCCTGATTCGCTGCCCGAGCAGTGCCGTGCCGCGGCGTTGCTCAGGCCGAGCGGAAGATGAAAAACACCGCGCCCAGCATGCACAGGCCGGCCCATAAATAGTCGAGCTTCAAGGGCTGTTGCATATAGAAAATGCTGAAAGGTACGAACACCGCCAAGGTGATCACCTCCTGCATGATCTTCAGTTGCCCCAGCGACAGCTCGCCATAGCCGATCCGGTTGGCGGGCACCATGATCAGGTACTCGAACAGCGCAATGCACCAGCTGACCAGCGCGGCGATCAACCAGGGCTTGGCGCTCATGGTCTTCAGGTGACCGTACCAGGCGAAGGTCATAAACAGGTTGGACAGGCAGAGCAGGGCGGCGGTCTGTAACCAGATGGGCATGATGGTTGTTCCTCGACGCTAAAGCTGGGCAGCCTACCGGCCCCCCGGATCGCCAACAAGAGGGCGCCCCGCCCCGCGGGCAAGTCCACTCGGGGGTGTGCCAATTGCGCGGCGTCGGGAGTAAGATCGCAGCCCCGTGGATTACGAGACCATTGCCGTGATGACCTGCCGTTCGGGCTGTGGCGCCTGTTGCGTTGCGCCCTCCATCAGTTCGCCGCTCCCCGGCATGCCTGACGGCAAGCCGGCAGGCGTCGCCTGCCTGCACCTGCTGGCGGATTACCGGTGTGCGCTGTTCGGTCAAGCCGGGCGGCCCGCCGTGTGCGCCGAGTTCGGCGCGGCCGCCGAGGTCTGCGGCGATGACCGCGAGCAGGCGATTCGCCTGATCGGTTGGCTGGAACAGGCCACGACGCCGGGACCTTTGCATTGAGTGACGCTCGCCGGCCGCGGGCGCTTGCCGAAACCTGAAACAGGAGATTCAAGATGAACGCGCTGCCTCGAATGGCTGTGACTATTGGGCTGGGCCTGCTGTTCGCTGCGGGGGTGCAGGCTGAGGACTGGAAACTGGTCAAGGACGAGTCCGGTATCCAGGTGTATCTCAAGGAAGTGGTGGGCTCCCAGTACAAGGCCTATCGCGGGGTGGCCACCATTGCCGCGAGCATGGCCAAGGTGCGTGCCCTGCAGGACGATGCCGGTGGCGCCTGTGCCTGGATCCACGAATGCAACCAGCAGAAACTGCTCAAGCACGAGGGCGCCGAGAGTTGGACCTACACGCGTTTCAACACCCCCTGGCCGGTGGCGCCGCGGGACTCGGTGCTGCATATCACCAGTCGTGAGGAGGCCGATGGTAGCCTGACGCGGGTGCTACAGGGCGTGCCTGAGTACCTGCCCGAGGAAGACGGCTTCGTGCGGGTGAGCAAGGTCGAGGGCGTGTGGAAGCTGACGCCCAAGGGGCCCGGTAGCGTCGAGGTGATCTATGAGGTGCACAGCGAACCGGGCGGCAGCGTGCCATCCTGGCTGGCCAACAGTTTTGTGGTGGATGCGCCCTTCAATACCCTGGAAGGCTTGCGCCAGCGCGCGGAAAAGCCCTGAGCAGGGTTCGCGCATAAAAAAGGCTGCCCGAAGGCAGCCTTTTTGTGCGTAAAGGACCGCTTACTTGCGTTGGTCCAGCGGTTCAATGTCGCGTTGCGGGTAGCCGGTGTAGAGTTGGCGCGGACGGCCGATCTTGTACGGGCTGGAGAGCATTTCCTTCCAGTGCGAGATCCAGCCGACGGTCCGCGCCAGGGCGAAGATCACGGTGAACATGCTGGTCGGAATGCCGATCGCCTTGAGGATGATCCCCGAATAGAAGTCGACGTTCGGATACAGCGAGCGTTCGATAAAGTAGGGGTCGGTCAGGGCGATCTCTTCCAGGCGCATGGCCAGTTCCAGCTGCGGGTCGTTGGTGATACCCAGTTCGCGCAGCACTTCATCGCAGGTCTGCTTCATCACGGTGGCGCGCGGGTCGCGGTTCTTGTACACGCGATGGCCAAAACCCATCAACTTGAACGGATCGTTCTTGTCCTTGGCCTTGGCGATAAAGGTGTCGATGTTCGACACGTCACCGATTTCGTCCAGCATGCTCAGCACCGCTTCGTTGGCGCCGCCGTGGGCCGGGCCCCACAGCGCGGCGATGCCGGCAGCGATACAGGCGAAGGGGTTGGCGCCCGAAGAGCCGGCCAAGCGTACGGTGGACGTCGAGGCGTTCTGTTCATGGTCGGCGTGCAGGATAAAGATCCTGTCCATGGCCTTGGCCAGTACCGGGCTGATCGGTTTGATCTCGCACGGGGTGTTGAACATCATGTGCAGGAAGTTTTCAGCGTAGGTCAGGTCGTTGCGCGGGTACATCATCGGCTGACCCATGGAGTACTTGTACACCATCGCGGCCAGGGTCGGCATCTTCGCCACCAGGCGGATCGCCGAGATCTCGCGGTGCTGGGCGTTATTGATGTCCAGCGAGTCGTGGTAGAAGGCCGACAACGCGCCAACCACGCCACACATCACCGCCATCGGGTGGGCGTCGCGACGGAAGCCGTTAAAGAAGTTCTTCAGCTGCTCGTGGACCATGGTGTGGTTCTTCACGGTGCTGAAGAACTGCGCTTTCTGCTCGGTGGTCGGCAGTTCGCCGTTGAGCAGCAGGTAGCAGGTTTCCAGGTAGTCGGACTGCTCCGCCAGCTGCTCGATGGGGTAGCCGCGGTGCAACAGAATGCCCTGGTCGCCATCGATATAGGTGATCTTCGACTCGCAAGAGGCGGTCGACATAAAGCCAGGATCAAAAGTGAAACGGCCCGTGGCAGTCAGCCCCCGTACATCCACTACATCGGGACCCACGGTGCCGGTTAAAATGGGCAGCTCGACGGGGGCTACGCCCTCGATGATCAACTGTGCTTTTTTGTCAGCCATGTGTGGCCTCCTATTTATGCTTGAAATCAGCGGACTACCCCCCACGCAGGGACCGCAACACTATAGAGAGATAAATTTGAAAGTCAATTTGCGCTAACCCAGGCGGCAGAGGGGTTCCAGGGCTATTCGGGGGGGGCGCAAGGGGCTGTTTACGCCATTTCCAGGCGGCGCGCAATGCGCTCTTCGGGGCAGGCCTGCGCGTTGTCATTAGTAACCTAACTGTCTATACTCTGCGACCGACCGCCAGGGCTTTAGGGCCTGTATTTGGCGGTCGTCACTCCTTGGGTGATGGGTACCTGACCAGTCCACTTCCCGACAACTTTGCCCTGATTGTTAGGGGCTCTCAGTGTGAAAAAAGCCGTGAATAGCCAAAGACCTGTAAACCTCGACCTTAGGACTATCAAACTTCCAATCACTGCTTACACGTCCATCCTTCACCGCATTTCCGGTGTCATCCTTTTCGTCGGCCTTGCCATCATGCTCTATGCATTCGACAAGTCGCTGAGCTCCGAGGAAGGCTTCCAAGAGGTGAAGGCGTGTCTGGCCAGTCCACTGGCCAAATTTGTGATCTGGGGGCTGATGTCCGCGTTGCTCTACCACCTGGTGGCCGGTGTGCGCCATCTGATCATGGACCTGGGTATCGGTGAGACGCTGGAAGGCGGCAAGCTGGGCTCGAAAATCGTTCTCGCCATCTCCGTGGTGCTGATCGTGCTGGCAGGGGTATGGATATGGTAACCAACGTCACGAACCTATCCCGTTCGGGGCTTTACGACTGGATGGCCCAGCGGGTCTCCGCGGTCGTGCTCGCGGCTTATTTCCTGTTCCTGCTGGCATACATCATCGCCAGCCCGGGCCTGGGCTACAGCGAGTGGCATGGTCTGTTCTCGCAGAACTGGATGCGCATTTTCAGCTTGTTGGCCCTGGTGGCCCTGGGCGCACACGCCTGGGTCGGCATGTGGACCATTTCCACCGATTACCTGACCCCGATGGCGTTGGGCAAGTGGGCGACTGGCGTGCGTTTTCTGTTCCAGGCCGTGTGTGGCATCGCCATGTTCGCGATGTTCGTCTGGGGCGTGCAGATTCTTTGGGGTATCTGATTCATGGCTAATATAAGTACGCTTTCCTTCGACGCCATCATCGTCGGCGGCGGCGGTGCTGGCATGCGTGCCGCGCTGCAACTGGCACAAGGCGGCCACAAGACTGCCGTTGTCACCAAGGTCTTCCCGACCCGTTCGCACACCGTGTCCGCCCAGGGCGGCATCACCTGCGCCATCGCTTCGGCTGATCCAAACGACGACTGGCGCTGGCACATGTACGACACCGTCAAAGGGTCGGATTACATCGGTGACCAGGATGCCATCGAATACATGTGCTCGGTCGGCCCGGAAGCGGTGTTTGAACTGGAACACATGGGCTTGCCGTTCTCCCGTACCGAACAGGGCCGCATTTATCAGCGTCCGTTCGGTGGCCAGTCCAAGGGGCCGGACAATCCGACCCAGGCCGCCCGTACCTGCGCCGCAGCCGACCGTACTGGCCATGCCCTGTTGCACACCCTGTACCAGGCCAACCTGAAGGCCAACACCGTATTCCTCAACGAGTGGTACGCGGTGGACCTGGTGAAGAACCAGGACGGCGTCATCGTTGGCATCATCGCCATCTGCATCGAAACCGGCGAGACCTCCTTTATCCGTTCCAAGGCTACCGTACTGGCCACCGGCGGTGCGGGCCGCATCTACTCGTCCACCACCAACGCCCTGATCAACACCGGTGACGGCGTCGGCATGGCCCTGCGCGCGGGCGTGCCGGTGCAGGACATCGAAATGTGGCAATTCCACCCCACTGGCATCGCTGGCGCGGGTGTGCTGGTGACCGAAGGTTGCCGGGGTGAAGGCGGTTATCTGATCAACAAGCACGGCGAGCGTTTCATGGAGCGCTACGCGCCCAACGCCAAGGACCTGGCTGGCCGCGATGTGGTCGCCCGCTCCATGGTCAAGGAAATCATCGCCGGCAACGGCTGTGGTCCGGATGGCGACCATGTCATGCTCAAGCTCGATCACCTGGGCGAGGAGGTGCTGCACAGCCGCCTGCCGGGTATCTGTGAGCTGTCCAAGACCTTCGCCCACGTCGACCCGGTGACGGCGCCGGTTCCCGTGGTGCCGACCTGCCATTACATGATGGGCGGCGTCGCCACCAACATCCATGGCCAGGCCATGACCCAGGATGCCAGCGGCAACGATGTGATCATTCCGGGCCTGTTCGCCGTGGGCGAGGTGGCCTGTGTGTCGGTGCACGGTGCCAACCGCCTGGGTGGCAACTCGTTGCTCGACCTGGTGGTGTTCGGCCGTGCGGCCGGCTTGCACCTGGAAAAGGCCCTGAAAGAGGGCGTCGAGTACCGCAATGCCAGCGCGACCGATATCGACGTGGCTCTGGCTCGCCTGAACGGCCTGAACGCGCGCACCACCGGCGAAGACGTGGCCCCGCTGCGTAAAGAGCTGCAGAGCTGCATGCAGAACTACTTCGGCGTGTTCCGTACCGGCGAATACATGCAGAAGGGCATCGCCCAGCTGGCCGACCTGCGTCAGCGCATCGCCACCGTCAAGATCGCCGACAAGAGCCAGGCGTTCAACACCGCCCGGATCGAAGCGCTCGAACTGCAGAACCTGCTGGAAGTGGCCGAAGCCACGGCCATTGCGGCCGAAACCCGCAAGGAATCCCGTGGCGCCCATGCCCGCGAGGACTTCGAAGACCGCGACGACGAAAACTGGCTGTGCCATTCCCTGTACTTCCCGGGTGAGAAACGTGTTGCCAAGCGCGCTGTGAACTTCGCGCCGAAGACCGTTCCTGCTTTTGAACCCAAAGTGCGTACTTATTAAGGGTAGCCACCATGTCTCTTGGTAAAACTTTGCAAGTCAGCGTTTATCGCTACAACCCGGAAAAAGACGCCGCGCCCTTTATGCAGGACTTCACCGTCGAGATCGACGGCAAGGACCTGATGGTGCTGGACGTACTGGCGCTGGTCAAGGAACAGGACGAGGGGTTCTCCTACCGTCGCTCCTGTCGCGAAGGGGTCTGTGGCTCCGACGGCATGAACATCAACGGCAAGAACGGCCTGGCCTGCGTCACCCCGCTGTCCGCGGTGGTCAAGGGTAACAAGCTGGTGGTGCGCCCGCTGCCCGGCCTGCCGGTCATTCGTGACCTGGTGGTCGACATGAGCATCTTCTACAAGCAGTACGAGAAGGTGAAACCCTTCCTGCAGAACGATACGCCGGCACCGGCCATCGAACGCCTGCAGACCCCGGCTGAGCGGGAGAAGCTCGACGGGCTGTACGAGTGCATCCTGTGCGCCTGCTGTTCGACGTCCTGCCCATCGTTCTGGTGGAACCCCGACAAGTTCCTCGGTCCGGCCGCGTTGTTGCAGGCCTACCGGTTCCTGGCTGACAGCCGCGATACCAAGACCGAAGAGCGCCTGGCCGCGCTGGACGATCCGTTCAGCGTGTTCCGCTGCCGCGGCATCATGAACTGCGTCAGTGTGTGCCCGAAGGGCTTGAACCCGACCAAGGCTATCGGCCATGTGCGGAACATGCTGCTGCAAAGCGCGACCTGATACGGTTTGACCGCAAGACCCGTGGTGACGAGTGGATTTCGTCGCCACGGTTGACTCGAACCTGCGCCCACAAAGCCAGGGTTCTTACTCGAAAAATTTGACGACCAGCAGGGGCATCCGGGCTGGTGCCCGGACTATCTGCGGGATCCGAAGTGGGCTGAACCGGTCGCTGTCACAGGAACGGTGCAGACCCCTGCGGTTTCCACGCCGGTGGTGTCCCCTTACCGAGGGTGACCTAGCATGCAAGAAAGCGTGATGCAGCGCATGTGGGACAGTGCCCACCTATCCGGTGGTAACGCTGCCTACGTGGAAGAGCTCTACGAGCTCTACCTGCACGATCCCAACGCCGTGCCCGAAGAGTGGCGCACCTATTTCCAGAAGTTGCCGGCTGACGGCAACGCTGCTACCGATGTGTCGCACTCCACGGTGCGCGACCATTTTGTGTTGCTGGCGAAAAACCAGCGGCGCGCGCAGCCGGTCTCCGCCGGCAGCGTCAGCAGCGAACACGAAAAGAAACAGGTGGAAGTGCTGCGTCTGATCCAGGCGTATCGCATGCGTGGTCACCAGGCGGCCAAGCTCGACCCGCTGGGCCTGTGGCAGCGCACCGCGCCGGCCGACCTGTCGATCAATCACTACGGCCTGACCAATGCCGACCTGGACACCATCTTCCGTACCGGTGGCCTGTTTATCGGCAAGGAAGAGGCGACCCTGCGTGAAATCCTCGAGGCCTTGCAGCAGACCTACTGCCGCACCATCGGTGCCGAGTTCTCCCATATCGTCGATTCCGAGCAGCGCAGCTGGTTCCAGCAGCGTCTGGAAAGCGTGCGCGGTCGTCCGGTGTTTTCGGCCGAGGTCAAGAGCCACCTGCTGGAGCGCCTGACCGCCGCTGAAGGCCTGGAAAAATACCTGGGCACCAAGTATCCGGGTACCAAGCGTTTCGGCCTGGAAGGTGGCGAAAGCCTGATTCCCTTGCTCGATGAGTTGATCCAGCGCGCCGGCTCCTATGGCACCAAGGAAATCGTCATCGGCATGGCCCACCGCGGCCGTCTCAACGTGTTGGTCAACACCTTCGGCAAGAACCCGCGTGACCTGTTCGACGAGTTCGAAGGCAAGAAAGTCGAAGGCCTCAGTTCGGGCGACGTGAAGTACCACCAGGGCTTTTCGTCCAACGTGATGACCACCGGCGGCGAAGTGCACCTGGCACTGGCCTTTAACCCCTCGCACCTGGAAATCGTCTCTCCGGTGGTCGAGGGTTCGGTGCGCGCGCGCCAGGACCGGCGCAATGACAGCACCGGCGACAAGGTGCTGCCGGTATCCCTGCACGGCGACGCGGCCTTCGCCGGCCAGGGCGTGGTGCTGGAAACCTTCCAGATGTCCCAGACCCGGGGCTTCAAGACGGGCGGCACCGTCCATATCGTGATCAACAACCAAGTCGGCTTCACCATCAGCAACCCCGAGGACTCGCGCTCCACCGAGTACTGCACGGACGTGGCCAAGATGATCGAGGCGCCGATCCTGCACGTGAACGGCGATGACCCGGAAGCGGTGTTGTTCGTCACCCAGCTGGCCATGGACTACCGCATGCAGTTCAAGCGGGACGTGGTCATCGACCTGGTCTGCTACCGCCGTCGCGGCCACAACGAGGCCGACGAGCCCAGCGGCACCCAGCCGATGATGTACCAGCAGATCGCCAAGCAGCGCACCACCCGTGAGTTGTACGCCGAGTCGCTGATCCAGTCGAGCACCCTCAGCGAAGAGCGCGTCCAGGAAAAAATGGACGAGTACCGCAACGCCCTGGACAATGGCCTGCACGTGGTCAAGAGCCTGGTCAAGGAACCGAACAAGGAACTGTTCGTCGACTGGCGTCCGTACCTGGGCCACGCCTGGACCGCGCGTCACGACACCCGCTTCGACCTCAAGACCTTGCAGGAACTGTCGAACAAGCTGCTGGAAACCCCGGACGGCTTCGTCGTGCAGCGCCAGGTGTCGAAGATCCTCGAAGACCGGCAGAAGATGAGTGCCGGTGGCTTGCCGATTAACTGGGGTTTCGCTGAAACCATGGCTTACGCCACCCTGTTGTTCGAAGGCCACTCGATCCGCCTGACCGGCCAGGACGTCGGCCGCGGGACCTTCTCGCACCGCCATGCGGTGCTGCACAACCAGAAGGAAGCCGGTACCTACGTGCCGCTCAAGCAGCTGTACAACGGCCAGCCGCGTTTCGACCTGTACGACTCGTTGCTGTCCGAAGAAGCGGTATTGGCCTTCGAATACGGTTACTCCACCACCAAGCCCGATGCACTGGTGATCTGGGAAGCGCAGTTCGGCGACTTCGCCAACGGTGCCCAGGTGGTAATCGACCAGTTCATCACCAGTGGCGAGCACAAGTGGGGCCGTCTGTGCGGCCTGACCATGCTGCTGCCGCACGGCTACGAAGGGCAGGGGCCTGAGCACTCCTCGGCGCGCCTGGAGCGGTTCCTGCAGCTGAGTGCCGAGCACAATATCCAGGTGTGTGTGCCGACCACCCCGGCGCAGGTCTACCACATGCTGCGTCGCCAGGTGATCCGCCCGCTGCGCAAGCCGCTGATCGCCCTGACGCCCAAGTCGTTGCTGCGCCATAAGCTGGCCATCTCGACCCTGGAAGACCTGGCGGACGGCTCCTTCCAGACCGTGATTCCCGAAATTGACCCGATCGATCCGAAGAAAGTGACGCGGGTGGTGCTGTGCAGCGGCAAGGTCTATTACGACCTGCTGGACAAACGCCGCAGCGAAGGCCGTGACGATATCGCCATCGTGCGCATCGAACAGCTGTACCCCTTCCCGGAGGACGACCTGGCCGAGGTGCTGGCCCCCTACAAGAAGCTCAAGCACGTGGTCTGGTGCCAGGAAGAGCCGATGAACCAGGGCGCCTGGTACTGCAGCCAGCATCACATGCGGCGGGTCATCACCGCGTCGAACAAGGCGCTGTTCCTCGAGTATGCCGGTCGGGACGCTTCCGCTTCGCCCGCCTGTGGTTATGCCTCGATGCACGCCGAACAGCAGGAAAAACTCCTGCAAGACGCCTTTACTGTTTAACGCCTTCGCGTAGAAGCAACCGAATTTAAGGAATTGCACACAATGGCTATCGAGATCAAAGCCCCTACATTTCCGGAATCCGTCGCCGATGGCACCGTTGCCACCTGGCACAAGAAGCCGGGCGATGCGGTCAAGCGTGACGACCTGATCGTCGACATCGAAACCGACAAGGTGGTGATGGAAGTACTCGCCGAGGCCGACGGCGTCCTGGGCGCCATCGTGAAAAATGAAGGCGACACCGTGCTCAGCGGCGAAGTGCTGGGCAGCCTGACCGCCGGTGGCGCGGCCGCTGCCGCAGCCCCGTCCGCGCCGGCCGCCACTGCCGCGGCCGCGCCGGCCGCGGCTGGCAGCGCCGAGGAGCTGATCCTGGCGCCAGCCGCGCGCAAGCTGGCTGAAGAAAACGGCATCGACGTCAGCAGCATCGCCGCCACCGGTAAAGGCGGGCGCGTGACCAAGGAAGACGTGGTCGCCGCCATCGAAGCGAAGAAATCCGCCCCCGCCGCCGCGCCAGCGACGGCCAAAGCGGCTGCGCCCGCCGCCGCCGCGCCGGTGTTCGCCGCTGGCGATCGCGTCGAGAAACGCGTGCCCATGACCCGTCTGCGGGCCAAGGTCGCCGAGCGCCTGGTCGAAGCCCAGTCGAACATGGCCATGCTGACCACCTTCAACGAAGTCGACATGACCGAAGTCATGGCGCTGCGGGCCAAGTACAAGGACCTGTTCGAGAAGTCCCACAACGGCGTGCGCCTGGGCTTTATGTCCTTCTTCGTCAAGGCCTGCACCGAGGCGCTGAAACGCTTCCCGGCGGTCAATGCCTCGATCGACGGCACCGACATCGTCTACCACGGTTACTCCGATATCGGCGTGGCCGTGTCCAGCGACCGTGGCCTGGTGGTCCCGGTGTTGCGCAACGCCGAGCTGATGAGCCTGGCCGAAATCGAAGGCGGCATCGCCGGCTTCGGCAAGAAAGCCAAAGACGGCAAGCTGACCATCGACGACATGACCGGTGGCACCTTCACCATCACCAACGGCGGCACTTTCGGTTCGATGATGTCGACGCCGATCGTCAACCCGCCCCAGGCGGCGATCCTCGGCATGCACAACATCCTGCAGCGGCCGATGGCGATCAACGGTCAAGTGGTGATCCGGCCGATGATGTACCTGGCGTTGTCCTACGACCACCGCCTGATCGACGGCAAGGAAGCGGTCAGCTTCCTGGTTACCGTCAAGAACCTGCTGGAAGATCCGGCGCGCCTGCTGCTGGACATCTAAGTCTTTCCCCACGGCGGCCCTCACAAGGGGCCGTACGGTTCTCTCCGAGAAGGAACAGTTATGACCCAGAAATTCGACGTGGTAGTGATTGGCGCCGGCCCAGGGGGCTATGTGGCCGCCATTCGTGCCGCGCAACTTGGCCTGAAGACTGCTTGCATCGAGAAGTACCAGGACAAGCAGGGCAAGGTCGCGCTGGGCGGTACCTGCCTGAACGTCGGCTGCATCCCCTCCAAGGCGCTGCTGGACAGCTCTTTCAAGTTCCACGAAGCCCAGCACGGCTTTGCTGTCCACGGCATCTCGACCAAGGACGTCAGCATCGACGTGCCGGCCATGGTTGGTCGCAAGGACCAGATCGTCAAGAACCTCACCGGCGGCGTTGCCACCCTGTTCAAGGCCAACGGCGTGACCCTGCTGGAAGGCCACGGCAAGCTGCTGGCGAACAAGCAGGTCGAAGTCACCGGCACCGACGGCAAGACCCAGGTCGTTGAAGCGACCCACGTGATCATCGCTTCGGGTTCCAAGCCGATCGACATTCCGCCGGCCCTGGTCAACCAGGACACCATCGTCGACTCCACCGGCGCGCTGGACTTCCAGTCCGTGCCGAAGAAGCTGGGCGTGATCGGTGCCGGTGTGATCGGCCTCGAGCTGGGTTCGGTCTGGGCCCGCCTGGGCGCCGAAGTGGTCGTACTCGAAGCGCTGGACAAGTTCCTGCCGGCGGCCGACGAGCAGATCGCCAAGGAAGCCCTGAAGATCCTCAACAAGCAAGGCCTGAACATCCGCCTGGGTGCCCGCGTCACCGGTTCGGAAGTGAAGAAGAAGCAGGTCACCGTCAATTTCACCGACGCTGACGGCGAACAGCAGATGACCTTCGACAAGCTGATCGTTTCGGTTGGCCGTCGCCCGGTGACCACCGACCTGCTGGCCTCCGACAGCGGCGTGGACCTGGACGAGCGCGGTTTCATCTTCGTCGACGGCCAGTGCCTGACCAGCGTGCCGGGCGTCTACGCCATCGGCGACGTGGTGCGTGGCCCGATGCTGGCGCACAAGGCCTCGGAAGAGGGTGTGATGGTGGCCGAGCGCATCGCCGGCCACAAAGCCCAGATCAACTACGACCTGGTGCCATCGGTGATCTACACCCACCCGGAAATCGCCTGGGTCGGCAAGACCGAGCAGCAGCTCAAGGCTGAAGGCGTGGCCGTCAACGTCGGCACCTTCCCCTTCGCGGCCAGCGGTCGGGCCATGGCGGCCAACGACACCGCCGGCCTGGTCAAGGTCATCGCCGATGCCCAGACCGACCGCGTCCTGGGTGTGCACGTGATTGGCCCTGCCGCCGCCGAGCTGGTGCAACAGGGTGTGATCGGCATGGAGTTCGGCACCAGTGCCGAAGACCTCGGCATGATGGTGTTCTCGCACCCGACCATGTCCGAAGCGCTGCACGAAGCGGCCCTGGCCGTGAATGGCCACGCCATCCACATCGCCAACCGCAAGAAGCGCTAAACAGCAGGTTCGGGTCCGCGGCGCCGCGCAGGCGAGCGCCGCCGACCCAGGTAACAACAAGAACCACGGCAGGCGGCCCGCGTTCACCCCTTCGGGACGTGCGCGGAAGGCTCAGCCGGACTGTTTCATCGAAAACGGTCACAGGTGGCGCGGCAGTTTGCATGCAGCGCCGAATGCGCAATACCTAACGAAGACGGTAGACAAGCATGAATCTTCACGAATATCAGGGTAAGCAGCTGTTCGCCGAATACGGTCTGCCCGTATCCAAAGGCTATGCCGTGGACAGCGCCGACGCCGCTGCGGAAGCGTGCGACAAGATCGGCGGCACCGAGTGGGTGGTCAAGGCCCAGGTTCACGCCGGTGGCCGCGGCAAGGCTGGCGGTGTCAAGCTGGTTCGCAGCAAGGAAGATGCCAAGGCATTCGCTCAACAGTGGCTGGGCAAGCGTCTGGTGACCTACCAGACCGACGCCAACGGTCAGCCGGTCAACCAGATCCTGGTCGAGTCCTGCACCGACATCGCCAAGGAGCTCTACCTGGGCGCCGTCGTCGATCGCTCCAGCCGTCGTATCGTGTTCATGGCCTCCACCGAAGGTGGCGTGGACATCGAGAAGATCGCTCACGACACCCCTGAGAAGATTCTCAAAGCCACCATCGACCCGCTGGTCGGCGCTCAGCCGTTCCAGGGCCGTGACCTGGCGTTCCAGCTGGGCCTGACCGGCGAGCAGATCAAGCAGTTCACCCATATCTTCATGGGTCTGGCCAAGCTGTTCCAGGACTACGACCTGGCGCTGCTGGAAGTGAACCCGCTGGTGATCAAGGCTGACGGCAACCTGCACTGCCTGGACGCCAAGATCAATATCGACGCCAACGCCATGTATCGCCAGCCCAAGCTGCGTGCCATGCATGACCCGTCCCAGGACGATCCGCGTGAAGCCCACGCTGCCAAGTTCGAACTGAACTACGTGGCTCTGGAAGGCAACATCGGTTGCATGGTCAACGGCGCTGGCCTGGCCATGGGCACCATGGACATCGTCAACCTGCACGGTGGCAAGCCGGCCAACTTCCTCGACGTGGGCGGCGGCGCCACCAAAGAACGCGTGACCGAGGCCTTCAAGATCATCCTGTCCGACAGCAATGTCGCGGCGGTCCTGGTGAACATCTTCGGCGGCATCGTGCGCTGCGACATGATTGCTGAAGGCATCATCGGCGCGGTCAAGGAAGTCGGCGTGAAGATCCCCGTGGTCGTCCGTCTGGAAGGTAACAACGCTGAACTGGGCGCCAAGGTCCTGGCCGAAAGCGGTCTGAACATCATCGCGGCAACCAGCCTGACCGACGCTGCTCAGCAAGTCGTCAAAGCTGCGGAGGGCAAGTAATAATGAGCGTCCTGATCAATAAAGACACCAAGGTCATCTGCCAGGGCTTCACCGGTTCGCAGGGTACTTTCCACTCCGAACAAGCCATCGCCTACGGCACCAAGATGGTCGGCGGCGTGACGCCGGGCAAGGGTGGCACCACCCACCTGAACCTGCCGGTGTTCAACACCGTGCGTGAAGCCGTGGAAGCCACTGGCGCCACCGCCAGCGTGATCTACGTTCCGGCTCCGTTCTGCAAGGACTCGATCCTGGAAGCGGCCTTCGGCGGCATCAAGCTGATCGTCTGCATCACCGAAGGCATCGCCACCATCGACATGCTGGAAGCCAAGGTCAAATGCGACGAGCTGGGCGTGGTCCTGATCGGGCCGAACTGCCCCGGCGTGATCACCCCGGGCGAATGCAAGATCGGCATCATGCCCGGTCACATTCACCTGCCGGGCAAGGTCGGTATCGTCTCGCGTTCCGGCACCCTGACCTACGAAGCCGTGAAGCAGACCACCGACGCCGGCTTCGGCCAGTCCACCTGCGTGGGCATCGGCGGTGACCCGATTCCGGGCTCGAACTTCATCGATATCCTGAAACTCTTCCAGGAAGACCCGAAGACCGAGGCGATCGTGATGATTGGCGAGATCGGCGGTTCGGCCGAAGAAGAGGCCGCGGCCTACATCAAGGCCCACGTGACCAAGCCGGTGGTGTCCTACATCGCCGGCGTCACCGCGCCACCCGGCAAGCGCATGGGTCACGCCGGTGCGATCATCTCCGGTGGTAAGGGCACCGCCGACGAGAAATTCGCCGCGCTGCAGGACGCCGGTGTCAAAACCGTACGTTCGCTGGCCGACATCGGCAAGGCCTTGGCCGAGCTGACCGGTTGGGCCGTCAAGTAAGGGCATTTATGCCGTTGCTTCGCTGCTGAGAAAAGCCACCTTCGGGTGGCTTTTTTTATGCCCATGGATGCCGCGCCGCGCCGCGCTTTACGAGGGCGGGCTAGCCGCGCAGGACACTGGACTGGCCAAGTGCACCGTGCTGATGCGCGGCGTAACCCGCCATGGGCAACCTGCGTGCGCCCGAACCCATCAGCGGCTCAGCAGCGAGGCCAGGCCCGCACCACCGAACAGCGCCGCGCTGCCGCGGTTGAACCAGGCCTGGCCACGGCCGCTGCGCAGGTAACGCGCCGCGCCATGGGCGCCCAGCCCAT
Organism: Pseudomonas sp.; assembly: GCF_040514055.1. GTDB lineage: Bacteria > Pseudomonadota > Gammaproteobacteria > Pseudomonadales > Pseudomonadaceae > Aquipseudomonas. The sequence goes on from NZ_JBEVDL010000001.1 coordinate 121,606, forward strand.
AGGCCAGCTTGCAGCCCAGGTCGAGCAGGGCCCAGGTCAGGATCATCAGCAGCAACTGGGGCAGGAAGGGACGCCCCGGTTGGATGAACTGCGGCAGAAAGGCGGCGAAGAACAGGATGTCCTTGGGGTTGCTGGCACCCAGGCCAAAGGCCCGCCAGAACATCGCGCGCCATCCGGGGTTAACCGGCTCTTCCACCGCCGCCGAGGCCTGGGCGACCAGGCGCGAGGCCTGCCAGCTTTGCCAGGCCAGGTAGAACAGGTAGAGGGCACCGGCGATCTTCAGGCCGCTGAACAGCTGCTCCGACGCCAGCAGCAGGGCGCCCAGGCCCAGGGCCGACGCCGTGAGCAGCACGATCGAGGCGCTGACACCGCCGAGAAAGGCCGGCGTCGAGCGCCGCAGCCCGTAGTTCAGGCTGTTGCTGACCATCAGCAGCGACAACGGGCCGGGGATAAGGATCACCACCAGGGCGGCGCCGCTGAACAACAGCCAGGTTTCCAGAGTCATTGCCCGTGTTCCTTATGTCAAAAGCCCCGGCGCGGGCGCGTCGGGGCCAGGGTCGTCGGTGGCTACCTTACAGGAAGATAAACTTCGCCAGGCAGATCGCCGCCAGCACGTAGAGGCTGAGGGTGATTTCCCGGTGGCGACCGGTGAAAAGCTTCAAGGCGACGAAGGTGATAAACCCCAACGCCAGGCCATCGGTGACCGAGAAGGTCAGCGGCATCATCACCACCGTGATAATGGCCGGGATGGTGTTGGTGTGGTCTTCCCAGTCGATATGCGCCATGCCGCTCATCATCAGCATCGCCACATAGATCAGCGCGCCGGCGGTGGCATAGGCGGGGATCATGCCGGCCAGGGGGGAAAAGAACATGGCGGCGATAAAGAGCACGCCCACGGTCACCGCGGTGAGCCCGGTACGCCCTCCGGCGGCAACGCCGGCGGCGCTTTCCACGTAGCTGGTGACCGGTGGGCAGCCGACCAGGGCGCCCAATGCGCTGGAGGTGCTGTCGGCCTTCATGGCTTTGCTCAGGTTCTCGATATGACCGTTTTCATCCACCAGCTTGGCGCGCTGGGCCACCCCCATCAGGGTACCGGCGGTGTCGAACATATGCACGAAGAGAAAGGCCAGGATCACGCTGATCATGCCGACATTCAGCGCGCCGCTGACATCCATGGCCAGCCAGGTCGGTGCCAGGCTGGGCGGCATGGCGAAGATGCCGTGGTACTCGACCAGCCCCAGACCCCAGCCCGCCAGGGTCACGGTGAGGATGCTGATCAGGATACCGCCGAATACCCGGTGGTATTCGAGCACCGCGATCATCAGGAAGCACAGGGCCGCCAGTAGCGGCGCCGCGCTGGTCAGGTCGCCGAGCCTGATCAGGGTGGCGGGGCTGGCGACCACGATGCCGGCGGTTTTCAAGCCGATCAGCCCGAGGAACAGGCCGACCCCGGCCCCCATGGCGAAGCGCAGGCTGCTGGGAATGCTGTTGAGCAGCCATTCGCGGATGCGCGAGAAGGTCAGGATCATAAACAGCACGCCGGAAAGAAATACCGCGCCCAGGGCGATCTGCCAGCTGTAGCCCATGGTGCCGACCACGGTGTAGGTGAAAAACGCATTCAAGCCCATGCCCGGTGCCAGGCCGACCGGCCAGTTGGCGTACAGCCCCATCAGGAAACAGCCGAGCGCGGCGGCGATGCAGGTGGCGACAAAGGCGGCTCCGTGGTCGATGCCTGCGTCGGCCATGATATTGGGGTTGACGAAGATGATGTAGGCCATGGTGATAAAGGTGGTCAGCCCTGCGGCCAGTTCAGTCTTGATCGTGGTGCGGTGCAGGCTGAGCTTGAACAGCCGTTCCAGCAGGCCAGAGCGGGGCGGCACGGCAACGTAGCCTGGGTGATCCTTGGTGCTATCCACAGCGGGGTACTCCTCATCGCTTTTATTGTTGGAGGTGCAGAGCCGGGGGTGTGGGCCGGACGGCTCTCGAGGCAGCGGGCGGTACGCAGTTTCTGGCAGATTTCTGACCATTAGGTCAAAAAGCCGCACGCTGCCGATTATGCTTTTGTATACAAAAAAAGCAAATAATGTTTTCACATCTGCGCGCGTGCGTCGATTTGCAGTTTGGCGCTTTTGGGCCAAGGTCTTACCGCTGCTAAAATTAAAATATTTATAATAAACAACAGGTTATAAAAATTAGTGTCGCTACGACAGACACCGCCTTGGATGGTCAATTGACTTGATGGCGGTGCGCAGGCCAGCGATTGGGCTTTTTTAGGTCATTTCCATCTAACATTGGCGGCCGTCACCGGCCCAGCCAAGGGAGCTGCGCTGGCCGCACCGGGTGGCTGTCACGACCGGGCTGGAGGCTCAAACATGGGCATGGCTGGGGTGATTGTGTACAATGCCCGCAGCTTTTACCCAAAGTTCTTGCCCCAGGCTGCTTGCCAGCCACCCCGGGGTAAGCAGTAGAGTCTCGGTTACCGCCGACCCTCTTGGACGCGAGTGCCAATGAACGAACAATTGCAACCCCTCAAGCCGCCCCCGCAGGCCGGAAAAGTAAGCCGCAGCGGGACCCAGGACGACGTCGTCTACGCCCATATCTTCGAAGCCATCCTCGAACAGCGCCTGGCGCCCGGGACCAAGCTGAGCGAAGAGGCGCTGGGAGAGATCTTCGGGGTCAGCCGCACCATCATTCGCCGCGCACTGTCGCGCCTGGCCCATGAAGGGGTGGTGCTGTTGCGGCCCAACCGTGGTGCCGTGGTAGCCAGCCCCAGCGTGGACGAGGCACGGCAGATTTTTTTCGCCCGGCGCATGGTCGAGCGGGCGATCACCGAGCTGGCGGTGGAGCATGCCAGTGCCCAGCAGCTGGCCGAGCTGCGGAAAATGGTCAGCGACGAGCAGAGCAGTTTCGCCCGGGGTGATCGCGGCGCGGGCATCCGCTTGTCCGGCGAATTTCACCTGAAACTGGCCGAGGCGGCACGCAACGCCCCGCTGATCAGCTTTCAGCGCAGCCTGGTGTCGCAGACGTCGCTGATCATCGCCCAGTACGAAAACGGCGGTCGCTCGCATTGTTCCTACGACGAGCACAACCAACTGATCGACGCGATTGAAGCCCGTGACACGGCCAAGGCGGTCAGCCTGATGATGCACCACATGGACCATATCGACAGCAAGCTGAACCTCGACGAGGACGGCGCCTCGGACGACCTGCACGCGGTGTTCTCGCACCTGCTGCAGACCAAGAAAAAAGCCGCTCGCTGACCGGTGCTTTTAGCGTTTTAGCGCAGGAACCCTGACGGCCGCTCCTGGATTTCCGCCTGCGCGGGAATGACGGGAGTCGGGTGATATCGACTGTCTGCCGACCGTGCTTTGGTCTACGTGCTGCTCACCGGCATTGCGTGGTTCCTGCGTGGTTACTGCGTGGACGGGTGCCCGGGGGGCGGTGATACCCGACCGCCCGACTCTGGGCGAAGGGGCGATCAGGTCGCGGTGGTAGGGTCCAGGCCTACCCCGCACGCACGTTGCCGCCACTGGCGGTCACGGGTCGCGCTTATGCACTGACTGGCCGGCGGCGAAGGTTTCCTGCACGCAGCGGTCGTCGCCCAGCATGATCAGGGCGAAGAGTTTTTCCGCCAGGCTGGTCGCCTGCTGCAGGCGGTAGGTCAGCAGCGGCGTGGCCCGGTAGTCGAGGATAACGAAGTCGGCTTCCTTGCCGGCGGCGAAGTTGCCGAGTTTGTCGTCCAGGTACAGCGCGCGGGCCCCCCCGAGGGTGGCCAGGTACAGCGACTTGAACGGGTCGAGTTTCTTGCCCTGTAGCTGCATGACCTTGTAGGCCTCGTTCAACGACTGCAACTGGGAGAAACTGGTGCCGGCGCCCACGTCCGTGCCCAGGCCGACGCGCACGCCATGGCCTTCGAGTTTTTCCAGGTCGAACAGGCCGCTGCCGAGGAACAGGTTGGAGGTGGGGCAGAAGGCCACCGCCGAACCCGTCTCGGCCAGGCGCTGGCACTCGTCGTCGCACAGGTGCACGCCATGGGCGAACACCGCCCGCGGACCGATCAGGCCATGGTGGTCATAGACATCCAGGTAGCCCTTGCGCTCGGGGAACAGCGCCTTGACCCAGTCGATTTCCTGGCGGCTCTCCGACAGGTGGGTATGCATATACAGGCCCGGGTACTGCCGGAACAGTTCGCCCGCCAGGCTGAGCTGCTCCGGGCTGCTGGTGGGGGCAAAACGTGGGGTGACCGCGTACAGCAGGCGGCCCTTGCCGTGCCATCGCTCGATCAGGGCCTTGCTGTCGGCATAGCCGGACGCCGGGGTGTCGGTCAGGTAGTCCGGGGCATTGCGGTCCATCATCACCTTGCCGGCGATCATGCGCAGGTTCAGCGCCTCGGCCGCTTCGAAAAAGGCTTCCACCGAGACCTTGTGCACGCTGCCGAACACCAGGGCGGTGGTGGTGCCGTTGCGCAGCAGTTCCTTGAGGAAGATGCCGGCCACGTCGGCGGCGTGGGCCTTGTCGGCGAACTGGCGTTCGGTGGGGAAGGTGTAGGTGTTCAGCCAGTCGAGCAGTTGTTCGCCATAGGCCGCGATCATGCCGGTCTGGGGGAAGTGGATATGGCTGTCGATAAACCCGGGGGTGATCAGCGCGTCGGGGTGGTGTTCGATTGGCACGCCCGCGGCCAGTCCTGGCAGCAGGTCGACGGCGTGTCCGAGCGCCTTGATCCTGCCGTTCTCGACCAGCAGCACGCCGTCCGCGAAGTACTCATAGGAGTGCTCGATGCCCACTTTGGCGGGGTCGGCGATGCTGTGCAGGATGGCGGCGCGGTAGGCGTGGGTGCTGGTTGTCATAGTCGTCTCGTCAGGCGTAAAAAGGGGCGCGTCAGGCCTGGCTGCGGCGTGAGTCCGGCAGCAGGCGGGCAATGGGCTCGGCGCCGCCGCGCTGCTCGCCGAAGGTGGCGTTGTAGGTGGCGATCACTTCGGCGGCGATGGACACCGCGATCTCGATCGGCAACTTGCCCTTGACCTCCGCCAGGCCCATGGGGCAACGCATGCGCTGCAGGGAGTCGGGGCCGAAACCCCGGTCACGCAGGCGATGCTCGAACTTGACGCGCTTGGTCTGCGAGCCGATCAGGCCGAAATAGGCGAAATCGTTGCGCGCCAGGATGGCCGCGGTCAGCTCCAAATCCAGTTGATGGTTGTGGGTCATGACGATGCAGTAGCTGCCGGCGGGCAATTGCTCGACTTCCTCGACCGGCTCCTCATTGAGGCGTTTGTCGACGCCGGCCGGCAGCGTGTCGGGAAATTCGCTGTCCCGTGAGTCGATCCAGCGCACCTGGCACGGCAAGCTGGCCAGCAAGGGCACCAGGGCGCGGCCGACATGGCCAGCACCGAACACGGCGATCTGCGCCTGGGGCTGGCCCATGGGTTCGAACAGCAGTACGGTGGTGCCGCCGCAGCACTGGCCCAGGCTGGCGCCCAGGCTGAAGCGCTCCAGGCGGGTGTTCTGGCTGCCACTGTCGAGCATCTCGCGGGCGATCTGCATCGCCTTGTACTCCAGGTGGCCGCCGCCGATGGTGTCGTGGATACGGTCGGCGGTGACCACCATCTTCGAGCCGGCATTGCGCGGTGTCGAGCCGCGTTCCTCGATAATGGTCACCAGCACGCCGCATTGCCCGCGTTGCTGCAGCTCGGCGAGGGCGCTGATCCAGTTGTTCATTTGCTCAGCCTCCAGGTACGCAAGGGTTTGGCCGAGCGCGACAGCCGCCAGTCGTCGTCCTTGCGCGGGCGGCTGGGCGGCGCGTCCAGCACGGGTGGCAGACCCTCGAAGGCCGGGGGCAGCGACGCAGAAGGATCGGTGTGGGTTCTCATTGTTGTGCACCGTGTTCGGGTTGGGCCGCGGCATGGAATCGAACCGTGCCGCGACGGATTCAGGCCGGCTCGGCCGTGCTGGCCACCGCACAGGCGGTCGGTTGCTGCAGTTTCCTCATCTGCTCCACGCCCCAGAGCACGCGCTCCGGGGTCGCCGGCGCATCGATCTGCGGCTGCACCCGGTAATCCGCCAGGCTGGCCACCGCGTCCTTGAGCGCGCACCAGGCGGCGATGCCGAGCATAAAGGGCGGCTCGCCCACGGCCTTGGAGTGAAACACGGTGTCCTCGGGGTTCTTGCGGTTTTCCACCAATTTGACCCGCAAATCCAGGGGCATGTCGGCCACGGCCGGTATCTTGTAGCTGGCCGGGCCGTTGGTCATCAGCTTGCCCTTGGCGTTCCACACCAGCTCTTCCATGGTCAGCCAGCCCATGCCCTGGACAAAGGCGCCCTCGACCTGGCCGATGTCGATGGCCGGGTTCAGCGACGCCCCGACGTCGTGCAGGATGTCGGTGCGCAGCATCTTGTATTCGCCAGTCAGGGTATCGACCAGCACTTCGACGCAGGCGGCGCCGTAGGCGAAGTAGTAGAACGGCCGGCCGCGGGCCTGGCTGCGGTCGTAGTGGATCTTCGGCGTGCGATAGAAGCCGGTGCTGGACAGCGACACCTGACCGAAATAGGCCTGTTGGATCAGTTCCTCGAACGACAGGATCTGCTCGCGCACCCGCACATGGCCGTTGCGAAACTCGACGTCTTCCTCGGTCACCCGATAATGCCGTGCGGCGAAGTCGACCAGGCGCTTCTTGATGATCTCGGCGGCGTTCTGCGCGGCCTTGCCGTTCAGGTCGGCACCGCTGGAGGCGGCGGTGGGCGAGGTGTTCGGCACCTTGTCGGTGTTGGTCGCGGTGATCTGGATACGGGCGATATCCACCTGGAACACTTCGGCGACCACCTGCGCCACCTTGGTATTGAGCCCCTGGCCCATCTCGGTGCCACCGTGGTTCAGGTGGATGCTGCCGTCGGTGTAGATATGGATCAGCGCGCCGGCCTGGTTGAGGAAGGTGGCGGTAAAGGAGATGCCGAACTTGACCGGGGTCAGCGCCAGGCCTTTTTTCAATACCGGACTGGCGGCGTTGAACGCGCGGATCTGTTCGCGGCGTTGCTGGTAGTCGCTGCTGGCCTCGAGGTCGGCGGTCATCTCCTCGAGCAGATTGTCTTCCACGGTCTGGTAGTAGTGGGTGACGTTGCGTTCGGTTTTGCCGTAATAGTTGGCCTTGCGCACCGCCAGTGGGTCCTTGCCGAGGTTGCGGGCGATGGCATCCATCACCTCCTCGATGGCGACCATGCCCTGGGGGCCGCCGAAGCCGCGGTAGGCGGTGTTGGAGGCGGTGTTGGTCTTGCAACGGTGGCCATTGATGGTGGCGTCGCCCAGGTAATAGGCGTTGTCGGAGTGGAACATGGCGCGGTCGACGATGGAGCCGGAGAGGTCCGGCGAGTAACCGCAGTTACCGGCCAGGTCCATCTGGATGCCCTGCAAGCGCCCGTCATCGTCGAAGCCGACGTCGTACTGGACGAAGAATGGATGGCGTTTGCCGGTCATCTGCATGTCTTCCACCCGGGGCAGGCGCATCTTGGTCGGCCGGCCGCTGAGGTGCGCGATCACCGCGCAGATGCAGGCCGGGCCCGCCGCCTGGGTTTCCTTGCCGCCGAACCCGCCGCCCATGCGGCGCATGTCGATGACGATCTTGTTCATCGGCACGCCGAGCACCTCGGCCACCAGTTTCTGCACCTCGGTGGGGTTCTGGGTCGAGCAGTACACCAGCATGCCACCGTCTTCGGTGGGCAGCACCGAGGAGATCTGCGTCTCCAGGTAGAAATGCTCCTGGCCGCCGATATGCAAGCTGCCTTGCAGGCGATGCGTAGCGTTGGCCAGCGCGCGTTCTGCATCGCCACGCTTGTGCTGGTGGCTGTCGAGCACGAAGTGCTTGCGCCGCAGCGCCTCTTCCACGTCGAGCACCGGCTCCAGGTCCTCGAATTCGATGATCGCCGCCAGGGCGGCGCGGCGGGCGGTGTCCAGGTCCTTGGCCGCTACGGCCAGGATCGGCTGACCGACGTACTCGACCACGCCGTCGGCCAGCAGTGGATCACCGGGCATCACCGCGCCGATGTCCAGTTGGCCGGGCACGTCGCGGCTGGTGATCACCAGGGTCACCCCCTCGATGGCGTAGCACGGGGCGGTGTCGATGCTGAGGATGCGCGCGTGGGCGCGGTCGCTCATGCGGGCATAGACGTGCAGCTGGTTGGGAAACTCCAGGCGGTCGTCGATATACAGGGCTTCGCCGGACACGTGTTTGTCCGCGCTGTCGTGTTTGACGCTGCGCCCCACGCCGGTGGTCATGTCCTGATGGAACAGGGCACTGAGCTCGGCCTGGGTCTTGCTGATGGGGTGGTTAGACATAGGCGGTCACCCGGGTGTCGACGGCAGGGGTTTGCAGTTCGATAAAGCACTTGCGCAACAGGTTCTGCGCGATCAGCAGGCGGTATTCCTTGCTGGCGCGAAAGTCCGACAGCGGGGTGAAGTCCTCGGCCAGGGCCTGGCAGGCGCGTTCGATCACCCCCGGGTACCAGGCCGCGCCGATCAGCGCGGTCTCGCAGGCGGTGGCGCGCTTGGGGATGGCGGCCATGCCGCCAAAGGCGATCCGCGCCTCCTGCACCACGCCGTCGGCGATACGCAGGTTGAAGGCGGCGCAGACTGCGGAAATATCGTCGTCCAGGCGCTTGGACACCTTGTAGGCGCGGAACGCCCACCCGGCGCGGGCGCGGGGGACTATGACCTTCTCGATAAATTCGCTGTCCTGGCGGGCGGTGACCCGGTAATCGAGGAAATAGTCCTCCAGGGCCAGGGTGCGGGTCGCATCGCCCTTGCGCAGCCGCAACTGGGCGCCCAGGGCGATCAGCAGGGGCGGGGTGTCGCCGATCGGCGAGGCATTGCCGATATTGCCGCCCAGGGTGCCCTGGTTGCGGATCTGCAGGGAGGCGAAGCGCTGCAGCAGCTCGCCGAAGTCCGGATAGTCCGCCGCCAGGCTCTCGACGCAATCGGTCAAGGGCGTCGCCGCGCCGATCTCCAGACGATCCTCGAAAGACTCGATCCCTTTCATTTCAGCGACGTTGCCCACGTAGATCATCACCGGCAGGCTGCGGTGGAACTGCGTGACCTCCAGTGCCAGGTCGGTGCCACCGGCCAGCAAGCGGGCTTCCGGATGCGCGCCATAGAGGTCGGCCAGGTCGGCGATGGTCAGTGGCACCAGGCAGCGTTTGTCGCCGCTGTTGAGTTCGGCGATCTCCTGCGGGGCAATAGCGCGCAGTTGCGCCAGGGTTTCGGCCTGGCGGTCGTCGAACTGGTCCGGGCTGGCCTGGCAGCACGCCTGGTCGGCGGCGGCCAGGATCGGTCGGTAGCCGGTGCAGCGGCAGAGGTTGCCGGCCAGCGCCTCGTGCGCCTTGGCATGGTGAGCGGTCGGTTCGGCGTCGGCGTCGCTGTTTTTTTGCAGGGCGAACAGCGACATGACAAACCCGGGGGTACAGAAGCCGCACTGGGAGCCGTGGCAGTCGACCATGGCCTGCTGCACGCTGTGCAGGCGGCCCTGGTGCTTGAGGTCCTCCACCGTGATCAGCTGCTTGCCGTGCAGTGACGAAACAAAGGTCAGGCAGGAGTTCAGCGTCCTGTAGCGCAGCTGTTCGCGGCCCCCGGCATCCAGCGTCCGTTCGCCGACCACCACGGTGCAGGCCCCACAGTCACCGGAGGCACAGCCTTCCTTGGTGCCGGGTTTGCCCACGTGCTCGCGCAGGTAATTGAGGACCGTGACATTCGGATCAAGACGCTGCTCGGAACGCAGCTCACGGTTGAGGAGAAACTGGATCAAGGAAGACCTCCAGGCATTTTATTGTTGTGTACGGCAGGTCCGTATGGGAGCGAATTTAGAGATATCTGACTTTCGGGTCAATAAATATTTGACTATGAAGTCAGAAAATATGCGGTGCTTTGGTTATGAACCCACTGTTTAGCCAAGGGTGCTGGGGTTTGCCGCTACGTTTTGGCCGGAGGCAGGGCAAGGCAAGGTCTGAATCAGTCTAGCCGCGGATGGCCCCGAGTCGCGGGCGATCGAGGTGCTACCTTGCCGGAGCCGCGGCGTCTACAGCGGGGTCTCGGGGCTGCTCGCCCGAGAGGGCTCAGCCCAGCGGCTGGCAGCGCACCACGAAGTCGACATGGTAATGCTCGTCATGTCGCACCCAGGGTTTTCTCGTCGAGAACGGCAAGGCCGCCTTCAGCCGGGCGCCGCTGCTGCTGTGAAACAGCAGGTGCTGCAGGGCGTTGTCGAAGATGACCCGGCCGATTTTCAGGCCCTGCCGACCGGTGGCGGCCTGGAGCGCCAGCAGGTGGCGGGCCATGGCCTCGAAGTCGATACGATAGTCGCCATAGTGGCCGCGCCGGGAGAACTCGATGTCATAACCGAAGCGATTGAAGGGGCTACTCGGCAAGGTAACCGACTCGCCCGCCTGATCGAGTACCGGCACGAAAAAATCCACCGACAGGCCATTTTGGTGGGTCTTGTGCGGCGCGAACGCGCCCGCCCGTGGCGAAGCCGGTTTCGCCGTAGACAAAGTGCGTGTTCGGTGCGCTGGTTTTCAGCTGGCCATAGGCGTCTAGCACCACCTGTTGCACCTGGCTGTGCAGGAAGTGGCGGCCCGCCGCGACGCCCAACAGGCTGTAGGCCTGGAAGTTGTCGCCTAAGGCCGGCAGCGCCCAGCCCTGGCTCAGCCGGCCTTGGGCGGTGCTGCCGTAACAGGTGCTGGGCGCTGCGGCCGATACGCTCAGGTTCAGCGCCCACAGGGCCAGCAGGCTGCCGGATCGCCGGGGCGTCATCCCTGTAGCGCCGCGGCGCTCTGACGTCGATAGTCCTCGGCGGTGAGCCGGTAGATCAGACTGGGCGCCAAGCCGGGACGGTCGTCGCAGGTGTCGACAATGCCCAGGCCCAGGCGTTCGAGCAGGCGGCGTGACGGTACGTTTTCCGGGCGTACCAGGCCCAGCACCTCCGGCTCGTCGAGCAATTCGAAGGCCACGCGCAGGGCCATCCAGGCCATCTCGCTGGCATAACCCTGGCCCCAGGCGTCCGACGTCAGGCGGTAATACAGGTTCAGTCCCGGCCGGTTGCCCACCGTTTTATGCATGATGCCGCCGAACCCCAGCACCCGCTCCGGGTCGTCCAGCCGGCTCAATGCCCAGTAGCCGAAGCCATGCTGGTGCCAGTGCGCCTGCCAAGTGTCGAACTGGTGCGCCGCGGCGCCGGGCGTGGCCGGGCCTATGGGGTTGAAGGCATGGGTCGCGGGATCGCCGTGAAGCGCCTGGGAGATGGCCAGGTGCGCGGGGGCGGGGCGCAGCAGCAGCAGCAGGCGTTGGGTCGCCAGCCGTGGCAGGTCGGTCAGTTCCAGTTTCATCAGCGGACAATCCTTGGGTTACCGGGGCGACGGCGGGCCTGAAGCATAACCCGAGCCCGGTGCGTCGAAACGCCTGACCGTTTATCCGTCGAAGCGAACACTGGCGCTTCGTGGCTGCCGATAGTCTGTGCGCAAAGAAATGCCGTTGCCGGAGTCTTGCCCCATCATCCAGCCGATCACTATCCGCCGTTACCGAGTCGCTTGGACCGCCCGTTGGTCGAGGGTTGGACGGGCGTGCCCGCCTGCATGGGGAGCCTGCCATCCAGGTCAGCGGACGCCGTATCGGCTGGGCCATCCCGAGGAATTGTCCATGTCTCAAACATCCGCACTGGAACAGGGCTGTGTGGTGTTGTACCCCAATCGCGCGAGCGAGCCGGAACATGAGCGGGTCGTGCATGCCGAGCTGGGCAGGCGCCTGGCGCAGCTGCAGGGCCTCGGTTTTGCCGGTGATTATCGTCCTGCGGCTGCCTATGCGGGGCCCTTGTATTTTGTGCCGTCCGGCACCCTGGTGGGCCAGGCGGAACTCCAGCGCCTGGGCATCCACGGCGAACTGCAGCTGTTCGGTGGCGCCGCGTGGCAGGATTTCGTGCCGACCAAGGCCATTAGCCATCCGCTGCTGGCCGCCACGGCTGCGGCACCCCCGGGTTGGTCCCACGACTTTGGCGAGCGAATTCAAGGCTGCGTGCTCAAGGGCCTGACGGTATTCAGTGCCGCCGATGCGTTGCTGGCCGGCGAGCGCTTACTGAGTGAAGGGCCGCTGCGCATCAAACCCGTGCGGGCGACAGCCGGGCGGGGCCAGCAGGTGATCGGCGAGGCGCGGACCTTGCGCCAGGCCATCGCCGACCAGGATGACAGGGAGTTGCAGCGGTTCGGTCTGGTGCTGGAGGAAAACCTGCAGCAGGTGGTGACCTACAGTGTCGGCCAGGTGCGGGTCGCCGACCTGGTCGCCAGCTACTACGGTACCCAGCGTCTGACCCACGACAACACTGGCGAGAGCGTCTATGGCGGCTCGGACCTGGTGGTGGTGCGGGGCGGATTCGAGGCCTTGCTCAGTCTCGAATTGGACGACCAGGTGCGCCGCGCCATCGCCCAGGCGCAGGTGTATGACAGTGCCGCGTCGGCGTGCTTTGCCGGTTTTTTTGCCTCCCGGCGCAACTACGATGTCGCCCGCGGGGTGGACGTGCATGGGCAGCCGCGCAGCGGCGTGCTGGAACAGTCCTGGCGCATCGGCGGTGCCAGCAGCGCCGAAATCGCCGCCCTGCAGGCGTTTCGCGGGGACGAGCGACTGTCGGTGCTGCGCGCCGCCTCGCTGGAACTCTATGGCCCGCGGCAGCGACCCCCGGCGAGCTCGGACCTGCTCTTCAGCGGCGAGGACGCCGAAGTCGGCTTTATCAACAAATCGGTGAGGGTACAGCCCTATGGCCACGCGTAGCGAAGTGATCGAGATCCAGGTGGCGGACGAGGCACTGGCTGGCACCTTCCTGGCGCCCGCGTCCAAGGTGCCCGGGGTGCTGTTCGTGCACGGTTGGGGCGGCAGCCAGCAGCGCGACCTGGCGCGGGCGCGGGGCATTGCCGGCCTCGGTTGTGTGTGCCTGACCTTTGACCTGCGTGGCCATGAGGGGTCGTTGCTGCAGCAGGCCAAGGTTTCCCGCGAGGACAACCTGCGCGATATCCTGGCTGCCTATGACCGGTTGGCCAGCCATCCGGGTATCGACCAGGCCGCCATCGCGGTGATCGGCACCAGTTACGGCGGTTACCTGGCGGCGATCCTCAGTACCCTGCGGCCGGTGCGCTGGCTGGCCCTGCGAGTGCCGGCGCTGTACCGCGACGAACAATGGGAATTGCCCAAGCGCCAGTTGGACAAGGTCGACCTGGCGGCCTACCGGCGCACACGGGTGCTGCCCACCGAGAACCGTGCGCTGGCCGCCTGCGTCGCCTTCCGGGGAGACGTGCTACTGGTGGAGTCCGAGCAGGACGAGATCGTGCCCCACGCCACCCTGATGAGCTACCGCGCGGCCTTCCAGCACACCCATTCCCTGACCCACCGCATCGTCGACGGTGCCGACCATGCCCTGAGCGCCGAACACTGCCAGCACGCCTATACCTCTATCCTGGTCAGCTGGATCACCGAAATGGTGGTGGGCGCGCGGGTTGGCGGCGAGGCCCTGGGGCCGCTGGAAGGGCCCCAGGCGTTTCCCCTGTAGGATGGGTGGAGCGCAGCGATACCCATCGCGTGGACCCTTCGATGGGTTACGCGGCGGCGGGCAGTGGCGGGGGTTGGCGGTCCGTCAGCTGCGCCGCTAACCCATCCTACAGGGCCCCATGATCCGTAGGCTGGGTTGAGCGCAGCGATACCCATCGCGTGGACCCCTCGATGGGTTACGCGGCGACGGGCAGTGGCGTGGGTCGGCGGTCCGTCAGCTGCGCCGCTAACCCATCCTACGCGGCCCCATGATCCGTAGGCTGGGTTGAGCGCAGCGATACCCATCGCTTGACCTCCTCGATGGGTTACGCGGCGGCGGGCATTGGCAGGGGGTTGGCGGTCCGGCAGCTGTGCCGCTAACCCATCCTACGCGGCCCCATGATCCGTAGGTTGGGTTGAGCGCAGCGATACCCATCGCGTGGACCCCTCGATGGGTTACGCGGCGGCGGGCAGTGGCGGGGGTGGCGGTCCGGCAGCTGTGCCGCTAACCCATCCTACAGGGCCCCATGATCCGTAGGCTGGGTTGAGCGCAGCGATACCCATCGCTTGACCTCCTCGATGGGTTACGCGGCGGTGGGCAGTGGCGGGGGGTGGCGGTCCGGCAGCTGTGCCGCTAACCCATCCTACAGGGCCCCATGATCCGTAGGATGGGTGGAGCGCAGCGATACCCAT